>NZ_WTLI01000001.1 GCF_011421635.1 Paenibacillus turpanensis
CTTAGTTTCAGGTCAATATCGTATAACGTTCTTTCCGCGAAATACGCGAATGCTTACGAAACTTGGGGTTAGGCGTATTCGTGATAATATCCCCGCTCCGATTCGCTTCACGCTGACCCTCTTCCTATCCTTGCACGAGACCCACATTGTACCTCCGACCCCACCCACGGTTCCCTTTCCTCACCCGCCAAATCCTACCGCTCCAAAGCTATTCCTCCATATCCATGAGACGATCAAGCGGACTTTTGATGCGCCTAATATCCTTGATGCTGACGTGGGTGTAGATCTCGGTCGTCTTTGGGCTGGCATGGCCGAGCAGCTCCTGGATGTATCGCAGGTCGGTTCCTCCCTCGAGCAGGTGTGTGGCAAAGGAATGCCGCAAGGTGTGAACGGTAGCGGGCTTGCGAATGGCTGCCAATCGCTTGGCGCGTTCGAAGGCAAACTGGATGGACCGCACATGGAGCGGCTTATGTAACCCTTCCCCGCTGGGAAATAGATATTGGTCAATGTCAGTCAACCTCATATATTGCTGCAGCAGCCGGTAGGCGGCATCGGAAAGTACGGTGTAGCGATCCTTTTTCCCTTTGCCTTGCCGGATATGGATGACCTTTCGCTCCGGATCTATATCCGATCTTCGTAAGGCGACGACCTCGCCGATCCGAAGTCCCGCGGAATAAATAACTGTCAAAATGGTGCGATGCTTGATATTCGGCACCGCTTCTAACAGCCGCTTTACCTCGGATGCGGTCAGCACCGTCGGCAGCTTCTTCTGCCGTTTGGGCCGAACCCAAGCCCTTGCAAAACCAGAACGCTGCTCAACCTCACAAAACCAAAACCGCAGCGCGCTAATGGCTTGGTTAATATAAATAGAGGTCCGCTCCTCATGAACCAGCAGGAGAATATACTGCTGCACGTCGCTTACGGTAACCCGTGACAAGCATTGGCTCTGCTGCTTCAAAAATCGCTTAGCATGACCGGGGTAAGCGCGCTGCGTCCCCGGCTGATACCCTTTTTGCTTCATCCATTCGTTCAATTGTCGCAGTGAATCAAACTCATACGGTGTCTTCAACGCACGCATAGCAGGAAATTCCGTATAAAGATACGAATCTGCCACACTGGCAGGCACCTCGCAAAAGTAATGGCATAAAACCGAAACCGCTTCCTGCGTCCTTGGGATCACCCAACAGCGGCGGACGGCATCCCATCGTCTACCGGGTACCCTGCGAATCCATTCCACCCACTGAGGAATCCGCGGAACAAAAACGGTTAATGTCGCCTCCGCCCCATCCTCAATCCCAATCTTACCAATTATTTTCGATCTCTTCTCCATAATTACCTCCTCTTCCCTTTACAACCACAAAAAAAAGAGACGACAAAATACAATTGTCGTCTCCGATGCTTTCGGATGAATAAATTATCAGAACTGATGTTCCCACAAGTGGAATTATACCATATTACTCATATTAATCAACGTAAGCCACTTTTTCCTGCGCGGTTTCGAATTCAAGCAGCAGCCACGTTCCCTGAGCAGAGGTGTGAATCGACATCCGATCCGTGGCCACATACATGAGAGAAAACCCTTTTCCCAAGGAGCGCTTGCTGCTGTACCCCGAAATGAGAATCGTCTTCGGCAGCTCATGCAGCGGAATCCCCGAGCCTTGATCCGAAACCAGAACCTGCAGCATCCCCTCGTCGGACTCGTATATCGATACCTTTCCATCCGCTGCGTGCTTAATCAAATTAGTCACGCCTTCGCTGACGGCCAGCTTCATATTCATTAGTTTACGCGGATCAGTCGGCTTCAAAAATCCGGAGGTGAACGCCCTGCTCTTTCCAACATCCGCTGTGGTCAAGATATCCATGGAGCCGAGAAACGTGCCAAGCTTCCCCTTCAATTCTTCACGTGTGAGGCAAATTGTGATTTTTTGGTGGGACAAGGTTTCAATCACATCTTTATACGCCTTCATCGAGTCGTTATAGATCTTACGCTCATACTGGACCATCGGTGTAATATCAAGCAAAAAAATGCGCACCTCCGCATCCTCGGGGTAATAATGCGCCTCAAACACGCGTTCCTCGTAAGTCAGCACCTCATGAAATGGTTTTCGCAATTGCCAACACAGCTTGGCCAGCTTCTTAATCTCATCATAAGGAGCATTCATATCCATCCCAAGCATTCGATCCGTGTTGTCATAATAAGTAAGCAAGGAGGCTTGACCCAGCCGTTGAAGCCGTTTCTCGCACTGCTCCTCCTGCTGCTCTGCAATATCTTTCGGCGATTCCCGCTTTTCTAAATACGGAAATCTCTCACGCAGTTCGCGAATCGTCTGTATCGTAACTGCAGAGACAAGGGACGGATCCAGACTTTTTCCAGACATTTCCTGAAGCAGTTCAAATACAATTTGATCATCTTTATACTTGAACATAAGTATGTCCAGCTCATTACAAACAGCAATGATTCTAGATTCCATAGGGATGTTTGTGCCAGCCAAGCCTTCCGGATAACCTTTTCCGTCATATCGTTCATGGTGATGCAGGATCCACGCAGATGCTTTGGGATTGGACAGAAAGTTCCGAACGATTTCCGCCCCTTTTTCGGAGTGCGCTTGAAATTCTTTCTCCTCAGATAGCGTGAAGGCTCCACGTTTTTGCAGCAACTGCGGCGGCAGCACCACCTTGCCGATATCGTGTACAATGGATGCTTGGATCAAATCATTGATTTTATCCTTAGGATAGGGAACCGTTTCAAGTAATTTTTCACATATAAACCCAACGCGTTCCCCATGCCCCTCCATCTGATTCGACATTCTTGATTCAAACAACCGAATAAACTGCTCCGAAGCCTTATGATTCACCTGCATTTGTTGAAAATACCCTCTGGAGAAAAAAACAATGATACCGAGATAGATCAAGAAGACAACCGCCTCCTTCACCCAGTCCTCTCCATGAGTTAAATAGTGAACGCCGACCACCGAATACGTAATGATTCCAACAGCCATTATCTTCGCCCTGCTCATAACACGCCGCCAAATCGGAACTCCATTGCCTTTTCCTTCTACTGCAATGAGTACATGCTTGAATACAAGAAAGAGCGTAACAGCTGCCAGAACTTTTAAATAAATGGATGATGATTCGAGCAGCTCCCATGCGGCGTAGGCTCCAAGGGCACTCACAGTATAACGGCCATACATAATCATAAACCATTTAATCATCATCCGCTTCGGTGATTTCCATGTATGCTTTACAGAAAAAAATGCGGTACTAAGAGCAATTCCTACCATACAAGCAGCATAGCCATAACTCATCAACAGCATTAGATAACAAACGATTCCTGCAGTGTAATACTCCCCGCGAAACAACCGCATCGGAAAAAAATCGAAGATGACCATGAGAAGCAATAACGGCCAGATAGACTCAAACGGAATTAAAGGGAATTGATAGAGTAGCACAAACATGGAAAGAACACCTATAAAATACATCATACGGGTATATTTCGTTTTCTCGATTACGGGAGTCTTTCCATCCTCCATAACACTCCATTTTCGAAGCATTGAGGCCATCCTTTTCATCGTCATTACCGCCGATCTCAGTAATATGGTTAGGCCAAAACATTCTCCCCAAAAATGTCCTCGATTTGCAAAAACTCAAACACTTCCATCACTTCTGGACGTACGTGCGTAATACGTACAGCTCGCCCGAGCTCCAGCAGCGCTTGAACAATTTTGATGAGAAGACCGATTCCGGTCGAATCGACGAAATATACCTCGGAAAAATTCATTTCAATCGTGGTGTACTTCACAAGCATCGGCTGGATCTCGGTTTCCATCAAATCCGTCACGTCAATATCGATATCACCTTCAAAAAAAATTACCGACTGCTCGCCATTTTCAAACAATTTATAGGTAAACATAGCTGCACTCCCTTAGTTTAATTTTAGATTGCCGTCCGCATCGAGCCGGGCATGAATATGTGTGCCGTTTTGCATAAATTGATGGGAACGGTTACCCACCTGAATGATCGTATTTTCCATAACTCTTGCAATCTTGATGAACGCATCAGCCGGCACTTGAATGCGGGTAGCCGCACCGCCGTGGGCCCCTGCCTCCTGAATGGATGTGCCAACATGCGCATAATACGTTCCACCCCGGAGAAAACCATTAACCTGAAGCTGCCCCCGGCAGTGAACAGTACTGTTATAGCATCCATTGTGAACGATCATATCACCACCGGAATACATATAGCTGTTATGTGCATAGTTGAACTTCATAAAGGACGCAACCTCCTCATTCAACTGACACAGCGCGAACATCCCTTCTGTCAATTCCACGAATTGGGCTACATCCCCTGCCGTATGAAACGTGCTTGAAACCGGGTTTAAGAAGCCTTTATGCACGGACTCCACATATTTTCCCCAAGCGGGCTCAAGCTCCGCTTCATAGGCAGACAGCTTCTGCGCTAGCTGAGTAAATTGCTGATGCAGACCTTTGAATTTCCCTTGCAGCAGTACTTGAATCAGCGTCCGCAAGCCTGTTTTTTGCAGATCAGCGACCTTGAAGGCACTGGCCCCGCTCACTTGGATAACCGCCTGCTGAAGCATTTTGACATTCCGGATAATCTCTCGCAAAATCGGCTCGATTTCCGCCATGACAATACTGCCCTTCCCAGCCGTAACATTACTCGTAATAATATTTGAACGAACGATGATTGATTGGGTTGCGCTCACGGTTGCCATGTTGCTATTGCCTTGAATCGTTACATTGCCAAGAGCGTCGACGGTCATTCCATCTTGGACCGAGCCAGTAATTTCAACATCCCCTTGGAAATGAATGTTTCCGCTCGCCAAGTCGACATCTCCCCCATGCACCAGCTTCGGGACGATGGAAACCGTCAGAATCTGACCTTTTTGCTGAATTTGAGGCATTCCCGCTTGAAGCGCAACAATCTTTGAACCTGAATCAATTAGAGATACGCCTTTTCCTTCAACAAAACGCAGCTCTTGAACGGGGTCCGCCACAATCTCCGCTCCGGTTACTGCAGTACCCGGCTTTCCTGGCACAGGCGGCAGGATCATTCCGATCACACTGCCTTTATCAACGGACGGAAACTCCTTAATTTCTCGAAAATCTACCGTGCCGTCTTCCCTTTCCTTTGGGGATGACTTTCGAGTTGTTGTATCCAGCAGACTTTTAAACTCGCCATGGGAGCCCGCTTCCGGCGCCTTGCCTGCAGCAATGATAAATTGGCCAGGCACCGTCGCCATACACGCTTTGCCGATTTCATCATGCTGAATGCCGAATACGACCCCAAGCTGACGCAGCTTTTGCTCAATATCCAATGGATCCAATGGAATAAACTGCTTACTTTGCTCAACACGCAGCACCGCCATGCGAGCTGGAGACAGATCCTCCAATTTCTTATCCATTCGGTATCCCGGGGTTACGGTCAGTCTTGCCATCAGCTTTCGTTCATCAAGGTCAATGCTCCATACCGGCTCAACGGCTTCCTCCTCAAAGGAAATTTCAAACCGGTCACTTTCCTTAACCTCCACTGTCTTTTCAACCATGACCCCGTTTTGAACAATTTTCACCCCAGGGCAAGGAGTCATCATTGGATGCTGATCCGGCGCATCTTTACAATGAATCATGCCGCCGACAACCCATACATGTCCTCCCAGCTCTCCCGCCGCCGAAACCGAGAAGGCATCGGAGCCCGGCGCATCGATGGAGGAGTCAATTAAATCTTCTATCAGCTTTTCAATGGACACCGAAGCCTCGGCATGATTCGCAGGCTCTGAAACAGCCTTGGGCCGAACGAGTGTGACACGAACAACCGCAGGCTTCGCTTTGCCAAAAAAACTTTTTGCTTCCGTTTCCAAAATTTCAATATGCACCTCCTGCTTGGAGGCCTCTAATAAGTCAAGCGCCGTTTCAATGGCCAGCTTCACTGTTTTCCCCTTGGAAACCACACTTTTTTCCATTCTCCCCACCGCCTTTATGAGCTAAAGTAGCCTAAGCCCCAATGAGCAACGAAAAAAGAAGACCTCCGAAAAGGGGGTCTTCTCCCGCTAACTTTTCGGCAACCCGGCTGCCATTGCATTGCACAGTGTAGCTATCATCTTTGATGTGGCGAATGCGTTAGGCCCGTGGCTTTGCGTCCCTGACTTTCGTTCAGGTTTGCCTTTTTCGATTGTCTAATAGGTAATTTGGACTAGGTAATATATACTATAAATATATTGGAAATATGGAACGTTTACAAGTCTTTTAATTTGGTAATTCAATCCAACTTTACTTGAGGAGGATGGAGATCAAACAAACATCATCCGCTTTATTGTCTCGAAGGGACACTACACGGTCAATAAACTCCTGATTATTTAGGGAATGAAAGCGCACTGCATCCAGCTCTAATTGGTGAATCCCTGCGGATATGGCGGTCCCCTTCGTTTCCACAAGACCATCGGTATAAATGACTAAACGATTCCCCGTTTCATAAGGAATGTAAGCGGTTTTAACATTCGGGGTTCGCTTCACCCCAATCGGCACACATGCGCTTTCCAATCTTGCAGCGACCTCTCCCTGCTGAATAAGAAGACCAGGCGGATGTCCTGCATTAAAATACTTGATATGCTTACGCTGGATATCGATCACCAAATAAATGGCCGTTAAGTAAACAAACTTTTTCCCGCCTCCGAACAACTGCAGCATTTGACGGTTCAATTCATAAAAGATTTGTTCCGGCTCGGTTCCCCGGTTTACTAAGCCTCCCAGCAAAGAACGGATGGACATGCTGATTAAGGAAGAGGACAAGCCGTGCCCGGATACGTCAATAAGCATGATGCCATACCGGTGCTCATCGATTGGCGTCCAATAAAACATGTCTCCCGATACCTCGTCGGATTGAATATATGCGCCATGTATCTCAATATGTTGATCGACAATGGGCGGGCTCAACACGCTTCTTTGGATCGTCTTGGCTAGCTGAAGCTCTTTTGTCATTTTCGCTTCACGGTCTTTACGGCTGTCCATTTCCTTCTTCAAGGTTATTGCCGATTTCACCCTTGCTAAAAGCTCCACACGCTCAAACCCTTTTTGGATAAAATCCATGCCTCCGGCATCGAAAGCATCCTGTAAGTGGTTTTTGTTCGCGGTTACAAAAATGATCGGAAGATCACGGTAACGGCTGCAGGACTTGATGCGGCGGCAGGCCTCAATACCGTCCATTTCCGGCATTACTACATCTAGCAGAACTAAATCGAATGAAGTAATCGGTCTGCCGATTTCTTTCCCGTCGGCATCCATTCCGAGTTTGATATATGCATCCTGAGCAGAGCTGGCCGTATGAATATTCGAGTAGCCGGCCTCCTGCAGGATATCCTGGAAGAATTTCATGTTGAGCAGGGAGTCGTCTACAATCAGGATACTCATGATGCATCTTCCTTTCCGCCTTTGTATCTTAATAATTCGACAATTTTTGCGAAATTCCTCTTTTCATCTTTTGGATTGCGTTATTGTAGTAATAAAGGCCTATATCGGACAAGAAACAACAGCCGGTCCCAGACAGCATGACGAGAAGCAGGTTCTGCATAGCAGGATACTTCTGCCTTGATCATTTATGACATCATCCACGTAGCACGTGTATATCCAAGCCTCATTCCGCAGCGCTCCATGTTCCGGTGGCTCGTCGAGGCGAATGCGGCTTGACTGACGGCAAGCACCGCTCCCTGCATCTCCGCATCCCGCAGCCTGCGTTGAATGAGTGCCTGCTGAATCCCGCGGCCCCGAACCTCCGGCAGCACCGCTGCAAACGTAAGCGATGCTGCATTCCCCTTCGTGTACATCACCGATACCCCGGCAGCCTCCCCTTCTAGGGACGCAAGGTAGAACGACCATCCTTCCCGGCCTAGCAGCACCCGGTTATTATGCGCCACCTCGACCGCTCCGGACAGCGGCAGGCCTGTTCCTAAACAATGAATTCGTGCGTAGATGTCAATCTCATCCGGCTGCAATGGGCGAATGTCGATCCTGTGAGAGGGATCGTTTTCTCTTGCCATAGCGCCCCTCTCTGCTCCTTCAAGTCTTTTCACAGAAGCCGCCTCTGACTGTAACCCACGATAAAAGCTGGCATGATAACCAACCGGCCGGCAGTCCTTCTCCAGCAAAGCTTGCATGGTCTCCTTCCCCGCGCGTCCCGGCACCAGCTCAATGGTCGCTTTTCTGCCTCGCTCCCGGTAAAGATCCAGCATTTCGTCAAGCTGAGGAAGATCCGCATCGCTAAAGCCCTTAATCGTGTTAAACTGCGGCCATGGCATCGCTTTGCTGTAAAGCAAGGTTGAAGTGCCCAGCCTGTGCAGCTCCACTCCCATTGGATTTCCTTCTCTCTCTTGAATCGCAATCATCCGATCCGTCATATATTCGATTTCCGAGCGCTCCAGCGCTTCGGCCAGCTGAGATGACATGTACATTGATAATCCCTCACCTTACATCCATAGTAAGCACTGCCCAACTCATTTCCATTTTCGTTCGACCAGTACGTTGTAACAAAATTCTCCAGCAACTAAAAAATCCCCTGCACCCAACATGAACATGTTGGATACAGAGGATTTGGTTTACTACATTATTTTGTGAAAATGTCTGTAAGTACAGGAACAATCTGCGATTTGCGGGACACAACGCCTTTAAGCACCGCTTTGTTATTTTCCAGCGTTACGTTGTAGGCTTTCTCTACCGCATTCGCCGAACGTCCGAGAGCAAGGCCGATCGAATCGTTGTTCAAGATGTCCGTTACGACAAACAGGAACAGATCCAAGCCCTTCTCTTCAATAATGCCGTTCAAAGCAGCTTCAATCTCAGCTTGACGGGACAGAACGTCGTTCGTGTCAACCGCGTTCACCTGTGCGATTTCAACCTTCGCGCTGCCCATTTGGAATTCCTTGGAGTCGAGGGAAATGAGCTGAGGAACCGTTTTGTCGCTCAGGTCAGCGCCTGCCTTGAGCATTTCCAGACCGTAGGCTTCCGCGTTTACACCGGCAATTTCTGCGAGCTCGCGAGCTGCGGCAACGTCTTCCTGCGTGCAAGTCGGCGACTTGAAGAGCAGCGAGTCGGAAATGATCGCGGACAGCATGAGGCCTGCAACCTCTTTGCGGATCTCCACGCCGTTTTCCTTGTACAGCTTCTTCAGAATGGTCGCTGTGCAGCCAACCGGCTCCGCGCGGTAATAAAGCGGACCGCTCGTTTCGAAGTTCGCGATACGGTGATGGTCGATTACCTCAACGACACGAACTTTCTCGATATCGGAAGCGCTCTGCTGACGCTCGTTGTGGTCAACGAGAATAACGTCCTTCGCTTCGTTCGCAACCGTCTCCACTTGGCGAGGCGCTTCTACCTTGAAATAGTCGAGCGCGTATTGCGTTTCGCCGTTTACGCTGCCGAGGCGTACTGCTTCCACCGATTGGCCTAAGCTCTTCTTCAGCTCCGCGTAAGCAATCGCCGAGCAAATGGAATCTGTGTCTGGATTTTTATGCCCAAAAATAAGTACTTTTTCCATCGTATGACTCCTTATTGGTTTATTTTGGCGAGAAAAGTATACCGTAGATCGATATTCCAATCAAGATTATATCGTGAAATGCCATTAATTCCAATCCCTTTAATGGGTTTTTTTCGGTATTCTTTTCCTCGGCCGATGTTATAAACCAAATGCCTGCTCTAAGTCGCGAATCTTCGCTGCGTCAATCGTCACGATGGAGCCAAGACTCTTCGCATCAATCAACGCGGCGGCGCTGTATTCCGCAACCTCCAGCCGGTCGAATGCCTCCAGCAGGCTTTTGCCGGTCGTCACGATGCAGTTGTTTTCCACGATAGCGATCGGCGTGTCCTTTACAAACCGGCTTGCTGTTTCCTGCTCCTTCTCGTAGACGGAGCGAAACGGCAGCTTTGGCGTGCCGCGCAGTAAAATATAGCTCTCCGGAATCGTACGGGAGTCAAAGGTGCTCTCGGTCACTGCAAAGGCCATGATGCTGGGCGGATGCGCAATAATGACCGAATGAATATGCGGATGCTGCTCGTAGATGGCTTGGTGCAGCAGCACCGAACGGCTCGGCGTTTTTCCAGCCTCAATCGCCCCGTTCTCCACCCGCACCAAATGCCCCGGCTCGACGTATTTCCGGTCCATGCCATAGGGCGTAATCAGGAAGGAGTTTCCTTCCAGCCGTTGGGAAAAAGTCCCCTGCGTGCTCGTAAACAATCGCTGATCATACGCGCGGCGGATAAAGCGGCACATCTCCCTGCGCGCTTCCCGCTCCGGTGTCGGGAAGCCTTCAGGCGTAAAGCTGGGAAGCTTTGGCTTCTGCTGAGCGAGCCGCACCGTGTTTAAGCTTTCTTCATCCAGCAGCAGCGGCTGGCCGACCCGTTTCGCCTGGATCTCCAGTCTCGCGCAAAAATCAAGGGTTTCAAATACTTGAAACGCGGTAAACAAATCCGCCCCACCAACCACGACTCCGTGGTTTTCCAGCATTACCGTATTGATGCCTTTGGCGAACACCTCGGCAATATTGCGCCCCAGCTCCTCGCTGCCCGGCAGCGCGTAGGCGGCCATGCCGATTTCGCCGCAAATTTGCCGTTCGTTCGGCAGCAGCCGTGTATCGGGAGCCGCTCTCACGATGCTGAAGGTGACCAGCGCAGGCGGATGGGCGTGGATCACTGCCTTCAAATCCGGCCGGGCACGGTAAATGCTCTGATGGAACGGCAGCTCGCTGGACGGCTTATGATTCCCGATCACCTCACCGCTGGACGTAACACAAACGATATCGCTGCGAGTCAACGCGCCTTTATCGATCGCCGACGGCGTAATCCAGAGGTCACCTTGATCATCAACAATCGATATATTGCCGCCAGAGGTCGTCGTCATTCCGTACGTGTAAATCCGTTCCATCATTAAAATAATTTGATCGGCAGGATGTAGAAGCTCAAACTGCATACCCAGCACCTCACTCACGAATATTTGTTTGTATTTGATTGTGTTTGTTTTCCTTTGTTTTACTATATACCAAACACACGCTGCTTTGGAATGATTTCCATCACAGATCGGAGAGAGATTCGCTTCGTCTTGCCATCCACGCCAAAAAGGCCAACCTCTGATATGGTTGACCTTTTTCATTCCTACATATGACGATGATTAGCGTCCGTATCCCTACTTTATGAATGTACCTGATGAGAATCCGCGTCGTTTCCCATGCTGCGGAGGCAGCGCAAGCCATACCTTGTTTTATTCCTCATCCTCGGAATCATACGTGCAGCGGAACCGTTCGACGCCCGGATACAGCTCACCCAAGCTTTCCACGGCAAAGCCGATGTTCCGATAAAACTCGATGGCTTCTTCGTCCGTATCGGCCACCACCCGCTTCGGCTCTTCCGACGCTAGCAGCTCCAAAATAATACCTCTGCCATACCCTTTTCCGCGCTCTAACGGATCAACGGCAAGATGCAGCACGCGGATGACTCCGTGCTCCAGCTTCTCATAGCCGATAAGCCCGATCACTTCGCCCTCTTCCTCCAAACCTAACAGCGAAAGCTTCGGATTCGTTTTATACAACGCCCGCGCCCGCTCCAGCTGCTCCGGGTCCGGAAACACACTGTATCCAAGCAGCTCGGCAATTTTCCCGTCCTCCAAACGGTGTTGAATATCGATCAGCATACCAGCACTCCTAACCTTTTCGAATACATACTGCTTTTAACACTGTACCACAACTGCTCCGCAGCCGGAACTGGCCCGGGCTAATCGTACGAGCAAAGAAAAAACCGGCGTCTGATAGACACCGGTTTTGCCCGCTAGCGGGTTATTATTTCTTTTGAGCTGCCTTGTAGGAAGCGTTAAACTCTTCGGTAATAGTTTTACCGCCGTCTTGGTTCCAACGCTCAACTTCTTTCTTGAAGCCAGCTTCATCGATGTTGCCCAGGATGAACTTGTAGGTAGCGTCCTTAATGATTTCTTGCAGACGTACGCCGCGCTCTGCATAAGTCGGGGAATCCAATGGAGCTGTCGGATCGTTGATCAAGTACTTGTTGTTATCGAGTGTAAGCTCTTCCGCTTTACGCTTCGCAGGAAGCTCGTGGTAGAACTTAAGGCTCGGGATTGTGCTCGGTCCGCCGATCAGGAGCGACTGGTAAGGCTTAACTTCCTTGTCTGTCAGCTTCGTGTCTTGAACTGGAGCAACCGCGCCGTCCTTCATGCTGTAGTGCTCGCCTTCAACACCGCTATAAATCAAGAGGCCAAGCTCTGGGGACATCAGCTGATCGTAGAACGTCAAAATTTTCTTCAGCTCGTCTTCTGTCTTCACTGCGGATTTCGGGAACAGAACTACGTTACCATATCCTGGTACAGACCAGATGCCGTAGCCCTTCGGTCCGCCGTCAACTACGTTGTGAACGTCAAGAACGGCTTTCGGGTTAACATCTTTAATCTTCTTATCCATGCTTACAACGTCGCCCATCGAACCGATATACATACCGGCTTTGCCTGTAATGAACAGGTTCTGCTGGTCGTTCTTCGAAGTTACAGGGAAGTCCTTATTGATCAAGCCTTCCTCGTAAAGCTTTTTCATGAATTTCATTGTTTCTACGTAAGCTGGATCTTCGAATTCTGGGTACAGCGTGCCGTCTTTAATGCCCCAGTTGTTCGGTGTTCCGTGCCACGAAGCGATTGTTTTGAATGCACCGTAAACGAGATCGCTGCGGTCAGTCAAGCCGATCGTATCGTTTTGGCCGTTTTTGTCCGGATCGTTTTCTTTGAATGCTTTCAGCATTTTGTAGACATCATCCAACGTTTTTGGAGCGCCCAGACCGAGGTTGTCCGCCCAATCCTTACGATAAATGATACCGGAACGTGCCGATGGGTTTTCTCTGTAGACACTATAAATCTTACCGTCGACCGATGTGTTTTCCAGAACGGTCTTGTCCAGCTTGCTCAGGTTCGGGTAGTCCTTCAGAAGAGGTCCGATTTCCCAGAACTGATCGTTGCGGATCGCGTCACGGAACATGATCAGCGAGGTTTGGTTTTTTAAATAAGTAACCTTCGGAAGTGTTCCTGTTGCGAAAGCGGCATTCAGCTTTTCTTCATAGCTGCCGTCCGGAACCCATTGGATTTCCAGCTCGGTGTTGGTTTTCTCTTCGACCATTTTTTCTATCTTGTCGGAAGGAACCTCTGCCGTATGCAGGTTAGCCATAATACTGATCTTTGTTGCTCCGTTCGCTGCGCTGCTGCCTTCTTCAGCTGGTTTCTCCCCGCCGCAAGCCGATACCATAGAAACGGTAACTGCAGCGGCAAGCATCATGCTTACCCTTTTTTTGTTCATTCTGCATCTCTCCACTTTTTCTATATATTTTTTGTACTGCACATCTCAAAGTATAAGTCTTCGGAGTACTGTCCGTACATAATCCACACATCAGCGCTTGTTGAAACACAAAACACAAAAGCCGCAACACAAGGCAGCTTCTAAGGCACCCCCTTATCTAATGATTATCGAAAAAATAGATGATTACTCGATGAAAACGCTGTCGTATCAAGCGATCTGATTCAATGATCATGCTTTGATTATCATTTTTCCCCTTTAGAAAAGTCTCATTTTCCATTCCATAACAAAAGGAGCCACTGTATTAGTGGCCCCTGCAAACTGATTTTCAATTATGCTTTCCTATTATGGTGATCCGAAATATGTGCCCGGTTGTGTCGCCTGCATGTACCCCATCGTTTCCGCAGCCAGTGAGCTTCGGTAATCACTGTCCTGCAGGAAGGTCGGAAATCGCTGCTGGGAAGGAATGGTGGTCGTATAAATTCGCAGTTCGCTATTGTTATAGATATACCACACTTCCTCCCTCCAGTCGCCGATAATATCGCCGTATCCCATCGGTGCGCTGCGCGAACCAACCGAGCCCTCTGCCGTAAGCAAACGCGTTAGTGTTCCGGTGCTGTAATTCCACTTATCGATCTTGGTTCCGTCCAGCAGCTCGCGCTGTACATCGGCATCCCACCAGATCGCCATATTGACGCTGGAAGGCTTCGTTCCGATCTTTGTCCCCGTACTGCTGTATAGATCGCCTTTGGACGACCATACCTCCAGCCCCCGGTAGCGCGGGTCGATATCTGCGGCCAAGCCGCGCCCCACGTCCGCCCACGAATCATCGCCCTGTCCCCAGATTAGCTTTCCCGTACGGGCTTCGCGAAGACTAATCGGATTCTCATAATCTCCGGGATCCTCTTGGATATAAAAGATTTCTTTGCCCGAACGATCCGGGTTAATATCAGTCATATGCACCCGGTCGCCATGACCTTCGCCAGTTGTCCATAGCGTTGTTCCATTATCGTCAATAGCGACGCTTCCATTAATAATTTCGTCGCGGCCATCATTGTCAATATCACCGGCGCGGAAATTGTGGAAGCCACCGCCGCCACTTTGCGACCATGCCCATTTGCGCGACAGATTGCCGCCGCTAAAGTTCCATGCCTCAGCCTTCAATGTCGTATACGTTCCGCGGAACGTAATGAGACTCGGCCGCTGTCCGTCTAGAAACGCAATCCCAATCAAATTCCGATTGACCCGATTGCCGTAGCAGTCGCCCCAATCACACACATTGCCGCGTGCAATCCAGTTTTCCCGGTCGCGGATGGCACCCGTTTGCCCATCCAGAATGACCAAATATTCCGGTCCCGTTAAAACCCGTCCGTCGCTATTAAAATAATTCGTCGTACCGTCACCGTTCCAATCCTGGTTAACCTCGCCGAATTTTGTCGCTACCTCAGCTTTGCCGTCCCCATCTAAGTCGTAAACGACAAACGGCGAGTACCAAATGCCTGGACGAATGTTTTTCCCAAGGTCGACACGCCACAGGAATGTTCCGTCGCTCTTGTACGCTTCAAGCTTGTAGGTTTCATTGGGTATGGTGCTTTGCGAAGGGTCGATATCCCCGTTCCCTCGCTTCACTACGAAATCCATCGTCCCATCCCCGTCCAAATCGCCGGTGCCGACCATTCTGGCTGCTTGTCCCGTATCATTTCGCAGCGGTACACTAATATAAGGCCGGGCAGGAGCATTCGCAGGAATGGTGAAGGAGGCGCTGGCTGCCTGCTCCTGTCCGTTGATCACTGCCCGCACATAATAACTGTTAGATTGCCCGATACTTACTCCCGTATCCACCCAGTTCGTACTCTGCGTAATGGGTTGGGAGTTCAGCTTAACCGCGCTCCCGCTGCCTGTTTTTCGGTAGACGTTAAAGCCGGTGCTTGCGGAATCGGATTGCAGCAGCCTCCAGCCGACATAGACGTTGCCGCTTCCTTGATAAACGGCGACTACGCCTCGGTCCGAAAGCGTAATCGCTGCTGCTTCGACCTTGCCGGTGTTAATTGTTGAAGCGGGAATCCATGCAGCGGCTGTCATGACCCCGCAGAGCAGCCATGAAATCGTCTTCTTACGTCCTAATGTTACCATTCTCATAAATTATTTCGCCTCCTCATCATTTTTGCTTCTTTTTGTTTAGACATGGGTAACGAACTGCAGATTAAGCGCTTTCAAAATAAGGTGCCATCCCGCCGCCAACCACTTTTTTTGCCGTAATGACTCCGTTATCACCCCTTTCCATGAATACAGCAACTGCGTTGTCTAGATCAATCTTTCAATTACACTTCCATTTAAACAAGAAGCACTTTAAAACTACAATAGGACAATCTTGTTTCATATGATCATTTCAACTAAAAATGATAAAACGATTTTGTCTAAAGTTGCAGTTTTTTGATTGAAGAAGTATTTCCCCCTCTGTAGATTGGAATCCGCGTCAAAAAAAGCGCCCAGGATCGTGTCCTGGACGCTTTGTTCTGACCTGTGATCTCGGGATCACGTGATCACGGAATCTGCCTATCATATGTCTCAACTCATTCCGAAGCTCCGTCACCCGGCGGTTACGCCGTCTCCTGCGCCCGGTATTTCAACACAAGACCTTGATACACCGACGAGCTTCGCATCAGCTCCTCATGTGTCCCGCTTGCGGACACCGTACCGCGGTCAAACACATAAATAACATCGGCATTTTGAACCGTGGACAGCCGGTGTGCGATTATAATCGTCGTTTTGCCTTTACGCCGCTCATCCAAATGATGCTGAAGCTGGCGTTCCGTCTCCAGATCAAGCGCGGACGTCGCTTCATCCAGCAGCAGCAGCTCTGCGTCCTTTAGCAGCGCCCGTGCAATCGCCAGCCGCTGCCGTTGGCCGCCTGAAAGCGTGATCCCCCGCTCACCGATCAGCGTATCGTATCCGTCGGCTAAACCGGCGATATAATCATGGATTTGAGCGGTGCGGCAAGCCTCCACCAGCGCGGCCTCCGTCACCTCTCCTAAGCCCATGATCAAATTATTACGGATCGTATCCGGAAATAAGTAAGGCTCCTGGAACACGACGGACAGCTTAGCCGCCCAGTCTTTACGCTTAACCTCCGATAAAGGCTCTCCATTGACCAGAATCGCCCCTTCTTCCGGCTCGTAAAAACGGGCCAGCAGTGCGGCCACCGTCGATTTACCGCCGCCGCTCGTCCCGACCAGCGCAATTTTCGCGCCAATGGGAAAGTCCAACGATATGCCGCTCAACACCTGATCCTGACGGCCCTCATAACGGAATGCAACCTGCTCAAAGCGCAGGGACGCAACAGGGTCGTGTAAGGACTTTGCCCCGTCCCGGGTGATTTCCCCATGCAGCGCGGCGCGCAGCCGTTCCACGGAGGCAAGCTCCGCCGAAAACTTCATGATAAAGTGAAAAATATTATGAAAGGACTCCATCAGCCTTGAGGAAAACTGAAACGTAACGACAAACATGCCGATGGACAGCTGATCCTCCAGTACAAGCCAGCCTCCGTACAAAAGAACGATCAGCGTCGCACCCCATTTGACCGGATCGCTGAACAAAATTTGTCTGCCCATCAGCTTTGCTTCCTTCATCGCGCTCTCGTAATAACGGCCGAAAAGCGTGTTATACCGCTCATCCTCCCACTTCATCCGGTGAAACGCGATGACCTCTCGAGTCGAGGACACGCCTTCTTCCATATGCACAAGCAGCTCCGATTTTTTCTTGTTCACGTCCGAAGCGAGGAGCTTACGTCGTTTGCCGAAGTAATTGCCGATCACAAAGTAAAGGGCACTAAAGGCTAACAGCATCAACACAAGCTTAATATCGGCGAGAGCAACGATCCAGATCAAAACGACCGCACTCGCGATATGCTGAATCGTGCGCGGAACAAATCCGCTTATAAATTGGCAGCTCAATTGCAAGTCCGTGGAGAAGTGGTACACAAAAGTCGCAGTCCGTTCCTTTTGCAGCAGTGAAATCGGCAGACGATACATCCGTTCCAGCAGTTTACGCGACATCAGCTTCTTCATCTTCGCCACCGTCCGGTAGGGCATAAGAGAAGCGTACGTAAACAGGAACGCATGCAGCAAATAGGCTCCGGCAAGCAGCAGCACAATGGAAAGAAACTGCTGCGGGTTACCGCCGAGCAGCACATCGTCGATCATCCGCTGCTGCAGGGCCACAGTAGCGAGTGCGCTGTACGACTCCGCGGTCAAAAGCAGTACCGACAGAAGGATCCACCAGCGAAACGGCTTCGCCTCTTTCCAAAGCCAACGCAGGCTACCCGACTTCTTGTCGTTGTTCATCACTCGACTCCTCCTTTGCCAGGGAGTAGAAAACTCCCTTTGCCGCAAGCAGAGCTTCATACGTTCCCGATTCCACCACACGCCCGCCATCGAGTACAAAGATCTCATCGTAATCCTTAATCGTCGACAAGCGGTGCGCCACCGTTAGAATCGTTCTACCGGACAGCAGCGTATCGAGCGCCTGCTGCACCTCGGCTTCGCTGACATTGTCCAGCGCCGAGGTTGCTTCATCCAGCAGCACGACAGCAGGATTTTTCATATACATTCGGGCGATCGCAATCCGCTGCCTTTGCCCGCCGGACAGCTTCACGCCCCGCTCCCCGACGACCGTATCGTACCCTTCAGGCAGCTCACGGATAAAGCTGTCGGCGTAAGCGGCTTTCGCGGCCTGAACGACCTCTTCATCGGAAGCTTCAGGACAGCCGAAACGAATATTTTCGCGGATGCTCGCACCAAACAAATACGTTTCCTGAAATACATATCCCAGCGCATTTCGTAAACTGCCGAGCGACAGCTCATCTACCGGGACGCCATCCAGTGTGATCCTGCCCTCCTGCGGATCGTAAAACCTACCCGCCAGCTTCAAGATCGTCGATTTTCCATTGCCGCTTGTGCCGACCAGCGCTGCCCTTGTCCCTGCCGGAACTGTAAAGCTCAGTCCCTGGAGCACGGGCGGCTTCCCTTCATAGCCAAAAACAACGTCATGAAAGCAAAGCTCGCCGCGAACCTGTTTCAGCTCCCTCGAAACTTCCGGCTCCCGAATGTCCGGTTCGGTTTGCATAAATTCATACAGCCGCTGCGCCTGGTACATCAGCACCTTTTGCTCCGTAATATTGGTCACGACTGCAGTCAGCCGGTGCATTGCAGCAAAGTAATACAAGGTAAAGGCAACAAATTGTCCGGCAGCGAGCTCGTTATTCACAAACAAATAGTAACCGTATACAAAAATGACGATCCCGCCGATATAATAGCTCATCCGCCGGTTGCTGCCGCGCAGATAGGCATACCAGAACATCTTCAAAAAGCTCGCATTGTGGGTATCGACCTTCGCTTGATACCGCTCCATATCCCAAGCTTCAGAGCCGTGCGCCCGCAGCTCCGCGAGGGACGATATGCTCTCGTATACCTTCTGCTGCTCGGCAATCCGATCCTGTGCAAGCTGCTTACCGTACACAGAAGCAAGGCGCTCCAGCTTGGGGCCGAAAATATAATAAAGCAGAAAGCTTGGCAGCACGATAAGCGTCAGCTGTACACTCGTTGCCACCATGACCCCGATCGAAATCGCCGAAAAAACAATTCCATTGATCATCCAAGGAAAGCCCTGCCGGTACAGCTTCTGCACCTCCGCGACCTCCGTATTCAAAAACGACAGCGTCTCTCCGATCGGCCGCTTCTCAAAGTACGAAAACCCGAGCTTCCTTAAGTGCCGAAACATGCTGTATTGCAAATCCCGGGCCGCCTTTTCCTGCAGCTGGCGTTGTGACAGATTTTCCAGCACGCTTGCTCCAAACATGAGCCCCAGCGCCGCAGCCAATATGCCGATCAGCAGCAAAAACTCCGTCTTCACCCCTGTGGCTCTCTCTTCTGGAACAATGACATCGATAAAATGCTCGATCAGCTTCGGGATCGCCAGCTCCACAGACGAAACAACTCCCATGGCCAGCACGAGAAGTACAAGCGTTTTCCAGTACGGCTTCATAAAAGAAAGAGTCCAGGCATAAACCTCAAGCATACGATGCGAATTAGGATTGTCAGCAGATTTCGTCCTTGTTTGCAGCAACTCCCCACCCCCATACTTCATTCCTTCGTTCCTGCATGCGTTTCTATAATCTACCATTAATTCTAATAGAGGACAATCCTCAGTTTCCAAAAATGAATGCGCTCCAACAAAGCAAAAATGGACCTGTTTCCAGGCCCATTCCATCATGCTTCAGACATCCCGTCCTCGCACCGTTTCGGCATTCGCAGTCGGCTGCTGTCCAGACGCTTCTTCCCGCTCCTGCTCGGTTTGGGGAGTATTAGAGCCCTCGGTTCCGCCCGCGATAAACGTATCAATCGCGCTAACCTCGTCTTCCTCCCATTTTTTCGAATACGCCTTGTTGGTAATCCAAATGGTCGGATAAATGACTAAAATGGCAATGATCCCTACGGTCACCCATACCCCAATGCTAACCATCCGCTTATGCTCCCCCTGCTGCATCCTCGTCCTGTCCCTCATTCAATTGCTGCGGCTCAAGACTGTATTTTACCTCGGAAAAATTCCGAATGATTCGTTCCTCGTTCTCCACATTGCCCGTGCGCTTTGCAATCGTCCTGCGCCAAATCTCGTTTTGCCGGTAATACTTCCCGTCCTGCTCCATAAACCGATGATTCCATTCTTCCATATGATAAGTATAAGGCCATTCGTTCGCGCTGCGAAGCGTTCCTTTTAGGTGGCGGTCAGCGACCTCGACTTCAAATTGAAATGTTTCCGCCGTACCGTTATAAAAGCGAAGATCAACATAATTATAAAAGACACTCGCGCCGCTGCCAAACGGCAGCACCCGGCGGTCATCGGGAAACGGATCGAAGCTGTGATGATGCCGCTCTACAATGTCCAGCGGCGAATGCAGGGCAAGCCAGAACAGCAGATTGGCCAGCTGGCAGATGCCCCCGCCTACCCCGGTTCGCACCTCGCCATGGGATAGAAGCAGCCCTTCAATATATCCTTTGCGCGCCGTTGTCTTTCCGACAAGCTTCCAGAATGAGAACGTTTCGCCCGGGCGGATCAATATGCCGTGAACCCGGCTTGAGCTGAGCCGCAAATTCGTTATTTTGTTTTCCTGCAGCTGCGGGTCCGTTGCACCAAGCCTTCTGCGAAGCAGAGACTGATGCCTTTTGCAGACAAAAGGCAGCGGCTCACTGACGGTTCGTGCGTAGCGAATCCGCGGATCGAAGTTTTGCATATGCCGGCTTAAACGCAATTGGGCCACCCGAAGCCGGTACAATGCCGGAAACACCCTGCCTACTCGCTCTTTCCACATCGCTTATGGTCACTCCCTCGCTTCATGATTTGAGGCTTCGCTGCTGCAGCCTGCCATCGATGCGTGAACTACGCGCGAAATCCGAGCAGCCAATCCAGCCGGCGCACCTGGACTGGCGCAGGCATGATGCGCAGCGCCGCATTGCGTGCGGCAATCGCCGCCGGCAGCTCAAGCTGCACGAGCTTCGCCATTCGCCGCGAGCCGCGTACCACGGCGTTCGTGCGGGGAATGCGCGCCCGCTCGTAAGCGCGCAGCAGCTGCGGCAGGCGGCTTAGATCGCCGTCGGCAGCGGCGATTTGCAGGTGGCGGCCCAACACCAGCGCGTCTTCCATCGCTTGGGCGCCGCCCTGCCCCAAATTCGGCAGCATCGGATGCGCCGCGTCTCCCACAAGCGTCACGCGACCCTTTCCCCATTGCGGCAGAGGCACGCGGTCATAAATATCGTGCGAGAGAATCGCCTCCTCTTCCGTTGCCCGGATCGCTTCAAGGACGGGTTCGTACCAGCCGCGGAACAATGAAAGCGCCGTTTTCTTCCGAAATCCCTGCGGAATGATTTGATTTTCCGGCCCGTTTACGGCCGAGAACCAAAACACATTTCCGTCGCCGAGATGCGACAGACCAAAGCGTCTGCCGGGTCCCCACGCCTCAAAGCCGCCGCCTGCTGAGGACGTGTAGAGACCCTCCCCCATTCCGGACAGCCTGCAAATGCCGCGCAGCGCGTGATAGCCGGAATAACGAAGCGGCGACAATCCGAACAGCTTCTCTCTCACTTTTGAATAAAGTCCATCGGCACCGATTAATAGATTTCCTTGAAGCTCAGAGCCGTCGGCAAACACCGCCGTAATGCCCTCTTTATGCTCCGTCCATCCGACGCACTGTTTCCCGTATCCAATTTCAGTATCCTCTCCCATCGCTTCCAGCAGCACCGACTGAAGCGCCGCGCGATGAATAAGATAGCTGTATGTGCCGTAAATCGCGGCCTGTTCGTCCACCGGCAAGCGGGTCAGCAAGTCGCCCTCCCAGGATCTGATGTCAGCGGTCTTTACTGCCGCACCCTTCCTGCGAACCGCTTCGGCAATGCCCAGCTCCCCGAGAGCATGCATCGCGTTTGCGGCCAGCACGATGCCGGCTCCGGCTTCCCGCAACGCAGGCGCCTGCTCGCAAAGTACAGTCTCCCATCCCGCCCTTTGCAGTGCCAAGGCTGTGCACAGCCCGCCGATGCCCGCGCCGATTAAGACGGCCCTCGGCCTCTTCCCCATTACCCCGTTCTCCTTTTCGATTCACCAACGCTGTAATCGATTTCCCTGTTGGTATTTTTTCACGATTTTGTATCTAATTGTTGCCTATAATTTATCATTCGTCAAATTGAAATCGAGTCTGATACAATAAAGCTACGTTGAATGGAGGTATCTTGAAATGACGATCTACTTTTTTGTTATGCTGACGGTTTTATTTATCGGGGTCATCGCTACCTTGATTATTGGACATTCTCAAGAAAATCGCGAGGAAACGCCTCGTTACATGCTCGGCTCGAAACGAAACCTGATCATCATTACCCTGATTTATCTCTTAGGTACAGGCATATTTCTTGCACTCATGTTTCTTAAATAGTCGACCAACACGTATTGGCCTCTCCGGTTACATCTCAATAAAATATCGAAAAAAGTCGAAATATGTTATATAATCGTGTGGACTCTCGACTTCTTAAGGATTATTTCACCATGGGCTTGGAGTGAACACAATGAGCACGTATTCTTTTGTCCTTTCTTTACATTTATACATAATTCCAATTGCTTTATTGTTTTATATGGCTGTAGAGATTTTTCTGCGCGACCGCAGGAATACGTTAAATCGGCTCGCTGCAGCCGTTTTTCTTATGATGCTGCTGCTGCTAACCAGCGATTTTTTCACGAAAATGTTTCCGCTCGAGTATAGTCAAGTGTTGACTCGCTGGTTTAAGCTAATCCCCGCATTTCTAATCCAAGGGTTTATCCTGCATTTTTATAGCCGGCTAACCGACCGTTTCGCACGATGGTCCTTTATTCGCACCGCCGTAACCTGTTATTTGCCTGCGATCCCTTTGGCTCTCCTTTTTTATCCGTCGGATTTATTCTATATCCAAGTCAACAGCGAAGGAGTATGGAAAGCTGCTATCCTTAGTCCTGCTTTGTACATGCTTGTCATCATTCCAGCCGTATATACGTTGACCCTATCCACTTATTTTCTCGCGACGGGCCGCCGTCACATCAAACGCACCCATAACTCGCCAAATCAAAGAAAACAAATCCGGCTGATCATGATCGGCACGGTGATCGGTGGAGCAATTGCCATATTCGGCTCCTATTTCAACCCTCTGCTCATGTTTTCCGATTCCTTTAGTTATCCCGAACCGAGCAGCTTAGGCATGGTCTTTTTTGCTTTAATGGTTCGGTACGCCATGACAAAATACGAATTCTTCCCTTCGATTGAGCGAAAATACAAAATTTTATATGACCGCTCCCCGATGAGTATTCTTTTGTTCAACGATCAAGGTCAAGTGATCGAGTCTAACCCTGCTTCCCTTGCCCTGTTTCGTAAATCAAGGCGGGAAATGCTCCGCTGCACATATAACATGCTGCTGGCACCCTATAGCGGCACGGCCGCCTCTCCTTCCGCTCGAGCTAATATTGTAGTAACGAACGTGCCGGGAATCCCCGAACGTCTGCTCCAAGTAGACAGCGAAATGATCACTTCGGGCGGAGAAACCTACAAATATATGCTGCTCCATGATGTGACCGACAATTTGATTGCCGAACAGAACATCACCTACATGGCTTATCACGATGCATTAACCGGACTGTACAACAGGCGCAAGTTCCAGGAGACGCTGCAGGAAATCACTCAGGCCTCTCAGGCTTCCAGCCGGTATACCGCTGTACTGCTACTTGATCTGGATAAGTTCAAGCATATTAACGATACAAAAGGACACTTGGCGGGAGACCGTATGCTCCAGCATTTCAGTCTCCAGCTGCAAAAGCATGCAGGACAAGCACTGCTCATCTCTCGATTGGGCGGCGACGAATTTGCATTACTCGTGAATAGCGACTCCTCAGAGGAGATCGAGCATTTGTGCCAATCGATCTTAATTGCGTTTGCGGTGCCGTTCATCGCCGATGACGAGCAGTTCTACATTACGGCCAGCATTGGAATCAGTATGTATCCGGACTATGGTACGGACCCGGAACAATTGCTTCAATATGCCGACATCGCCATGTACGAATCAAAACGTAACGGTCGAAACCGCTATACCTTCTTTCACAGCGGAATGGTGGAGCAGGAAAAGCGCAGGCACACCCTGGAAGCACGTCTTCGTTCCGCGATTGCCGAAGAACGGTTTGCTCTTGTTTATCAGCCGCAAATCGATCTGGAATCCGGGCAAGTATGCGGGCTGGAGGCACTGGTGCGCTGGCGAGAACCGGATGGAACCTTCATCTCCCCAGTGGAATTCATTCCGGTTGCTGAAGATACCGGGCTGATTGTCCCATTGGGCAAATGGGTCTTGAAGGAAGCCTGTGCAACGGCAAAACGCTGGATGGATCAAGGCCTGCCCGAAATCTCCCTTTCCGTGAACGTATCATTCCGTGAGCTCACGGATGAAGAATGGTACTCGGGTGTTAACACAATTGTCGCCGCTTCCGGCTTCCCATCACGTCTCGTACATCTGGAAATGACCGAGAGCTCCATTATCGCTGACGAGCATCAGGTAAAGATGGTTTGCAATCAGCTCCTGTCCCAAGGCTTTCAGCTCGCGATCGACGATTTCGGTACCGGCTATTCAACCTTTGCGGTGATCCAAACGTTGCCATTCCAGTATCTCAAAATCGATAAATCGATCATTCAAAACATCGAGGATAGCGCAAATACGCAAACGATTGTAAAAGCAATGATATCGATGGCACGGAGCCTCGGCCAACGGGTCGTCGCCGAAGGCGTTGAGACGGCGGGGCAGGCTGACATTCTGCGCGGCTTAGGCTGTCACAGCGTCCAGGGCTACTACTTCAGCCGCCCGTTGCCGGAGAAAGAAGCGCTTCAGTGGGTGCTGCAGTTTAATGACAGCGAAAAAAGGGGAGTCGGGGCATAATCCCGCTCCCTTCTGCTAATTCAACTCTTGGAGCCGTCCTGTTCCCGTTTTGTCCCCCTGTTCTTTTGCCTCCGCACTATGCCCTTTTTGGGAGGAACGAAGCGGAATTTCTTTTAGCAAAAAGGTCAATAGAAACGCAGCTGCAATGATCGCCGCCCCCACCAAAAACACACCGGTAAGCGCATAACTCATCGACTCCCTCAGCATTCCAATCATCTGTACAAACAGCTGCTGCATGCTTTCCGGCATGCTTCGATGGATCGCTTCCAGCTGATCCGGTGCCATCAGCACCTGCGGATCCTGCAGCTTCTTTAACGCGGCTGCTGCTTCCGGCGGCATTTGCGCCGGGTTAAGCTGCAGCTGAGCGAACTGCTCCGCCATTTTATCCTGCATGCGGTGCGCCATAACCGTACCGAGCAAGGATACGCCGATCGTCCCGCCCAGCTGGCGGAACAGCTGTGAAGACGCCGTGGCCACACCCAGCATATTTTCCTTTACCGCGTTCTGTACGGTTAACGTGAAAATCGGGAAACCGATGCCAAGTCCGAAGCCGACCACAATCATATACAAAATCGCCGTCCAGTTCGACGTAGCCGTACTCATCGTCGACAAGAGCACCATGCCGGAGGCCATAATAAACAGGCCGGCTAGCGCAAGCTTTTTATATTTTCCGCGCTTGGAGATGATTTGCCCGCTGATTGCACTTGCGAGGACAAGACTTAGCGTCATTGGCATCATCACATACCCCGAAATGGTTGCGGAAGTGCCAATAACCCCCTGCACAAAAAAGGGCATATACATGATCGCTCCGAACATGCCCGCGCCCATGATGAATCCGACCACATTCGAAACAGTGAACACACTGTTTTTAAAAAGCTGCAGCGGCAGCACCGGATTTTTGGCTACTGCCTCGACGATCATGAAAATAACGAGAGAAAGCACAGCACCCGCCAAAAGCATAATAATTTGCACCGAGCCCCACTCGTAACGCTGGCCTGCCCACGAGAACGCCAGCAACAGCGGAACAATCGTCGTGGTTAAGAACAGTGAACCCAGATAGTCGACGCTCTCCCCCTGCCTTTTCGGTACCGATGGAAACAGCATAAAGATCAGCACCAATGCAACCACACCGACAGGCAGGAACACCCAAAAGACCCACTTCCAATCGGTGTGATCCACAATATATCCGCCGAGCGTCGGACCGAACACACTCGCAAGACCGAACACGCCGCTCATGAGCCCCTGCCAGCGGCCTCGTTCCCTCGGAGCGAACAAATCGCCTACGGCAGTAAATGCCGTACTCATGATCACCCCGGCCCCCAAGCCTTGAATGCCGCGGTTTATAATCAATTCCACGATATCGTCCGACAATCCCGCCGTAAAGGAACCGCCGATAAAAATCAATAGCCCGATGACGATAAACGGCTTTCGTCCATAAATATCCGACAGCTTGCCGACAAGCACTGCGGTTACGGTTGAAGCTAGCATGTAGACGGTAAACACCCAGCTGAAATATTCCATACCGCCCAGATCGGCAATAATTCGCGGCAGCGCCGTTCCCACGATGGTCTGATTCAGCGCCGCAAACAGCATGGCTGCCATGATGGCGATCATAATCGTTACTTTTTTCTTTGGATCTAAGTGCTCCACCCTATTCCCCCGTCCTTTCTATCTCAATGTTGTTCAGCACCTTTTTGTAGATCCGCACGAGATCCGCTTGATCATCATCCGACAGCCCTTGAAAAAATTGCTGAATAATCATTCTTCGTGTCGATTCAAATGTGCGGAGCATCTCGATTCCTTCCGGAGTCGCTTCGACATAAACGACCCTTCGATCCTCTTCCGTCCTGCTTCTGCTGGCATACCCCGCAGAAATCAGCTTATCGCATAGAGCAGTTACCGCCCCTGAAGTAATCCCGAGCAGTTCCGCAATTTCGGAAGCACGGAGCCTTCCCCGCTGCTCAAGAAGCTCAAGAATCCATGCCTGGGAGGAGGATATCCCCCGTTCGACATTTTGTGTCCACGCCTGCGTCATTTTTCGGTACACCATGCGAACCACGTCGTCGAGCTCCAACAATTTATGATGATCCATATCCTATTTCACACTCCCAAAAGATATACCCATAAAATATTTTACCCACAGAGATATGTAACATTATGCCCCGAACGAATTTCTTTTGTCAAAGCGTACTATTGAATTAATATCGCCATTTTTACAATTTGATATCCATTAATTTCCCCTTTAGGGTTCATTGCAGCTGCATTACTACGATATTTACGTGATCTTTTGAAATATATTTAATGTGATTAATTCATGTTATTTCATGTCGTTAACTATATTCCGGAATACGCCTTATTCGTTTGGTTTTTCTCCCCGGCAGCGCTACAATGGAATTGAACTCATCCAAAGAAAGGAAGATTGCCCATGGCTCACTTATTTTCGGAGTGGAACATCCGCGGTCTTACGCTGAAAAATAGAATCGTCATGTCTCCGATGTGTATGTATTCTTGTCTTGAAGAAGACGGGAAAGCAACGAGCTGGCACGATATTCATTATGCCTCAAGAGCGGTTGGGCAGGTTGGCCTGATTGTTGTCGAAGCAACAGCCATTGCTCCGGAGGGACGAATTTCTCCCCGCGATCTTGGGATTTGGGAGGATGGACAGATCGCCGGACTGCAGCGCATCGTTTCTCTCGTTCATGAGCGCGGCAGTAAAATCGGAATTCAGCTGGCGCATGCCGGCCGTAAATCCGAGGTAGAGGGCACGATCTTTGCCCCGTCAGCAATCCCGTTTCAAGAAACGAGCCGGACTCCGCAGGAAATGACCGTAGAGCAAATCCGCGAAACCGTGAATGCCTTTGCTGCAGGCGCGAAGCGTGCGAAGGAAGCCGGCTTCGACGTCATTGAAATCCATGCCGCTCACGGCTATCTCATTAATGAATTTCTCTCCCCGCTTTCCAACCGTCGCGACGATGAGTACGGCGGTGATGAGGCTCGCCGTTACCGCTTGCTATCGGAAGTCATTGATGCGGTTCGCGGCGTGTGGGACGGACCGCTATTTGTCCGCATCTCCGCCAACGACTATCACCCGGAAGGAAATACACCGGAGGTTTATGTAAGATATGCTGTGAAGATGAAAGAGCAAGGCGTCGATCTCATTGACTGCAGCTCCGGCGCGGTCGTTCCGGCACGGATACCGGTATCTCCCGGCTATCAAGTGCCCTATGCCGCCCAGATCCGCAGCGAAGCCGGAATCGCCACCGGTGCCGTTGGCCTTATTACGGAAGGGCCGCAGGCCGAGCAAATTTTGCAGGACGGCAGTGCCGACCTGATCTTCATCGGTCGCGAGCTTCTGCGCGACCCGTATTGGCCGCGTACGGCGGCACAGCAGCTTGGAGCCAAGCTGCAAGCGCCCGTGCAGTACGAGCGCGGCTGGGCGTAAAGATTCGGCTCACACGCCGCACAAAAAGGCTTTCCGCGAAAACCGTGGAAAGCCTTATTTTCACTAGTGGAGCCTCCTAGCTTCACTGTCTAGGTAAATAAAATTATGGAGAGAATCTCTTGATCCTATCGTTTTCTTGCCTTGATGACAAAAGTAACAGGAAGCATCTTTGCTTTTTTTGAAAAATCGCCGCTATTCATTAATTCCTCATCAGATTGCTCAATCAATTCCTCAATGACAAATCCCGCTTTTGCCAACGCATTCACATAGGTGGATAGTTTACGGTCAGACAAGGTAAGCGTACTTCCGTCAAGAGATACCGAATACCAAGATTCATCGTGATAACATTTTTTAAATACAAGCATATTATTTTCTGCAGCAACACATTTGTGTATAGGATGAGACCAGCTAAAAATAAATACGCCGTCTTTTCTCAAGTAAGAAGCAATCCTGCGAAAAGTACCCTCTAGGTCGGTTGTCCAGCCTATAGCGTAAATCGAGTAAACAAAGTCAAAATACTCCTCTGGTATACCACATTCTTCTTCCATGGGAGAGCAGATTAATTTTGCTGATAGACCATAGTCGCTCAAATGTTGCTTTGTCTTTTCGATTTGGTTTTCAGAAATATCCAAACCCCATAGTTCAGATGCTTTACGTTCTCCCAAATATTTCAAAGATTGACCGCTTCCACAACCTATTTCTAGCACCCTTTTTCCTGAGACATCACCAAATAGCTGGCATTTTTCTTCGGAGACAAACGCCCCATACAAAGGAAGTGCGGTTGCTCCTAAAACATCATTACCTTTTGTATCCCAAAATAAGCCGTTTGTTTTATGTACAATACTCTTATCCATATTGACCGAGACGGCATCAACCTCACCACCGCCTATCATGTTTGTTCTATGTACAATATTCTTGTTCATAACCAATTATCGCCACCCCAACTCTATATTGGTATATTTGCAACACCATCATATCGTACATATGTTCCTATGTAAATGCTGTCTATAACGAATCATTAGAACGAAAGTGCCCACTAATGAGAAAACGGCATCCGGGTAATTTCCGGTATACCGTCATTGTGTTGTAAACTTTATATAATTTTTTTCCGGTAACGAGAGGATTTCGCCTACTGGCTTTCGTGCATCCCTTTTTCATCTATCTTGGATGCATCTTCTCCTGCTCCTGCTCCAGCCCCCGTACTATTACCATTAGCCGCCTGCAGCCGCTCCAATATTCTGCGCTTGCGATAAAGCATCCGGCCTGCCTCGGCTACGTCTTTTACCGTCCCGCGATTGATATACGCTCCAAAGACCATACCGGCCACCGGCACGAGCTGAAACAGCTTCTTCCAGCCAAAATTGTCGCGGTACGCCGCGATTACCTCTCTCCAGCCCTGCAGCTGAGAAATTCCTCGTTCGCTTCGTCCGTTTTGCGAAAAGTTAACAAGCTCATCTAGGACTGCCCTTTTGCCCACAATATCGGAAGACACGAACTGAAGACATTTCACAATGAAAATACGCTCCTGACGGTCATTAGGATCGTACCCGTAGCATAGTGCCATTTCCTGCAGCACCTTGAGGGACAGTCCGAGCAGCACAGGAATGTCAATGGCTAGCGTAAACACACCGCCAAAGCCTGTCGTTGCCCCTTGCACGGTAGCTACGCGGGCCCTGGATTGCTCCAGCTCGATAGCTGTCAAATCCATCACCTCAAGAGGAATCCGGGCCGCCTCCTGCGCCGATTCTATGACATTGTTCGAAAGCTGAGGGGAACTGCCTTCCACCGCTGGCAGCCTCCGCTGCAAAGCTTCATACACCGAGCGCGACGACACTAAATACCGCCCGCCGCTTTGAATAAACTGGCCGATCTCATCTAATATGACATTGATTTTCTCATGAATAAAAGCCGGGGTGATTTTGTCCAACAGGACGAACGGAAGACGGCCAATCTTTTCCCAAAACCATAAATCCTTCTGATCCTGCTCCCATTTTTCCACTTCACGGAGCTCGTGCTGCAATGTCTCTCGGCTCTCAACCATCGTCATGAAACAGGTCCTCCTATACCGAACATCAATTTTCATCATTGGGTACTCTCAGTGTGCCATGATTTTCTGCGTAATACTACGCATAGAGGAGAGCTCCGGTTGCATGCGGGTGCATGCGATCTTTGCTAATTGAACTGCAAACGAGGGGCTGCCAGGCACTTCGGTTACATGTCCAATAATCCATGTTTGCTCATCTTGTCTACTTCCAATATTAAATTGCTAAACAGCAAAAAAAGCGGGATCGCTCCCGCCTCAATTCCGATGTTTATCTCTCATTTCCCTTCAGAAGCAAATCTTCCTCAGAAATCACCGATAGTCCCGATCTATCGTATATGCCCCGCCGCTGATGTATTGAGGTACTGGCTTACAGCCTGCCTTGCTTCCGTCCGCCTCTGCTTGCGCTCTTCCTCGTTCATCCGTGGACAAGTGTAGCAATAGTACCCTCCATCTGTGCGATAAAACAAACAGCAGGACGATTTCAGTGCCACGGTTTTACCGGGGTCCTTCATGTCCTCCACAAACGTAAGCTTCGCATGAAAAGGATTGTGCTTTAGGCCGAACAGGTCCGGCTCCAGCTCTTTGAGAAACGCGAAGTCATCGCGGATACGCCCTACCACCGCCGCTTCATCCTCAAGGGCGGAGCACCAGGATGCGGTCTGGTTGTAGAACGCTCCCGGAAGCTGGCCCCACAGCTGCCCCGCAGGCAGCTCTGACACACTGGAGATGCAGTCGAACACCGGCTTTAGGCATTCGGAATATAACCCGCGAACGGCTGCCTCCCTCCACTCCGCTCTCTCTTGCGGGTGAACCGGGGCATCCAGAAGCTCGCCGTTCGCCAAGACAAACTCAAACCGAATTCGCCCCGACTGCTCGTCGCGAATCACCTGCAGGCGTGTTTGCTCAGCCTTTACGCTAAAGGCCGAATTATACACGGAAAGCCCATATTGGAAGCCAAGGGCAAACGTTCTCAGCCAGCCGGACAAAAAAGTCGCTGCAGGGGCTTGGCTATCCGCTTTAATACTTTCCGCATACGTATGTAGAAGCCCGCTCATCCGAGCCGGGTCGCACAGCTCGCGAAAAGTTAAAGATTCCGGCGCATCTGTAGCAGTATCCTTTGGCAGCGTAATCGCAAATTGCTGCTGCAGCCAGGAATAATCGACCTTCATCTTTTCTCCTGTCTTACGCATTCGAGGCCATGGCAATCCGCGGCTCTTCTTTCGCGACGGATTTGGTGATTTTATCGGAAGCTGCCGCCTGCTCTTGTCCAGTTAACTCATAAGGTAGACAAAGCGGCACACCGGTTCTCGGATCCGGAATAATGTCGGCCTCAATACCGAACACCTCACGCAATACATCCTCGGTCACAACCTCTGCCGGCTCCCCTTCACTGATCACTCGACCGGATTTAATCGCTACCATATGCTGAGCGAAACGAGTCGCGTGGTTTAAATCATGCACAACCATAATAATCGTACGGCCTTCCTCGGCATTCAGCTTTTCGAGAAGCTTCAGCACTTCCAGCTGGTGAGCCATGTCAAGGTAGGTGGTCGGCTCATCGAGGAACAAAATATCCGTTTGCTGCGCAAGCGCCATCGCAATCCATGCGCGCTGTCGCTGTCCTCCCGAAAGCTGATCGACAGGGCGGTCGCAAAAATCGGTCATTCCCGTCACTTCAATCGCCCATTGAATAACGTCCTTGTCCTCTTTAGACAAGGAACCGAAGCCCTTCTGATGCGGGAAGCGCCCGTAGCCGATCAGCTCGGATACAGTAAGTCCGTCCGGTGCAGTCGGATTTTGCGGCAAAATGGCAAGCTGCTTCGCCACTTCCTTCGTCGACTGCTTGTGAATACATTTGCCATCGAGAAATACGTTTCCGCCGGCCGGCTTTAAAATACGAGCCAGCGTCTTTAGAATCGTCGACTTGCCGGAACCGTTGGAGCCGACGAGGGCAGTAATTTTTCCTGTTGGGATCGAAAAATTCAAATCTTCAACAATAAGACGATCTCCGTAGGAGATATCCAGCTGCTTCGTAAAAAGCCTAGTCATTATGGCTGCCCCTCTCATACAAAATTTCGATCGACACCGATCAGCGAATCATTAAGGTGAAGTATTCCATATGTTAAATGAGAACGATCATCATTAGCACTCATTAATGATAATCGTTCTCATTTTTTACGTCAAGATTTTTCGTGCATTTTTTCCCAAATCCCGAAAATTTTCTACATCCGGGCAACCTTCTGGATTCCCGCAACGATTTTCAGCCAGCAAAAATAAAAAAACGCCGGGAACAAAGCCCCAGCGTCTCATTAACTATTGTAGCGGAATCCGATACTGCGATTTTTCCTCAACGATATGCTCCCCATCCTGATACACCCAGCGAAATAGCAGCTCATCCCCATCATAACCGGTTCGTGCACGCAAATCCGGTACAATGACGGAGTTTAGATTGTCGAGAATCGTCTGCTGCAGAAGCTGAAGCCGCTTCATCGCCTCGTCGGCTAAACGCTCCGCCTCCGGCTGCGGATGCTGTAAACCGTAAAAACGGATCGGCACCTGTTCTACAAGCAGATCGCCCGCTATCGGATGCCCGGCTTCCGCTAAGGTTCGGCTTAGAAAAGCAATCCAATCCTTTACCAAATCAATTTCAACCCTCATTCCTTCCTCCCCTTTCCACCATATGAACGGCTCCCTAGGTAAACTGCGGCCGTCGAGCTGTCTCCTCCGAAAACAACTTCCCTACCTTAATCCCATAAACGCTGACCCGAGAGCAGCACCTGCACCGCCTTTTTCATCAATGGCTTCGTCAGACCGTCGTATGGATCGCAGTGGACAAAATGCGTTTTGGTGTAATCCCCCATCGATTCCTGATCGTCCAAAATGACGATGCCCTTAATTTTCAGCCGCTTATTTTGCTCCAGCCACAGCTGAATTTCTTGCCACCGTTCTGCGCTTTCCTCAGGCTTGTCCAGCTCCGGCGTAACGCCAATCACGCGGCTTTGCAGCCCGGCCTCCTCCATTGCCTTCATAAACACCTTCCACAGCCTCGAGGTCTCTCGTTTTTTACGCCAAGAAGAGGTTACCACAATATACGCATTCGTCACCTCGATCATTTCCTTCAAAGAAAGCAAGGGTAAGGGGTCGAGCCGGATCTGGTCAGGACGCGTGTCCGCGCCAGCCCCCTGGAACTGTAAATTCCGGACTGTATTTATAACGCCGTCGATATCCAAAAATATAATTCTCATCAATATCCTTCCCTATCTGTACCAATATGTACAACGGGACGACCGTGCGGCCGCCCCTAACAAAATCGTTCTATTTACAGTGCAAATGTTTGGCTGATGATCACAAGAAGGATGAACAGAACCAAAATCGCACCAGTGGACGTCCAAACTGCTCCTACACCTGCTTCGTAACCTTTTGCTGCGTATGCCATGTTACTTCAACCTCCCGATATTGGTCTACGTGATGTTCATCACACTCATAGTCTATGGGCAGAGGCGAAGAAACGGATGGGCGTCAGGCTACCTTTTCTGGATTTGGGCGGATGCCATACGTGACATGATCGGGCTTCCATCCCACACAACCTCGCTTGAAGCTTTGCGAGACTGCACTTCAGGCTCCTCCAGCAGCACAAAAAAGTTTTTCGTCGGCAGGTCTCCGAGCTGATGCTTTGCGCATAACCGGTCCAAATAATAGCGCATATCCCCGTGATTGCCGGACAAATTATCTCCCCCGCCGTCAAAAGCGAACGCATAGATGGCGCTGGCCACCGGAACCCTTTTAACCGTAAAACGCCCCGATACCCGTAAAAAGAAATCCCAATCCCAATAATGATACATCTCCACATCAAAAGGACCGATCACATCATGAATCGATCGCCGGTAAAGACAGCCCGATGACACAAAAGTGGAGAAACGCTTCATCGCTTCCAGATCATGCTCGTACGCAAACAACAGCCGATCCATCGGAATTCGCCGATTGTTCGCCCGCTGGAAGTGAACGATTTCCACATCGCTGTATACGAGATCAAAGCCCTCGATTTCGTGCAGCATACGCCGGATATGCCCGGGAAGCAGCAAATCATCATCATCGCAAAGCATAATATACTCCCCTGCGGCTTTCGCCAACCCCGCATTGCGTGCATGAACATGCTTCACATTTTGCTCCAGCGTCACGATTTCAATATTCAATTCCGGATAATGCCCGCATACGGCTTCGACTGGGGTTCCTGCATCGTTGACAACGATAATCTGCATGGAATCTACCTGTTGGCGGGTCAAGCTCTCCAGCAGCTCGGCAAGCTCTAGCGGCCGGTTATAGGTTGGTATGATAACGGAAAGCAGCATCGTCGTTCCTCTTCCCACTATGTTTTGAGCCTACTTTACCTTTTTTATGAAAATTCGTCAACGTAAGTTCACACTAGCAAAATAGGCATCGACACGCAATGTTCACAGCTCCCCCGGCTGTTCGTGACAGAAATCACAGGTGCGGAGGATCCAGCGTGATATAAATAAGATATAAGATCGAACACCACGGAAGGGAAGATGAAACTATGAAACCATTCGCTCTTTTTAATATTGCTATGGTAATTACATTGATGCTGGGGGCACTGACCGGCGATGTTGCAGGCAACCTTACAGGCTACTTTGGACTCATTCTGCTCGTCATGGCTCTTGGCTGGTTTGGTGCCAGCGTAGCGTTATGGGTGAGTGCGCTCCGCACACCGGCGAAGCAATAACGACCCGAGCCCCAAGTCTCCATATTAAACCGTACTAGCACATGGAAAGTGGAAGAGAATACGGCCCAATATAAAAAGGCAGCGAGCGGCGGACACCGTTCAGCTGCCTATTGTTGTTGTATGTAATGGAGCACACAAGCGGCGATCGCCTCCTGCTGCGACCGCATAAAAACTAAATATGGTTCATGCTCTAGCGATGGCAATAGCTCCTTCGTAACGGTCACGGCAGCTATAATATGGTTAAGTGCGCCAAGCAGCTCCAGATCCTCCTTGGAACGCAAAAGCACAAGCTTCGGATGACCCTCCTGCTTGAACCCTTCAACCAGCACGATATCCAAGCCGCGCATTTGGTTAAGCAGCTCGTCCAGCGTGCTGCCTCTTCTTTCGTAGTAAGCGGTTTGCCCGGGAGAGGTAATCGCCGAACGCTGGGCCCCGGCCTGCCGGTGACGCCACGAATCCGTATCCGGCACATCCGGCTCGAAATCATGGGCGTCATGCTTTATGGTGCCGACCTTCAGTCCGCCTGCAGCAAGACGCTCGATCAAAGCGCAGACGAGCGTCGTTTTCCCGGAGTTTTTATAACCGACCACTTGAATGACTACCGGCTTCTGCCCCATAGCAATCCCCCTACGTCTGAATTCGGATTGCCGATACCACAGTGCCCTTGGGCAGCCCGCTCCCGCCGGGAGGAATCATAATGAAGCAATCCGCTCCCTTACCCGGATACATGCGGCTGGATTGATCGGCTCCCATCGGCTCGACATAAACAGCCGTCTGCTCGATCCAGCTGCGGCCCCGGATATAACGGGGATAAGCGTTGACCTTAGGAAAATCAGCGGCGAGAATCGCGCTGAACGGGCTTGGCTCGGCTGCTGCGGAGCCGAGCATGGCTTGGAGCGCCGGGCGCACAAGCAGCTCGAAGCCGGCGAAGCAGGCACCGGGATTGCCGGACAGCGCAAACAGCAGCTTGCCCCGGTGCACTCCCGCCGAGGTCGGGCTGCCCGGGCGCATCATCACTTTAGTAAAGAGCAGCGTTCCGCTCCATTCATGCAAGTAATCCGTCAAAATATCGTAGTCGCCGACGGATACGCCGCCGGTCGTGATGACCGCATCGCAGCTTTCCAGCAGCTGCTCGATGCTTTCACTAAGCGCGGCCGGTTCGTCCGACACCGCCGTACCGATGACCGGCTCGCCGCCGGCCGACCGCACCTGCGCGGCGATCATATATGCGTTGCTGTTGCGGATTTTACCCGGCGCAAGCGGCGCGTCAATCGGCAGCAGCTCCGTGCCGGTCGACAATATGCCGATGCGCGGCCGGCGGTACACCGCCACGGTGCTGCGCCCCGCCGAGGCCAGCAGCGCCGCTTCCGCCGCGCCGATCCGCGCACCCGCCGCAAGCAGCAGCTCGCCGGCCGGATGGTCCGAGCCGACGGCGCTGACGTTGGCGCCTGCGGGCACCGGCTTCTTCACGGCGACCACTGCCGCCGCGCGACCGCCCGCTTCCGCCGCAGCCTGCGCCTCATGACCGGCAAGCTCGGTCATCTCAATCATGACCACCGCGTCGGCGCCCTCCGGCACCATCGCGCCGGTCATAATTTTCGCCGCCGTACCCGGCGTGATCGCAAGCGCCGGCACCGTGCCGCAGGGCACGCTCTCGATGACGCGCAGCAGCGCCGGCTCCTGCGGGGTCGCCCCCGCCAGATCCTCTGCGCGTACCGCGTACCCGTCCATGCCGGAACGGCGAAAGTGCGGAACCGGCTCCGCCGCAGCAACCCGCTCGGCGCAAACTCTGCCGAACGACTGCTCCAGCCGGACCTGTTCCGCATCCATGACCGCCGCATATTGCAAAATCAGGCGGCGCGCTTCCTCTACACTAACGGCTTTCCGCTGAAAACGCCGCCTCCATTTTTCATCTCCGCTCATCTCCGGCCCGCCCTCCTTAGCACTCGCATCAGCCGCCGCTAACCGGCGGAATAAAGGCAACCTCGTCGGCTGACGAAACGAGCGTATCATCGTCGGCGTACGCCTGATTGACCGCTGCGAAGCTGATCGCCAGCACATCGGCGGCCGAAGGATACTGCGCAGCAAACCACGTCTTAAGCTCCCGCACGGCAACTGCTTCCTCCGCTGGATAGTGCAGCTCGCGGCTGCCGGCGGCTTCGGCCAGACCGGCAAACAATAAGATTCGAATCATAGCGGCCCGTCCCCCAATGAATAACAGCTTTGTCAGCTTTTATCACACGAATACGTATCAATTATTCGTTGTCCTTACCAATTTATAATATAAATTGGCTTCGGGGTCAAAGGCTTTTACCGAATTCTCCGAAATTTCCGTGCGAGCATCCATCGGGACTGCAACAAAAGTAAACAAGTCAAAGTACCATTTGATATGAGTGTGCTCCTCGTTCGGGTGAACACGTGCAAGCGTCTTCGGCACAGCCGGAGCCTTCTCCTCCCCGTCGGGCCCCTCGATGGAAACCAGTACCTGACGGCCTACAAACGGCTGCAAGCTTTTCTTCCATTCAGCCTCGTTCACAGCACGAGCATCCTTTCTTGCCCTTCAGCACTTCCAAGCGGAAGCCGGACACCGTATCCAGCAGTTCGAGATCCGCATTTTGTTCAAAATAGTCCAAGAGCTGCTCCTCATCGTTCCATGCGCCCTTGCCGCGCACCTCTGCAAGCACAATGTCGAGCTCCTGCTCCCGCTTCGAAGTAATATATTGATAATGACCGGCAAACAACCGGCCAAGCTCTCCGCGCACCTGATTTTCCAACACGCCTTCCGATTCGGCCGGATGAACAAAGCACAGTTCTAATGTAAATTCCTGCTCCACTTAGTCCACCTTCTTTTCTCTATAATAAATCCATAATGCGAGAGGAAACACCGCCAAATTCAGCACCGCATACAGGATCGTCTGCTCATAACGCTCATAATAAAACTGGTGAACCGCCTTCTGTGTAAACACGATGTTTAGAAAAAGCACCCCGCACATCAACAGCACACCGCGCCAACTACGCTTCATAACGCTTCACTCCCGTCGCATAGATGACTCCGCCGTCGATCTCAACCGTAATTTCCGGGAGCGGGCGGCGCGGCGGACCTGCTGTCGGCACACCGTTCTGCGGATTAAAAAATCCGTGGTGACAAGGGCAGACGAGTTCTTTCTTCGGTCCATCCCAGAACACCGGACAGCGTAAATGCGTACAGGCATTCTGGTACGCTTTATACTCGTTCTCGCCCAGCCGAATCAGGAGCGCGGTGTCATGCTCCGACGGATAAGCAAACTCCAGCGCTTCTCCTACCTTCAGCTTGGCCGTTTCGCCAATCTTCACACGCTCGTATTTCTTGCCGCCAAAGCCGGCAAGCTCCTTCGCCGCTAACGCTCCCCAAGGCAGCGTCGATACCCCGAACACTCCGGCTGCGCCGGCCACGGTTTTCATAAACGCGCGGCGATCCAGCTTCCGTTCGTTGTTCTTACGTATATTATGCGTATAATTATCTTCCTCAAACGGAATTTGATTGTTACGATTCGAATTCATGCTCGCTCACTCCTTTTCCGTAATGGCCGATTAAGCTCCCGGCTGCATGCAAGCAGCCGGCTCGGCTTTAACCAGCTGCTCTAAAACAGCTTCACTGTCCCCTGCAAAATACCCGGAAGGCTGATATGAACATTCGTTTCATTTTCCAAGTAAGGCGTGCTGGCCACCCATTTCTCGTTTGCCAGGACATGGCGTTCCTTCTTACGAGCCAGCTCCTCCTTGGAAATCCACTGCAGCGTATTCGTCGGGCACACGCTCGCGCACATCGGCGGGATATCGTCCTTCGTACGATCAATACATAGGTCGCATTTGTACATCAGCTTCTTCTCATCGTCAAACTTCGGAATGCCGTATGGGCATGCAATCGTGCAATTTTGGCAGCCCAAGCATTTTTCCACCATCGCCGACAGCACGGCCCCGGTTTCATGAACTTGAATCGCCTGTACCGGACAGCTGCGCGCGCAGGCCGGATTGACACAGTGCAGGCACATAATCGGCATCGTCTGCCGGCTTACAAATGGATCGACATCGACCACATAGTTTCGGTTCTCATTGTCATGTCCGCCGCACTGGGTGCAGGCCGCTAAACAGGATCGGCAGCCGATGCAGTTGTCCAGCTCGATATATAAAACGCTCTTCGCTGTATTTTCCATGTTTCGCTTTCCCTCCCGGTCAGCTGCTCTTTATTTTTTGAATTTGTGCGGCGCACGCCTTAAATTCCGGCATCCGCGACATCGGATCAAGCGCAGGGATCGTCAGCAAATTAATCGAATCGTTATGACCGAAATGATAAGGTACGAACACCGTATCCTTTCGAATCGCTTCGATCACCTTCACTTTCACGGCCATTTCGCCGCGGCGGGTAAACAGCCTCACCTGCTCGTCATGGGCAATGCCGTACTGCGCGGCCGTTTCGGGATGAACCTCAACGTACGGCTCCGGGCACATCGCCTTCAAAAACGGCGTGCGGCGCGTTTGACTTCCGGACAGGTAGTGATATACAACGCGTCCGGTCGTTAAACGCAGCGGATACTGCTCGCACGGCTCTTCCGCCGGAGGACGGTATGGCAGCGCACAAATTTTCGCCTTGCCGTCCGGGTAATTAAACTTCTTATCGAGGAACATGTGCGGCGTTCCTTGATCCTCTTCACTGCGGCACGGCCAGAATACGCCGTTGTTTTGCTCGATCTTCTCCCAGGTTGCTCCCGTATAATCGGCATAGCCGCCCTTTGTTGCTTCACGGAATTCATTATTGATATCGCGCGGCGTCTTCAAATGAGTAAAGTACTGCCCCCGTCCTAGACGCTCCGCAAGCTCGATTTGAATCTTCCAGTCCGGCTTCGCTTCGCCAAGAGGCTCCTGCGCTTTGTTAATTTTAATAATTCGCCCTTCGAGGTTCGTGACCGTGCCCTCATCCTCCGACCATGTTGTCGTCGGCAGAACCACATCGGCAAATTCCGCCGATTCCGAAAGGAAAAAGTCTGCGCACACCATAAAATCGAGCCCTTTCAGCGCAGAGCGTACATGGTTCAAGTTCGGCGCCGAGACGGCCGGATTGGAGCAGAGCAGATACAAGGAGCGAATCGTTTTCTCCTTCATCTTGTCAAACATTTCGTAGGCGGAAACACCAACGCCCGGCATTTCCGAAGGCTCGATGCCCCACACCTTCGCTACGGCCTCCACATGCGCAGGATTGTCGATTTTACGGTAGCCCGGCAGCTGATCGCATTTTTGCCCATGCTCGCGACCGCCTTGCCCGTTTGCCTGTCCGGTGAAGGTGGCCACGCCCGCCTTCGGCCGTCCGATTTTGCCGGTCACCAGCGCCATGTTCATGTAGCCGGACACGTTGTCCGCGCCCTTATGCTGCTGCTCGATGCCGCGTGCGAACATCACGATGGCGTTCGGCGCTTTGCCGTACAGATGAGCGGCGCGCACCAGCTTCTCCGGCGCAACTCCCGTAATTTCGCTCGTATATTCTGGAGTAAATTGCTTCACAACCTCCAGCGTTTCGGCGAAGCCGTTGGTATGCTGCTCAATAAATTGTTGATTCGCATAGCCATATTCAATGAGTAAATTAACCATACAGTTGGCCAGCGCCAAATCAGTTCCCGGGCGCAAATCCAAGTGCAGATCCGCTCGGCGGGCAATCGGCGTTTCACGCGGGTCGGCGACGATCAAGTAGCCGCCGCGCTCCTGCACCTCCCAGATGCGGAACATCGAGGTCGGATGGCATTCCGCCGTGTTGCTGCCTGCGATAAACAAGCAGTCCGTCTCATGCAGATCCGTCCACGGAAGCGTGGAGCCGCGGTCAATGCCGAAGCTGCGGATCATGCCGGCCGCTGCGCTGGACATACAGAAGCGTCCGTTATAGTCGATATATCTGGTTTGCAGCGCAACTCTTGCAAATTTCCCTGTTAAATAGCATTTCTCGGTTGTCATCGATACGCCGCTAAACACGCCGATGCTGCTGTTTCCATACTGCAGCTGCAGCTGCCTCCATCTGCGGGCGATCAGGTCGTAAGCTTCCTCCCAGGTCGCCGGACGGAAGCCTTCCTTCGTCCCCTTTAAGGAAGCATCCTCACGAATTAGCGGTGTAAGCAGCCGGTCAGGGTGATTCACCGTTTGATATGCGGTGACACCCTTCGGGCACATTTTGCCGAGCGTAACCGGCCAGTCGTAACGGGGCTCAACCCCGATAATCTTATTCGTCTTTGTGTTGACCCGAAGCTTCATCCCGCACTGCATGCCGCAGTAGCAGCAATGGGTGGACACCAAGTTTTCATCGGGATGGATGACGTTTTGTATTTTTTTCACGGCTGTATTATCCCTTTGCATCCTGGTTCGCCTCCTTGGCTTTAATCGTGTGTGTCGGAATTCCGCTAAACCGTCCGATTCGGAATTTCCGGCGGCAGGACGGGCACAGCTCGGCAAGATGATAGCCTTCCTGCGTCTTGAAGTTGATTTCGTTCTGCTTCAGCACCTCGATAACATCATTCGACTGCTCCAGCGAAATAAATTCGGTGCCGCAAGCCTGGCATGGCTTCATCGCCTGTGCACTGTAATGCTCGCGGTAATTTTTGACGAATACGCCAAGCGGGCGCATCGGAATATGAGCAAGCTTGCCGAACGGCAAATAAATCAGCGTTACGATGACGGAAAACTGATGGATCAAGGACAGCTCCGGATGCAGGAAGCCGTGCATCACAAGATTGCTGAAGGTAAGCAGCAGCCCGGTCACACTCACAAAAAGCAGCATGTACAGCGGCATAAAATCGTACATAAACGTTTGTTCCGCTCTCGCCTGCATGTTCTTCACCCGTCGGTAAAGCGCCATGCACACACCTGCAATGACCATGAAGGCCGTAATATTCAGCGCATTATAAAACAGGTAAGCGATGAAGCCGTCTGCACGCACGGTCATCAAATTCATGCCCATACCGACCACGTTGTACATGCCGTTGTCGTCCATCGTGAAGTACATCCATCCGAACACAAGCGGGAAGGTGACGAAACACGACAGCATACAGCCCCACCCGATCAAAAAATGCTGCAGCCAACGGTACGGCGCACGATTCCAAATGAAACGGTACAGCACCAAATTATCGGCCGAATTTACTGCGGTTTTGGAAGCTTTCCCTTGGAACAGCAGCTTCCAGCCCTTAGCGATAAACACCTTCGCCGGCGGCCGCTCGCTCCAAGCGAGAAAGCGGTAAAACAACCCGCCTAAAAAGACAATCGTTCCGACCATATAGCCGTAAAGATTTAAATCGATATGGGTGAACATCCGGGTTCCGATCAGAGACAAGAGGAACAAAATCAAAACTGAGAAAAACATGTTTCTAGCAAACTTAGAGGCAAATGCTCTATCGATTGATGCTTTGTTGTAGCTTCCTGCAGCCGTCTGCGGCTTCATGTTTATTCCTCCTTGCTTCGTTTGGTCGAGCTTCTTGTTCTTAATAGTAAGGGCTAGCCGGGAAACAAACCATCAGGGTTTCCCCCGAAACTTGCCGGGAAAAACCCTGATCTTGTTTCAGACAATTCATCAGCTTAACATTTCACTTCCGCGTTCTTCCGGAAATAGAACCAATAGGTAATCACCAAGCAGGTGACATAATAAGCAAGGAAAGCGTACAGCGCTGCGTCCGGCGCACCGGTTTTGTCGATCGCAAGACCGAACGCCTTCGGAATAAAGAACGCCCCGTAAGCACCGATCGCCGAAGTGAAGCCGATAACAGCCGCCGCTTCCTTTTGCTTGAAAATGACCGGAATCATGCGGAACGTCGAGCCGTTTGCAATCCCCGTTGTAATGAACAGCAGCAGGAACATGAGCAGGAAGCCGGTAAAATGGTGTACGCTTAGGAAATAGATAACCCCCACCGTTGCGCCCAGCATCACAATAATGTCCCAGAACGTAACCTTCGCGCCGCCGAGCTTATCGGACAGCCAGCCGCCCACCGGACGGATCAGCGCCCCGAGCAACGGACCAATGAAGGCGTACGTCAGCGGGTTGATGCCTTCAAATGATGTCTTTATAAGAAGCGGGAATGCCGCGGAATACCCGATAAACGATCCGAAGCACATCGTGTACAGCCAGCTCATAATCCATGTATGTTTGTTTTTGAATACTACTGCCTGCTCACGGAAGGAGGACTTGGCGGAAGCCAAATTGTTCATGCCGAAATAAGCGACAATACAAGTCAAAATAATCGGAACAACCCAGATAAAAGCCGCATTTTGCAGCCACTGCTGCTGCTCCGCCCCGTTTTTCGTTAAAATTTGCGCCGAGCCTCCGAGCGAGCCGAACACGCCAAACGTTACGATAACCGGCGTCAAGAACTGGACAACACTGACGCCAAGATTGCCTAAACCCGCATTCATGCCAAGCGCGGTGCCCTTCACCTTCTTCGGGTAGAAGAAACTGATGTTCGCGCTTGAAGAAGCGAAATTACCGCCGCCGAAGCCGCAAAGCGCAGCGAGGATCACCATAACGTAGTAAGGCGTTTCAGGGTTTTGCACGGCGAAGCCGATACCAATCGCTGGGATGAGCAGCGACGCGGTAGATAAAATTGTAAAGTTTCGTCCGCCGACAATCGGCACGAGAAAGGTGTAAAAGATGCGCAATGTCGCGCCGGTTAGCCCCGGCAGAGCGGCCAAGGTAAACAGCTGGTCCGGCGAAAACTGGAAGCCGACGCTGTTCAAATTTACCGCTACCACCGACCAGAGCTGCCATACGCAGAAAGCTAAGAGCAGCGCCGGGATCGAAATCCAAAGGTTGCGCGTCGCAATACGCTTGCCCGTAGACTCCCAAAATGCTTCATTTTCCGGATCCCACTGCTGAATCGTTGCCGGCACCTTCTCCGGCTGCTTGGGAATTCGCTGCTTTATTGTGGTTTGCATGCGCAATCCCCCCCGTTTTCGTTTAAGTACGCCTCGATTCTCGGGAATAAAATGTTGTTTTCCAAATGGATGTGGTCAAACATATCCGCTTCCAGCTCCTGAAGCTTCTGGAACGTGATCCGGTACGTGGTGCAAGCTCCTGCCGGCAGCTCAAATTGATTTGTCGTTTCGCGAATTTGCTTCAGCAGCTCGCCGACCCCGTTATGATCGTGGACGAGGCCTCCGATGGCGTGAACCGCTTTTTGCAGCGCCGCTCTATCATTTGTTCCTTCCGCCTGCTTAACGAGCGGGAACAGCACCTGCTCCTCCTCCGCCAAATGCAGCTCGATTTCCAGCTTCAGCTGGTGGTACAAGCGATGAAGCGGTTTCAACACATCCGGCTGATGTTCCCCGTGTACGCGCATTACCTTCGTTACAAATTCGCTTAATACCGGAAGCTCCTTCACTAGAAAAGCATGATGCTTCGTGGAAATGTGATCGACCAATTCGCCCATCGTTACCACTCGCCAGTCAACCGTCGCTGCCGCTCTTGCATCGGACTGCTGCTTCGCATCATTCAAACGCTGGATGACCACCTCGCGCTTTAGTCCTTTTAACGCAATGGCTTCCTCTAATGGCTTATGGCCACCGCAGCAAAAATCAATCTGAAATTCCTTAAATATATTGCTCGCTCCCGGAAAATCGGCAACAATCGCTCCTACCGTTTCTGCTCCGCTGTATGCTCCCATTTTCACAGCCTCCTCTATCCGTTAAGTTCTTCATTCATTGTAGATAAAGATGGCTTGTGTCCGATGTGATGGTCATCACCTGTCAGGTGTGAACAATATCACACGAAAAACCGTTGTGATGCGCATCACTTTCTTGCCTATAAAGCGGCTTTATAATCAGCGTATCGAACTGAAAATCATTCTCACCAACTATTCATCATTGGAGGCTGATTCATCATGGCAAAAACAATTGAATTCGACGCACGTCCTTATCTGAAAAAGAAGCTTGAGCCTTTTCAGCTCATTATGGAGAAGGTCAAGGAGCTGACACCAGAGGACACCTTCCTTCTCCACGCCCCCTTTCGCCCGACTCCTCTGCTCGCTCTAATGAAAACGAAGGGATATGTAAACCGTGTGGATCAAATCTCGTCCGATCATTGGGCGGTAACCTTTGTACCGAAACAGCGGCGGGCGGAGTTAGAAAAGGAAGCGGCATCGATTGAAGGATGCACCGGCGAGCCTTCAGTGGATACGGATGCTGCCGAATGTGCTGGCGGGGTTGGCCTTGTCGTCTTGGATAACCGGGGGCTGCAGCCGCCCGCTCCGATGGTACGGACGCTAAAGACTCTAGAGGAGCTCCAGCCGGGAGCTATGGTCCAAATTCATAATGACCGCGTCCCGGCATTTCTGATCGAGGAACTAAATACATTGGGCTATTCCTACAGCATTGAAGAGCAAGAGGATGGTTCCGCGAAGGTGACGATTACGAAATCGTAAAGGGGGTGTATTTCCATGTTCAGGCTGCCGCTATGCTTTATTGCCACCGGAATAGCCGGTTTCCTGCTTCATCAAGCCGTATCGTTCTTCACCTTGTCCTCGTGGCTCGTAAACCATCCGCGCAGTCCGGAAACATGGACTCAGGCGCACCTTCTTATCTTAGGCTGGGCCACAATGATTGCGATGGGCGCGGTTTATCAGCTGCTGCATGTCGTCCTGCAGCGCCATGTATTCAGCGAGCGCCTCGGCTTCGTCCATTATGCGCTGTTCACTTTAGGTACTGCCGGCATGCTCATCAACTATCGACTGGGTGCTGTCATGCCATTGGCATTTTTCGCGTCGTTAACCTTTAGCGGCATTATGGTTTTTGCCGTGAATATCGGGATAACCCTGCTTCGTGCACGGCTGTGGAATTCCGTGACGATCAGCGCATGCGGAGCGGTGCTCTGTCTTGTCCTTACCGGGGCAACTGGGCTCGCTATGGGATTAAATCTGGCCTTTACGTGGGCACCTGACTATCATTCAGCACTGTTTGGCGCGCATCTGTGGCTTGGCATGGTGGGCTGGTTCGGGCTGCTGATTACCGGCTTCAGCTACAAAATGCTCCCCATGTTTTATTTGTCCCACGGGTACCCCGTTCGCTTCGAAATCGCAGCGACGTCGCTATGGTTCGCTGCTGTTGTAGCCGGCGCTGCCGGAAACCTGCTTCAGCTTTCTCGGTATGTACAAAGCGCTGCATTATTGCTGCTTACCGTGTCTCTGCTCTGCTACCTCGCCCATATGCGCCTTATTTATAAGAGGAAGCATAAGTTTCCCGGCTCCGGTATCGCGTTCACGATCGCAAGCGCAGCCTGTTTGGCCTTCGGCGCGGCAGTCTGGACCGGATGGAGCTTTTATGCTCCGGAGGCGGCCGTATCCCCTGAAGGGATGCTGGCTGCAGGATGGTTTTATTTATGGGGCTGGGTTGGTTTTACGATCCTTGGCTACATGTCAAAAATCGTGCCTTTTCTTTGGTGGACGCGAAAATACGGAAATCTCGTAGGAAAGCAGAAAACTCCCTCGATGGCCGATTTACTAAATGACAGGCATGTGAAGCACAGCTTAATCGCAATCGCCGGGGCGCTAATCGTCGCGCTTGCGGGGCTTGTCGGCGAATGGCCTGCCGTCTCAGCCTTGGGAGGAACACTTCTCGCAGCGGGATGCTTCGTATATATGACGCTCATCGTGAACGTATTTCGTAAATAACGGAAGGAGTAGATTACAATGAAAACATGGACGGTAGAGCAAATTCAGGAGCTGCTTAAGCAGGTCATCGACCCGGAGCTAGGCATCAATATTGTCGATCTCGGCTTACTATACGGCATCGAAGTAAACGAAACGGATATCAATGTTACGATGACGTTAACTACGCCGGGCTGCCCGCTCCACGATACAATCTCTGGCGGTGTAGAACAGCTGTTAAAGCTTCAGGAAGGAATTCAATCGGTGCAGGTCGAAGTGGTCTGGCGGCCTGCATGGACGCCGGAACGGATGACCCCGGCTGCAAAGAAGCGGCTGCAGTGGTAACGAGGAGCCTTGGACAAAAACTGCGCCCATTCTACAAAAATGCGCTGCGGAAGGCGAATTATGCGGTTTCCCAGGAAATTGAAAAGCCGTATGGAAGAAAAAAAAGACGATCGCCGTTATCCAGCGCATCGTCTTTTTCGATTTGGGGAATGTTATTTTCCAATGAACATTTGTGTCCAATAATAGCGGTAGGAACCGCCTTTCGTAAGTCCAACCCCGATCGACGTAAACTTGTCGCTCAAGATATTGGCGCGGTGGCCCGGAGAATTCATCCATGCCGTCACAACCGCCTGCGGAGACGTTTGACCTGCAGCAATGTTTTCCCCTGCCGCACGATACGTAATTCCGAACGACTTCATCATCTCAAAAGGAGAGCCATAGGTCGGCGATTGATGGGAGAAGTATTTATTGTTCATCATATCCGCCGATTTCGCACGGGCTACTCCACTCAACTTAACATCCAAAGTTAATGGGTTTAATCCTGCCTTCGCACGCTCCTGGTTCACCAGATCGGAAACCTGCTTCTCCCAAGCTTCTATCGAGTCAGCAGCAGCCGTGGCTGGAGCACCCGTTGGAGCAGGCTGCGGTGCTGCCGGAGCTGGGCTCACCGGTTGGCTGGCTGCAGCAGGAATCGTTACACTTTGTCCCGGGTAAATCAGATTAGGGTTTAGCAGCTTCGGGTTGGCCTGCAGCAGCTTTGAAAAGGATACTTTATATTGAACGGCGATAGACCAGATGCTGTCGCCTGCTTTCACGATGTGTGTCGGTTGAGCGTTCGCGGAAGCTGCTTGAGGCAGCATAGAGATTGCGGCAACCATCACGCAAGCGGCAAATGCTTGTTTCCAATGTTTCATTGACGAAATCTCCTCCATTACATTTTGGTTTGGACGCTTCTTAGCGACCTGGGCTCCATCATAACGGATTCGATTCTGAAACGATACCCATAATATTTAACATGGAAAATGTGTGATAAAATAGTTGTTGCACAAGTGCTTGCTCCATGTTATGATACTACTTGTCCGAAAAACGATATGGAGCTGTGGTGTAGAGGCCTAACATGCCTGCCTGTCACGCAGGAGACCGCGGGTTCGAATCCCGTCAGCTCCGCCATTTACATAAGGACATTGTACGAGCAGCCCTTCTGGACTGCTCGTTTTTGCATTCATTTTTCACATCCAATCTACAAACAACCCCATGAGGAGATGAAATCAATGGTACGCGGCAGGTTTGCACCCACTCCCTCCGGCCAGCTCCATATTGGAAATGCACGCACCGCCCTGCTTGCTTGGCTGCAAATCCGCCGTTTAGGCGGTACCTTTGTGCTGCGAATGGAAGATCTCGACCGCCCTCGCACAAAGCCGGGCATGGCAGAGCAAATAATCGAGGATCTGCGCTGGCTTGGCCTCGATTGGGACGAGGGACCGGATGGTGCCGGCGGCCCTCACGCCCCCTATGACCAGAGCGAACGTACCGAGCTTTACGAGCACGCGCTGGAGCAGCTGAGGCAGAACGGCAGGTTATACCCCTGCTACTGCAGCCGGGCCGACCTCATGTCGGTCGCAAGCGCCCCGCATGGCATTGCCTCCGAGGGGCCGATATATCCCGGCTGGTGCAGGACGCTAACCGCCGAGGAACAGCGTGAACGGGCAGCAATAAAAACACCCTCTGCCCGCTTCGTGCTGCCGAACCACGATTGCCTTTTTCACGACCTTGTGCACGGCGACATGCATTACTCCGCACAATTCGGTGGTGATTTTATCGTAAAACGCGCAGACGGAATCATAGGCTACCAGATCGCGGTCGTTATTGACGATGCCGCCATGAACATTACGCACATCACAAGAGGAGCCGATCTGCTCGATTCGACTCCAAGGCAATTGCATTTATATGAAGCGTTAGGGCATGAAGCCCCGCAGTTCGCGCACGTCCCGCTGCTTTATGGCCCGGACGGAAGCCGCCTTTCGAAGCGGCACGGTTCCGTTGCTGTCCGCTCGATTCGGGACGGCGGCAGCTCAGCCGAACAGCTGATCGGTTATCTAGCTTGGACATGCGGCCTGCTGGACCGGCCCGAGCCGGTCTCAGCTGCGGAGTTAGTCCCTGGCTTTTGCTTCGACAAGCTTACGAAGGAGCCCTTTATCACTTCGGCTGAGCATCTTCACGCTTTAGCCAACGGAGTTTCACTTACATCATGATTCACGCTCTAAAATAAATGTTTCGGTCGCCTGCTTTAAAGAGAGGGCGGCCTTTTCCATATCCTCGGCCAGCTCCGTGGTTTGCTTTATACGAGCAACCTGATGGGAAGACGCCTCTGCCAAGCTCGCCGTAAAGCCGGCCGAATCGTTTGCAACGACCGCCATATTCTCCAAGGACGCAGTGACCTCCTCCGAACCGGCCGACATTTCTTGCGAGGCAGCGGATATATCTTGGATTTGCTCCGTTACGTGCTTCACCGATTCATAAATGCTGTGGAAGAGCGCGCCGGACTCCTTAACCGCCTCCAGGTTTTTGTTCACGTTTTCCGTTCCCGCCGAAATGGCTTGAAACACCGCCGATGAAGTATGCTGAATCGCCGTAATCCGCTCCGTAATGGATTTTGCCGACGTTTGCGTTTGCTCCGCAAGCTTCCGAACCTCAGCGGCTACGACGGCAAAGCCTCGTCCGTGCTCTCCCGCCCTTGCCGATTCAATTGCTGCATTCAAAGCGAGCAGATTGGTCTGATTCGAAATTTCCGTAATTAACCGGGCGATTTCCCCAATTTCCTGTGCTTGGCTGTTTAACGTGTGCACAGAACCATACAGCTTACCGGTTGCCTCGCCAAGAAGGTTCATTCCTTCAACCGTTCGGTCAACATATTTGTTGCCCGCTTCGGCATGCTGCAGCAGTGTCCCTGCAGATTCGCTTACGGCGGCTCCCGCTTCGGCAATACGCTGGATGCCAACCGCCATTTCCTCCATGACCCCCGCACTTTCTCTTGTTGCTTGGTTTTGCTTTTCCGTTCCTTCCGCGACCTGCTGAATCGACATGTACATTTCGTCCGTAAGACGACTGGACTGCTCGGCGGTGATTCGGAGTACTTCAACCGAAGAAGCGGTTTCCAATGCCGACTGACGGATCCCGCGGATCAACCCCTGAAGACGGTCCAAAAATTGATTAATTTCAATGGAAAGCATCGAAAGCTCATCACTGCCCTTAACCGGTATACGGTACGTCAGATCGGCCTCTCCGGAATTTAAATTACGCGCCGCCCGAAGCACAAGCGCCAGCTTGCGTCCGACCACCACACGATTGAGAATGAAAATAATTGCGATGATAACAAGGAATAGGACACCAAACTGTACAAGCAGCATCGTTCTTTGCTTGGCAATCAATGCATCCGAATCTTTCTTGGAAAAGGCAATCCGTACGCCGCCCCAATGCTGGCCGTCAATATAGAGCGGGTACGAAATGTCCCAAACCTCCGAAGAAGCTCCTTCCATCACACGCTCATATTTTTGCAGCAGCACCTGACTTTGGTCATTGTAGGCAGCTGCGGCGTAACCGACGGGATCATTAAACACCCGGTTCGCGCGGTATTTTTGGCTTACCAAGCCCGTATTCCCCCAGGTGTCCGCCGAAGCCGGCCCTTCCGGAGAGTAGCTGCGGTTATGCGTGGACACATATCCAATCGCTGCAGGATTATCCGAATAAGCAATCGGGATGGCAAATTGAATCGTCGGGTCCGCTAAAAATCCGTCAATCAGCGATTGCCAGCGCTCATCCGTATATCGATCATAGGCGCTTGTATATTTCAACTCGTACTGCCAAAGCGGCGCCGTACTTCCGTTAAATAAAGCTTGTTCTGCGGACATCTCCGCTGCGTTTGCTTGAAGCCGATGTTTTGCCGCCTGTTCACTTTCAGGAATAAGAGTAAGCTCGTCGTTAAAAATTTGCCGCTTCAACTCTTCTCCCTTTACATATGTACCATCGGAGAGCATAACCCCGTTTCGTATATCCTGCTCGGTAACCGCTTGCAGCGACTGGGACATAGACTTGGCTAATCCGCTGCCTTTATCCATAAGCTGTGCCTCCACATCTCGAGCAATGGTGTTCCATTGAAGAGATAGCAGCCCGAGCATGACGACAAGCATAACAAGTCCCGTGCTCAGCATAAATTTAGCCGATAAAGACGATCCCAATTTCCGTGAAGCTGATTGCACTCTGACCACTCCATTTGTCCTATGTATTTAGCCCTGATGATAATGGTTATCACTAGTCTAGGAGCCTATAATAACACGGAAAATTATGTATTGCTACTAAAAAAGACTAATTTTTAGTCAAAAAATACTACCCTGGAATTCATCCATGGGTAGTATTTTAGTCTTACATATTACTCTCCAGCTGGCGGAGTAAAAGAGCGGGAAGCAAATTCCGTATCCATCATAAAGAAGGCGTTGCTGTCCTTATCGATCCGCTTCAGCTTTTGAATGATGCTGTCAAACAACGATTCTTCTTCCACCTGCTCATCGATAAACCATTTTAAAAAGTGGATAGTCGCATGCTCTCGCTCGTCGATCGCAAGGTCGGACAATTCATAGAAGCGCTTCGTTACTTTAAGCTCGTGTTCATAGCCTTCCTGGAATGCCTGAAGCACCGATTCAAAGCTATTATTCGGCGTCTCCATTCCTTGGATTAAGGCACGTTCGCCCCGCGCATTGATGAAATGGTAAATTTTCATCGCATGGAAGCGTTCCTCTTCCGCCTGCACAATAAAGAAGTTTGCAAATCCGTCCAAGCTTTCCGCCGAGCAATAAGCGGCCATCGCCATGTACACATTTGCGGAAGCAAACTCGTAATTCATTTGGTCATTCAGCTTTTCCAGCAGTTTCGCACTAAGCATTGATAATCCCCTCTCCTCTAATTTGCTTTACCGCTCTCCTAACGCTTCCCTCACAAGCGGTCGTAAAGCGGTTGTTTCTTCCACATGAATGAGGGCGTCGTAACGCTCAGCCATTACCGTCGGTACGTAATTTCCCCATTCATATTTAGGGTGATATACGACACCAACCGCACGATGTCCTTTTTTTTCATAAAATTTGCCTGTTTTGTTGTCGAATCGAATCCAGACATTCTCACCATTTCCTTCTTTATGGAAATATTGCTCCCAGCTTTGCAGCTGCGCTTCCGGAACCTTCATCACCTCCGGCTCCGCTCCCCACTCCGTACCGGCGATTACCGATCCTTTGTAGGTAGAAAAACCGATGGCAAATGATGAGGCTTCACGTTCTCTCACTAGCTGGCCGACATTGACCATGCCTTCCCCAGCCATATCCGTTGCTCTGGCATCCCCAATATGGGTGTTGTGCTCCCAAATGACCGCCTTGGCATCCGGACCATGGAAATCAAGCAGACGGAACAGCACCTCCGTCATATGCATGTCTCTAATATTCCACGATTCGGCGTCGCTGCGCACCATCGAACGGTAATAGCGTTCAGCATTCACCGCCACAAGAGCATTCAGCTCCTGACTGAGCTGCTCTTCGTTTTGCAAATCCGCCTTACTGTATTTTTGTCTCATGGAGGTCAGCAGCTCTACAACCTCGTCTTCACAGGTGGCGGATAAAAACGCTGCCGAAACTCCATACATTTGCGATTCCTTATGGTAAGGCTCAAAGCAGTGATATGCCCGCTTAGCCGCCTGTATTTCTTCTGGGGACGCTCCTGTGCGCTCCAAATAGCTCATGATCTCGTCAAGAGACTCCCACAGGGAATACACATCCATTCCATAAAAACCGCAGGTACGCTCCTGCCCTTTCTTCAGCTGCTCTTGATTGTAATTGGACAGCCACCGAATAAGCTCAGCAGTCTCCCGGTTCGCCCACATCCACTCCGGCCATCTTCCAAACGCTGCAACCAAAGCATCCTCAGCGGAGGTTTGCGGCTTCTGCTTTACATAACGATTCATTTCATAACAGGAAGGCCAATCCCCTTCAACTGCGATGAAGGAGAAGCCATGCTTTTCGATTAATTGCTTCGTAATTTCCGCACGAATCGTGTAAAACTCCGACGTACCATGCGATGCCTCACCCAGCATTACAATTTTGGATTGGGCGGCCTCGTTGATCAGTGCGTCCAATTGGTTCATATCAGTAAAGGCTTGCAATGAGTCACTCATCCGCAATTAACCCCTTCCAGGCCAAGTCTCAGTAGGAAGTATGTCCCCTGACGCTGCGAATATTCTGTACCAAACGAGCCTTTTTTCGTAAAAAGATAAGAAAGAATCGCGGGTTCCTGAATAGGATGTTACATCGAATCATTTGGAGGGATGAAAAAGGTGGAGAACCAAAGGAATGAAATGGTGGCATCCAACCATGAACTACGGGCACTCGCAAGGGAGCAGCTGAAAGGGAACTGGGGCATTAGTATTGCGGTTGGCTTGATCTATATCGGAATATTTACCGTGTTAAGCTATATACCGCAGGTCGGCTATATTGTCCAACTTCTTATCAGCGGAGCGTTCACTCTAGGCATATACTTATTTTTTATCCAATTCCCGCGTGGAGGTGTCCCTCAAATTTCACAGCTGTTTGAGGGCTTTCAAAACTTTGGAAAATCGCTCGGACTATATTTACTGATCTCCTTGTTCACGTTTTTATGGACTTTGCTGTTGGTTATTCCGGGAATCATCGCTTCGTTCCGCTACTCCCAAGCCTTTTACATTTTAAACGACAATCCGAATATGAAGGTAATGGATGCGATCCGTCAAAGCAGCGAGCTGATGGACGGATACAAATGGAGGTACTTTCTTCTGCAGCTTAGCTTTATCGGCTGGGCGCTGCTGAGCATTGTTACATTTGGTATTGGATTTATTTTCCTACTGCCCTATGTATTAACGGCCAACGCTAACTTTTACGACCAGCTCAGCAAATCTCATGCCGGCCCGAAAATGTAACCTCCAATCATGGCCCGAAAAAACAAAGAAACAGCGGATTCATCATCTGAATGCCGCTGTTTCTTTTTCATTTCCCGTTATTATTCGCTGCAGCTTCCGCCGCTCGAAACTGCTGTACCGGATTCCACATTGATCTGATCCGAAACTGTATCCTTCACAATGTTGATAATCAATTGCAGCAAGTAGTTCAAGTCTTCCTGAGTTTGACGGAATTCGGTTACGATTGGATACTGATCAAGCTTGTCCTGCAGCTCTTCAATTTCCTGTTCGATCTTCTGCACCATCTTCTCATTCTGAAACGATTGGAACGCGACAATTTCCTTCTGCTTCCGCTTGATGGAGGAAATGATGTCTTGAATTTCTTTGTGGCCGCTGATTTTGCGTTCTGCTTCCTGAAACGTACGGACCTCGTCCGACGTCATAATAAGCCCTGCGAGATCCTCTGCTTTGGCCAAAATATCTTCACGTACCCGCAAATCGCGGATGTGGAACTTTTCAATTCCGCATCCTTCTCCGTGCTCATGATCATGATCGTGCTCGTGGTTATGTGCTGCCATCCTCTATCACTCCTTAACCGTGTGCCACGGTTTTCATCGGTGTTTCCACCAGTTCACCTTTGAGTACCCAAGTTTGCGGTTCCAAGACGCGGACATATACAAGCTGTCCTGTTAGCGCCTTATCTCCCGTAAAATGAATCAGCTTGTTCGTCCGTGTGCGGCCGGCGAGTACATCCGGGTTGTTTTTGCTCTCGCCTTCAACCAACACTTCGACAATTTCTCCTCGAAGTGCTTCATTGCCTTCCTTGCTGTATCGATTGAGCAAATCGTTTAGACGCTGAAGACGTTCTTTCTTGACTGCCATCGGTACGTTATCCTCCATTTCCGCCGCCGGCGTACCGGCACGTGGAGAATAAATGAACGAGAAGGCAAAGTCGTATTTCACTTCCTCGACCAGCGACAGCGTGTCTTGGAACTGTTCTTCCGTTTCCCCAGGGAAGCCTACAATAATATCCGTGGTCAGAACGACATCCGGAATCGCCGCTTTAATCTTACGGACCAGCTCAAGATAATGCTCGCGGCTGTACTTCCGGCTCATCCGCTTCAAAATTTCCGTATTTCCGGACTGCACCGGAAGATGGATATGCTCTACGAGGTTGCCTCGTTTCGCAAGAACCTCAATCAATCGGTCATCGAAGTCGCGTGGATGCGAAGTCGTGAACCGTACGCGCGGGATTCCGATGCTGCGGATCTCGTCCAGCAAATCACCGAAGCCATAGTCCATGTCTTCCAAGTCCTTGCCGTACGCATTCACGTTCTGACCCAGTAGCGTAAGCTCCATATAACCTTGACGCGCCAGCTCCCGTACCTCTGCGATGACGTCCTGCGGAAGTCTGCTGCGCTCCTTGCCGCGTGTATACGGGACAATACAGTACGTACAGAACTTGTCGCAGCCATACATGATGTTTACCCATGCCTTCATGCCTTCACGCTTCTTAGGAAGGTTCTCAATAATATCCCCTTCCTTGGACCACACCTCAACGACCATTTCCTTGCTATAATAAGCTTCCTTCAGCAAATTCGGAAGACGGTGAATATTATGTGTTCCAAAAATAATATCGACATGCGCGTGCTTCTGCAAAATCCGGTTGACCACCGATTCTTCCTGCGACATACAGCCGCATACGCCAAGAATCAAATCCGGCTTTTCCAGCTTGAGCGTCTTCATATGGCCAAGCTCGCCGAATACTTTGTCCTCTGCATTTTCGCGGATTGCGCAGGTATTAAATAAGATAACATCCGCCTTTGTTCGATCCTCGACGCGGATAAAACCCATTTCTTCGAACATACCCGCCATCGTTTCCGTATCATGCTCGTTCATCTGGCAGCCGTAGGTTTGAATATGATAATACTTCTGACCGCCTATGCGGCCGAAGTCCTTCATTTCCTCAGGAATCGCCTGCTCATAAATAATTTGCGTCTCTTCCTTGCCGCGCTGCTTTTCTTGTTTATAGGAAGGCTCCGAGATGATTTGCACATCGCGGCCCGGTATTCTAATTTTCTTCGCGTTCTCATCCTCAGAGAGAATCTTATAGGAACCGTTAAAATATTTCGAGTAATCCTTCGTTTCTTTCGACATCTGTTCACTTCCTCTCTATCATGCCGATTTACGATCTATAAAATCGCAAAATATCTAGCGGTTTGCATTTTGACATTATAGCATTTTTTTAACCAAACAAAAAGCCTCCCGCCAAAAAGGCGCGAGACATTGTTTACTTCATCAGATTACGGAAAAAGGATCGGTTCGTCAATCGATAATTTCCGCCAGATCGCCGTTCTTCACTCCGGCCGCATTTGCTTCGTCGGTATCGATATGCATATCCAGCGCGAATTGATCGGAAACTCTGGCTATCACGTGTTCAAACACGACACCGCGTTCTCCGCCTACTCTTACGCGCAGCTCCTGCTGATCCGCAACTCCCATACGTTCGGCATCGCTCGTATGGAAATGGATGTGGCGCGCTGCAACGATTACGCCTTTATCTACGGTCACCTCGCCTTTCGGGCCGACAATCGTGATTCCCGGCGTGCCGTCAATTTTGCCAGACTGCCGAACCGGCGCCGGAATGCCAAGCGTAAAGGAATCGGTGCGCGAAATTTCCAGCTGCGTTGCTCCTCTTGCCGGTCCTAAAATGCGGACTTTATCAAAACGTCCCTTCGGTCCGACAACCGCTACCTGCTCTTCTGCCGCGAATTGGCCGGGCTGCGACAGCGGTTTGAACTCTTTAAGTTGATAACCGGCGCCGAACAAAATTTCAATGTGCTCCGGGGATAAATGAATGTGACGTGCTGATACACCAACAGGTACTTGCTTCATATGGGTTCCGCCTCTCTATCTGAACAATGTTTATGTATGGTTTCCTACTTAGTATAACATGTAACGCAAAAAGGCATACGGGTGAGTCGGCCCGCATGCCTAATTGTGCGAAACTTATCGGAATTCTGCAACCAATTTGTCAAAATACTCCTGCGAAAGGGTAAGATCCTGCTTCGCAAGCGCTTCTTCCTTAAAGCCAACAACGAGATTTTCGTAGCTCTTTTTGGTTTTATCTTGATAAATAAGGCCTGTCAGCATACCGTTTGTTTCCATCAACTTCGTCATAGCGCCGATCCGGTTCGAGTTATCGTAGTCTGGAGTCTCTTCCAGATCAACAATGTTTTCTTTGAACCAATCATACGTATTGATTTTGTTGAAGGTTACGCATGGGCTGAATACGTTAATTACGGAGAAGCCTTCATGCTTCATGCCTTCTTCGATCAAGGAAGTAAGCTGCTTCAGGTTACTCGAGAACGATTGAGCAACAAACGTTGCACCGGCTGCCAATGCGATTTCAAGAGGGCTAAGAGTCGTCTCAATGGAACCTTCTGGCGTACTCTTCGTCTTGAAGCCTTCCGCACTGCGCGGAGACGTTTGACCCTTCGTCAGACCGTAAATTTGGTTATCCATGATGATATAAGTTACGTTCATGTTACGGCGGATCGCATGGACCGTGTGGCCCATACCAATCGCAAAGCCGTCACCGTCGCCGCCTGCAGCAATAACAGTCAGCTCACGGTTAGCCATCTTCAGGCCTTGTGCGATTGGCAGTGCGCGGCCGTGAATGCCGTGCAGGCCGTATGCGTTAATATATCCGGAAATCCGGCCGGAGCAGCCGATACCGGAAACCACTGCAAGATTTTCTGGCTCAAGGCCTACGTTAGCCGCTGCGCGCTGAATTGCCGCTTGTACGGAGAAGTCTCCGCAGCCCGGACACCAGTTAGGTTTAATATTATTACGAAACTCTTTAAAAGTTGCCATGATTAAATCAGCTCCTTGCAAGCTTTATGAACTTCGGACGGGATGAACGGTGTGCCGTCGTATTTGAGTAAGTTTTTAATTTTTTCGCCATTCCCGACATGGAGCTTAATTTGGTCAGCCAGCTGGCCTGTTGCGTTGTTTTCCATTACAACAACCGTCTTGGCTTGCTTCACGCGTTCTGCAACCTCTTCTGTTGGGAACGGGTGGATTTGGCGAACCGTCATGTGAGCGGTTTTGATGCCTTCCGCTTCCATACGTTCACGTGCTTCATCAATCGTACCGCCGGTAGAGCTCATGCCAACGATGATAATATCCGGGTTTTCATGATTCGTCTTGTAGTGAATTGGGTTTTGAATACGCAGCTTGCTCATCTTACCCATCCGCTTATCCATCATCTTCTTACGGTTGATCGGGCTTTCCGATGGGCGTCCTTCCTGATCATGCTCAACGCCTGTTACATGGTGAATACCATACTTCATGCCAGGAACGACACGCGGGGAAATGCCGTCTTCCGTAAATTCGTAACGCTTGAACAGCTTATTGTCTTCAAGAGCTGGAAGCTCTTCTGTAGCCAGCTTGCCTCGGCGGATTTCCACGTTCTTGAAGTCGATGCCTTCCGCCGTTTGCTTACCAAGGGAAAGCTGGAGGTCGGTGATCAAGATAACCGGGCACTGATACTCTTCTGCCAAGTTAAACGACTCAATCGTGTCGTAGAAGCACTCTTCCACTGTGCTCGGCGCGATAACGATCTTCGGAATTTCACCGTGCGTACCGTAAATCATCGCGTTCACGTCGGATTGCTCCTGCTTTGTTGGCAAGCCTGTGGATGGACCACCGCGCATCGTGTTCACGATAACAACCGGAGTTTCCGTCATACCGGCAAGGCCGATGCCTTCCATCATAAGCGACAAGCCAGGACCAGCAGATGCCGTCAAGGAACGAACGCCGCCGTAGTTCGCACCGATCGCCATGGTCACAGCGGAGATTTCGTCCTCCGTCTGAATTACCGTTCCGCCAAGCTTCGGAAGCTTCTTAATTAAGTACTCCATGACTTCGGAAGCCGGAGTGATCGGGTATGCCGGCATAAAGCGGCATCCGCCTGCTACTGCGCCAAGACCGATCGCTTCGTTGCCGATCATGAACAATTTTGCTTGACCGTCGGAAGGCTCAAGCTCGAATTCTTTCAGCGGTCCGCCCGCTTGATCCAGAATCGATTGCGCGCCGCGGCGAACAGCCTCTACGTTCTTCTCCACGATCGCTGCGCCTTTGCGGCCAAACTCTTCTTCAACCGCTTTTTCGAATATTTCGAGCGGCAATCCGAGAAGCGCCCAAGATGCGCCGGAAGCCGCCATGTTTTTGAATAGCGAGGTGCCGAGATCCTCTGCAATTTGTGTAATTGGAACCGGGAACAGTCTTACATCCGCAATTCCTTCTGGAAGTGTAGGATTGAATTTCGCATCGGCAACAACAACACCGCCGTTACGAAGCTCATGTGCGTTCAAGTCAATGGTCTCTTGGTCGAACGCAACCAGAATATCAAGATCATCGGATATTGCACGAATCGGCTTCGTACTGATCCGGATTTTATTATTTGTGTGTCCGCCTTTAATCCGGGAAGAGAAATGTCTGTAGCCGTACAAGTAGTAGCCCAGTCGGTTTAATGCGGTCGAGAAAATGCGGTCAGTACTTTCTACGCCCTCACCTTGCTGTCCACCGATTTTCCAAGACAATTGACTAATCAAAACGCCCATCTCCTTTGATATGTGTGAAGCGCCAATAAAAATATCTTTTCACGAGTCAAATAAAGTTTATGACGCTCGCCCTAAAATTGCAAGTGCTTTCTTATTGTTTTAGTGATAGCTATTTTCGATGAAATTCATACAATATTGAGATTGATTCTTTCAATTATTGTTCGCTTTCCGCTTTTATTTTATGAAAACGCTTGTGCGAAGCTTTTTCTCAGCCCTGCTGCCCGATAGGAAGCTGGTCGGACAAAAACTCGTACATATTGCGCCAAACGATACGTTCCACCAACTCTTCGCTGTAGTGCTGCTGAAGAAGCTCATAAAACTCAGCCAAGCTTTCACTTCTTTCCAAGCCTTCAATCCACACATCAATGCCGTCCCAATCCGAACCGATTCCGATCTGTTTTTCTCCCCCTAGAGAGCAGACATGATCAATATGTTCCAATACGTCGACCGCCCGCACCTTCCCCTTAGCTTTTACAAACCAAGGGACAAACGTGATCCCCATTCGGCCGCCCGTGCGAATGATTGCCTTAATCTGTTCATCCTTCAAGTTTCGCGGATGCGGACACAGCGAATACGCATTGGAATGCGAGGCTATAATCGGCTTCGAGGAAATTTGCAGGAGCTCCCAAAAACCGTTCTCCGACAAATGGGAAACGTCAAGCACCATGCCTAGGCGATTGCATTCCCGTACCAGCTCCCGGCCTTTTCTCGTAAATCCGCCCCCGCGCGGCTCCATAATGCCGTCAGCCGCCCAATTCGCACTGTTCCACGTAATTCCAACCGCCCGTACCCCAAGCCGGTACAGCGTACGGAGACACATTAAGTCCGCGTCGAGTCCATCCGCTCCTTCCAGCGTAAGCATGGCTCCGATTCTCGCATTCGATGTAAAAAGCTGCTCCAAGTCTTCTCGTGTAACGATAGGAGTCATTTGCGGGTGGGAGAGGATATGAGAATGATACAAATCCACTTCCTTCAAAATATGTGAAAAGTTCGGCTCCCCGAGTTCCTGAGAAATGTATATGGCAAAGGTCTGAAGCTTCACACCGCCCTTGCGCAAACCTGGAAGTGTGACGTCCAGCTGCCCTTCCCGATCAAATGAAAGACGAGGCTCGTTCATTAGCTTACTCAACACATCGCAATGCAAATCGATCCAACGCATGTTTCGTCCCCCCCAAAAAAATGAAAACCTCTAATGCGTAGGATCGCATCCAGAGGTTTCATGTTTTAGACGTTTCAAATGTTGTTGACGTCTACGTTACCGCGGTTCTACAATGAGCTTGATTGCCGTTCGGTCTTCCCCATCAATCACAATATCTGTAAACGCAGGAATGCATATCAAGTCTACACCGCTCGGTGCGACAAAGCCCCTTGCGATGGCTACCGCCTTAATCGCTTGGTTTAGCGCCCCGGCGCCGATCGCCTGCAGCTCTGCTGCTCCGCGCTCGCGCAGTACTCCGGCTAACGCTCCTGCTACGGAATTTGGGTTGGACTTAGCGGAAACTTTTAATACTTCCATTATCAGTACCTCCTCGGGGACTGCTACTTTCGTCCGGTACTAATAATTATTCAGAATCCGTAAAAAAATGACTATTTTGCTTAGAACCAAGCTCTATTGCCTTCCGCGGCACTTTTTTGAGGTAAAACGACTTCCTACATTTATTCAGGCCTAATCCATTACAAAGTCATTTTCGTACTGGCGTATTTTCGTTATGCTGCGCGCCTTCCCCGTTTCCTCGTCCATATCGATCGCGACGGCATGCAGCATCCACTGGCCTTCGGCCACGGTAAAACGGACAGGAAGCTGGGTTTTAAACTTGTTCAGCACTGATTCCTTGTCCATACCCAATACGCCTTCTCTAGGGCCTACCATGCCGACATCCGTTATGTACGCTGTACCGTTAGGCAAAATGACGTCATCGTTCGTTTGTACATGGGTATGGGTCCCCACCAGTGCGGAGGCTCTTCCGTCGATATGCCATCCCATCGCTATTTTTTCCGACGTTGCCTCGGCATGAAGATCAACTAATATACATTTTGTTTTTTTGCGGAGTAAAGCTAGCTGCTCATCCGCTTTGCGAAACGGGCAATCCAGGGGTGGCAGAAACGTTCTTCCCTGCAAGTTTAAGATGCCTAGCTCCTTGTCTCCGGCCTTGATGACTGCCGCCCCCTTACCGGGCGTACCCGGGGGAAAATTGGCCGGACGCACCATTCTCGGCTCGTCATCGATAAACTCGAACACTTCCTTATGGTCCCATGTATGATTGCCCATCGTTAGTCCATGAACGCCGAGCTCAAACAGCTCGTGCGCTACTCCTTTGGTAATCCCCTTGCCGCCGGCAGAATTTTCCGCATTGGCAATGATGATCTGTGGGTTATACTTTCTCTTGAGTGCTGGCAGCGCTTCTTTTACCGCCCGTCTGCCCGGGTTTCCAACGATGTCACCAATGAAAAGTACTAGCACGTAAGCTTTGCCTCCCAAACTATCGGATGATGAAAGAAAAAGTGGCGCATCGGCCACTTTTTCCAGGTTTGCGAAATTATTTCGCGTATTCAACTGCACGAGTTTCCCGAATAACCGTAACCTTAATATGTCCCGGATAATCGAGCTCGTTTTCGATCGTTTTGGTAATGTCTCTTGCGAGACGGAACGCTTCGGTGTCGTCGATCTTTTCCGGCTGAACCATGACACGAACCTCACGACCAGCTTGGATCGCATACGACTTCTCGACTCCGTCAAACGATTCGGAAATTTCCTCAAGGCGCTGAAGGCGCTTGATGTACGTTTCCAGCGTTTCACGGCGTGCGCCAGGACGTGCGGCAGATAAAGCATCCGCTGCCCCAACGAGCATTGCGATGACCGAAGTCGCTTCACAGTCGCCATGGTGGGAAGCAATAGAGTTGATCACGACCGGATGCTCTTTGTATTTCTTCGCCAATTCGACGCCGATTTCTACGTGAGAGCCTTCCACTTCATGGTCAAGAGCTTTGCCGATGTCATGAAGCAAGCCGGCACGCTTTGCCAGCGTGACATCCTCGCCCAGTTCCCCAGCCATAAGTCCGGTTAGGTAAGCAACTTCCATTGAGTGCTTCAACACGTTCTGACCATAGCTTGTCCGGAACTTGAGCCGGCCCAAAATCTTGATCAGATCTGGATGCAGTCCGTGTACGCCAACCTCGAATGTAGCCTGTTCCCCGTATTCACGAATACGCTCGTCCACTTCACGGCGGGATTTTTCAACCATCTCTTCAATACGAGCCGGATGAATACGTCCGTCAGCGACGAGTTTCTCAAGCGATGTTCTTGCGATTTCTCTTCGAATCGGATCAAAACCAGAAAGAATAACCGCTTCAGGCGTATCGTCAATAATAAGATCGATACCGGTCAACGTCTCAAGCGCGCGAATATTGCGTCCTTCGCGGCCGATAATTCGACCCTTCATTTCTTCATTCGGCAAGGTTACAACAGAGACCGTTGTTTCCGCGACATGATCCGCAGCACAACGCTGAATCGCCATCGTAATAATTTCTCTGGCTTTCTTGTCGCCCTCTTCCTTCGCCTGCTGCTCAATTTCTTTAATAAGCTGGGAAGTTTCGTGACGAACCTCCTGCTCCACGTTGCTAAGAATAATCTTTCTTGCTTCTTCCGTTGTTAAACCAGAGATCCGTTCCAGTTCGCTGACCTGCTGCTTGTACAACGAATCGATTTGTGCTTGAGTTTCTTCGATCCGCTTCTCTTTGTTGGTGATTTGTTCTTCTTTGCGCTCGAGGGACTCCATTTTTTTATCCAGCGATTCCTCTTTTTGCAACAACCGTCTTTCCAAACGTTGCGTTTCATTCCGACGCTCGCGAATGTCTTTCTCCGCTTCAGAACGAAGTTTGTGGATCTCATCCTTCGCTTCCAGCACCGCTTCCTTCTTTTGCGCCTCGCCATCCTTTTGAGCATTTTCAAGGATTAAACGCGCCGCTTCTTCCGCACTGGAAATTTTCGCTTCTGCAAAGGACTTCCGAATAAAATAACCAATCCCTAAGCATGCTGCACCAACAACGAGAACGATCAAAATCCAGATCACAGGATGCATCTGATTCACCTCCTCGTTGCATCACCAAGGGGTAAGCTTGGGATTTTTGTAATTGTCTCTTCCATTTCAACACACATTTTGATATTTGCGATTTCGCCAGAAAAAATAAAAAATACGGCGAAAAAAAGAAATATACAAGTTATATTGTAGCTTTTGCGTTAGAAAAATGTCAAGACAAGCTTATACTGCTTTTGTCGGCTTTTCATTGGGTATTTTGGCAAATAAAAAGCCGCCTTCGGAAAAATCCGTTGGCGGCTCTGAGCGATACGGTTCTTGTAATCAGCTAATCCTCTTCTTCCCATCCATTCTCCGGCTCGGCATCAACATCCGATCGCTGCTCCAATTCACGCAGCACCCTTTGAACTAACGCTCCTGTGAATCCTCTGCGCATTAAGAAAGAAGCTGTTTTATGCTTCCGTTCGAGCTTTGTTTGATAGGTTCTCGCCCATTTTTTCGCACCGGCTTCCAGCGCCACACGAAATTCGTCCTCTGGGTTGATTTCTTCAAGAGTATGCTGGACAAGCGTCTTGGCGACACCCTTCTGCAGCAGTTCCTGCTGAATCAGCCTTCGGCCCTTCTTTTGATAATAAATGCGGTTTTCGGTCCACAGCTCCGAAAATTGCTCGTCGTTCACATACTTGTCCGCAACAAGGCGGTCCATGGTGTGATCAATAACCTCGGAAGTAAATTGCTTGGAGGCAAGCTTATCGCGCACTTCTTTGGCCGAGCGTGGTTTTCGGCCGAGAAACCGGAGTGCCGTCGCATACGCCGTTTGCTTCTCCTCCGCATCGAGAATCGTCTGAATGCCCTCTTCATCAATCGGCTCGTTCTTAAAGAGACGAAAGCGCACCAACACGTCTTCATGCACGGAAAAAGCATAGGAGCCTTCAACAAAAATATTGTATCGGCTTCGATTTTTCGGCTGCTGCTCGACGGCAGAAATCCGCCGGATCGGCTCGTCCTTCATTCGCTGTCAACTACTCCAAGAGCGAAAGCTCTTCTTCTTCTTCGTCAACATCCGCCCCGGTCTTCGGGAACGGGCCTCCGAGGTTGCTTGCTTCGCGGATCTTTCTTTCAATTACTTCAGCAATTTGCTTGTTGTCCTTCAGGAACTGCTTCGAGTTCTCCCGGCCCTGACCGAGACGCTCGCCTTCGTAAGAGTACCAAGCGCCGCTTTTGTTCACAATATCCATTTCAGTAGCAATATCAATGATGCTGCCCTCGCGGGAAATGCCTTCCCCATACATAATGTCAAGCTCTGCTTGTTTAAACGGAGGCGCCACCTTATTCTTTACAACCTTAATGCGGGTACGGTTACCTACGACATCGTTACCGTTCTTAATCGATTCCACACGGCGAACATCCAATCGTACAGAAGAGTAGAACTTTAACGCACGTCCGCCCGGAGTGGTTTCCGGGTTTCCGAACATAACCCCGACCTTCTCACGGAGCTGGTTAATGAAGATAGCAATCGTCTTCGACTTGCTGATCGCTCCGGACAGCTTACGAAGCGCCTGCGACATTAAACGTGCCTGAAGGCCGACGTGGGAATCTCCCATCTCACCCTCGATTTCCGCTTTCGGCACGAGTGCCGCAACGGAGTCAACAACAATGATATCGACCGCATTGCTTCGTACCAGCGCCTCGGCGATTTCAAGCGCCTGTTCGCCTGTATCCGGCTGCGACAGCAGCAGCTCGTCAATGTTTACGCCAACCTTGCTCGCGTAAAGTGGATCAAGAGCATGCTCGGCGTCAATAAAAGCAGCTTGTCCGCCGGCTTTCTGCACTTCCGCAATGGCGTGAAGCGCCACTGTTGTTTTACCGGAGGATTCCGGCCCGTAAATTTCAATAATCCGACCGCGTGGGAAACCGCCAATTCCCAGTGCGATATCAAGTGCCAGCGCACCCGTCGGAACTGTTTCCACCTGCATATGGGTGGATTCGCCCAATTTCATAATCGAACCTTTGCCAAATTGCTTTTCAATTTGACGTAATGCCATTTCCAATGCCGCGCGACGATCCGTCAACGAATTCACTTCCCTTTTCCTATTCGATATGATTCCATCATTCATTGCATACATTCAAGCCTAGAAGGCGTGTTTACTAGATAAAGCTGTAAAGCTATCAGCTTCTTTTCTCTCTACTATCATACCGCCTTTCGATAGGTTTGCCAAGCTTTTTATCGAACATACATTCGATTATTTTGTGAACGGCAAACAAAAAACCGCAGCACACCAAAAACGTGAGCTGCGGTTCTTCCGCAATGATTGCCTTTATTATAGCTTAACCCCGCTCCAGCGGCAAGACTATTTTAACAGCGTCCAAAGGCGGTAAAACGCCGATTTGGCGGCGCGCAGCTTGATCAGACTGCGGTTCCCCCGCAGCGAGAGCTTAAACACCTGCGGCTCTCCCCCGGGGCCGGCCACGCCGACAAACACGAGTCCGACGGGCTTCCCTTCGGATTCCGCCGGTCCAGCAACGCCTGTGACCGACACGCCGTACGTTGTGCCGAACCGCTGCCGTACCGCCGTCGCCAAGGCAAGCGCCGTCTCCTCGCTCACCGCTCCAGGAGCACCTTCGCCTTCTAAGAGCTCTGACGGCAAGCCTAACAATTCCCGCTTCACTTGATTGGTATAACATACGATGCCCCCAGCAAATATGTCGGAGGAGCCGGGAATTGTCGTAATCATGTCGCTCAGCAGTCCGCCCGTACAGCTCTCGGCTAGGGCAAGCGTCTCGCCGCGCTTAGTCAGCAGCGCCATGACTGCCTGCTCAATCGAAATATCTTCCGTCGCATACAGATAATCTCCGACCCGTGCCCGGATCTCCGCTTCCGTTGTCGCAATTTTTGCGGCACCTTCCTCCACTGAGGAGGCTTTGGTCGTCAGCCGGATCGTCACTTCCCCTTCTTTGGCATAAGGGGCAATGGAGGGGTCCTGCTGCGAATCGATTAAATCAATCAAGGCATGCTCGAGGGACGATTCGCCGATGCCCGCGAACTTCAGCATCTTGGAGAAAAGCGGCTGCTCATCACCCATCATTTTACGAATCCAAGGAATGCTGTACTGCTCAAACATTGGCTTCAGCTCGCGCGGAGGTCCAGGAAGCATCATATAAAGCGTGCCGTCATGTTCATAAGCCGCGCCGACGGCCATGCCGGTGTCGTTCATTAGAGCGTCTGCCCCTTCGGGCAGCAAAGCCTGACGGGCATTACTCTCTACCATCGGAATCCCGCGTTCCTCGAAGAAGGAGCTGATTCTGCGCATCGATTCCTCATGAATGACCAGCTTACGCCCGGTAAACCCCGCAACCGCATCCTTCGTAAGATCGTCCTGGGTTGGTCCAAGCCCTCCGGTCAGCAGCACCAGATCCGCCCTTTGCTTGGCAATGCGGAGTGCCTCCTCCAAGCGTAGAGCGTTGTCACCGACGACGGTTTGAAAATAAACGTGAACTCCCAAACCTGCCAGCTGCTGCGATAAGTACTGAGCATTCGTGTTTACGATTTGTCCGAGAAGCAGCTCTGTCCCGACTGCAATAATTTCTGCTTTCATACAGCCACCCGCTATGCTTTATTTTTAGGGAAATGCAGTACGTTCTTATTTTTCCAAAAATAATCGATTCCAGAGTAAATCGTTATAATTGCCCCTGCCCAGCTGGCCAAAAGATCAAAACGGAAATGGATGAATGCAAATGGGAAGTTGTTCAATAATATTGCAACAATCATCGTAATTTGTATGCCGGTTTTCCATTTCCCCCATGTGGATGCAGCCATAACAGTGCCTTCGAGCAGCGCAACCTGCCGCAGCCCTGTTACTGCAAACTCTCGCGAGATAATGACGATCGCGATCCAGGAATCCAGCTTTTGCATATCGACAAGCGAAATCAAAACCGCTGCGACCAGCAGCTTGTCAGCTAACGGATCAAGCAGCTTCCCCAAATTGGTGACCATCTTCTTCTTGCGCGCAATGTAGCCGTCCAAACCATCGGTGCTTGCCGCAACAATGAAAATAAAAGCAGCAATAATTTGATTGTATGTAATGGAAAAGTCCTCGAGTTTAATCGAGGGCAAATCCAGCTTGACCAGCAAAAAAAACACCATAACCGGCACTAAAAAGATGCGTAGCAGCGTAATTCGATTCGCTAGGTTCATCCGACCGCCACCCCAGACAAGTCGTATTCGAACGCATGGGTAACCTTGACTCGGCAGAAATCGCCAAGCTTTAAATCCTTGCCCTTCACAAACACTTCTCCGTCGATTTCCGGCGCGTCATATTGAGATCGGCCGATATAAATATCATTTCGCCCGTCGTAGCGCTCAAGCAGCACATCAATCTCCTGTCCAACGAGACGTTCGCCAACCTGAGAGGAAATACCGCGCTGAATTTCCATTAATGTATTGGCGCGCCATTCCTTTACTTCATCCGCAACCTGGTCTGGAAGCCGAGCTGCGGGAGTATCCTCTTCCTTCGAGTACGCAAACACGCCCATCCGGTCGAACTTCATCTCTTGCACAAACGAAGATAACCGTTCATAATCCCCTTCGGATTCTCCCGGAAAGCCAACGATCAGCGAGGTGCGCAGGAACACATTCGGAATCCGCTCGCGAATCCGCGATACAAGCTCGCGTGTATCCCGCTGACGGCCTGGACGCCGCATTCTTTTTAGAATGCTGTCTTCACTGTGCTGAAGCGGCATATCGACATACTTGCATATCTTCGGATTGCTTGCCATAACCTCAATAAGCTCGTCCGTAAAAAAGCCGGGGTAAGCATAATGCAGCCGCACCCAACCGATTCCCTCGACTTCGCTAACCCGCTGCAGCAGCTCAGGCAGCATGAAACGGTCGTACAGATCGGTGCCGTAGTTCGTTGAATCCTGGGCGATGAGGCTGATTTCCTTCACACCCTGAGAAGCAAGCTGCTCAACTTCGCCAATGATCGATTCAATCGAACGGCTGCGGAATTTGCCCCGCATGATCGGAATACTGCAGAAGGTGCAGGCGTTATCGCAGCCTTCCGCAATTTTTACGTAGGCCGTGTATCTCGGCGTCGTTACTTTACGCGGCAGCTTCTGCTCATAGTTGAACACCGGATTTCCAACGTAAATCGGTTTTTTGCCGGCCAGCGCCTTGTCGACAATTTCATTGATTCGGTGAAAATCGCCCGTACCGACGATCCCGTCGATTTCCGGCATCTCCTCCAGCAGCTGTTCCTTGTAGCGCTGGGTTAGGCAGCCGGAAACGATCAGCGCCTTCAGGTTACCGGTTTCCTTCAGATCCGCAAGGTTCAAAATCGTGTTGACCGACTCCTCCTTTGCGGCATCAATAAAGCCACACGTATTAACGACGATTACGGTGGCTTCTTCTTTATCTTCTACAAGACGAAGGCCATGTTCTGCAACAAGACCCGCCATGATTTCAGAATCAACTAAGTTTTTCTCGCAGCCTAACGTCACGAATTTAATCTTCTCTGTCATTTCCACCGCGCCTCCTATCCCATAAAGTATAATATAGACGTTTCTCCAGTGTCAAAAAAAGAGACCTGTCGGATTTCCCCAGGTCTCTTCCTGATTATCTGTAGTTTACAAATTGCAAATCAATATCAAGGTCGGCCCCGCGCAGCAGCTGAATGACTGCTTGAAGATCATCGCGGCTTTTTCCCGTTACCCGGATCTGATCGCCTTGAATTTGCGACTTCACTTTCAACTTCGAATCGCGGATCAGCGTGTTGATTTTTTTGGAGATATCTTGGCCGATTCCCTGCTTTAAACCAACCCGCTGCCGCACCGTCCCTCCGGAAGCAGGCTCAATTTTACCGTAATCCAGATTCTTTATCGGCACACCGCGTTTAATCATCTTGGATTGCAGCACATCAATTACGGCGTTGAGCTTAAACTCATCGTCGGAAAGGATCACTAAAGCGTCCTTTTCTAGATCGAACTTCGTTTTCGTTCCTTTAAAATCAAAACGATTTTCAATTTCCTTCTCTGCCTGCTGAATGGCATTCGTTAATTCCTGCATGTCCATTTTCGAAACAATATCAAAAGAGCTTTCCGAACTCAAGACGTACACCCTTTCCCGAAAAAATAACAAATCCTAACTTTCATCATACCAAAACCAATCACACAAAGAAAGGCACCCGTTGAAACGGCTGCCCTTCCCCTTCACCCTTGTTCAATTATGCTCGATTGCGCTCAGGCTGTCTGAACATGTCCAAAATACCGAGAACGATATGGGCAAGTCCGAAGCCAAAAATACCGTACCCCCATTCGTCAGGGGTCAAATACCAACCGAGCAAGCTTACGATGACACCCAAACCAGTAACAATCCAGCTGACGGTCATAAGACACCTCGCTTCTATCGTAATGGCTGAACTTGTCATAGCTTGCCCGGCCGAACGCCAGTTATTCACATTATTGCTGCGTGCCTTGGGAGATTACGAGTCGAATCCGCTTCGGATTCGGTTGGTCCCCCGTATCGATTTCGACGCCATTGACATTTAGCTTCACCGCATTGGCAGCGCCCAAGACCATGTACACATCGTGGGAGTATTCCCACGACATCGAGTCACCCTGCTTTAAGGAGCCTTGATAAAGCATATCTCCCTTATCGTTCTGCTTATTTAAACCTACCCAGCATGCGCGGCCGTCCAGCGTAAGCTCGATTTTCATGCTTCCTGCTTTTACGGCGTAGACATCGACATTGTTTTGGTTTTCAACAAATTCAACCGCCGCTTCCTGCTTAGCCGGCTGCTCCGGCACTTGAGCTTGAGGGGCTGCAGGTGCCTGCTGCTCAGGAACTACCTGCGTTTCACCTTGATTTTGATAAACGGCTCCTGTAACATCCTTCGGAAGCTCGGAAGCAAGCTTCGGCGTAACCCGTGTTTCTTCTACGGATTGATCCCTTGGAGGAAGCGTCTTTAAAAAGTAAAAGTAAATGGAGCCCAAAATCAGCATTGCGAAGCACACCATAAGCATTGTTGAAGCCGCTTTGCTGAACCGTTCTGCTCCTATGCCCCGCGGCCTCCTGCGAGTGACAGGCTCAATTGGCTGCTCAACAGCCGGTTGAGGAATCTCACCCTTATACATTTCGAGCACCTCGTCTGGATCGAGGCCAACCGCTTCCGCGTAGCTTTTGACAAAAGCCCGAACATAAAAGCTGCCGGGCAATGCACTTAATTGTCCTTCTTCAATGGCTTCCAGGTATCGTTTTCGGATTTTCGTCGCTTCCTGGAGCTCATCAAGCGTTAATCCTTTTTCTTCCCTTGCTTTCCGAAGCAATTGTCCTAAGTCCGACAACCTTTTCACCTCCAGAATTTCAAAACTCAGCAGTAGTACTTACATTAAAACCCTTCATAGTTGGTCGTAAACGTTTCGTATGTAATCTCTTCTTCCGGATTGTTGCGCAATTCGACGATATAATCGAATGCATCGTACGTGTAATGCGATTCACGAATAAAAATGTCCGGATGTTCGATTACCTTGGTGGACGGCATCGCCATAATTTCCTGCAAAAGCGTGTGGTGCTTCTCGTTTGATCGGATCGTGCTTACAATTCCATCGATAATAAACACGTTGTTCGGGTTATATTCATCCTCTGACAGCTGACTGCGAACCGTTTGCCGGAGAAGAGTCGAGGAAACAAAGGTCCACCGTTTTTTTGCACAAACGCTTCCGGCAATAATCGATTCGGTTTTTCCGACCCGAGGCATACCACGCAGTCCGATGACTTGGTTGCCTTCCCGCTTAAATATTTCACCCAAGAAATCAACCAGAAGTCCCAGTTCATCGCGGGTAAAACGAAACGTTTTACGGTCATCCGAATCCCTTTCAATATAACGTCCGTGACGTACTGCAAGGATATCCACCAATTTAGGGGCGCGTAAAGCGGTTACGGTTATATTGTCCACTTTTTTTAGCATTTTACCCATCAAATCGATTTTTTCGTCATCATCCGACTGCAGCAGCAGCCCACGGGTTTTATCCTCTACTCCATTAATTGTAATAATATTAATGCCGAGCATGCCGAGCAGAGACGCGATGTCTCCAAGCAATCCGACACGGTTTTTATGTATTTTATATTCCATATACCATTCTTTTACTTCTTTATTCTCCATACTTGGTGCTCCTCTGCCTTCTTAATAGGTCTCCTTTCCTTACTTCTACAGGCAAACAGGGATTTCCTTCCCATGGGGCCAAAATAACTAAAATGTATGGAAAAAGCCTCCGTTCGGAGGCTTTTTCACTTTATATCCAAAATTTACGCGTTCTTTTCAGCAAGCTTGAACATCAAGTGAGCGATCGTTTTCTTTTCTTGCTCGTCCGCTACATTCCACAATTCCTGCAAAACGCGCTCTTCATCATTTTTCGGATCTACTTTTTTCGCAAGGAAATCGCCGATTTCTTTGGCTAAGTTTGTAATAACCTCTTCATTCATGCCGGTTTGCTTTGCGTTTTGTACACGCTCGCCCAAAAACTCTTTCCATTTATCCCAATACGTCAAAACTGTTGTCATTTTTCTCTTCCTCCCTTTGAAGTTTATTAAAATAACAGTTGTAATATGTGCGGAAAGGGAGGTGTCTATTCATAATGAATGAGCCGAGAAAAATCAGGTGATCCAGCCGCCGTTCGGGGAAATAATTTGACCCGTAATATAGCTTGATTCAGGCAACGCGATAAAATAAACGAGCGATGCAATTTCATCAGGCTGAGCAAATCGCCCTGCCGGAATTTCCTGCTGGAGCATCTGCCGGTCTTCTCCTTGCAGAGGATCGTTCATCGCCGTTTCGACCACTCCGGGAGCGACTGCATTGACCGTTACTCCGGAAGGGGCCAGCTCCTTAGCCAGCGCTTTAGTAAATGCATTCACTCCGCCTTTGGCAGTGGAATAGGCGACTTCGCACGAAGCCCCTGAAATCCCCCACACGGACGAAACATTAATGATCCGACCGTATTTTTGCTGCAGCATGTATGGCAGAAAGGTCTGAGTACAAAGGAACATGCCCTTGAGATTAATGTTCATGACATTATCCCAGTCCTCCTCCGATAAATCCTGCAGTAAACCATAATGCGCAACACCCGCATTATTCACTAAAATGTCCGGGAGCATTTGATGCTGCTCCAGCTTATCCCGCATGCGCTCGATTTGTTCCTTTGAACGCAAATCGGCGGAAATCGTCAGTACGTTAACGCCGTAAGCTAAACAAGCACGAGCCACCTCATTGGCGGATTCATGCGAATGTAAATAATGAATGACAATGTTAAAACCCGCGGAGGCGAACCGTTGTGCGACGGCAGCACCAATTCCTCTGCTGCCGCCGGTTACAAGCACGCACGATTCCGCAAAAGACTTTTGCGTCATATGTTCTCTCTCACCCGTTCGCTACGATAGATACGGCCAGCTGCGGCCATTGAATATGCTCGCGCATACGCTGGTTTACATCGTCCAGCGTAAACGACTCATATGTGGAAATGACATCAAATAAATCGGTATCGCGGAACTTAAACTTCGTAAACTCATTCGCGATCGCTTCCGGCGAATTGAGCATCCGCAAAAACCCGCCGATTCGCTTTTTCCGTGTTCTCTCGAAATCAGCAGCAGCAATGCCGCTTTCAAGCACCCGATTAAGCTCCTCTTGAATTCGGGACAGCAGCAACTCAGGATCGCGGGTATCTCCCCCCATAATGGAAAAAGCGTAATCCGGAGCACTGTTATACTCATGTCCAAACGAATCGGAAATCAGGTTTTCATCGTAAAGCTTTTGATAAAGCTCAGAGCTTGGATTCAGCAAAATATCCAATGTCAGCTTTGTCAGCAGCTCGCGGCGCAGCAGAGCGTCCCCGCTTTCCCCGACAGGCGCTTCCTTGAAGCCAAACAAGCATTTCGGCTGAGATACCGGAAGCTTTACTACCTTTTTGGCGGAACGAACCTCAAGCGGCTCCTCATTAAAGAAGCGGAAAATTTCGCCCTGCTCAGGGAAAGTCTTCTTTGCCTGATTATCACGAATCATGCGCATGAGCCGTTCTGCATCGAAGCCTCCAACAACAAATAGGAGCATGTTCGACGGATGATAGAACGTCCGGTAGCAGGTGTACAGCGTTTCCTTCGTAATTTCACCGATGGATTCTACCGTGCCTGCGATATCGATATGCACCGGATGCTGCTGATACATCGTTTCGATCAATCCGAAATATACGCGCCAATCCGGATTATCCTGATACATTTTAATTTCTTGGCCGATAATACCCTTTTCCTTATTTACATTTTCATCGGTAAAATAAGGGTTTTGCACGAAGTTAAGCAAAGTCTCCACATTTGCTTCAATATGCTCGGTAGCGGAGAACAAATAAGCCGTGCGGTCAAACGATGTAAACGCGTTGGAAGACGCTCCCTGCGAAGCAAAGGTAGCAAAAATATCGCCGGTAGGCTCCTCAAACATTTTATGCTCCAAAAAATGGGCGATACCGTCCGGAACATGAACCTCTTCCGAGCCTTCGACTTGGAAATGGTTGTCGATCGAGCCATAACGCGTGCTGAATGTCGCATACGTTTTTTGAAAGCCCACCTTTGGCAGAAGATAAACCTGCAGCCCGTTGGGCAGTGTCTCATGATACAAAGTTTCATTCACCTTTGGATACTCAAGCGTTTGCATTCGCAAATACCTCCTTCCGGTCGCGCAGGAAATAGATCGTATCAAGCCGCACGCCTTCCGCTACCCGTTTGATGGCATCAAGTCCGGTCGTTTGCACCGCTTCAATCAGCTGCGCGGTTGTTCTCTCCCGGCCGGAAAGCACCGTATTAAAGTCAAACATGATCATCTCGTAAGCACTGTCTTGAATTTCGCGAAGCTGGTTGACAATCATTGCACGCGTTTGCGCGAGCTCCAAATCGGAGATCTCGCCTTTCTTAATCGCTTCGAGCTGCTTTAGAATAATGTCGACCGCTTTCTCGTAGTTGGCAATTTCGATACCCGATTGAATGGTCACAATTCCTTTATGCCCATCGAATCTGGAGGAAGCGTAATACGCCAAGCTTTCCTTTTCCCTCACATTCGTAAACAGCTTTGCATGCGGGAATCCGCCCAAAATGCCGTTATACAGCAATGCTGCAGGGTAATCCTCGGAGGCGTAATGTGCAGCGGAGCGAAGGCCCATATTCAGCTTGCCTTGGTTGACCTCCATTTCCTCCGTTACACGTTTCACCTCGCGCACCGACTGTTTGCCGTATTCCATCCGGTACTCCACGGATTGTGCTCTTCCTTCGATTCGGAAAAAACGGTTCACATAATCCTCTACCTGCTCCGGAGTCGTTTCTCCCACCACATACACGTCGATCGGCGCCTTCGCTAACCATTCCCGATAAGCGGCAAACAGCCCTTCCGGTGTGATGGCAGGCAGATCCTCCAGCTTGCCGAGCGGGTGAAGCCGGTACGGCTCGCCCTCGCACATTTCTTCCAAGCAGCGTTCGGCGGCGTAACGGATCTTATCGTTTATGATCGACTGCAGCTTGCGCTCAAGCGTTTTTTTCTCCGCTTCAACATATTTCGCCAAAAAACGGCCGTTTTCGGTTGCCGGCTTCGTAATCGTTTCTCCTAAAAATTTAAAGGATTGCTCCAGCAGTGAATCTGCGGTTTGTACGAAACGATCGTTTATCACATCCATCCGGAACTGTACCATTTGATAATCTCCGCGCTTATACACATCAAAGCCGAAGCCTGCTCCGTACAAATCATCAAGCCGCTCGCGGAACTGCTTTGTTTCCGGGTAGGCTTCATTGCCCCTGCGCAGAACAAAAGGAATTAATGCTTGCTTCGTAATCGTATCTTCACGCAGCGGAGCACCGATAAAGACGGAAACCGCAAAGGTTTTGAACCGGTCGGTCGGCAAGACATGCAGTCGAATACCCCCGGCGGTTTGGCGTTGAAATACAGACGTTTGGGTCACGGTCATTACTCCCTTCCTGTTGCCCTAGGATATACATTCCATTATATACCTTTTGCAGACAAAAAAAGAAGCAACCAGACGATCGAATTCCTCTCGGCTGCTTCTTTTTCCGACAACTACATACAGAAAATATGTTTACCAATCGTTTTAACCTGCGGTCTTGTCCAAATCCATTTGGAAGTCGCCGTTACCGGGTTGAAGTAATACAGGCACCCGCCGCTCGGATCCCAACCGTTGAGAGCGTCCTGTACCGCCTGGCGGGCACGATCATTCGGTGTCAGCCAAATCTGTCCGTCGGCTACTGCTGTAAACGCACCCGGCTGGAAAATAACACCGGATGGCGAGTTTGGAAAGCTTGCCGATTCTACACGATTAAGAATAACAGCAGCCACGGCAACTTGTCCTTCATAAGGCTCGCCGCGAGCCTCGCCGTATACGGCGTTCGCCATAATTTTCAGCTCTTCCTCGGAAAAGCCGCGATGCGAGGAGCTTGCGATGCGGGTCGCTCCTCCGGCCGCTTGCGTCTTGGTACCGGCGGCTGCCCCTGCATTCGTTCCGCCCCCGCCTTGCCTTGGGGCAGCTGTATTCTGCTGGTTCGCTCCCGGTCTCCATTGCTTCGTTGCATTATAAAGCTTGACCTTTGTTTTGGCGCCTACGACTCCATCGACCTTCATACCGAATTTGTATTGAAAATCTTTTACTGCACGGGAAGTCTGCCAGCCAAATTCACCGTCAATCGGACCTTTGTAATAGCCCAAATGCTGAAGCCGGCCCTGTAATTCTTCTACATCCTTACCTTTCGCCCCGTAAACGAGGATGGCGTCGCTAAATGTCGGCTTCACATTCAGAGCGTCTGCGACCTGAAAGAACATGACAGCACAAAGGATTAGGGAAGCCAAAATCACTACCAAACGTTTGTTCATAAAAAGCAACAACCTCTCTCTACATGATGTGGCAAATTTACGTTTAGTATGAGAAAGGTTGCTTGCTTCTATTCGGTTTTTAGGAAGGGATCCGGCTTTGCTGCAGCTGCTCCAAACTCATCAGCACTTCACGAGGCTTACTTCCCTCATAAGGACCGACAATTCCTTTAGCTTCCATCGTATCAATAAGGCGTGCCGCTCTTGTGTAGCCGACGCGCATTCTCCGCTGCAGCAGGGATACCGAGGCCTGCTTCGCCTCCACGACAATTTGCACCGCTTGATCAAATAACTCATCCAGCTCCAAATCATCCTCGCCGCCGGATTCCTCGATCTCCGGCACCAGCTCCTCGCGATACTCCGCTTGCGCCTGGTTGCGGGAATAGGTAACGACAGCCTCAACCTCGTCGTCGGACAAGAAGGCCCCCTGCACGCGAAGCGGCTTTGAGGCGCCTACCGGCATAAACAGCATATCGCCTCGTCCAAGCAGCTTCTCCGCGCCGACGGAATCCAAGATCGTCCGGGAGTCGACCTGCGAGGATACGCCGAAGGCGATCCGCGACGGGATATTCGCTTTAATGACCCCGGTAATAACATCAACCGACGGACGCTGCGTGGCAATAATCAAATGAATGCCTGCGGCACGAGCCATTTGCGCAAGGCGGCAAATCGCATCCTCGACATCTCCGGCCGCAACCATCATCAGATCGGCAAGCTCGTCCACAATCACTACAATGAACGGCAAGAGCGGCTGATTGTTTTGACGCTGAAGGTTGTTATATCCTTCCATATTACGCGTACCTGACTTCGAGAAAAGCTCATAGCGCTTTTCCATTTCCACCACGACCTTCTTCAAAGCCAAGGAAGCGCGGCGCGGGTCGGTAACAACTGGAGCAAGCAAATGAGGAATGCCGTTATACACATTCAGCTCCACCATCTTCGGGTCAATCATTAAAAATTTAACCTCATCCGGCTTTGCCTTATATAAAATGCTCGTGATAATCCCGTTAATACAAACGGATTTCCCCGATCCTGTCGCACCAGCGACGAGCAAATGCGGCATTCTGGCTAAATTGGCTACGATCGGCGTGCCCGAAATATCTCTTCCGAGCGCAATCGTCAGCTTTGCTGAAGACTCATGGAACACAGAGCTTTCCATAACCTCCCGCAAGGTGACCATCGATACCTCCGTATTCGGCACCTCAATTCCAATCGCCGATTTACCAGGGATCGGCGCCTCCATTCGGATATCTTTGGCGGCCAGCGCCAAGGCAATATCGTCCGTTAAGCTTACTATCCGGCTGACCTTCACTCCAGGTTCCGGGTAAACCTCATAGCGGGTTACAGCAGGACCGATCGTGGCAGGGCCGACAGAGGCCTTTATACCGAAGCTTTCCAGCGTTGAAGCAAGCTTTCGCCGGCCTTCATCATTCGATCCCGAGCTCCCTTTCGAGCCGCCCTGCGGCCGGTTTAACAAGCTGAAAGGCGGCAGCTGATAAAACTGCTCCGGAGAATCCGGTCTTATCAAATTCGCTTCTCCTTCTTCATCTAGAAGAGCGGCATCGGTTAGTTCCGCTTGCTGTGCAGGCTGCTGGGCCAATTCCTCAGGGTATTGATCCGTAGCTCCCGTCACGAGTGCCGGCGAATCGGAATATCCCTCATCCGCCGTTTCAGGGACATCCATTAGGGTGACATTTTTAAACTCTTGCTTTGGTTCATCCTCTTGCAGCGGTTCAAAAGGTTCATCCTCAAAAGGATTTACGTCATGCGGAGTCGCTTTTCCTTTCGCAGATGCGCTTTTATCCCGAAGTATCACATCGTCAAGAGAAGGCTCATCGTCCTCATCCCAGTCCTCTGCTTGAGCGGACGCGGCTGACTTCGGCTTCTGCAGAAGCTCAAAAAACAGCGTACCCTTTTTCTTACCTGCAGGCTTTTCAAAATAAGTTTCTTCATCAAAATCATCCGTAAACACCGGTTTTTTCTCCGGCTTTGCCTTGCTGCGCTTTAAAGCTCCTCCGCTTTTTTGCTTTTCACCCGACACTTCCTTCGCGCGAATGCCAAGCTGACGGAAAACGGCACGAATGACCTCTCTAACCTTTTGCACGATATCGACATACGACTTACCGGTGATCAGCAGGAAGCCGAGAATAAACAACGTATATTGGATGAGCCTTGCTCCCCAAATATCAAACAGCATAAACAAAACGGAAAACATCGCTGCTCCGGCCATTCCGCCGCCGGCTTCCAGCTTCAGCCAGCGCTCGCCCGACGTCATGCCGTCAATTAAAAACAGCCACGATTCCGAAAGGATCGAGCCTGCGGTGTAATCCACCACGGGATGCAGCCTCGCAAACAGGTCGATATGGCTCATCAGCACGAAACCGAGAAGCACCAGCAAAATTCCCGTCTTGCGGGAAGACCAAGCGGCCGGCCATTCTCTGCGGATCATAATGCGAATCGCTGTAAAAATAAAGACGAGTGGAATCACCCAATCCCACTGCCCGATCAAAAAACGAAACATATAGGTAAGCGAATGTGCGACCGTCCCTTGGCGGGATAGGGCTATCACCGACAAAATTAAAATGATTATGCCGTACAGCTCAAACTTGACACTCGTTTTCAGGGATTTCCCAGTTGTTCTTTTTTTGCGCTTAGCCAAAATTACGACACCCCCAGAGCTCTATTATAGCATAGAACCCTAGGGGTGGACATCCTTACCAGTATGACAGCCTTCTTATACACCAAGCTTCGGCTGCAGTTGAATGGTTGTACCTGGAGCGTATGCCGGGTTTAAATACGGGGCAGGATCGGCAGAAATGAGTCTGACGATTTGCGCCTGATTCGCAGAAATATACCGTACCTGCATAAGAAGTCCCCCGTATTCGATTTCCTCCGGAGCTTCAATATCTTCCGAGCCCTCCATGATCATCTCAAGAGGAACTATCGAATGGATCATGTTAATGCACTCCTTTGGCACCGGCTGTGGCCGTGCCTCTTCTTTCTTCGATCCGTCTATTGAGCTCTCGAATCGCCTCGCCAACGCCGCCGACCGCATCGATTAAGCCGTATTTCACGGCATCGTGACCGATGACCGTCGTACCGATATCGCGAGTCAGCTCTCCTGTTTTAAACATGAGCTCCTTCAGCTTCTCCTCGCTTATCTTCGAATGCCCTACGACAAACCGGATAACCCGCTCCTGCATTTTGTCCATATACTCAAAGGTTTGCGGCACACCGATTACCAGCCCGTTCAGGCGAATTGGATGAATCGTCATCGTAGCTGTCTCGGCGATAATGGAATAGTTGGATGAAACCGCAATCGGAACACCAATACTATGCCCTCCGCCCAGTACAAGCGTCACGGTTGGCTTGGATAACGAAGAAATCATTTCAGATATAGCGAGACCTGCTTCGACGTCTCCGCCTACCGTATTGAGAATCACCAGAATCCCTTCAACCTTAGAGTTTTGCTCTGCGGCTACAAGCTGCGGAATTAAGTGCTCGTACTTAGTCGTTTTATTTTGCGGCGGAAGCACCATATGGCCTTCAACCTGCCCGATAATCGTTAAGCAAAAAATATTCGATTCCACAGCGGGAGTTGCGGTTTGCCCAAACTGCTGAATCGTTTCATTGACAATCCCTTTCTTTTTATCCGTTTCCGGCATTTCGGGTTGTTCACCTTTTGGTTTTTCGTTCATTGCGGAAATTCCCTCCTGTGCGGTTCCAGACTCTTTCATTCCTAATCTTCCCTAGTATGGTTGAAATCCGTCCAAATATTCACAGATGGTGGATGCGAAAAAAGCCCCGCGGTCTGTTGACCGAGGAGCTTTCCGGAGTGTCGGTTATGGTGAGTGATGTTTCGTCAAACTTCCATAATGATCGGTAAGATCATTGGACGTCTTCTGGTTTGCTCGTATAAAAATCGTCCGAGAGCATCTTTCACATTTGTTTTTAAAGATGCCCATTCATTTACATTTTCGCCCATTAGCTTCATTAATGTGCCGGTAACGATTTTGTTCGCTTCATCAAGCAAGCCTTCGGATTCGCGAACATAAACGAAACCTCTGGAAATAATATCTGGACCAGACAAAATTTTCCCTTCTTGCTTGCTGATTGTTACAACTACAACAAGAATTCCGTCTTGAGACAGCAATTTGCGGTCGCGAAGAACAATATTTCCAACATCTCCGACTCCCAAACCGTCAATCAAGACATTTCCTGCAGTCACTTTATTTCCTTTACGAGCAACACCGTTTTGAATTTCAACGGTATCGCCATTGTCGACGATAAAAATATTTTCCTTTTCCATGCCTACCGCCTCAGCTAATTGTCCATGCTGGCGGAGCATTCGGTATTCACCGTGAATCGGAATGAAATATTTAGGCCGCATAATGTTGAGCATGAGCTTCAGCTCTTCTTGGCTTCCGTGACCGGAAACGTGCATTCCCGTTTGCGAGCCAGGACCGTAGATTACGTTGGCACCAAGACGGAAAAGCTCGTCTACAGTACGCCCTACAAAGCGTTCGTTGCCCGGGATAGGCGTAGCCGCAATGATTACAGTATCTCCCGGTAAAATATCCACTTTACGGTGAGAAGAACGAGCCATACGAGTCAGCGCCGACATTGGCTCCCCTTGACTGCCTGTAGACAAGATCGCTACCCGATCCGCTGCCAGCTTCCCAACCTCTTCCGGCTCAATCAGCATGCCTTCCGGGATGTTTAAGTAACCAAGCTCCTGCGCAATGGATACCACATTGACCATACTACGGCCGATGACCGCTAGTTTACGGTTGGAAACATAACAAGCATCGATAACCTGCTGTACACGGTGTACATTCGATGCGAAGGTCGCTACAACGACACGCTGCCGCGCCGAACGGAAAACCTCTTCAAGCTGTGCGCCTACGACACGCTCCGAAGGAGTAAATCCAGGCCGTTCTGCATTGGTACTATCGGACAATAAAGCGAGAACGCCCCTGTTCCCGATCATGCCCATCTTATGCAAATCAGCATGCTGCTCATTTACCGGTGTGTGATCAAATTTAAAGTCACCGGTATGAACCACATATCCTTCCGGTGTATCTATACAAACGCCTACCGAATCCGGAATACTGTGATTCGTTCGGAAGAACGTTGCTGTCAAGCCGCCCAATTTCACTTCGGAATCTGCATTGATCAGAATCCGTTTCGTTTCGCCGAGCAAGCCGGCTTCCTTTAATTTACTTTCGATAAGTCCAAGGGTAAGTTTTGTTCCAAATACGGGTACGTTCAGATGTTTCAGCACATACGGCAGCCCGCCGATGTGATCTTCGTGACCGTGTGTGATTAATATTCCGCGTACTTTATCGCGATTTTCCGTTAAATACGTAATATCCGGAATAACGATGTCGACCCCAAGCATATCCTCTTCTGGGAACTTAAGTCCGCTATCAATCACTACAATGTCATTTCCGTACTGAACGACATACATATTTTTGCCAATTTCGCCCACGCCGCCAAGAGCAAAAATGACCACTTTATCCATATTCTTTTTTGACAAGAGAGTTCCTCCTCAGTGTTATTGACGACGATCTTATTCAAGCAAACCATTACTACGAAACCGCACCATTCACTCGGAAATATTATACATGATGCAAAACCAAAAACTCAAGTTCAGGCATAAAACCGATGAGCGATGCTTATAGCTTCTCCAAAACACTTCTTGCCGATGCCCCGCATCGGGCTTGACTCGCTGGCAACTCAAAGAAAAAAAGACCGATTGAGGGCATGCCCCAACCGATCTCTCTTTGCTTTATGATTTGGTTGCAAATAAGTTCGCAATAAATTTGCCTTCTGCTTCTGTCACTTCCACCATAGGAAGCCGCAGACCGCCTACATCAAGCCCGTGAAGCTTTAACGCATGCTTCACCGGAGCCGGGTTCGGTACGCGGTGTGGGCAGAAGAACAGGCCCTTAAACACCGGCATCAGCTTGCCATGCAGCTGAGCAGCGCGCGTGACTTCTCCGCCAACGAACGCATCGATCATCTCACGCATCGGCTTGCCGACTACATGCGCGGCAACGCTCACGATCCCATAGCCGCCAACGGACAACAAAGGAAGCGTTAAGCTGTCGTCACCGCTGTAAAGGCGGAATCCATCCGGCGCATTCGCAGCGATCAGTGACATTTGATCCAAATCACCGCTCGATTCCTTTGTTGCAACGATGTTCGGAATTTCTGCAAGGCGAAGCGTGAGCTCCGGCGACATATTGACGCCGGTCCGGCTCGGAATATTATATAACATGATCGGAAGCGAAGTGCTTTCCGCTATCGCTCTAAAGTGGCGGTATAAGCCCTCATCCGAAGGACGGTTGTAATATGGGGCCACCAGCAGAACACCGTCGACACCGGCCTTCTCCGCCACCTTCGTGAGATGGATAGAGTGTGCCGTATCGTTGGCGCCTGTGCCAGCAATGACCTTGCAGCGGCCAGCAGCCTTCTCTACCGCAAATCGGAACAATTGCTCCTTCTCTTCATCGGTTAATGTAGGTGATTCACCTGTCGTTCCCGCCACAACGATCGCTTCATTGTGTTGGTTCACGATTAAATCGTTAATAAGCTTTTCCGTCTGGTTCCAATCGATGCGCAGCTCTCCGTCAAACGGAGTAACCATAGCGGTAATTAATCTTCCGAAATCCAATGCGGTTTCCTCCTCAACGCACAATAGTCCTGTTGTTTTATGAATGGTGAAGGTTAAATTTTTGATGAAGCGCGTTCACGGCTTTCGCCATATCGTCTTTGCGGACGAGTACCCAAATGGTCGTATTGGAGTCGGCCGATTGAAGGATCGGGATGTCCTGTACCGTCAGAGCTTCTACGATTTGAGCCATAATACCGGGAACACCATTCATACCGCCGCCGATAACGGCGACCTTCGCACAGCCCGATAAAAGAGCGGGCTCGTATCCGAGCTCCCGCAAAATCTGCTGTGCCTGAGCTGCTTCCTTATCGTATACGGTGTAAACGACTCCGGAAGGGTAAACATTTATAAAATCAACACTGATTCCCTTTCGGGCCATAGCCTGAAAGACCTGCAGCTGCAAATCAAACTGGCCTTCCTTGGCTGCCACTTGAATCTGGGTCACCTGCTGCACATGGGCAATCCCCGTAACATGGCGGTCACTAACCTCCAGATTCATATCGCGGATCATCTCAGGACTGCACACCAGAGTGCCTTCCTCTTCCGAAAAGGTAGAGCGTACTCTCACAGGGATATTCGATTGCATCGCAACCTCAACTGCCCGGGGATGGATGACTTTAGCCCCATTATACGCCATATTACAAATTTCGGCATAGGTTACGTGGCTTAACGGCTTCGCATCCGGGACAACACGCGGATCTGCGGTAAGAATGCCTTCCACATCCGTAAAAATATCGACAACTTTTGCACGAAGGGCCGCACCAAGCGCGGTAGCAGACGTATCGCTCCCCCCGCGTCCCAACGTTGTATAGTCACCGTCTTTGGTTACACCTTGAAAGCCGGTTACAATGACGACCTTGCCTTCGTCCAGCAGCTGGTGAATCCGGTGCGGACGAATCGTTTCAATTCGGGCGTCACCGAATTGGGAGTTCGTCGTGATGCCCGCTTGCGCCCCGTTCAGCACGGCTGCCGGGATCCCTTCCCGATGCAAAAGGCTGCACATTGTGGTTGCCGAAATAATTTCTCCGCAGCACAGCAGCATATCCTTTTCCCGATTCGGTAATTGGTTTCCATTGTGTTCAATCCAATCAAGCAGGGTATCCGTAGCATACGGTTCCCCTTGACGCCCCATTGCAGACACAACGACTACGACTTTGGCATTCGTCTGGACGGCTTTCTTAATATGCTTAATGGCATGCCCTCTCGCTTCTTCAGTAGAAAGCGAGGTTCCGCCAAATTTTTGCACAATAATAGGCAATACTTTCCCCTCCTGACAGATCAGCGCCGATCAAAGGCGTTCTGCCGTTCGGGATCAAGCTTCCGTTGGTGTTGAAGCATCGTTCGATTGCGTATATTCTGCGATTTGTACGGCTTTCCAGGCTGCTTCTTTAGCAGGTTGTCGGAAACGATCCACAATTCAGCGCTCTTGGGCTGTTCAAATCTTTTCGCATAGTGCCGACAAAAGCGAGCTCGACGCCATTACAGCTGCCGGTCCCGCTTCTTCAGCCACAAAACTAAAGATTAATTGACTTCATCTAAAAAGCGTTCCACAAGCAGCGGCTGCAATTGCTTCCCTTGAAGCGCAGCTTCACAGGTTTCCATAATCAGGCTCATACGCGCAACCAGCGAGTTAGGCTTCGCTTCGGGAGCGTCCTGGCCGAACGGAACGAAGAAGATGTTCTTCGCAAAGATCAGCTTCGCAATGTTCGACAGGTTAAAGCCAAGGCCGTCATTGGTTGAAATCGCCAATACAAGCGGCCGTTGGTTACGCATTTGCGCCTTTGCCGCCATCAGGACCGGACTCTCTGTCATGGCATTCGCCAGCTTCGATGTCGTGTTGCCGGTACATGGCGCAATGACCATGACATCAAGCTTTTTGCTTGGCCCAAGCGGCTCCGCGTCAACGATTGAGGCAATAATATCATTTCCGGTAATTTCTTTCAACTGTTTTTGCCAATCTTCGGACTTGCCGAAACGAGTGTCCGTAGACATCATCGAATACGATGCGATCGGGATTACATTCGCTCCAGCGTCTACAAAACGCTTGATTTGCGGCATGACTTCCTCAAAGGTACAATGCGAACCTGTCAATGCATAACCTACGGTAATTCCCTTCCAATTCATCGATTCATCCCCCGTTTCTTTGCTTCTGTGAGTATTAACTCACTCACCGCATTGGCAATGATCCGGCCGGCTGTTTTGGGCGCAACCATTCCGGGCAAGCCCGGTGCCAGCATTGCCTTAATTCCTCGACGTTCCGCAAAGCGGAAATCCGTCCCTCCCGGCTTTGACGCCAGGTCGATAATGATCGAACCGGGCGGAAGCTGAGCAATAACGCCAGCCGTCAACACCTGGGCTGGCACCGTGTTAAACACAATGTCGACGTCCCGCAGTTCCTTGGCCAGATGATCCGTATGGAACGGAGTCACCCCCATTTCGACTGCTCTTGCAAAATGCTCGTTCCTGCGCACGCCGACCTTCACGTTCGCACCCAGCCCTTTCAGCGTACGCGCCAGCGTTAAGCCCGTGCGTCCGATCCCAATCACCGTGCAGGTAGAGCCATGAATGGTTATATCTGTGTTCTGGATCGCGATCATGACGGCTCCTTCAGCGGTAGGAATCGAATTATAAATGGCGACATCATCTCGATCGAGCAGCTCTACTACCGGAATGCCGTGCTTTCCGCACAGATTTGTTAAGAACGGCTTCGCCATCCCCGTATACACCTTGGCGTGTTTCGGCAGCGCCGCTACATGGCGTTCCTCCAACCGGAGCTCTTGTGAAGAAAAGATCGCCTCCACTTTGCCGGTATCATCGGTACCTACAACTGGCAAAATTACGGCATCGGCTTCGGAGAGCACCTCTTCGGTAAGATCGGCTTTGCGCACACCGCTGTAGCTCCGCTGCAAATTATCAAAACCAATCAGCTGAATGTTCGCATCCAACTCGTAAAGCTTTTGGATCACCTCCAGCTGCCTCGCGTCACCACCGAGGAAAACCACTTGAATCCCGGTCAGCATGGGTTCGAACTCCTTTCTTTTAAGACGCGTTGATACGTTATCCTATGCCATGCGCCCAGAAAGGTTCCTAAACAGCAAAAACCCATTCGCGGCGATCGCCTAGAATGGGTTTAAGAATCAAGTCTATTTTGTTCCTGTACTGCCAAAGCCGGAAGCGCCTCGAACGGTAGCTTCCAACTCCTCTACTTCAATCAAAACGGTGGTCGGAACGACGCCAAATACCATTTGTGCAATCCGTTCGCCGCGCTCAATGATGAATGGCTCCTGCCCGTGGTTAATAAGCAGCACCTTCACCTCACCGCGGTAATCGGCATCGATGGTTCCCGGCGAATTTAAGGTCGTTATTCCATGCTTGAACGCCAGCCCGCTCCGCGGACGGATTTGCGCTTCTAAACGGTCAGGCATCGCCAAGGCGAGCCCCGTCGGAATCAGCTGTCGTTCCCCGGGAAGCAGCTTCACCGGCTCCTCTACCGCTGCATATAAATCATACCCCGCCGCCTGCTCCGTCATCTTGGCAGGCAAAGGCAGTCCGGCTGCATTCGGCAGCCTCTGAACAAATACTTCAAACGACAAACTGATCCCTCCTGAATCCCGACAGCGCTTCATCGGACTGGCCGACGGCCGCTACCGCAAACGGCTTGCTGAACATCTGATCGGCAACTTTCTTTATGTCACTTGAGGTAATTCCATCAATTTTGGCAATTAGCTCATCCAGCGTATATTGGTACCCGAGCATCAGCTCGTTTTTTCCGTTACGGTTCATCCGGCTCGTCGAGCTTTCCAGACCGAGAATAAAATTACCCTTCAGCTGCTCCTTGCCCTTCTTCAGTTCCGCTTCCGTTAACCCGTTGTTGCGGATATCCGAGAGCACCTGCATCGTTACATCCAGCACTTCTTTCGTTTGCTTCGGGGCAGTCCCTGCATAAATGGTAAACATACCGGAATCCACATGCGCTGCATGGTACGAGTATATGGAATAAGCAAGTCCCCGCTTCTCACGAATTTCCTGGAACAGTCTTGAGCTCATCCCCCCGCCCACTGCATTATTCAGCAGTGTCATTGCATATAAAGCGGGATCGTCATGAGCGACACCCGGCAAAGCAAGACAAATATGATTCTGCTCAGTTTTTTTGCCATGAACGATTAAATCGGGAGAATATGCTGGTGCAAGCAGCGGAGTCTCAAGGCTTGAGTTATGAAACTGGCCAAAATGCTGCTCCAACAGCTCCAGTACGCTCTCATTTACATTCCCGGCAAGGCTAATCACCGTATTTTCCACAAAATAGCGCTGCTTCATAAAATGACGCAAATCATCCGACGTCATCTGCAGCAAATTGTCCTCTGTACCCAGAATGGAAAACGCAAGCGGATGCTGGCCGTAAGCCGCTTTGGATATTAAATCATGCACCATGTCATCCGGGGTATCATCGTACATTGCAATTTCTTCTATTATAACGTTCTTTTCTTTATCGAGCTCCTGCGGGTCAAAGGTGGAGTTGAAAAACATATCTGCCAGCACATCGACCGCAATAGGAAGATGCTGATCCAGCACCTTGGCATAATAACAGGTGTATTCCTTGGCAGTGAAGGCGTTGACATGTCCTCCAATGCTGTCGAACATATCGGCGATTTCCGCCGCATGAAACCGGTCCGTGCCTTTGAAAAGCATGTGTTCTATAAAATGAGAAATGCCGCTTGTTCGCTCATTTTCGTTCCGTGAGCCGTTCTTTACCCAGATGCCGAAAGAAACGGATCGGAGCGACGGTATTTCCTCAATAACTACGCGAAGCCCGTTGCTTAGTGTTTTTTTGATCACTCCGGCAGGTCCTCCTTGGTTCGAATTACTTCAACTAATAAACTATATCAAAATTACGAAGAAGGCTCAACCTGCCCTGGCTGCGAAAGCTGCTTCGGCTCGAGCACGCGGTCTACCGACAGCAAATCACTTACCGTTCCTAAGGATAGCCCTTTGCTCTTGATTGCTTTAATCATACCCGGAAGCGCCTCGCTGGACGACTGGGTTGGATGCATTAAAATCATCGCCCCCGGCTCAATGCGCTGTTCAATCCGCTTGACGATCCAGCCCGGCTCAGGCTTCTTCCAATCGATGGTATCGATCGTCCACAAAACGGTTTTTAAACCTAGCTCATGTGCGATTTTAACCGTTTCCATATTAAAGTCACCTGAGGGTGGCGCAAACCAGCGGTTTGTCACACCGACCTTTTCCTTAAGAAGCGCTTCCGTCTTCTGAATTTCCGACATTGCCGCAGTTCGGCCGAGCTTGCTCATTTCTTGATGGGAATATGCATGATTCGATGCCTCATGACCCATTTCCACCATCTTTTTCGCCGTTTCAATATGCTTGCTTAGCCACGTTCCGTCAAAGAAAAAGGTTGCCCGAACATTTTCCTTTTGAAGCGTCTCTAAAATCGAAGGCAAAAATTCATCTCCCCAAGCTACATTTATCATGATAGCGGCCATCGGCTTTTGGGAATTGCCCTTATAAATCGGGTTGGGCGGCAGATCATCCAGGGTAATGGCTGGAGGAATTTGCCGATATACATAGGGAATCTCTCCATCCTTGGATTGAAGTGCAAGCTCGTAGGTTTTCTCCACATCCACCTGCAGCCCGCTATACCCTTGAATCCCTTTCCACACCCGATCAATGCGCGCGTTAATCGGCTTTTCTTCTCTTTTTGCCGCTTCCTGCTGTATTTTTTCATAAAGCTCGCGGTTTTCCTGATCTTGAAATAAAAAAGCGTCAGCAGTAAAATTCGTCCCGTTCGATTTTACCGACTGTATGTATTGTTGGACGCTGTCCACCTGACTAATCGACACCCAAGTCACCAGCATAAACGTTCCCGTGATCCACCACTTTTTCACCGTTTCAACAACCCCTTTTCTTCCAATTTCAGCCGCACTACGAACAGGTTGTTTCCATCCTATGAAAAAGCGGACAAACTTATGCGGTTTTGCCCAACAAAAAAAGAGCCTGCAAAAATTCGGCTCTTTCGGTGTAATGCTATGTTATTGCTGTACCTGCGGCTGCTCCGGCTTCGGAAGCGTTGCCTTGCGGGACAGGTTCACCCGGCCCTGCTGATCGATCTCCGTAACTTTAACCGTAATCGAATCGCCAAGCGCCACCACATCCTCGACTTTAGCGACGCGATCATGCGAAAGCTGGGAAATGTGAACGAGGCCTTCCTTGCCCGGTAAAATTTCCACGAACGCTCCAAATTTCTCGATGCGCTTTACCGTGCCGAGATATGTTTCGCCTACGACCACTTCACGCACAATGCCTTCGATAATTTCCTTCGCACGTTCGTTTTTCGATTGGTCCGGCGATGCAATAAAGACGCGGCCGTCCTGCTCGATATCGATCTTAACGCCAGTTTCTTCAATAATTTTATTGATAATCTTTCCGCCTGCTCCGATAACATCACGGATTTTGTCCGGGTTAATCTGCATAACGGTAATTTTTGGTGCGTACTGGGACAATGCTTTACGCGGCTCATTCATAACCTCGGTCATTTTACCGAGAATGAACATGCGGCCTTCTTTCGCCTGCGCCAGAGCCTGATTTAAGATTTCACGGTCAATCCCATCAATCTTAATATCCATCTGGATTGCCGTTACGCCTTCACCGGTTCCTGCAACCTTGAAGTCCATATCACCGAGATGATCTTCCATGCCTTGAATATCAGAGAGGATGGAGAAATGCTCGCCGTCCTTAATCAGACCCATCGCAATACCCGCAACCGGCGCTTTAATCGGCACCCCTGCGTCCATCAGTGCAAGTGTGCTTGCGCAAATACTTGCCTGCGATGTGGAACCGTTGGATTCCAGCACCTCGGAAACAAGGCGGATCGTGTACGGGAATTCCGTTTCGGAAGGAATAACCTTCGCGAGCGCACGTTCGCCCAATGCACCATGTCCAATTTCGCGGCGGCCTGGCGGACGAAGCGGTCTCGCTTCCCCTACGCTGAACGGTGGGAAGTTATAGTGATGCATAAAACGTTTGGAATCCTCTAAATCGATGCCGTCCAAAATTTGCTCATCACCGATCGCGCCAAGCGTACATACGCTCAGTGCCTGCGTTTGACCGCGGGTGAACAAGCCGGAGCCATGTGTTCTTGGAAGCAGGGAAACGTCACATTCAATCGGACGAATCTCAGCAAGCTGACGTCCGTCTGGACGAACCTTGTCCACCGTAATGAGACGGCGAACCTCTTCCTTCACGATATTGTACAGCACTTCTTTCACATCGGACATTTTACTTGGTGTCTCAGCATAAACCTCCGAGAAGTGCTCTTCCGTTTCCTGATTGATTGCCGCAATTGCATCCGCACGGGCATGCTTTTCAGCAATACGAACCGCTTCAACGAGACGGGCGGATGCATGCTGTCTTACTTGCGCATCTACCTCAGCATCCACTTCATGAAGCTTTACTTCCATCTTAGGCTTGCCGGATTTCTCCGTCAGCTCCTCGATCGTTGATACGATTTTCTTGATTTCATCGTGACCAAACATAATTGCTTCCAGCATAACTTCTTCCGGAACCTCGTTGGCTTCAGCTTCCACCATCATAATCGCATCTTTTGTGCCTGCAACGACAACATAGATGTCGCTCTTCTCTTCCTGCTCAACCGTCGGATTGACGACAAACTTACCGTCAACACGTCCAACGATAACGCCGCCAATCGGTCCGTTAAACGGTACATCCGAGATGCTAAGCGCGGCGGACACGCCGATCATTGCTGTGATTTCCGGCGGGCAGTCCTGGTCCACGCTCATGACAAGCGCGACAACCTGAACATCGTTACGGAAACCTTCCGGGAAAAGCGGACGAATCGGACGGTCTGTCAAGCGGCTTGCCAAAATCGCTTTTTCGCTTGGACGTCCTTCCCGTTTAATAAAGCCTCCCGGAATTTTACCAACCGAGTACAAGCGTTCTTCATAATTCACAGTCAGCGGGAAAAAGTCAAGATCCTTCGGTTCAGCGGATGCTGTAACCGTACAGAGTACCGCTGTATCTCCATACTTAGCCATAACGGCGCCATTGGCCTGCTTCGCAAGCCTGCCCGTTTCGAGAACTAGGGTTCTACCGCCCAGTTCCATTTGCACACGGTGTTGTTCCATTGTGCTCCTCCCTTAAATTAACATATCCTACCTAACATTCTGCATACGGTCTAGTATTTCCTTCCTAGGCCGAAACATTTCATGCAATCTTATGTACAGAAAAAGCAACCCGTTTCCCTCGTAAGAGGAAATTCGGGTTGCTTCTTTAGGCTCGAATTAACGGCGAAGGCCGAGACGTTCGATCAAAGAGCTGTAACGTTTAACGTCTTTGTTCTTCAGGTAGCTGAGCAATTTACGACGCTGACCGACCATCTTGAGCAATCCGCGGCGGGAATGGTGGTCTTTCTTGTGCTCCCGCAGGTGGTTTGTCAAGTTAACGATGTTTTCGGTCAGGATAGCGATTTGAACCTCAGGGGATCCTGTGTCGTTCTGATGGGTTTTGTAATCACCGATCAGCTGCTGCTTGCGTTCTTGCGTAAGTGCCATCCTGATCACCTCCTTTAATTATAAGTATAATCGCCGACAGCCCAGACCTCGCCGGAGTGAACGAAAGTCCATGCTGCGGTTCTAATCTGTCCCTTGTAGGACAGCAAAAAGAATTATAGCATAATGCGATCCGAAAGTAAATGCTGCTTCGCTTCCATACGATCATTATTGATTTGCGCAATGAGTTCATCCACAGATGAAAACCTGCGTTCGCTCCGGATAAAGCGGTGCAGCTCCACTTCGATGATGCTGCCATATAGATCGCCCGTGAAATCAAACAAATGGATTTCGATGGTCACGATCCCTTCATCCCCATGAAACGTCGGTTTTTTACCGATATTCATAACGCCGCCATATCGGCTTCCTTTCGTCAGAACGGAAACCGCGTAAACGCCCTGCTTAGGGATGATATAAGGGCCAATCAGCTCCACATTGGCGGTCGGAACTCCTATCGTTCGGCCTCGGCCTTCTCCGTGCACGACCGTACCGGCAAACCGGAACGGCCTGCCTAAATAACGCTTAGCAAGCTCAGGCTGGCCGTTCTGCAGCGATGCTCTGATCAAGGTGCTACTTACGCGGTCTTCCTGCATCACATAAGGCTGGACGATCTCCACCGCAAAGCGGCCGCCGGCAAGCTCCTGCAGCAGCTCCGGTGTGCCCGCTCCCTTATGGCCGAAGGTAAAATTAAACCCGACAATTACGGTGGATACCCCTAGCGGAATAAGCACTTCATCGACGAACCGTTCCGGAGACACGCTGGAAAAGGGCTTGTCAAATTGGACGACGTAGGCTTCCTCAAGTCCGAGCTGCTCAAATTCACGCAGCTTATCCTCCAGCGGCGTTAAATATCGGGCATACTGCTCCAGACCCAGCACTTCGCGGGGATGCGGATGAAACGTCATTACCGCGGATACACCGCCGGTTTCTCCGGCGATCCGAACCGATCGGCCGAGCACCTCGCGATGGCCCAGATGGACGCCGTCAAAATCTCCAATTGAAAGCACGAGGTTTCGATGTGAAGGTTCACGGGTGGAGAGCGGATAAGAAAGATGATGAACGATCAACGATTCCGCGCCTCCTTAATTAAATACTTTAACAGGGGTCAACATCCGATCCGATGCTTCCCATGCAAAAATCCCTAAAAATAGCTGCTCTTCATTGTAAAGTCGCACGATGCTGCCATTCTCTAATGACTGTAAGGCCGGCTGGTCAATGGAAACAAGCGCACGGCCTTGAAGAGCCATCCGAGTAAGAGTTTCGTTAACCTTTACTTGAGTGATATGAGGAAGCGCCTGATCGGCTGAAATCAGCTTCTCTGTAAGCTTTCCCTCTGCCCATAAACGCTCCACTTCCTCTAAAGGAACCGATTCTGCTTCAGTAAAAGGCCCCGTTGCAGATCGCACCAGCTGCTTCATGGTCGCAGGTACCCCAAGCTTTTTGCCGAAATCCACACACAAGGTACGAATATAAGTCCCCTTTGAGCAATCCACTACAAATTGCACTTCCGGATACTCCTGCTCAAGCTGCATCTTCAAAATATGAATCCCGTAAATTTCTACTTTACGGGATTTCCGTTCGACCTCGATACCCTGTCTGGCCAGCTCGTAGAGACGTTTACCGTCATGCTTCACCGCGGAATACATCGGAGGCACCTGCTCAATCGTCCCTACAAAAGAGAGCAGCGTATGCTCGATCTCATCTTGGCTGAGCTTGATTCCTGGCCTATCTTCAATCAGCTCACCGGTAACGTCTTCCGTATCCGTGGATTGACCGATCCGCACGACAGCCTCGTATTGCTTGGGTAAATCCTGAATATATTCGACGACACGCGTTGCCCGGCCAATGCAAAGCGGAAGCACTCCGGTTACTTGAGGATCCAGCGTCCCGGTGTGCCCGATACGTTTAATTCGAGTGATTCTCCTTACCCGTGCTACAACGTCGTGGGAAGTCATTCCTGCCGGCTTCCAAATCGGCAGCACTCCTTCTATCGTTTCCGCCGTAATCATAAATTCGCTACCACCCGTCCTACGACTAGCTGAACCGCCTCGTCCATTTCTAGCTGCACCGATGCCCCCGCTGCCCGTCGGTGTCCCCCTCCGCCAAGCGATTGCGCGATTTCAGCGACATCCACGGTTCCGGAGGAACGAAAGCCTACCTTCACTCCGCCTTTAGGGGACTGCTTGAAGAGAAGCCCTACTTCTACCCCTTCAATGTTCCGGGGGTAGTTGACAAGCCCGTCAAGATCCTCCGGATTCGCACCGCACTCCTCGACATCCTTCAGCGTTACCGTCATCCAAGCGACGCGATTGTCTGCGGCCAGCGCCAGCGTGGAAAGCGCCCGGCGCAGAAGCTGAATCTGCGCAAGTGTCACGCGCTCCAGCAAACGTTCCGCCAGCTCCGGACCTTTCGCCCCTAGCTGAAGCAATCGTCCCGCCGTCTCCATCACCTTTGTGCTGGTGTTGGAATAACGGAAGCCGCCCGTATCCGTAAGCAGACCGCTGTACAAGCAGGTCGCAAGCTCCGGCGTCCATCGTGCGTTCATTTCGATGGCAAGGTCGTATAAAATCTCAGCGGTTGCGGCAGCATCGGCTTGAATCAAATTGACTGTGCCGAAGCTATCATTTGTAGCATGATGATCAATGTTCAGAAACGGTGTTCCCGACGCAATGAGTTCCGAAACAAGCCCTAGTCGCCCAAAATCCGCGCAATCGACAGCTATGACGGCTTGAAATCGCTGTCCCAGCTGCTGCACGGATTCATAAGTATGTATAGAAAGGCCACCCGACATAAACCGATACTTCTCCGGCATGGTACCTTCATTAACAAGCGTAAATGTTTTCCCTAAGCTGTTAAGCATATGACCAACGGCAAATGTGGAACCGGCAGCATCTCCATCCGGCTGAACATGGGACACAACAAGCACATCGTTATGCCCCATTACAAATTCAGCCGCTAAGCGGAGCTGCTCCTGGTAAGAAGCAAGAGGAGCGGAACTCATAGTTCCGCCGCTCCTGAGTTGATTTGTTCCAGCAATGCTTCAATGCGCGATCCGTAGTCAATGGAAGTGTCGAACTTGAACAGCAGTTCCGGGGTATGGCGAAGACGCATGCGCTTGCCGACCTCGGAACGGATAAAGCCTTTCCCCCGCGCTAAGGCGTGAAGGGTCGCTTCACGCTGCTCGTCGCTGCCAAGTACACTCAAGTATACTTTTGCCTGCGAAAGATCACTCGTTACATCGACACCGGTTACCGTAATAAAGCCGATTCGTGGATCCTTGAGTTCCGATTGAATGATCTGGGAGAGCTCTTTTTTGATCTGCTCCCCAACACGACCTGCTCGAAATTTAGCCATGAATGTCTCACCTCTCAACGGTTTCCATGATGAACGCTTCGACGATATCTCCTTCTTTAATATCATTGAAACGCTCCAGGCTGATTCCGCATTCGAATCCTTGGGTTACTTCACGTGCGTCGTCTTTGAAACGCTTTAAGCCTTCCAGCTTGCCTTCATAGACTACGACACCGCCCCGGATAAGACGAGCTTCCGCGTTACGAACAACTTTGCCGCTCGTAACCATACATCCGGCAATCGCGCCGACCTTGCTGATTTTGAAGACATTGCGCACTTCGGCTTGGCCGATTACCGTTTCCTTGTAGACCGGATCCAGCATGCCCTTCATTGCCTGCTCAATTTCATCAATTGCCGTGTAAATAACACGGTGCAAGCGAATGTCGACCTTCTCTTGGTCGGCTGTTGAAGCGGCTTGCGCATCCGGACGAACGTTAAAGCCGATAATGATTGCACCCGAAGCTGCAGCAAGAATAATGTCGGACTCGGTAATCGCACCGGCACCGCTGTGAATAATTTTCACGCGCACGCCTTCGATCTCGATTTTTTCAAGGGAGCCACGCAGCGCTTCGACGGAGCCTTGAACGTCCGCTTTGATGATGACGTTCAATTCCTTCATTTCGCCCTCTTTGATTTTGCTGAACAAGTCGTTAAGCGTTACGCGGGAATTCGCCCCGAGCTCGCTTTGACGCTTCGTAATGGAGCGTTTGTCCGCAATTTCACGCGCTTTTCGCTCATCCTCAAACACGATAAACGGATCGCCCGCCTGAGGCACGTCGGTCAAACCGGTAAGCTCAACCGGCGTGGAAGGTCCCGCTTCTTTAATACGGCGTCCCTTATCGTTTACCATGGCACGAACGCGGCCAAAACATACACCGACAACGATCGCATCGCCGATTTTCAGCGTACCGTTCTGGATCAATACGCGGGCCACAGGACCGCGAGATTTATCAAGCTCGGCCTCAATAACTGTACCGCGAGCGCGTTTATCCGGATTTGCCTTATACTCCTCCACCTCTGCAACGAGAAGGATCATTTCCAGCAAATTCTCGAGATTCAGGCGCTGCTTTGCCGATACATTGACGAAAATCGTATCGCCGCCCCACTCTTCCGGTACCAATCCGTACTCAGTCAGCTCTTGCTTAATCCGGTCCGGATTCGCTTCCGGCTTATCGATCTTGTTGACAGCAACGATAATCGGTACCTTCGCTGCTTTGGCATGTGAGATGGCCTCAACGGTCTGCGGCATGACGCCGTCATCTGCGGCAACGACAAGAATCGTAATATCCGTTACTTGAGCCCCGCGAGCACGCATCGTGGTGAACGCCTCGTGGCCTGGAGTATCGAGGAACGTGATTTTCTTGTTGTTGATTTCAACCTGGTATGCCCCGATATGCTGGGTAATGCCGCCTGCTTCACCTTCAACCACGCTTGTGGAACGGATAGCGTCAAGCAGGGTAGTTTTCCCGTGGTCAACGTGACCCATGATCGTAACAACCGGCGGACGTTCTACCAGATCCTCGTCTTCATCCTTTTCTTCGACATCCTCGAAGTTTTCATCGTTAACCGGAATTTTCACTTCCGTTTCTACACCGTACTCCGCAGTCATTAACAAGACTGTATCCAAATCCAGCTCTTGGTTAATGGTTGCCATCGTTCCCATGAAGAGCAGCTTCTTGATAACCTCAGAAGCGTCTTTATGAAGCAGCTTCGCAAGCTCTCCAACCGTCATTGGGCCGCGAACGATAACCTTCTTTGGAGTATTATCGATTTTTTCCTTACGAGGCTGCTCGTTTTGGCCTCTGCCACGACCCTGGTTCCGTCCGCCCTTGCCGCCGCGGAAGTTTCCGCCTTTATTATCGTCAAACCGCTTCTGATTCGGTTTCGATTTCTTAACCTGCTTGCCTTTGTTTGCGTCATCACTCGTATCGTCGTTGAACGAACGCTGTGGACGCGCATTGTCACGCACACCGCCGCTTGGTGCCGGACGAGCGGCTGCATTGCCATCGCGTCCGCCGCTTGGACGAGCGGCTGCATTACCGTCGCGTCCGCCGCTTGGACGAGCGCCCTGCTCGCCTGGCTTGCGCNTGCTTGGACGAGCGGCTGCATTACCATCGCGTCCGCCGCTTGGACGAGCGGCTGCATTACCGTCGCGTCCGCTGCTTGGACGAGCGGCTGCATTACCATCGCGTCCGCCGCTTGGACGAGCGGCTGCATTACCGTCGCGTCCGCCGCTTGGACGAGCGCCCTGCTCGCCTGGCTTGCGCTGAAAGCCGCCCTGACGTCCGCCCTGCTGGCCTCCGCCTTGGCCGCCCTGACCGCTGCTGCGCGGCTGGCCTTGACGGTCTCCGCCGCCCGATTGCGGCCCGCGGTTTTGCCCGCCGCCGCTTGGTCTGCGGTCGCCCTGCTGGCCTCCGCGATTATCGTTGCTTCGATTTTGTGAAGTTCCTTGCGGTCTGCGGTCCTGCTGCTGCCGCTCCTGCGGCGCCCGGTCCCGTTGCTGTCCATCATTACGTTGTTGATCGGACGGCTGAGAATTCGTTGTTGTATTCATCGTTCTTTGATCACCATGCCCCCGGTCTTGTTTCGCTTGCATTCCTTGATCTCCCCCCGCAGCCGGCTTTGGCTGCTCTTCGGAAGCCCGCCCTGCATTTTGCTGAGCGCTAACTGCAATAGATTTATTGGTATCAGCAGGCCGCTTGGACGCTGCGTTTGCTTTCACATCGCGGAAAAACTTTTCCACGGACTCTACCATTTTATCTTCCATCACGCTCATATGATTATTAACCGGCAAATTAAGCCTTTTTAAAATTGTAATAATTTCTTTACTGCTCATATTTAAAGATTTTGCATATTCGTAAACGCGCAGTTTATCCTTTGGATCTTGTTTACTCAATACTCTTCACCTCCGCTGTTATACGCAAGCCTTTACGGATCAATTCGGCGAACCCGTCGTCCGTGACAGCGATAACGACGCGCTCCGGCTTGCCAATCCCCTGCCCAAGCTGTTCACGTGTGAGCTGCTCCAGCACAGGCACATCGTAGAAGGAGCATTTGTCCTTATATTTTTTCCTTGCATTATCCGAAGCGTCGGTAGCCAGAAGCACCAGCTTGGCCGTTTTGCTGCGAACAGCCTTCAGCACCGCTTCATCCCCGGTCGCCAGCTTGCCCGCTCTCATCGCCAGTCCAATCGTCTGGATAGGATTCGCATTATTCTTCATCGTCTTCATCCATCCGATCTTTGCTCGCGTGGAACTCATCCTCGACCCGAATAAAATCCTGTTCCAGGCGGTCATAAATATCATCCCCTACGGCGGCCTTCAAGGCGCGGTCCAGCGATTTTGCTTTCTTGGCCAACCGGAAGCAGCTCACCTTGCCGCATAAATATGCGCCACGGCCTGATTTTTTTCCCGTCAAGTCAATGAGCACATCGCTTTGCGGCGTTCTGACGACACGAATCAGTTCCTTCTTAGGCATCATTTCTTGACAGGCAACGCATTTCCGCAGCGGCACTTTTCTAGCCTTCACGCCGATCCCTCCTCCCGCGTAAGCGATACGTTATCAACTAATCAATGCTAACAGAATCCTGCGGCATCTCTTCAGCATACGTCTTCTCACGGCCAAACTCTTGTTCTGCCTGCGTTTCGCTCTTAATATCAATTTTCCAACCGGTCAGCTTAGCCGCCAGGCGGGCATTCTGCCCTTTAATCCCGATCGCTAGAGAAAGCTGGTAGTCCGGAACGATAACACGCGCCATTTTCTCTTCCTCAAACACTTCCACTTCTACAACCTTCGATGGGCTGAGCGAATTGGCGACGTACTCCCCAACATCTTCCGACCAGCGGACAATATCGATTTTTTCGCCCTTCAGTTCGTTCACGATCGTTTGCACGCGCGCGCCTTTTGGACCTACGCAGGAACCGACCGGATCAACTTCCGGGTTGCTGGAATATACGGCAATTTTAGAACGGAAGCCTGCTTCGCGGGCAACCGATTTAATTTCAACGACACCGTCGTAAATTTCAGGAACTTCCAGCTCAAACAATCGCTTCAGAAGGCCCGGGTGCGTACGGGAGAGCACAATTTGCGGCCCTTTGGTCGTATTCTCAACGCGGGTGATATACCCTTTGATGCGGTCGTTCATTTTGAATTTTTCAGTCGGCATCACTTCGTTGAGAGGCATAATCGCCTCGACCTTACCCAAATCGATATAAATAAAGCGGGTATCCTGCCGCTGCACGATGCCCGTTACAATATCTTCTTCTTTGTCCACGAAGGCGTTGTAAATGAGTCCGCGCTCCGCTTCACGAATGCGCTGGGTAACGACCTGCTTCGCCGTTTGAGCGGCGATACGGCCAAAGTCACGAGGCGTAACCTCGATTTCGACGATGTCCTCCAGCTGGTAGTTCGGATTTAGCTCTCTAGCGGCATATAGTGAAATTTCCATCCGCGGGTCGAGTACCTCGTCGACTACAGTCTTTCTGGCAAATACTTGAATGCGGCCGGTTTGGCGGTTAATGTCAACGCGCACATTTTGCGCCGTGTTGAAATTGCGTTTATAGCTGGAGATCAGCGCTGCTTCAATCGCCTCGATGATCACTTCTTTGCTGATACCCTTTTCACGTTCCAAATCCGACAGCGCCTCGATAAAATCCATATTCATGGAACGTAGTTCCTCCTCTCAGAACCTCTGTTTACTTACACCGTCCGGTGCTTCCTGTTAAAATACAATCGCCAATCTGGCGCTCGCTACTTTTGCAAAGGGAATTGTATGTTCTTTTTTGCCGATCCGAACGACGAGCTCTTCACCGTTGTACGATTCGAGCAAGCCCTCGAATTCCTTCAGACCGCCGACCGGCTCATAGGTGGTAATAAACACATGCGAGCCTACCGCTCTGCGGTAGTCATCAGCTTTCTTGAGCGGCCTCTCCGCGCCCGGGGAGCTCACTTCCAAGAAATAAGCGTCAGGAATCGGGTCGGTCTCGTCAAGCTTCTGACTTAAGTATTCGCTGATTCGTCCGCACTCGTCGATGTCAATTCCGCCCTCTTTGTCAACGAAAACCCTTAAAAACCAGTTGCTGCCCTCTTTCACGTATTCCACATCGACCAACTCGAAGCCCTCAGCGTCTAAAAACGGCAGGAGCATTTCTTCCACGATTGGTTTGATAGGTTTGCCCACGCCTTGCATTTCCTCCTTTGTATATCGCAATTCCGCCACATAAAAGCTAAAGAGTGGGTTTCCCCACTCTTCATCATGACGAGAATTTATCACATCGCAACCATGTAGATTATAGCACAGGAAATAACAGGATGACAAGGGCAGTATAACAGATGTGCCTCCAAGCCCTAGAATAAGGACAGCTGATTCGATTCCGGCAAACCTCTAAAGCAGCCCATCGCGCCCAATATTTCAATAATCGATTTGGAAGCTTTAGAACGGGACTGGAAATCCTCGATCGATAAATATGGGCCATCCTCACGGGAGGCGGCAATATTTTTCGCGGCGTTTTCCCCAATGCCCTGCATCGCCGAAAACGGCGGAATAAGAGAGCTTCCTTCGATCAAAAACTTTGTCGCGTCGGACTTGTACAGATCGATCGGCTTGAAGGAGAACCCGCGAGCCGTCATTTCCAGCGCCATTTCCAAGATCGAAATCATCGCCTTCTCCTTCGGCAGCGCCTGGTGGCCCTTTTCTTCAATTTCGATCAGCTTCGCTTTAATCGCATCGTACCCGCGGCAGAACAAATCAATATCGAAGTCCGCGGCACGAATGGAGAAGTATGCACAATAATATTGCAGAGGATGATACACTTTAAAATAGGCGGTACGCACAGCCGAGATAACGTATGCGGCGGCGTGCGCCTTCGGGAACATGTACTCGATGCGTAAGCATGAATCGATATACCACTGCGGCACGCCGCAGCGCTTCATCTCCTCGATCCATTCGTCGGTAAGACCCTTGCCTTTCCGTACGCTCTCGGTAATTTTGAAGGCCAGACCCGCCTCCATGCCCGCTTTGTAAATCAAGAACAGCATGATATCGTCGCGGCAGCCGATAACGGTTTTAATGTTGCAGATGCCGGACTTGATCAGCTCCTGCGCATTGCCGAGCCAAACCCCGGTACCATGGGACAAACCGGAAATTTGCAGCAAGTCGGCAAATGTCTTCGGCTGCGTTTCTTCAAGCATCTGGCGAACAAATTTTGTTCCCATTTCCGGTACCCCAAAAGTGCCGACCGGTGAGCGTATTTGCTCAGGAGACACGCCCAGCGCATCCGTTGAGGAGAAAATCGACATGACCTTCGGGTCATTCATCGGAATTGTCGTCGGGTCAATGCCCGTCAGGTCCTGCAGCGCCCTCATCATCGTCGGATCGTCGTGTCCGAGAATATCGAGCTTGAGCAAATTCGCATCAAAGGCATGGTAATCGAAATGCGTCGTTTTCCATTCCGCCGATGTATCATCGGCAGGATACTGCACCGGGGTAATGTCCTCTACCTCAATATAATCCGGCACAACGACGATTCCGCCCGGATGCTGGCCGGTGCTCCGCTTTACGCCGGTGCAGCCGTTCGCCAACCGGTTAAGCTCGGCATTCCGCCACTTTTTGCCATGCTCTTCCTCATACTTCTTTACAAATCCGAAAGCCGTTTTCTCTGCCACGGTACCGATTGTCCCGGCACGGAAAACACTTTTCTCACCGAACAGCACTTTCGTATAGTTATGGGCGACAGGCTGGTATTCCCCGGAAAAGTTCAAGTCGATATCGGGAACCTTGTCCCCTTTAAAGCCAAGGAACGTTTCGAACGGAATATCCTGGCCCTCGCCCTTCAGCTTGCCTCCACAGTTCGGGCAATTCTTGTCCGGGAGGTCAAATCCGCTTGGGTAGGAGCCGTCCGTAAACCACTCGCTGAACTTACACTGACTGTTTAAACAAATATAATGCGGCGGAAGCGGATTTACCTCAGAAATCCCAAGAAACGTAGCCACGACCGACGAACCGACGGAACCACGTGAACCAACGAGATAGCCGTCTTCGTTCGATTTTTTAACAAGACGCTCGGAAATCAAATAGTTCGCGGAGAAGCCATATTTAATGATCGGTACCAGTTCTTTTTCCAGGCGTGCAGTGATGATTTCATTCAATGGCTCGCCATAAAGCTCTTTGGCCCGGTTATAGCATTTGTCGCGAATTTCGTCGTCCGCGCCCTCAATAATCGGTGTAAACAGCTTGTCAGGGAACAAGGCGTATTGTTCAAAACGGTCAGCCAGCTCCGACGTGTTGCGAACAACGACCTCAAAGGCAAGCTCCTTGCCCAAATGCCCCTCAAACTCACGCAGCATTTCGTTCGTTGTACGCAAATGCACATCTGGCTTTTTCTGATCCTTGAGCGGACTAAAGCCCGTAATCCCAAGAATCGTTATATCGCGGAACATCTTGTCTCTTGGGTTCAAGTAATGTACATTCCCGGTTGCTATCACCGGTTTCCCCAGCTTCTTGCCGATTTCACAAATCGTCCGATTCGCCTGCTCCAGCAGCTCGATGCCGTTTACTAACCCTTTGTCCACCAAATGCTGGTTAACGGTAGGCGGCTGAATTTCCAGAATGTCGTAAAATTGCGCTACCGCCTCGGCTTCCTCCAGCGATTTATTCAGCACCGTTTCAAAAAATTCGCCCTTTTCGCAGCCTGATGCGATAAGCAGCCCTTCTCGCAGCTCCTCCAGCTTCGATTTCGGGATACATGGCACACGATTATAATACTCGGTATGTGAAAGTGACACGATCCGGTATATGTTTTTCTTCCCTACCTCATTCAGCGCATAAATACAGCAGTGAAACGGTCTAGTATTGGATAAATCCTTGCCGACATTATCGTTTAATCGGTTCAATGTCGTCAGCCTGCGTTCCATCGCTTCCTTTACCAAGTGGAACAGGATATTCGCCAGCGCCTTCGCATCATCAATCGCACGGTGATGGTTGTCCAGACTAACCTTGAACTTGTCGGCTAACGTATTGAGTCGATGGTTCTTCATCGACGGGTACAGAAGACGCGCCATTTCCAGTGTATCCAGCACTGGATTATTCATTTCCGGCGCTCCGGTCTGCCGGCACGCTGCCTGCAGGAAGCCGGTATCAAATCTAGCATTATGCGCAACCATAACGGCATCGCCGGCAAATTCCAAAAACTTTGGAAGCACGTCCGGCAGATCCGGTGCGTCTACGACCATGTCATCGGTAATATGGGTCAGCTGCTGAATATGATATGGAATCGGCTCATGCGGATTGACGAATGTTGCAAACGTATCGATGATTTTACCGTTCTGTACCTTTACTCCGGCAAGTTCGATAATTTTATTAGCCGTTACGGACAGACCGGTAGTCTCGACGTCATACACCACATAAGTCGCCTGCTCCAGCTCCGTCTCATCCGCATTCATCACAACAGCTACCGAATCGTTAACGACATTCGCTTCCAGCCCGTATATGATCTTAATGCCGTTCTTCTTCCCTGCTTTTTCCGCCTCGGGGTAACACTGCACGTTTCCGTGATCAGTGATTGCGATCGCTTTATGCCCCCACTTGGCGGCAAGCTTTATATATTGATCGACGGATGTTGTCGCATCCATCGTACTCATCGACGTGTGCAGATGAAACTCAACCCGCTTCTGCTCGGCCTCATCCATCCGTTCTTTGGGAGGCGTAACCTCCACCAAATCCGACGGAATCATGACCAGCTCGGGAACCATCATAAAGCGGTCCAGCTCAACCTTGCCTCTGGCCCGGATCCATTTGCCGTTTTCCATCAGCTTCATAATCTTAACGTCTTCTTTATTTTTCGCGAACACTTTCATTTGAATTGAATCGGTATAGTCCGTTAAGCAGAACGTAAACAGGGTCGTTCCATTTTTCAGCTCACGAACGTCAAGATTAAATACATAGCCCTGAACGGTAACCTTCTTTTCTTCTTCTTGTATTTGTTGAATCGGTACCGGAGGGTCCTTGATTTCATAGCCCATCATCAGCCTCAAATCCGCATCCGGCGCTTCAACCGGCTCCTGCTCGGATACGACTGCCGACATCATTTGCTGCGTCAGTGCACGCTCTTCATCGCGCAAGCGCTGCATGAACTGTTCGTATTCCTCCTGCTTCTGCTCTCCGATTTGCTGCTGCTGAAGCTTGACGACAAGCTTTCTATTAAAATATCGGCCGTAAAAGGTTTGCACCAGCTCATCGATGCCTTTTTTCTTGGCCAGCTCCAAAAACGTCGATTCCGCGATGGCTACAGAAACTTTATTTCCTTCCACCTCAATAGAGGCCCGGCTTAACCAGCCGTTCACCGAAGGAACCTCTTTCTGCACCCAAGAGATAAACAATCCCCAATACTCGGGAACAATCGCCGAGTCCGGAACTGAATCGTCGACGATCAGAAACACCCGCACATGCGCGATATGAGCCAGCTTCTCATGAATTTTACGCACGAACGCCGTATAAATCTCGGCAGGAATCATTCGCCTAACCCCGATATAAAACGTCCACTGCTGCGAAGACTTCCCGCATTCCAAGCGCTCGATCCACCCGTCGTGAAAATACGTCTGCACGAGATCAGGTGCAATTTCCGTCTGCTTCAACAAAAGCTCGAAGCGATTCTGCTTTTCCACTGCATTGCTCACGTTCCGTCTCCTCCCCTGTCTATGTGAACGGATCCTTGAGTAAAAAAAGAAAGGCTTGAGGGTTCGAAAAGGAACGAACGCATCAAGCCGACAACAACCTTACTGAAACTGCAAAAGAGATAGAATCCCCTTATATTAATACGCTCTTGCAAATACGACCGTATGCTTTGCTTGCTCTCCGCAAACGAGGCAGGTCGATTTCTGCTCTTTCGTTTCGAACGGAATGTTACGGCTCGTCGCACCGGTTTCTTCCTTCACCTGACGCTCGCACGCTTCCGATCCGCACCAGCCGGCAAGGACAAAGCCTTTGAGCTTTTCTCCATCGCCGGTTTTCAGCTCGTCCAGCTGATCGATGGAACGGAAATGGTCCTGCATAAACTGTTTTGCCTTTTCAAGCATTTGCACTTGCGTTTCCTCGAGTAAACGCTGCACTTCCTCAACTAAGGAATCCAAGGCAACCGGACGTTTTTCACCGGTAATTCGTGAAACCAGTACAGCCTGTCCGTTCTCGATATCACGCGGTCCAAGCTCGATCCGAATCGGCACTCCGCGCATTTCGTATTCATTAAACTTCCAGCCTGGGCTTACATCTGCGCGATCATCCATGCGGACGCGGATTCCGGCCGCCTTCAGCTGCGCAAACAGCTCGTCCGCCTTAGCAATCACCTGCTCGCGTGTCTTCGGCGGTCCGATTGGAATCATAATTGCTTGTGTCGGCGCAACCTTCGGCGGAAGCGCCAAGCCGCGGTCGTCCCCATGCACCATGATCAGTGCACCCATTAGGCGCGTACTTACCCCCCACGAGGTGGTGTGCACAAATTGATGCGTATTATCGCGGTCCAAATATTTAATTTCGAACGCTTCCGCGAAGTTCGTTCCAAGATAATGCGATGTACCTGCTTGAACCGCGCGGCCATCCTTCATCATTGCTTCGATGGAGAAGGTGTCTACCGCGCCGGCGAATTTCTCGGATGGCGTCTTCTGGCCGGTAATGACCGGAATCGCTAAGAAATCTTCAACGAAAGAACGATAGATCTCCAGCATCTTCATCGTCTCTTCACGCGCATCCGCCTCGTTCTCATGAGCCGTGTGGCCCTCCTGCCACAAAAATTCACTTGTGCGCAGGAACGGCAGCGTCCGCTTTTCCCAACGGACTACGTTAGCCCATTGGTTAATCAATACAGGAAGATCACGATACGAATTGATCCACTTGGAATACATGTGGCCGATCATCGTTTCCGAAGTTGGACGAACAGCGAGGCGTTCCTCCAGTTTTTCTCCCCCCGCCTCGGTTACCCATGGCAGCTCGGGGTTAAAGCCCTCAACATGCTCCTTCTCTTTCTGGAAGAAGCTTTCCGGGATAAATAGCGGGAAGTAGGCATTCCGGTGCCCTGTTTCCTTAAAGCGTGTGTCCAGCTCGCGCTGAATCAGCTCCCAAATTTCAAAGCCGTCCGGCTTAAAGACAATACAGCCTTTGACCGGTGCGTAATCCATTAAATCCGCTTTACGGATGACGTCCAAATACCAACGCGAAAAATCCTCCGCCTGCGGCGTAATTTCTTTCACAAACTGCTTGTCGTTCTCTTTCGACATAAATGAAACCCCTTCTTATCCGCGGAATAAGCGTAAAATATCGTTATAAGTTACAGCGATCATTAACAGCATGAGCATCGCAAAGCCAATAAAATGAACCATGCTTTCCCGGTTCGGATCAATCGGTTTGCCGCGCAGCGCTTCTAGTCCGATGAAGAGAAGCCTGCTGCCGTCAAGCGCCGGAAATGGAAGCAAATTAAACAAGCCCAAATATAAGCTGAATAAAGCTGTCCAGAAAATGTAATATTCCAGACCGGCCGCCGCATATTCCCCAGTTACTTCCACGATCCGTACCGGACCGCCTAGGTCATCCAGCTTAAACTGCAGCAGCACCAGGCGCTTAAAGCCGATTAAAATTTGTTCCGAAGATTCGATCGTCGTCGTCCATGCCCCTTTAATCGCTTCCGGGAAGGTTGCGCCGCGCGCCAATACCTGCGGGCGAATACCAACATAGCCTTTCCCGTCCTTGAGGCGCGGCGTAACCTTCTTCTCAATCGTTTCACCGTTGCGCTGAAGCGTCCAGGTCATCGATTTTTCAGGCGAATCCGTAATTAGGCTGACCAGCTTGCGTGGGTCAGAGCCAACCGTCTCACCGTTAACGGCAACGACTACATCGCCGGCCATAAGTCCTGCTTCGCTTGCCGCTGTGTCTGGCTCAACGGAGCCAAGCTTGACTGCCTGCGGAATGCCGCTCATAAACATAAACACGACAAACAGCACAAAAGCAAGAATAAAATTCATAAACGGGCCAGCAAAAATTGCCAGCGCCCGCTGTCCGACCGTTTTACTGCCGAATTGACGGTTAACAGGAGCGATTTGTGTCTCCTGTCCCTTTGTCACCATCATCGCCTGTGGATCTACCGGATATCTTTGGATGTCTCCATCCACGTCCAGCTCCACAAATAAACGATGATCGAGATCAATCTTCTGTACTTCACCGCGCACTGCGGTCGGGTGGTCGTCCAATTTATCCAAATATAAATGTGTAACCGTACCATTTCGCAGTCCAAGAGCAAGCGTCTGCCCTTCCGCTATATGTACGATTTCCGGGTCTTCCCCCGCCATTCTCACGTAGCCGCCGATTGGAAGCAAACGAAGCGTATATCGAGTTTCCCCTTTACGGAAAGAAACGACTTTCGGGCCGAAGCCAATCGCAAATTCCCTTACAAGAATACCGGCCCGCTTGGCAAAGTAGAAATGTCCCCATTCATGCAGTGTAACCAAGACAAAAAACATTAAAATGATCTGCAGTATCACCTGCGGTGTGAACATGACCGGTTGCCTCCTTTGTTCTCCCCATGCAAGTATGTCCTAAGATTAACATTATTCTCAATACCCACACAAGAGAATCACAATTCAGCCTTTTTTCTTGCCCAACAATCGGCTTCCATTATTTCCTGCAAGCTCGGGTTCTCTATCCGTTCGTGCGAGGAAAGGGCATCTTCCACAATCGATTCAATTTGTAAGAATGGAATTTCGCCGCGCATAAAACGAGCAACAGCCACTTCATTCGCCGCATTGTATACCGTAGTGGCAGTCCCAGAAGCCTTTCCTGCATCGTAGGCAAGCCGAAGCATCGGATAACGGTCGAAATCCGCTTCGCGGAAATGAAGAGCAGCCGCCTGCGCTAAATTCAGCTTCGGCGCATCGTTCGTTAAGCGTTCCGGATAAGTCAGCGAATATTGAATCGGTACCCGCATATCCGGGACGCCAAGCTGAGCCATTACACTTCCGTCATGAAACTCGACTAAAGAGTGAATAATGCTCTGCGGATGAATCAGTACTTCAATCCGATCGTACCCGATATCATACAACCATCTTGCCTCGATAACCTCCAAGCCTTTGTTGGCCATCGTTGCCGAATCGATGGTGATCTTCGCTCCCATGGACCAATTCGGATGCTTCAATGCGTCCTCTACTGTAACATGGGCAAGCTCAGCGCGTGTCCGGTCACGGAAGCTTCCCCCGGATGCCGTTATGATCAGCTTCGCGATCGCTTCAGGCGGCTCACCGTTTAAGCACTGGAATATGGCGGAATGCTCACTGTCCACCGGTACCAGAGTAACTCCTTTTCGCGCCGCAGCGCTTGTTACCAAATGTCCGGCGCTGACAAGCGTTTCTTTGTTGGCCAGCGCTATCGTCTTGCCCGCCTCAATGGCACGAAGCGTCGGAAGCAGCCCTGCACTGCCGACGATAGCAGTGACCGTAACATCCGCACCATCCGCAGAAGCCGTTTCAATGAGTCCCTCTTCCCCGTACACGATACGAGTATCGGAAGCCTTCACACCGAGCTGCAGCCGAAGCTGCTCTGCAAGCTCCTTGGTCGCAACCGATACCATCTTCGGTTGAAACTTTACGATTTGTTCATAAAGAAGAGGAAGGTTATACCCTCCGGCTAAGGCCACGACATGAAAACGCTCTGGATGCCAACTAACGACATCGAGCGTTTGCGTTCCAATCGAGCCTGTACTGCCAAGTATGCTGATACCTTTCAATTCGTTAATCCCCCTAGTTAATACGGGATGAGAGACAGCAAATGCATGATTGGGAATACGATAATCCAGCTGTCCGTGCGATCCAGCACTCCACCATGTCCGGGAAGTAAATTCCCTGAATCCTTCACGTCCCGCACCCTTTTATACGCGGATTGAATTAAATCGCCCATTTGTCCGAGAACAGCCGCTGCGATCCCGATCGTAAGCGCATGCCCCATCGTAAGCAAATCCGGGCGAAGCAGTGAAAATACTACCGCGGACAAAACGGAGAATACAACTCCTCCCAGCGCGCCTTCTACTGTTTTTTTCGGAGATATGGATGGCCATAATAATGTTTTTCCAAGAGTACGACCTAAAAAGTAAGCTCCCGTATCGCTCAGCCAAATGCAGGCAAAGAGCAGTGCCGTCCAAAAGAGCCCATTATCCCCTAGTCTAGTATATATCATATAGTAAAATCCGAAACCGATATAAATCGTCCCAATAAATAAAAGCGCGATTTTATCGATGCTCGTCTTATTTTTCGAAAGGACTGTAATTGCAAAAAACAAAAACATCATGAGCCATACGACGGTCGGATAAGGCGGAACCGTAATGCCGAAGAGGTTTTTCCACGGCACAACAAAATACAAGACGCCAAGCAGACCTACTATAGCAGCCGCATCTGTGGGTCGGGAATGGTTCATTCGAACAAATTCAAAATACCCCATGATCGCAAGTAAGACGATAAGTGCCGTATATAGAACATCTCCTACGTACAGCAACGATAAGAACACGGCAGCTCCCAAGATCCCTGTGATCATCCGCTGCTTCATGCCGTAACCCCCCGTTGACGTATTGCGCCCTTCCTCATATGCCGCCAAAACGTCTGGCGCGCTGCTGATACCCGGCGATCGCTTCGTAAAAATGCTCTTTCGTAAACTCCGGCCACAGCGCATCGGTAAACCACATTTCGGTATACGCCATTTGCCACAGCATAAAATTGCTGACACGAAGCTCTCCGCTTGTTCGAATAAGCAGATCCGGGTCCGGAAGACCGCTTGATTGCAGCACAGCTTCCATATGCTCCTCGGTAAGCTCCTCTGGCTTCAGCTCACCGCGTGAGACAGACTCACAAAGCTGTTTCGCCGCATAAAGAAGCTCTTTTCTGCCGCCGTAATTCAGAGCAAAATTTAAGATAAGTCCTGTATTGTTCTTCGTACGCTCAATACCTTCTTCAATCGGCCGTAAAGCATGCTCAGGCAAGCCCTCTCGGCTGCCCATCATACGGATTTGCACGTTATTTTTAATCAATTCCTCTATTTCCAAACCAAGGAATTCCTGCGGAAGCTTCATAAGAAAATCAACTTCATCTTTAGGCCGCTTCCAATTCTCTGTTGAAAATGCATACAACGTTAAAATTTCGATCCCTAGATCATTGGCTGTCATCGTGATTTGCTTTACATTCTTCATTCCTTGATGATGCCCTGCCACACGCGGCAGACCACGCTTACGCGCCCAGCGTCCGTTGCCGTCCATAATTACTGCAACATGCTTCGGGATTTTCCCGGACGTAATATCGACTCGATCCGCCTGTTTCGTTTTTCCGAACCAGAGGTTCAACCGTTCCTTCATATCGAATCCCCCAACATCGGCGTGAACCATGACACCCCCCGAAACGGGGGGTGTGCGGATACGCGTTTATACTTCCATGATTTCCTTTTCTTTCGCTGCCAAAATCTTATCAACCTCTGCGGTGAACTTATCCGTCGTTTTCTGGATGTCTTCCTGGTGGCGACGGGATTCGTCCTCGGAGATTTGATCCTTTTCCAGCTTCTTAATATCATCATTCGCGTCGCGGCGGATGTTGCGGATCGCAACCTTCGCTTCCTCGCCGAATTTTTTCGTCATTTTCACGAGCTCTGCTCTGCGCTCTTCTGTTAAAGCAGGCACGACAATGCGGATGATCGTTCCGTCACTGGACGGTGTAAGCCCCAGATCGGACTTCATGATCGCTTTCTCTACGGCCGACAGTGCAGATTTATCCCAAGGCTGAAGAACGATGGTCCGAGGATCTGGAGTCGTGATTGAGGCCACTTGGTTAATCGGTGTCATCGAACCGTAGTATTCGACTTGGATCCGATCCAATAATGCAGGATTCGCTCGCCCCGCACGCAGTGTAGCAAGATCGCGCTTTAGCGCAGCGATTGCTTTATCCATACGCTCTTCAGCGTTTTTCTTAATGCTTTGCGGCATGTTTACACACTCCCCTGTACGACTGTTCCAATTTTCTCCCCAAGTACAGCGCGTTTGATGTTGCCCTGTTCTGTGATAGAGAAAACAATTAATGGTATGTTGTTATCCATACATAAAGAAGAAGCGGTGGAGTCCATAACTCCCAAACCTTTGTTTAACACTTCGAGGAACGTCAAACGCTCATATTTCTCAGCATTCGCGTCCTTGAACGGATCGGCGGAATACACGCCGTCCACTTTATTTTTCGCCATCAGGATGACTTCAGCTTCAATTTCCGCTGCACGAAGCGCGGCAGTCGTATCCGTGGAGAAGTACGGATTGCCGGTTCCCCCTGCGAAAATGACAACACGGCCTTTTTCCAAATGGCGGATGGCCCGTCTGCGTATGTACGGCTCGGCAACCTGCTGCATGTTGATCGAAGTTTGCACACGGGTCGGCACACCGATCTTTTCCAGTCCGTCCTGCAGCGCAAGTGCATTCATTACCGTGGCAAGCATTCCCATGTAATCGGCCGTGGCCCGATCGATTCCTTTGGCGCTACCGGAAATTCCTCTCCAGATATTGCCTCCGCCAACGACGACAGCCACTTCCACGCCAAGCTCAACGACATCCTGCACCTGCTCGGCAACCGTGGTGATCATACCAGCGTCGATCCCGTATCCAGCTTGACCGGACAGGGCTTCCCCGCTCAATTTTAATACGACGCGTTTGTATACTGGCTCACTCAATGGGACTACCTCCGTTTCGAACCTATTCAAAAGCTAAAAAAGAAGGAACACAGCGTGTTCCCGTCAGTCTTCTTCTTATTGTTTCACTTGCGCCATAACTTCTTCGGCAAAGTTTTCTTGCTTCTTCTCTAAACCTTCGCCAAGCTCAAAGCGCGCGAAACGACGGATCGAAAGGTTTTCCCCGATCGTTGCGATTTTTTCGTTCAACAGCTGCAGAACTGTTTTGTCTGGATCTTTAACGAACGGCTGCTCCAGCAAGCAGTATTCTTCGTAGAATTTCTTAACGCGGCCTTCAACCATCTTTTCTGCAATGTTTTCCGGCTTGCCTTCATTGATTGCCTGCGCCTTCAAGATTTCGCGTTCTTTCTCGATTTCGCTTGCAGGCACTTCTTCCCGACGAATGTAACGCGGGCTAGCTGCAGCAATGTGCATTGCGATATCACGCGCAAATTCTTTGAATTGAGCGTTTTTCGCAACGAAGTCCGTTTCGGAATTGATTTCAACGAGTACGCCGATCCGGCCTGCACCGTGGATGTAAGCTTCAACTACACCCTCAGTAGCGACACGGTCTGCTTTTTTCGCAGCTGCAGAAAGACCCTTCTCACGAAGAAGTTCCGCCGCGCGAGTCAAATCGCCATTTGCTTCTTCCAATGCTTTTTTGCAGTCCAGCATTCCTGCGCCTGTTTTTTCACGCAGATCTTTTACTAGGGACGCGTTAACCGCCATGTTATGTATCCTCCTTGAATTAAACTTCATGTTTAGAAGTGTAAGTTTGTATCCATAAAAAAGGGTAGGGTTCGGTTTTCAACCTCTCCTACCCTTATTTGTTGTTCCTTTAATTCGAATAATTATGCAGTCGTTTGCTCGCCCTGGTGAGCTTCGACAACAGCATCCGCCATTTTCGCTGTAAGCAGCTTAACAGCACGGATTGCGTCATCGTTACCTGGGATTACATAATCGATTTCATCCGGATCGCAGTTTGTATCAACGATACCAACGATCGGAATACCAAGCTTGCGCGCTTCTGCAACAGCGATACGCTCTTTACGAGGATCGATGATGAACAGTGCGTCAGGAAGCTTGCGCATATTCTTAATGCCGCCGAGGAATTTCTCAAGACGCTCTTGCTCTTTGCGAAGCAAGATAACTTCTTTCTTCGGCAGAACTTCGAATGTTCCGTCTTCTTCCATACGAGTAAGCTCATGCAAACGATCGATACGCTTTTGAATCGTTTGGAAGTTTGTCAGCGTGCCGCCGAGCCAACGCTGGTTAATGAAGTACATACCGCAGCGCTCTGCTTCTTCAGCAACGGAATCTTGAGCTTGCTTTTTTGTTCCGACGAACAGCATCGTGCCGCCTTCAGCAGCCAGGTTGCGAACAAAGTTGTACGCTTCCTCAACTTTTTTGACCGTCTTCTGAAGGTCAATAATGTAAATCCCGTTTCTTTCGGTGAAGATGTATTTGTCCATTTTCGGGTTCCAACGACGGGTCTGGTGACCGAAGTGTACCCCAGCTTCAAGAAGCTGCTTCATGGAAATAACTGCCATCTCCACACACCTCCTCTAAATTGGTTTTTTATGGTGTCCTCCGCGTCTCGCATCTTCGCTAAGACTTCTGTTTCCAGAAGCACCGCTTAGTCGAATTAAGGCGCGTGCGTGATTACAACCGACATTTAATATACCATAATCGACAGATGCAATGCAACCGGAACTATCCCTATGGCTTAATGGTAATTCGCGTTATAATTTCCGCCAGCTCCGGCTTACCCACGAACACATAGGTGCCAATCTGCAGCTTTTGATTCAGCTGCTGTTCTGCAAGTGCTGTCAAAAATTGATTCCGGCTCGATACGAGACCTAATTTTGTCAACGCATCGGCAATGGACGTTGCACTCGATTGCTCCGTTATAATCAACGCCGTTTTCATTTCCTGCTGCTGCTCTGCGGCCGCCTTCTTCGCCGCTTCTTCAGCCGCAGTCTGCTGAAGCTTGGCCACTTCTTCCTGCGTGTAAAGCTTCTCGCCTTTCTTTACTAACTCATAGCCATGAGCTGAAGCTTTTTCTTTTACGACCTCGACGGTGTCCTGCGCAGCTTCCCCAGGCTGTGGAGGAAGAGTCTTGCCCGGACCCTCCTGTGCAAAGGTAAGCAGCTGCATGATTAAGGCTGTGCCAATAATCCCCCATCCGAGACCATACAGAAATCGTTTTTTATCAGACACGGGAATCCTCCTCCCGCTCCGCTAGCCCAATAATTAGCTGGACTTCGCCTTTATTCATAGAAAGCTTTTTCGCTATGTACTCAACCGATTTCCCCTGCTCGTGCAGCTCAAACAGCTCGCTGTAGCGCTGCTTCATCGTCTGCTTTTCCATCGGCTGCTCCTCTGGAACCATTTCAGCTTCCGCTACAGCTTCAGCTTCCGGCTCGATCGTTTCAGAAACGTTTTGGACAGTTTCCGCAGGCTGAACCGTTCTAGCCGCTTGATCGAAGCGTTGTTCCTTTAGCCAAGAAATTTGTTCTTTTAAAAACGCCATTTCATCGCTGTTCATTTCCAGTTTTTGCAGCTTTTGCTTCAGGCCTCCGACTTCCTCGGCATGAGCCTGCTTCATCTCTAAAATTACGTTCATCAGCTGCTTGTTTTCCTGTTCGAATTCGACAGCAAAAGCCTCCATCGTCTGCTCAAAGTCATTGGGAATTCCCCCCTGATCTTCGGCTTTCAACGCAGGCTTTTTAGGCAGCATAAATGCGTACAATAAAATTACCGCTCCAAGTAATACGATGACTTGCCATGGCTCCAAGTTTACGATCACCCAATCTGTCAAAAATTTTATGTCGCCTAGAGCTTGAAATCAATATGCTGCCCTTTAAAAGGATGCGGCCGCTCCTGCTTCGAGTCCTCTTCATGCCGCTCGCGGTTAGGGGACCGTTTTTTTTGCTTTTTGCTTCGGTTGTACGGATTTTTGGCTCCATGCTCATCGTGAATGACTACGGCATCTGATTCTTGAACCTTGGCACTCTTTTGGCGCATGGCCTCCGTCCGTCTCAGCTCATCTTTCCCCTGCTGTGCCTGCTCCGCAGTCATTTTGTTTTGCAGCTGGCTTTGGAGCAGCGCAGCATCGTTTACACGCGGCAGCGCAATTTGCAGTTCTACGGGCTTAAAGTTCATTCATTCGCCCTCCAATCATCACGAATTGAAGTTTGAGACCTGAGCGATTTCCCCGTCAATTAAACGGAAAGAGATTTTCGGCGTTGGGTCTTTGACAAACCGGGTATACCTGCCGATTACAATTTTAGAACCTCCGTAGATCGTTCCGTTGATATCCACTCTGGCCCGTTCCGTATCCTCTAGCGAATGCTCAATTTCCAGTACCCGATCCTTAAGAACCGCCTGTTCTTCCAGCGTCTGCTTTTTGGTATGGTTTAACCGGATTCGCATCGCCATTTTTTCCTGATTCAATTGTCCTACGGAAGCCAGTTGATTCAGCAAGGCTAGCGCCTGCTCTGTTTTCATCAAATTTTCTTCCAGAGATTTAATCTGGCTTCGAAGCTCTACCAGCTCGTTTCGCAATTCAGGAAGAACACCAACCTCAATAACCGTAACCGTGGAGGTAGAATTCCCGACTGTCCTAGCCACGACTCTCTCGCCAGCCTGGATCACCCCGCCAACGACAAGCCCTTTCGCGCCATTGCAAATGACATCTTTTCCTGCCTTCACTTTGGAGTGCATGATGCTTTGGCTAACGATTACGTCTTTATCGGCCTCGACATTGCCTTCTAGAATAAACGAGGTCTTTACATTTTCCCCTGCTTTAATCAAGCCCTTATGGTTCGCTGTAATACCCGCTGTGATATCAATAGATCCGCCGGCCTCCAGCTCCGCGCCTTCAATTCCGCCTACTACACGAATATCGCCGGCTGCCCGAATACGAAAGCCCGTCAGTACATTCCCACGGATCACGACATTCCCGACAAAATCAATATTCCCAATATTATAATCGACATCCCCATTTACTTCATATACAGGGAATACATTAATTTTATCTTTTTCGGTTTTCGTTATCAGTCCGTCAATTGCTGCATACAGCTTCATCTTCTCAGGATCGGTGACAACGTTTTTGCCGACTTTAAAGTACGCCTCACGTCCGTCCTTCGCTGCTGCAACCTCACCCGTCACAAGCATTCCCGCTTGTCCTGCGGTTGCCAATATCCGTTCCGCGATTAGCTCGCCTTTTTTCACATTTTTCAGCTTAACGACTTCTTTATAATCAACCGTTCCGTCTTCGTTTGTCTGCGGTCGAACTCCTTCGCTTTCCCAATCGAATTCGGAAACAATTTTCCCATCCTCGCCCTTGACCGGAGCCTGTCCTTCGGCAACTACAATCGTTTGCCCGCTAAAGCCTTGCGGCGATTCAGCAAATTTTTTCAATACCTCGTGACGCAGACCATATACTACGCCGTAAGACTGCAAATACTGCTCGACCTGCTCAACTGAAAAAGCGACCTTCTCGTCCACTCGCATCACACGCATCTCTGCCGTTAACTTATCATCAGCGATTGCAAGAGTAACGAACTCATCCAACGAAAAATCCGGATTGCTCACAGTTCTCCCCCTAACGGTGCGAACACCAAAAAAAATTAGTCATGCATGAGCTGGCTTTTATACCTGCCCAGCACTCCCTTAAGCCTTAAAATTGCTTTGGAATGAAGTTGTGAGATTCTAGATGGGGATAAGGACATGACTTCCGCAATTTCACTTAAGGATAAATCCTCGTAATATAACAGGGATACGACGGTACGCTCCTTGTCCGTCAATCTTAAAATTGCTTTGGCAAGAGCGTCTTTTAGATAAATTTCGTTGACTTTACGCTCCGGGCTGACCGCCTTATCATCCACAAGCAGAGAAAGCCGTGTTTCCGATTCCTCTTCACGGATCGGGTCCTCAAGCGAACAAATCGTAGTGACGGCGATATCCTGGAGCATGGCTTGAAACTCTTTTTCCGAAATATCTAAGTACTCGCATATTTCCGCGTCGGAAACCGTACGCATATACTGCTGTTCAAGCTTCTGGTAAGCGTCTTCTACTTTCTTTGCTTTCTCGCGTACCGAGCGCGGGACCCAATCTCCTTGTCGCAATCCGTCGATAATCGCCCCGCGTATACGCCAGGAAGCATACGTTTCAAACTGCAGTCCGCGCTCCAGCTCAAACTTTTCCACAGCATCAATTAAGCCCATAATACCATAACTGGATAAATCGTCCCTAGATACATTCTTCGGCAGTCCGATGGCCAGCCTGGAGGATACATAATCCACAAGAGGAAGATAATTTTCAATCAGCTCTTTGCGCGCTTCCTTATCGCCAGCTTCCTTCCAAAGCTTCCAGAGGTCCTCTGTTTGCGTCTTCGTTACTTTTTGTACGGTCATGGTCTCACCACTTTCATTCGTCGCTTAATTTGCTGCGGATTGCTTTCGCCAGTTCCTCCGGATCAACGTTTTCTTCCTTTCGAACAATTCGTGGAGGCTGGAAAGGGACAAAATCATCCGATTCTTCTGCTTCAGCCGAGTGTTGCTCGGAATCGCTTTCAGAACTTTGGTATAACCCCTTTACGTCCAAATCATCTGGAGGGGTAACGTAATCTACCGAACCGCCCTTCCCATGGTTCGAGTCCCCTCCGGATGAATTGGGCTCAGCCTTCAGCAAGGTGCCAAAGGCGTACCGAATTCCAAACACGAAAATAAAAATCATGGCAAAGGAATACAAGCTTCTTAGAAGGGATAAAACAAATGGATTGCCCTGAATCGACACAAGAAACACAACTGCTGCAACAGCCAATCCAGAGCCAAGGTTCCATCGTATGCTGCCTATCATGAACTAGATCTCCTTTGTTCCTTGCTGCACGCTCCGAATATGGAGCATTCCCGTTTCACAATGAAATTCGATGGTTCTGCCATAGCTGCCTCCCGTATCCTCCGACCGAAGCGGAATGCGGTACTGCTTTAGGATTTCTTTACAAGACTCGACGTTACGAGGGCCGATCCTCATGGCATCTCCCGCCCCTGTGGAAAACGCAAACATCTGCGCACCGCCGGCCATTTTTGCTTCCATACGAGAAACTACAGCTCCAAGCGAATTCATTAGCCGGATCAATTCGGGAATTGCAGTATCCGCGTACTTTGCAATATTGAGCTGCCCTTCTCTCGCAATATCGGATGATGGGAGCATCACATGTGCCATACCGGCGACACCGGCCTTCGCATCGAATAGTGTAAGTCCTACGCACGAGCCAAGGCCCGTCGTCTTTAAAATCCCCGTCTTGGACAAAACATTTAAATCGGCCATTCCCACTTTTGTGATTGTATCTTCCATCATTCGCCCGCTGGCACTCCTAGTGCTCGAAAAATTTTATGAAACGAGTCTGGATCGGGAATAAAGAAAAAATGTCCCTCAACCTTGTCGTCTCCGTCGAAAAACATGGTGTCGATGAGCAGAGCATGGTCACCCATATGACCGAACTGCAGGAGTCCAAAGCTGAGAATCGCCCCGGCCATGTCGATTGCAAGAGCTGGAACAGTGGGAGCCATCGTCAGATGCGTAAAATCCGCCAAAGAAGATAAATAAGAGCCAGCCAAAATATTACCGATTTCCGCCAGAGCAGAAAGCTCGATTTCGGAATACTCCCCTTCCGGAAATACCTCTACCCCGACGAGAGAGGTAAGCAGAAGCTTGGCAGATTCAGGAGAAATCAAGAAAAACATATTCCCCGGTGTTTCTCCATCCACTCGCAAAAAGATTGCGATAACGACCGCTTCGTCTCCTCCAACACTTTCAGCAATTTGTTCAAAAGGAACCAGACTTACCTTCGGGACCTGCATATCGACCTGCCGATCCAGCATTGTGGCTAGAGCGGTGGCTGCATGCCCCGCTCCGATATTCCCCACTTCCCGCAAAACATCCAGCTGATAATCCCCAAAGGGCTTTATTTCATTCACAAAAATTTACTCCTCGATGTCAACAAGTTGTTTAAGCTCGCTCTTACTAAGCACTTCTTCCAGGTTAAGCAGAATGAGAAGACGGTTTTCCCCGATCTTCGCAACACCGTTCAGGTACTTCGCACGAATGCCGCCTACAAGCTCCGGAGGCGCACTGATCATATCGGAATCAAGATCGATTACATCGTTTGCGGAGTCAACGACAAAGCCAACCTCCATATCACGAACCGAAACGATAACGATACGTGTATTGTCTGTTACTTCGGTTTCCGGAAGATCGAAACGTCCGGCCAAGTGAATAACAGGGACAACAACACCGCGGAGATTGATTACCCCTTTTACAAAGGAAGGTGTCTTCGGCACGCGTGTAATCGGCTGCATGCGCTCGATCGTTTTTACCTTATCGACATCGATGCCGTACTCTTCATTTGCAAGTGTAAAAATAATAATTTTCATTTCGTTTCCCATCGCTGATCACTCCGTTCGTTTTTTTGAAAATTATTTGATGAGTGCGTTTGTGTCGACAATCAGTGCAACTTGACCGTCGCCCAGAATGGTGGCACCGGATATTGCGAACAGGTTCGTCAAATATTTGCCGAGAGTTTTCAATACGATTTCCTGCTGACCGATAAATTCCTCAACCATGACAGCCGCAACCTTTTCGCCTTTGCGGATGATGACAATTTCAGTTTCTTCTTCGTCGTCCTCGGAATAATCCGGAACTTCAAAGAGCTGGCTTAAGGAAATAACCGGTAAAACCTGTCCGCGGAAGTCCATAATCAACGTACCGTGCATATTGCGCAGATGCTTTCTGCGAATCGTTGAGGTTTCCACGATCGATGACAGCGGGATCGCATACTTCTCACTTCCCATTTTTACAAGCAATGCAGTAATAATGGAGAGCGTAAGCGGCAGCTGAATCGTAAACTTTGTACCTTCGCCCAGCTTAGAAGTAACGATAACATTTCCGCCTAGAGAAGTGATTTTCGAACGGACTACGTCAAGACCTACGCCGCGTCCAGAGATGTCAGAAATTTTATCCGCCGTACTGAAGCCGGATGCAAACAGCAGCATGTAGACTTCCTCGTCGGTCATTTTCTGTCCCTGTTCCGCCGTTACAATCCCCTTCTTTACTGCCGTAGCAAGCACCTTCTGGCGATTGATACCACGGCCGTCGTCCTCAATCTCAATAAATACATGATTCCCGCTGTGGAATGCCCGCAAATTTACGGTTCCCGTTTCCGGCTTGCCTGCAGCGATCCGGTCAGCGATCGGCTCGACGCCATGATCCGCCGAGTTCCGGAGCAAATGCACAAGCGGATCGCCGATTTCGTCGATAACGGTACGGTCCAATTCCGTTTCAGCACCGGTGACGACAAGATCCACCTTCTTATTCAGCGACTTTGCCAAATCCCGAATCATGCGAGGGAAGCGATTGAATACAGAATCAACCGGAACCATTCGAAGCTTCAGAACGATATTTTGCAAATCGCTGCTTACGCGGCTCATGTGCTCGACGGTGTCGTTCAGTTCACGGTTTTTCAGCTCGCCTGCCAGCTGCTCAAGACGGACGCGGTCAATGAGAAGCTCACTGAACAGGTTCATCAGGACATCCAGCTTTTCGATATCAACGCGAATCGTTCGGTTGGCAACCGGCGCATTCGCCGCAGCAGGCTTGGCATTACCGGCTGCCTGCTTCACTTCTGCAGCTTTTTCTTCGGAAGCTTCGTTTTTCGCTTCTTCTTTCCGAATCGCTTTTTGCTCCTCGGATTTTTTCGTTAAGTAATCGCGGTCAACCGCATTGATTTGAACGCTTTGAATTTCGGAGACACTTTTAATTAAGTGCTCCAGCTCCGGCATTTCCAGCCTGCTGATATAGTATACCGAGAAGGAACGGTCAAATTTATCCTGCTCAATGTCCTCCACCGTAGGGGTCGATTGTACAATTTCTCCGTTATTCTCAAGCCCATTAAACACCATGTATGCGCGTGCCGCTTTAAGCACACAATCGCTGTTGATTGTAACAACGAGATGGTAAGCTTTATGTCCGCTGGAAATGGATTGCTCGAGAATAGACATTTGATATTCGTCTAACCCTCCAGTTGCTTCCGCTGCAGCAGCGGCTGCATTTGCTTTGCTTGGCTTGCTGTCTGCATCCGCTTTACGGTAATCACCGGATACAATCGACTTTAAAGTCGCAACCAGATCACTGACATCCGCTTTCCCCGTCCCGCCTTGAATAATGTCCTCCACCATCGATTCGAGTGTGTCCAAACATTTGAACAAGCAGTCAAAAATGACACTGTCCATGGCAAGCTTGTTGTTACGGACTAAATCCAGTACGTTCTCCATTTCATGGGTTAAGGAAGCTAAGTCCTCAAATCCCATCGTTGCAGACATTCCCTTGAGGGTATGTGCGGAGCGGAAAATCGTCTGCACAATTGAAATGTCTTCAGGTGCTGCCTCCAAGGCGAGCATATTGTCGTTCATCGCTTGCAAATGTTCTCTGGATTCATCAATAAACATACTTAAGTATTGATTCATTTCCATTGTCCTGCACCTCCAAGTTTGCCTCGAATCTCTTAATTAAGTATAGGTGGTCTTTAAACGGGTCAGCGGGAAACGAGTTCAACCAGCTTGGCAGGGATATCGTTCTGCGGCAGGATGAAATCCACACATTTCAGTTCCACAGCCGATCTCGGCATTCCGTAAACGACACAGGTTTGTTCCGCTTCGGCGATGGTAGACTGAACCCCTTTTTTATATAAAGCTTCCATTCCCTTGGCGCCATCGCTGCCCATTCCCGTCATGATGACGAGATGCAGCTTGAGACCGGTGACGGAGAGCAGGGAATCATACATCGTATCAACCGACGGTCGGTGACCGCCTCGAGGCTCGTCCTTGTTCAAGCTTACCTTGTATAATCCGCCTTCTCTAATCATCGTCATGTGACTTCCGCCGGGAGCAATATAAGCCATCCCCGCTTCAAGCACATCTCCATGCTCTGCTTCCTTTACTCCGATTTCACAAAGTGAATTTAATCTTTGAGCAAGGGATGCTGTAAACCCGGGCGGCATATGCTGCACAATTAGGATAGGAGCCGGGAATTTCTTCGGAAGCGGGACAAGCACATGCTGTAATGCCCGCGGTCCTCCCGTGGAAGTCCCGATGGCAACCAGATGGGTAAAATCCGCTTTGCCTGTTGAGCTTGGCGGAGCCGCTTTAAAGGTTGCCGGCAGCGGAATGGGTGCTCTTGGCTGAGTAAGCTGGTAACCAGCACCCGTACTATTATGTTTACGAACATTAGATTTGACGGCCGCCAAGAGCTTGTCGTGCAGTAATGTCTTTACCTTCGCGATATCGAGTGAAATGGAGCCCGAGGGCTTGCCGATAAAATCGACAGCGCCCAGCTCCAACGCGCGGATCGTTGCGGCGGCCCCCTCCTGCGTCAAGCTGCTCAGCATGACAACAGGAGTCGGATATTCTTTCATAATTATCGTAAGCGCATCCAGACCGTTCATTTCCGGCATTTCAATATCCATGGTTAAAATGTCGGGTTTAAGCTGTTTCGTTTTTTCAATCGCTTCTTTTCCGTTTCTCGCAGTTCCAATTACCTCAAATTGAGGATGATCGGAGACGATATCGGAAACCATTTTTCGCATGAAGGCGGAATCATCGACGACAAGAACCTTATGCACAAAAACCCTCCTTCAAGCATCGTACGTTTTACTTCAGCAGCTTTATCATTTTGTTAAGGAAGCCCTTTACCCCAGGCTCGTTCACCAAATCAGGGGATGCGTCCGTTTGAACACCGTCAGCAAATCGTTCGGCGATTTTTTGAATACCTCGGGCAGCCGGTGTATTCGGAAAAGCAATGCTGAACGGCACTTGCTTTTTAACAGCCCTTGAAACATTAATGTCATCCGGTACATAGCCTAGTGTCGGTATATTTAAATCAAGAAATTGCTTGGCAACCATACTGATTTTATCGGCTGTTTGCTTGCCTTCCTTTGGTTCGGTTACCCGATTGACAACTAAACGGTAATTTACGTTTGGCTTGTTCGTGCTCACCATCTTGATGATGGCGTAGGCATCGGTGATCGAAGTTGGCTCCGGCGTCGTAACAACAATCGTTTCTTGCGCCGCTAAAATAAACTTCAAGGTCTCCTTGCTTAACCCAGCCCCTGTATCGAACAACATAAAGTCCGCGTAGCCGGAAAGCTGGCCAATTTGCTCCGCGAAGTAATCCAACTCCTCCTCGGTTAACCGAAGCAAGTCTTGAAATCCGGAGCCTCCTGCAATAAACTCGAGTCCGCTTGGACCCTTATGAATAATTTCCCATATCGTCTTTTGACGTTTCAGAAGGTGATACAGGTTGTACTGGGGCGAAGCGCCCATTAACACGTCGATGTTGGCCATTCCAATATCGGCGTCAAACACAAGTGCCTTGTAGCCAAGATTTTGCAGTGCAAGGGCAAAATTGAGCGTAAAATTCGATTTTCCTACGCCGCCCTTGCCGCTTGTAACGGTTACGATTCGTGTCGTTTTGGTGTGGGGAGTTCGCTGCAGCTCAACCAAGTTGCGTAAGCCCTGAGCTTGATCACTCATTGCGATCTTCCTCCACTATGGCGTCGATATACCGCTCTGCTTGCAGCAGCCCGATATCGTCCGGCACATTTTGACCGTAAGTGATATAAGAAAGCTGGAACGGGAAATCCTCCAACAGGTTGAAAATGGCACCGAACGAGTCCGTTTCATCCGCCTTCGTAAACAACACCTTATCCAGCTTAAACTTACTGAAATTCTCCGCAATCACTTTCATGTCTTTGTATTTCGCAGTCATGCTGAGAACGAGAAAGGTCTCGCTGCTGCCAGCCGCCTGCAGTAGGCTGTTCAATTCGGAAACATACAGCTCATTCCGAAAATTACGTCCGGCCGTGTCCATGAAGATCATGTCGCAATCCTTAAGGTTGTGGAATGCTTTAGCCAAATCCTGCGGCGAAAATACGACTTCAAGCGGAACGTTCAAAATATTAGCGTACGTCTTCAGCTGCTCTACTGCAGCGATTCGGTACGTATCCGACGTAATAAATCCAACTTTACGCTGATGCTTCAATACTTGTTCAGCCGCTAGTTTTGCGATGGTTGTCGTCTTGCCTACTCCGGTCGGACCGACAAAATGGATAACTCTTGAATTCGGCGAAATGCCATTCTTCGTGCGTCCCGAAGCCAGCGCAAGAAGCTGCTCCTTTACAAGTCTTGCAGCGTCTGCTGTCTCCAGCTGAAACGGCTCCTCTACCCCTGCAATCGCCTGCTCTATCATCCGTGCCGCAAGCGGCGGCAGGATATCGTGATTCAGCAAGCGCTGCTTCACAGCCTCAAACGGCTCAGGGAGCACGTTCTCTCCCGCAGTCTGCTTCGAAATGCGAAGCATCATCTCTTTCATCTGCTTCAGCTCTTCCAAGAGCTGATCTTCTCTTCTTGGTGACGAAGCGGTTGATCCGCCACTCTTTCCTGTAGTCGGGTTATCCGCAAGCAAGAGCCGCTCTTCTTCGTCAAGCAGCGCGGTTGAAGATCTAGCCTTTGCGTGGTCGGCCTGTGCGGCTCGAATGGCCGCCTGTAACGCCTGCTGTGCACTTGCTTGCGGCGATCTCGTTTCCGGCGCTTGTATGAGTTCAGCGTTTGGCGCTTGCAGCCCCCCGGTTTGCGTTTGCGCCTGATAAGCAGCTCTTCCGCTAGCATTGGAAATGGAAGCTGCTGCAGAGGAAGCCACAGCAGGCTGCAGCTTTGAGGGGCTCGGAGCAGCATCGTTTGCCGCGATCACTTCGATCTTTTTCTTCGTAAATAACCCGAGGAAGCCGCCAATCTTTATTTCTTTGGTGTTAATGATGACGGCGTCCTTCCCTAGTTCACTGCGAATCTTTTGCAATGCATCCGGCATGGAATCAACAACATATCGCTTTACTCTCATAGGTTCACCACCCCGACGCTTTGAATTTCAACGCTTGGTTCAAGCTCGCTATAAGACAAAATCGGGACATCCTGCATCGTACGATCTAAAAGCTGACGCAGGTACATCCGAATCGTCGGCGAGGTAAGGATGATGGGCTGCTGACCGAGCTGAAGCAGCTTTTGAATTTGTTCATTCACTTTTTGATAAATCATTTGCGAAGACATTGGGTCTAAGGCAAGATAGCTGCCCTGATCCGATTGCTGCACCGATTCGGCAATTTTTTTCTCAAGCTGAGGGCCAACCGTAATGACCTTCATGGCTTCCGGTCCGGCCGCATATTGATGCGTAATTTGTCGGGATAGTGCCTGGCGCACATATTCCGTTAATATATCAGTGTCCTTTGTATAACTTCCGTAGTCGGCCAGCGACTCGAAAATCGTAACCAAATCGCGAATTGAGACTTTTTCCTTAAGCAGCTTCGACAAAACCTTCTGAATTTCGCCAACACCCAGGACCCCAGGGATAAGCTCCTCGACAATCGCCGGATAGCTCTCCTTCAAATTTTCGATGAGCGCCTTCGTCTCTTGGCGGCCGATCAGCTCATGTGCGTGCTGCTTAAGCACTTCTGTTAAGTGCGTTGCAACAACGGATGGCGGATCAACCACGGTATAACCCGAAAGCTCGGCAATACTTTTCGTCGCTTCATCAATCCATAAGGCCGGAAGTCCAAACGCGGGCTCCTTCGTTTCGATCCCCATGACCGAATCGTCATCGATCCCAGGACTCATGGCCAAATAGTGATTTAGCAATAATTCGCCACGAGCCACCATATTTCCTTTAATTTTAATGATATATTCAATCGGTTTTAGTTGAATATTGTCGCGAATTCTTATAACAGGGACCACAAGACCCATTTCTAAAGCCACTTGTCTTCGAATCATAATGATACGATCCAGCAAGTCACCGCCCTGCTGCGTATCCGCGAGTGGAATCAATCCATAGCCGAATTCAAATTCGATCGGGTCAACCTGCAGCAGGTTGATAACACTTTCGGGACTGCGGACCTCTTCGATCTCCTGCTCCTCTTCCCGCTGCTCCTCTTCGATTTGCTTTAGGTTCAAGTTTTTCTGCATCTTATATCCGCCATATACAAGAAGCCCTGCAATCGGAAACGTCGTAACCACTCCAATCGGAGTGAACACACCAAGGAAACCAATCGTACCTGCTACAATATACAGCAGCTTCGGGTAGGAGAACAGCTGTTTGGTCAGGTCTTCCGCCAAATTTCCTTCCGACGCCGCACGCGTTACGATCATACCGGAGGCAACGGAAATAAGTAGTGCCGGAATCTGGCTGACTAGTCCGTCGCCGATCGTTAAAATCGAATATCTGGATACCGCTTCGGTAAAAGGCATGTCGTGAATCGCCATACCAATCACAAAGCCGCCAATCAAGTTGATGAAGAGGATGACAATACCCGCAATCGCATCCCCTTTGACGAATTTTGTCGCACCATCCATTGCGCCGTAGAAATCCGCTTCCTTTTGAATCTTAGAGCGTCGTTCCCTTGCTTCCTTATCATTGATTAATCCGGAATTTAAATCTGCATCGATACTCATCTGCTTACCCGGCATCGCATCAAGCGTAAAACGCGCCGCAACCTCAGCGACACGCTCCGAGCCTTTCGTAATAACGATAAACTGAACGACAACCAAAATTAAGAAGACGATAAATCCAACGGCAAGCTGTCCTCCGGCAACGAAGGACCCAAAGGTTTCGACAACCTTTCCCGCCTCCGCGTGCGCTAAAATGTTTCTCGTTGTCGAAATATTAAGTGCAAGCCGAAATAGTGTCGTGATTAGCAAAATGGTAGGAAATATGGAAAACTCCAAGGCATCCTTTGTGTTCATCGACATCAGCAATATCATGAGTGCGGCCGATATATTCACAATAAGCAGTAAATCCATAAGGTGAACATTGACCGGTACAACCATCATCAGCACAATGCCAATAACACCTACTAAAACAAATAAATCTCTTGGTTTCAAACGGACGCCTCCTTCCTAAGTCCTACATCACTTTTACCCACGCGACGCGGCTTTTCCCTTAAGTTTATATACATATGCCAAGATTTCGGCCACCGCCTGGAACAAGTCCTCAGGGATTTCCTGGCCGATCTCTACCTGTGCGTACAGCGCACGGGCCAGCGGCTTATTTTCCATCGTTGTAATCCCGTTGTCACGAGCGATCTGCCTTATTTTTAAAGCAACGAAGTCCTGCCCCTTAGCCGTAACGACGGGCGCATTCATTTCTCCTGCTTCATATTTGATCGCCACCGCAAAGTGCGTCGGGTTCGTAATCACAACGTCAGCCTTCGGAATTTCCTGCATCATCCGCCGAAGCGCCATTTGACGCTGCTTTTCTTTGATCTTTCCTTTAATCAGAGGATCGCCCTCCGATTTTTTATACTCGTCTTTGATATCCTGTTTGGACATTCGCAGGCTTTTTTCATATTCATACTTTTGATAAAAATAGTCGGCGACGGCGATCAGTACGAGTACCGCCCCTACCTTAAGTCCAAGCATTAGGACGAGATTGGATACATAACTAAGCATCATTTCAAGCGGCAAATTGGCCAAAGCCAAGAGCTGCTTTTGTTCCCCTGCAAGCGTCGTATAGACGATAAAACCAATTACACTAACCTTAATGAGAGATTTCAAAAATTCAACGACCGACCGCAGTCCAAAAATATTTTTGAAGCCAGTGATCGGATTAAGCTTGTTAAATTTCATCTGCAGGCCGTGACCCGTGAAGAGCAAACCAATCTGCAGATAGTTCCCCAAAATACCAACAACGACTGCGATCCCAAATATGGGGGCCAACAAGAGCAGTCCTCTGGCAATGAGATCCCCAAACAATCCAAATAAATTGGAGGGTGAAAATTCCATCAGCATATAATCTGTGAAGATAGACCGAAACAGGGCCATGATTTGATCCTTCATCACTGCCCCGTACATAAACAGAAAACCAAAGCTTGCCAGCATGAGGAGCGATTGCGGAACTTCCCTGCTTTGCGCAACCTGCCCCTTCTGACGAGCCTCCTGACGCTTTTTGGGAGTGGCAGGCTCCGTCTTTTCCTGGGAAAAGAACTGCAAATTTATCGGGATACGATGCCGCTGCAAGTGATAATTCTCCTCTCGTCGCAGCGCCAGGCTGCATTCATTTCGATTCAATCAGCTTAAGCAGCTCATCCATCGAAACAAACAAGGTTTCAAACAAACTTCGAAATAGGTAAGCAAAACCCGACATCAATAGGACCAGCATAAATAATCCTAAAATGATCTTGAGCGGTACACCGACCACAAACAAGTTAAATTGAGGTGCGGTTTTTGCCAAAATGCCTAACGCGACGTCAACTAAGAACATCGTCACGACAATCGGTGCAGCCATTTGAAACGCCAATGCAAACATTTTGCTGACAGAGGCCAAAATAAACATACTTAGCTCTCCCGAAGCAATATGGCTGAACAATTCGTTCTGCAGAGGCACCAGCTTATAGCTGTCCATCATGCCGCGGATCATATAGTGATGACCGTTCATTGTCACAAAAAGAAGCGACGCGATCATAAATTTCATATTTCCGAGCATCGGGCTCTGTGTGCCAGTTAAAGGATCGATGACGTTGGCGATACCGAAGCCCATTTGGATATCCATAAATGAACCAGCCACCTGCACAACCGAAAAGAACAAGTAAGCGACGAACCCGATCACAAGTCCAACAAGTACTTCTCTTAACACCAATAACACGTAGGCATCATCAAAACCGACGGCATTCTGTTGATCCATTGCCAAGAAAACGAGCAGAGCAATGAAAAACGAAAAACCAACCTTATATTGAAGCGGCAGCACTCTCGATGAAAAGATGGGAGCCACGACAAAAAAGGATGTAATTCGACAAAAAACAAGCATAAAAGTAGGCAGAAAAGATAATAACAGCTCCATAATCGTTCCGCCTAACCGATAAACCGGTGCAAATTATTAAGAAGGTTGTACGTGAAATCTAGAATCTTAGTCAAGATCCACGGACCAAATACGAGAACAGATAAGAAAACGGCAACAATTTTCGGAACAAACGCTAAGGTTTGCTCTTGGATTTGGGTTGTGGCTTGAAAAACGCTGATGATCAATCCGACAAGAAGGCCGAGACCGAGCATCGGAGCGCTGGCCATCAAGACAGTGTATACCGCTTGGGCAGCCAGAGAAATAACAAATTCGGTGCTCATGGTTCATCTCCTATTGCTCGGATTTACGTGTTAAAGCTGAACAGCAGCGACTTAACAACCAAATACCAGCCGTCTACTAAAATAAACAATAAAATTTTAAAAGGCAGCGATATCATGACCGGCGGAAGCATCATCATCCCCATAGCCATTAGCGTACTGGCGACGACCATGTCAATGACCAGGAACGGTATAAAGATCATAAAGCCCATTTGAAAAGCAGTTTTAATCTCGCTAATCGCAAAGGCCGGCACAAGCACCGTTAACGGAATTTCTTCTACCGTTTGCGGCTTTGCGGTACCAGTATAATTTAAAAACAGCTGCAAATCCTTTTCTCGCGTTTGCGCTGCCATAAACTTTTTAATCGGAACGCTTGCTTTACTAATCGCTTCCGTTTGTGTAATCTCGCCTCGCATATAAGGCTTATAGGCTTCCTCGTTTACTTGTCCGATGACTGGAGACATCACAAAGAGTGTGATAAACAAGGCCAATCCGATTAACACTTGGTTGGGCGGCATTTGCTGCGTCGCTAAGGACGTCCGCACAAAGCTTAGTACGATTACAATTCTCGTAAAACAAGTCATCATAATCAAAATAGCAGGCGCTAAGCTAAGAAGTGTTATTAGTAAAATAAGATTAATAGAGCTCGATACATCCGCTGGATTATTCGACGTGCCAATATTGACGTCGATACCCGGAATGCCGATTCCCCCTGCCGGATCAGCTGCAAGGGCGGTTTCCGCTGTACCGAAAGCGAAGGAGAACAACAGGAGCATCGCCACTGCGATCAAGCGAATATTCATTTCTCGTTCTTCCGTTCTTCTTTATATTGTTCGTTCAGCATATCCTCCAGCATTTGCTTACGGCCTGTTAACCCTTTCAGCCTTTCTTGGAACAACTGCTGAAATTCTGAATCTGGAAGCTCCTCAGACACAACCTGATTTTCCAAAGATGTTCTTTGGTCCTTCCCAAAGCGGCGCTTCACGAGTCCGGATAAAGAATGAATCCATTCGTTAGGCTTCATCGTCCCTTCCTGCTGAAGAGAATCGATGATATAGCCAGCCTCTTCCGGGTCTGAAATTTTGTCAACCAGACGAATCTCGTCGCCTACCCCGATAAGGTAAACGGATTTTCCTATTTCTACGACCTGAAGCGACTTATTCGGTCCAAGCCCTACTCCGCCCAATTGGCGGATAGCCCGGTGCGATTGGAACGATCGGTTTTTATTGGCCAGCACTTTAATGAGGAGTACAATCAGGCCTACCATTACGATAAGAACGAGAATGACCTGAATGATGCTGCCCGCAATACTCGGAGAATCGAAGTTTGGGGCTTCGGTTCCCCCTTGAAGGGGTGTACCCAAGCCCGTCCCTTGCTCACCGGCTTCCCCGGTCTCTCCACTAATGCCCGCCGCAAATACCGATACCGCATGGTACAACCCGACCGAAAGCGAGAGAAGGAAAGCTGCGATATACTTCCGCATTAGCCTAGCGTTTTCTTGATCGCTTCAATAACGCGATCCGCTTGGAATGGCTTAACGATGAAGTCTTTCGCGCCTGCTTGAATCGCATCGATTACCATAGCCTGCTGTCCCATTGCAGAGCACATGATGACTTTAGCGGAGCCGTCAAGCTTCTTAATTTCTTTCAGTGCAGTGATTCCGTCCATCTCTGGCATCGTGATGTCCATCGTTACCAGATCAGGATGAAGCTCCTTAAACTTTTCTACAGCTTGTGCGCCGTCGCTTGCTTCCCCAACAACTTCGAAGCCATTCTTTGTCAAAATATCTTTAATCATCATTCTCATGAAAGCTGCGTCGTCCACCACTAAAATTTTCGCCATTGTCACCGTCTCCTTTTGTTTTTATGCTAATTTCTGTTCTACTGTAATTTTTGCAGTCGATCCCACTGGCTGACAATATCCGTTACGCGCACGCCAAAATTTTCATCGATAACGACAACCTCACCCTTGGCAATTAATTTATTATTGACCAGAATGTCAACCGGCTCACCGGCCAGCTTGTCCAGCTCAATAATCGAGCCTTGTGAAAGCTCAAGAATGTCCTTGATCACCTTTTGAGTTCTACCCAGCTCTACGGTTACTTTCAGCGGGATATCAAGCAGCAGGTTTAAATTCGTTCCATCGGCATGGATGTTTGGTCCGCCTTGGAAATCAGAAAATTGTGCCTGCTGTACATTTACGTTCCGCTGCGCAGCTGCGGCGTATCCCGGCTGGCCATAATGCTGAGGCGCAGGCGGCATCATCGGCGGCTGCTGGTACATCGGCTGCTGCGGATAGCCCGGGTAAGGCGGATACGGCGGATACGGCGGCTGATAACCAGGCTGGCCGTATGGGTCATGCGCAGCTGGCGGTGCAGGCGGCGTTACCGGCGCCTGTTGCGCTGCTGGCTGCGAAGCGGCTGGAGCTGCTTTCGGCGCTTCCGGCGCTGGTGCAGGCTCTGAATCCATGCCTGCTCCGCCCATCAAGGAAGCGATCAGCTCCTTCGCAAACGAAACCGGAAGCAGCTGCATTAGATTGGAATCAATCAAATCGCCAATAATGAGCCGGAACGAAACTTTAATAAGCACTTCTTCATCCGGCAGCTTATCCGTGCCTTCTCCATTGGCCAAATCGATGATATCGATTCCCGGCGGAGAGATATTGACAAAGCGGTTAAAGATGGTTGACATCGATGTTGCCGAAGAGCCCATCATCTGATTCATTGCTTCTTGAACGGCACTGACGTGAATTTCGTTAAGCTCTACGCCTTCTTCGACGTTACCGGTTCCGCCCAGCATAAGGTCGGCGATGACCTGAGCATCGCGAGTTTTAATGACTAGCAGATTAATGCCTTGAAATCCGTCAACATAATTGACGTGAACGGCGACATGCGGTTTTGGGAACTCATTTTCCAGTTCCTTCTTCGCGATGACGGATACCTTTGGAGTCGTAATATCGGTTTTCATCCCGAGCAGAGTAGACAAGGCCGTTGCTGCGGAACCGAAGGTAATGTTACCGATTTCACCCAGTGCATCCTGCTCTAAGGGCGTTAAGTAATCATCGATTAGCGGCACGACGGGAGATGAGTCTGAAGCCCCGCCGTCCCCATCGGAATCGCCCGATTGGCGGAGTAATGCATCGATCTCCTCCTGCGACAAATAATCCTTACTCGTCATGTTCTTCTTCTCCTTCGCTGATGACATCAGTAATTTGGACTGACATTTTACCCTTCTTTACGCCGGGACTGCCAACAAACTTCAACTTTTCCCCGACGCGGATACCCAGTCCTTCTTCCGTCGTCTTATTCAGCGTAATGACATCCCCTACTGCCAAATTCAGAAACTCATGGACATTGATCATCGATGAGCCGAGCTCAGCAATAATCGGTAGCTTCGCTTTATTCAAGCGCTCCTGAAGGATTTCGGTTTCTTCCGTTCCTTTCGTCTTTTTAGGCGAGAAGAATAAGTTGTTGACCGAAAGCCGAGGCATGATTGGTTCGATTACGACGTGAGGAATACATAGATTGATCATTCCCGATGTATCCCCGATCTTCGTACTTAACGAAATCAGAGCTATCGTCTCATTCGGAGAAACGATCTGCATAAATTGCGGATTCGTTTCAAGCGAATCAAGACGCGGATACATATCGATTACGGTCTTCCATGCTTCCTGCAAGCTTTCAAAAGCTCTGCTAAAAATACGCTCCATAACGATCGTTTCAATTTCCGTTAATGCATTGATCTTTGGAGGCGTCGTTCCTGCCCCGCCGAGCAAACGGTCCAACATGGCAAACGCAACGTTAGGGTGAACCTCAAGAACCATTCTTCCTTCTAACGGCTCCGCCTCGAAAATGTTCAAGATTGTCATTTTCGGAATGGACCGGATAAATTCGTCATAAGGCAATTGTTCAACCTGCACTACGTTAATTTGCACAAATGTACGCAGCTGAGCGGAAAAATACGTCGTCAAAAACCTTGCAAAGTTCTCATGAATTCGGGTTAAACTTCGAATATGATCCTTTGAAAACCGGACTGCACGCTTGAAATCGTATGCGCGAATCCGCTTTTGCGTATCCTCTTTTTTCAGCTCCTCAGCATCCATCTCACCTGAGGAAAGAGCGGCCAAAAGCGCGTCTATTTCATTTTGCGAAAGAACGTCCACCATGAAGAGTCACCCCCTTATCTGCCTTTAAAATGTTGGAATGTAGTTTGGGTTTACTGCTCGGTCAAAATAAAATTGGTGACGTACACATGAGTCAGCTTGCCTTCTTGCAAGAAGCCATTCATCTTGTTGATCAAATCGGCAGCAAGCTGATCTCTGCCTTTACTTTCCTGTAATTGCTCTCCCGTCATTCCAGACAGGGTCTGAATGATCGTGCTTTTTACTTTATGATCAAGAAGCGTGAATTCATCTTTCGCTTTCTTGTTCTCGAGTTCAAAGGCAAAGCTGACTTTCACGATACTGGAACGATCCGATAAATTCGTCAGGATATCGTTCACTTCATGCGTAAGCTCCTTTAATTCGGAAGCCGGCTTCGGTTTCACCTTAGCCTCATCAGCAGCCTGCAGGGCCTGTGCTTTCGGATCTGTTGGCCCGTTTTCTTTCTCCAAATAATTTAACAAAATGAAGGCGGCCAAACCGACCAGCGTTATCGCGATCAGGATGACGATAAGCCACGGCAGCATTTTTTTAAACACTACGATCCCTCCGTATGTTCGAACATGACAGATGCCCGAGTCGCTCCAATGCTGCGCAAATAATGTCGAACCAAGTCTACCACATCATCCACAGATTCGAGAACGACCAATTTTTTGCCCGTTGTCATCGTAATGACAGTATCGGGTGTCGCTTCCATTGTTTCAATAAATAAGGCATTGATAGTGAGCTTTGTTTTGTTTAATCGAGTGACTTCAATCATCGGTCCTCCCGGCGTTTCCGCCTCTTATAAAGCTTGGGAATATTGGGGATGAAGTTTTAACGCCTCATCCCCAAAACGTTATTATCGCTTCAGGTTAACAATTTCTTCAAGCACACTGTCAGATGTTGTAATAATACGGGAATTCGCTTGGAAACCGCGCTGAGCTACGATCATTTCCGTAAACTCATTGGTTAAGTCGACATTGGACATTTCCAGCTGACCGGAAATAATCGCACCCGTTCCTATTTCTGTGTTGTTGGCGCCTACAGCGATATCAATTTCATCCAAGTTTGCGTTCGGAGTAACACGGTACATGTTGCTGCCGATCTTTTCCAAGCCTGCCGGGTTTGTTACTTTGGCTACGGCAATGAAGGTTCCAGTCCCTTCCGCAACACCTTCCGCGTTGATCGCTACGATTTCACCGCTTGTTGAAATCGAAAATGCAGTAACATCCTCTTCAAGCGTTACCCCTTCACCATCGGTGCTCAGAACAAGCATCCCGTCAGAGGTAACCAGCTTGCGTTCGGAATCTAACGTGAAGTTGCCGGCACGAGTTAAAAACTGCTGCTCTCCATCCGGACTCACCACGAAAAATCCGTCGCCGTCGATCCGCAGGTCCGTTACCACATTCGTAGTCATCGCGCTGCCCGGCGTATGCAGGGTGTCGATCGATCCCAGCGTTGAGCCAAGACCAATTTGCTTTGCGTTCACGCCACCGCGTCCGTCAGCCGGAGCGGTTACCCCGGAAATCGTCTGGCTTAACATATCCTTGAACATCACACGGCTGGCTTTAAAACCGGTGGTGTTGACGTTCGCAATGTTATTTCCGATAACGTCAAGCTTTGTTTGAAATCCGCGCATACCGGAAATACCGGAATAAAGTGATCTGATCATAGTCAGCCTCCAGGTTGGTTGGTAATGTAAGACCGCCTCTGTCGGTCAGCGGTCATGGGCTTCCTTTTACGGGCCGGCCCTTGATTAAGTAACGAATACAGCGCTATCGATCTGTGTAAACACATTCTCTTTCATCGATGCGTGGTCCATCGCCGTTATAACGGTTCGATTGGATACATTGACGATCATCGCCATATCCTGAAAAATAACTAATGAATCCTTTGCTCCTTTAGCCGCAGCTTTATCGATCGCATTCTCCAGCTTCTGGAGCTGCTCAGGCTTCAGTTCAATTCCCCGCTGCTGCAGCCTTGCTTCCGCATGGTGACTGAATTTAAGCAGCTTGGATTGCAGCATCTTGTGAAAAGCTGCTGTGCCCGCGGAACCGGCCGATGTCGTTGCCGACGTCTTCCTTGATCCGATAGGGGGAACTGCTCCCGGATAAAGCGAGCCTACGGAAACAGAAATATGTTCGCTCACGGGGTTTCCTCCTCCGCAGCGTTTGTACGCAATACCGAAACGATGTCCGTAATCGAAACAAGCTTCGATCCGATCTTTGCAAACGGCTCATTATCTTTCATCGTAATTGCTTCGACAAGCCCGGTCTGAACGGTCGCTGAGCTATCGTTGGAATCGATCCATTCTACCGTTTTGCCGATAAAATTCGAGGAGCTTGCTAACGATTGCCTGAACAGCTTAAATTCGTTAGACATGTTCATCATCTGCTCCAAGGAGCTGAATTGAGCCATCTGTGCAATAAATTCACGGTCCTGCAGCGGATTCGTCGGGTCCTGCGTTTTAAGCTGCATAACTAAAATTTTCATAAAATCGTCTCGTCCGAGCGCGCCGTTATCCTTTTGCTTATCGGCGGATACCGTCTTGGTGTTGTTTGCCGAATAATAAGGCCATACGCCTGATGACCCATACACACTTTGCGACATTCCATTCACCTCCCGCCCCGTTTTTACCGAAATTAGGCCGTTACGTTCAACTGCCCTCCGGCCAGTAAATCGATAAGCTCCTGCTCATTGCCTTCCAAATCAACAGCGAAATCGATGCTATCGCTTGAAGCTTCATTTCCGTTGCGCTGCTGACGCGCTTGCTGCTGGGATGCTTGCTGCTGGCGTCCTTCCTGGAATTGCTGTGAAGCAAATTGAGGCTGATGAGATACCTCGATTTTGGCAATTTGCAGCCCTTGGTTCTGAAGAGCATTTCTCAGCGAAGCCAGCTGGGATTCGATGGATTCCTTGCCCTGAAGAGTCTCAGCAGCGAAGGTAGCAACGACTTGACCGTTCTGCACGCTGACGCGGACATCAACTTGTCCAAGATGCTCCGGACGAAGAATAAGCTTCGCTTCGCTAAAGCCTTTCGCATCAGTGATGCTAAAGCCCTTAAACAAGAAACGAGATACCTCGTCTGCAAATTGATCCGCTTGAACCGTGTAGGTCGCCTCCGCTTTTCCGCTCGCAGGAGCCGAAGTCCCCGGCTTTAACGAATCGTTGTTTAACATTTGAAGAAAGTCTTTCCCCGCACTTTGATCCTCTGACTGGATAAGCTGGTCGCTAGTCTCCAAGCCCATCATTGCGAAGCCGGATTTTGCCTGTAAGCGCTCGAGGTGATTCATCTGACTCACCTGGATGCTTGCCGCCGAAGCGGTGCTCAGCTTTTGTGATTGTTCCTCAAGATTTGCGGTCGCTGAATTTGTACCTGAAGACGCTTCAACAGTAAAACCGGAGCGTTTCGCTAACTGTGCAATCAGTGCCGCGCCCTTTGCAGGTTCCGATTCATTCTGTGAAAGCTGCTTTAATGCATTCGTGCTTCCGACCAAGGCCTGCTGCAGCAGGTTCAACTGCACGGAAGCAGCCTTACCGTCAGACAGCAGCTGTCCGTTTTGGAGCATTCCCTGAAGCTCGGCTAGAATCGACGATACGGCCCGCACTTCATCTCCGGCAGCAGCCGATGCATGAAACGCACCCGCATTTGCAGAAATTCCAGCTGCCAGTTCGTTCACTAAGCCCTTTGCTTCTTCCAGCTGCGCCGGCGTCATATTTGGCACCAGCAAAGCCGCAAGCTGCTCGGCTCCAGCCAGCCAGTCATGAAGAGAAAACTCTTCTTCTCCGGTACTGCCAGCTGCCAAACCTGCAAAAAGACTTGCAAACATGCCAAGAGATTCTCCGTTTGCCTGTTTGACCGGAACCGACTGTACATTCGTCACATTGCCGCCTTGTATAAACCCGATAATTGGTCCACCCATTGTATATTCACCTCCTTTCAATAAGTAAAAATAATGATTTAATTACCAAGCTTTTCAGCGATTTTCGCCGTTTCTTCTTTAGAAACGTCCGCCATTGCTCCGAGTACAGCTGCCCTCTTGGCGTTATCCATCGCGGTTAAAATCGATACAACCTTTGCGCTATTCGTCTTGTTCATTTCCATAAGCACAGCGGCTGCATTTTTCGCAGTCATATCGCCGAATGTGCGGGATACCTCTTCTTTTGTGAGTCCGGTAGACTTCTGTGCGGAAGCGGTCGTTTTTTGAATATCTAATCTTTCCTGAAGCGCTGCGATTTGCTGGTTTTCGGCTAATGAAACGTCTTTTAACGCAATGGAGGCTTCCGCTGCTTTTTTCGGATCCATCTTTTCCAGCAGCTCCACCCGATCGTCTTGGCCCATTTCACTTAACACAAGCACCTGTTCGGCAAGAGTAAGATTTTGCAAAATCGGACCGGCTTTCGTTGGACTCATCTGTGCATACATTTCAGCCAAAGACTTTATTCGTGCCCGATATTCTTCATCCGATTGCTTTTTCTCCTCTGCCTGCTTTTTCAGCGCTTCTGCATCGGCTTGAAGCTTCTTAATCGTTTCGTCCTTCTCGCTGTTAGCCGCTGTCAACGTGTTGATTTCCTGATCCTTCTCCGTCAGCTTCCCTTGAAGCTCCGCTACCTGCTCTTCCGCTTGAGGTTCAGCTTCCGTTTCTGCAGCCGAACCCTTTGGTTCCGAACCTGCTTCCTTCTTCGGATCGGGAATTACCGTATTCAACAGGGGCACCTTATTTGCTGCTTTTAATGTCTGATTGACAACGTCATAACCGAACACCGTAAGCAAGACACCGGTTAACAGAAGCGTAAAGACGATGGGGATGGCGTAAAACAAAAAGCGCTCAAAGCCGCTGTAAGACCCCTTTTCCATCTCCATGTCGCTCACCGTCTCCCCTCCTTTAGCTTAGGTTTTAGTACTAATTAATAGGTTCCGCTTGCCCGCGCATGACGAATCGTTGCCATCTCATCCAAGCGTTCCTGCTCCTGCTTCAAAAAGAGCGCGTTGAATTGGGAGCGGGCCTTTTCCTTCGCGTTTTGCCATACCTTCTCGTCAAGCATCTTGCGCTGAAGCTCTTGACGGCGTTCGAGAACAGCACCCTGAGCTTTGGTAATTTCACGTTCCTGCTGCTTCTGCATCGCACTCAAGTGTTCCGTATACTGCTGCACCATCAGCATATCTGAAATGGTCATATGGCTCTCAGACGCAAGTTTAGCACGGCAAAAATCAATTTCACCGTGCAGAGCCTGCAATTTTTCCTCCAGCGCGTGAAGCTCGCTTAAGGCTTGCGACAGCATCCACTCTGCCTGTGAGGTCTCATTCATTTTTAGATCCAATACTTTTTGCAGCGGGTAACGAAATCGCATGGACGGTTTTCAGCTCCTAGGAAAATAATCCGATTAACTGTTCTCGTGCTTCCTCGTAGTTCACCTTGCCGGACGTGCTTTGCCGGGTAAAATCAATAATTTTTGGCATTTGACGAATAGATTCGTCAATTTCTACATTACTTCCCTGCTGGTACGCCCCGATATTGATGAGATCTTCCGAATCCCTATAAGTAGCTAGCAGCCGTTTAAGCTGTTCCGCAGCGGCCACCTGCTCTTCAGGAGCAATATCCTTCATGACGCGGCTGACACTGGCAAGCACATCAATCGCAGGGAAGTGTCCTTTATTCGCAAGCTTCCGATCTAAAACGATGTGCCCGTCAAGGATTCCTCGGACCGCATCCGCGATCGGTTCATTCATATCGTCGCCGTCTACCAGCACCGTGTAGAATGCAGTGATCGAACCTTTAACACCAGTGCCGGCCCGCTCCAGAAGCCTTGGCAAGTTTGCAAATACGGACGGAGTATATCCTCGTGTCGCCGGCGGCTCGCCAACAGCTAGTCCGACTTCACGAAGAGCCATCGCATAACGCGTTACCGAATCCATCATCATCATCACGTTTAATCCGCGGTCTCGGAAATATTCGGCAATCGTGGTCGTAATTAATGCGCCCTTCATACGAATCAAAGCAGGCTGATCCGATGTCGCGACAACGACGACGGAACGGGCTAACCCTTCAGGTCCAAGATCCCGCTCGATGAACTCGAGCACTTCCCGCCCACGCTCGCCAATTAATCCGATCACGTTCACATCAGCCGAAGTATTCCGGGCGATCATGCCGAGCAGTGTACTTTTGCCGACACCTGAACCCGCAAAAATACCGACACGCTGTCCTTTACCAACCGTAAGCAAACCGTCAATGGCTCGCACTCCCACACTGAGCGGATCGTGAACCCGCTGGCGAAATAACGGATTGGAAGGCTTATTGTTCGTTGAGTAATGGGTCATTCTTGTTGGAATGAACGATCCGTCTAAAGGCTGGCCTAAGCCGTCCAGCACCTTCCCCAGCAATTCATGCCCTACCTGGATCGATAACGGCTTTCCTGTACCTACTACATCACAGCCCGGTCCAATGGATTCCAGCTCGCCGAGAGGCATCAGAATCACTTTGTTGTCCCGGAAGCCGACCACCTCGGCTTTTATCGGTGCATTTGATTTATGCGGATAGATTAAGCAGACATCACCGACACTCGCATCCGGACCTTCTGATTCCACGGTTAATCCAATAACTTGCGTCACCTTTCCGTTCACACGAACCGGGTCCAGATGGCGAATTGCTTCCAAATACTTCGCAGCATTTAAACCGAAGGTCAACGTTATTCCCCCTCGTTGCGGGCTGCGAGCTGCAGCAAAGCGGATTTGATTTCAGTTAGTTGAGTATCAACTCTTGCATCAATACTGCCAAAGGAGGAACGGACGACACAGCCGTGATCCGTCACCGATGAATCCGGCAAAATCTGCAGCTCCGCTTGGGAATCCAGCATTAACGCCAGTTCATCCCGAGCGTCAAGCACGAAGGTGAAGTGGGCCGGCGACACACATAATGTAATTACGCCGCGCTCCTTTCGTCTGGTTAACGCTTTGCGGATGAGATCGAGCATCCATTCCGGTGTAGACGTTAGTTCGTGCTGTACGATTTTTTGTGCGATAGAACAGCTTAGCTCCAACAAAAAGGGCTCCGCTTCCTGAATAATTTGTTCCTTCTGCTGCTGCGCTCCTTGTAACAGTTCAGCCGCTTGGTGAAGCATGGTCTCATATTCCGCCTGCACAGCTTGCTCCGCCTGCGTCAGTCCTTCTTGGTACGCAAGCTCATAAGCTTCCATCCGAATGGCATCCAAATATTCGGTATCCTGCTGGCGGCGTTCGTTCCACCATTGTTCAATGTCAGCCTTAGCCGCCTCACGCAGCCGATCCGCTTCCTCCGCCGCACTGCGAACCTGCTCTTCGGCATACTGCTCCGCGTCCGACAAAATACGTTCTCTCATTTGCCTGATTTCAGCGTCTAAAGCCGCCTGCTCCAGCTCTTCCAGCGTCATCGAGTTTGCCTTTTCAGGTGCGCGCTGCTGCAGCTGAAGGACAGCAATTCGTTTCATATCTTCCAAGGAAACATAACCGTTCGATTTGATCACATTAGACAATAATGTCATCTCCTCCGCCACGGGCAATAATGATTTCACCAGATTCCTCTAAACGACGGATAATGGCAACAATTCGAGTTTGTGCTTCCTCCACATCCCGAAGACGAACAGGACCCATAAACTCCATCTCTTCCCGGAACGTTTCAGCCATACGTTTTGACATGTTGCGGAAAATAGCTTCGCGAACCTCTTCGCTTGCCACCTTAAGCGCAAGCTGCAAATCCGCATTATCAATATCACGGATAATCCGCTGAATCGAACGATTGTCGATATTAACGATATCTTCAAATACGAACATTCTCTTCTTGATTTCTTCAGCCAATTCCGGATCCTGGATTTCAAGAGAATCCAAGATAGTCCGCTCTGTACCCCGATCGACCCCGTTCAAAATTTGAACGATCGATTCAATGCCGCCAGCTGAAGTATAATCCTGTGTTACCGTAGAAGACAGCTTCTGCTCCAGCACCCGCTCCACCTGGGAAATAACTTCCGGAGAAGTTGAATCCATCAAAGCGATACGCTTTGCGACATCCGCCTGCTTTTCCTGCGGCAAAGATGAAAGGATGACAGATGCTTGATCCGCCTGCAGGTAAGATAAAACTAATGCAATGGTTTGAGCATTTTCATTTTGAATAAAGTTAAGAATTTGGGCAGGATCCGCTTTACGCGCAAAATCAAATGGCCGTACCTGGAGGGTAGCCGTAAGCCGATTAATAATATCAATCGCTTTCTGGCTGCCCAACGCTTTTTCCAGAATATCCTTGGCATAGGTAATGCCGCCCTGCGTAATATATTCATTAGCCAAGCAGATCTGATGGAACTCCGCTAGAATCGAATCCTTCTCAGAGCTGTCTACCTTGCGGACGTTCGCAATTTCAAGCGTTAGCTGCTCAATCTCTTCATCGCGCAAATGTTTAAAAACTTGCGCTGAAACGTCCGGGCCAAGCGTAATTAACAAAATAGCAGCCTTCTGTCGACCGGTTAAGGATTGCATTTGAAGCCCTCTGGCCATGTCCTGTCACACCTCTATTCATCAACAAGCCAAGTACGTAATAGATCGACGAATTCCTTCGGCTTTCGGTTGGCAAGCTCTTCAAGCTGCTTGCGCATTTGGTTTTCGTTCGAGACCGCTTCTAGATCGATGCTTGGAATGTCCGACCGCTGCGCTTCCTCGGCTGCCGCCGCCTCTGCCGCTGCCACCGCCGCTTCTGCGGTTTTGCGGCGTCTGGAAGCAATGAAATAGGCACCGCCGCCAACAAGCGCAAGCGCCGCTGCGCCGATTCCCCACAGCATCGCATTAGACAATCCGTTTTGCTCGGTGACTCCCGTTTTGCCGTCAAAGCTTCTCGGAATAACCGTTACTTTGTTTTGGAGCTGTTCGTTCGTATAACCAGCCCCGGAATCAGCCAAAGCTGTGCTGACAAAGCTGACGAGCATGTTTTGTACAAATTCTCTCGTCTCCGGAGTGAGCGAGTTCGGGTCGTTCGGGTCCGGAGGCTCGATCCCAACCGAAATCGCAAGATCTTTAACAACAAACGGACTGGAAACGATCTGACTCTTTACTTGATTAATTTCGTAATTAATGGTCCGCTGAATTTCTTCAGAAGAGGAAGCGCCGGTAGCCGCTGCTCCCGGATAATTCGGAACATCTGTGTCTCCCGTTCCGACAATCCCGCCGTTTTCACCGCCGCTGCTCGTTGAGGATCGCTGTGTTTCCTGCTTGCTTCTCTCAATACCTCTGTTGTCAACAACCGGTGAATAAATCGTTTGATCCGATGTCTTTTGATCGAAATTCAGTGTCGAAAAAACGCTGACAATTACTTTGTCACGACTGAACATCGTACTCAAAAAGTTCTGCACGTTTTTCTGTAAATCAAGCTCAAACGTTTTACGCACCTTCAATTGCGCTTCCAGAGCGTTTGCCGCTCCGCCAATTCCGCCACCCTGCTTTGAGGACGGTTGAAGCTCACCGTTCTGATCAGATACCGTAATGTTATCGATATTCAAATTCGGCACACTTTTGGCAACCAAGCTGTAAATGGTATCAATCTTGGCCTGATCCACGGAATAACCCGGTTTAAACGAAACGACAACCGATGCTGTAGAGGCAACCTCATTGGCCGCCGTCCGAATGTAAGGCCCTTGATCTGGAACATTCAATAACACTTTTGAGCTGCTTACTCCGCCGATTTGATTGATCAGCTTCTGAATTTCTCCCGCTCTGGCATCAGTGCTTAGGAGGTTAAACTCACTGTCTGTCATCCCAAACGAAGAGAGGTTGTCCCGGAAAAGTCCGAAGCCGATGCTTCCATTTTTGAGTAAACCTTGCGACTCTACATCCAGCTTGACCGACGCGACCATTTTCGTCGGAACACCGATCGTTTTCCCATCGGCGCTTAATTTATAAGGGATGTTGCTTTGTTCTAAATACGTTTTGATCGAAGCTGCATCGGTCGGATTCAAATCCGTGAATGCATTCGAATATTCCGTTTTCGTAAAATAAAAAAGTGTTAATGCTATAGTCAGAACGGTCATTGCCGCAATCGAGATCAGCATGACTTTCTGGACGGTCGTTATTTGTTTCCAATACTGGGTCAGCCGGTCCCGGTATCGGAGCAACGTCTCGTTCACTGTGTCACCCCACAAAACATGTAGTCATCGCCGTTAGATTTGCGTTCTCATAATTTCTTGGTAAGCCTCGACTGCTTTATTGCGCAATGAAACTGCAAGCTGAAGTCCTACCGAAGCTTTCTCGGCCGCAATCGTTAGTTGGTGCACATCTGCGAGCTCTCCAACCACAAATTTTGTGTTTAAGGCTGAAACCTGGTTTTGTTGGCTTTGAATGCCCTCCATGGCTTGTGTCAGCATATCTCCAAAGCTCTTGGAAATCTCAGTCGCACTAGCAGGCTTCACGCTTGCCGCCTGCTGAGCAGGTGCAGAAATCTGGAATGGTTGTAGACCGGTAAGCTGCATGTTGTCTTTTCCCCCTAGTTAAAGTAAAAATTGTTGGCAGGCTTTGTTTAGGCCTTACCGATCTCAAGTGCTTTGGTAATCATACCCTTGGTTGCGTTTAAAGCCGTAACGTTTGCTTCGTACGAGCGAGTGGCGGAGATCATATCCACCATTTCCTTTAGTACATCCACATTTGGCAGCATCACAAATCCATTTTCGTCGGCATCCGGATGAAGCGGATTATAAACCTGCTTGAAAGGGGTCGCATCTTCAACAATCCGAGTAACCTTAACCCCTTCACCGGTGTTTTCTCTCCCGGACGCATTCTGAAGGGCACTGGCAAACGAGGATTGACCCTTGGTTTCAAATGCGACCATTTTCCTAGCATAAGGAACCCATTTGCCATCGACCATTTTCCCTCTCGTTGTATCGGCATTGGCGATATTGGACGAGATTACATCCATCCGCAGCCGTTGAGCGGTTAACGCGGAGGCACTAATGTCAAAACCGTTCGTTAGTCTCATAATGTTCTATGCCCCTCCTATTGCTGTCCGCAAAAGTTTGAATTCATGTCCTACCTGCTGAACCAAAGTGTTGTAACGAAGTTGATTCGACGCCATTTGCGTCATTTCGACTTCGATGTCGACATTATTTAGGTTGTTCGTCATAACAGACCTCGTGTCTTTTTGAATCTGAGGCTCAACTAAAACGCTGTTCCTGCCGATGTTAAAATGGCGAGGGTCTGTTCGATACCCCGTGAGCGTCTCCGTCCGAGTCGAAACAGCATCCTGCAAAACCTCCTCAAAAAGCACATTTGACCGCTTAAAATAAGGGGTTTCTGCATTTGAAATGTTGTTGGCGATTACCCTCTGTCGGAGCGCCGCAGCATTTAACGTATTCTCTAGGAGTGTAAAATGCGGCTTATTAAAACTTACCACCGTTTCCCCGTCCTCACAATGAACTGTTATTTCCACCTTGACTAGTTCCACATTTCCTTCGTTATTCCTTCCCGATTCGACATTTTCCTCTAAAATTCTTCTACCATGTAAGGAAATCTTTTCAGGCATTTTGTCGACTTACATTATCTTCTACATTTTTTAGTTCCATTTCAATGCGCAAAAAGCCCTATCTTTTCACAAAGATAGGGCTTCAACCAAATAATATGTAATTTCCAAAGAAAAACCGTGAAATTTTTCACTTTTTTTTCTGTAGACCAGTTTGACAAATTCCTTTTACACCTTAGACTTCATCAGCTGTTCCACCAATTGATCATTAAGCACCTTAATATAGGTGCCTTTCATTCCTAGAGAACGGGTTTCAATGACGCTGGCGCTTTCCAGCTTGCGTAGAGCGTTTACGATCACGGAACGGGTTATGCCAACCCGATCTGCAATCTTGCTCGCCACCAGCAAGCCCTCCTTGCCCTTGAGCTCTTCGAAGATGTGCTCGACGGCCTCCAGCTCACTAAACGATAATGACGACATAGCGACCTGAACCATTGCTTTGCTGCGAGCCTCGACTTCGAGCTCCTCAGCCCGCTCCCGAACAATTTCCATTCCCACTACCGTCGAACCATACTCCGCCAAAATCAAATCGTCATCAACAAACTCCCGGTCGATTCTGGAGAGCAGCAGTGTTCCGAGCCGTTCTCCGCCTCCTTGGATCGGGATAATCGTAATATAGCTTTGCTGGAACAGCTCCCTTAATTTTTCCGTGACCGGAGGATATGCGGTATGCGATTCTTCTTGGGATACCGTCTCATCGATACGCATCAGCAGCTGGTTGATCTCAGCAGGAATTCGGCGGTCTTCGTAAATCATTTTTTCCAGCTGTTCTGAACGAAACGGTTGGGAGACACCATAACCGAGAATTTTCCCTCTTCTGCTAATGACGTACACATTTGCTTCGATGCTGTCACGCAGCACCTCGCCCATTTCCATAAAGTTGACGGCGTGACCCGCAGCTTTTTGAAGCAGCTTGTTCAGTTGTCGCGTTTTGAATAGCAGTGTCGTCATGCTCGTTCATTCCTTTTACAAAATATATTGGCTGAGGTCACGGCTCCGTACAATCTCACCAAGCTTGTCACGGACGTATTCAGGGGTTATTGAGATCGTTTCCAGATGGATATCCGGTGCTTCAAAGGACAGATCCTCCAGCAGCCTTTCCAAAATGGTATGAAGACGTCTGGCTCCGATGTTTTCCATGTTTTGATTCACTTCTGTCGCGATAAGCGCAAGCTCCGCTATCGCTTCCTCCGTAAACTCTACGCGGATTCCCTCGGTTTCCAGCAATGCTGTGTACTGCTTCGTTAATGCATTCTTCGGTTCCGTTAAAATGGCGACAAAATCGTCGCGCGTTAAAGAGGACAGTTCTACCCGTATTGGGAAACGGCCCTGCAGCTCCGGAATTAAATCCGATGGCTTTGCCACATGGAAAGCGCCGGCAGCGATGAAAAGGATGTAGTCGGTTTTTACGGGACCGTATTTCGTCATAATGGTCGAGCCTTCGACGATCGGAAGAATATCGCGCTGAACGCCCTCGCGGGATACATCCGGTCCGCCCGAACGTCCGCCCGAGCTTGCGATTTTATCGATTTCGTCGATAAAAATAATGCCTGATTGCTCGGCGAGCTGCACCGACTGCTGCGTAACCTCATCCATGTCGATCAATTTCTGTGCTTCTTCCTGGGTCAATACCTTACGCGCTTCCTTAACGGTCAGCTTACGCTTCTTGGTGCGCTTTGGCATAAAGTTGCCGAACAGCTCCTGCATGTTCATGCCGCCCATCTGGTCGGCGCCCTGATTGCCCGAAAGCATATCCAGCATGTTCGGCGCACTGTCCTCTACATCAATCTCAACCGTCTTATCTTCCAGCTCCCCACGGGCAAGCTGCTCCTTTACCGCACGTCTGCGGTCTTGCAGCGTCGGGTCGTGGTCCTCGGTTTCCGCTGCTTTCTGATTGTTGTTCCCAAACAGCATTTCCAGCGGATTTCGCTGATTGGACGCTTTCGCCGGCGATGGCACTAGGATTTGCACAAGTCTTTCGTTTGCCAAAACTTCCGCGCGGTCTTTCACCGCTTCGGTTTTTTCCGTCTTCACGATCCGGATCGCGGTTTCGACGAGATCCCTTACCATGGACTCCACATCCCGGCCGACATAACCGACCTCGGTAAACTTGGTTGCTTCCACTTTAATGAACGGAGCGCCTACGATTTTTGCCAAACGACGGGCAATTTCCGTTTTGCCGACACCAGTCGGACCGATCATCAGTATATTTTTCGGTACGATTTCATCTCGCATCGCCTCAGTCAGCAAGCTCCGGCGATAGCGGTTCCGCAGCGCAATCGCAACCGATTTTTTCGCATTTTTTTGGCCAACAATATATTTATCAAGCTCCGCGACAATTTGTCTTGGCGTTAAAGATTGTTTGGACTGGTTCACTCCGTCTCCTCCAATACAAGGTTTAAGTTCGTAAACACACAGATTTCCCCTGCAATCGTTAAAGCCGCCTTCGCGATATCCTTCGCTTCCATCTGCGGGGAATAGCGCTTCAGCGCCCGTCCGGCCGCCATGGCAAAGGTTCCGCCGGAGCCGATCGCGAGAATGCCGTCATCCGGCTCGATAATTTCTCCGTTTCCCGAAATAAGCAGCAAATGCTGGCTGTCCATCACAATCATCATCGCTTCCAAACGGCGCAGCACTCGATCCGAACGCCAGTCCTTCGCAAGTTCCACCGCCGCCCGCTGCAGATTTCCATGATGCTCTTCGAGCTTTCCTTCGAATTTTTCGAAAAGCGTGATCGCATCCGCAACCGATCCGGCAAAGCCGGCAACCACTTTCCCCTTGTATAGGCGTCTAACCTTTTTCGCTTGATGCTTCATCACCATGCTATTTCCAAACGTGACTTGACCGTCCCCGCACATTGCGCCTTTCCCGTTATGACGGACGGCGAATATCGTGGTCGCATGAAACTGTTCCATAGGCTCCTCCTAATGCGATTTGGACGTTAATCTACGCTCGCGGATGTGCGCGATTGTATACCGTCTGCAAATGATCTCTTGTAACGTGGGTATAAATTTGCGTCGTCGAAATATTAACATGCCCCAGCAGCTCCTGAACCGTCCGAAGATCGGCGCCTCCCTCGAGCATATGGGTAGCAAACGAATGGCGAAGCGTGTGCGGGCTGATTCCCTTCTGCAGCGACAGCTTCTCCACGTATCCTTCCAGCATTCGCCTCACGCTTCGGTCCGTAAGCCTTCCGCCATTTTTGTTTAAGAAAAGAGCTTCTTCCAGGGCGGATTTGCAAAGCTTCGCTCTGCCCTCCTGCAAATAGCTCTGCAGCGCTTTACAGGCATAGTCTCCGAGCGGTACATACCGCTCCTTCGAGCCTTTTCCAAGGACAAGAGCGATTCCATTATGTAGATCAATCGAGCGCAGGTTCATGCCCACCAATTCACTCACACGCAGGCCGCCGGCATAAATGGTTTCCAGGATGGCAGCATCCCTCAGACCAAGCGGCGTACTGGTGTCAATGGAACGAAGCAGCTCCGCCATCTCCTCCGAATAGAGGAACTTCGGCAGCCGTTTCTCCAGCTTTGGTGTGCGAACCAAAGAGAGCGGGCTCGATTCGATTTGGCTTTCTTTCATTAAAAAACGGTAAAAGGAGCGAAGCGCGGACAGCTTTCGGGAAACCGACCTCTTTGCATAACCTTTATGATTAAGCTCGGCCAAGTATGCCCTTACCGATAGATGCGAAACAGCAGCCGCATCATAAACGTGCTGCTGCTGCATGTATTGTGAAAAGTCGAGAAGATCTCTCGAGTAATTATGCAAAGTATGTTCGGAGGACTGCTTTTCAAGCCGCAGCGAGTGAAGAAACGAATCAATTTGATGTTCGAAGCTCAATGGGCTCCCTCCGCCCTTCATCGTATCATACGATTTTATTGGTTTACAAGCGAATTGCGCGAATTGTCTATAAAATTCTGAATCGTTTCCAGCGCGCGTTCTGCCAGCTTATCATTCTTTTCCTTTTTATTGCGGATTCTTTTCTCCAAAGGAGGCAGCAGCCCGAAATTCGCATTCATTGGCTGGAAATTGCGGAAGTCCGTCGTCGTAATATACTGTGCCATGCTGCCCATTACCGACTCGGATGGCAGTACGACCGGCTCCAAGCCTCTTGCCAGTCTGCCCGCATTCATGCCCGCCATCAGGCCGGAGGCCGCGGATTCCACATAGCCTTCAACACCGGTCATTTGCCCTGCAAAGAACAAATTTTCCCGCTTCCCAAATTGGTATGTCGGCTTGAGCACCTTCGGAGAATTGATGAACGTATTGCGGTGCATCACACCATAACGTACGATTTCGGCATTTTCCAGTCCCGGAATCATGGAGAACACACGCTTCTGCTCTCCCCATTTCAGATGGGTCTGAAAGCCTACTAGATTATATAGCGTTCCCGCCGCATTATCCTGCCTCAGCTGGATCACGGCGTGAGGAAGCTTTCCAGTGCGCGGATCAACGAGGCCTACCGGCTTCATCGGCCCGAACAGAACGGTTTGCTTCCCGCGCTTGGCCATAACCTCGATCGGCATGCAGCCCTCAAAGTAAATTTCCTTTTCAAATTCTTTGACCGGGGCGGTTTCGGCCGTAGTGAGCGCTTCATAGAAGCGCTCAAACTGCTCCTCATCCATCGGGCAGTTAATATAGGCAGCCTCTCCTTTATCATAACGAGAAGCGACAAACACCTTTTCCATATCGATTGAGTCTTTCTCTACAATCGGAGCCGCCGCATCATAGAAATAGAAATACTCTTCCCCGGTAAGCTCCTTAACTTGTGCAGACAGCTCCGGCGAGGTCAACGGCCCCGTCGCGATGACGACAATTCCATCCTCGGGAATGCTCGTCAGCTCCTCGTTGCGGAACTCCACCAGCGGATGCTCCTTGAGCGCCTTCGTAATTTCACCGGAAAATCCGTCCCGGTCAACAGCGAGAGCACCGCCTGCAGGAACGGCATGCTTATCCGCCGCCCCCAGTACAAGCGAATCGAGTCGGCGCATCTCTTCTTTGAGGACACCTACCGCGTTCGTAAGACCGTTGGCCCGCAAGGAGTTGCTGCAAACAAGCTCCGCGAACTGCTCGGTATGATGCGCCGGTGTTTTCCGTACCGGACGCATCTCGTATAAGATTACCGGCACACCCTGCTTTACAATTTGCCAAGCGGCCTCGCTACCGGCAAGCCCGGCCCCTATGACAATTACTTTTTCGGTCATTCTGCGATCTCCTCAACAACTTCTTCCTTGTAGTTACATTGTGTACAGTTTAGCTTCGTTTCACCGCGAGCGCGTTTTTCCACGAGCATGGAATCACACTCCGGACATTTTTTGGCAGTTGGTTTATCCCACGAAACAAAGTCGCATTCCGGGTACTGGTCACAGCCGTAGAAAATGCGTCCCCGCTTGCTCCGGCGTTCAACAATATGTCCCTTATCGCACTTGACGCAGCTGACGCCCACGTCCTTTACAATCGGCTTCGTATTGCGGCAGTCCGGGAAGCCCGAGCAAGCTAAAAACTTGCCGAAACGCCCCATTTTGTAAACCATGACCTTTCCGCACTTCTCGCACGCTTCGTCCGACTCTTCGTCCTGGATTTCGATTTCCTTCATTTCTTCCTCGGCGACCTCCAGCCGCTTTTCGAAGGAACCGTAAAATTCGCTTAAAACGCGAACCCATTCTTCCTTACCCTCTTCGACATGGTCGAGATCCTCTTCCATATGCGCAGTAAATTCGGCATCGAGAATTTCAGGGAAAAACTGCTCCATTTGCTGGATAACAAGTTCCCCCAGCTCCGTCGGAACAAACTTCTTTTCCTCAAGCGCTACATAGCCGCGCTTCTGGATCGTTTCCAAAGTAGGAGCATACGTACTCGGACGTCCGATGCCGAGCTCCTCCAGCGCCCGTACAAGCCGCGCTTCCGTATATCGCGGCGGCGGCTGTGTAAAATGCTGCTTCGGCTCAATGGATTCCTGCTTCAGCTTATCGCCCTGCTTCAGCGGAGGCAAAAACTTTTCGTCGCTGTCCGCATTCTCATCATCGCTTCCTTCGACGTACACCTTCATAAAGCCGTGAAACTTAATTTTAGAGCCCGTCGCACGGAACACCGTATCGCCTGCGGCAATATCCACGGTCATCGTATCCAAAATCGCAGAAGCCATTTGGCTCGCCACGAAGCGCTCCCAAACAAGCTTATACAAGCGGTGCTGGTCACGAGTCAGGAACGATTTCATCGATTCCGGATCTCTAGCTACCGCAGTCGGCCGAATCGCCTCATGCGCATCCTGAGCGCCGGCAGCTTTCTTCGTATAATTCCGCGGCGTTTCTGGAATGTAATCGGCTCCATATTTCTCCACTACATATTCGCGCGCTTCTTCCTGTGCGATCGGGGAAATGCGCGTCGAGTCGGTACGCATATACGTGATAAGACCGACTGTGCCTTCTTTACCGAGATCTACGCCCTCGTAAAGCTGCTGAGCGACAGACATCGTCTTCGCCGCACGGAAATTGAGCTTACGCGCCGCTTCCTGCTGGAGCGAGCTTGTGATAAATGGCGGCGCCGGATTACGCTGGCGCTCCTTTTCCCGAACATCATTGACAACAAATTCATTGCTGCCGATCAGCTTTAAAACTTCTTGAACCTCGGCTTCGCTGCCGAGCTCCCGCTTTTCCTTTTGAACCCCGTAAAACTTCGCTTCGAAAGCGGAATTGCCCGATTTGAGCGCTGCTGTAATCGACCAATACTCTTCCGGTACGAACGCTTCGATTTCATTTTCCCGATCCAAAATCAGCTTCACCGCGACCGATTGCACCCGGCCTGCGGACAGCCCCTTCTTCACCTTTTTCCACAAGAGCGGGCTAATTTTGTAACCTACCAAACGATCGAGAATACGCCGTGCTTGCTGGGCATTGACCAAATCCATATTGATTTTACGCGGTTGCTTGAATGCATCTTTGACGGCCTGCTTCGTTATTTCATTAAATACAACGCGGCAGCTATCCTCTGGTGACAAGTCCAAGTAATGAGCCAAGTGCCATGCAATCGCTTCCCCTTCGCGGTCGGGGTCGGCTGCGAGATAGACGCGCTTGACCTTCTTGCTGGCATCCTTCAGTTCCTTCAGGACGTCGCCCTTGCCGCGGATCGTAATATACTTTGGAGAAAAATTGTTTTCGATCTCCACCCCGATCTGACTCTTAGGGAGATCGCGGATATGGCCCATAGAGGCTTTGACGATAAATTTGCTGCCTAAATATTTGCCAATCGTTTTAGCCTTTGCCGGGGATTCCACGATGACGAGAGAATCGGCCATGAGGGCCCCTCCTTCCTAACATGCGTATCGTAAAAGAATATCATATAATGGCTGGAATGCTGCCCAAATTACCGTTAACACAAGGTGTAAACCATTCCGGGCATTGGTTTAATCTTCTTTTTTATAATCAAATTTATCAGAACCGAGTGCAAAAGTCCAAATTCAATTCCCGAAAGCTGTTGAAGCTGGTCAATATTCGCGGGCTCCGACGAGAGAATATCGATGATTTTCAGTTCTTCCGGAGGATCATAAGTATGCTCCAAAGAGCCGTCTTCCGACAATATTTCTGCATCGTTCGCCTTTGTCGGGAGTTCTCCAAGACGCCCCTGATACTCTTCCAAAATATGTGCGGCACTTCCGACGGCGGCCGCCCCTTGACGGATCAGCTGCAGCGTCCCTGTGCTTTGTTTTGACGTGATTGCCCCTGGAACAACAAATATGTCGCGGTTTTCCTCCATCGCAAGGTCTGCGGTAATCAAGGAGCCGCTTCTAGCCGAAGCCTCTACGACCAAGGTCCCAAGGCTTACTCCGGCGATAATGCGGTTGCGCTGGGGAAATAATCCGGGGTGAGGCTTGGTACCTATCGGATATTCCGTAATAACAAGGCCAGCTGTCGATATTTGCTCGAAAAGAGCGGCATTTTGCGGCGGATAAATATGATCGAAGCCTGTTCCCATCACCGCGATGGTTGAGCCTCTCCCCTCCAGCGCCCCCCGATGGGCGGCTGTATCTATGCCCTTAGCCAGCCCGCTTATAATGGTTACACCGGCCCGCGACAAATCAGCGGACAGCGTATAAGCGACTTTACGCCCATAAGGCGTCGCTTCTCTCGTACCCACAACAGCGATGGAAGGATTGTTCAGGAGCTCCAGATCCCCTTTCGTATATAGAACCCACGGCGGCTGTGCCGTTTGTCCCAGCAGAAGCGGATAGTCCTCATCTAATCTCGTCACAAGCCGGATTCCCTGTTTGCGGTATTCCTCCATCCGTTCTGCAATCCAGGTTTCACTCAACTTGCTTTTTAGAATTCCGGCCCGCTTTTCCCCTAGCCTCTCACGAACAAGCTCGTGCCATCCATCGGCTTCCAAAAGGATGGATAAGTCTGGAAACTGATCCAGCAGCCACTCAATCGATTTTCCGCCGATTCCTTCCAATTCATGCAGTCCAAACACGATTTCACTGTTCATCATCATACTTCCCCCTTTAATGGAAAACTCCATATAAGAAAACCTCTATCGAGGCCCCTTCAAGGATGAGCGACCGCAACTCATAGGTAGGTTTTCTTGTGATAAAGAATGTGTTCACCTCCGCTGAAAACTTATACATTCTTTATCGTTAAAAAAACAGCCTCCCATTCGCTTAAAGCGAACGAAAGGCTGCTTGCCTTACTGCATTATTTTTTTGTGATGCACTTCTCAAGAAGGCCGCGCTCTTCCAATACGGAAACAAGCGTCGAGCCCATTTCGGAAGGAGTCGGAGCAACCTTGATGCCGCAGCGCTCCATCGTAGCGATTTTCTCGGCCGCTGTTCCTTTGCCACCGGAAATGATCGCGCCTGCATGGCCCATGCGCTTTCCTGGAGGCGCTGTAACGCCGCCGATAAAGCCGACAACCGGCTTCGTCATATTCGCTTTGATCCACTCTGCCGCTTCTTCTTCTGCTGTGCCGCCGATTTCACCGATCATGATCACCGCAAAGGTGTCCGGATCTTCATTAAACAGCTTCAGAATATCGATGAACTCGGAGCCCTTTACCGGGTCGCCGCCGATCCCTACAGCTGTCGATTGGCCGATGCCGCGAGTCGAAAGCTGGTGAACCGCTTCGTATGTAAGCGTTCCGGAACGGGATACAACACCTACATGACCCTTCGTGTGAATATAACCCGGCATGATACCGATTTTGCACTCGTCCGGTGTAATAACGCCCGGACAGTTTGGTCCGATCAAGCGAGTGTTCTTGCCTTCCATGTAACGCTTTACTTTCACCATATCCATTACCGGAATTCCTTCGGTAATACAGATAACCAGATCCAGCTCTGCGTCCACCGCTTCCATGATCGCGTCCGCTGCAAATGCTGGCGGTACGTAAATTACGGATGCGTTAGCGTCTGTCGCAACCTTTGCTTCGGCAACCGTGTTATAAACCGGAACTGCCTTCGTCGACCCGTTCTCAAGGGTAATATCAACGTTTGTGCCGCCTTTGCCCGGCGTTACGCCCGCTACCATCTGCGTGCCGTAATCGAGGCCGCCTTTGGTATGGAACATCCCGGTTGCACCGGTGATGCCTTGAGTAATTACACGCGTGTTTTTATTAACTAAAATACTCATTGTATGGGTGCACCTCCAAGTTTACTTCACGAGCGCAACAATTTTTTGCGCGCCGTCAGCCATCGAATCCGCAGCAACAATGTTGAGGCCGGATTCGTTCAGAAGCTTTTTGCCAAGTTCCACATTCGTTCCTTCCAAGCGAACGACAAGCGGTTTGTCGAGCTGGATTTGCTTCGCCGCTTCGATAACGCCGCTGGCGATAACATCACAGCGCATAATGCCGCCGAAGATGTTAACGAAAATCCCTTTTACGCTCGGATCGGACAAAATAATTTTGAACGCTTCCGTAACCTTCTCCGCTGTAGCGCCGCCGCCAACATCAAGGAAGTTGGCCGGTTCGCCGCCGTAGTACTTGATGATGTCCATCGTAGCCATCGCAAGACCAGCGCCGTTAACCATACATCCGATGTTGCCGTCAAGGGCAATGTAGCTGAGATCGAACTTGGATGCTTGAATTTCCTTCTCATCTTCTTCGTCAAGGTCGCGAAGCTCAAGAATGTCTTTATGACGGAACAACGCGTTGGAATCGAAGTTGAGCTTTGCATCAAGTGCCATCACTTCACCGTCGCCTGTAACAACGAGCGGATTAATTTCAGCGATCGAGCAGTCTTTTTCTACAAAAGCGCTGTAAAGGCCAAGCATGAATTTTACAGCTTTGTTTACCAGCTCAGCAGGGATATTAATAGCATAAGCAAGCTTGCGGGCTTGAAACGCCTGCATGCCTACAGCAGGATCAATGATTTCTTTAATGATTTTTTCCGGAGAATGCTCAGCAACTTCCTCGATTTCCGTGCCGCCTTCTTCGGATGCCATCATTACAACGCGGCCTGTTCCGCGATCCAGTACGAGGCCAACGTAGTATTCCTTCTTGATGTCGCAGCCCTGCTCAACAAGCAAGCGCTTAACTTCTTTACCTTCCGGACCAGTCTGATGCGTGACAAGCACTTTGCCCAAAATTTCCGAAGCGTATGTACGAACATCATCCAGGCTCTTTGCAACCTTGACACCGCCCGCTTTACCGCGGCCGCCGGCGTGAATCTGGGCCTTTACCACTGTCACAGGTGTGCCGAGCTGCTTAGCAGCTTCTACGGCTTCTTCAACCGTAAACGCAACTCTGCCCTCAGGAACCTTGACGCCGTATTGTCTCAAGATTTCTTTCCCTTGGTACTCATGGATATTCATTCTCCGTACTCCTTTACCAAAATGTACAAACAATTAATAATTCGCGAACGATTCGTGAATTCCTCTTGCTCATGCAAGTTTTATTTTTCGTCCGCCAGTTTTTGCACACGAGTGCAAACGTTGTAATTGTACCATGTTTCTTCGACAAATTCCTTACTTCACCCGAAAAATCACGATTTTTCTTATTTCGCGGGCAATAAAAGGGAAAAGGCACAAAAAAACGCATCCCCTGTACGTAGGATGCGCTTAATGGGTTAACGGTATGCCGAAGCCACCGTCGTTTCCGTTCTAGGCTCGCGTTCCGCCTGTTTAACAAAGCGCAGCTCATTGCCGACAAAACGGCATACCATGCACTGCACCTGCGGATCGGCTTCCTCGATCAATTGAGGCTCACCCATTTCGCTTACTGAACCGTTAATGGCGTCCTTCATAAAAAACGTCGAAGTCGTTTCCAGCAGCGCAAACTTAACGCGGTTTGAACGGCAGTTCGGACAAAAATATGGTTTTTCCTGCATCATTGATCACCTCGTTCGTATAGAATAACCAAGGCTGCCATTTTTTATTCATGGAACGCAGGATTTTCACATCGTAAAGCGAACTATTGTAGACGAAGTATGAATACAAAAAAATGCGCTGGATCTTGATCCTGCTGCTATTTAAATGAGAGTGTAAGGAAGCACCTTCTCTCCGAAAATCACTTTTTCGGAAAGCAGGTGTTTTTTTATGTATGGAAAAATAACCGGGGGCTGTCTTCACGGGATAGACGGCATGTTAATCGAGGTCGAAGCGGACGTAAGTAACGGACTTCCCCAAGTAAATATCGTTGGCCTGCCGGACTCATCCGTCCGCGAATCCGTCGAAAGGGTCCGCTCTGCAATTAAGAACGGGGGATTTCAATTCCCGTTAGCGAGAATCACAATTAATCTAGCGCCCGCCGACCTTCGTAAGGAGGGTACATGCTTTGATTTGGCGATCGCAGTTTGCATCCTGACAACAAGCGGCCAGCTTTCTCCCGCTTTCTTCCAATCCGCGCTTGTTCTCGGCGAGCTGTCCTTGGACGGAGGCGTACGTCCCGTGCCAGGAGTGCTTTCCATGGTGCACCGCGCCAAGCAGGCCGGTATTTATACGGTTGTGCTGCCTGCGGAGAATGCCAAAGAAGCCGAATTAATTGAAGGCATGCGGATCGTCGTCGTGAAAAATGTACGGGAGCTGGCCAATCCGCAATGGTTTGAAGCTGCTGAGCGACAGGGGACGATAGTGCATACCGACGCCTCTGCCGGAAACGAGAGAGATAGCATGCCGGACTTTGCTGACGTCAAAGGACAGCAGCAAGCAAAGCGGGCGCTTGCCATAGCCGCCGCTGGAATGCATAACGTCATTCTTGTCGGTCCTCCGGGGTCCGGAAAAACGATGTTAATGCGCAGACTGCCCTCCATTCTCCCGCCCCTAAGCGACGAAGAGGCCTTTCAAGTAACTCGGATTTACAGTGCGGCGAATCTGCTGCACGGCCCTGCAAAATTTATCCGCAGGCGACCTTTTCGCGCCCCGCATCATACCGTCTCGCCCGGCGGTCTAGCCGGCGGAGGCACGATTCCGAAGCCCGGCGAGGTCAGCCTCGCCCATCACGGCGTGCTCTTTCTTGACGAGCTGCCGGAATTTTCGCGCAGCGCTCTAGAAATTTTGCGGCAGCCGCTGGAGGACCGGGTGTTGACGATTTCTAGGGCCAGAGGCTCCGTAACATTTCCGGCTACTTTTATTTTTGCCGCTTCCATGAATCCGTGCCCCTGCGGCTATTACGGTCAAACCGACGGGGTTCGCGTGTGCAGCTGCACCGAGCTCTCCGTCAAGCGGTATCGAGGTAAAATTTCCGGACCTCTGCTCGATCGGATTGATATGCAGGTCGAGGTGCCCCGCGTAACTGCAGCATGGAGCGAGACGCCCGTAACGGAGCATTCCGAGGAGCAGTGGTCATCCAAGGTGCTGCGCGCCGCGGTAGACACTGCGCATACCGTTCAAGCCAAGCGGTACGAACGGCTGGCGTTTTCCTACAACAGCGAGCTGAGCGGAAGCGCCCTGCGCACCTTTTGTAAAGTAGACCGACATGGACAAGGGATATTGAAGGGAGCGTTTGAGCACCTCGGCCTGAGTGCACGGGCGTATGATCGAATCATTAAGGTAGCGAGAACAATTGCAGATATGGAACAAGCGGAGAATATAAGAGGAGATCATATTGCGGAGGCAATTCATTACCGGTTCTGGGATCGACAGCTTTAAAACGCATTTATAACATGCTTAAGCTCCAGCACCGAGCCGTTAGAATCCATTGTAATGCCAATTACATCAAAGCGAATCGGCTGATCCCAGCCGCCGGTTGCTTGTAAATATACCGAGGCGGTGCTGCGCAGCTTCTGCTGTTTACGGCCGTCTACCGATTCAAGAGCTGTACCGTACGCTTGGCCGCTCGTCATGGGTGAACCGCAGGAGCCTGTTCTTGTCCTTACCTCAACAAAGACCCGGACCCCTTCGTGCCATGCAATCAAATCAATTTCACCGGTCCGGCATCGCCAATTGCGTTCCGTCACCTGGTATCCCAATGATCGCAGAAACTGCTCCGCCTCACGTTCACCGGTGCTCCCGGTTTGCTTTCTGCGATCCTTCGGATTGCTGCGCGATCCGTTGACTCCCACTATAAACCCTCCTTCGCCCGTTTATCCGCCCGGTATACAAAGCTTAAAATTTCTGCGACCAGCTGGTACAGCTCCGCCGGTATTTCCTGCTCCAGCTCCAGCTTGGAAAGCACCTCTACGAGAGAAGCGTCCTCTTGAACCGGGACGCCATGCTCCTTCGCCCGGTCCAAAATCGCTTCTGCCACCCGCCCTTTCCCCTTTGCAACAACAACAGGGGCTTGGCTTTTCTCGGGGGCGTACCGAAGCGCAACCGCTTTTTTCATTTGGCTCATACGCGCAGGTCCACCCCTTTGTAAGGCTTTGACGCATATTTGGAGGCAGCTGCCGCTGCAGCTCCCGCGGCGGATCCTGACGCTCCAGAGGCTGCGTCCTGCTCAGGGATCGGCGCTGCCTTCAACGAAAGCAGCTGATAGCCAACGGAATGCAGTGCCTGCTGAATTTCCGGCTTTGTCTGCTCCAACAAAGGAGCAATATGCGGAAAATTATTATGCACCTGCAGGCTTACAATTTTATCGACCACCTGAACGTCAACGATCGTATCCCCGAGTGTTTTCATCTGCAAATCAAATAAGAGCCGACAATTGTCAGCATCAACCCCGCCTTTTGCTCCTTTTCGCGATTGAATATGCACGGCGGCGGTCTGCCTGCCGTCCGGTCCCAGCAGAGGAACGAAAACGGTCATGTGCGAAAGCATTCCCGAACGGTCTGGTGTCATGAGAAGCTGCTGGCCGGAAATTTGCTGCGTAAGCTGGCCGGCAGTATCCTTCACGCTCGCAGGCACATCCTCGCTTTGCAGAAGCGAGAGCAGCAGCTGCTTTATCGTTTCTTGCGGGGCGGCCGATCTTGCTGGTGCCCCTTCGCCTGCGGAGGCTTGGATTTCGTTCCCAGCAGCTTTCTGCGCCGCAATCCCGGAACGGTCTGCTTCGTTTCGCTCCAGCATCTTCAGTAAATCCGATTCATGGTCGATCCCTAGGCTTTTCAGTATTGCAGCTACTGCATTTGGCTTCACTGCAGCACCTGTCTGCACTTCCAGCCCTTGAACCTGTGGCGGCAGTTCACGACCTCCTGCAGTACTTCCTCCTCCTTGGAGGCCCCCCTGAATAGGAACGGCCGCCGCTGATGGCAAAGGTGCCCGTGGAGGCACCGATGCGGCGGCAGCATTCCCTCCGGGAGCACCCGCGCCGATCCGCTCTCCCGCAGCCGGCTTTTGCCCCTCCGCTCCCTCTTTCCCGGGCTCCATAACGCCGAGAACCGCTGCCCCAGCTGCTGAAATTTTCGAAAGCACCGCTTCGAGCTTGCCGGCCAGCTGTGCTGTTTGTGCGTTTCCTCGTTCCGAGGCGGAGCGCGCCAAATCCTTCAATTCGCCGCTGAGCTTGTCCAGCAGCGAATCCAGAGGCGGCCCGAATAACGTCTGACGCAGCGACTTCACCACATCCTCGCTAAGCGGCAGTCCACGCTTAACAGCCAAAATCCCCGCTTGGGCCAGCTCGTCCGCATCAGCGCTTCGCAGTGCCTGCTCCCCGAGCCCTGTTCGCAGCGTATCAATCGTTTCGCGTGTGACCGCCATACCGGCCGCCTGCACATGCTGAACCAGCCTGCGCAGCTCCGGCTGGTCCTTAAGGCCAAGCACCTTCAGCGCATCCCCGGCCGCCTCCGGGTTAATCGGCAATGCGGATTTCTGCAAAGGCTTCAGCACGACCTGTCCTTGAGCGGATTCCGGCTGTACCTGCAGCAGCGTAACCTGTCCCGGGGCCAGCGGTGTTTCAAGCCTCGCTTTGACATGCGTGCCTCCCAAATTTACGATTGCTTCTTGATTTTCCAGAAGCTGCAGCACCAGCCCCTTGATCACCTGACCGACCTTCAGCTCAAGTAGCTTCGGCTCTGCAGGCGCAACATCTCCAACAAATGAACGCAGCAGCTGCTGTATATTCATTCCCGCCCCCCCCTTTCCCGACATCGTTACGTACTATATCGGCTTATTCCAGATAAACAGTTAGAGGCACCCGCTAAAACAACTCCTGCTGCTCTGCAAACAGCTTTCCCAAAAAAGACTGTCTATGTAATGGACTCGGCCCATATTCCAATAATGCCTGCCGATGCTCTTTCGTCGCATAGCCTTTATGCGATCCAAGACCGTACTGCGGGTACTGTGCGTCCCACTGCAGGCACAGTCGATCCCGTGTTACTTTAGCGATAATCGAGGCAGCCGCAATCGATTGGCTTAGCGCATCTCCATGGATGACAGCCAGCTGCTCAATATCGGTATCGATTTTTTCCGCATCGACCAATAAATATCCGGGCCGTATCCGCAAGCCTTCAACCGCCTTCTTCATGGCCAATCTTGACGCCTGCTTAATATTTATCCGATCAATGACCGAACAGTCCACACGTCCAATCGAAACCGCATCGGCCTGCTCCATGATCGTTTCAAAAAGCTGCTCCCGCTTCTTTTCACTGAGCTTCTTTGAGTCGTTCACACCCTCCAGCACCAAGCCTGCCGGAAGAATGACCGCAGCGGCCACCACATCCCCAAACAAACACCCTCTGCCAACCTCATCGACCCCTGCAATGGATGTTAAGCCGCGTTCCCATAATTCCTGTTCATATTGAAGCATATCAAGACTCCCTTCCATCCCTCTATTGTAAAGGCAGAGAGCATTGAGGAAAAGCCTTGACACCGCATAAAAAAAAACGCCCATGCGGCATTCGTGTGGAATGTCCGCATCAGCGTTTACGGTTTTTCTAAACTAATTCTGCCTAGCTTGCCTGTCTGCAGATCGCGCAGCAGTACCCGTGATGCTTTTTCCAGGTTCACGATCCCACCGCCCTGCAGGCATCCTCTTCTGCGTCCGATTTGCTCCATGACCCCGACAACGGCATCGCCAAAAAACTCGGACTCTGGATCCGGCAATGTCTCCAGCTCCCCCAGATCATACCGATCCTGCAAAAGTCCCGGGTAGGCGTCCGCTAAATATCCTGTCAAATGAAAAGCAACATCTTCCACGTTTAAAATTTCTTCCTTGATTGCACCGCTCGCCGCTAGACGATAACCGACCTTCTGATCCTCGAACTTCGGCCATAAAATTCCCGGTGTATCGAGCAGCTCAATCCCTGTGCCGACGCGAATCCACTGCTGGCCCTTCGTAACACCCGGCCGGTCACCGGTCGCCGCTACTTTGCGTCCCGCGAGCCGGTTAATCAGCGTCGATTTACCCACGTTCGGAATACCGACGATTAAGATGCGCACCGCGCGCGGATTGACACCCTTCGCTTCCCAGCGTGCAAATTTTTCCGCCATCAGCTCTTCGGCCCGCGGCTGAATTTCATTCACCCGGTGACCGCTGGATGCATCAATCGGCAGAGCCTTTAACCCTTTATCGGCAAAATAGCTGACCCATTGTTCCGTTACCCTCGGATCGGCCAGGTCCGTCTTATTCAATAATACGAGCCTCGGCTTATCCTTTAAAATATCATCAATCATCGGATTCCGGCTGGATAGCGGCAATCTGGCATCCAGGAGCTCTATCGCCACGTCAATCAGCTTCAGCTTTTCCTCGATTTGCCGTCTCGCCCGCGTCATATGGCCGGGAAACCATTGTATTGTCATCTTGCGCCACCTGCTTCCTGCATTCCGTCAGCCTCTAATGTGCAACAAATCCGATTTGCGAGAGAGGCCAAATCCGCACATCCGCCCGGCCAATTACTTTCTCATATTCGATAAAACCGATATCTCTGCTGTCTCTGCTGTTTCTCCGGTTATCGCCCATGACAAATAACTGATTTTCCGGAACGATATGCTCATCATAATTTTTATTGTTGTAAGTATTCCCGTTCCCCAGCTTTGCATATTCATCGATCACGCTCTGGATATAAGGCTCGGCAATCTTCTCCCCGTTTACAAAGACCGCATCTCCGTCTACCCTCACCGTGTCGCCAGGGAGCCCGATAACACGTTTAATATAGTCGGACCCGTCCGGCGCCTCAAAAACGATAACCTCGCCGTGCTCAGGTTCACGAATATCATACAATATCTTATTGACAATTACCCGTTCTCCTGTATGAAAATTCGGCTCCATGGATGGACCATCAACAAGATAAGGGGAAAATAAAAATACCCGGATGACGACGACGAGTACAGCGGCAATCAATAGCGCCTTAACCCAATCAATAACTTCTTCCTTCCAGCCTGGTTTCACTTCCGCCGCTTGCTGCGAGTACTGCCCAGATTGCTCCTGCTCCATAGCCCTGCCTCCTTTTCCACCTTATACAGGTCATTTTCATGCTTGTTTGGCATAACAAAAAGGAGCCCCCTTATCGGCAAGCCCCTTTTGGTTTTATCGAATTTCTTGGATACGTGCTGCTTTACCGCGAAGTTCGCGAAGATAGTAGAGCTTCGCGCGACGTACCTTACCACGGCGAGCCACTTCAATCTTATCTACTTTAGGCGAATGCAGCGGGAACGTACGCTCCACACCGACACCGTAAGAAATTTTACGAACTGTAAATGATGCGCTGATTCCACCGCCGCGGCGCTTGATAACAACACCCTCGAACAACTGAATACGTTCGCGGTTGCCCTCTTTTACCTTAACGTGAACCTTCAGCGTATCACCTGGACGAAACGCAGGAATATCCGTGCGTAGCTGTTCCTTCGTAAGTTCTGCAATAATGTTCATATTCATTAGGTGACTCCCTCCTTCCCCACAGGCGTTCATGCCGCTCCTTCCCGCTCTTCGGCGAGAGATCATTGCAGACAGCGGACCACCGGACTATGTACGGCTAAAACCGCAACAGACATTATATTATCACAGCTCCGCCTATATTACAAGAACATTTATGATCCTCTGCATACCAACGATCGAATAAGGCAGAAGGTCATCCGGATAAGGAGATCATTCTCGGTTCATTGCATCCCGCTATCCCCTTCGCTCAGAAAAAGAAACTGACCTTTCCCAAGGTCGCATGAGCACAGCTGCAGCAGCTCGTCTCTCCCGTCCTTCTCCTGAGAGAAAGGGATAGTCATTACCTTAGCCGCCAAAGCTCAGTAAACCCCCATTACAGGCTGCTAGCATTATGCAGACAGAATACCCCCGTCCCAGCCAGGCAGCCAACATCCACTCCACTCAGAGCCTCATCCGCTTACTTGCCTTAGATACAAGTTCCGACTCCAATTGTTTTATCCCCGCTCTCCATTGCCGTTCGCCTCACTCTGCTTCCGTTCCTCTGCCAGCTCCCGTTTCGCTTCTGCCAACAGCTTCTGCTCCTTGGCATCAAGTACATGCCCTTCGAGCAGCTCCGGTCTTCGGCTCAGCGTCCGTTTAAAGGACTCCTTTCGCCTCCACGCCGCGATTTTGGCATGATCCCCGGACAACAGCACTTCCGGCACACTCCAGCCTCTAAATTCCGGAGGTCTTGTATAATGAGGGTACTCCAGCAAGCCTGTACTAAAAGAGTCCGTTACCGCCGAAGTTTCATTTCCAAGCACACCCGGAAGCAGCCTGGCGACGCTGTCAATGACGGCCATTGCGGCAATTTCTCCGCCTGTGAGCACAAAATCACCGAGCGAAATTTCGTCCGTTATCAAGTGCTCCCGAATCCGCTCATCATACCCCTCATAATGCCCGCAAATAAGGATTAGATGCTCCTGGGCTGCAAGCTCCTCCGCCTTTTTTTGCGAATACGGCTCTCCTTGAGGGCATAAGAGAATGATTTTTCGCTTCACGTGATCAGAACATCCGACACGCCCCATGCCCGCTGCATTCGCCGGAGAAGCATCCACCTGCAATATTTGTCCGGCATCCGCTTCTCCCTCCTGACAGCCGCCAATAAACCGTTCCACGCCAAGCACATGCTCGACGGCCGCGAACAAAGGCTCCGGCTTAAGCACCATCCCTCCGCCGCCGCCATACGGGTAGTCGTCCACCGTCTTATGCTTGTTCGTCGAAAAGTCGCGAAAATCAGTGACATCGACATCCAGCAACCCTTTTTGCCTTGCTTTCCCTAATATGCTGGAGCTCAGCACGCCCTCAAACATTGCCGGAAACAAGGACAGCACGTCAATTTTCAAAGCTAAATCAAGCCTTCCATCAGATGTACTTTAACTTTCTTCTCTTCAATATTTACATCAAGCACCACGTCATTGATATAGGGAATGAGCAGGTCCTTGCCTTTCGGCCGTCCAACGACCCAAACATCATTCGCTCCTGGGGTTAAAATTTCTTTTACCTTACCGAGCAGCTCGCCTTCCTCACTGTAGACCTCGCAGCCGACGATTTCGTGATAATAAAACTCGTCCTCTTCCAGTTCAATCAGCTGATCCTCGGTTATTTTCAGTTCCCAGCCCTTAAAAGGCTCGATTTCATTGATGTTTGTAATCCCGTTAAACTTTATGTAATAAAGCCCCTTCTGCTCTCTCGCCGATTCCACTGTAAACATCTTCTGCTTGCTCGGATCCTCCGGATGCACAGCCAGCAGCTCGCTTCCTTTGGCGAAGCGCTCCTCTGGGAAATCCGTCTGTGCCAGCACCTTTACATCTCCGCGAATTCCGTGCGTATTTACGATCTTCCCTACATTAAACATCTTTTCAGCCATTTCCACACCTCCACACAGCATTGCCTTTAGCTTATCCCATTTTCACCGAAGATCGAGAAAAATAAAAGCGTTCAAAGATAAAAAGGTTAGAAGCATTTATCGCGCTCCTAACCCTTTATTGATTACGATACAATTTCCACGTTCACACGCTTGCTTTCTTTCACGGCTGCCGAGGTGACGACAGTGCGCAGCGCCTTGACAATCCGCCCCTGCTTGCCGATAACTTTGCCGACATCTTCAGGATGCACGGACAGCTCGTACGTGATGGAGCGGTCGTCTTCGGTAACTTTAACGCGCACCTCTTCCGGATGGTCGACCAGCTTTGACGCAATGATCGTAATTAATTGTTCCATCTCTAACCCCCCGTACAGAAGGCATTACTTCTGAAGCTTGGATTCGTGGAATTTCTTCAAGATGCCCGCTTTGCTGAACAGGTTGCGGACAGTATCGGAAGCTTGAGCGCCGTTTTGCAGCCACTTCAATGCTTTTTCTTCATCGATGTTTACCTGTGCCGGTTGAGCTACAGGGTTATAAGTGCCGATTTCTTCGATGAAACGGCCGTCACGCGGAGAACGGGAATCGGAAACCACCAGACGGTAGAAAGGAGCTTTGTGAGCGCCCATACGCTTAAGACGAATGCGAGTTGCCATGAAAATTCACCTCCTTAGTAAAATACGAAGCCACTATTTATTAACGGAACGGGAACTTAGGACGTCCCCCGCCAAGCATATTTTTCATGCCGGCCAAGCCTTTCTTTCCCTTCTTGCCTTTGCCCATCATACCGGACATCTGCTTCATCATCTTGCGCATGTCCTCGAACTGCTTCAGGAAACGGTTCACATCCTGAACGGTGTTGCCGCTGCCTGCAGCAAGCCTGCGTCTGCGGCTGGCATTGATCAACTCCGGCTTCAGCTTCTCTTCCTTCGTCATGGAACGAACGATCGCTTCCACGCGAGAAAGCCGTTTCTCATCGACATTAAGATCCTTCAAGCCCTTCACATTATTCATGCCGGGCAGCATATCGAGCAGCTGATCCAACGGACCCAGCTTACGCACCTGCTCCATCTGCTCAAGGAAATCCTCGAACGTAAATTCCGCACGGCGCATCTTGCGTTCCATTTCCTTCGCTTTATCCGAGTCGATGTTCGCCTGCGCTTTCTCGATCAGCGTCAGCATATCGCCCATGCCAAGGATCCGGGAAGCCATCCGCTCCGGATGGAACGGCTCTAGTGCATCGAGCTTTTCGCCCGTCGCAGCAAACTTGATCGGGCAGCCGGTAACCGCCTTAACGGATAACGCCGCACCGCCGCGTGTATCGCCGTCGAGCTTGGTCAGCACGACACCCGTTAATTCGAGTGAATTGTGGAAATGCTCCGCTACATTCACCGCATCTTGACCGGTCATCGCATCGACGACCAGCAGCGTCTCATCCGGCTTTACCTCAGCGCGGATTTGCTGCAGCTCATCCATTAAGGCTTCATCGATGTGAAGGCGGCCGGCGGTATCAATAATCACGTAATCATTACCGTTTTCCTTGGCGTGCGCCACACCCTGCTTCGCAATTTCAACAGGGCTTGTTTGATCTCCAAGAGAAAATACCGGCACCTTCAGCTGCTCGCCGAGCACTTGAAGCTGCTTAATCGCAGCCGGACGATAAATGTCGCCGGCAACCAGCAAAGGACGATGATTTTGCGATACCAGGTACTTCGCCAGCTTGCCGGTCGTGGTTGTTTTCCCCGCACCCTGCAGCCCGGCCATCATAATTACCGTCGGCGGACGATTGGAGCGTGCCAGCTTCGCTTGCGTACCGCCCATCAGCGCCGTCATTTCTTTATTCACGATGTCGACAACGACCATGCCGGGCGTGAAGCTCTTCATCACTTCCTGGCCGATCGCCTTTTCCTTCACGCTTGCGACGAACTGTTTCACAACCTTAAAGTTAACATCCGCTTCAAGCAGAGCGAGACGAACCTCCCGCATTGCTTCATTGACATCGTCTTCCGTTACTTTACCTTTTCCGCGCAGCTTGCTGAATACGCTCTGTAGCCGGTTGGATAAGCTTTCGAAAGCCATCTGTACATGCCCCCTTTCGTTTGAGGACTTCTATTATATTAGCTCCGCCATTTGGTCAATAAGCGCGCGCAGCCGCTGTGCATCAGGCTCGGACTGTGCGGCCGAATCCCGCAGCTGCTGCAGACAGGCCATTCGGCGCTCGTGATTTTCCAATAGGCGCAGCTTCGATTCGTAATCGTTTAACGTCTGCTCGGCCCGTTTAATATGCTCATAAACCGCCTGCCGGCTGATGCCGGATTCTTCGGCGATTTCGCCAAGCGAAAAGTCGTCATGAAAATAATAAGTTAAAAATGTGCGCTGCTTTTCCGTAAGCAGCGGAGAGTAAAAGTCAAAAAGCAGGTTTATTCTTGTCGTTTTTGTAAGAGCGTCCGACATGGGTGTGAACCTCCCTTTAACCGTCAAGGATAAACACTTTACAGCGACTTGAATATCATACCGAAAACAAAAAGAGATGTCAAGCGTGAATCCTTGACATCTCTTCGTCTAGGTTTGCGGACTACATTCTAAATTTCGCAACTGCCTCCTGCAGCTGCTCAGCCATTTTGGCCAGCGCGGCAGCGGAGCTGATAATTTCCTGAATGGAAGCCAGCTGCTCTTCGGAAGCGGCCGATACGCTTTCCGTTTCCGACGTCGCGCTGCGGGAAAGCTCGAGAAGCTCGCGGCTCTTCTCGCTCACTTCGGTTGAGCTCGCCGCCATTTCCTTAGAAGCCGCCGACAGACCGCGGATGAGCTCCGCTGCATCTCCCACCGATTGCTCGATCTCGGCAAAAGCGTCGCCAGCCGTGCGAACTACAGTAATGCCCTCTGCTGCGGTGTCGGTCATCTTCTTCATCGAAGCCACGGCCGATTCCGCTTCAATTTGAATAGCCTCGATTACCGCGCGGATTTGTTCCGCTGAGCTGGAGGATTGCTCAGCCAGCTTGCGAACCTCTCCCGCAACAACGGCGAAGCCGCGTCCCTGCTCTCCTGCGCGGGCAGCTTCGATCGCTGCGTTTAGAGCCAGCAGGTTCGTCTGACGTGAAATTTCGCTAATCGTTTGGACAATCGTACCGATCTGAACGGAACGCTCTCCCAAGGCCTCGACGACCGCTGCGGAGCTCGTTACTCCCTCGTTCATTTCATTCATTTTTTCAACGACCTCATTGATCGTTTTGCCGCCCTCTGTCGTAAGCGCCATCGTTTGCGACATCGAGTCTGCCATTTCAAGCGACTGCTGCGCCATCATCTGCAGCCCGGCGGACAAGTCGGAAACGAGCGTAAGGTTACGTTCTGCAAAGCCTTTCTGGCGCTCGGAGCCTTCCGCAACCGTTTGTGCGGATTCCGCAATATGCTCACTGGCTTGGCCCGATTGCTCAGCCCCGGCCGTCAGCTGCTGCGAAGATGCGGCCACCTGCATTGCCGTATCCTGAATCGAGGAAAGCAGGCCTCTTAAGTTATCCACCATTCCGTTAACCGAGCGGGACAACACGCCAAGCTCGTCGTTGGAGACGGCTTTAAGCGGCTCTAAAGCGAGATTTCCTTCCGCTACCTGAATCGCCGCATTCGAGACCTTCTTCAAAGAAGCCGAAATATAACGCGTTACCAGCAGTCCTAATACGATGACAAGAACCATGGAACTGATCGATATGATACGGAACAGCATCTGGAAGCTCGCGATATCTTCATGGGCACGCTGAACCGAGAGCTTCGTTTCCTCTTCGAGCGTCTGCATCATTTCATCCAGCATCTCGCGGCTTGCTTCAAACATCTTATAAGCGTTGAACGCTCTTGTCATGCTGTTTTCCGACATCGCCGATTCGGAGTTTTTCACCCATGCGCCTACATACGCTTTTAAGCTGCTATGCTTGGTGTCGATATCCTTTTTTATAGCCTCCGAAAAATTAGGGGATTCCATGATCATCTTCACCGATTGCTCGGCACGCTCCAGAGCCTGTTTATAGTTGGTCTCAAAATCTTTTTTCTCCGCCTCAAATTTATCGCCGGAAGTGGTCTGGAACACCAGTACGTTGCGTTCTGCTAAAAGCGCTTGATACAAATCGCGATCCGCGTTAAGCAGGTTATTTTTCGTCTGATCGCTAAGCGAAAGCGATTCAATGATTTGATTGGATACCGCTTTCACTTTTACATCCACAAAAATGTTCAGCACCGCCAGCACCACGAGCGGAATTAAAAGCAGCGTGAACAGCTTCATGCGCACGCTGTATGTAAATCTTCCTTTCCGCTGAATCTTTTCCTTCACTGGCTTGTCGATCTCTTTTCGCTGAAAAAAGAAACGCATAGAATTGAACCCCTTTCTGTAATAAACGACAGTAAGGAAACATTCTACGCGTTTCGACAAATTCCTTGTTTTGGATGCTTTGAAAAAATTACCGTTTGCCCGGATCGTAAGGCTGACCAAGCGCAGAGGGAGCTCTAGATTTGCCGACCGCACCTGCCAGAACGAGAATCGTCAGGATGTACGGAAGCATAAAAATAAACTCGGTTGGAATCCCGCGCGAAAATTCAAACAGCTGCACATAGTTGCGAATCGCCTGGGCGAAGCCAAAAAATATCGCTGCTCCAAGCGCCCCCGCGGGATGCCATTTCCCAAAAATCATGGCGGCTAAAGCAATAAAGCCTTGCCCGGAAATTGTAGTATGCGAAAAGTTGCTCGTGGTCGTCAACGTGATCGTTGCACCGCCAAGACCCGCTAACGCTCCGCTAAGCAGTACCGCGGCATACCGGATTCGAGCGACCTTGATCCCCACCGTATCGGCTGCGCTTGGATGCTCGCCAACGGCACGCAAACGCAGGCCGAACGGAATTTTGTAAAGCACATACCACGTGATGGCTACGAGCGCAATTGCTATGTATGTCGTAGGATACTCATTAAAAACGACGGGACCAATAAATGGAATTTGGCTAAGCTCTCCAATATTCAGCTTACTAAATACAGCCTCATCCAGTGTTGGGGTTTCTCCAGAGCCTTCAAACAGCATTTTGACCAGAAACAAGCACATGCCTACCGCGAGGAAATTGATGACGACCCCGCTAACCACTTGATCGGCCTTGAACGTAATGGACGCTACCGCATGAATTAGAGCAAAGATGGCGGCAAAAGCCATCGCAGCCACTAATCCTACCCATGAAGAAGCAGCGCCTAGCCCCGCCTCTTCTGCATAAAAGGCGGCCACCGCGGAAGCGAACGCACCGGCAACCATAAACCCTTCCAAGCCGATATTAACAACGCCCGAGCGCTCCGAAAAAATGCCGCCCATCGCCGCAAAAATGAGCGCTGTTGAAAAAACCAGCGTCGTGTTCATTAATTCGCCCAATACTTGTATGATATTCATTTCGAGGATACCTCCCGCTGAGCCTTTCTAGCCAAAGCAGGCTTAATTAACCAGCGTACGATGCCCTGAGCCGCTACGAAGAAAATAACAGAGCCGATGACAACCCGGATAATTTCTGGTGGCACATCCGCACCAAAGCTCATTCCCGAGGAGCCATAAGTTAGCCCGCCAAACAGCATCGCTCCGAGAACAACCCCCAGCGGGTGGTTCGCCCCGAGCAATGCCACTGCGATCCCGTCGAAACCGTAGCCCGGCATTGCTGTTGAGAGTACCTGGTATTTAAATACGCCCAAGCCTTCAAATACACCGGCCAAGCCGGCAAAAATACCTGCGATAAACATCGCTCTTACGACGTTCGTGCCGACATTCATGCCTGCGTACTGCGCCGCATCCGGATTGAATCCTACTGCACGCAGTTCAAAGCCTTGTTTTGTTTTCCACAGCAGCACGTAGCAAATATAAGCGCAAACAAGAGAAAGTGGAATCCCCCAATGCAGCCTCGCGCTATCAAACATGAGCGAAAGCCATCCAATGCTAAGGGAAGCAGATTCATCAATCACATAGGTACGCTGCTGCCCCGGCTCCAGAAAAAAGCGAATGATATAATTCGCCAAATACAAGGCGATCCAGTTCAGCATGATCGTGGTGATGACCTCGTTCACGCCCCGGGCCGCCTTAAGGTAGCCGGCAATTGCCCCCCAGAAGCCCGCCAGAAGCGCGCCTACGATGACAGCGAGGGGGGCATGTAGGAACCACGGAAGGTCTAACGCAACACCAACGACAATCGCCCCGGTCATTCCCATAATAAACTGGCCCTCGGCTCCGATATTAAACAAGCCCGTCCGAAATGCAAAAGCTACCGATAACCCCGTGAAGATGAGCGGCGCAATTTGCCGCACCGTCTCCCCGAAGTCGTAACGGTCGCCGAAAACTTTTTCGATCAAGAAGCCGTAAGCGACGATCGGATTGTAGCCACCGAGGAGCATCACGAGAGCGCCAAACAACAGTCCCAACAAAATCGAAACGAGAGGGACCAGAATGGAGTCCGCAGTAAAGGTCTGTATCAGCTTTTTCATTGCAGCGAACCTCCTTTCTTCTCAGCGGTGCTCCCCGCCATTAACAAGCCAAGCTCCTGATCATTGGTCAGCTTCGGGTCAACCTCGCCCACGATACGGCCTTCGTAAATAACTAGGATCCGGTCAGACACCTTTAAAATTTCATCCAATTCAAACGAAATGAGCAAAATGCCCTTTCCTTTATCGCGCTGCTCAATCAGGCGTTTATGAATATACTCGATCGCTCCCACGTCAAGACCTCTTGTCGGCTGTGCCGCAATCAGCAGATCCGGGTTACGATGAATTTCTCTTGCAATAATCGCTTTCTGCTGGTTTCCTCCGGACAACGCTCTCGCCGGATTGGCCAAGCTTGAGGTCCGAACATCAAATTCGCGAATCAGCTTATCTGCATGAGCTTTGATGGCTTCATGATCCAGCAGTCCGCTTTTCAAAAACTCCGGGTGGAAGTACGTATTAAGCACCATATTTTCACTCATTGTAAAATCGAGCACCAAGCCGTGCTTGTGCCGATCCTCCGGAATGAGCGAGAGCCCGCTTTCCGTGATCGCCCGCGGAGATTGACCGGTAATCGCCTTACCCCGTAGCAGCACCTCGCCTCCGGAAACCGGTCGCAGGCCGGTTAAGGCTTCAATCAGCTCCGACTGACCGTTGCCGTCGACTCCGGCGATTCCGAGCACTTCCCCGGCGCGCACTTGAAACGAAATCCCCTGCAGCACATCGACGCCCTTTACGCTTTTGGCACGCAAATTTTTAACGTCCAGGATGACTTCACCCGGCGACGCTTCTGTCTTCTGCACCTCGAAGGACACATGTCGGCCTACCATTTTTTCTGCGAGATCGGCTTCCGTGGTTTGAGCAATTTCCACAGAATCAATCACTTTCCCGCGCCGAATAACGGTGACTTTATCGGCAATCGCCATAATTTCCTTCAGCTTATGCGTGATGAGTATAATCGACTTGCCTTCTTTCACAAGGTTGCGCATAATCTCAATCAGCTCGTGAATTTCCTGAGGGGTAAGCACGGCCGTCGGCTCGTCAAATATTAATATATCCGCGCCGCGATACAGCGTTTTTAAAATTTCCACGCGCTGCTGCATGCCAACACTGATTTCTTCTATTTTTGATCGAGGGTCCACCTTTAATCCGTATTGTTCCGAAATGCGGCCTACCTGCTCTTCGGCCGTCCGGTAATCGACAGCCATGCCTCGCTTCGGCTCCGAACCCAAAACAATGTTTTCCGTTACGGTAAACGGCTCAACGAGCTTAAAATGCTGATGCACCATGCCGATGCCGTTGGCGATGGCGTCATTGGGGCCGTTGATTCGGGTTTTCTTTCCGTTAATCAGCACTTCTCCCTCATCCGGCTGGTAGAGCCCGAACAAAATGTTCATCAGCGTGGACTTGCCGGCCCCGTTCTCACCGAGAAGGGCATGAATTTCCCCTTTTCCCACCATTAAATTGATGTCTTCATTCGCCGTGAAGGTTCCGAAACGCTTCGTAATGCCCCTCATCTCCACGACCGGCATTGCTTCCGCCGCACTCATCGAATCATCCTTTCAACCAAGGAAAAGGCCAGTTGCACTCAACCAGCCTTTTCCGCGTCTTCTTATTCAATTGACGAGATATGGGTACCTATTCTTATTGAACGGTCTCGACTTTAATCTCGCCTTTCACAATCTTATCCTTATACTCTTGAACCTTCTTCAAAACATCCTCTGGAACGTTCTTGTTTTTCTCTGGCAGACCAACTGCATTTTCTTTCAATCCAAGCACGGTTACTTTACCGCCTGGGAATTCACCGTTAATCAGCTGCTGAGAAAGCTGGAATACCGCCTCATGAACGCCTTTCATCATCGACGTCAGGGTTACATCATCGCCAAATTCAAGGGATTGATCCTTATCTACACCGATAACCCAAACCTTCTGTCCCGCTTTCAGGCGATCCTTCGCTTCATTAAATACGCCGTTTCCAGTACCGCCGGAAGCGTGGAAAATAATGTCGGCGCCCGCGTTGTAGATCGTAGCGGCTGCTGCCTTGCCAAGGTCAGGCTTATCAAAAGAGCCTGTATAGTTGATCGTAACCTGTGCATTCGGGTTTACGGCTGCAACACCCTGCTTAAAGCCGAGCTCGAAACGCTTAATTACTGGAATTTCATTGCCGCCAACAAAGCCGATTTTGTTCGTTTTGGTCATCATACCTGCAACAACACCAACCAAGAAGGAGCCTTCATTTTCAGCAAAAGTGATGGAAGCGACGTTCGGTGCTTGCACCACGTTATCGATAATAGCCAGCTTCGCGTCCTTGTTCTGTTCCGCTACTGCTTTAATTGCATCGCCCATCAAATAACCGATGCCCCAAGTGAGGTTATAGTTCTCTTTTACGAATTGGTTCAGGTTTGGAACGTATTCCGCATCCGCCTTGGACTGCAAATACTTTACTTCAGCTCCGGTCTCCTTCTTCAGCTGCTGAAGACCTTCCCAAGCGCTCTGGTTAAACGATTTGTCGTTTACACCGCCAACGTCCGTTACCATGGCAATTTTGAAGCCTTTGCCCTTTTGCTCACCAGCGGCCGGCTGATTGCCTGCGCCCTGCTGCGTCTCCTGCTTTTGTCCGCAGCCCGTTAACGCCATAACAATAATAAGCGCTGCGATGGTGAGTACAGAAATTCCACGTTTCATAAACATGTTTTGTCCCCCATTTTCCTTCCGTATTTTTTATTACTTTCCTCCGGAGGCCTAGAAATTATACACTAGGCAGCCAAAGATATGTACAAACATTTCAGGGTGACAACGTCAAAATAAATCGAATGGCCTCCGCAGAAAATGCTGCACACGCAAATGTTGGAAATCGACAATATTATACATTGTTCGAATACGTTTTGCGAGTATGTTTTTTAACATTTTTTTAATATTATTCGTTTTTTATTCGAAAAGCCAAACGATTTGGCCAGAAATACAAAAAAAAGTCCGGCTTTTGCCGAACTTTTCTCGAAAACCTAGAAAACCGAATCCATGATCCATTTTACAGCGAGTCTGCTGCATCCTTGTCTTCCGCTTCTTCCGTTACAAGTCCCGCAAACAATGCATGGACAAACTGATCCGCATCGAACGGCTGCAGGTCATCCATTTTTTCGCCGAGCCCAACGAACTTCACGGGGATCTCCAGCTCCTGCCGAATGGCAATCACGATGCCGCCCTTCGCTGTTCCGTCCAGCTTCGTCAGCACGAGGCCGGTTACCCCGGTCTTTTCACCGAAAAGCTTCGCCTGCTGCAGCGCATTTTGGCCTGTTGTCGCATCCAGCACCAGCAGCACCTCATGCGGCGCTTCCGGAATTTCGCGGCGAATAACACGGTAAATTTTATTGAGCTCCTCCATGAGGTTAACTTTGTTTTGCAGTCTTCCCGCCGTATCGCAGATCAACAGATCGACGCCGCGCTGCTTAGCCGCTTGCACCGCATCAAACACTACAGCCGCAGGATCAGAGCCCGCCTGTTGTTTAATGACGTCGACGCCGACACGGCTGCCCCAAACCTCAAGCTGTTCAATTGCACCTGCCCGGAACGTATCCCCTGCAGCCAGCAGCACCTTTTTGCCCTGCTGCTTATAGCGGTGCGCCAGCTTTCCGATCGAAGTCGTCTTGCCTACCCCGTTAACGCCTACAACCAGTACGATGGTAAGCCCGGAAGGAGCCATAAGCAGGTCATGCTGCTCATCCTCCCCGCGCAGCAGCTCGACCAGCTTTTCCGACAGCACCGGTCGAAGCTCCACGGCATCCTCAATTCGACGCTTCCGTACCTCCGTACGCAGCTCCTCAATCAGCTTCAGCACCGTGTTTACACCGACATCGGCGCCGATCAAAATTTCTTCCAGCTCTTCATAAAATTCTTCGTCGATTTTTTTGCGGCGCAGGATCAATTCCTCGAATTTTTCCGTAAAAGCATTCGTTGTTTTGCTAAGGCCTTCTTTAAATTTTGAAGTTACCGCCTCGGTTTTGCTGGCGATGCTCTCTTTCAATCGTTTAAAAAAACTCATCGATTTCCTCCCATTCCTACGCCGACGCCTGCTCTTCGTTTTCGTCCTCCAGACGTACCGACACAAGCTTCGATACGCCGCCTTCTTCCATGGTAACCCCGTACAGAACGTCCGCTTCCTCCATCGTTCCCTTACGGTGGGTTACAACGATAAACTGCGTTTGCTGTGAAAATTCTCGTAAATATTGCGCATAACGCGTAACATTCGCCTCGTCAAGCGCTGCTTCAACCTCATCCAGTACGCAAAACGGTACAGGCTTTACATGCAGAATTGAGAACAACAGCGCAAGCGCGGTCAGCGCTTTTTCTCCACCGGAAAGCAGCTGCAGGTTTTGCAGCTTTTTGCCCGGCGGCTGTGCAACAATTTCAATGCCCGTTTCCAGCGGATTATCCGGCTCGGTCAGCATCAGATCGGCACGGCCTCCTCCAAACAGCTTGGAGAAAACGACCACAAAATGCGACCGAATTTCCTGGAACGTAGAAACGAACCGCTTGGACATTTCCGCATCCATATCGCGAATGACCTGGTACAATGCTGTTTTCGCTTCAATTAAATCATTCTTTTGTGTATTCAAGAAATCATAGCGCTCGCTGACACGCAGGAACTCTTCGATCGCCCCTAAATTCACGTCGCCAAGAGAGCTGATCTGCCGCCTAATGTCCCGAACCTCCGCTTGAGCAGACGGAACATCCTCCGGAACCGGGTAGCGTTCCTTCGCCAGCTCGTAGCTCAGCTCATATTCCTCAGACAGCTTTTTCAGCAAATTATCCAACTCCACGTCAAGCCGCCCTGCGCGAACCTCGGTTTGCCGCAGCTGATCTTCCACCTGCTTCAGCTTAATCCGCTGCTCCTTAGTCTCGCTTTCCGCTTCCTCCAGCTTGCGCACAAGCTCGGCACGCGTCGCGCGCTGGAAATCGAGCTGCTCCGAGCACTTTTGGCGCAAAATGCGCAGCTCGTTCAGCCGTTCGATTTGCGCAGCCAGCTCCACGCTGCCCTGCTGCTGCTCGCTCTCCATCGCCTGCAGCCGCTCGCGGTCGGCAGCAATATCCGCTTCCGCAGCGCCAAACTCCGCCTGCTGCCTGCGGATCTGCTCAAGCAGCGATTGCTGCTCCTGCGAAGCGGCGGCTACCTTCACCTTGAATTCGGTGAGCTGAGCCTGCAGCTCTTCCTTGAGCGATTCGCCGGCCTTGCGGGCCTGCTCGGCGTCGCGAATCGCCGCCTGAAGCTGCTGCTCCTCGGCTTCAAGCTCTACCGTACGCTGCTTCAGCTCCTCGATGCGGCGATCGCTGGATTGCATTTCCTCGCGATGGCCGTCCTGGTCCTGCGTCAGCAGCTCCAGTTGCTCGCGTACGCTCGTCAGCTCGCTTTCCGTGCGGTCGCGCTCCGATCGCAGCTGCTGCTCCGTCATGCGCTTCGCTTCGCCTTCGGAGCGCAGCTTCTCGAGCTGCTTACCGGTATCGGCGATTTTCGCTTTCAAGGTCTGCGCATTGCTGCGCAGCTCGCCTAACTGCTTATCGGTTTTCGCAATATCCTCGTCCAGCTCCTCCAGCTGGCGCTGGCGGCCCAAGATGGACGACGTTCGTTTTTGCAAGCTTCCGCCGGTCATCGAACCGCCGGCATTTACAATATCGCCCTCGAGCGTAACAACCCGATAGCGGTACTGGCAGCGCGCCGCGATTTTGTTCGCCTGCTCCAGTGTGCCGGCAATGATCACATTGCCCAGCATATTTTGCAGGATCGACTCATACGCGCGGTCGGTCGCAACTAAATCAGCGGCAACGCCGACATACCCGTCGGCGCCCTCGATGCTGCGGCGGTCCGAATCGCCGATGCTTCGCCCGCGAATGACGTCCAGCGGCAGCACGGTCGCTCTTCCGAGCTGGCGCTGCTTCAAATACGCGATCGCCGCCCGGCCCGCCGCTTCGTTATCCACAACAATATGCTGCAGCGCAGCACCCAGCGCCGTCTCAACAGCGGTCTCGTAAGCGGCCGGCACGCGCAGCAGCTCGGCTACCGCACCGTGGATGCCCGACAAGCCGCCTCGCGCCCGCGCTTTAAGCAGCTCACGAACGCCGTGCTGAAAGCCGTCGTAGTCATTCTGCATTTCTTTCATCGTATCGCGGCGGGAAATCAGCGAGTCGTATTTCTGCTCCCACTTGCGCAGCGTCTGCTGCACATCAAAAAGCAGCGGCTCGTCCTCCTGCAGCGATTGCGACAAACGAATGTATTCGTTCCGCGATTCTTGAACGTCTCGCGAAGCCTCCGCAAGACGCTCCTCCAGCTCGCGAAGCTTCTCCTGCAGCCGGTCGTTCTGCTCAACCCACTTCCCGCCGTCGTCGTCCAGCCGCTGCAAACGGCGAATCGCCGTTTCCTTCTGCTGTTCGACGTACCGAAGCTCATTGCGTGCCTGCGCCAGCTCGTTCAGCTTGTCCAGAAGCTGCCCCTTAAGGCGCTCCTCTTCCTCGCCGGTTAAGCCGCCGCTGACCCCGAGCAGCCGCCGTTCCTCTTCGCGAAGCAGCTGCTCCAGTTCGTCACGGACCGCTTTCACCTCTTGATGCTTCGTTTCAAGGGCCGTCAATTCCTCACGCTTTAATCCAAGTCTGCGTTCCGCTTCAGTAATTTCCAGCAGCAGCTGCTCATGATTGCGCTCCAAGAAACGGGCCCGCTCCCGCAGCACCTCGCCTTGGCCTTCGCATTTCTCGGCTTCCTCCGTAATGTGCAGCAGCTCTCCCTGCTTCTGCTCGATCTGCTCTTCCATCCGGCGGATGTCAACCCGCTGCTGCTCCAGCTGCGCATCATGCGCGCTGACAACGGTAGACAGCTCCAGCTCCTGACGCTGCAATGCTTCTAGACGCTCGCCGGCTTCCTTCCAAGCCGCATGAAGCTGATCGATCTGATAAACATATAAGGAAACTTCCTTGGTCTTAAGCTCTTCTTTGAGCAGCTTAAACTGCTGCGCCTTCTCGCTTTGCTCGCGCAGGGGCTCGACTTGATCCTCCAGCTCGCTTACAAGGTCATTAATGCGCAGCAAATTCTGCTCGGTTTCCTCGAGCTTCTTGACCGACTCTTTTTTTCTTGCCTTATATTTGACGATACCGGAGGCCTCTTCCAAAAGCGCTCTGCGATCCTCGGACCGGGCGCTGAGAATTTCTTCGATTCGGCCCTGACCAATGATCGAATACGCTTCTTTTCCGATTCCCGTATCCATAAACAGCTCGACAATATCCTTTAATCGGCATGACTGCCGGTTAATAAAATATTCACTTTCCCCGCTGCGATGCACCCTCCGAGTAACGGTCACCTCACTGAAATCGAGCGGCAGCGCATTATCGGAATTATCGAGCGTAAGCGACACCTCGCCGAAGTTAACCGCCTTTCGGGCATCGCTCCCTGCGAAAATAACGTCCTGCATATTGCCGCCGCGCAAGGATTTCGCACTTTGCTCTCCCAGCACCCATCTGATCCCGTCGGAAATATTGCTTTTTCCGCTGCCGTTCGGCCCGACAACGGCCGATATACCTTGTCCAAATTCCAGTTCTGTTTTATCTGCAAACGATTTAAAGCCGATCAGCTCGATCCGTTTCAAATACATGATGAATGATTCACCTCACGCCCCATTGTACCACAATCCAAGGCGGAATAGAGATACACAAAAATCAGCCCTTTTCAGCATTCAGCATCTGCAGCGCCGCTGCTGCCGCCTGCTGCTCGGCTTCCTTCTTGGACCGACCAATCCCGCTGCCCAGCTTTGTTTGGCCGACATATACTTCCGCTTCAAATTCCCGGTCGTGAGCAGGCCCTTTTTCGCTGACGATCTTGTATTCCAGCTGCGGCATGCCGCGATGCTGCGTGTATTCCTGCAGCTGTGTCTTATAGTCGTTCACCTGGGGCTTTCCGCTGCCTGAAAGCTTTGCAAACAAATGTTTTTGCAAAAACAGACGCGATGCCTCAAACCCCTGATCCAAATACAACGCGCCAATAAAGGCCTCGAATACGTCGGCCAGCAGCGCCGGTCTCGTCCGTCCTCCGGTCAGCTCTTCCCCTTTGCCGAGCAGCACAAAACGGCCAAACTCCAAATCCTCGGCAAAGCGGAACAGCGATGGCTCACAAACGATAGAGGCACGCAGCTTCGTTAATTCTCCCTCCGGCTTCTTCGGGTAAACAGTATATAAATACTCTGAAACCGCCAGCTCCAACACCGCGTCCCCCAAAAATTCGAGCCTTTCGTTATTTTGAATCGGCCCCATACGATGCTCATTGGAGTAAGAAGAATGCGTGAACGCCTGCTTAAGCAAATTCAAATCCCGAAAGACGATTCCTAGCTTCTCTTGGAGCATGTCTAACGGCTGTGGCTGAAACATGAAAAAGCACCCCCATAGAAAGATGGAAACCAACCAAGCCGGACGCCCCAGCTTGGTTGGTTATCGTTAACCGTTATATTTTTTCAAAACAACCGTAGCGTTATGCCCGCCGAAACCGAAAGAATTAGAAATCGCCACATTCAGATCCGCTTTCCTAGCTTCGTTCGGTACATAATCGAGGTCGCATTCCGGATCCGGATTCTCGTAATTAATCGTCGGAGGAATAATACCGTTCTTTAAAGACAATGCGCTGATCACCGCTTCAACTCCGCCTGCTGCGCCGAGCAGATGACCGGTCATCGACTTGGTCGAGCTGACCGCCAGCTTATACGCATGATCGCCAAACGCCAGCTTAATGGCTTTTGTCTCGGAACGGTCGCCCGGCGGCGTCGAAGTGCCGTGAGCGTTAATATAGTCCACGTCCTGCGGCTGAAGGCCTGCGTTGTTCAGCGCTCTGCGCATACAATGTGCCGCCCCTTCCGGGTCCGGGTCGGTCATATGATGCGCGTCTCCGCTCATACCATAACCAATGACTTCGGCATAAATGGTCGCTCCGCGCTTTTGCGCATGCTCCAGCTCCTCAAGAATGAGGACCCCGGCGCCTTCGCCCATTACAAATCCGTCCCGCTCCGAGTCAAATGGACGGCTTGCTCTCTGCGGCTCGTCATTGCGTGTAGACATCGCTCTCATCGCGCAAAATCCCGCTACGCCGACAGGCACGATCGTCGCCTCCGCACCGCCGCAAATCATTACTTCAGCGTCGCCGTATTGAATCAGCTTCATCGCTTCACCAATCGCATTTGAGCCGGTAGCGCACGCGGTAACCGCGGTCGAGTTCGGCCCCTTCGCACCGTAAAGAATCGAGACTTGGCCGGAAGCCATATTCGCAATCATCATCGGAATAAAGAACGGGCTAACCCGCTTCGGCCCCTTCTCCAGCAGCGTTTTATGCTGCTCGGACCAAGTGCCGAGACCGCCGATACCCGAACCGATGTATACCCCTACCCGTTCCGGATCGGTATCGTTCTGGATATTCAGGTTCGCGTTCTTCAACGCTTCATGCGTCGCCGCTACGGCAAACTGCACAAAACGGTCCATCCGGCGCGTCTCTTTCTTATCCATATAATCTTCGGGATTGAAATCTTTAATTTCCGCAGCAATCCGCGTCGTGTAGTCGCTCACGTCAAACGACTCGATCGGGGAAATGCCGGACTTGCCGGTAATTATGCTGTTCCAAAACGTATCTAAATCTTTACCCAGCGCGGACATGACCCCCATGCCGGTAATAACGACTCTGCGTTTCATTCCACAGTCACCCCTGCTATGTCAACGTATAATGCTAATGCTGCATTCTCACCTGCGCTCGATCGTATTTGCTACGCATGACGCAGTTGGCTGTATCATACAGCATATTTCTCGGAATCTGGTACTCATGTATTTGAAAAAGTGCACCGCTTCCATTGGAAGTATAAAAAAATGCACCCTGCACGTTCATTTCTATGCTAAATGCCCCAGCAAAATGGACAAAAACGTAATCCCATTCATCGTTTGGCACTAGCCTTGATTTTACCGCGAACCGTATTTCACGACTCTTAACCTGCTAGACAAGCTGCTTGAAAAAGACGTAAATGAGGAGAAGTCCCGTTTGGTACCAAACGGGACTTACGCCGGTTTATTACGAGTGAGATTGTATGTAGTTAACTACCTCACCTACAGACGTAATCTTTTCTGCGTCCTCATCAGAAATTTCCAAATCGAATTCGTCTTCAAGTTCCATTACGAGCTCGACGACATCGAGAGAGTCGGCGCCCAGGTCTTCTTTGAAAGACGCTTCCAGGGTTACTTCTGCTTCCTCAACCCCAAGGCGATCGACGATGATGCGCTTCACACGTTCCAACACGTCGGACATCCGGTTCACCTCCTCCTACGTATTATACGAAAATAGTGGACAAAATACCATACGCTACAATGTCCGGTTATTACATATACATGCCGCCGTCGACGTGAAGCGTCTGGCCGGTCATGTAAGCTGCGTCGTCTCCCGCCAAGAAGCGCACTGCTCGTGCGATATCCTCCGGCTGGCCGAAACGCGCAAGCGGGATTTGACCCATCATGGCTGTGCGGTTTTCCTCCGACAGTTTATCTGTCATCTCCGTCTCGATAAAGCCCGGTGCAACGCAGTTCACGGTAATTCCGCGGGAAGCAAGCTCACGAGCTGCCGCCTTGGTCATGCCGATCACACCTGCTTTGGCCGCTACATAGTTAGCCTGGCCGGGGTTACCGAGCACACCGACAACAGAAGAAATGTTAATGATGCGGCCCGAACGCTGCTTCATCATCGGACGAGTTACCGCCTTAACGCAGTTGAACACCCCTTTAAGGTTCGTGTTAATAACTGCGTCAAACTCCTCCTCCTTCATGCGCATGATCAAATTATCACGCGTGATGCCGGCGTTATTGACGAGAATGTCCACCCGCTCGAAGCGGTCGATCACTGCCTTCACCATCTCTTCCACTTGATCGGCACTGCCCACATCGGCCTTTACCGTCATGGCACGGCGACCAAGCGCTTCGATGCGCGCGGCGGTCTCCTGCGCGGCGGCTTCGCTGCCTGCGTAGTTCACCGCGACATCCGCCCCCGCTTCGGCCAAAGCAATAGCGATTGCGCGGCCGATCCCGCGGGACGCGCCGGTAACAAGCGCTACTTTCCCCGTTAGCATCATTCGTCTCCTCCTTTATGCTCATAACAACATAATCGATTGAATGCGGAAGCTCCGCCCGATTTTGCTTTGCAGATCAAGATTATTACGTTTCCAATGCGTTCTGCAGTGCGGCCATGCTGTTCACGGATACCACCGTTACACTGCGGTCCACTTTCTTAATCAGACCCGCGAGAACGGTGCCCGAGCCCAGCTCGATAAACCGGTCGACACCTTGAGCGATCAGCCAAGAAACCGTATCTTCCCACAAAACCGGAGAATACACTTGTTCTTCCAGCAGCTTGCGGATGTCCTCCGGCTCCGTTACCGGTCTTGCTGTTACGTTCGCTACGACCGGCACCGATGCGCTTTGCATCGACACGCCGCCAAGCACCTCGGCGAGCTGCACCGCTGCAGGCTTCATCAGTGAGGAATGGAACGGGCCGCTTACTTCCAGCGGAATGACCCGCTTGGCCCCGATTTCCTTCCCGCGTTCTACGAAAGCCGCGACACCCTCTGCACTGCCCGATACGACAATTTGTCCCGGACAGTTCATATTCGCCGGCTCCACCGGTCCGACCTCTGCGCTGATTTTTGCGCAAAGCTCCTGCAGTGCGGCACGCTCCGCGCCCAGCACTGCTGCCATTGCTCCTTTGCCTGCCGGAACCGCTTGATCCATCAAGAGGCCGCGCGAGCGAACCGTCTTGACCGCATCGGTAAAGCTCATGACGCCTGCCGCAACGAGCGCGCTGTATTCGCCCAGACTGTGCCCCGCTACAAAATCAGGCGTGACACCCGACCGGCGGAACAGCTCCCAGTACGCTGCACTTACAGTCAGCAGCGCCGGCTGCGTGTTGTATGTTAATTTCAAATCGCTTTCCGGGCCTTCGAAAATGAGCTTAGAAAGCTCGTATCCCAGCGCCTGGTCAGCATCCGCAAACAATCCGCGGACAATCTCGTCAGCCTCGTAAGCATCCTTGCCCATGCCAACCGCCTGAGCGCCTTGACCCGGGAACACAAAGGCTGTTTTCCCCATGCTGCATCCCGCTCCCTACTCTGTTGTACGTAACACGTATAACGTATTTAGAATAATAGCTTAGTAGATGACTTTAAAAGAAATCCCCTTCTTACCAAACGAGCACCGAGGCGCCCCAAGTGAGCCCGCCCCCGAAGCCGACAAGCACCAGCTTGTCCCCTTCCCGCACTCTTCCTTCTTCTACCGCTTCCGCAAGCGCAATCGGGATCGAGGCCGCCGACATATTGCCGTAGCGGTCCACGTTAATCATGCATTTCTCTGGAGACAGCTCCAAACGCTCCAAGGAAGACTGGATAATGCGGATGTTGGCCTGATGCGGGACGAGCAGATCGATATCTCCCTTTTCCATCCCTGCCTTACGAAGCGCTTCTTCCGCTGCCGTACCCATAATGCGAACCGCAAACTTAAACACCTCGCGGCCAGCCATATAAATGTACTGCATTTTCTCGGAAAGCACCTGCTCCGAAATCGGATTGCGGGATCCCCCGCCGCTCACCTTCAGCAGCTCGCCGCCGGAGCCGTCTGCGCCAAGCTCAAAGGAACGGAACCCTCTGCCTTCGGGCACCTCGCCAAGCACCACTGCGCCTGCGCCGTCGCCGAACAAAATGCATGTATTTCGATCCGTATAATCGGTAATTTTAGACAAGCATTCCGCGCCAACAACGAGCGCGTACTTATAAATTCCGGTAGCGATAAAGTTCGCAGCGTTCGCTAACCCGTAAACAAATCCGGAGCAAGCCGCCGAAAGGTCAAAGGCTGCCGCCTTCTTCGCGCCGAGCTTTTCCTGCAGGATGCAGGCTGTGGACGGAAACGCCATATCCGGCGTAACAGTCGCCACCACGATCAGATCCAAATCCTCCGCAGTAATCCCTGCCTCCTTCATAGCAAGGAGGGCTGCCGCGTACGCGAGATCCGACGTCGCTTCGTGCTCGGCGGCAATCCGCCGTTCGCGTATGCCCGTGCGGGTGACAATCCACTCATCATTCGTTTCTACCATTTGTTCCAGCTGCGCATTCGTCAGCACTCGTTCGGGCACGTATTTGCCCGTGCCGATCACACCTACAGGCTTAACATTCATGGAGTTTCCTCATTTCGTACGGAATTCTGTCGATATCGACTCCACCAGACGGCTCTCCACCGCTGTGCGCGCCTGGCGCACCGCATTCAGAACGGCCCTTGCATCGGACGAGCCATGCGCCTTCAGCACAAGCCCGTTTACTCCGAGCAGCGGCGCACCGCCGTGTTCTTTATAATCCAGTTTGTTTTTAAACGCCGACAATCCGGGCTTCAGCACTGCTGCTGCCAGCTTCGTTGTCAGCGACTTTGTAAATTCGGTTTTCAGCGCAGAGAAAATCGCTCCCGCTGCACCCTCCAGCGTCTTCAGCAAAATATTACCGACGAATCCGTCGCACACCAGGACATCGCAGCTGCCCTGCAGCACATCCCTTGCTTCGACGTTGCCGACAAAGTGGACAGGCGCTTCTTGCAATAAAGGATATGCCGCTTTCGTCAGTTCATTCCCTTTTCCTTCCTCAGTCCCAACATTCAACAGGCCGACACGAGGTTTGGCAATTCCATGCACCTTCGCGCGGTATAGGCTGCCCATAATGGCATACTGCCGCAGCTGCTCCGGCGTTGCATCCATATTCGCACCAAGATCCAGCGCCAGCACGCCGGTGCCGTCCATTGTCGGAATCATCGGGGCCAGACCAGGCCGGTCGATCCCTTCGATCCGGCCCACTACGAGGAGACCGGTCGTCATAAGCGCCCCGGTGTTACCGGCGGAAATCATGGCATCCGCTTCGCCCTCGCGGACAAGACGGCCGGCTACGACCATAGAAGAATCCTTCTTGCGGCGAACCGCGCGGACCGGCTCGTCCTCCGCTTCAATAACCTCTGAAGCGGCATGCACGATTACATTGGAAGGCAAGCTGCCACCCGCCGCTGTGCGAATGCGCTCTTCCAGGCCCACTAAGAGGAGCTGCGTATCCGGATAAGCCGCTGCCGCCTGCAAAACACCTTGGACGACCGCTTCCGGAGCGTGGTCGCCGCCCATGGCGTCGATTGCGATTTTCATGCTTCCTTCCCTCCGGTGCGAAATATCGTAAATTTCCCTTCAAAAACGAGCTCGTCGCCTACATACGTATGCACGTTGACGCGAACCATGCCCTTCTTGGCTGAGCTTTTATCCACATTTGCCTTGGCAATACATTTCTCATGAAGCCTTACCGGCCGCAAAAACCGGATTTCCGCCCCTGCGGTCAGCGCCATTTCTTCATTCATAACGGCAATAGCCAGCGAGTTCGCCTGTGAAAAAATATGATGCCCCCGCGCGATGCCATTCCTCGAAAACACATGCTCTTCCCTAATCTCAAACAGCGAAATGCCCGACTGGTCGAGCTGAAGATCGATCACCTCGCCGATTACCTCATCGATGGGAAGGGACCGGACTTGGTCATAAGACTGGGCAGCCATCGCCTTTAGTCTTTCCCTCAATTCGGGGATTCCAAGCTCAAGACGGTCCAGGCGGATCGTTTGAATGCTGACGTTGAAGTGACGGCAAAGCTCGTCATCCGTTACGAACGGATTGGTTTCTATAAGCCGGACCAGCTGGTCCTGGCGGTCTTTTTTCGGTAATCGTGCGATTGGGGCTTCCCCCTTTGGCTCCGAAGATATTTAGTCGTAACTTTTAGTACCTAGTAATAATAGTATATATGATAAATCTGTCCTCTGGCAAACACTTTCCTTGAATGTACGTCTGGCGCGTGTTATTTTATGACTAGGTACTAGCATTAGGTATTCACTAACTTCTAAAAATGGATGGTGCTTTAATTTATGTCAGTTGAAATTGTAGAATCCGTCATCAAAGGACGCCGGAGCGTTCGCCGCTTCACTCCGGAGGCCGTTTCCCGCAGCGAAATCGAAGCGCTGATCGAATGCGCGCGTTATGCGCCGAGCGATACAAATTCGCAAACCTGGGCGTTTACGGCCATATTGGACCGTGCGCTGATCCGCCGCATCGAGGAAATCACCTGGGAACAGCTGCACCGGCTCGGAGCGGAGGCAGAGACACGCGGCTTGTCTAAAGAGGGCCGTTTATTAGTGCGTTCCTTTGGTCCTTATGCAACGGCCTTTTCGGATGCTCCGGCGCTTCTAATCGTCAGCTCCACCCCATACGCCTCCAAATTCCGCGATAAAATATTCGACCCGATCGGCTTCGTCAGCGAGGAGATATGGAACGAGGAAGGTATGAAGAGCAGCTGTCTCGCTGCGCAAAATGTAATGCTGGCCGCTCACGCAAGAGGCCTCGCCAGCTGCCCGATGACCGGTCCTGTCCTGCTGGCCGGGGCACAGCTCAAAGAGCTGCTTGACATCCCCGAGGAGCAGCAGATCAATATGGTCATCGCCCTCGGCTATCCCGCGGAAATTCCTGCCGCACCGGCTCGAAAGCCAACTAGCGATATTTTGCGCATCATAGACTAACCCATCAGGGCTCCCGGCTGCAAGCGCTTCGGGGGCCCTTTACTCACTCCTCCGACCGACGCACCTTTTGAATAGCACAAAAAAAGGAACCGGACCTTACACGGAAATTTCCGTCTTAGGTACAGTTCCTCTTTTTCACGCCATGCCATTGCATTATTGCTTGATGATCTCTCTGCCTTTATAAGATCCGCAAACCTTGCATACACGGTGAGCAAGCTTCAATTCTCCGCACTGGTCACATTTAACCATGCCTGGGATTTCCAGTTTAAAGTGAGTACGACGCTTGTCGCGGCGAGATTTCGATGTCTTTCTAAACGGTACTGCCATGAGTCCCACCTCCTTCAACGAATTCAAACCCTTGCCAGACGCACATTACGTTTTGAAAAAATCTTTAAGCCCTTCCAATCGCGGATCAATCCGTTCCTCTTTGCATTCGCAAGGGTGATCGTTGCGGTTTTTGCCGCACATCGGGCAAATTCCTTGGCAATCGTCACCGCACAGCGATACAAGCGGCAGCTCCGTTTGGAGATATTCTAGCACATAGGGCTGTAGATCAATTTTGTCTCCCGATATCCGTTGAATATCGTCGTCTTCCTCTTGGGACTCCCCGTCGTCCTGTTGCTCCCCGCCGCCTGCTTCCACTTGAACGAACCGCTCCTCGAAAGGGATTTCGAGTTTAGTGGTTACCTGCGTTAAACACCGGGAACATGCTGTGACGATCGTCGTCTCCAACCGGCCCGACACGTCTATCGCGCCTGCCTTGTATGTAGCCGTCAAATCGACTTCCAGCGGTGCAACGGTTAACAAATCCTTGCGGCCGCGGGCCGCGTCAGTCACATCGAGCCGCTCGCGGATATGAACAGGCGCTAGTTTAGTCGCCATTTCCCGAAACTGGATCAACATTAGAATCACCTCAAACAGACGAAATCTATTATACCGAGTGGTCGTCTCGGTTGTCAACCATTTTCCCTTGAAAGCCTTTTGCCGAACCCGTATACTTAAGCCATGAAAACCGTCGGAATCATTGTAGAATACAATCCGTTGCACAACGGACACGTTTATCATTTCCAACAATCGAAAATGAACACGCAAGCGGACGCGGTAATCGCTGTTATGAGCGGGCACTTTTTACAGCGGGGCGAGCCGGCCCTCGCCTCCAAGTGGGCCCGCGCCGAAATGGCGCTTCGCATGGGCGCCGATCTCGTGCTCGAGCTGCCGGTCGCCTTCAGCGCCCAGCCGGCCGAGTGGTTCGCCTACGGCGCCGTGTCGGCGCTGGACGCTACCGGCGTCGTCGACGCGCTCTGCTTCGGCAGCGAGCACGGCGACCTCGCCGCGCTGCAGGCGCTGGCCCAGCAGCTTGCGCGCGAGCCGGACGAGCTGCGCGCCGAAGTCAAGGCGCGGCTCAAGGGCGGCGCCAGCTACCCGGCGGCGTACGCGGCCGCCGCGCTGGCGTCGGCGCGCTCCGGCGATGAGCCGCTGCCGGGCGCGGAAGCGGTGGCCCAGCCGAATAACATTCTCGGCCTGCATTACCTCATCGCGCTCGAGCGCCTGGGCAGCCCGATTACGCCAGCAACGATCGCCCGGACGAAAGCGGGCTATCATCAGGCCGACATTACGGACAGCCGCATTGCCAGCGCCACCGCAATCCGCAGGCTGCTGTTCGAAGAGTGCAGTCTGGACGGGCTCGCCCCCTTCGTTCCAGCCTATACCCTCGACATTCTGAAGCGCGAGGCTGCCGAAGGACGAGGTCCCATCCGCTGGGAGGCCTACGCCCGGCAGCTGCTGCACAGCATCGTCACGGCATCGCCGGAGCAGCTAAACAGCGTCGCCGAAATGACCGAAGGGCTGGAGCACCGGCTGAAGCGCGCCATTGCCAGCCTGTCTGCCAGCCCCTCGGAGGAGGCAATCGTCAGTCAGCTGTTAGCATCCCTCAAAACAAAGCGCTACACCCATGTAAAGCTGCAGCGGCTGCTCACGCGCGTGCTTCTATCGCACAGCAAAGCAGTGCTGTCCCGCGAAGTGCTGCAGGCGGGCTCCCCTTACCTGCGGGTGCTCGGCTTTACCGGTACCGGGCGCGAGCTGCTGCAGCGCATGAAGAAAACCGCCCGCGTCCCGGTCATTACCAAGGTGTCCCGCGGCCTGCATCCGTTTCTCGATCTCGACATCGACGCAACCGCAGTGTATGCCGCAGGCTTCCGGCAGCCCGATTCACGCCAGCTGCTGCGCGATTATTACCAGGCGCCGATCCGTGTATAACGTTGGCTACTTTCCGTCTGCCTTAGCCGGCTTGGCGGTGAGCTTAGCCAAGTGGGCCAGCGCATCGCCGATCGTTTCAACCTTCACAACCTCCATATCGGAGCCGATTTGCTCCGCCTTCCGGCGGGCTGTATCGTAATTTTTCGCCGGGGCAAAAAACACCTCGGCGCCCTTCCGGTCGGAAGCGACGACCTTGTACTGAATACCGCCGATTTCGCCCACCTTCCCGTCCGGCGTGATCGTCCCGGTTCCGGCAATGCGGTACCCTTTGGATAAGTCCCCCGGCGTCAGCTGATTGTAAATTTCGAGCGCAAACATCAGCCCGGCGGAAGGTCCGCCGATTTGTCCCGCTTCAATCCTTACCTGCTTCCCCGCATCCTCGGCTTGAACCGAAAGCAGCTCCGCCGTCGTAATACCGACGCCAACCCTTTCATTTTGCCCCGGCTGGGAAGTCGACATCGGCGAAACAAGCAGCGTAGCGGAAATCAATTCTTCTCCCCGCTTCACCTGCATCGCCACCTTATCGCCCGCCGCGCGGCCGCCAATTTCCCGCGTTAAATCGTCATAGGAAGCGATTGTAACGCCATTCACCTGCACGACCCGGTCTCCCGGCTTCAACACCCCGTCCGCAGGCATTCCGCTGATCGTCTGAAGAATAACTACCCCTTCATTCCGGATTTTGTACGGTACCGCCGCCTGCTTATATGCCGCTTCAATCGCATTGGCCTGCGAGGTCAGCATATACGCTTCTTGGCGCTCCGTATATTCCTCTTGCGTTTCGTTATCCCCAAACACTTCCTTTCGGGTAAACACATCGGCATGCCGGTCAAAGTACGAGCCGATATAGGATAACACATTGGAATACGTCATCCGGACCGTCGTCATCATGAAGACGCCCTTTTCCTCGGGATCACCCGCTTCGATTTGAACCATCGGCCGGGTCGCTTCCGCTGTGCCCGGTTCGAAAACGACATAAGGCGTCGGCATAAATATCAAAATGTACATGACCGCGGCCGTCGCTAAAATCATTCGAATCGGACCGCTTTTACGGTAACCTCTTCCCCCCGCCATGCTTTCCCCCCTACTGCAGCTTGGTCTAAAGCGATTCCGATGAGCGTACATATGTACTAGCTGTAACGCAGACGGCACACTGAAAGAAAACGAGGTGAACCCATGACATTGAACCGCACGACCTTTAATCGAATCGGCTCGCTCATGATGGGCACCGGCGCCCTCGTGCTGGTGCTCATGATCGTTTTGTACCCGGACCAAGCCTTTGATTCGTCGCTTAAAGGCCTTTCCATTTGGTGGAACGTCGTGTTCCCCGCTCTGCTTCCTTTTTTTATGCTGTCGGAATTTATGCGCGCCTATGGCCTGATGCAGGGACTCGGCGTCCTGCTGGAGCCGCTCATGCGCGTGCTGTTCCGCATCCCGGGCGTAGGCGGCTGGGCGCTGGCCCTTGGCATGACCGCCGGCTCTCCGGCAGGCGCAGAAGCGACGGCCGCACTGCGCCGGAACGGTCTCGTTTCCCGAGGCGAGGGCGAGCGGCTGCTTTCGCTGTCTCATATGAGCGGACCCGTGTTCATCGTTATTGTGGTCGGCACCGGCTTCCTTGGCCAGCCGAAGCTCGGCGTGATCCTGGCCGTGGTCCATCTCGTATCCGCGCTGGCGGCAGGTGCTCTGCTCGCTTTATTCAGCGGCAGGCCAGCCCCTACAGCCGGTCCTGCGGCCGGACCGCCGTATAGATCCGCCTCTTCGGGTATCCCTTTATTCCGTCGTGTTCTTCTGGCCGTTGAGGCCGCGCGCACGCAAGACGGCCGCGGCTTCGGCAAGGTGCTTGGCGATTCGGTCTATCAATCGGTACAAACCCTACTGGTGATCGGCGGTTACATCATTATGTTTTCTCTGTTTCTGAAGGTCGCGTTTCTCACGTATACCGCATTCATTGTACAAATGGCGTTTATCCATCTGCTTGAACCGTTCGGCATTACCCAGCAGGCGGCTCACCAGCTTATTTCCGCGCTGTTTGAAGTGCATTTGGGCGCCCACGCGCTCAGCCAGCCGTCCGGCGTCGGCCCCTTTGCAGTCACGCTCCTGATCGCCTGCGGACTGGCATGGAGCGGCTTATGCCTGCATGCCCAAGTTCGCAGCATCATTAAAGACACCGACCTAAGGTACGGCACCTTTCTGCTCGGCCGGCTGGTGCATATTGCCGTATCCCTTCCGGTCGCCATTGTGCTGTGGCAGCCGCTTCAGCGCCTCATCGGACCGAACGAGACAGCCGCGTTCATGCCGCTCGGGCCCCGCGTCCCAGCCGTCGATCCTGCCGGGCTTCCCATGGAAGGCTTTGCGCTTGCCGTTTCTACTGCGGCGCTGCTGGGCATCTGTATCGGCGGAATGCTCGCCGTTTCCCTTGCGGCTTCACTGCTCCGCCGGTTAGCCAAATTTGCCGCGTAGCGCCTCGGCCACCTCATCGGGGACAAAATCGCTGACGTCCCCGTGAAACTTAGCCAGCTCCTTCACAATGCTGGAGCTTAAATAGGAATACTTCGGATTCGTCATCATAAAAAAGGTTTCGACATCCGGGTTCAGCTTCTGATTCGCCGACGCCATTTGCAGCTCATATTCAAAATCCGATACCGCCCGCAAGCCGCGCACGATCACGTGCGCTTTTTTGTGCGTCATATAATTGACGAGCAGGTCACGGAAGCCGTCCACCTCGACGTTCGGCAAATGCCCCGTTACTTGGCGAAGCAGCTGCTGGCGCTCTTCCAGCGTAAACAGCGCATTTTTGGCTGTGTTGTTCAGCACCGCCACGATCAGCTTGTCGAACTGCTTCGCCGCGCGGTGAATGATGTCCAAGTGCCCGCACGTTACGGGATCAAAGCTACCCGGGTATACTGCGATTCTAAGGCTCATTGTGTTCGTTATCCCCTTCCGGTTCCTGTGCGTATTTATAAATGCGAATCGCAGTTTCGCCATACTCAGCCGTCCGAACGGCTTGGAACTGTCCGATTTGCTCCGGATAGGCGTGCCCTGCTTCGTATTCCACGACGATCGTCGATTGTTCGCCGATAATCCCCGCTTCCTCCATTTGAAGAATCAGCTCGTCGGCAATTTTAAGCCGATACGGCGGGTCCAGCATCACCAGCTCAAAACGAGCCTCCCGCTTGGCCAGCGCCTTAATCGCCCGATGCGCATCGTTGCGGTACACCTCAGCTTGTCCTTCAAGCCCTGCGGTCCGCAAATTCAGGTGGATCGTTTCAATTGCTTTCTTATCCATATCGATAAAAACAGCCCGATCCATCCCCCGGCTGAGCGCCTCGATGCCGATGCCGCCGCTGCCTCCAAATAGATCAAGCATTTGTCCTCCCGAAAAGTAAGGACCAATCATCGAAAAAAGCGCTTCCTTCACTTTGTCCGTCGTCGGCCGCGTGCCCATCCCCGGCACCGCCTTGAGCGGCCGGCCCCGGGCCGTTCCCGAGATTACCCTCATCCGCCTGTTAACCCCTTTTCCCAAGCTAAGCTGTATGTAACGTTATCGTACCACATCGGAGCCTGCGTGAAAAATTTTCCGCCCTCCGTGTATAAACATTCCGAAAACGGTAATCATGATAGTATCGACATCACGGATGTCGTAGACAACCGCGGAGAAGACTTACGTTTCCCCATAAGCTCTTCGTCCGGTTTCTCCTCTCCCATGAGGCATTCACGAAAGTGGGTGCCGAACCTTGATCCGCGTCGGCCTTGTGCCGCGCGGTTTTTTTTAGTTTATAGCCCTTCAACAAAAAAATAGTCAATGGGGGCATTTCTTTTTAATCGACTTCACCACCAACAATTCCCGCCCCTCCACCGTAAACCCATTTTCCACCGTCTCAGGCTTTTCCGATTTGAGTCCCAAAAAAATTCAGGGCATCTTCCCAACTTTGCCCAATATGATACTTAATTCTGTCCTTAAAATAAAACAACCCATCATGTTTAATGAGTTGTGAGCCTTGGGATGTATTCAATCAACAGAGGAGTATTAGCTGTGCATCATTTTGAAGTCCTCAAAATCTCGCCCTTAATCATGCAAATCTACAAATTGTAGGTTTTTACTATACAAAATAAACGTTCCGATTCCTAATATTCTCCTAATATTATATGATGTTGGTTAAAAATAGTCGGGAGGTCTTACCTTTGCAGAAATCATGGAAAATCGGCATTATCGGAGCTTTGCTTTTCACCATGGCCGCAGGTTCAGTCGGCGCGGATACGCGGAAGTTTGAAGCGGAACTAGCTCCGTTTCAAATATATTTCAATGGTAACCCCATTAATACCGGTACAGAACCTTATCCTCCGCTTATGTACAACGATATCATTTACATTCCGATGACCTATGAAAACAACAAAAAACTAGCTATCGAAGGTGTAATGTATGAGGACTATATTTCTGTTTTTAATTTCGGCATAGATGCAATTAAAGAATCGATAGAAGAGCTTGATAAAAAATTTGCATCAAAAAGGGGCGCTTCAAATATTCGAATGAGCATAGAGGAGTCTGGAAGCACTTTAATTATGCAACTAGATTCAATGGGAAATGAACATTCGGATATTCAAAACATTCAAGATTTCATTATTCACGGAATGAAAACACGAGCCGATTTCTACAAATTTGAGTTATTTCAAAATAAAGTACACGTTTCAGATATCATTGTTGATTCCGAAAAATTCAAGAGTTATCTTTCGGGAAAATCAAAGGATGAATATTACACAATCAATCCTGTTAACCTCTAGGGTATATCATCCACACCTTACTTAATTAAACCATCGCTCCCTAACCGGAGTGATTAGGATTGAGGCCACATGCTCGCTAAAAAGAAAAAGACATGAGACTCCGCGCCTCATGTCTTTTTTCTTACACTTTAAATTTCGATGCGGCCTGTGCCAGCTCCTTCGTAAGGGAACCGATCGTATCAACCATGCCCGCCAGCTGCTGCACCATTGCAGATTGCTCCTGCATCGTTGCGGTCACTTCCTCAACCGATGCCGAAACCTCCTCACCTGTTGCGGACAAGCTTTGCGCCGAGTCCATAACTGCCTCTTTTTCTTTCTCCATCTCAACCACTTTACGCGCCATATCCTGAATCTCCGCCGCGATATGGGAAACATTATTGAAAATCGATGCAAATGCTTCTTTTGTTGCTTCAACATATTGATCCTGGTCGACGGAAACTTGTTCAATTTCAGAAACGCTTGCTTTGTTTTCATCTACAAAAGCAAGGTTTTGCTCAATAATTCCATTGATTTCCTGAGACTGTTTGGTGCTCTGTTCAGCCAGCTTGCGAATTTCGGAAGCGACAACCGCAAAGCCCCGGCCATGCTCTCCTGCTCTTGCCGCTTCGATGGATGCGTTTAAGGCAAGCAGATTCGTTTGGTTAGCAATGTCCGTAATCGTACCGGTAATCTGGCTAATGTTGTTCGAGCTTTGCTGCAGCTTGCTTGTAATATCGGCAATCTTCTTCACCTCAAGCTCGTTGCGTTCCTTAACGCGAATAAGGTTCTCAATCACCGTTCGACTATTATGGAAAATCGTTATAATCTTGTCCGCTTCCTCTTTGATGAGGTTTGTTTTTCCCCTTAAAGATTCAAAACTCTCGCCAAAACTATGGAACTTATCGACAATTTGCTCGGTATCTCTGGACTGCGTCTCCATGGCTCTCGCAATCTCGCTGCTCGTTGTCGTCGTTTCCGCGACGGATACGGCCGTTTGCTTCGCGGAGTCATCCAGCTCATTCGTGCTGGTGTTCAAAACGCCAATCGATTCATTCATACTCGTGATGAGTTCTTTGTTGTTTTTAGCCATCACACTGAAGCTGTCCGCCAGCTGCTTAAATTCACTTTTATAGTTCCCAACCGCCGTAACGGTCAAATCCCCTTCGGCCATTTGCTTAAACAATTGGTTCAGTTTAAGGATCGGGCCCGTTATGGTTCTGGAAATCAAGATCCCCGCGGCAATGGCAAGGAGCATCGCAATCAGCGTAATCATAAGCAATTTATGGAGCATATCTTGAACCGGCTTATAAATGATTTCATACGATTCCGTTACACTTACGGTAATGTCCGCATCAGGGATTTTAGTAAAGCTAAGATAGCTGGTGCCAAGATCAACTTCGCCTTGAATTGGCTTGTCTTTCGCTCTTTCCTTAAGAAAAGCTTGAACACCCTCATCTGTCAGTGTCGTGCCTACACTTTCGGAATTCACGGAATTATAAATAATAACACCGGATCGGCTTAATATGGTAATGTCCCCTTCAATTTCGGTCCGTTCCAGCTGATGAACGAAAAAGGAAGCATCTACTGTTGCAATAAATACACCAATAGTTTTACCGTCAAGATCAACGATAGGCTGAGTAAAAGGCATAACCAGCTTTCCTGTGCTTTTTGAAACGATAGCGTCACTTATAAAAGGCTGTCCTTTTATCGTTTCCTTAAAATATTCCCGGTCACTTCGATTCCCTTTGAGATCAGCTACGGAAGAGGATGCAATGATCGTTCCTTGCGGATCGATAACCTGAAATGCTGTAATGCCTCGGGTCATTTCCACACTGGATGTTAAAATCCGATTCGATTTTTGCAGCAACGCGTTTTTATCTGAAAAAAACTCGTCGTCCGTCATTTCATTCGAATTTCGAAGGGCAAGCAGCGATTTAAACGTATCATGATTGGAAGCCTGAGCTACGATCTGTTTCTCCGTCAATATCGAAGTAAATAAACTTTCGCCAATCAAATTGCTGTTGGAAATCATAATTTCCTTGCTTTCTTTTAACAATAAATCTGAGTTCGTCTGATACAAAAAAACACCGGATCCTGTGAACATGATTGCTACCAACAAGGAAATGTAAAGCGGTAACTTCAACCTCAGCGACATTGTCCGTCCAAAAAAATTCCATTTCGGCTTGTTCATACTGTGAACTCCTATCCGCAGATGAATTGTAGTAAGTCAATGCACCATTTATGTATTTATCTAATGGAGACATCTACTTGATCACTCCTTTGAGTTTACCTTCCTGCATAGCATATCGACCATTTAAATATGTTGAAATCTGACAAAATATGTCGAAAAACCGGATGTAAATAAAGGAAAAAGAGCATAGTTTGTACACTACGCCCTTTTCAACCTTGTTCTGTATACATTTTTGCAATTCACTTTTGATCAACGTATCCGCCGATCGCCCGAACCCGAGTCCCATATAGAGAAGGCAAAAAACCTTACTTCACCAGCGGCTCAATGCAGGCCGGCTCGTCATTTTTCACGCTGCCGACCATCGGAGATACCGCATAAGCGGTCATTTCCTCCGCCGGGTACGGCCGCAGCAGCTCCAGCAGCGCCCGTGTGTCCCGATTGCCGCGGTCCAGCCAGCGGGCTTCCGCCTCACGCGGAAGAATGACCGGCATCCGGTCGTGAATATTCGCCACCAGCTCGTTCGGCGCCGTCGTTATGACGGCGCAGGTGCTTACCCTGCGCCCATCCGGCGACATCCACGTGTCGTACAAGCCCGCCATCGCAAACACCTCGCGGCTTTTCAGAGTGATGCGCAGCGGCTGCTTGCTCCCCCCGTCCTTCTTCCACTCGTAAAATCCGTCCGCAGGAATGAGGCAGCGCTTGCGGGTCAGCAGCGTCCGAAACGCCGGCTTTTCCGTAATCGTTTCCGCCCTCGCGTTAAGCATTTTGGCTCCGATTTTTTCTTCCTTCGCCCACTCCGGAACGAGCCCCCATTTCAATTCACCGATCCGGTTCCGCTCCCCGTCATGGATGACTGCCAGCACCATTTGACCCGGGGCGACATTGTATTTCGGACCGTGGAACAGCAGCTGCGGGCCCTCAATGAGAAACCGCAGCATCAGCTCCTCCATTGTCACGGTAATCGTATATCTTCCGCACATCGCTGCATCCCCCTCTTGAAAACAGAACATTTGTTCGCTACTCTATATATACTATAAGGAACATGCGTTCCCTTGTTTTGAGTTACACCTTCTATACCATTAAACCGCTGCGCAGCCTCCAACACAAGTGCCGATCAATACACCGCGTTCTCCACCGCGCTGGTCGCGGGAAACCTTCAACTGCATATACACAAGAAAATTTTACTAACAACTTTTATCACATAAAACCAAATGTTTCATTGCATCACGAACGTACATTCGGTATATAATAGGAATATATGTTCGCATAATTTGGAGCTGATCATAATGAACAACGATAGGGCACCTGCCGTCCAAGGCAGTGTCTTCACGACCTTCAACAAATACTGCCGCGGCCTCCAAGCCCTAAGGAGCAGCCGACGTCCGGGCCGTGAGCAGCAATGACGGAACGAACCATTTTCTTAATCGATGGTCAATCTTTCTACGCCTCCATTGAAAAAGCGGCCCGGCCGGAGCTGTCAAAGAAGCCGGTCGCCGTCGGGGATCCTTCGCGAAAGTCCGGCATCCTTCTGGCGGCTTGCCCGGAAGCCAAGGCACGCGGGGTGAACACAGGCTTGCGGGTAGGCGAAGCCCTCGCCCAATGCCCTGATTTGGTTGTCGTCCGCCCCCGGATGCAGACGTACATCTCCATCTCTTTGTTTATTACAGAAATTTTTGAATCGTTCACAGACCTTGTCGAGCCTTATTCCATCGATGAGCAGTTTCTGGATGTAACCGGATCGGTATCCTATTTCGGATCCCCGGAAGAAATTGCCCGCCAAATTCAAACCCGCGTGCTCCTGTCTACAGGGGTACGGATCCGCGTTGGAATCGGTCCTACCAAAATATTGGCCAAGATGGCCACGGACAACTTCGCGAAAAAAAGACCAGACGGAATTTTCAGGCTTGACTCCTCCAATATAGAGTCCGAGCTATGGCCGCTGTCCGTGAATCAAATGTTTATGGTCGCTTCCCGGATGACGAAGCATTTTGTCCGAATGGGACTCTTTACGATCGGAGATATCGCGCGCCTGGAACTAGCCGAATTCAAACGGCGCATGCGCCGGGAAATGGGAAAGCAAAGCGATATTCAAGCGGAGTATTATTGGCAGACCGCCCGCGGAATCGATCCCAGCCCAGTGGTGCCAAGCATCCGCAACAAATTGAAATCGGTCAGCCATGGCAAAACGCTCCGCAGCAGCCTGTATACGAAGCTGGAGGACATTGAGGTGGTGCTTTTGGAGCTTGTGCTGGAGGTGTGCCGCCGCAGCAGAAAGCATGGATATTCGGGAAGAGTCGTGACCGTCGGCGCTCAGGAAACCGACGGGACGCGGGGCACGTGGTTTCATCGGCAGGTCACTCTTCCCCACGCCACATCGCTGTCCCATGAAGTGGCCGCAGCCGCCATCGGCTTATTTAGAACCTATTGGAGCGGTCTGCCCGTAAGTCACCTTCACGTAACTCTTACTCAATTAACTGACGATGCAGTCCAACAGCTTACCTTGTTTGAAGACCGTGTAAAGGCGTACAACTTAGAAAGAACGACGGATCACATTATCGACCGGTTTGGCAGCGCCGCGATCATGCGGGCTTCCTCATTATTAAAGTCCGGGGTGGCGCTAGAACGGGCGGAACAGATTGGAGGCCATTACAGGTGAGTAAACTAGACGGCAACGAACGCTGGAAATCCAAGATGCTGCTCACGGAGCATCAAGAACAATACGAAAACCGAAACGACACGTCAAAATCGAGCAAACGCCCTTCCGAGGATGAGCTTAAAATGATTCGCGATTCGATCCTGCTTCCCCATATGGTCACGATGGTGCAGAAGAGCCTAACGGACATCGAGAACAGCTCCAACCTGTTAAAAAAGCTGTATTTAGCCGTTGGCCAAGAGGTGCTCGATGCGATGAGCAAGGACTTGTATAACCTGCGTCGGGAGCTGGCGAAACGCAGCATCAAAGTCATCAATGATGAACAAATTGATCTTGTCATCTACCATCGCTTTGTATGCAGAGGTTATGAGGAACGGTTCGGCATGGTTCGCGAGGTGATGCGTTCGGAAATCAGCCTTCAGCTGGCCAAGTATGTAAAAGAGATCGTTGGGCGCCTCGCTTGAAGCCATTCTCGGGTCACCCCCGAAGCAGCGGGAAATCGGGCGGCCGCTTCCCTTAGGGAAACGCCCATCAAGGCCACCCAGCAAAAAAAGCTGTCCATGAGCCGGAACAGCCCCTGAACAGCTTTTTCAAGACATTCTATACCTTTTACTTGGAATCAAATGCGTTGCGCAGCCCGTCTCCCAAGAAATTGAAGCACATAATGGTGATGAAAATCATCATCCCCGGGAAAACAGGATACCACGGAGCCTCCACCATGATCTTCATGCTTTGGGCGGATTGCAGCAGGTTGCCCCAGCTGGCCGTCGGCGGTTGAATTCCGAGGCCTAGGAAGGATAGGCCCGATTCCGTGAGGATCATCGTGCCCATGTTCATCGCCGCCGCAACAATAACGGGGGCCATGGCGTTGGGAAGAACGTGAAAGAAGATGATGCGCCGATCCGACAGTCCCATGGAACGCGCGGCATCGATGTACTCCCGATTTTTCACCGACAAAATCTCCCCCCGCAAAAGGCGGGCTTTCCCCATCCAGCCGAAGGCCGTTAAGACGATAATGATGTTCAACAAACTGGGCTTCAGCAGGGTTACCACCGTAATCAGCAGAAAAAATTGCGGAAACGCCAGCATCACGTCGACAAAACGCATCAGGATGCTGTCTACCCGGCCGCCGTAATATCCGGCGACAGCCCCCACGGCAATACCGATAACGACATTGAAGAGAACCGAGAAAATCCCGACCGACAGCGATACCCGCGCTCCGTAAAGCACTCGCGTGAACAAGTCCCGACCCAAATCGTCCGTGCCGAACCAATGCTCCGCACTTGGCGGCTTTAACCGGTTCAGCAAATCCTGCTCACTGGGATCGTAAGGGGCGATGAAAGGGGCGAGCAGAGCCAAAATAATGATCCCCAGCAGGATGATCATGCTGATTACAGCCATCCTGTTTTTCTTAAAACGCCCCCAAGCCCGGTTGCCATGCTGCGGATGCGGAAGAGACACGGCCGGCAGCGGATTAGTTACAGCAGTATTCATGTCTTATCCCCTCGCTTCCTGCGGCCGGCTTAAATTGATTCGCGGGTCAAGCAGCGCGATCAGCAGGTCGGCAACGATGCTTCCCGCAACAGTAAGGATGGACGCCATCGTCGTGATCGCAAATAATACGGGATAATCGCGCTGAAAGGCCGATTCGATAAACAGCCGCCCCATGCCGGGAATGCTAAAAATATTTTCCAAAATCAATGACCCTGTGAAAAACCCGGCCAGTGTAAGTCCAAACAGGGTGGTGACCGGAATGAGGGCGTTACGGAGTCCGTGCCGGAAAAGCACAAGAAGGTACGGAAGCCCCTTGGCATGAGCGGTCCGGATGTAATCCTGATGAATTACCTCCAGCATGCTGGACCGAATATGCCTGATCCACAGCGCCACCTCCCCCATGGTCATCGCGGCCACGGGCAGGATCAGATGGCGAATCCGATCCATAAGGCTGAAATCGGCGTTAATGGTTTTCAGACCTCCCGAGGGCAGCCAGCCCATTTTTACCGAGAAGAACATCATGAGAAGCAAAGCCAGCCAGAAGCCCGGTACGGCAATGCCTGCAAACGTGAAGCCGGAAATGATCTGGTCAAGCCTGGAATTGGCCCGAATGGCACAAAGAATACCCAAAGGCACGGCGATTAGAATCGACAGCACGAAGCTGCTGACCGTAAGCAGCAGGGTGGTCGGAATGCGCTCCAGCACCAGCTTGGATACGGGCTCCGATTTCAAGAAGGAAGTCCCGAAATCTCCACGCAGCATTCCGCCGCCCCAGTCCAAGTACTGACGATACAACGGTTTATCCAAGCCGTACGCCTTCGTCATATTCTCGATATCAACCGCTTTTATCGTCGGATCCTCCGTAAATTGGGACAACGGCCCTCCCGGCGCCAGATGGATGATCGCAAACGAAATGATCGTTATGCCGATCAAAATCGGGATGGCGTTAAGCACCCGCTTCACAAGATAAAGAGCCATGGCACGTCACTTCTTTCCCTTATTTCGTAAAGTACCACTTCTCCACTTCCTTTAGGCTGTCTCGAAGCGGGTTGAAGCCTTCCAGATTGCTCGGATACGCCATCACAGTGGTCGGGGTGTACAGGAAGGTGTACGGCTGGTCCTCAGCAATCTGTGCGTCCACCTTGGCGAGCAGCTCTTTCCGCTTGCTTTTGTCAAAGCTTTGCAAATCTTCTTCAATCAGCTGATCCACTTGCGGATTGCTGTACGAGACCGTATTGAGGCCATGTTCAATTTCCGCGGAATGCCAAATTCCTTTTGGATTCGGATCACCGGTAATGTTCCACGCATAGTAAATGGACTCAAATTTTTTCTCCTGAAAATTTTTCGTAAAGGCTGAGCCTTCCACCACGCGAATATTTATGTTAATGCCAACCTTCTTCAGCTGCTGCTGAATGACAGTAACAGCCTTTTCGCGAATTTTGTTACCCTGGTTCACCTGCATCTCGAATTCGAATGTTTTGCCGTCCTTATCCAGAAGGCCATCGCCATTCGTATCCTTCCACCCGGCCTCTTCAAACGATTTCTTCGCCTTCTCCACATCGTACGGGAATTTCGGCACATTATCGCTGTAAGTCCAATAAGACGGGACAGTCTGGCCGTGCATAATCTTCCCTTGACCTTCCGCAACGCCGTCAATAATACCCTGTCTGTCGATCGACATAGTCAGGGCCTGACGGATCTTTTTATCTGCAAACAACGGATTCGTCAAATTCCAGCCGATAAAGGAATAGCTTGTCGTAACAATTCCTTTCTGCAGCTTAATTTTGCCGCTGGTTTTGGCCGCTTGCTCGATGACGGACAGCTGGTCCGCCGGTACGCCGATCACATTAATTTCGCCGGTTTGCAGCTGCGCCATCATTGAATTGGCATCCGGTATAATTTTGGCGGTAATTTTCTCAATCGCAGGCTTTCCTCTGTAATAGTCCTCATTGCGTGTAAAGGCCAAATACTGACCCGTCTTCCACTCCACCAGCTTATACGGACCGGAGCCTATAGGCTTTTTGTAAAATTCCGATTGATTCAGTTCCTTGATCGGCACATCCTTCAAAAGATGCTCCGGCAAAATGTTATAGGGGAACAAGTCGATATATCCGGCAAAAGGTGTTTTGAACGTGAATTTAATCGTTTCCTCGTCGACCTTTTCCACCTTGCTGAGCTCGGAAAAGGTGCCTTTTCGCGGACCGGTATAATCGGGGCTAAGGGCCACATTGTATGTAAACACCACATCGTCGGCCGTCAAAGGCTCTCCGTCGGTAAATTTGGCGTCCTTGCGGATTTTTATCGTCATCGTCATTTTGTCATCCGAAAAGACAGGCATGCCTGTTGCCAAATCCGGCACGATTTCTTGATTCTCATTGAGTTTATATAAGTAACTGAATACGAGTTCCGTTACTTCGCTGGACGTAGTTGTCGTCGCCCATAACCGAATAAAGCCTTGCGGTTCGGACAAATACGCCGTTATAATCTCTCCTCCGTCTACCTTCGTTTTGGCGGTTTCCGTGGTTGTGGACGTGGAAGCAGGCCCAGACGTTTCTCCGGCGGCATCGGGCTTGCTCCCCGTGTCGGAAGAACAAGCCGATAATACCGTCATTCCCAGCAGCAGTGCGGACAGGACAAGCTTGGAATTTCTTTTTCGAAGTGTAGATGACATGTGTTTACCCCTCTCAATTGGTGTACTGAGCTTCTTCTATGAAATGGCAGGAGGCATAATGTCTCGCGCCGACTTCACGCAGCCTTGGTTCTTCTGCCCGGCATTTGTCCCGAACAAAGGGACAACGCGGGTGAAACGCACAACCCGATGGAGGCCGGGCTGCATTAGGCACTTCACCCTGCAGAATAATCCGTTCCCGTGAATGCTCTGCATCCGGCTCGGGAACAGAGGATAAGAGAGCCTGGGTATAAGGATGTCGCGGGGAATCATACAGTGGGTTCTTGTCCGCCAGCTCCACAATTTTTCCTAAGTACATGACAGCTACCCGGTCGGAGATATGCCGCACAATGCTCAGGTTATGAGATATGAACAAATAGGAAACATTCGTCTTGGCTTGAAGCTCGGTAAGCAAATTTACGATCTGGGCCTGAATCGATACATCCAAAGCGGAAACGGCCTCATCCGCGACAATCAGCTTCGGCTTGAGGGCTAACGCTCTTGCAATAGCAATCCGCTGCCGCTGTCCGCCGGAAAATTCGTGCGGATATAAGGCTGCCGACTCCCTGCTCAGCCCGACGGTGACCAGCAATTCACCCGCACGTTCCAGCGCTTCTTTCCATCTGATCTTGTCGTGAACAACCATAGGCTCGGCGATCGCCCGGCCTACCGGCATCCGCGGGTTAAGTGAGGCATACGGATCCTGAAACACACATTGGAGATGCCTCCGAAACGAATTGAGCTCACGGGACTTCATGCCGCTTAAGGAACGGCCGTCGAAGTATATTTCACCTTCGGTCAATTCCATCAATCGTAAAATCAACCTGCCTACTGTCGACTTGCCGCAGCCGGACTCTCCAACGATGCCCAGGGTTTCTCCCGGAGCAACCGTGAAACTAATTCCGTTGACGGCATGAATGAGCGTTTTATGTAAACTGCCCCCAACAGAAAAAACCTTCTTGATCCCTTCCACTTGAAGAAGCGGAGCACTCATTCTTCATTCCCCCTACGCCTGTAGTTTAGAGCAGCGAACCAGATGCCCTTTGGCTATCTCGCGGAGCTCCGGCACAGCGGCACTGCATTCTTGAGAAGCCAGCCGGCATCGGTCAGCGAATCGGCAGCCTTTGCCAAACCGCCCCGCAGGCGGCACGGTACCGGGGATCGGCACAAGCGGACCGGACGATCCCTTCAGCTTCGGCGTGGAGTGAAGCAATCCGATCGTATACGGATGAAGCGGAGCTTGAAAAAGCGTCCGTACGTCACATTGCTCGACAATCTGCCCCGCATACATCACGATGACCCGGTTGGCCATCTCGGCGACTACACCGAGGTCATGCGTAATGAACAAGATCGACATATCATTATCGCTTTGAAGACCGCGCATCAGATCAAGCACCTGCGCTTGAATCGTGACATCAAGAGCGGTGGTCGGCTCATCCGCAATAAGCAAATCAGGTCTGCACGCCATCGCCATGGCGAGCATCACCCTTTGCCGCATGCCTCCGGACAGGCGGTGGGCATATTCCTTGCGGATCCGTGTCGGCTCGGGAAAACCAACTTTTTTTAACCATAGATCCGCCACTTCATCGGCTTCCTTTTGACCTGCCCGAAGATGTCTTCGAATCCCCTCCGTAAGCTGTTTACCGATAGTAAGAACCGGATTCAGAGATGTCATCGGCTCTTGAAAAATCATGGACAAGCGATTTCCTCGAACCTTTGCCATGTCCCTGCGGTTCAGTTCCAGCAAATTTTCTCCTTGGAAGCGAATCTCCCCATGATCCACTGTGCCGATCCGCGGAAGAAGCCCCATAATCGAGAGAGACGTCATGCTCTTCCCGCATCCTGATTCCCCAACAAGCGCAACGATTTCTTTCTTGCCAATACGAAAATCCACTCCGTCCACGACGGCCAACTCTCGTTTCTTGTCCTTCAGCACCGTTCTTAAGCCCTTAACCTCCAAAACCGCATCGGACATCAAGATCACCTTCGCTTTATGTATCAACATATAAAAACCAAAACCGCAAACCTTATGTTAGATATATTAACACAAAGCACGAGTCAGTCAATTACTTTTTTGATAAATTTAGGTTATAATATATGTTAAGCCCTGAAATGTAAGGAATATATCCGTATAACCCAGTTTAATCATTCAAAAAATGTAATATTTAGTTACATAAAAAATGTTTTTGCAACTTATCCGCCAAGGAGGAATTCTAAATTTTTCGGCTCTTATTACTTGTCCATCCATACTCATTGTGGATAACATATTGGCCACAAAAAAATTCCGGATCGTGCAAGGCAGAACGCTCTGCCCGACATGATCCGGAATTTTTATGTTTATACCTACAATCCTCAGCCAGCTAGATCTAGCGAAACATTCCCCAAAGCTTGATAAGATGAAACGTGTTGTTCGGATCAATCTTCTGCGCTACAACGAACCGGATAATAGCCTCCATTTGCGACTCGCCTAGCTTCTCACCTAAAATTTTCGAAACCCGACCGGCCAGCTTTTTTACCTTTGCCCGGTCTTGGAGATCCGATTTCGAAAGGTTAAGTAGTACGTCCTTCACCTGCTGGCTCGCCGCAGGGTCCTTCATTTTTTTCTTAATCCGTTCGACCAATTCCGGGCTGATTCCGTACTTTTCATAAGGTTTCACCGGGGCACCTCCTGCAAAAAGAAAGTCATTCCCCATTGTATGCAGGCGCACGCCCTGAAGTGCTTGGCCTCGTCGAAAGCCCGCGCAGTAATCTCGATACGGAATCCAAGGGACGAAGAATACAAGTGCTTCCACGGAAACGTAAACGTACCAATGCCCATCAAAAAAGGAATGCCGCTCCGATCCGGCCAAACTGCGACCATCACGCTGCGACATCCCCCTAAAAAGAAATACGATAGCCCTATCCAAAAATCAAATTAATCCAAAATACCTGTCCCTAAAATTCCTTCCTGCTTCAAATACCGCACCAAGGCGGCATATTCCGGCCGCACCCAGAAGTCGTCCTGCGCCAGCAGCTGCGCCGCATCGTCGCGCGCCTGCTCCAGCGTCTCAAAGTCGGCGACCATATCCGCCAAGCGAAATTCCGGGAGCCCGCTCTGCTTCGTCCCGAAAAAATCACCGGGGCCGCGCAGCTCAAGGTCGCGGCGCGAAATTTCAAAGCCGTCGTTCGTCTCCGTCATCGCCTTCATCCGCTCGCGCCCCGTTTCAGACTTCGGGTCGGCGATCAGAATGCAGTACGATTGATGGGAGCCGCGCCCAACTCGCCCGCGCAGCTGATGCAGCTGCGACAAGCCGAAGCGGTCGGCGTCGTAGATAATCATCAGCGTAGCATTCGGAACATCGACCCCGACCTCGATAACGGTCGTCGATACGAGCAGGCCAAGCTCTCCCGCCGCGTAGCGGCGCATCACATCATCCTTCTCGGCAGCAGGCATTCTGCCGTGCAGCAGGCCCACCTTCTCCGGCGGCAGCACCGCGCACAGCTGCTGATGAACATCGATTGCGTTCTGCACATCGAGCTTCTCCGATTCCTCGATCAGCGGACAAATGACATAAGCTTGACGGCCTTCGCCGAGTTCCCGCTGAATAAAGCCGATCACACGCTCCATCTTGTCATGCTTGACCCAATACGTCTCAATCGGCTTACGGCCGCCGGGCAGCTCCCTCAGCGTCGAGACGTCCATATCGCCAAAGGCGGTAATAGCGAGGGTGCGCGGAATCGGCGTCGCCGTCATCGTCAGCACATCGGGATTAAACCCTTTGTGCCGCAGCACACTGCGCTGCTGTACACCAAAGCGGTGCTGCTCGTCCGTCACGACCAAACCGAGCGAGCGGTACTCCACATCCTCTTGAATGAGAGCATGTGTCCCGACAACAACGTCGATCAAGCCCATTCGCATCGAAGCAATCATGTCCCTCCGCCGCTTGTCCGTCAAGCTTCCGGTAAGCAGCCCTACCGTGATGCCGTAGGGCTCAAACATCCGCGTTAACGAACGCGCATGCTGCTCGGCCAAAATCTCCGTCGGCACCATAAGCGCCCCTTGATGGCCGGCACGGACCGCCGCATACAAAGAGACGGCGGCAACGACCGTTTTGCCGGAGCCGACATCGCCCTGCAGCAGCCGGTTCATGCTGGACGGAGCCTGCAGATCACGGAGAATCTCCGCAATCACCTGCTTTTGCGAGGCAGTCAGCGTAAAAGGCAGCTCCCTCACAAATCGCCTGACCTCTTCCATGTCAAATTTCATCGCCACTCCGTCCTTGCGGTTGCGCGAAACCGCCCGGTACGCCTGCAGCTTCAACTGGAACATAAACAGCTCCTCATAAACGAGGCACTCTCTCGCCAGCGCTCCCTGCTTCGTCCCCGATGGCTGATGAATTTCAATGACAGCTTCCCTGCGGGGGATCATCCCGCGCTGCGCGGCAATTTCCGCAGGCACCATTTCCGGGATGGCCGGAGCATACTGCGTCAAGGCTTGTCCGATCACCTTGCGAATCCATTTCTGCGTGATCGGCCCGCCGACGGAGTACACCGGCTGCACCGTACCGCCCTGCGCTTTACGTGAACCCGGGAATTCAGTTTCCGAGACGGTCATTTGCCTTCTTCGCGCGTCCCATTTGCCCGTAATCGTCAGCTCCAGCCCCGGAACAAGCCGCTCGCGAAGAAACGGCTGGTTAAACCATGCTGCGGTAATCATTAACGAATCCGCAGTCATTTTGCACGTTATTCTAGACTTCCTCCTGCCAAAATGCTGCAGCACCGGCATGCCGACAACCTTGGCCAGCAGTGTTACTTTTTCTCCATCGGCCGTCTCGGCCAAATCGCGAATGCGGTAATCCTCGTATCGAAAAGGGAAATAAAAAAGCAAATCAGCCACGCTCGTAATTCCGAGCGCGGCTAATTCTTTCGCTTTTTGCGGGCCGACCCCGGTCACCGAGGTCAGCGGCAATGTATGCAGATCGAGCATATTAATCAGCCTGCTTGGCAAACACCGCTACCGTCCCCGGCCCGACATGGGTGCCGATTACAGGACCCAGCGAAGTGTACTGCACTTTTTTCACATCAAAATGATTACTGATCATTGCGCCAAACTCCTCAGCCGTTCCCTGCGACTGCGAATGAGCGATCGTCATATCGATCGACTTTCCGGCGAAATGCTGGTCCAAAAGCTCGATGATTCGCACCATCGCTTTCTTTTGGCCGCGAATTTTGTCCACCGCCGAAATTTCCCCTTCGTTATCCACCGTGAGAATCGGCTTAATGTTCAACAAAGAACCGAACAGCGCCGCCGCTTTACCGATCCGACCGCCTTTTTGCAAATATTCCAGCGTATCCACCAGGAAGTATAATCCCGTCGCATTGCGAAGCTCTTCCACGCGATTTACGATTTCGTCTACGCTCTTCCCCGCATCCGCCCATTCGGCCGCTTCTACAACGAGCATTCCGCAGCCGTACGAGGCAGAACGAGAATCGATAATCGTAATATTTGCGTTGTCATCGAGAAGCGACTTGGCCAATACCGCAGATTGATACGTTCCGCTGAGCGCCGAGGACAAATGGATCGAAATGACATGAACCTCGGGATCGGCCGTCAACGACTTGAATACTTCTAAGAAATCAACCGGCGATGGCTGCGAGGTCGTCGGCAGCTGCTGGCTTTGGCCCAGCTTTTCGTAAAACTGTTCGGCTTGAATCGTTACCGAGTCAAGAAATGTATCTTTCCCGAAGTGAACCTTCAACGGAACCATTTCGATTTGCAGCCGGCTGCGCATCTCTGCCGGGATGTCCGCCGTGCTGTCCGTTACGATACGGATTTTAGTTGTCATTAGCTATCCCACCTCCGGGAACGGTTTTACTCCACGGAAAAAATATAATAATAAATTGGCTGTCCGCCGCGATGAATTTCGATTTCCGCATTCGGATACGTTGTGCTCACATGCTCCGCAATCCGCGCGGTCATCTCCTGTTCAGCATCCTCGCCCGTCAGCACGGTAACGATCTCATCCCCGTTCTCGATCATTGAATCGAGAACGCTAATGCACACGCTGTATAAATCCGGATCAGAGGAGACAATTTTGCTTTCGCTGATGCCAAGGAAATCGCCGGCTTTAATCTCCATCCCGTCCATGCTGCTATCACGCACCGCATGTGTAACCTGCCCAGAACGGATCGCGGCTGCCGCTTCCTTCATCGTTTCTGCATTTTGCTCGGCTGGAGCAGAGTCTTGGAATGCCAAGATCGCCGCCATACCCTGAGGAACGGTCTTCGTCGGAATGACCTCAACGCCCTTTTCCACGATATCCTTCGCCTGCTGAGCAGCCAGCACAATGTTCGAGTTGTTCGGCATGACAAACACCGTTTCCGCGTCCACCTGCTCGATCGCCTTTACGATATCTTCCGTGCTCGGATTCATCGTTTGTCCGCCGGAAATAACTACGTCAACGCCAAGGCTCGTAAAGATTTCGGCAATGCCGTCACCCGGAGCCACCGCAACCATACCGAAAGGCTTCAAATAAGCCGGCTCCTCTTGCTCCGGTTCATCTGCAACTGTTCCAGAATAAGCCGCATCGGAATGATCAATTTCAAGAATATGCGTATGCTGCTCACGCATATTTTCAATTTTTATCTTCGTTAGATCACCGAATTGCATGGCAAGGTTCATCACCTGTCCAGGATATTCGGCATGAATATGTACTTTGACCAGCTCATCATCAGACACGACCAGCAGCGAATCCCCGTGCTCTTCAAGCGTATCGCGGAACTTGCGCTCATCGAAAGTAAGCCCTGGAGTTTTGTCCGGGTTCAGCTTAATCATAAATTCGGTACAGTAACCAAATTCGATATCTTCCGTTGCGAGCATCGCCTGCGCGCGCTTCGGCTCCTGCATCCGGTGAGCTTCTTCAGCAAGCGGGGCTGTCCCCGCCTGAGCGCCCGGCACCTTCTGGTCATACGCTTCCTTCATAAGCGGAGTTGGCGTATGATCGATCAAGCCACCCTTTGGCTGCTGCGCCGTCTGACCCGTCAAATCAGGGGCCGCCCCGCCACGCAGCACCGCGGCAAAGCCCTCATAAATATAAACGAGGCCTTGTCCGCCGGAGTCCACAACACCGACCTGCTTAAGCACCGGCAGCTGCTCCGGCGTGCGCGCCAGCGCATGACGCGCCGCCTTCAGCACCTCGTCCATGAGCTCGGGAAGATCCGTAATCCGGCGGGCAACCGTAACCGCGTGCTTCGCTGCTTCCTTGGCCACGGTTAAAATCGTGCCTTCCACCGGACGTACAACGGCCGCATAAGCCGTTTCAACGCCCTGCTGAAGTCCCGCCGCAAATTGTACGCTGTCGATTTCCTTCTGGCCGGCTACGCCTTTGGCAAAGCCCCGGAACAACTGGGACAAAATGACACCCGAATTCCCCCGGGCTCCCATCAACAAGCCTTTGGCTAAAATTTCAGTCGCTTTACCGATCTCCCCTCCGGCTGCCTTACTGCGAAGAGCCTCGACCCCGGAAGTTAAAGTTAAATTCATGTTGGTGCCGGTATCCCCGTCCGGAACGGGAAATACATTGAGCGCGTTCACGTTGTCCACGTTCCGATGCAGCAAATCCGCACCGGAGAACACCATGCTCATGAAGTCGTTACCGTTTATTAAGCGCTTACTCAACGTTCATTTCTCCTTCCTAACGAGACACGCGGACGCCTTGAACAATGATATGGATAAAGTCGACCTGAAGTCCTATGATCTCATTTAATACGTATTTTACTCGGGACTGTACATTGTTCGCCACTTCCGAAATCTTCGTTCCATACATGACAACAATGTGCAAATCAATATGTAAGCCGTCGGCTTCTCTGCGGACTTCAACACCGCGTCCGAGGTTTTCCCGGCCGAGCAGTTCGGCGATGCCGTCCCGTACCTGTTTCCTTGATGCCATTCCGACAAGTCCGTAACACTCCAATGCAGCCGAACCGCAAATAACCGCGATGACTTCATCAGTGACGTATACTTTGCCTTTTTCGGTAACGAGCTCTATGGACACGGGAACCACTCCTTTTTTCAGTATTATAGACTAAAGTACATTGTACTATAATGAAACCAAGAAATAAATGCAAACTTGTACAAATTGTACTTGGTCTACGAATATTCATTGACTTGGTAAATTTCCTTATGATATGATAGTGGAGTTGAGGAGGTGTTATGATGGCTCGCAGATGTTTTATTACCGGCAAAGGTCCCGGAACTGGCAACAACGTATCTCACGCGAACAACAAAACTCGCCGTACTTGGGGAGTAAACGTGCAAAAGGTTCGCATTCTTGTGAACGGTAAGCCGAAACGCGTTTGGGTCAGCACCCGCGCTTTAAAATCCGGTAAAGTGACCCGTGTCTAATAGATGGTAAGTAAATAGACAAAAAGCACCCATGAATCGGTGCTTTTTTTCATGTTGAAATTCGTATGTGTGCGCGTCCTCTAAGTATACGTGCATGCTACCTGCCTGGGAACGTTCAACGCACTAGTTTTTGTTGAACGTATTTAGAATGGCTTTAACCATACCGCCCAAAAATTTAGGTAGTTTAATCGTATAAAATTTCACTTCTACCCCTCCTTTGCTGCCTCCCTATAGATGTATTGTATTCAGGGGTGTACGAAAACGTGCCTAAAATTTTTATCCCGCCTTCCAACTTTTAGGAAGACATTGTCGGAAGGGGCCAGCCCTGCACGTAAGCAATGGCTACATACACGATGCTCAGCAAAAAATATAACGCTACTGTCGTGCCAAGGAATGCCCATCGGACTCCCCACGTATCATAATTCCGAAAAAAACGGAGCCCCATAAAGAAGGCCCCCAAGGAAAAAATGTATTTGCTGAAATCATTCAGCAACGAAAACACGGCAAGGCAGAGCGCGCACACAAGTGCGTTTCCTGCAACCGCCCAAAATGTTCTCATGCCGTCGTTCCCCTCTCTATTTATAAGTATCCCCGCTTATGGGCGAAGCTTGGCAATTGCCGCCCCGCGGTCCTGCTGCGCAAATACGGCGTTACCCGCCACTAGCACGTTCGCGCCCGCCGCCATAACCAGCTTAGCGGTTTCCGCGTTAATCCCGCCGTCGACCTCGACATCCACCTTGCCGGTTAAGCCTTTTTCGGCCAGCATGGAACGAAGCTTTTCCAGCTTTCGAAGCGTTTCCGGAATAAAGGCTTGTCCGCCAAAGCCCGGATTGACCGTCATAATTAAAACAAGATCCAGCCGCTCTAAAATCGGCTCCAGCAGCTCTACCGGGGTCGCGGGGTTAAGTGCCACACCCGCACGGGCTCCCAATTCCTTAATGCGTTCCACAGTACGGTGCAAATGTACGCTCGCTTCCTGATGCACGGTGACGATATCGGCTCCAGCTTCCACGAAGTGCTCGATATAACGCTCCGGCTTTTCAATCATCAGGTGAACGTCCAAGGGAAGCCGGGTAATCGGCCGGATGGCTTGGACAACTAGCGGGCCGATCGTAATGTTCGGGACAAAATGTCCGTCCATCACATCGACATGAATCCAATCCGCCCCTCCCCGTTCCACATCTGCAATCTCTTCTCCCAATTTGGCGAAATTCGCCGACAAGATCGACGGTGCAATATGAATCATCGTCAGTACCTCGGCTTTCTCTCTTTAATTTCTTGTATAAAAGCTAAGTAATTTCGGTAGCGGCTTTCCGCCACTCCACCCGTTTCGCTTGCCTCTCTAACCTTGCAGCTCGGCTCTTTCAGATGCAGACAGCCGCGAAACCGGCACTCCTCGGCCAGCGCAGCGAATTCAGGGAAGCATGCGCCCAGCTCGCCCGCTTCAATTTCCATAAAATCAAGCTGGCTGAATCCTGGTGTATCGGCGACAAAGCCTCCTCCGTTGCCCAGCGGAATCAGCTCCACATGGCGGGTCGTATGCTTGCCTCTGCCAAGCTTTTCGCTGATTTCATTCGTTTCCAGCTGTAAGCCTGGAAACAGCGCATTCAGCAGGGAGGATTTCCCTACGCCGGACTGACCGGCAAACACACTCAGCTTGCCCTGAAGCGCCTCGCGGACTTCCTCTACGCCTTCCCCGCGCTTTGCGCTGGTGGAGATGACGCGGTAACCGATGTTCTCGTAGAGACGAAAGGTATTCTCGTAAAACTCCGCTTCCTCCTCGGCGTCACCCCCGTCAAGCAGGTCCCGCTTGGAAAAGCAGAGCAGCGGCTCCAAGCCAACGCTTTCCACATGCGCCAAAAACTTGTCCAGCAGCTGCAGGTTGATGACCGGCCTGCGAACGGAAAACACGAGCACCGCCTGCTCCGCATTCGCGATCGGAGGGCGAATCAGCTCGGTAGACCGCGGCTCAATTTCGTCCACGGTCCCCTCGCCGGTTTCAGCTACGCTGTATTCGACGCGATCGCCGACTAACGGGCTGATGCCTCTTTTTTTGAAAATCCCGCGCGCGCGGCACTGCACCGTTTGATGCGGACGGTCCTCCGGCGCCACATAATAAAATCCGCTGAGCGCCTTCATGATGATTCCCGATGGCATACTAGTTTTGCCCTCCTGAACCGCTCGTTTGACCCGCTCCCGCAGCTCCTCCGGAGGCGGGCGGTTTATCGCCGGAGCCTCCCGAGGTGGAGCCCCCGCCGCTTTGGCCGCCGTTTGCCCCGCTAGGCGTGCCGTTTACCGGCTGAGCCGTCGCTTTTTGCGCGTCGCGGTGCGTCCACGTATACTGGTTCCATTTTTCCCCATCACGGTAAATTTCAATAACCGCATCCTTCGTCGGGGATGTCACGACACCGATCGGGAACTTCTGCGACTTCGTAATTTTCCTTGTTCCCCATTCCACCTTATCGCCCATCGCATCTGTAACGACAATGCGAATCGACGTTTCCTTATCCTGCGCCGACGGCGGAACCGTGACGTCCACCTTCGATTCAACCGCTTCGTCAGGCAGCCCGTCGCTCACCCAAATCTTAATCGTATCCCCAGCCGGAACCGGCTCCTTCGGCCGATACGGCCACTGCTCGTAAACCTGCCCCTTCGGGTAATACGCTTTATCTCGGATAATATTTTCCGCCGGCAGCTTCAGGTTTAAGCGGGTCGCTTCGGAAATTGCTTCCTTCTCCGTCTTGCCGATCAAGTTCGGCATCTCCAGCATTTCCCGTCCTTTGCTCACGGTAAATTTCATCGATACCTTGGCCGGATCGAATTCAGTCCCCGCTGCCGGAGTTTGCTGAATAACTGTGCCGGCCGGCTCGTCGCTGTGCTCCTCGACCTTTTCCAGCTGAGCACTATCCAAGCCGCCTGCGGTAAGCTCCGCTACCACATCGTTATAAACTCTTCCTTTGTAATCTTCCATGACGGAAAGCATGGTGCCTTTGCTGACCCAAAGCTTCACCGGCGAATTCACCTTAACGGTCATGCCTTCCTTTTCCTGCTGGTACACGATCCCCTTCTGGACATCTTTCTGGTACATTTCGATAATCGGCTCGTCAACTACCAGCCCTTCAGCCTCCAGCTTCTTGCGGGCATCGTCAAGACTCATGTTCACCACGCTTGGAACGACCACATCCGGAACTTCCTTAAACAGCGCCTGCACGCCGATCCACATTCCGCCGAGAATGGCGGCTATCACACCGAACCATATGAGCGTTTTGACCCAAGGATTCATTCTGCGCCGGACGGGCTCTTCCGCCACCGCTGCTGTTCCGCTAGACTGCGGATCCTTGCGCGGCTCCTTCTCCAGTCCCTTCCATTCGGCGAATTTGCCGTCTTGGGTGCGGATGGCCGGCATAACAAGCGTTGCCTCCATGTCATCGCCGTCATGATCGCCGAAACGAATTTTCGGCTCGTTTCTGCGTTCAGGCGAAAGGCAGCTTTCCAAATCCTTCAGCATTTCGTTGGCAGACTGATAACGCTCCTCCGGCATTTTGCGCATGGCCTTCAAAATAATATTTTCCACGCTTTGCGGAATAAGCGGGTTCACCTTGCGCGGCTCCTCCACATTTTCCTGCAAATGCTTAAGTGCAACGCTAATCGGGCTTTCTCCCAAGAAGGGAAGCTTCGCCGTCAGCATTTGATACAGCACAATGCCAAGCGAATACAAATCCGATTTCGCCCCGGTGTTGACACCCTTGGCATGCTCCGGCGAAAAATAATGCACGGAACCGACCACAGAGCCCGTCTGCGTGATCGTTGAAGATGTAGCTGCACGGGCGATGCCGAAGTCGGTAACCTTCACCCGGCCGTTTTTCCCGATTAATATGTTGTGCGGCTTAATATCTCTATGAATGATTTGATTATGATGGGCGTGGTCAAGCGCATCGGCAATTTGCGCCGCGATATGAACCGCTTCCTCCACCTGTAAGGGCGCCCGTTCTTGAATGATTTCATTCAAGTTATGCCCCTCGATATACTCCATTACGATGTAATGGGTGTCGCCCTCTTGGCCGACATCGTAAATGCTGACGACATTCGGATGGGATAACGAAGCAGCTGCCTGCGCCTCGCGGCGAAACCTGCGAATGAATTCCTCGTCGTGAACAAATTGGGGGCGAAGCACTTTAATGGCAACCTTCCGATGAAGTAAAATATCATGTCCTTTGTATACGAGTGCCATTCCTCCGCCGCCGATGCGCGCCATAATTTCGTAACGGCCGCTAAGCTCTTGTCCGATCAATTCATTCACCTCGCTTCCTCGTCCGTAATCGATTTTGTTTCTTCTGATTGACTATGCTGCAGCAGCACGACGGTAATGTTATCGTCACCGCCCGCTTCAAGCGCATGGACCACCAGCTGCTCCACTTTCTCTTCCGCAGAAGATCCGCTTTGCAGGATGGCCAGCATTTGCTCCTCGCCAACCTGGTTCGTTAACCCGTCTGTGCAAAGAAGAAGCTGATCCTGCGGCTTCCATGGCAGCTCTGTCGAATCCACATCGACATGCTGCTCCGTCCCAAGCGCACGCGTTAAGACGTTGCGGCGCGGATGCATATGCGCCTCTTCCTTGGAAATCTGCCCGTTCTTTAGCAGCTCGTTAACGAGCGTATGGTCCTCGGTCAGCTGCTTTATCCCTTCGTCACCAATTAAATATGCCCGGCTGTCGCCGATATGCCCAAGAAAAATACGCTGCTCATCCGCCAACGCGACGACCACCGTAGTCCCCATCCCGTGATAGTGCTCCTTCTCGGAGGCCGCTTGGAACACAGCGTCATTCGCCCGTAAAATCGCCGAGCGAATCGCTTCTTTCAGTTCTTCTTCGTCCATATCCGCATGGACGGTCTCCGTCAGCTCGGCCTGAATCGTCTCGATCGTCAGCTGACTCGCCGTATCCCCCGCTTGATGCCCACCCATGCCGTCCGCCACGACGGCAAGGGTGTATCCGTTCAACCCCGGAATTAATACGCAGCGGTCTTCATTGACCTGACGTATTTTTCCGATATCTGTTCTGAGGGCCGTTATCATTCCTTTGATCACCTCGTGCCCGTAGACTCCATATGCTTCGCCCGCAGCTGGCCGCAGGCGGCGGCGATATCATGCCCCTGCTCGCGGCGAATCGTCGCATTAATTCCTTTTTTCGTTAAAATGCGCTGAAATTCAAAAATATCGTCCCGCGGCGTACGAACGTAATTCCGTTCCGGAACATAGTTAACCGGGATCAGGTTGACGTGGCAAAGCATGTCCTTCAGCACATCAGCCAGCTCCTCCGCATGCTCGGGACGGTCGTTTACACTGCCGATTAGAGCATATTCAAACGTAATGCGGCGCCCGGTTTTGGCGATGTAATAATGACACGCATCAATTACTTCCTTGAATGGGAAGCGGCGGTTCACCGGCATCAGCTTGGAGCGAAGCTCGTCGTTAGGCGCATGGATCGAAATCGCCAAGTTAATTTGCGTGTCTTCATCGGCAAACTTATACATGCTCGGCACGATACCGCTCGTCGATACGGTAATATGCCGCTGGCCGATGTTGAGCCCTTTCGGGTGAATCATCGTGCGCAGGAACGTCATGGTCGCATCGTAGTTTTCGAATGGCTCGCCCGAGCCCATAATCACGATCGAGCTGACCCGCTCGTCCTCGGCATCCAGCAGCTTTTGCGCATAGACCACTTGGGCGATGATTTCGCCCGCAGTCAGGTTCCGCTTCAGACCGCCCAGCGTCGATGCGCAGAACGTGCAGCCGATGCGGCAGCCGACCTGCGTCGTAACGCAGACGCTGTTGCCGTAGTTGTGGCGCATAATGACCGTCTCAATCGCATGGTTGTCGTGCAGGCCGAATAAAAATTTAACCGTTCCGTCCTGCGATTTCATGTTTGTAATTTCCTTCAGCGTGACGAATTCAAAATGCTCCATCAGCTTATCGCGCAACGACTTGGACAGGTTCGTCATTTCCTCAAAGCTCTGCACCCGTTTTACATAAAGCCAATCGTAAATTTGGCCGGCGCGGAACGCGGGCTCTCCGCTTTCCTTGACCCAATCGGTCAATTGCTCCAGCGTGTAGTCGTAAATAAAAGGTTTCATCATGATCACTGCCTTACCGGTTTGAATTTGGAAGCCTCAGCCGGATCAGCCGAATGTTCCTATGTATGATTTAGTTTAAGCCCATCCGCTCTATTTTAACACAAAAAGGCAAGCCCCGCAGACGGTTTTTCATTCCGCGCGAGGATTAACGCTAAGTTTCAACAAAATTCGCAACTTTGATTCGTAAAAATGGCCCGCCTATACAAAAACACCTGCTCGTCCACAAGTCCGAGCGAGGTGTTCCCGCACAAGTATGTTCACGCCTTGCTTTTGGCTGCTGCGTCGTCATGCCATTCCAAACGATATTTAGAATCAGCGCTTACTTTAGCCGTTTCAGCCGCGCCATAAAGAACCCGTCCGAATGCGTATGATGCGGAAGAATTTGCAGCATGCCCGACCCAGGCTCACAGCCTGCCGCTGCCAGCACGTCCGCCGGCAAATACGGAGAAATGTCGTCGAGCGCAAAGTCCGGATGCTCCTGCAAAAACTCGCGGATGCGCCGCTCGTTTTCTTCCGGCTCGGTTGTGCACGTGCTGTACACGAGTACCCCGCCGGGCTTCAGCAGACCGTGGATGCGCTGCAAGATCTCATCCTGCACGCTGCAAATGTCGGTAATGTCCGCTTCCTTCTTTGTCCATTTCATATCCGGCTTCCGACGAATGACGCCGAGACCCGAGCAGGGTGCATCGAGCAAAATCCGGTCGAACCGGTTCGCCTCAAATTTCGCAGACAGCTCGCGGGCATCCGACACCATCGTACGGATGCACTCGAAGCCGAGCCGCTGCGCCTGCTCCTCGATTAGCTTGCGTTTATGCGGATGAATATCGCTGGCGTACAGCTCGCCGCGATCCTCCATCCGTTCGGCAAGATGCGTCGTTTTGCCGCCCGGCGCCGCGCAGCAGTCCAGCACCGCCATGCCCGGCTCCGGGGCGACAAGTCGCGCGACCAGCATCGAGCTTTCATCCTGGATCGTGTACCAGCCCTGCCGGTACCCTTCCGTCAATGCGGCATTGCCGCTGCCCTCGGCAAAGACGACACCGTCCTCGGAAACGGCGGAGCGCTCCGCCGTAATCCCCAGCTCCGCCAGCTTGTCCAGCAGGGCGGCGCGGTCAAACTTCAGCCGGTTGACACGCACGCTGGTACGCGGCGGTATATTGTTGGCGCGGCACATCTCCGCCGCCGTTTCTTCGCCGTAGCGCTCAACCCAGCGGCGCACCAGCCACTCCGGGTGCGAGTGCTCCAGCGCGATGCGCTCCGCCGCTGGAAGTGAGGAGGGTACGACCAGCTCCGCCCGCTGGCGGATCACGTTGCGGAGCACCGCGTTGACCAGCCCGGAAATGCCCTGATGGCCCCGTTCCTTGGCAATGCGCACCGCTTCGTTCACCACCGCGTGGTCGGGGACCCGGTCCAAATAATAAAGCTGATAGAAGCTGAGGCGGAACAACGCCCGCACCCAAGGCTCCAGCTTAGCGACACCCTTGGCAACGAAACGGTTCAAGAAGTAATCAATCGTATTGAGCCGCTGAATCGTGCCATACGCAATCTCTGTGGCGAGCCCGGTTTCCTGCCGATCCAGAGGATGCTTTTCTAACAGCCGATGCAGCAGCAAATTGCTGTAGGAGCCCTCCTGCTCTACACGCAGCAGCAGCTCCAGCGCAAGCTCACGCGCCGTACGGACGCTCGGCTGGGAACGGCTTCGGCCCCGGCTTTTATTCATCGCCGAACACCGTCCCCTTCTGGATTTGTCCCCCGCGTACGAAATCCGCGGCGGACATCGCCTTCTTCCCGGCAGGCTGCAGCTCGGTTATAAGCAGTGCGCTTCCTTCGCCGGCAGCAACAACAATGCACTCGCCGCTTGTGTCCAGCACAGTGCCCGGCTTTGCCCCAGATGCCGCCTTCGATGCCGCAGGCTGGCAGCGCCAAATTTTCAGCACATCGCCGTTCCACAACGTAAAGCCGCCTGAGAACGGCCGGAGCCCGCGCACCTGATTAAACAAGCTGCGCGCGTCACGCTGCCAATCGATCCGCTCGTCGTCGCGGGATAAATTGCGGGCATAGCTTGCCTCTGCCTCGTTCTGCGGCACCGCCTGAAGCTTGCCCTCCAGCAAGTCCGGCAGCGTATCGCGCAGCAGCTCCGCTCCAGCCTCGCTCAGCTTCGTGAAAATCGTCCCCGAGTCGTCCTCATCGGTAATCGGCACCTCGACCCGGGTGAGCATATCGCCTGTATCAAGGCCCTCGGCCATATACATAATCGTTACGCCGGTCGCGGATTCTCCGTTCATAATCGCGCGCTGGATCGGCGCACCGCCGCGGTATTTCGGCAGCAGCGAGCCATGCACATTAATGCAGCCGTGCTTCGGCAAATCCAGCACCGACTTCGGCAAAATTTGCCCGTACGCCGCAGTTATAATCAAATCCGGCTGCAGCGCGCGCACCTCTTCAACCGCTTCGGGGGCGCGAAGCTTCAACGGCTGATAAACCGGCAGCCCATGCTTTAGCGCCTCTTCCTTCACCGGTGTTGGCGTCAGCACCTTTTTTCTCCCCTTCGGCCGATCCGGCTGTGTGACGACGCCGACCACGTGGTAGCCCTCTTCAAGCAGCAAACGCAGAGAAGGGACGGCGAAATCAGGCGTCCCCATAAATACGATGCGTGTATGATCCCGCGTACTCGTCATTTCCTGCCTTCCTTCCTGACCTCCGTACGCAGCACCTCAGGCTCCGGCTCCCGCTCGTAAATCTTTTCGGCTAAATCTGTAAATAGTATACCGTTCAAATGATCGACCTCATGCTGGAATGCGCGGGCAAGCAGCTCGGTTCCTTCGATCACGATCTCTTCACCATGGCGGTTGAGGCCCTTCACCTTCACACGCATCGCCCGCTTCACATCGCCGTTCAGGCCCGGAATGCTCAGACAGCCCTCAGGTCCAAACTGCTCTCCGTCCATTTCCAAAATTTCCGGATTAACCATTTCGATCAGCCCGTTATCGTCACCAACGTCGATTACAATCACACGCTTTAAAATTCCGATTTGCGGTGCCGCTAGACCGACGCCTTCGGCATCATACATCGTATCCGCCATATCGGTCAGCAGCTTTTGAATGTTTGGAGTAATTTGAGGAACCGGCTTCGCCTTTTCCCGCAGCACCTGATCCGGTGCTTTCACTATGTTTCGAATCGCCATGAGGAGTAACTCCCTTTCCGTAATTTGTCTATGATACAGTGTATCCGATCCGGCATCGATCTTTGCATGTCCCATGCCGGTATTACATCATCATTTGCGGGTCCACGTCGATGCTGATTTGCAAATCCGTTTTTCGCGTCCGATCATGAAACGCATCCGATGCCCGCCGCACAGCTGCAATTACCTGATCCGGCTCCTTGCGGATTTTGACGACGCACTGGAACCGGTATCGGTCCTTCAGACGCGGAATCGGCGAGGCGACCGGACCAAGCACCTCCGCACGGAGCTGCTCTGTTTCGAATGGATCCATATTGCCCCGCTGGCCCCATTCCGAACGCAGCTTATCCGCCCATTCCTCCGCCGTTCGTACAACAGCCTGAAGCATCGTCCCCGAAAAGGTGACACAAATCAGGCGGCAGTATGGGGGATAACCGAGACGCTTCCGTAGCTCGAGCTCCTGCCCGACGAACGCCTCATAATCATGCCGGCTTGCCGTCAGCACGCTGTAATGCTCCGGGTTATAGGTTTGGATCACGACCTCGCCTGGAAGCTGATGCCTTCCGGCCCGGCCCGCCACCTGAGTAAGCAGCTGAAACGTCTTTTCCGCCGCCCGGAAATCGGGCAGGTTCAGCACCGTATCCGCTGCAATCACCCCAACTAACGTGACATAGGGAAAATCAAGCCCCTTGGCAACCATCTGCGTGCCCAGCAGCACATCCGCCTTGCGCTCGCGGAACAAGTTCAGCCATTTTTCATGCGAGCCCTTCTCGGAGGTGGTATCGACGTCCATGCGAATGACCCGGATGCCGGGAAACAGCTTTGCCAGCTCCTCCTCGACACGCTGTGTGCCCGTTCCGAAATACCGGATATGCGGACTTTCGCATTCCGGGCAAAGCTCCGGCTGAAGCTGCGCAAACCCGCAATAATGGCAGCGCAGATGATTGGAGCTTTGATGATATGTAAGCGAAATGTCGCAGTGCGGGCATTCCGCTGTATAACCGCAGGAGCGGCACATAACGAATGTGGAGTAGCCCCGCCGGTTCAGCAACAGCACGGACTGCTCGCCCCGTTCCAGCCTTGCCTCCAGCCCCTCATGTAAAGGTTTGGAGAACATCGATCGGTTACCGTTCTTAAGCTGGTCCCGCATATCGACGATCTGCACCGCAGGCAAAGGGCCGCCGAGAGCGCGCTTGCTAAGAAGCAGACGGGTGTAAGCGCCGCGCAGTGAACGCGCATAGCTCTCCAGCGACGGCGTAGCTGATCCGAGCACAACGGGCGCCCCGTTCATGCGACCGCGCTGCAGCGCAACCTCGCGGGCATGATACTTCGGGCTGTCCTCCTGCTTGTAAGACGACTCATGCTCCTCATCGATAATGATCAGCCCAAGCTTCGTGAACGGCGCAAATACCGCCGATCTTGCGCCTACGGCCACCTTCGCGCCGCCTTCGGCGATCTTCCGCCACTCGTCATAGCGCTCGCCGTTCGATAGCCGGCTATGCAGCACCGCCACCAAGTCGCCGAAGCGGCTTTTAAAGCGCTCCACCATTTGCGGCGTTAAGGAAATCTCCGGCACGAGCACAATCGCCTCGCGTCCTAAATCAAGACAAGCCTGGATCGACTGGAGATATACCTCCGTTTTACCGGAACCGGTGATGCCCTGCATGAGAAACGCCTCCGGCCTTTGCTCGCGCACCGCTGCAACGATGCTCCCATAGGCCGCCTGCTGCTCATCGGTCAATGCCAGCGGCTTACTGGCAGCAAAGCTGCGGCCTTCGTACGGATCGCGAAGCACCTCCTGCTCCTTTACCGTCACCCAGCCCTTGCTCTCGAGCGCCTTGACCGCACTGGAGCTGACTCCCAGCTCCTTCGTCAGCTTGGCCAGCGCCACAGCCTCTCCCTGCTCCTGCAAATATAGCAGCACTTCCTTCTGCTTGGCCGCTCGTGCCGGAAGGGATTCCGCAAGCTCCGCCAGAGCCGCTAACGGACCCACCGCCTCGACAACCTGCACCTTTTTCCGGTTCAGCCGGTCCTTCACGCTGCGCTCCAGCTCCAGAACCCCAGCGGCCGTCCAGGACTTCACCAGCGGGGCGCAGTCCGGAAACTGCTTCGTCAGCTGATCAAGCTTGATGGGCTGCTTTTGCCGGATATAATCCAGCACACGCTGCTCTTCGTCCGTGGCAACTAAGCCGACTAAGCCGACTAAGCCGGCTGAGCCGCTCGCTGCTGCAAATTGCCCTTCCATAGCATTATCGGACAGGCTCACCTTCGTTTCTGTTTGCGCCTTGAGCGCAGCGGGAAGCATCACCCCGATCGAGGTTATCCGCGGGCAGGCATAAGTACGGCTCACCCAATCGGACAGCTCAATCAGCTCCTCCGTCAACGGAGGCGCAGCGTCAAGCACCTCTTCGATCCCGCGAAGCTTGGATGGATCAACGTCCGTTTCCCGCGAGAGCCCAACGACAATGCCCTGCAGTACCCTGCCCGCAAATGTGACCGCTACGCGGCTGCCCACGGCAATCCAGGACTGCCAGTGGTCAGGCACACTGTAATCAAACGGGCGGTCGGCAGGACGCGCCGGCACGTCAACAATAATGCGGGCGTAGAGCGGCGCCGTCACTCGTTCCCTCCGGCCGGTCGGCCGCAGCCCATGCGTTCTGCAGTCAAAAGCAGCAGCCGCAGCGCCGCTTCGTGCTTGCTAAGCGGAGGGAATGACGCTGCCGGACCGTTCCCATCAAACACATGCAGCACGTTGGTGTCCTTCCCGAACCCGGCCAGCGGGTCCGTCACATCGTTTGCAACTATGAGATCGCAATTTTTGCGCTGCAGCTTTTGCATGGCATGCAGCTCCAAATCATTCGTTTCCGCCGCAAAGCCCACCAGAAACTGCTTCGTTTTGCGCTGACCGAGAGCGGCCAAAATATCCGGGTTTTTCACCAGCCGAAGCGTAAGCTCGTCTTCCTGCTTTTTTATCTTCTGCGCGGCCGGCTCAGCAGGCCGGTAATCCGCGACAGCCGCCGCTTTTACCACGAGATCTGTATCACTAAAGCGCTCCAGCACCGCATCCATCATGTCCAGAGCGGATTGAACACGAACGAGCTCCACCCCTTCCGGCAGCTTCTCCGAAACCGATGCGTACACAAGCGTCACCTCGGCACCGAGCCTGCGTGCTTGTTCCGCAATCGCAAAGCCCATTTTGCCCGACGAATCGTTGGTGATGTAGCGCACCGGATCAATCCGTTCCACCGTTCCGCCTGCGGTTATAAGCACTCTTTTTCCGGCCAACAGCTTAGGGGGCTCATTTTCCATGACTAGCTGCTCCAAATAAGCAGCAATTTGCTCCGGCTCAGCGAGCCTGCCCTTGCCCACATAACCGCAGGCCAGCTGTCCCGTCCCCGGTTCAACGAATCGGATGCCGCGCAAGCGCAGTGTATTCATATTTTCTACAACCGCCGGATGCTCGTACATATGTACATTCATCGCTGGGGCGACCACAATCGGGCAGGTGGCCGCAAGAAGCGTCGTCGTCAGCATATCGTCCGCCAAGCCATGAGCCATTTTGGCAATCACATTTGCCGTTGCCGGAGCGACGACGATCAAATCCGCGCGATCCGCCAGATCGATATGAGCGATTACCGAGGCATCCTGCTCATCAAACGTATCCGTATACACTGCATGACGGGTGATCGATTGGAACGTTAAAGGCGTGACAAATTTCGCCGCCCCTTCGGTCATGATTACGCGTACGTTTGCTCCCGCTTGGGTCAGCCTGCTGCAAAGAGCAACTGCTTTATAAGCGGCAATGCCCCCGCTCACGCCGACCACTACGGTTTTCCCCTTAAGCATCGTGCGCGCCTCCTCCCTGAAAGAAAAAAATAACAACCGCAAGGGTTGTTGTAGAGTAATGCTTACGGATTTTAGTTCTCTGTCTCGTTCCCGTTTTGTTTTTCCTCAGCGTCTGAAGCTTCCTTCATCGTTCTTTCAAAGCCGATATAATCGCCGTAAATCTCTTCCAAAGCGACTCCGACATTTTTGTGCGAACGAGCATGCTTTACCTGCGTTTTGGTTGTGTCGCGAAGCATTCTAGCTCTCTTCGAGGCTAACGTAACCAGTAAATATTTGCTTTCAACCTTATGAATCAGTGTGTCGATCGATGGATATAACATACACTACACCTCTACATGCCATTTTTGTAAATCCGCTAAAAAGCGTTCCCTGCGGCAGTGCTCTGCCGTAATGATGGATTGGATTCGCTGACGCGCCAGCTCAACACGGTCATTAACGACTGCGTAATCATAATGCTTGAGCAGCTGAATTTCTTGGGACGCCACATGCATGCGGGCACGGATCGATTCCTCAGATTCCGTTCCTCTGTTATTTATGCGCACCCGAAGCTCATCCAGTGACGGCGGCATGACAAAAATAAAAATTCCTTGCGGAAATTTTTCCTTTACCTTCAGCGCACCCTGCACTTCGATTTCCAAAATGACATCTTTACCTTGATTCAATGTTTGTTCTACAAAATCACGCGGGGTGCCGTAATAGTTCCCGACATATTCTGCCCATTCGAGCAGAGCATCATTGCGAATCATCGATTCAAATTGCTCGCGTGTTTTGAAAAAATAGTTCACCCCGTCCTTCTCGCCTTCGCGAGGCTTCCGGGTCGTAGCGGAAACGGAATATGTAATTTCAGGCGCAGCTTCGCGCAGCGAGCCGCAAATGGTGCCTTTCCCGACTCCGGACGGACCGGAAATGACAATTAAAAGTCCCTTACCCATGTAATCCCCCGGTTACTCGTCATGATCATCATCTTTGTTTGAGAGGCGATGGGCTACTGTTTCCGGCTGAACCGCAGACAAAATGACATGATCGCTGTCCGTGATGATAACTGCCCTCGTACGGCGTCCATAAGTTGCATCAATCAGCATGTGGCGGTCACGCGCTTCTTGAATAATCCGCTTGATCGGCGCAGATTCAGGACTAACAATCGAAATGATGCGGTTTGCAGAAACAATGTTGCCAAATCCGATATTGATTAATTTGATGCCCATTGCCGTTCCCCCTCAGACTCTATAGTAGGCTAGTTTTACCGTATTTTCCGCTTCGCATACGATTGCGGTCCGTTATTCGATATTTTGCACTTGTTCTCTAATTTTTTCAAGCTCTGCTTTCATATCGACTACTTTGTTGGTCAATTCGAGGTGTTTGGCCTTCGAGCCGATCGTATTTGTCTCCCGATTCATTTCCTGAATGAGAAAATCGAGCTTTCTTCCGATCGAGCCGCCCTGTACCAGAAGCTGGCGAAATTGTCCGAAGTGACTTTTCAGCCTTGTCAGTTCTTCATCAATGTTCGAATTTTCGGCGAACAATGCGACTTCCGTCACAGCCGGCCTTCATCGATGGCGGCATCCTTCAACGCCTCGGAAACCCGTTCGCGCAGCTTAGCCCGATATTCTTCCACAACAACCGGTGCCGCCGCCGACATTTCCTGCCAAATCTGCTCCAAGGTACCCGTGCGTTCCGTTAAATCCTGAAGCAGAAAGCGTCCCTCGGTTTGCCGCATTCCGTCAAAATGCTGCAGGGATACATCCATGCACGAAATTAGAGCATCGCTAAGCTGCTCTTCATCCAGCTGTTCCGAGCCGCCCATCCGAATCACTTCCTGAAGCGATAGAAGCTGCTGAAGCGTGACATCATCGGACAGCCCGAACTTTTCCTTCAGCTGCCGCGCCGCGGCTATAAAGCCTTCGGCAAGCTCCCAATGAATTTCCGGCTGACGGGCAGTTCCCGCTTCCGCCTCCACATTGACGAATACGTCGACTCTCCCTCGTTGTACGGTTTGCTGCACCTTCTTGCGAAGGGTATCCTCAAAGCGCACCCACTCCCGAGGCATGCGAACGACGACCTCGCCATAGCGGTGGTTCACCGATTTCACATCAATGGTCAGCTTTAAGCTGCCGACAACCACCTCTCCGTGACCGAATCCGGTCATGCTTCGCAGCATTCAAATCACTTCCGTATTTTGGATTTAGGCAGAGTTTTTATTTATTCTAATTCATTTTGCCAACGGGGACAAGGGAGATTACCGATTACTCACCTTCGTTCGGCTTCCCGACTTTTTCCCATATATATTTCGTTAGCTGCTCCGTCATCGTATAAACGAGCAGCGGCGTGATCAAATAAATTCCATTAAACCTCGCCATTGCCGTATCCAGCAGCTCTTTCGCGATTTCCAGCGATACGCTGCGGCCTTCCTCGCCTTCCAGTCCCGCCATGCGCTTGCGCACCTCATCCGGCAGCTGGATGCCCGGCACTTCATTATGGAGAAACTCGGCATTGCGTCCGTTTGTAAAAGGCATAATTCCGATAAAAATAGGGACATGCAAATGCTTCGTCGCTTCATAAATGCGTTCGATCAAGGCGGCATCGTAGACCGGCTGGGTCATAATCATATCCGCGCCCGCTTCAATCTTCTTCTCCAGACGCTGCACCGCTTTATCCAGATGCTTGACGTTCGGGTTGAACGCTGCGCCAACAACGAAATTCGCTTTCTGCTTAAGCGGCTTTCCGGAAAATGCGATCCCTTCGTTGAGCTGCTTGATCATACGAATCGTCTCAAATGAAGTCATATCGTATACGGAGCTCGCCCCTGGAAGATCGCCGAAACGAGGCGGATCGCCGGTAATGACGAGTACATGGTTCATGCCGAGCGCGTGCAATCCCATCAAATGAGATTGCGTACCGATCAAGTTCCGGTCGCGGCACGCCATATGCAGCAAAGGCTCCGCGCCGACCTGCTGCTTGACCAGATGGCCGAGCGCCAGGTTGCTCATTCGTGTAACAGCAAGCGCGTTGTCCGCAAGCGTAATCGCATCGGCGCCGGCTTCCTTCAATGCAGCCGCGCCTTTCATAAACTTCGCAATATCCAGGTCGCGCGGCGGGTCCAGCTCCACAATGACGGTGTGGCGTTTGGCCGCAAGCTCCACCAAGTTCGGCTTAGCCTTGTCGGCAGCCGGTGCATCAGGCTCCGCCGTGCCCGTCACAGGCTCGCGCACCGCAATCGCTTCGGCTGGAGCCGGCGTGTTCGCCGGCTTGTCCGGCTGCGCCTGCTCCGAAAGCCTGCGCACCGCTTCAGCGATTGCCGCCGTATGCTCCGGCGTCGTGCCGCAGCAGCCGCCGATAATACGCGCGCCTTTGCCGGCAAAATCCGGCACATTGTCGGCGAAATATTGCGGCGACGCCGCGTACGTAAAGGCATCCCCTTCCAAAGCAGGCAGGCCCGCGTTCGGGAATACGGACACCGGCATAAGAGGCGTCGGCCATTTCAAGGTGTCCAACGCCTTGCTGATGCCGAACGGACCGCTTCGGCAGTTGAACCCGAAGACATCGCCGCCCTCATCCTTCACCGTTTGCGCAGCCTCCGCGTACGAGAATCCGTCGAGCGTGCGTCCGACCGGATCGGCAGCAAACTGGCAGATAAGCGGAATATCGCTGCTCAGCTGCCTTGCCGCCCGAATGGCGGCGAGCATTTCTTCCAATTCGAAGAAGGTTTCCAAAATCAAGCCGTCCGCACCTGCTTCAAGCAGCGCGGCCATTTGTTCTTTAAACAATTCACCCGAGCGGCCCGCAGCGGCCGGCTTTCGTCTTCCTGTACGAATCGAGCTGACCGAACCGATCACATATGCGTCCGTACCAACGGCGCGCCTTGCAATTTCTACGGCTTTACGGTTCAGCAGCGCCGTCTCGTCCTCCAAACCGAATTTGGCCAGCTTCTCACGGTTTGCCGCGTACGTATTCGTCTCGATGATTCGGGCGCCCGCTTCATAATACTGGCGGTGCACCCGTTCGATGACTTCCGGCTGGGTGATATTAAATTCCTCATACGAGGAACCGACAGGGAATCCGAGCTGATGCAAATAAGTGCCCATCGCTCCGTCCCCAACAATAATTCGCTCCGTTAACGCTTCGCGCAGCGGCTGCTTCAAGTTCCTCACCCCGCTTCGATATCACATCCGCCCATGGCGGTTCAGTAAAAATTAAACCTCTACGGTACCCCGGTACACGAGCTCCGCCGGTCCCGTCATATATACGTGATTGTCCGCTTCATCCCATTCGATCAGCAGGTCGCCGCCCTTAAGCGATACCGTCGCAGTACGGTCGGTTTTTCCGTTCAGCACGGAAGCGACAACTGTCGCGCAAGCGCCCGTTCCGCAAGCTAGCGTCGGCCCTGCGCCGCGTTCCCACACGCGCATAACTGTATGGTCGCGGGAGCTAACCGTAACAAACTCCACATTGATCTTGCGCGGGAACAGAGGGTGCACCTCAAGCTTCGGTCCCCATGTCTGCAGATCGAAGTTCGCCGCATCGTCCACATAAATGACACAGTGCGGGTTGCCCATGGAAACGGCGGTAAATTCAAATGTACGTCCATCCACTTCGATCGGTTCGTTGATCACGCGCTCCTTATCAATCGTCGTAGGTACCTGTGTACCCTTCAAAATCGGCTCGCCCATATCGACGCGCACGGCAACCGCTTTTCCGTTTTCCACGGTCAGCTGCACCTTCTGTGCGCCTGCGCCGATCGTTTCGATCGAAATTTCATTGCGTCCGCCAACGAGATTGTGATCGTACACATATTTGGCTACACAGCGGATCGCGTTGCCGCACTGCTCCGCTTCCGAGCCGTCCGAGTTCATGATGCGCATCATATAATCCGCCTTTTCGGAAGGCAGAATATAAACCAGCCCGTCCGCACCGATACCAAAAAACCGGTCGCAAAGCTTCACAGCAAGCTCGGATGCGTTCGCAGGCAGTTCTTTATGTCCAAAAACAACGATAAAATCGTTGCCAAGACCATTCATTTTCGTAAATTCCATTGAAAGTCCACTCTCCTTGATCCTATTCCTATTTTCTTCATTCCCCCCATCATACCGTAAAACCAAGCAATTGAGTAGTAGATATGCATAGTTTCAGGGACGGAATCGAAAATACTCGAAAAATGTTCAACGGAAACTCTTCAACTGGCCCCAAACCTTTCCTGCCCGTGCCGTGCAAAAGGAACCCACAAGTACCTGGACAAGTTCCCGGAAAAGTCCCGAAAAGAGAAAAAGAGCCGCGAGAGCAGTCCCAGCAGGAATGCCCAAGCGGCCTTTTGTCATCATTATCGAGCGGTAGAGCCCGGCGTGTAGCGGATCGTGCGCTTCGGTTTCTTCGGCGAAAACACACTTCCGAGACCGAAAAACACCGTAGGAAACGCTGCGAAGCCAAGCACAAGCAGCCAGTCCGTCAGGTTTAGTGCAGTTGTCTTGAAAATCGGCTGCAGGCTCTCCACATAAATGACCGGCAGCATCAGCAGCAGCGACGAAATGACGGCAAGCACCAGCCATTTGTTTTGCAGCGGGTTGCGATGGAAAATCGAGCGGGAGCTGCGGCAGTCGAATACATGAATCAGCTGCGCCATGACTAATGTACAGAATGCGACCGTCTGCGCCTTGATCAGATCGCCTTCCTTAAGCGCAATCCAGAACGCGGCGAGCGTACAAATACCGATCGCAATCCCGCGCGAAATAATTTTCCAGCCGAGCCTTCTGGCGAAAATGTTCTCCTTCGCACCGCGCGGCTTGTGCTGCATCAAATCCTTCTCCGCCTGGTCGACGCCAAGTGCCATCGCCGGAAGACCGTCGGTCACCAGGTTGACCCACAAAATTTGAATCGGCACGAGCGGCAGCGGCATGCCCGCCATCATCGCGAGGAACATCGTCATAATTTCGCCGACGTTTGAGGCGAGCAAATAGCGGATAAATTTACGAATATTTTCGTAAATGCCGCGCCCTTCTTCGATCGCCGCAACGATCGTTGCAAAGTTATCGTCGCTTAGCACGAGCGCGGATGCTTCCTTGGACACGTCGGTGCCGGTGATGCCCATCGCGATGCCGATATCCGACGCCTTGATTGCAGGCGCATCGTTGACGCCGTCGCCGGTCATCGCCACGACGTGGCCCTTGCGCTGCAGCGCCTTGACGATGCGCAGCTTGTGCTCCGGCGCAACACGCGCGTACACGTAAATGTCGTCGACGCGCTGGTCGAGCTCTTCATCCGTCCAGCCGGCCAGCTCCTTGCCGGTGAGCGTCATGCCGCCGCGCGGAATCATGCCGAGCTGATGCGCAATCGCTTCGGCCGTCGTGCGGTGATCGCCTGTGATCATCACCGTCTTGATCCCGGCCTTGCGGCAGGTCGCGATCGCCTCGCGCACCTCTTTGCGCGGCGGGTCGATCATCCCGGTCAAGCCCGCGAAAATCAAACCGCGTTCCGCCTCTTCCGCATCGTTTACCGTTTCCGTCGACTTTACCTCACGGTATGCGAGACCGAGCACGCGCAATGCCGAAGCGGCCATGCTTTCGTTCGCCGCCATGACCTTCGCCTTCAGCGTCGGCGTAAACGGCGTGACCTTGCCGTCCCACAGCACGTAGGAGCACTGCTCCAGCAGCACATCCGGCGCGCCCTTCACGCATACAAGGCGCCCGCCCTGGTGCTCAACCAGCACGCTCATCCGCTTGCGTTCGGACTCGAACGGAAATTCCATCAAGCGGCGATAAAGCCCGTTCAGTGAAGATGCGGTAATGCCCGCCTTGGCGCCGAGAACGACTAGAGCCCCTTCAGTCGGATCGCCTTTAATGTTCCACACGGGAACTGCCGTGTCCTTGCCCTTTTTCCCCTTGCCTTCAACGGCAGCTTCTGCTTCCTCCAGCACCGCATTGTTGCACAGCACCCCGATTTGCAGCAGGCGGCGCAGCGATACGTCGCGGCGCAGATCGACGGACGAGCCCTTCATTGTAATGTCGCCGAACGGGCTGTAGCCGTCCCCGGTGACCTCCATCGTCTTTCCGCCCATCCAAAGATGCGTGACAGTCATCTTGTTTTGGGTAAGCGTTCCGGTTTTATCGGAACAAATGACCGAGGCGCAGCCAAGTGTTTCCACGGAAGGCAGCTTGCGCACAATCGCCTTGCGGCGGATCATCCGCTGTACGCCAAGCGCAAGCGCAATCGTTACGATCGCCGGCAGGCCTTCCGGAATCGCTGCCACTGCCAGCGAAACCCCGGCAAGGAACATGCCGTATACCGGCTGCCCATGCATTACGCCGGCAGCAACAACAACGACGGTCAACGCAAGCGCAACGCCGATCAAAATTTTACCCAGCTGCTCCAAACGATTTTGCAGCGGCGTTTCCATGGAATCGGTATTTTGGATCAAGTCGGCGATCTTGCCCATCTCCGTGCCCATTCCAGTACGAACGACAATTCCCTTTGCCGTGCCGCGTGTAACCATCGTTCCCATAAAGCCCATGTTTTTCTGATCGCCCAGCGGAATTTCAGCCGTGTCCAGCACTCTGCTGTGCTTGGCAACCGGCACCGACTCGCCCGTTAATGCCGATTCCTCGGCGTAAAGGCTGTTCGTCTCTATAAAGCGAAGATCGGCCGGAATGCGGTCCCCGCTCTCCAGCATAACGATATCGCCCGGCACGAGCTCGCTTGCCGCAATGCTTTGCAGGCGGCCGCCGCGAATGACGTTGGCGCTCGGAGCAGACAGCTCTTTTAAAGCATGCAGGGAGCGTTCCGCACGAAACTCCTGCACAAAACCGAGAATTCCATTAATCAGGATAATGGCAACAATCGTGATTGCATCTAAATACTCGCCGAGCAGTCCTGAGATGAGTGTCGCGCCAAGCAGCACAAGCACCATAAAATCCTTGAATTGGTTCAAAAACAGAGCCAGCGGCGATACCCTCGCCCCTTCGCTCAGCTCGTTCGGGCCAAACTGCTCCCTCCTTTTTAACGTATCCTCCTCGTCCAATCCATGCTCCGGGCTCGTCCGGAGCTGCGCTGCAATATCCTCCGCACTCGACTGATACCATTCCCGTTGATCCATAAGGGCTCCCTCCTCATTCCAAACACCTTGTACTAGGACAAATGTATTCAGACAAGCTGAGAAATATCCCTTATAACCAAATCGGGAACTGGCGGCGGCCTGCTGCTTTCGTATACAATGGGTTGGAACTTACTAGAGCGACAAAATGTTAGGAGTGGCTTTTATGGCTTTGGACGGATTGGTTGTCCGTGCGATCGTGCACGAGCTTCAAGCGTGCGCCGGCGGAAAAATCAACAAAATTTATCAGCCCACCGAACAGGACATCGTCATGTTTATCCGTTCGGGCGGACAAAATTATAAATTACTTTTATCGGCAAGTCCTACTTACCCGAGAATCCAACTCACGGACCGGCAGTTTGTCAACCCGGTCGAAGCTCCGATGTTCTGTATGCTGCTTCGCAAGCATTGTGAAAACGGAACGATCGAAGCCATCTCCCAAGTCGGGAACGAACGGATCGTCCACATTGATGTGCGCCAGCGTGACGAGCTTGGGGATGTCAGCGTGAAGCGAATCGTCATGGAGATTATGGGTCGGCACAGCAATCTGATTTTGATGGATCCGGCAAGCGGCACCGTGCTGGATGGAATCCATCACATCACTCCGGCGATCTCGTCCCACCGGGTTGTCCTACCCGGCGTCCGGTATGTCGAGCCGCCGCAGCAGGGCAAGCAAAACCCTTTTGAAGCGTCGGAGGCCGAAATCGTCCGAGTGCTGGAGGAGGCAGTAGCTTATGATGCCGCCGCAGCCGGCAAAGCGTTCGTCGACGCATACACCGGAATCAGCCCGCTTGCCGGCCAAGCGATCGCGGCGGCGGCCCCAGCCGGGGCTTCAGTCGCACAAGCCGCAGCTGCAGCATTTATGAGCACGATGCAGCGTCTCCGTGAACACCGATACGACATCATGATCAAGGAAACCGGAAAATCAGGGAAAATGGTGTTTTCCGTCGTTCCTCTTGTGCAATTCCCGGAGGAACCGGTTCGCTTCGATACAATCAGCGACTGCTTGGAGCAATTTTACGGGGATAAATCAGAACGGGATTTAATCAAACAGCGTACGGCGGATTTGAGCCGTTTTTTGCAAAACGAAATCCAAAAAAACGAGAAAAAGATCGTCAAGCTGCGTGAATCGTACGAGGATGCAAAGGATGCAGACCGCTTCCGCAAGCTGGGCGAGCTGCTGACCGCCTCCCTTCATACGATCCAGAAGGGTGACACGAAGGCAGCCGTCATCGATTACTACGATGAGGCGCAAAGCGAAATCGAAATTCCGCTTGACCCGCTGTTAAATCCATCCGAGAACGCACAGCGCTATTTCAAAAAATATAATAAAGCGAAGACCAGCTTAACGCATATCGAGGAACAGCTTCAGGAAGCCGAGGAAGAAAACGGCTACTTCCGCGGTCTGCTGCTTCAGCTGGAGGACGCTACGCTAAACGATATCGGGGAAATTCGCGAGGAGCTGACCGAAGGCGGTTATTTACGCGCCCGCGCGAAGAAAACGAAGAAGAAAAAGAAAGACGGGCGGCCGGCTCTCACTTGCTTTATATCGAGCGAGGGAGTTCCGATCTTTGTCGGCAAAAACAATACGCAAAACGATTATTTAACGTTAAAGTTTGCCGCAGCCGGCGAAACCTGGCTGCACACCAAGGACATCCCCGGCTCCCACGTGCTCATCCGCGGCGCAAGCTTCGGGGATTCTACACTGGAAGAGGCGGCGGAGCTGGCGGCCTACTTCAGTCAAGCGAAGCACTCGAGCAGCGTTCCGGTCGATTACACCTTGGCACGTCATGTACGCAAGCCGAATGGGGCAAAGCCTGGCTTCGTCATTTACGACCACCAAAAAACGGTGTACGTCACTCCAGACGAAGCCAAAATTAAAGCGATGAAGTCGGAACTCAAATAAGCGGCAAACCGAAACAAAAAAGGCTCACGGTACGTTTTACACGTCCACGAGCCTTTTTATTTTGCCGACCGCATCCCTTGCACAGCCAGACACGAAATATATATGCTTAGTGCCGCGCATAACCGCGTCCTCGGTTACACAGCGTCCGCCTATAAACACCTTGGTCAGCCAGCCGTTCTCTTCGATTTCACAATCCATCTGAAGCAGCAGCGGCTTTATTTCCTCGATTCGTTCTTCCGTCGATACGCTAAAGGCAAATGCCGCAGGCCGAAACTGCCGCAAACAGTCCAAAATCCCCTTTTCCGCAGGCGATGTGCCTAAAAATACGACCTTATAACCAACCTGAAGCGCATAGAAGCCAAAATATAAAATACCCATTTCATGCCGCTCGCCCGGTGCACAGCCTGTGACAAACATAGGACGATCGCCATACGCTTGAAATAAATGCTGCACAGCCAGCAGCCGGTCCCGCATAAAGTGACTGGCAAAATGCTCCTGAAATTCGGATAGCTCGCCCCGTTCCCAGCGTTCACCGATTTCGATCAACACGGGCTTCACAACTTCCATCAGCACAAAATCCATGGAATGAAGCGCAAGCAAACGGTCAAATAACCGCTGCGCATCATGCTGGTCCAGCGTGAGAAAAGCCTCAAGCAAGCTTTCCCGATAGTGGGACAATTCCGCCCCGCCGGCAAATGCTTGCATGGTGCCGGCAGCCGGCTCCGGCTTTCCCTCATCCGGTCCGTCCCCCTGATAATCCTGAACGGCCAGTCCAATCGGCACACCCGCTCCGACCCGGCTTTTCAGCCAAGTCAGCTTTTCCATATCTTCTTTTGTATAGCCTCGGTATCCGTTTGGAAAACGTGTCGGCTTGACCGCCTCGTACCGTTCTTCCCATTTGCGGATCAGTTGCGTTGAAATTCCGGTGCGCAGGGACACCTCTTTAATTGTATACAGCCTTTGTTTCATGCCTTCCCCCTGTGCTTCCTAACTAAGGAAACATTATAGAGGAATAACAAACGTTATACAACCTCGCTAAAAAGAAGCGACTTCCTTATCCGCTACCGGGTAATTGTTATAAATCCATCTCCTGAACGAGTTGCCGCAAATAGGGCTTGAGCCGGTCTGCAATGTCCTCACGGCGCAGCGCATATTCAATCGTCGCTTCCAGATAACCGAACTTGTCCCCAATGTCGTAACGCTTGCCCTGAATCCGATACGCTTTCATCCGCTGAATCTCATTCAGCTTGCGCAGCGCATCGGTGAGCTGAATTTCACCGCCGCGTCCCGGCTCCTGCCGCTCCAAAATATCAAAGATTTCGGGGTGGATGACGTATCTGCCGATCACCGCCATATTAGAGGGCGCCTGCTCCCTGCTCGGCTTTTCGATCAAATCCTCAATCCACGGATGCTCGCTGGAATCGGCTACAGGCGACACGATCCCGTACTTGTCCACATCCTCCCAATCGACTTCCTGCACCGCTATAACCGAGGTGCGGTACTCGTTATAAAGCGATATCATCCGATGTAAGCAGGGCGGCTCCGATTCGATGATGTCGTCTCCAAGAAGAACGGCAAACGGCTCATTTCCGATAAATTTTCGTGCGCATAAAACGGCATGTCCAAGGCCAAGCGGCTGCTTCTGGCGGATATAATGAATATCCGTCATATTCGAAATGCTTCTTACCAGGGAAAGCAATTCTTCTTTCCCTTGTTCTTCCAGCGTAGTCTCCAGCTCGAACGACTTGTCGAAATGGTCCTCGATCGCCCGCTTGTTGCGGCCGGTGACAATAATAATATCTTCGATGCCCGAGGAAATGGCTTCCTCGACAATATATTGAATCGCCGGCTTATCAACAACCGGCAGCATTTCCTTCGGCTGCGCCTTGGTAGCCGGCAAAAAGCGGGTACCGAGACCCGCCGCAGGTATAATCGCTTTACGGATCACCCTTCATGCCCTCCCTTCCTTCTCGCTTCCGCGAGGGAGAGCAGCTTTTGCGCTGTTTCTGCCGACGTTCTCCGAGCCCCGATGTACGAGCGGTGCAGCGCCCCATTGCGCGCCCCGTGAAAATCCGAGCCGGCTGTAAGCACAAGCCCATTGCTTAACGCCAGCGCTTCATAGACGGCTTCCTGCTCTGGACTATGGTCGGAGTGAAATACCTCAAGCCCGTCGAATTGCTTCGTTTCGAGCAGCCGCTCTACCATAGCATCCCGTCCGTAAATGCCCGGGTGGGCGATAACCGCGCTTCCACCCGCCTCGCGAATCCAGCGCGCAGCTTCCTCCGGAGAGATGCGCTGCGGAAGCACAAATGCCGGCTTTCCGGAAGCGAGATACCGGTCAAACGCTTCTTGAATGGTTGCGACATACCCTTTTTGCAGCAGCGCCGACGCAATATGCGGCCTGCCGACCGTCTCATCCTGCTTCAGCTCTCTTCCGATCGAAGCAACAACCTCTTCCATCGTTAAGCTCATTCCGAGCTGAGTGAGCTTCGCCAAAATCTCCTCGTTCCGTGAATCGCGCACGCGGCGAAGCTCCGCCAGCCTAAGCAGCAGCGTCTCGTTCTCCACGTCCATCCAATAACCAAGCACATGAACATCGCAGCCTTCGTCGGCCGTGCTGATTTCCACCCCAGGTACGACGCGGACGCCAATCCGTTCGCCTTCCTCCTGCGCCTCTTTCACTCCGGCAACCGTGTCGTGATCCGTGATCGCAATCAGGTCAAGACCCGCTTCCTTCGCCATACGCACTACTTCCGAGGGCCGATGCAGCCCGTCGGATGCCGTTGTATGCATATGCATATCTGCATTATTCATTCTGTTATCCTCCAAACATTCACTGTCCCTGACCTAAGCGCCAGGGGTCCGATCCTTTGCGTGTCCCGACGACTCACAGCCATTTGCCCAAATCGCGCTCCCGCAGGAAGGTTAGAAAGGTTACCGCCGAGATAGGCAGCAGGGTCGTATTTAAATAGGTTGCATAAAAGCTCCGGACGAAACGAACGTCGCTGACCTCCATCACTTTAAACAACCCGAGTGTCACCTCATGCTTTACCGAAGAAGAGGACAAAATTGACAGCCCCAGCCCCGCTTCCACCGCGGATTTGACGGCTCCCGTGCTTCCGAGCTCCATGACGATTTTCATCCGCTCCGGCTCAATCCCTTTGGCGCTCATTTCCTGCTCCATCACCTGACGAGTGCCCGAGCCCTTCTCCCTCAGTACAAAAGGATAGGCCAGCATTTCCTCCATCGTAACCGATTCGCGTTCGTACAGCTCGTGTCCGGCCGGCACAATCAGCTTGAGCTCATCGGAGAGCACCGCTTCACTGTGGAGATCCGGCTGCTGGATCGGCGCTTCAATTAAGGCAAAATTGAGCTGATGGCTGCGTATATCCTCGATCAGCTGCGTTGAATTCATTACCTTCATGCTGACCGAAATATGAGGGTATTCCTGCGAAAACGGCCCGAGCAATCGCGGCAAAATGTATTCGCCGATTGTCAGACTCGCGCCAAGCACAAGTCTGCCCTGCAGCATATGGGTAAACTTAGACATGGCAACATCTGTTTTCTTCATCAGCTGGATGCTCTGCTCTGCATAAGGCAATAAGGTCCGGCCTGCATCGCTCATTTCAATTTTTTTCGTTGAGCGGTGAAACAGCTTTGTGCCAAAATACTCCTCAAGCGATTGGACCTGCATAGTCACCGCAGGCTGCGTCATATGCAGCGCCTGCGCAGCAGCAGAAAAGCTTCCTTTACTTGCCACGGTGTAAAAAATATGAAGCTGATGAAACGTTAAGGCCATGATGGCGCTCCTCCTCACGGGTTTCCGAGCTGCGTTTTGTATAATTTCCTCTATTATAAATATTTCTTATGAAAATAAAAAGCCGCCGCTCGATCGTGAGCCGCGGGCATTTCGGGATTTTTTTAACATTATCTGCGCTTCCTGCTGTTTTTGATAAGCGTCATTCTCCGCGAATGCCGCAGCCACGAGTAGTACGACTTTAAATCACGAAGCTCCAGAGTTTCGGACATGCGTCCGAGAAACGTCACGATAATCATCTTTTGAAGGGGGTTGCCAATCAGATCAACTTCCTTTAAATCGGCAAATTCACAAACGACGACCAAATCATCGTCTACTAAATAGACATCCTGTTCATTGCGGTAATACGATTCCATCCTGCCCTGCTTTAGCTTCTCCCACATAAATTCGGCGATATCCGCAAACCCTGTTTTTTCGGTTTCTACCCGGTCGATCCAGCGCTGCTTTGCATGATTGGTGACGATAATATCGGCCACACGTATATCGCCAAGCTCAACAAAAAAAGATTCATAAGTCCCAAACCTTCTCGTTGCCTTATCTTTCATAAATTCCACCCCATTTCTAGTACAAAGTGCCCAATTCTATTACTTCTATAAATAATAACGTATCGCAAAAATGTTTCCAACTATTTTTTGCTAGGAACAGGTTAATTTTACCTTTTTTCCGACACCATTTTGAAAATGTCGTCGAAAATCAGCCAAAAAAGAACCTTCGCCTATTTTCCAATAGGCTAAAGGTTCCTTCTGCTTTCCAAACGCGCTCAATACGTGTAAAATCGGGTCTTGTCGGGGATATTGCTACTGTATTCCGTTTTGAGCTCGCCTCGAAACGATTTTTCTATTTTTTTGACGTACGGCAGCTTCAGCATTGCTTTGACCACGTCGTCATAACGGTCCGTATGAATATACATAGCAACATAATGCAGTTTTTTGGAAATGAAATGGACGTGACCGTAACGCTCCAGGTTACGGGCCGCCTTCGTGTCATTGACCCATACAATTAGGCCTGTACGATCCGGAAACAAGCGTTTTCCCCCTTTAGCAAGTTATTTTTATTTGGAGATGACGAATAAGATGATGGCAAAACATGTTCCTTTAGTATCCGTACTGCGCGGGCCCTTGCGCGAAAGTATGCATTCCGGGCGGGTTGCTGTTGTCCACAGCAGCGGTGCTCTAGTCGCTTCTGCCGGCGATCCGAAAGACCCGATGTTCGCCCGTTCTACCGCAAAGCTGCTTCAGGTGATTCCCGTTCTGGTAAGCGGGGCGTCAGAACGCTTCGGGCTGGAAGACCAAGATATCGCCGTCGCCTGCGCCTCCCATAACGGAGAGCCTGTCCACGTTGAGGCCGTTACCAAGCTTTTGGAAAAAGCAGGAATATCCCAGGATCAGCTGCAATGTGGTCCGCATGCCCCTTACCATAAACCAACGGCAGTCAGGATGAGAGAGCACGGAACCCCTTTTACAAGCTTACACAACAACTGCTCGGGCAAGCATGCAGCGATGCTTACGCTGAGCGCTTTTCTTGGAGCAAAAGACGAAAATTATATGGATCCGTCTCATCCGGTGCAGCAGTATATGTTGAAAACGGTTGCGGCAATGAGTGGAGAAGAAGCCGCAGATATTCCGCTTGGAATCGACGGCTGCGGTGTTCCCGTATTTGCGATGCCGCTCCAAAAGCTCGCCCTTGCCTACGCCCGCTTAGGCCGGCCGGATTCGCTTCCGGAAGGCTACGCGGCGGCGTGCGGCCGCATTCTCCGCGCCCTGCGCAGCCACCCGCATCTGCTGGCCGGCGACGACCGCTTCGATACGGCGCTAATTCGGGCCACAGGCGGCCGCCTGATCGGCAAGATGGGCGCCGAGGGCGTCTTCGCAGTCACCGTGCCGGATGAAGGCCTCGGCATCGCCGTGAAGGTCGAAGACGGCTCGCTGCGCGCGCTGTATCCAGCCGTTGTCGAAGCACTGCGCCAGCTGCAGCTGCTTTCCGGCCGCGAATATGAAGCGCTGGCCGGCTTTCATTCGCCGCTGCTGCATAATTGGCGCGGCGACGCTGTCGGCCGGATCGAGCCCTGCTTTACACTTGACCGAGAGGCATGCGGCTAATTTAGCCGCATTTGCCGCTGCAGCCCCCTCCGGTGCTGCAGCCGCCTCCTGTTGACAGGTCAAAATTGCTCGGCACTTTAATCGATTGCGAAACCGAGCGCGCAATGCGCTCGGATACTTCATATAACAGCTCATCCAGCTGCTGTTCCGCATCTTTAAAGCGAATTACTTCCTTATGCTGCTCCAGCTCATCCTGGATGGCATGCACTTCATTCAGTGCCTCGTGATAATTGGGATGAAAATGGCCGAACCTTTTGCATTCTTCAAATCGTTCCTTCGCTTTCTCGAAGCGCTCGACGATTTTACGTATATGAGGATTCTCGTCTACCTTCGATTTACTGCGCTTATATTCGGCGACAAGAACAGACTCGTTAATGAATTCTCCAAGCTCGTAAGCCTTGGAAATAAGGGCGGCCATATCCAGAGTGCGGCTTTCAATAACGCTCATTCGCGTTCAGTCCTCTCTTTTGGCTTACCTCTTATTTATCATTTATCCCAGGTAAAATCAACTGCATTTCCTCCCAATCCCCGTATTGAAGGCGAATTTCACCGTTTTCGGTGCGGCCCGATACGTTCCATCCCGATGAATCCTCCGTTACGCGAAGAGGCTGAAGCCGCAGCGCACCCGCTTTGGTCCGCAGCTTCACCGACGATTGCCATTCGATCGCCTTCTGCAGGATTTGCTTTTGCGTTGCGGCGTGATAAGGCCGACTTTCGTTCAGCCACATAGGCGGCACCGCTTTTAACTCCGGATAAACCGTATCGAGCGTCGGCGCTCGCTTTTCTACACGGTACAAATGCAGCGCATGCCTCGGCAGCACCAGTCCAGACTCCTGCCCTTCCTCTGGCTTCTGGAGATTAGGCGACACGCTGTCCTTCTTCACCGTTCCGCGTTCCAACGCATAGCCCTCCTGCCGAAGCAGCTCACGCAGCTTATCAGCCTGCTGCGGGTCAACTTCAAAATAACGTTCCCCGATTCGGGCGCCGAGCAGCGGAGAAATTCGCGGATGGACAGCAAGCTTGTCGGCCGTTTCCGTTTCTTCACTGCGCAGAACCGTAAGCTGCAGGATCGAGGCCGTATGAGTCCGGTCGGCCCATTCTCGAAGCGAGCATTCCACCTGCTCGGGTATGCCGAACAGCGCCTGCGCCTCAAGCAGCGAACAGAAACGCTGGGGATCTCTTCCGAGCCCCTGTCCCAGCCGGAAGCTCTCACGGGAAAGCCTGTAGCGGCTCACCTGATCCGTCTGGAGATGCTCCGCAAAATGCTCAAGCTCCCAGCGCAGCTCAAGCGGGCAGTCTGGAGGCACAATTACCTCGTAATCGGGCTGCACGAACACGCCGGCCTCTGTTTCCTCCTCCGCAGAATCGGTGCTTCCCGCCGGAGCCTGAACACGAAACAGCCATTCGCCGCCGGCGCTCTTTCCCGCTTCCGCCCAGCCCAGTGCGCTCCATGGAAGCAGCCAGGCATTGAGAAGGGCAGCCTCGGCAGCTTCACGCGAAGACGGGAGCACAATGCCCGATTCCTCAAGCACAGCCCGGAATCCGTTTACGGAAAGCCAACCGGTATCGTGCGCTTTATCGAATGCGGCTTCGGCATGCTGCAGCCATGGGTCGGAACAGCCGGCCCGTTCCAGAAATAATTCAAACAACTTCCGGTGCATGCCCTGAAGCTGTTCTTGGAATAGCTGGCTTAACACGTTTTCTTGGACAGCCAGCACGCCATTTTGCGGCGCCACAAGCCCCAAAGAAAGCGCAAGATCAAGAACGAGCGCCAGCTGTACGGGGTACACATCATCATTGCGGTATCGAATTCCGATTCCGCTTACTCTTTCCGCATCCGCCTCAACCTGGGCCGTAAGCTTTTGGACCAGCTTGCGATGAAGTACGCCCTTTCCCGTTAAGGGTGCCTCCTGCCTTGAGAGCGCCGCTAAAACGGCTAGCAGATCATAAACGATCCCCCGCCCGCATGGGGCCTCCACAGACACCGGCTGCTCTCCGGATACCACCCTCACGGCTTCGGCAATTTCCGGAAGGAGCGCCTCCTGCCAACAGCTAAGCGTATCTTTGGGCAGGACAAACACTCTCTCCCCCCACGATTTCATTAGGGAGAAGACGATGTTCTTTTTCCGAAGCAGCATGAGACCGACCCGCATCTCCGCCCCGGATTGGCCGGGGGGAGCGGCACGAACCAACTCTTCTTCCGTAAAAGGCTCGCCGGCAAAGCTGCGCAGCACCGACAGCAATGCCTCACGCTCCAGCTTGTTCAAGCTCTTCGCCAAGACACCGGCTTCCAGCGGCTTTGACTGCTCCTCTTTCTGATCCCCATGCGACATATGCGACAAATAATACAATCGGTTCATACCAGCATCATCTCCGGTTCTGTAATCGCAATCGTTTGAATTTCGTACCGGTATCCCTGTTCAACCAAAAACAGCTGACGCTTCATTGCAAAATCCTGTTCATTGGTCCTGTGTGAGACAAGCGAGTAGAAATACGCCGTCGACCCGGACTGCTTCGGGCGAAGCACGCGGCCCAGCCTTTGAGCTTCTTCCTGCCGGGAGCCGAAGCTTCCCGAAACTTGAATGGCAACAGCCGCATCAGGCAAATCTACGGCAAAGTTCGCCACCTTTGACACCACGATGAGCGATCGCTCACCACTGCGAAACGCAGCAAAAATCCGCTCCCGTTCCTCGTGGGGAACCTGCCCTGTGATAAGCGGAGCCCCTGTCTTTTCCGCTATGTAGCTCAGCTGATCGAGATACTGGCCGATAATAATCGTCGGCAGCCCGTCATGACGTTTCAGCAGCCTGCCGATCGCCGCCATTTTCCAAGGGTTTTCTCCAGCAATCCGAAATTTCTCCTTGGGCTCTGCCGCCTCGTATTGCCGCTCTACCGCCTCAGGCATCGGCACACGGATTTCCACACATCTCGCTTTTGCAATCCAGCCCTGTTCCTCCAACGACCGCCAAGGCACATCGATACGCTTGGGGCCAACCAGCGAGAACACATCCTCTTCACAGCCGTCTTCGCGGACAAGCGTCGCGGTTAGCCCCAGCCGACGCTTTGCCTGAATATCCGCAGTTGCCCGGAAAACCGGTGCCGGCAGCAAATGTACTTCATCGTAAATAATGAGCCCCCAGTTCCTTTGATTAAAAAGACCCATATGGGAAAAAATATCCTGCTTCGTTCGCCGGTGGGTCAAAATTTGGTAGGTTGCAATCGTCACCGGCTTCACGTCTTTCATCGTGCCGCTATACTCGCCGACTTGATCCTCGTCCAGCGTCGTCTTGTTTATTATTTCGTTTCGCCACTGTCTGACACTGGTAACGTTCGTCGTCAGAATCAACGTCTCGCACTGCAATCTAGCCATGATGGCGATGCCCAGCACCGTTTTCCCCGCTCCGCATGGCAGGACAAGCACACCACTTCCTCCCTCTGCAGTGCCACCCCGGTAGAAGGCTTCCACCGATTCTCGCTGATAGGACCTCAGCTCAAACGGTCGACCGTCCGGAAGGGTTTCCTTGAGGTTGATCCCCATGGCCTCTCCGTGTGAAAATCCGGCAAAATCCTGTACAGGATAACCCAGCTTTACAAGCTCCTGCTTTAGCACGCCGCGACCTTCCGGCTTTATGTATACAGCTCCCGCCTCATCATGGCCCTCGAACCATTCCTGAAGCGAGGGATAGGCCGATATTTTATCGTATACAGCAGCGTCGCTAACACGCAAAATAAGTCCAAGCTCCGTTTGTTCTAAAACGAGCATACCGTATCTTTTGATGTACTCGGCAATTTCCGTTTTAACCTTGGAGGGAACCGGAAACTTGGCATATTGCTCCAAAACAGCGACAACCTCTGCGCTGGTCCAGCCGGCCGCCGCCGCATTCCATAATGACAACGGGCTCATCCGGTAGGTATGGACATGCTCCGGGCTTTTGACCAAGTCGGCGAACCCGCAGATTCGCGCCCGCGCTTCCTCAAATAATGGATTTCTTACCTCAAGCAGCAGCGAAAAATCGTTTTGAACAATTAATGGCTTTAAATTTTTGCTCATCATGAATCGCCTCCGCCCTTTTCTATTAGTATGAAAGTTCGCTGGGCGGTTTAAACGACCGGACGCAAAAAACCCGGAGCCCAAGGCTTCCGGGTTTGCAGTACTGCCCTATTATCTGGAATGCACAGGCTCGGAGATTTTGCTTAGCGCCTCTCCCGCTTCCTCTTCCAGCTTGTTGCGTACAGCCAGATCGCCGATGGCAACGACACCGACCAGCTCGCCGTTTTCAACGACCGGCAAACGGCGTACCTGTTCTTTTGCCATCATTTTTGCTGCTTCATCCGCAGTCGTCTCTGGAGTAACCGTCGTGATTTGCTTGTTTGTCATCACTTCGCTCACTTCAGTGGATCCCGAATGCTTTTCTGCATAACCGCGAATCACAAGGTCACGGTCCGTAATTACGCCGATCAGTTTGCGGCCTTCTACAACAGGCACGAAACCGACGTCGTATTTTTTCATTTTAACGGCAACCTCATAAATGTTGTCCTTTAAAGTAACCGTCTCAACATCCGTCGTCATAATTTCACGCACTTTTTTGCTCATCGTTATCCCTCCTCCAAAAATGAACGAAGAGAAACGGCAGTCGCCGGCCCTCACGGTTTAGACTTCCCTGAGGGACCGAATCCATGCGTTAGAAGATCAGCCCAAATAGGCTTCCGCCATTCGGGTAAACCACTGCGCGGAAAGAAGCATGGCCTTCTCATCAATGTCAAATAACGGGTGGTGATGCGGGGCCACATGCTTTTCGCTGCCCGCGCCGACAAAAACAAAGCAGCCCGGCACCTGTTGCAAATAGTAAGCGAAATCTTCCCCGGCCATAATAAAAGGACTCTCCATTACGTTGGACTCTCCTACGGTTTGCCGGGCCACCTGCATCGCAAGCTCCGTTTCGCGCTGCGGGTTAACGACCGGCGGGTACCCCCGCTTGTACTCAAACTCGGCGGTAGCCCCCTGCATCTCGCAGCTCGCCTTAACGACCTCTTTCAGACGGCGTTCCGCCAAATCGCGGGTTTCCGCAGTAAAGGAACGAACCGTACCGATCAACGCCGTCTTTTCCGCGATCACATTAAAAGCCGATCCCCCATGAATCGAGCCAATGGAAATGACGCAAGGGTCGGTCGGATCGACGTTGCGGCTCACGATCGTTTGCAGGTTGACCACGAGATGCGAGGCCGTTACGATGCTGTCCACCGTCTGATTCGGCAGACCTCCGTGTCCACCCTTACCCTGTACGGTAATTTGGAACTCATCGGCGGCTGCCATGAAAGGACCCGCTTTCGTCTGAATCGTGCCTACGGGAAACGGCGTCCACAAATGAACTCCGTATATGGCATCGACGCCTTCCAATGCGCCGTCGCGAATCATGCCAAGAGCGCCGCCCGGACTTACTTCTTCCGCAGGCTGGAAAATAAATTTTACGTTTCCCTTTAAACGGTCGCGTACCGAGCATAAATGCGCAGCCGTTCCAAGCAGCGCGGCCGTATGCGCGTCATGTCCGCAGGCGTGCATGACTCCGGGAACCTTCGATTTATATTCACAATCCTTCTCATCCTGGATCGGAAGGGCATCGATATCGGCGCGAAATGCAATCGTAGGTCCCTGCTCCGCCCCGCGCAGCAGCGCCGTTATGCCGTGACCGCCAACCCCCGTCGCAACTTCCAGCCCAAGATCGGACAGCTGTTTCGCAATGAACGCTGAGGTTTCTTTCTCTTCATAGGAAAGCTCCGGATTTGAATGCAGGTGGCGTCTCCATTCCACCATGCGCGGATACCATTGATCCAATCCTATAGACAATGTCATGCGCAGCTCCTCTTTCCACTCGGTTTCGATTTGTACTTATTGTAGCATGTTCGTCTTTGCGTGTTCCATTATGATCCTCGCAAAGCGTGAAAAGGTTCGTTTTTTTGCCTAAAGCGCGGCTTGCACATCGCCATGAAACATACTATCATGGAAAAGACAGCTAACCTGCTGCATTACGAAACTAGGAGGAATTTTTTGTGATTCTCGAAAATACAGGATTAAACGGTCAAAAAACCGATCTTCACCATTTGGATTCCGCCTCTTCCAAAATCGGCTTTGTCCGGTGGCAGTGGGAGTACTATAGAGCGACTTACGATTACAAAATCGACGACACCGCGTCGGGTGCCGAATATTATCTTCGCATCAGCACTCGCGCCGTTGAAGGTAAGCTGGAAAACCCGGACGCGATTTTGCGCATTGACGACGTATATCTTGGACGTGCGACTTTCCCGCATGGACTCGATTACGAAGGCCAAGTGCCGGAGCAGGTATTAAAAATTGCCAAGATGAAGCTGGCTGCGCTGAAAGACCAGCTTGCTAGCCATTAATAAAGGGAAGCGCCAATGAACTCCTCGAAAAGGGGAACACCGGACTTTCTTCTCTTGATTCTAACCTTTATTCTTGTCTGCTTCGGACTTGTCATGGTATTCAGCTCCAGCAGTGCAACTGCGGCAGCCGACCCCGATATTGCAGACAAGTTTTATTATTTAAAAAAGCAGGTCATCTGGGTTATCCTTGGCTCGATCGGAATGCTGACACTGATGAATATCCATTACAGCAAGCTGAAGAAATGGTTTCTTCCGTATTTGATTGTTGTCATGGTGATGCTCGTTATTGTTTTGTTCCGTCCACCCGTCAACGGAGCGCACAGCTGGCTCCAGATCGGAAACTTAGGGATTCAGCCCGCCGAATTTGCGAAGCTGAGCATTATATTATATTTATCCGCGCTCATCAGCAAAAAAGGAGAAAAGTTCCGCGATTTTCAAAGCGGGCTCCTTCCGGTTATCGTCATGGTCGGATTGTTATCCTCTTTAATTTTTATGCAGCCTGATTTTGGCTCTAGTGTTATCTTCTTGGCTTGTGCCTTCACCGTTATTCTTACCGGCGGCGCAAATCTCAAGCATTTATTTTCTATTATAGGAATCATTGGCGCAACTGGCGCTGTTTTTATCGGGATCTATGCGCTCATCAAACAGGATCTCGGTTACCGCTTCGATCGTGTCACCTGCTTCTTGGATCCTTGGTCGGATACCTCGAATGCATGCTACCAAATTTTGCAGTCCCGTTATGCCTTCGGGCACGGTGGCCTTACCGGTACCGGCATCGGACGCAGTGTGCAGAAGCTGCACTATCTCCCGGAGGCACATAACGACTTCATTTTTGCCATTGTAGGCGAAGAACTCGGTTTTATCGGGACAAGCCTATTCCTGCTTGCGTATTTGTTATTTATTTGGCGCGGACTCATTGTCGCCCTTCGTTGTCCCGATCTGTTCGGTACGTTAATTGGAACGGGTGTCATGGGCATGCTCGGGGCCCAAGCCTTTATAAATATCGGCGGGGTAACCGGTGCCATTCCTTCCACGGGAGTAACACTGCCGTTTATCAGCTATGGCGGCTCTTCTTTACTCGTATGTATGTTTAGCATGGGGATTCTGCTCAGCGTTTCTCGTGAGCAGCAGGAACCCAATGCCTCGGCCTCATACAACAAAAAGGCAGTTCCGGTGAGATAGTTCGCCGAAACTGCCCTTTTTAGTGCCTATTTTACCCGAAGCTGCTGGGACGGCTCCTCTTGAGCATCCTCTTTAAATGCAACACCTTCTACTTTCACATTCACTTCAACGACCTGGAGGCCGGTCATATTCTCGATGGCTTCCTTTACATTGTTTTGCAGGTCTTGACACACCTCTTGAATCTGCACACCGTAGTTGACGATGACGCGCAAATCAACTGCCGCCTCTACCTGCCCGACTTCGACGGTAACGCCCTTCTGGACATTCTTCCCGCTCAGCCGCTTGGCTAAGCCTTCAGAAATGCCTCCCGACATCGCTGCGATGCCTGGGGTATCCAACGCCGCCAAACCTGCTATGGTTGAAACGACATCGTCCGACACGCGTACGGACCCGTGCTCCTCGTGTTTTGCCATAGACAACCACCTCTTTTCGTATCGTAGTTCCATTGTATAAGTTTATGGGCTCTGCCGCAACCGACCGACCAATTTTTGAATTGGAAATCATTTGCTCTCCGTCAGCCGGATAAGATATAGTAGAGAGGCTGTTATTTTTTGCTCGGAACTTTTATAGGGGTGAAATTGGAATGAATCCAAAGGTGTATTACACTTTACTGGGCGGAGGCTTTATTGCCAGCGGAGCGGCTCATTACTTGCATTTGCCGATGATGGTGCAGTTCGTGATTTCCTGCGTAGCTATTATTCTCGCAGCCAGCTTTCTCGGAAAAGCGACGGAAAATGTAGCGCACTATGCAGGACAGCGGCTGGGCGGTTTTTTGAACGCCACTTTCGGCAATGCAGCAGAACTTATTATTGCTATTCTTCTCATTAAAGAAGGTCTTTTCGATATGGTAAAAGCAAGCATCACCGGTTCGGTGATCGGGAACCTGCTGCTTGTGCTCGGAGCAAGCTTTGTTGCCGGGGGATTGAAGTTTAAGGAGCAAAACTTCAATGTAAAGCTAGCTTCCCACAACTCTTCGTTAATGATCCTTTCGATTATTGCCCTGTTCGTGCCGGCGATGTTCGCTTCCCGGCTGACTAGCGCCCAAACCGAGCAAATGAGCTTATCGGTAGCTGTCATTCTCGTTATAGCTTATTTGCTCTGGCTGCTTTTTTCCATGGTTACGCATAAGCATGTTTTGACGGATGAAGCCGCCCCAGACCATGGGGAACAGCCTTCCTGGTCAAAAGGCACATCCATTGTGCTGCTTATTGTAGCGACAGCGATGGTCGCTTTCGTCAGCGAATGGCTGGTCGGCACATTGGAGGAGGTTACACATCGTTTTGGACTTTCCGAGCTGTTTGTCGGCGCATTCCTGATTGCCATTGTCGGCAACGCGGCAGAACACAGTGCAGCGATATTACTTGCGATGAAAAACAAAATCGGCGCGTCTGTAGAAATTGCCATCGGCAGCTCACTGCAAATCGCCCTGTTCGTCGCACCGGTGCTCGTCCTCGTCAGCTTCTTTATGGGGAAGCCGATGGACATTATTTTCACCGTAGAAGAGCTTGTGGCCATGGGCGTCGCCGTATTTATTGCCAAAAACATTTCTCAGGACGGCTCCTCCAACTGGTATGAAGGCTTCCTGCTCTTGGTGGTTTATATGATTATCGGAATCGCCTTTTATTTGATCTAGCTGCGTACAAAAAAACGCCGATGCTCCAAAATTGGAGACTCGGCGTTTTTTATTTGCTTTGGCTAAGCGCTTCGTACAATTCTGCCAAATTCCGCTCAAGCTTGATCAGCAGCGCTTTTCCGTAATGTTCATCGAGCAAACCTGCGCGCACGGCAAAATCAATTTCCCGAGATAAGCCGTACATCTGCGTGTCTAGCACTTCCTCGTACACCGGGCAACGGCGGTTTGTCAGAGTTTCCATCTGGATCTCGATCAACTTCTCTATCTTCTCTGCATCCTCCTGCAGAAGCTGCAGCGCCTTTTGATGTAATTCTAGCATTAGTTCCGATGAAGACATTGTGGTCCCCCCTTGTCTGCCTGCAATGTACCTATGTCTATATTAGACGAAAACGAGGCTTTGTACAAGTGAGGTATTCGCGGGAAAGCGCTGCCAAAATAAAAAATGATCCTTCCCTTCAATCGGGTCAGGATCACTCTTTCGGCGATCGGGTATTAGATTACTGCTACCGTCATGCCGTGCTTTTCAAATACTTCCTTCATCGCTGTCTTCGCTTCTGCTTCATCCGGGCCATGAACATGCAGTTCATATTCTCCGGTGTTCACCAAAGTTGTGAACAGTCCAAGGATGCTCTTCACATCGATATACTTGTTCTCGTATTGAAGAACGATAGAGGACTTGAATTGGTTTGCAGTTTGGGAAAGTTCGACGATAGCAGCATTTTTGTTGGACATAGGATCGCCTCCAGAAATATTTGATACCATCATACCTTGTAACGAATCACCTGTGCAAGAACAATTTGGATTATTTTAACTGATCCGGGTTGAGTCCCTTCAAGTCCGGTACGACAAACAATCCGTCCTTACGAATTAACTCATCATCGAACCATACTTCTCCGCCGCCATATTCCGGGCGCTGAATGAGCACGAGATCCCAATGTACGGCAGAACGGTTGCCGTTGTCCGCTTCTTCGTAAGCTTGACCTGGGGTAAAATGCAGGCTGCCAGCAATTTTCTCGTCAAACAATGTATCCTTCATTGGATGAAGAATATAAGGATTAAAGCCAAGGCTGAATTCGCCGATGTAACGAGCCCCTTCGTCCGTATCGAGGACGGCGTTCAGACGTTCCGTATCATTGGCTGTCGCCTCTACAATCTTGCCGTTTTCAAAACGGAAACAGATGTTTTCGTATGTAACTCCCAAATGCACAGACGGTGTATTATAGGTGATGACCCCGTTAACGGAATCGCGAACCGGCGCCGTATACAGCTCCCCATCCGGAATATTCCGCTTGCCGTCGCACTTGACATTGCCGATGCCCTTAATGGAGAAGGACAAGTCTGTGCCCGGGCCGACGATCCGAACCTTGTCTGTACGGCTCATGCGCTCCGAGAGCGGGTCCATTGCTTTCGACATTTTCGCATAATCCAAATTGCAAACGTTGAAATAGAACTGCTCAAACGCATCCGTATTCATACCGGCCATTTGCGCCATTGCATCGTTCGGGAAGCGCGCAATAACCCAATTTGTATGCTTCACCCGGCGCTCAAGATGTACCGGCTTCGTGTAAAGCTGCTCATACTGGGCCATTTTATCGGAAGGAATGCCGGATAGATCACTTGCATTCTCGGAAGCCCGGATACCGATCCACCCGTTCATTTTGTTCATTCGCTCCAAATCATGCGCAGCCCACTCTTCAATATGTGCCTTCGATGCCGAAGAAATAATAACGCGGCGGATATTGCGATCCTGAAGCTCAACGTAAGGATTTCCCCCCGCCTGATATATTTCTTCAATAAGAGCTTTGACCAGCTCGCGCTCGCCGCCGATCATTTCAATTAATACATTGTCACCTTGCTTTACACCAACCGAATAATGAACCAACTGCTTCGCCAACTGGCTAATGCGCGGATCTCTCATGGTGTTTCTCCTCCTTTTACGTACGTTTCGAGCCTTTTCTCCACTTTCTGGACTTCATTCTTTGCTTTCATTCTTTTTTTTACCGCAACTCCAACCAGTCCCAGCACAACAAATATGGCGGAAAGCAGCAGCAGCCGTTGTTTATTTTCCTGAAAATGCATCAGGTCATAGCCAAGCATGCACTCCATAAAAATGATCGGGAGCTTTCCGAGTGCTGAAGCGGATGCAAACGAAGCAAAGCGTATTTTAGAAATCCCGGCTCCGAAATTAATCACGGATGATGGGATAACCGGGATGACCCGCAAAAATAAAATTACGAAAAACCCGCGTTGATCCAAGCTTTGATTAAATAAAGCTATGGAAGGGTAACGCGAAATGCGCCGCTCCACCCATTCATGGGCGAAATAACGCGTAACATAAAAGGAAATGCAGGCAGCGATTACCGTGGCGGTGTAGGCGATAATAAAGCCTTTTACAAACCCGAAGGAAACCGTGCAAATCCCCCCAATAATAAAGAAGGGCATGACCGGAAAAAAGGTTACCGTGAATACAACGGCAACCGCTAGGACATACGCCATCCAGCCAAAGGAGAGTAAATATTGCGATAACTGCTCTACATTGGAGTTGAGCAATATTGAACCCGTTTTCGTAAAAAAAAGAAAATAAACGACGCCGATTCCTGCTGCTAGCAGCCCGAGCAGCGCCAGAGACTTTTTCCATACTTGTGATTTCCCCATGTTTGACCTCCCCGGCTTAAAGCCCAAGCCTCATTGTAGCATGTTTTAGGCGGTAGGAACATTATGGGTTCTCGATTGATTCCCGGTCAATAAGCTGATCTTCAGAATAATTGTAGAAGCGGTAAATCGTTCGAGACGTTTCCTCCCTCTCCGCTTCCTCATTCTTATATTGGAGCGTTGTACTCGCCTCCAGCTGTGAAGGCAGCTCCGTTCCTTTATCTATATATAGCCGATAATGCGTATCGGTATTAACGGAATCCAGCATCGCAATATATTTCCCGCGAGCCTGCTCAATCCGTTCCGCTGCGATTGCTTTCCAGCGCTCCTGCTGCTCGGAGCTTAACCCGTACTTCTCCGTAACGCGGCCCAGCATTTGCTCCAGCTCCGCCTCTGCTGCGGCTTCTCCCCACTGCTCCTTTAAGAATGCCGCCATCTCATTCGGCTCCGACTCAATATCAAGCACTAAGGTTACATTATCAGAGAGCTCCTGGTTTACCGTTACACTTCTCTGCACATCCGCCAAACGATTCAGCTGGACCAGCGGGTTCAGCTTGCTTGCCGAAGAAAGCGTCTGTTCTTCTGCAGCTGATTCATTTTTTTTCGTAATTACCGCTTTACCTCTGCCCTGTACATACCCTTGAAATTCAATATCTTTCGTTAAGGAAATATCTTCAATGGTAACACTGCTTTCCCCTTGGAAGGCAAAGTTCTCTGCATCGTTTACTTTTTTCACAGTATCTCGCAGCAGCTGCTCGCTTTCTACTGAACCAGCGGGATAGGTACAGCCTGCGCATAGCCCTGTAAACAGAGCGATACCGGCCGCCCCGGCTGCCATTCGCTTGCCCGCTTCCTTGCGGAGGAAACGCTGAATTTTGCATGTAAGCATAATAAAAAAACCTCCCTTCTTCGCAACATTTATCGTGTCCCGAAAAAGGGAGGTTATTCCGCCTCACCCAACCTGATATTGATTTTTACCCGAATGCTTCGCTTGATACAGCGCCATGTCCGCTTTGTAGAACAAGCTCTCTACACTAATTTTGTCATCCTCGCTCTTCCATTCCGAGATGCCGCAGGATACCGTAACCTTCGGGTTCGTTTCCTCACTGACCCGGCTGCGGATGCGTTCCGCGATTCGGATTCCCTGTTCGACAGAGACCTGAGGTAAATATACCGCCAGCTCCTCCCCTCCCCAGCGCGCGGCAATATCCGATTCTCGAATGCTGGATTGAATGATTTCGCTGACTTGAATCAATATTTGATCGCCGATCTGATGCCCGAACGTATCGTTCACCATTTTAAAATTATCGATATCGACAACGATTAGAGAACCGCAGAAGTCGCGGTTTTGGCGCAGCCTTACTTGATCATTCAAATAATGACGGGCATATAAGCCTGTCAAATTGTCGGTGATTACCATTCTGCGAACCTCGGCGTGCAGCGAAGCGTTGGTCATGGCTAGGCCGATGTGTCCTGAAATGATTTGCAGCAGCTTATAATTATTATAGGAGAAAAAATTCGGCAGCTGATGGGTAATTAAAATGACGCCGATGACTTCCGAGTTGGCGATAATCGGTGATGCAAGAAGAGATCGTGAAGCGGTCTGCAGCATCAATCGCGATTCGATTTCCGGATGCTTTTGAAAATCGGATATGATCAATGGCTCTTTCGTTCGATGGACAATGCCGCAAAAGCCGTAATCCGTCGGAAAATCAGCATCACGGATTTCATCCCAATTCGTTGACGTAACTTGAAAGGCATCCTTCTGGGGCGACAGCTGAAGAATGACCGCCACCTCGGCGTGGAAAATCTGCACCAGCTCCACCGTCGCAAACTCCAGAATATCGGTAAGCTTAAGGCTTTGATTCAAGCGTTTGATCATTTCATTGATCAGCTTGTATTCTGTCACCAGCAATTTGGAATGCTCATGCAGCACCGCATTTTCAAAAGAAACTCCTGCGTTATCGACGAGGGAGAAAAGCGTCGCCAGCGCTTCCTGCTCCACATCGGCTTCTCCCGCTCCCCTTGTGATCCGTATGACGCCGTAAATGCCCTGCTTCCCTGACATCGGCAGCGCAAGTTGACACTCACCATGTTGCCGGTGTACCACCGGTTTCCCATGGACAAACGCCTCTGTGCACGGATCCTGCTCATCCTGCTGCAGTACGAGAGGGCGAACGCCCTTCCTTTCGACCTGGTGATCCTGAGATAAAAAGACGTCCACCCTGTAAGAAGGGTACCAATGACGAAGAATATCCATAAGCTCAGCCAAAACATCGTCAACATCGATCTTCGCGTTCAGCCTTCGTACCGCATCATAAAGCAGTTCCGTTTTGTGCAGGCTAGCCCCCGCTTCCGGCCGGCTCCCTTCGATGGCTGCCTCGCCTTCCGCATACATTCGGAAAGAAGCGGCGGCCATCCGTACAGCAAGGGAAGCAGAAGCCATATCAGCTTTAACAGCAAGTCCCAGCCATACCTCTTCGTTTCCTATAGACAAGGGGTACAAACCAATTCTTTGCTCGTCTAGCTCCAGCCATATGACGTCAGGTTCAGACATCGAGGCCACTAGCCGCTTGTCCCGCAAGAGAGCAAGCTTACTGAGGATAGCCTCCCCTTCTGCCGGAGATCGTTGAGAATCATATAGGTACCACCCGGCTTGCGGGCTGAATAATATCAAAAAACGATCCGTTCCGAGGGAGAACTCTCTTGAAATAAGAAGGCTCCACTGGAAAAACGTTTGGCGAATCCATAAAGGAAGCGCCTTCGCATCGCTGCTTCCTTTATCAAAGTACTCCGGTTGCCACATATACGGGTCCTTTCTACATTTTTGCTGGAAAACGCTTACTTAATCATACAAAAAAATATGCTTTTTTCTGTTGGCCATGTGTTGTTTCCGATACGAGTATCATACTAAATCCAGAACCTCCCTGCACGATTTTTTTGTATCTATTTCCAAATCATTTTTTCCTATGGGCATAGCGTAAAATTTGTTCCGTGTCAAAGTGTTTATCTTGACACCGCAATTGCGATCATATAAAATTAGTACTCGATGTGATTGCTTTGAAAGTAAAGAAAAGCGTGTGGAACCCTCTCACGGGTTTTGTCCTCCTGCAGGCAGCGGCTGAAACCCTGCAGGGAGTTACGAACTAACTATTCGGACAACGCCCGACACATGAGTTTCTTTCTTTACAAAACCATATAACTTTTGAAAAGAAGGAGTTACTCATTTATGTCACGTTACACTGGTCCTAAATTCAAATTAAGCCGTCGCCTCGGCATTTCCCTTAGCGGAACAGGCAAAGAACTGAAGCGTCCTTTCCCTCCGGGTCAGCATGGTCCTGGACAACGCCGCAAGCTTAGCGGTTACGGCATTCAATTGATGGAGAAGCAAAAGCTTCGCCACATGTACGGTCTGAGCGAGAAGCAATTCCGCAACCTGTTTGACCGTGCTTCCAAGCTTCCAGGGATCTCCGGTGAGAACTTCATGTTCCTGCTTGAGAGCCGTTTGGACAACCTCGTTTACCGTCTTGGCTTTGCAAACTCCCGTGCAGGCGCACGCCAGCTCGTTGCACACGGCCACGTAACTGTAAACGGTAAGAAGGTTGACATCGCGTCCTACCAAGTTCTTCCTGGCGACGTAATCGGTCTTCGCGAAAGAAGCCGTTCCATGAAGTCCATCAAGGAAGCACGTGAAGGTCGTCACCACATCCCAGCTTACATCGATTTGAACGAGAACACACTGGAAGGAAAGTACATCCGTCTTCCAGAGCGTTCCGAGCTTTCCCAAGACATCGACGAAAAGCAAATCGTCGAGTTCTACAGCCGTTAATAAACAAAAGCAGTTTCCTTCGGGAAGCTGCTTTTTTTGTTCTAACCCACCTGAGGAACAAAAAGAGGCGCCCTCGATCCTGCAGAGGAATACATTTCGTATTCCTCATTCTTTGGATCGGGAACGCCTTTTCCCCTTGCTGCTACCCTATACGCACCTTAGCAAACAAACGCTTGCCTACCTGGACGACATCGCCGTCCTGTACCGTGATGTCTGCATTCGGATCGCTGATTTTCTGCTCATTAATTTTCACCGCGCCGCCCTGTACACTGCGTCTCGCTTCCCCGTTGGAGCTCTGCAATCCAAGCGTCACAAGCAGCTTAACGATGCGGATCACGCCGCCCTCCAGCTCCGCTGCAGGAAGCACCCGCTCCTCGATTTCATCCGGCAGAGCACGCTGCTGGAATACCGTAACAAAACGCTGCTCCGCTTCCGCAGCCGCCTCTTCCCCATGGTACATGCGCACAAAAGTACGGGCTAACTGCATTTTTGCGTCGCGGGGATGAACGGTGCCGTTTTGCAGCCCCTCTTTCAAGGCAGCCAGCTCCTCGTTGCTGATATCGGTAGCAAGCTCGTAATACTTCAGCATAAGCTCGTCCGGTACCGACATCGACTTTCCGTAGATGTCGTTCGGCTCCTCTTGAATACCGATGTAATTGCCAAGGCTCTTACTCATCTTATTTACGCCGTCCAAGCCCTCAAGCAGCGGCATCATAATGGTTGCCTGTGTCGGAACACCGTATTCCTTTTGCAAAGTCCGTCCCATCAACAGGTTAAACTTTTGGTCGGTTCCGCCAACCTCCACATCCGATTTCAAAGCTACACTGTCGTAGCCCTGCATCAGCGGGTAGAAAAACTCATGAATGCTGATCGGCTGGTTGGACTGATAACGCTTCGTAAAGTCGTCACGCTCCAGCATCCGTGCTACCGTCACCTTAGCCGCCAGCTCAACCACGTCAGCAAACGTCAGCGGGGCAAGCCAATCGGCGTTAAAAACAACCTTCGTTTTTACCGGATCAAGGATTTTGAAAATTTGCTCTTGATATGTTGCGGCATTCCGCTTGACATCTTCCTCTGTAAGCTGCTTGCGCGTTTCCGATTTGCCCGTCGGGTCGCCAATCCTTCCCGTAAAATCCCCGATAAGGAGCTGCACCTCATGTCCAAACTCTTGGAACTGCCGCAGCTTATGAAGCACAACCGTATGTCCGATATGTATATCCGGTGCCGATGGATCAAGCCCCAGCTTAATCTTTAGCGGTGACCCGGTAAGCAACGAGTTCGCCAGCTTCTCCTTTAAATCTTCTGCTGGAACAATTTCCGCCGTTCCCCGACTGACCGTCTCCCATTGACGCTCGACCTCCGCTTTCTGCTCAGGGGAAAGCTTCTCCCATATCGTTTGCTCTGACATTTTGCACCATTCCTCCACACATTTTTTCGAATTGATCGCATAAAGACAAAATAAAAAACCTTCGCATCCCAAGGGACGAGAAGGTTCAGCTCGCGGTACCACCCTAATTACGGCATGACGTTCCTTCGAACAGTCAGCCGTCACTCATTCGCCGATAACGGGGCTGCCGGAAGATACTACCAAGACGTTCAATTCCGCCTCTTTCGCATCTTCAGCTCCAAACGGTAATTCACCTCGGCGGCCGTACCGGTTTGCACCTGTCACCGGCTCTCTGCAATCGCACCGCACGCGCTACTGACGTTTTTCATCGCAATCGAAAATTAAAAATTATGTGTATGTTTTACCACAAAATAAGGTGCAAAGTCAACGCCCTCCAAAACTCGAAAGTATGTTCGAATTCTTTGTTTATGCTATAATGTTTCTGAATTTGGTAACAGGAGGATCAGGATGGCTGAAACCACAGACAAGAAAGACCGCGGGAAAAAGAAGAACTCCGCCGCGCCTGCGATAAAGAAATATGGACTGATGCTGCTCACCGTCATGAAGTGGATGTTTGTGCTTGCTCTGCTTGCCGGTTTTCTTGCAGCTGGAGCCGTAACGGGTTATGTGTCTGCTCTTGTCAAGGATGATAAGGTACGGACGAAGGAAGAAATTCTCAATAAAATGAACGAAAGCACTTATACCGGTTTTGTTTATTTTAACGATGACACTGTAATTGGCCAGCTTCGAACGGAGGCGGACCATCGTCCCGCTCAATGGAACGAAGTGCCGGAAATAGTCAAGAACGCTTTCCTCGCTACGGAGGACGACGGTTTTTACGACCACCCGGGGGTTGATATTTACGGGCTTGGCCGCGCCGTCATGCAGAAGGTGCTGAAAGAAGACGTGCAAACCGGGGGCAGCACGATCACGCAGCAGCTGGCCCGCCGTGTCTTTTTGAATCTGGATCGTACCGACAGCAGAAAATTCAAGGAAATCTTTTTGGCGCTGCGGTTGGAGCGTTTCCTCTCGAAGGAAGAAATTTTCGTTCATTATATGAACAAAATTCCATATGGCAATGGCTCGAGCGGCTACAATCTATACGGGATTAAATCCGCTGCCAAAGGCATCTTTGACTTGGAAGATATGAATCAGTTAAATATCGCTCAAGCCGCGTACCTTGCCGGACTGCCTCAGTCCCCTTCCACTTATTCGGCGTTCACCGGACGGGGGGAATTTGATCAAGAGGGCTTTGATCTTGCGAAAAGACGTCAGCTGCTTGTGCTGGACCGGATGCTGGAAACGGGCAAGATTACAGCACAGCAGTACGAGGAAGCAAAAGCATTTGATCTTCGCGCATCGCTCGCGCAGCCGAAGAAGAAAGCATATGATACATATCCTTATCTCATGCTTGAGGCGGAGCGCGAAGCGGCCATGCGGCTGCTGCAGGTCAAAAATCCCGAGCTCACCCGAGAGGACCTGCGTAAGCCGGCGAATGCCGAGCAGCTTAAGGAAGCACGTGAAATGCTGCTGCGCGGCGGATACAAAATTTACACAACCATCGATAAGCCGCTCTATGATGCGATGAAGGAAATCGCCTCAAACCCGAAAAACTTTACAGAGGACCATAAAACCAAAGGTGTCGAGCAAATCGGCGCGGTGATGATCGATAATAAAACCGGTGCCATCCTAAGCATGATGGAGGGCCGCGACTTTTATATCGAGCAGCTCAACCACGCAACGCAAATGCTTCGCCAGCCCGGTTCGACCATGAAGCCGATTGCTGCTTACCTGCCGGCCATTGATCAGGGGCTCGTTTCTCCGGCGAGCGTTATCGATGACATTCCGGTCATTCTGGAGGACGGGGTTAAAGGCTATCACCTGCCGCGCAACTGGGATAACCGCTATCGCGGGTTGGTGACAGCTAGGGAAGCGCTCGACAAATCGCTCAACATCCCGGCGATCCGGATTTTCCTGGACAAGGTAGGAATTGAAGCTTCCTGGGACTTTGCCAAGAAGCTCGGCATTACTTCCCTGCAAAAGGAAGATTATCAAGCGAGAACCGGTGTAATCGGCGGATTGAAATACGGTGTTTCGGTAGAAGAGCTGACCAACGCTTATGCCGCGATCGCCAATAACGGCGTCTTTAACGATGCGCACTTCATCCGCAAAATCGAAGATGTGAACGGCACTGTCGTTTACGAGCATCAGCGAAAGCCGACAACCGTCGTTTCTGAGCAATCCGCGTACCTGATGACGGATATGCTGAAGACGGTAATCACGAACCCGGGCGGCACCGCGCATGATTTAACTAATAAATTTAAAAACTTCAAAAATATACAGATCGCCGGAAAAACCGGCTCGACCCAGGACGACGTCGACGCATGGTTTATGGGCTACACGCCGGACATTACGGTCGGTGTTTGGGCCGGCTATGATAAGCCTGCAACACTGACGAAAGGCAGCGGAACGGTTCGTGCGAAAAACATCTGGGCTCTGATTATGGATACTGCTATTGCCAAAAAGCCGGAGTTGTTCCCGACGAAGCAATTCACCCAGCCAAACGGCATCGTGAAAATGACCGTTTCCAGCGTTTCCGGCAAGCTTCCTAGCGAGCTTGTTTTGAAAAACGGAAAAACGGTGACGGATTTGTTCAACCAAAAGTATATACCGACGGATGAAGACGATGTGCTCGTCGAAGCGAAGATCGTGCAATTCGAAGGCAAAAGCTACTTGCCTCAGCCGGGAACTCCGGCAGATATGGTCATGCAAAAGCTGACAGTGAAGCGAGATCCGCCAATCTCTGAGCTAATGTCGCAAATCCAATCGATTATGGAAAAGCTGCCGGCGAAAAACCGTGAATCGGTAGAAAGCTTCCGTCCTGAAGACGATTATCCGGATGCGCCGCTGGAAACTGATCCGCGGGAGGATGCAAGCGGGGCGCCGGTTCCTCCTTACGGCCTTGAGCTGAAGCGCATGGTGGACTCTGTGGAGGGAACGTTCAATTTCAGCTCCAGCCCGGATGTCGTCGGTTATCGCATTTACCGTTCTACCAATCATGGACCATTTGAACGGTTAAACGGCAATGTTGTGCTTTACGGCGAACCGAATAATTTCGTCGATCAGGCTGCAGCTGGAATTGTGTACGGCTATTATGTAACCGCCGTTGATGTCGCGGGACGTGAATCCGGTCCGAGCAATGCGGTGTACACAGACGGACGCTCAGAATCGCTGCCGCAAAATGCCGGATCCAGCTTGGATTCCCCATTTGGGCCGATCCCGGACAGCCCGCAGGATGGCCGCTCAAATTCCGAGACTTCAAACGATTCGGATGAAGACAAAGGTAAAAAGCCTTCGTCCCCTTCCGGTCTTAAAGCAGAGAATTCTGCAATGGGCGTTAGGCTGAAATGGAATGAGAATGAGGAAGCCGACGAGGTTTCGCAATACCACGTGTACTTTAGCGAAAAGTCAGGCGGTCCGTTCAAACGGATTAAAACAACAACCACCCCTTCTTACGACCATATCACAGTGATCACGGAGGGCTGGTACCGCGTCTCTGCAGTCAATAAAGCAGGGGAATCTCCTCTCTCGGCTCCCGTTCCATTCAAGCAAAACAGCGAATAATAAAGAAACCGGCCGTCCCATTGATGGGGCGGCCGGTTTTTCGTTGGAATGAATTGATAAAACAATGACTACAATTACTCCTCAATCGTCGATAAATCGCCGGTTGGCAAGCTGAGCTCCCACGCTTTCAGAACCCGACGCATAATTTTACCGCTCCGCGTCTTCGGCAGCTTATCTTTAAACTCAATTTCTCGTGGCGCCGCATGTGCGGACAGCCCTTCCTTAACGAATTTGGCAATTTCCGACTTTAGTTCCTCCGTCGGTTCGTAACCGTCCCGCAGCGAAATAAATGCTTTAATTATTTCTCCGCGCATCGGGTCAGGTTTCCCGATGACACCGGCTTCGGCAACCGCCGGATGCTCTACGAGCTTACTCTCCACCTCAAACGGCCCGATTCGCTCGCCGGATGTATTAATAACGTCGTCGATCCGTCCCTGGAACCAGAAATAACCGTCCTCGTCCTTATAGGCCGAATCCCCGGACACGTACCACCCCGGGATACGCATATACTCCTCGTATTTCGCCGGGTTTTTCCAAATCTTACGCATCATGGACGGCCAAGGTGTGCGGATGGCAAGATTGCCCATGCGGTAAGGCGGCAGCTCATTTCCAGCTTCGTCGATAATCGAAGCCTCCACGCCGGGAATAGGCTTGCCCATGGAGCCGGGCTTAATCGCCATGCTCGGATAATTGCATATGAGCTGACCACCCGTTTCCGTCATCCACCACGTATCATGAATACGCTGGCCGTATACCTTCATCCCCCAGCGTACAACCTCGGGGTTCAGCGGCTCACCTACGCTCAGCACATGACGCAGCGAGCTGAGATCAAACTGCTTCACCGAATCGTCCCCAGCCCCCATCAGCATGCGAAACGCCGTCGGGGCACTGTACCATACGGTAACTTTATATTTTTGCAGCGTTGCGTACCAATCCTGCGGACTGAACCGACCGCCGCGTATAACATTCGTTACTCCATTCAGCCAAGGGGCAAAAATCCCATAGGAGGTTCCAGTAACCCAGCCCGGATCAGCCGTACACCAATACACATCATCCGCCTGCAAATCAAGCACGATACGCCCTGTGTAGTAATGCTGTATCATCGCGTTATGAACGTGATAAACGCCTTTTGGTTTGCCGGTGGAGCCCGATGTATAATGGATAATCAAACCGTCCTCGCGGTCGACCCACACCGGCTCGAATTCATCCGATGCCGACTCCATTTCACGATAAAAATCAATCTGCCCCGGATCGGCCTGCACATTATCCCCTACAAGAATCACATGCTTTAAATGCGGAAGCTGGCCGACAGGCACGCGGTGCAGAAGCGCAGGAGTCGTTACGATCGCGACAGCCTCACTGTCCTCCAGCCGGTCTTTCACCGCCGTTTCCATAAACGCCTCAAACAACGGTCCTACAATCGCGCCAGCCTTGATTGTGCCAAGCAGAGCAAAATATAGCTCAGGCGTTCGCGGCATAAAAATAAATACCCGATCTCCCTTGCTGATGCCCAATCCCTTCAGCACATTGGCAAAGCGGTTCGATTGCCGCTTCATTTCCGCAAACGTGTATGACTCATCCCGCTTATCGTCGCTGTAATAGAGTGCGATTTTATCTCCTTTACCGGAGTCTGCATGCCGGTCAATCGCCTCGTAAGCCATGTTTACGTTCCCGGTCTCGTACCAAGAAAACGTACGCTCCACCTGCTCCCACTGAAAGGATGCACGCTGCTCCTCGTATTTCCCCATATTGGAGCGCTCGGCAACCGGTTCAATCCACTCATTATGTGACATGGTCATCTCGATTCCTCCCCGACAAGTTTTCGGAATGATTATCCAATTTATGCGCTTTCATAAGTATAGCATACGCCGTCTGGCGGGTCACTCGAGAGTTCTTCCTTTTTCAGAATCCTTCTGATAAGATAAACACAATTACATGGAAACCTTGAAAGGGGCGGACCTGATGATCCAGCACAGGAAAATCCATCATACCGAATTGCTGCAAACCGATGCCCATTCGCTTGTGATCGAAGGCCCCGTCCCTCCTGAGCGGTTACAGGCGATGAGGATGCATCCTCAATTGGACGCCTTTCGAAGACCGAACGATCAGCATGAAGCGCTTGTTGAAATTGCCGGACTCGATGAGGGACGCATTATCGTGGCAAGAGTAGAGGACCTCATCGTCGGTTACGTCACCTTCCATTATCCCGATGAAATGGAACGCTGGTCTCAAGGAAATATGACCGACCTTATTGAGCTTGGCGCGATCGAAGTCGCTAACGAATACCGTTCGCTTGGCTTAGGAAAAAAAATGATCCGGCTCGCCTTCCAAGACCGGCAGTTGGAAAACATGATTGTGTTTACTACGGAATATTACTGGCATTGGGACCTGGAGGAGAGCGGCCTAAGTGTGTGGGACTACCGCAAAATGATGGAAAACCTAATGAAATGCGTCGATATGGTTTGGTATGCAACAGACGACCCGGAAATTTGCTCTCACCCGGCTAACTGCCTCATGGTGCGGATCGGCAAAGAAGTTCCTCTTTCTTCAGTAGAGCAATTTGACCGGATTCGTTTTCAACAGCGCTTTATGTATTGACGCATTGATACAGGGAGGAAACAAAGTGGCGGCCTCGGCTTTATTTATACATCACCCTGATAATCTGAAATATTTTTTTGGCGATACCCACCCTTTTAATCAAAAGCGCCTGGACCTGACGATCAGTCTTCTTCGTGCCGCAAACGCCCTAGACGTTGACGATCCGACCTTTCACATCCCGCCTGCCGTGGATGACGAGCTGCTGGCATCCGTTCATACGCAGGAATACTTATCTTTTGTGAAAGCGCTTAGCGAACAGACGCCTGATCCGACTCTGCTGTCTCAAGCAGGAAAATACGGTTTAGATGACGGCGATACCCCGCATTTTCCCGGCATGCATGATGTGACGCGTCAGGTAGTCGGCGGCTCCGTAAGCGCCGTAGAAGCCGTGATGAGCGGCCGGACCTGCCATGCGCTGCATCTTGGCGGAGGCCTCCATCATGCGATGGCTAACCGTGCCGGCGGCTTCTGCATATACAACGACGCCTCCGTGGCCATCTCGTACGCCCGAAGCCGCTACAAGGCCAAAGTACTGTACGTGGATACGGATGTACATCATGGGGACGGTGTACAAATGTCCTTTTATACCGATCCGTCCGTCTGCACCTTCTCTATTCACGAAACGGGGAAATACTTGTTTCCTGGCACGGGCTACGCGCATGAACGGGGCGAAGGCGAAGGCTTCGGCACCTGCTTCAATATGCCGGTGGAGCCTTACACGGAAGACGAGTCATGGCTGGAGTGTTTTACCGATATGCTTTTTCGGATTGTAGATGTGTTTCAGCCGGATCTGATCATCAGCCAGCACGGCTGCGATGCTCACGCCTGGGACCCGCTGGCCCATGTTCACTGCAGCATGGACATTTACTTGCAAATGCCCCTGCTGCTGCAGCAGGCCGCCGAGCGCTGCAGCGGCCGATGGGTGGCGCTGGGCGGCGGCGGTTACGACATTTGGCGCGTCGTTCCGAGGGCGTGGGGGCTGCTATGGCTAGTAATGAGCGGCCATCCCTTGGTCGGCGAGCTCCTGCAGCACGGAAATGCCCCGCTGCCTGAGGCTTGGCTGGAGCGCTGGAGCCCATACAGCCCTTCTAGGCTGCCGACGGCTTGGCTGGACGACAAAGACGCCCTGGGAAGCATCCCAAGGCGTGAAGAAATCGCGATAAAGAATCGCCAAACGAAGCAGCTGGCGATGCAGTTTATCGAATAGAATAGATGGTTACAGACTTTCCAGCATTCCCGCTACGATCAAATAAGAACGCTCGGATGCAAGCTGCGTAAACTCTCCAAAATTCACATGCGCCGATCCGTCTGCTTTATCGGACATTGAGCGGATCACAACATACGGGGTGGCGTTTACATGGCATACTTGTGCCACGGCCGCCCCTTCCATTTCCACGCATACTCCGCCCAACTCTTGATGCAATGCGTTAACGAGCTGGCGATCCGCCACGAATTGATCTCCGGACAGCACCCTGCCCTGCTTTACGCCAACATGAGCCAGCTTCTCCGACGAGCGAAGAGCTGCTTCGACGAGCTGCTGCGAAGCAGGAAATACCGACACCTCGGCATACGGAATGATTCCCTTTGCAAAGCCTAAAGCGGTCACATCCATATCGTGCTGCATGCACTCCGTGGAAACGACGATGTCGCCGATGTTCAGCTCCGGATGCAGCGCTCCGGCTACGCCTGTAAAGATGATTTGCTCCACTCCATATGTATCGATCAGCACCTGGGTGCAAACCGCCGCATTTACTTTGCCTACCCCGCATTTGCATAAAACTACGTGCTGTCCGCGCAGCTGGCCCTCGTAATACACCGTGCCTGCCTTCGTAAATTCCTGAACTTGGCTCATCTCCGGCAGAAAACGTTCAACTTCCTCCTGCATAGCCCCGATCAATCCGATTTTACCCATTAATTCCATTCCTTTCTATCCCGTTTCGTCAAAAACAAAGGAGAACCAATAAGTTCCCCCCTGAGTCATACCTATGATTAAATCGATGTAACCGAATTGCGTGTAATGATTTCATGCGGCAAAATTACGCGGTTCTGCTGGACGTTTTCTTTCTTCATCAGCTTCGTTAACAAACGCATCGCTACCGCTCCAATATCATACATCGGCTGAGCAACCGTAGTCAGCTGCGGACGAACCATCGAAGCCATCCGAATATTATCTACGGAAATGACTGAAATATCGGCAGGAACTCGCAGCCCCATATCTTGGATAGTATGGATTGCACCAATCGCCATTTCATCGGTTGCTGTGAAAATTGCGGTCGGGCGATCCTCCAGCTCAACAAAATACTTGGTCAGCTCTAGACCGGATTCATAACGGTAATTACCGACGCGAACATATTCGTCGCGCAGCGCGATGCCTGCTTGCTCCAAGGCGCGTTTGTACCCTTGATAACGGGCAAATCCATTCGCAGGATCCTGCAGCGTACCGCTGATCATCGCAATTTTGCGATGTCCTTGGCGAATCAGTTCATTGACTGCATCAAAAGCGGCCGCTTCATGATCGATATCCACCGCAGGCATCATTTCTTTCTCATCCGTCGTAGCGCACAATACGATTGGAACCGACGCCGTACGGAACGCCTGAATATGCTCTTCCGTGACAACGCCGCCCATGAATAGCAGCCCGTCCACTTGCTTTTCAAGCAGGGTGTTTACCACGCGGATTTCTTTATCCTTCCGCTTATCGGCATTACACAAAATAATATTGTAATGATACATATTGGCAATATCTTCAATTCCACGTGCTACCTCGGAAAAAATCGGGTTCGAAATATCCGGAATAACGACGCCAACCGTCGTTGTTTTCTTACTCGCTAGTCCCCGCGCAACAGCATTCGGGCGATAGCCTAAACGCTCGATCGCTTCAAATACCTTTTTCCGGGTTTGCGGTTTGACGTTCGGATTGTTGTTGACAACTCGGGAAACGGTAGCCATCGATACGCCAGCTTCTCTTGCAACATCATAAATCGTAACCGTCACTGTTCTATCTCTCCAATTTTTCGTAATTATCATTCACGTTCGAACAAGCCCACTTAACAGTTATGATACGACAAAATATGACTTTGTGCAATGAAAACCATGAAAACGGAAAAAAACGCAAAAACCCCGAGCCTTACGGCCCGAGGGTTTTGAGGTCATATGTAGCATGACGTGTTACTTGCTTTAGGCGGTTTTGGACATCTGCAATCCACGCTTCATCATTCAGCGAGTTAGCCAGCAGCAGCAAATCGAGCAGCTGGTTAATGCGGTCCTCTAAGATCTTTTGCACCGGAATATGCACTTGATCCTTCTGGGATACGGCGCACATGAGATGAGCCAGCTCGTTGTATTCGTTAAAATACAATTGCTGCTTCGAAGGATTCGTACCAAGTCCTCCGATCAGTCCTGTTAGCTCCGGCTTTACCTCAGGAATGACTTCGCTGCTGCTGCAGCTGTCACACGAATAGATCGGCACATTTTCGATTTCTACTTTATTAGAGAATATTACGGTACGAAGGTGCAGCGACATGGAATCACCGCATTTGCATTGCTTCTGCATGTAATTAACTCCCCCAGCCAGAAAATAAGAGCTGTTTTCAGCCCTTAGCAAATCGAACTTCTTATACTATACATATTCGATTTTTCAGCTAAATCTCCTGCCCGGAGGGAGTAACACTTTTTGTCAACTGCGCTTGGCTGCGAGCAGTTCTACAAACGCCAGCGTGAACGCCGGAAGGTCAGGCGGTCTGCGTCCGGATACGATGTGGCGGTCCACTACAACCTCTTCATCGACCCATGTCGCGCCAGCATTTTCAAGGTCGTCTTTTATCCCCGGAGTCGATGTCATCGTAAAGCCATTGCAAATTTTCGCCGAAATGAGCACCCATCCCGCATGGCATATATGTGCGATCGGCTTTTCCGCAGCATGAAATTGTTTCGTCAGCCGAAGAACAGGCTCATACCTTCTGAGCTTATCCGGCGCCCATCCTCCAGGAACGTATAGGCCGGCAAAATCGTCAGCTTCCAACCCCTCAAAGGAAACATCCGCTTTTAACGGTACGCCATATTTCCCGATATAAGTTTTCCCTGCCTCTGCCCCCGCTACGACGACCTCTGCTCCGGCCTCGCGTAAACGCAGCACAGGATACCACATTTCCAAATCCTCGAATTCCTCATCTACAAAAGCCAGCACCCGAAGTCCCTCTAAAGGTTTTGTCAATTGAATCGCCTCCTAGTGATAGTTTCAATTATTTAAAAGCAGCCGTTAGCCGCGCCGGTGGGTCCATCAGCGCCTTCACTTGAGCACTCGTCGTGCATCTCATCACTTGCTCCAAGCGCTTCACCGCTTCCTCCGTGCGGGCCTGCAGTACACGCTGCTTCAGGGGCAGCAGGGACTGCACCGACATGCTGAGATGATTCACGCCAAGACCTAGCCAAAACGGCAAAGCCCTTACGTCCCCAGCCATCTCGCCACAAACACCGAGCTCGATACCGGCGCGCTTCGCAGCCAGCACCGTATCACGGATAATGCGCAGCACTCCTGGCTGGTATGGGTCATACATATGAGCAATATGCTCGTTCATCCGGTCAACGGCCAGTACATACTGCGTTAAGTCATTCGTGCCGATACTGAAAAATTCCACTTCTTCCGCCAGCAAATCCGCAATCAGCGCAGCGGCAGGTACTTCAATCATAATCCCTACTGGGATGTCCTCCTTAAACGGAAGTCCTTCCCTGCGCAACTCATCCTTCGCTTCCTCTAGCAGCGCTTTCGCTTGACGAATTTCATCCACTGACGTAATCATTGGAAACAGTACTTTCACGTTGCCGTGAACCGTCGCCCGTAGGATCGCGCGGAGCTGCGTTTTGAACAGGTCGGTCCGATCCAAGGATATTCGGATCGCACGGTAGCCCAGCACCGGGTTTTCTTCCTCGTTTAAAGACAAGTATTCCAGCTGCTTATCCGCCCCGACATCCAGCGTACGAATGATGACCGGCCGGTGACCCATTTTTTCGGCAGCGCTGCGGTATACGTCGTACTGCTCCTCTTCATTTGGAAAAGCGTCTCGGTCCATGTATACAAATTCCGTTCGGAATAAGCCTACCCCTACAGCGCCATATTGCAGCGCTTGGTCCAGCTCCTTTAACGAAGTAATATTCACTTCCAGGTGAATTTCTGTGCCGTCCAAAGTTTTCGCCTGCTCCAGGGCGATGCGCTTCAGGTTTTCCAGGTTGGCTTCCAGATGGGCCTGCAGCAGCTTATATTCAGAAATGACCGCGTCCGTAGGATTTACGTATATAAGCCCTTCTTCCCCGTCAATAATAAGCAGATCCCCGGTTTGAATCGGCTGATCGAGCTTTCCTTCGAGACCCATAACGAGCGGCACCGCCATGGCGCGAGCCATGATGGCTGCATGGGAGGTAACTCCTCCGGCCATCGTAACGACACCTATTACATGGGAAGGATTTAAGTGAGCCAGCTGAGAAGGCGAAATTTCCTTAGCGACGAGAATAAACGGTTCGCTTGTTTCCGGCAGTACTACATCCGGTTTTCCAAGCAAGTGCTTGAGGAGTCGGTTTCCGACATCCTTAATGTCCAAAGCCCGCTCCTTCATATAGTCGTCATCCAGTAAATCAAACATATTGACGAACTTATCGATAACTTCCTTCACCGCTACTTCAGCCGCCTTATACTGGCGCTGAATGATTCCTTGAATTTCATTCATAAAAATCGGATCGTCCAAAATTGCCAGGTGAGCGTCGAAAATGCTGGAAGGCTCACCGCCGATTACATCCGAAAGCTCATTCTTAATGGAGCGGATTTCTCGTTTGGAGGTCCTGATCCCGTCGGATAACCGTTCGAATTCGGCGGCTAGATCAGTTACATCAATCATTTTATCGGGCAGCTCCCATTCCCAGGAAGGCAGCACGAACGCTTTTCCGGTTACAATTCCGGATGAAGCTCCGATGCCTTTAAGCGTTTGTCTTGTTGTCACTTGTTTCACCCTCCTTTAAAATGACGGACATCACTGAAGCCTGCCCCTTCTTCACCGGCTTAAACGGCGCAAAGCTCCAGGATTTGACGAGCCCAGGGTTCGTAATCAGCATCGGTGTGGCGATTGACTTCGCATGCTTCTTTAGCTTGCCAAGATCAAAGCGCACAAGTGTTTGGCCTGGCACCACCTCGTCGCCTTCCTGGACGTGAACCGTCATTCCCTTTCCTTCCATCTGAGAAGAATCGATCCCGATATGAAGCAGCACCTCGAGCTTTTCCGGCGTCACAATCCCAATCGCATGCTTCGTCGGATAAATATGCAAGATGCGCCCCTTTACCGGCGCGACCAGCTCACCCCGGTCTGGGAAAAAGGCCACGCCGTCACCGACCAGCTTTCCGGCAAAGATTGCGTCAGGCACTTCTTCAAGCGGAATCATCACCCCCTGCATCGGGGAATGAAAATGCACCTGCCTTACATCCTTACGCAGCACTTTAATAATTTCTTCGCGGATCAGCTCGGAAAACGTTCCGAAAACGACTTGAATATTACCTCCGCCAAGCCGAATGACCCCCGCAGCTCCGAGATGCTTCAAAGCAGTAAAATCGGCGAGACGGTCGTTGACAAGCGTTAAACGGAGCCTCGTAATGCACGCTTCAATATGTACAATATTTTCCTTGCCGCCAAGCGCCTGCAAAATTAACGGGGAACGATACGGTATATCACCCGCCCAATCTTCAAGCGGCGACCCCTCTTCCCTTCCCGGAGTTGGAATTTGAAACCGCCGAATGGCCCAGCGAAATAAAAAGTAATATACAAAGCCATAAGCAATGCCGACAGGCAGGAGCAGCATCGCATTTTTAGACAGATGATAGTTCATCAAGAAGTCAATTAACCCACCGGCAAATGAAAAGCCATGGTGAATATCGAGCAAATGCGCAATCCACATCGCTAAGCCGGATAATATCGCATGAACGGCAAACAGCGTAGGCGCAGCAAACAGGAACGCGAACTCAATCGGTTCCGTGACGCCTGTCAAAGCCGATCCCATGGCAGCGGTCAAGAAGGTCGCACGCACCTTCGGCTTTAAGTCTTCCCTTGCTTCATGGATGATGGCAAATGCAATCGCGGGGAGGGCGAAGATCATAATCGGATACAAACCGGCCATATAAAGCCCCGCTGTCGGATCCCCGGCAAAAAAGCGCGGTAAATCACCGCTTACGACGATTCCATTTTCCAATTCATACGAGCCGACTTGAAACCACACAAAATTGTTTAAAATATGATGAAGCCCCGTAGGAACAAGAAGACGATAAAAAACGCCGTACAGAAAAGCGCCGAAGCCGCCTAGGCCGACTAAAAAGGAGCCCACCCCAAGAAGCGCGGTCTGCAGTGGCGATCCCATCCAAAACATGATCAATGAGATAAATACTGCCTCAAAGGATACAAGCAGCGGAACGATACGGGGACCGCCGAAAAATTGAATGTATTCCGGCAGCTTTACGTTCTTAAAACGATGAAAGGTGAGGGCACTGACCAGACCGATTAAAATACCGCCGGGTACTCCAAGCTGTAAATCAAGCCCTAAATAAACGTAAGTCAGCTGCTCATAAATAAAATATCCGATCAGTGCCGACATGCCGGCCATTCCTGCGCTTTCGGTTAGACCAAGCGCTACTCCGACGGCAAATATGTACGGGAGGTAGGTGAAAATTGAGCTCCCCGCGATGACAAGCACCGTCGAAACCGACGGCAGGCCAAACGCAGCCCATGGCAGCTGGGATAAAAACAAGGCAAGGGCAGCTGCTGGCAAAGCAATCATCGGCAGCATTAGCGAACGCCCAAACTGCTGCAGAATCCCCATTCCATTCATTTGTCTGCCCCTTCCGACGAAAAAATAAAAAATATTCTACAGGTAATGGTACGTGCATCTCCCTATTTTGTCAAAGGAAAGGAAAAGACCCCTCGAAAGGGGCCTTTTCAATCGCTGTCCCAATATTAGAAACGTGCAGTTGGGAATGCGGAAGGGCGAATGTTTTGTACATGTGCAGTTGTGCTAGCGCCGCCTTGGAACTGCTGGTATTGACCGTATTGAGCGCCTTGGTAGCCGTAGCCAGCAGGCTGGAAGGAATCTTCACGGAACGCACGGTCATGATCCGGTACATTACCTACATAGCTTGCAGTGTGGTAAGCTTCAGGATTTGTTGGGTGGCCGTATTGCGTGAATTGCGGCTGGAATTGCTGTTGGAAGCCAGCTGTTTGGAAGCTAGTCGGCTGGAAACCGCCTTGGTAGGAAGATTGTACATAACCTACCGGTTGATATTGACGCTGGTAACCGCGGTATTGAGATTGGATTGGAGATTGGATAGGACGCTGGAATTGTTGGTTGTACATAGCCGAATTCCTCCTTAGAATAAATGAGTATAAGTCTTCAAAGGCGCCATCTGCAGGGCGTCCTCGTGAAGCCTTTACTATTATCTCTAAGGGTTTCGTTTTTTATTTACGGCTTTTTCAACATTTTTTTCGCGCAGCGCAAGACTTATCCACGGCCGTTCGGCAATAAAATGGAGTCCTCCACCTTAATACAGCGGTCCATAACAACTTGAAGTCCGCCATCCTTCGCGATCCGGGCTGCCTCTTCGCTAAATACCCCCTGCTGAAGCCAGATCGCCTTAGCCTTAACCTGAACTGCTTCCTCTGCCACTGGCGGAGTCATCTCACTGCGCACAAAAACATTGACAATATCGATCGGCTCCGGCACATCACTTAGCGAAGGGTAAACCTTTTGCCCGAGCACCTCTTTCGCTGTTGGATGAACAGGGATAATTCGGTAGCCCTTCTTCTGCATCGCTTCCGAAACATAAAAAGCCGGACGCTCCGGGTTATCCGATAATCCGACGACTGCAATGACGCCGGCATGTTTCAGCATATCCTTTATTTCATCTCTCGATGGATTTTCAAACATAATCCTGCCGCCCCTTCCTATTTAAAGCTATTGTACGAAAGTGCCTGCTTTCCAAGTGCTGCCCAGCTCTTTACAAACTGGGCCTTGTCCACCTTAATATTCGCGCTGCTTTTCAAAGGATCGTTTACATACACAGAATCTCGGTCGTAGCCCGTTAACAAAACGGAATGCTCCGAAAATGTAACGCGCACCGGGCCGTCCGGCGAATTCCATTGTACCCAATTGTACGGAACCTGATAATTAATTGTTGTCCAAACGACAACCGGAATTCCTTGCGATAGTTTATGCTCGAGGATATCAAACTCGGAGCCCGTCAGATCAACCGCCGTTGGCACATATTTTTCCAGCGTCGGGAAGAGCGCCTTATGATATATACCGAAGCCAGCTCCCGCAGCCGTAACCTCTCCGACAAAGCCGGTATTCGGATTTCCCCAGCTGGCGATCCGTCCCGCCTTATCGCGAACCAACGGGGTCGGATCACGCAGCATTTCAGCGGCAAGCTCCATCTTCCCTATATTATAGCCATAAAACTGCAGCAGCATTGTTAAGCTTGTAATTTCACAGCCTCTAGGCAGCTCCGGATTTTGCAAAATAATTGGGGCTTCCAGCAGGACGGAATCTTTCTTTGGCTGTAGAGGCTCCGTCTGCTGTGGCGGTGCCGATTGGACCGGCGCAGCCTCCGCAGGCGGTGCCGCAGACGGTTCGGCCGGCACTTCAGCGGCCGAAACTGTTCCTGTTGGAAAGGATGCCCATGACTTTCCGCTCATTTTCCCATAAACCAACACACTAAACACGCTGCTGGAAAACAGCAAGCCGACAACCAACGTCAAAACCAATCCATATTTTAACGGCACAAGCATTCTCATGAGGACCTCACACCTAAGTTGAAATTTGACGCCGGCTCCGGCTTAGTTGCTCAGCTATTGCTGCCATTCCACCTGCGCGCCTAACGCCTTAAGATGATCAAAATATTGCGGATACGACTTCGCCACGTGATGAGCATCGCGGATCAGCAGCCCTTTCTCGGAACGAAGACCAACCACGGTCAGCGCCATAATGACACGGTGGTCATAGTGAGCATCGATCTCCACTCCGCCTTCCACACCGGCCGGTTTTCCGTGAACGATAATTTCACTCTGACGCTCTTCTACATCGGCGCCCGCTTTTTTCAGCTCATTCAAATAATCGGTTATTCGGTCGCATTCTTTATACCTTAAATTTTCCACATTGTAAAAACGCGAGGTTCCTTCGGCAAACACAGCTGCCGCGACCATCGCAAGCACCGCGTCCGTAAACTGGTCGCCATCGAATTCTACGGCCTTCAGCTGCCCGTTACCTTGTACATGGACTACGCCGTTTTCATGCGTCATCGGCACGCCCATCGCCTTCAGCACATCAATCACGGCACGCTCGCCCTGCTTGCTGTTCTCCTCCAGACGGTTGACAACCACATCCGATTGGGTCACAGCGGCAGCCGCCAAAATCGCCGCGGAGCCCGGGTAATCGCCTTGAACGGTATACTGCTTCGCTTCGTATCTCTGCTTGCCCGGAACACGGAAATGCATGAGATCCTCGGAGGCTTCGATTTGAATTCCAGCTTGGCGGATAACCTCCAGTGTTTGACCGACAACGACCTTCGATTTCAAGTCATCTCCAGTCACAATGATTTCACTGTCCTCATCAAGCAGCGGCGTCATAAACAGCAGCGAGCTTAAATATTGGGACGAAACCGTTCCGGAAACTTCAATACGTCCGCCGCGCGGCTGGCCGCCTTTAATTGTGATCGGCAGGCGTCCGTTTTGGTGCTCGATTTCGACATTCATCGTCTGCAGGGCATCGATCAAGTCGTTATGCGGCCGCTTCCCCAAGGAATCGGGATACATATTCACAAACGTCACTTCCGGAATAAATGCCGCTACCGACATTAAGAAGCGAAGCACCGCTCCAGCATTTCCTACGTTCAATTCTTGGACATGCTTCGGATTGCGGCCGAAACCGGTAATCGTCATTTTTACATCGTCTTCTTCCACAATTGCCCCGAGATCTTTCATACAACGGCGCATGGCGTCGCTGTCTTCACTATGAGCCGGGTAATAGATGGTGCTTGTCCCTTCGGCAAGAGCGGCAACGAGCATATACCGTGTCGTGTAGTTTTTCGAAGAAAGAGCTTGGATTTCACCTTGTAAACGAGGCGTCGGCTTTACGACTACATTCATGTCATTTCTCTCCTATCTAATGATGGATAAAGCGGCAAATGCGAGCGCAATGCCTCCTATGTATGTTGCAGCAAAATAAATAATAACCGCTATTGTTCTCCCTTCCCTAAACCACCGTTCTCCCTCCGTCTTTAACGTAGAAAACGTGGTGAACGCACCGAGAAAACCGGTCCCGGCCAGTAAACGAAGCCATTCGTCATCGCTTGCTGCTAAAAGCAGTCCGAGGGCAAAAGAGCCTATTAAATTTACAGTCAGTGTACCATATGGCGGTTTGCTTGGGAATGCACGAGATAGCGTGAGCGAGATCCGATAACGTGCTACCGCCCCGGCAAACGCGCCAATCCCAATCATGAGGAGATTGATCCAGAGCGGGCTAGGGCTATTTATCATGAAGCACCTCCTGCAGCACGGCCTCGTCGAGCTCCCATTCGTGCTGCGGCCATGCCCCCGGCTAAGGATAGCCCCGCATAAGCTGCTGCCAAAGCGTAATGCTGTTCCGTCAGCAGGGAAACCGTCTCCACACTAAAGGCGGAGAAAGTCGTGAAGCTTCCTAGAAATCCCGTTGTTAGGCCTATACGGAGCCAGGGCTTATTTGCAAGCGGCAGTGCGCCGCCAAGCAAAATTTTGGCCAGCACATAGCTGCCCGCAATATTGCAAAGCAGCGTTCCCCATGGAAAATCGCTTACATAGCGCCCGTTCGCCAATATAGATATAAAATACCGGGACCATGCCCCCAGCACGCCAAAGCCCCCTACTGCGGCATACATGTGCCAAGCGGCTGTTTTGCGCTCAGCCAAAGCCATTGCAGTTCCCCTCCCCCGAAATTTGACAATGACCGGAACCATTTCTATGATGGAAATGATGTATTCCGATTAGAAAGGAGCCTTACACCCCATGCAAACTATTACTCCCGAGCAACTGAAAGAACGCCTGTCAAAAGGCGAGACCATTCAGATGATCGACGTTCGAGAAGCTGAGGAGGTCGCGGCCGGCATGATTCCGGGAGCCAAGCATATTCCGTTGGGCGAGCTTCCCGATCGTGTGAATGAAATTGAGCAGACCGGAGAGACCGTGCTTATTTGCCGCAGCGGCGGACGCAGCGGCAAAGCATATGATTACTTGACCGCCATTGGCCGGACCGGACTGAAAAACATGACCGGCGGCATGCTGGCTTGGGACAAGCTATAAATCTTAACTGCGATGAAACAGCGGGCGCTCTATGCCTGCTGTTTTTTTCGCTTCCAAGCCTCAGCGATCAAAGCAGCCGCCGCTTCCGCGCTCAGCTGATCGGTTTGCAGCGTTAGATGGGCAAAATCGTACGCTTCAGCCCGTTCAAGCAGCAAAGCGCGGACGCGCGCCTCGGCATCCCCGGCAAGCAATGGACGGTTTTTGTCTTCCTTCACCCGCGAAATAATCGTTTCCGCATCCGCCTTCAGAGCCACCACAAAGCCTCCGGCCAGCATCTGCTCGCGATTTTCCGGACGCAGCACCGCTCCTCCGCCGGTCGAAATAATTTGTCCGCTCCCCTTCACCATATCCTTCACCACAGCAGTCTCCAGGTCACGGAAGGCCTTCTCGCCCTGCTGCTCAAAAATTTGCGGGATGGACATCCCGCTTCGCTTCACAATGACCTTGTCCGTATCAACGAAGCTCCAGCCGAGCTGTTCGGCCAGCAGTAAGCCCACTGTCGTCTTCCCTGTACCCATAAAACCGACAAGCACAATATTCGTATTCATCTCTCATCTCCGGCTTGTAAAATGTATTCCTATCATATCACAGCCCTAGATTTGCAACAATTCATAGAATAAGCTTACAATCGAGAAACCCAAGTATGAGAAAACCACTACAGCCCCGCTGAAAATCAGTAAAAAAGGGGCCGCCCCCGGCTTTGCCTTAAGCAAAACCGAAGCCGGCCATCCTTCTGCTAACTACGGTGTTACACCGCAAATTGCGGTTGTAAGCGTTTATGATCTTTTTAGAACCACTGGAAGTGGAACGTGCCTTCTTTGTCCACACGCTCGAACGTGTGTGCGCCGAAGTAGTCGCGCTGCGCTTGAAGCAGGTTCGCTGGCAGACGCTCGGAGCGGTAGCTGTCGTAGTAAGCCAGCGCGGAAGCGAAGCCCGGAACCGGGATGCCGCGTTTTACTGCTTCTGCAACAACCGTTCTCCAGGAGCTTTGGTAGTTCTCGATAACGCCCTTGAAGTACGGGTCAAGCAGCAGGTTTTTCAGGCCTGCATCGCGATCGTACGCATCCTTGATGTTTTGCAGGAAGCGAGCGCGGATAATGCAGCCGCCGCGGAAAATCATCGCGATGTTGCCATACTCAAGGCCCCAGCCATACTCTTCGGAAGCCGCACGCATTTGCGCAAAGCCTTGTGCGTAGGAGCAAATTTTGCTCGCGTACAGCGCTTGGCGAACCGCTTCGACGAAGGAAGCTTTGTCGATCTGGCCTGCTGCGTCCTGAGGACCGTTCAATACCTTGCTCGCTTCCACGCGCTCTTCCTTCATTGCGGAAAGGAAGCGTGCGAATACGGATTCGGTAATGATCGAAAGCGGGATGCCAAGGTTCAGCGCATCCTGGCTCGTCCATTTACCTGTTCCTTTTTGTCCTGCTGTATCTTTGATTACATCAACCATTGGCTTGCCCGTTTCCGGATCAACCTTCGTGAAGATGTCGGTTGTGATTTCAATAAGGTAGCTGTCCAGCTCGCCCTTGTTCCATTCCGCGAACGTTTCGTGCAGCTCCTGCACTTCCATGCCAAGCACGTCTTTCAACAATTGATATGCTTCACAGATCAGCTGCATGTCGCCGTATTCGATGCCGTTATGTACCATCTTAACGTAATGGCCTGCGCCGTCCGGTCCGATGTACGTGCAGCAAGGGTCGCCGTCAACCTTAGCGGAAATGCCCGTAAGGATCGGCTCAACAAGCGCGTAAGCGTCGCGCTGGCCGCCCGGCATGATCGCTGGGCCTTTAAGCGCGCCTTCTTCACCGCCGGATACACCGGTGCCGATGAAGCGGATGCCTTTGGCTTCCAGCTCTTTGTTGCGGCGCTGCGTGTCTGTGAAGAGCGCGTTGCCGCCGTCGATCAGGATGTCGCCTTCCTCAAGCAGCGGAAGCAGCGAATCGATCGTTGCATCCGTAGCGGAACCGGCTTTAACCATGATCAAAATTTTACGAGGACGCTCAAGGGATCCGATAAACTCTTCCAGGCTGTAAGTGCCGACAAGCTTCTTGCCCGCCGATTCCTGGATCAGCTCTTTCGTTTTCTCCGGAGAGCGGTTGTATACACTTACCGTATAGCCGCGGCTTTCAATGTTGAGCGCCAGGTTTTTACCCATAACCGCCAAGCCGACGACGCCGATTTGCGAGTTTGACATACATTCTCCACCTTTTCCAATGAACTTTTTTCTAGTATCGATTTCGGTACCCATTGTACATGATCCGGCATAATTAGCCAAGCAAATTAGATCGTCATTGCTCCAAATCCGCCGTCAACGCGCAGGAATGTGCCAGTTACGAAGCCGGACGCTTTGTCGGAAGCAAGGTATACCGCTGCGCCCTGCAGCTCGGACGGATCGCCGAAACGGTTCATCGGCGTATGGCGCATAATCGACTCGATGCGCTCCGGAGAAAGAATTTTGCGGTTTTGCTCGGCCGGGAAGAAGCCCGGGATGATTGCGTTCACGCGAACGCGGTCCGGCGCAAATTCTCTTGCCAGAAACTGCGTTACGTTGTTTACTGCGCCTTTGGATGCAGAATACGTAAATACGCGGGACAGCGGAGGTCCGGAAGAAACGGACGAAATGTTAATGATGCTGCCGCCTTCGCCCTGCTCGATCATGCGCTTCGCGAACACCTGGCACGCAAGCACAACGCTCTTCAGGTTCACTTCCATGATCGAATCCCATTCTTCTTCCGTAATTTCGAAGAACGGCGTTGCGCTGTTTTTGCCCGGGCAGTTCATTAAAATGTCGACGCGACCGGTCCATTCTACAACTTCAGCTAGCACGCGCTCCAAATCCGCGCGGCTCGTTGCGTCCGCTTGAAACGACTTCGCCTTGCCGCCTGTGGATTCAATGCGGCTGCGTACTTCCTCACAAGTCTCTTGGTTGCGTCCGACAACGGCTACCGCTGCGCCATGTGCTGCCAGCGCGTCCGCCATTGTTCCGCCCAGCGTACTGTTGCCGCCGATAATAACGGCTGTTTTGCCGCTCAAATCAAATAAATTGGACATGGATGGATATCCCCCTTAACGGTTGTCAGCAAAATCGCGGTTCACTCGCGATCCGCCTGCCTTACTTGCCGCCAAACTGCTCCTTCTGGAACGCCGAAATTTTATCGAACGGCTCTACGAGCTTTTCGTAAACCTCGCCGTAAATCGCTGTCAGCTTCTGGTACACCTCATGATTGGCCTTGTTTACCTCATGGCGGTGCCCTGCTTTCACCCATTCATGAATCGATGAGAAATCCTTCGTTTCTCCAAGCGCCAGCAGCGCCAGCTGGGCAGCGCCAAGCCCGGAGCTTTCGATTGCGTCCGGAACGGTCAGCTCCGCTCCCAGCACATCGGACATCATTTGACGCCAGAAATGCGATCTTGCAAAGCCGCCGGAAGCGCGAATTTCCTTCGCTGGGCCAGTAAGCCCCTCAAGTGCTTCCGTCACGGCGTGAATGCCGTAGCAAACACCTTCGAGAACGGCGCGAATCATATGCTTCTTCTCATGGTACAGCGACATCCCGAAAAATACGCCGCGTGCATTCGCGTTCCAATACGGCGCTCTCTCGCCGGTGAGAAGCGGCAGCATCAGCAGTCCTTCCGAGCCTGCCGGCACTTCCGCCGCCAGCTTCGTCAGGTGATCGTACGGATCAAGGCCGAGTCTGCGTCCTTCCTCCGCTTCAAACGTAGCGAGCTGGTCGCGAACCCAGCGGAACAAAACGCCGCCATTGTTGATCGGTCCGCCGACAACCCAGAAGTTTTCGTTCAGCGCATAGCAGAACAATCGGCCCGACGGGTCGGTCAGCGGACGATCCACGACCGCGCGCACCGCACCGCTCGTCCCGATCGTTACGGCATATACGCCTGGCTCATATGCGCCCACGCCGAGATTCGCGAGCACACCGTCGGATGCGCCGACGACAAAAGGCGTATCCGCGCTCAGCGTCATTTCGGCCGCCGCCGCGCTGTTTAAGCCGCGCAGCACCTCCGTGGTCGGCACCGGCTCCGAAAGCTGCTCCGGCGTAACACCCGCCGCACGCAGCGCGCCTTCGTCCCAATCAAGCTTCTCCAGATTAAACAAGGCCGTCGCGCTCGCCAAGGAATGGTCGATCACCCAGCGGCCAAACAGCTTGTAGAAGACGAATTCCTTAATGCCGACGAATTTCCAGGTGCGCGAGACCAGCTCCGGCTCGTGATCGTTAAACCACATCAGCTTTAGCAGCGGCGACATCGGATGTATCGGCGTACCTGTACGGCGGTAAATCTCTAAACCGTCGTGCTCACGCTTCAAGATATCCACGTAAGCAACGGCGCGGTTGTCCGCCCAGGTGATGCACTGCGTCAGCGGCTCGCCGTCACGGTCAACGGCGATTAGGCTGTGCATGGCGGAGGAAAACGAGACCGCTTTGATCTCGTTTTCCGATACGCCCGACTTCGCCTTCGCTTCGCGGATCGCCTTTACTACGGCCCCATACAGCTCGTACGGGTCCTGCTCCGCGCGGTCAGGCAGCGGAACATGCAGCGGGTACTCGATGGAGGCCCCGCCCAGTATGCTTCCGTTGCGGCTGTCGATGACAAGCGCCTTCGTGCTTGTCGTGCCGATATCCGCAGCGATAATATATGGCTTTACGCTTGTTTCACTCATTTCGGCAAGTACCCCTCGCTGTCGAACGGCAGCTCATACGGCTCGCTCAAAATTTCGATATCCGGGTGCTGGCGCGCTTCTTCAAGAAGCGTTTCGGAAATTTCGATTTCTCCGAGATGCAGCGTATCGCGGATACGAACCATGCGGCACGTCGTGTAATCCAAAATGTTGGAGGTCTTAACCGCCGCTTTAATCGCCAGCAAATCGTTCTCCAGCGTCGTTGCTTGCTTGGTCGGCGCGCAAACGGTCGACGTTAGGCCGTTCATGTAGGTGCCCGGCCAGTCCGCTTTATCCGCAAGGCGCTGTGTCGTAAAGTCCGCAGTACCGACGCCGTTCGCGTTGCCCTTCGATTCCTTCGTCAGGTCAAGCACGACCATCTTCGTAACGTCCGGACCGCCGGTCGCATAAGGAGTCGGATAACGCCCCGTTACATTCGGGTCCATTCCGTCGCCGCTAATGTTTTTGCCGATGTAATCAATCACGAGTACATCCAGCTGCTTAAACAAAATTTTCGGCAGACGCGCCTTCGCTTCTTCAAGAAGCACCTTCTCGCGCTCGAACACCTGATCCGCAGGCAGAACCTCGATCCGGCACGTTTCATCATAAGCGTTCTCGACAGCAGCTACGCCGAAAATAATCGGCAGCTTCTTCATCATCAGCGTCGCCATTTCCGGCACAAACTCGGCCATATATTTAAAGCCGAGCTGGTGGCAGGCTTCCGCGCCCTTCTGCTTGCCAAGGCCGATGGAGATCATCTTCATGATGCCGCTCTCGATATGACCGCGGAACGCCGTGTGCGGCTTCACGCGGTTGATGACGATGATGGAGTCGGCTTTATACGCGTACGAATCAACGTACACCGGCAGCCCGTTCGCCATTTGGTCGATTTGCACAACTTCCATGGAAGAACGCACTTCACATTCCATCGTTTCTTCCGAAACGCCGAGATGATGAAGCACCTCCTTCTGCCCTTCCGCTGTGGAGCCGCCATGGCTGCCCATGCAAGGCACGATGAACGGCGTTGCGCCCGCCGCTTTCACAGCGTCCACGACCGCGCGCGTCATGCCCGCGATGTTTGCCACACCACGGCTGCCGACGCAGATCGCCACTTCCGTGCCGGGCTTAACGCGATCCATCGTGCCCGGCTTTTTCAATTCTTCGTTGAGTACCGCAATCGGGTCCTCCAGCTTGGAGCCGTCGAACTTTTGACGGATCCGCACCATTTTAGGAACCGGAATGTCTTTGAGTGCTTGGCGAATCGTTTCACTCATGCTGCTGCAACCCCCTGAAATCCGATATTATTTGCCGAGAAGGTCCAAATGCTTGCCGATATGCGAACGAAGCGAATCTGCATACTGCTCTTCTTGCTCGCTAAGCGTACGGTAGAACTCGTCTTTGAACAAGCTGCCGCCTTTTTCGTCCTTTGCTTGCAGCAAAATGCCGTATGTGATGTGGATCATTTGACGCGCATCGTCGTCATTCATGTATTCCGGCAAATCCGCATCGGAAACTTCGCTAAGCGGCTTAATTGTGGTGATATCTGCCTTTACATGATAGTAAGCTGTTGCTTCCTCAAAATGCTCAATTGCATAAGCATGCATGCGACGGTACAGGTCCGGGTTCACCTTTGCCACCGTACGTACCGCTTCCAGCCAGTTCGTACCCGCTGTTTTCGCGTGGAAACGGCCTTTAGTGTACTTGCCGATGATCGGGAATACGGAGAACTTATCGCTTCCGGAGTGAATGCTGAGCTTAAAGCCGAAGTGGTCGGCAATCGCTGCATGGATTTTCATCTCTTCTTCGAATTGAGCGATGTCGCCGATGTAGTCGATGCCCTTTTGGAACTCGCCGCAGAAGCGCGGAGCCATGCTGTATACAGTCATGCCGTATACATTGTACAGCTCGTTAGCCACGAAGAAATGCGAATGCGGCTCAGTCGGCGTCAGCGTCTCGTCGATCGAAATTTCGAAATCTACTTCACGGCCTGCCTTTGTAATATACGTTTCGTACACATATTTCATAAATCCTACCGCTTCGCCGTAGATAAGAGCATTCTTCATCACATTAAGGCGCGAGAATTCAACCTTTACACCGCTGCCGATGTCGAAGGTTTTGCCTTCGTAACGGGATTCGTAGCCTGCACGCACATCAGCCGGAAGCTTCGCATAACGCTCAGCAACTTCCGCCTCGCTCAAGCCTTCGATCGTGTTGTCGATTTTCTCGGAGCAGTCCAGCGTCAGCATTGTGAAGCCAAGATCAAGAGACATCTGAATGTCAGCTTCAACCTTCAGGTGGTCGCCGTCTGCGCCGAAGCCGTCGCGGTAGCCTTCTTCAAGTGCCGCGTAGCATGCAGCGTCAAGAACTTCCTTATAATCACGGCCAGTCAGGTTCAGCTCACGGATACTTTGCTGCGCCAAGATCGGACGAATATCACGGCCGCGAACGGTCTGGATATGTCCCTGAGACGCTACGCCAAGGCGGTCGCCCAAGCCGATTGTTGCGATCTGCGTACCGAATGCGCGCGGCGCAGTCCAAGGCAGATGACGGTTCAATACAAGACGGTTTTCATGGGACAGCGGGCAAACCTTCGCACCGTTGCCTGCAGCTTCGCCTTGAAGCTCCGAAGCAAGCGCTCCTGTGCCTGTTACGATAAGCTTCTTCGTGTAACCATCCTTAACAACGAGAAGCTTGTCTCCTTCATGCTCCGTCAAAGAGCGCGGATATACCTTTACTTGGCCTGCTTGAATTGCTGCGATGTCACCGCCGGAAAGCAATGCATCAACTACTGCTTGGATAGTAGACATGAAAAAAATCCTCCCTTAAATCTATATAATTTATTGGAATACCCTTAGTTTGGTACAAACGGCTTCACGGATTCGCGCACCATTAATTGAGTGGCCACCGGAATAAACTCACTGCGCCGTTCGCCGCTTTCCATCGCTTCGACAAGCTTGCCCGCGCCGTCTTTAGCGATTTTCTCGATCGGTCGTCTTACCGTAGTAAGCGAGGGCGATAAGAAGGCTGAAAACGAATGATCATCAAAGCCCGCTACAGAAATGTCGTCGGGAACCTTTCGGCCCGATTCGGATACGGCTTTCACTGCGCCAACCGCCATTTCGTCGTTTGAACAAAATACCGCGCTCGGGATCGACGGCAGCTCCAGCAGCTGCTTCATCGCCTGATAACCGCTCTCCATATCGTAGCTGCCCTGCCGGATTAGCATCGGATCAAGCTCTAACGCGTGGGTCCGCATCGCCTCCATATACCCGGCTTTCCGCTCTTCTGCGGATTGGAAGCGCGCCTTTCCTTCGATAAACCCGATTCTGCGATGCCCTTGCCGGATCATAAAATCGACAAGCGAAAAAGCACCTTGACGGTCATCCGGGACAATGTTAACCGCATGCTCCTCCTGAATGCGCCGGTTAAGCACGACGTACGGTATTTCCTTTTCCGCTACCCATCGGATAAAATCATTGTCCTGCGCACTTTGGCTCATCACAATGATTCCGTCAAAAGCCTTCCGGTTTACATTTTCGAAGCTTTCATATGTATCGATGCCTTTGACAGACACCTGATACCGGTCGCGAATAACGGACTGCACTCCCCGAACAACATCGTAGAAAAATTGTGCGGACGTTCCTGTATCCAGCGTTGTGAAAAACAGGCCGATGTGGTGGGATTTTTGGAGCACAAGGCTCTTTGCGTTATAATTTGGTGTATACCCCAGTTCTTCGGCGATCTGCTTTATCTTTTGCTTTGTCTCGTCATTTATGAGCGGACTGTCGTTTAACGCACGAGACACAGTCGTATGCGAGACCCCCGCAAGTCTGGCAATATCTTTGATGGTAACGCTCAATCTGTTCACCTCTCGGTTCGTCGCTGCCCCCATCATAACATACAATGCACACGTTAACAATATCCTAACAGAACAAAAAAACAGTACGGATTTTGACTCCGTACTGCCTCATACTTTCCCATATTTTTATGAGTAAATAATACCGATAAGTTCTTTTGCTACATCTCTAAAAGCAGCATTTCCTGGCGTAGCTCGGCAAGCTTTGCAAGACTTTTGGCCTTTTGCTCCTCGTTGCCGTTTTCGATCGCCTCATGGAGCACCGCAAGCTCATAGTCAAGCTCCAGCCTCACAAGAGGAATGCGTTCCTCCGCGCGATTCGATTTAAAAGCTTTAACCATTTCGTCCGGCGTAACGACGAGTTCCTTCTGAAACAGTACCTTCTGCTCCACCCCTGAAACCTCGACCATCCGAATGAGTTCGCCGAACATTATATTTTCAATTACAATTTGTCTGTCTCGGAAGCGTTTCACTACGGCATGTCCGCGAGTGTCCCCAATCATGCGTTCCATTACCTCGGAAAGCTTTTCGTCGCGAATGGAATAATCGCCGATCATCTTGAAGCGGTCACCGATCCGCTGAAAACGGAGTTTAACAAGTCTGCGGCCCGAACGGATCGAAATCGTAAAATGTTGATCGCTTTCATTCCAGTATAAAGAATAGCCTTCCTGTATGAGGGACTTAATGAACTGCTGGATGTGCCGACGGTCAAAACGAAGCTCCAAATTACAGTACTCCACCTCATAGCTTCTATTCACGGCAATCCCCTCCCAAAGATGTCTGTTTTTTAATACTGAATGTTCAGATAATTCAAATTTCTTTACAATATCTTATACTTAAATGTATGAATGTGCAACTTGGTTTATTGACTATTTTGCGCGAAAAATTTCTAGGGTCTACCCGTGTAACGGAATTGTAAAGCAAATACGGAAAAAGACCAACCGGTAAACTTTGGCTGGTCTTTGAATGGATATTTCAATTTTAAGCCGTGCTTGAATCGGACGGACGAAGCACCGCCGAGCCGAAGCCTAAAAGCACAACCGCAAACAACAAAAGAATGGCAAAATGGTAGCCGAGATCGAGAACTTTTCCGTCCAGCAGCAACATCCCTACCCCGTCTATGACCCATTTTTGCGGCACAAAATTGGCGATTTTCTGCATCATCTCCGGCATAATTTCAAGCGGCCAAAAGCAGCCTCCCAGCATGCAGGTCGGGGTTATAACTACGGAATTCATAATGGCAGAAGTCCTTTTACTGCGAATCAAGCTGGCCACCGAAGTGGACAGTCCGATTGACGCGAGCAAAAAGAACTCTAAGAGTAAAAACAACGGCCAAAACGGATATAGGAAGCTTTCGCTAAAGCCAAGCTTCGCGATACAGAGCACTAGCAGGATTTGTACGGTACCGACGGCCAATATTCCGAGGAAATTGCCTAGAGCAATCGATATTCCCCGAACCGGAGCAGTAAAAATTCGCTCCATTGTCCTTGCCCCGCGATCCTCCATATAGATCGAAACCGTCATATTCGCCAGCGCCATAATGAATAGCATCAAAATTCCAATCGGAAGCGTCTTCCACTGTCCGGCCTCAACGGTAACCGCCTCAATTCGTCCGCGAATTTGCTTTTCGGCTATTTGCTCCGCTGCGGAAGCGTAAGCTAAACTTCGCTCATTTCCACTTTTCCCGGAATTGTTGATTGCCGATACAACGACTTCCATCGTTCGAAGCTCTTTTTCCAAAGCCGTCCTTATAATGAAGCTTTGCTCCGTAAGCTGCTTTTCCTGCAGCATGACTTGTGGAGCACTCCCGCTCCACAGCGCATCGGTAAACCCATGCGGGATCAAAAAAACAGCTTCTGCTCGCCCATCCTGCAGCTCCTTCGCGGCCTCCTTAACAGATTGGGTTTGTACCAGCAGTAAATTTGGATTTTTCTCCAATGCTGAAATAAGCTCTGAGCCGAGCTCGCCACGGTCCTCCGACACATAAATGACAGGAAGCCTTACGGTTTCTTCTTTGTTTGCAAGAGCAATCAGAAGACAGATGAGCAGCACCGGTATCATAAAGAACACAAATAGACTGCTTTTTTTGCTGAACATTCTTATCACTACATTTCGGGCAATAAATCCGCTGTTTGTTATCCAATTATTCACGGTACCCTACCCTCCTGTAGACAAGAATGACTGCAGCCGCCAAAACGGCACAAAAAGCAGTCAGAGCCCATACGGCTTGGATAAACTCTTCTCCGCCGCTCCCATTCATGAGGCCGATGATGGCAGAGGCCGACCAGTAATGAATCGTGAAGGCTCCCAGAAACTCCAGCATCTTATTACTTAAGATGATAAACGCGCCTCCGAGAGATGACATGACAATGATAAGCAGCTGGAAAGTGAGCGCAGTCGCTTTTTCCGAGGAGACAAGCATAGAAATAAGCACCGCGAGCGACATTGCCGAAAAAACGGTCAAACCGATCAGCAGCACCAGCTTCCCATACTGGTTACCCCAATCTAAGCCATAAACAAGTTTTGAGAAGCCGATAATGATGGCAGCCTGCATCAATGCGATTACAAATTGAGCCGATATTTTTCCATAAACGATGACCCAGGGCCGGATCGGCAGCGACTGAAGACGGGCAAGTGTTCGATCCTCCCGCTCATTCACCAGACTAATGGCAGCACTCATACCGCCATAAAACAAAAACATGACAAGCATATGCGCCCCATAATACTGGAGAGCTGTTACCGGAGGGTGCCCTCCGCCAATGGCTTCGCTCCGGATATATGACGTACCCGCCACGTCTCGGTCCGTCCACACTGCTCGAATAGATTCAACCGCAGATCCTCCCAAGGTTAAATAGATGGACTGCCAGGTGTTGACTTCATCGAGAAACGATTGCATTATCGTTTGCGCTAACAGTGCATTGATTTCCCGCTTTCCCGGGATCATCATCCACTCGGCTTCCGAACCGGAACGGACCGATTCACTAAAGCTGTCGGGGATAATGACCCCCAAATCAGCTTCACCCGCTCTTAGAAGCGCTACCATTTCCTCGCGAGAAGCAACCCTTGAAAGACGAATATATGGCTGCTGATCGACCCCTTCTAAAAACTGTTCCACCGCCCCATCCAAGGCCGAGCCGGTAAGCTCTTGATTCCATACAGCTACCGCCGCTTCACTAGGGGGACGTTCAACATGCTCCTGATATACTCCGGAAAGCGCACTGCCCAAAATAAAAATAATGACAAGGGGGATGATGATTTGAACCACGTATAAAAATTTAACGCGAAGCGTCCTCTTTATTTCGTAATAAGCGAGCGTCAGCCACTGACTCATCCTCAAACCAACCCCCTATTCATCACGCAGCGAACGTCCCGTTATGCTTAAAAACAACGACTCTAGGTTCGGCTCCAGACGATTGATGGATCGGATGACGCACTGATGGCGTGAGAGTACGAATAAGACGTCCTGCAGCACGCTTTCCGCCGTCTTCACCGCCATTTCAATCACATTCCCGGCCGCCTTCAGCGCAGTAATCCGAGGATGGTTTCTAAGCTCCTCTATGGCTTCGGAGGTTAATCGATCCACCTCTACGATTAGAGTCTCTCCTGTAGCCGCCTGCCTGCGCAGCTCCTCCTTTGTCCCCGTTGCAATCAAATACCCTTTGTCCATGATGCCGACACGAGTCGAAATCGCCTCGACCTCCTCCATATAATGGCTCGTATAAATAATTGTGCTTCCGCGCTGATTCAGAACCTGTACCGATTCAAGGATGTGATTTCGCGACTGCGGATCGATTCCGACGGTCGGCTCATCCATAATGATCAGCTTTGGATGGTGCGTAATTGCACAAGCAATATTGAGCCTCCGCTTCATTCCTCCGGAGAAAGAGGCGGGCTTGTCGTGGCGCCGGTCAAGGAGCCCGACAAACTCCAGCGATTCTTCCACTCGCTCTTTCAGCAGTTTCCCGCGAAGCCCATAAAGTCTGGCAAAGAAAGCGATATTTTCTCCAGCCGTTAAATCCTCATAGATCGCCAGCTCCTGCGGGACAAGCCCAATCCGCCGCTTCACATCCAGGGTATGCTTCGAAACCTGCAAACCGTCGACCCATATTTCTCCCTGATCGATGGGGAGCAAACCGCTCAGCATCTTAATCAGCGTGCTCTTGCCCGCTCCATTCGGACCGAGAAGGCCGAACACCTCCCCCTCCGCAATCCGCAGGCTGACATGATCGATGGATACAAAGTTGTCGTACCTTTTCACTACTTGCTTGATTTCTACTGAACACATGTATATCACCCGTCTTTTCCTTGTTCCAGTTCCTGCATTATGTAATTTTATCTTATCGTCTATTTCGCTTGGGAAAAGGTATCTTATGTCATTGCTTCTCATGACGAAAGTCACAAGAAATTTGTGGTATAATCGATACGCCTGACGTTAACACAGAGAAGGAGCACCGGAATGGAAGCAGGATTACTGTCGTTACGCTTTATACTGCTGATCGCACCGGCCGTCGGCACGCTTTTTGTAGGAAGCGGCATTTTTTACCCCGAGTATACACTGTCGCTGCTCACTCTGATCGCCGTAGCCCAGCTTCGAATCAAATCGAGGCTTCCTGCGGCTGATGCGGCCACACTGGCCGAAACTGCACTTATCGCTTGGTTAAGTCATACCTATGGCGGACTTTACCCGCTTTGCATCTTTTCGACGTTATTTTCGCTTTATGTCCCAACCTCAACCATTACAAGCGGCATCCGGCTTCTGTTATGGAACCTGCTTCTCCCAGCTGCTTTGTTTTTTAGCGTCCTGCCTGCCCTGTCCGCTGTACATATCGCCTTGTTTATTTTGTATGGAGCATTTGCAGGGCTTCTCCTTTATTTGCAGCAAGCTGCAGGGCAAAAACGCCATACCGAAATACTTAACGACGAGCTAAGGCGCAAAGCCTACCAGCTGGAGGAAGCGCGTAAACGAACCGCCGAATTCGCCCGAGTCATTGAAGACGCCTCGCAGGCCGAGGAACGCAACCGGATTTCCCGCGATTTGCACGACGATCTGGGGCACCAGCTCATACGTACCAAGATGATGGCGGAGGCCGCCCTTCTTATCATGGACAAGCAGCCGGATAAGGGAATCGAGCTCTTGCGGGGCATCCGGGATCAGCTGACACAAAGCATGGATTCCCTGCGCAGCACGGTTCGGCGAATGAAGCCACGGGATGAGGAAATGAAATCGTATTCGATTCACCGCTTTTTCCAGGAAGCATCGATACAAACCGGGGTCGAATTCACCTACGAGATCAGCGGCACGCCTTATCCGTTATACCCCAGCCTTGAAATGGTGCTGTACCGCAACGCTCAGGAGTCCGTTACCAACGCAGTGCGCCACGGCGGTGCAACCGCAGTTCACGCTCACCTGCATTACGACAGTAAGCAGCTTATGTTGAGCGTAAGCAACAACGGCCGGATTCCCGACCCGAAACAAACCGCAGAAAGAGGGCTTGGACTATCCGGGATGGAGGAACGCGCCGAATTACTGGGGGGGAAGCTGCAGCTTGATTACGGGGAACGCTTCACTGTATCGACATGGCTTCCCAATTACGTCAACCGGGAGGAACAAAGATGATTCGAATACTGCTCGTCGATGACGACCCGCTTATACGGGAAAGCCTTCGTCTGCTGCTTGGCCATATGGAGCAGTTTGAAATTGCCGGTTCGGCCTCCGGCGGATATGAAGCGCTCGCTGTGCTGCAGCGCCTAGAGGAAGAAGGCCAGCCCGCCGACGTCGTGCTTCTAGATATTCGCATGCCTGAAGGCGACGGTGTGGAATGCACGAAACGCATTCGCGAGCGCTGGCCCCATGTCAAGGTGCTCATTCTGACTACCTTTGACGAGGACGAATATATCGTTGAGGCGCTAAAGAACGGCGCAGGCGGCTATATGCTGAAGAATACCTCGCCCGAGCGCATCGCCGAAGGAATTCGTACGGTTCATCAAGGCAGTATGCTCATCCACCCGGATGTGGCCAAAAAGGTATCCACCTTCTTCGCCCCGCAATCCCCGTCTTCCTCCTCAAATCCGGATGCGGTATTGGTGGAATACGGGTTAACCAAAGCGGAGCGGGCAATTGTTCACAAAATCGCCGAGGGACTTTCGAACCGTGAAATTGCACAGGAGCTGTTTTTAAGCGAGGGCACCGTAAAAAATTACTTAACGGAAATTCTAAGCAAGCTTTCCTTGCGCGATCGGACCCAGGTTGCTATCTTTTATTTAAAATTAAAATCATAACCTCATCATGAAAGGACAGAATCGCATGACTACGACATTCCAAGGATTTCACAACCAAGATTTCGAGGTGCTGGATTTGCCCGGATTAGACGCACGGATGGAGGGCATCCGCTCTGTCATTCAGCCGAAGTTCCAGCAGCTAGGAGAGCTGCTCAGCGGTGAGCTGAGCGCCATGGCCGGCGACGAAATGTTCGTCCACATCGCGAAACACGCACGCCGCACCGTTAACCCGCCTGCGGACACATGGATGGCGTTCTGTGGCAACAAGAGAGGCTACAAGCAGCATCCCCACTTCCAGATCGGTTTATGGAATGATCGGGTGTTTGCCTGGTTCGCCCTCATATACGAGCTGCCGGATAAGCGCCGCATGGCGGAAGCGCTGCTGGAGCAGGCCGACACCGTGCGCAGCCTGGTGCCTGAGCATTACTCCTTGTCGTTCGATCATATGAAAAAGGAAGATATCAAAGCGGGCACCCTCAGCAGCGAGGACTGGACCAAGGCGTTGGAGCGCTTCCGTGATGTGAAGAGCTGCGAGCTGCTCATCGGCCGCGTCTGGCCGGCAGACAGTGCAGAGCTTGCAAACGGCGAACAGCTTGCCGCTCAAATCCGCGCCACTTTCCAAACGCTGATGCCGCTGTACCAGATCACGCGCAGCATATAAAGATAAGTCAAGCTTATGGGCTTGGCCTCCTTATTTCCCATAAAAAAAAACCTGCCCCGCTCCGGCCATAAATAAAGCCAGATGCAAAAGGCAGGTTTTTTTGTGCAAGCAAACTAGCTCCTTATCCGCCGGCATTGCCGGTCCTTTGCAGCGAGCGGTCCAGCGTGACGAACCGCTGGAGAAGTATAATTGCGAGAAACGACACCATACCGCCAAATAGGAAAGGCAGTCCGATGTCCAAATGAAAAAGTGCGGTTCCCGTCAATGGGCCGGCAATACGGCCAAGGCTGTCCATCGACGAATTCAGTCCGCTTGCAACGCCTTGTCCAACGCTTGTTTTCTGTGTAATGAGCGATGTCACGCAGGGCCGGATCAGCGCATTGCCGATTCCGTATACCGATAGGAACAGCATCGCGGTCCACAAGTTATACGAAAATATAATGAGCAGGAAGCCGATCCCGGAAATAATTAGTCCGGCCAGTATGGCCTTCCACTCTCCGCCCTTTTTGACCATCCGTCGAACAACTCCGCCTTGAATTAACGCACCGACGATCCCGCTCGCTAAAAACATCCAGCCGATGTCAGTCGGTGTAGCTCCGAATCGTTTCGCTTGATAATATTGAAGCGTTGCTTCCATCGCCGCCAAAGAAAACGATACAAAAAACGATAATATGTACAAATACTTGAGCGAGCCTTCGAACGCCTTCCATCTCGAAACCTTCGGCTCATTAGCCCCCCGCCGCTTGTCCGGCGTGAGCGACTCCGGTAAATACGCGAAGGCAAACAGCAGCGTAAGGAACGCTAAGCCGGATGCCGCAAAAAATGGAACCTCGTTCCCGAATTGGCTCAGCAGCCCGCCGATCGCAGGGCCAAATATGAACCCCAGCCCGATCGACATCCCGACCAGCCCCATTCCTTTCGTGCGCTGATCTTCCGTGGTGATATCTGCTACATAAGCGACCGCGCAAGCGGTTGCCGCCCCGGAGAACAGGCCGCCCAATATGCGGGATACGTACATCAGCCAAAGCTGCCCTTCGGAAATACCGAATAAGAGAAAGCTGATGCTGAAACCGATTAAGCCCATCATAATAATCGGTCTTCTTCCGATCTTATCGGATAGTCCGCCCCAAAACGGCGAAAGCAAAAAGGATGCGAGCGAATATAACGAAAGCATCAATCCGAGATGCAGCGGTGCAGCTCCCGCGTCCTCGACCATAACCGGCACAACCGGAATGATGATCGCGAAGCCGATAAACAGCGTCATCAGCAGCACCATGATGACCCCGAGCTGTTTTCTCATGTGCGGCGAAGCCTCCCTATGGAATGAATTCGCTCTTATCTTACCACTACTTTTTTGTTATGGGAAATCATCCCGTGAAGCACAACGAGCACAGCCAGTACAGAGCCGCTCACAAGAAACGGCATGGCCGGTCCGAACACATCCCACAGCTTTCCCGAGACAATTGGACCGGTAATCATGCCCGCCCCTTCGATGGTCAAAATAAACCCCCACACCGTGCCTCGTTTCCGGTTTGGCACAACCGAGGCGATCATCGCGTTCCAGGACGGAATAATAAGCGCGTAGCCAAGCCCGATGAGCGCTACCGCTGCGTACAGCCATACCCCCATCCCTGCAAAAGGAAATGCCAGCATCGCAGCCGCAGCAAGCGGCAAGCCGACATGCAGAAAGCTTCTATGCCCATAACGGTCAACGAGCTTACCTACCGGAATTAATGCTCCCACCGTAATCGCACCGCCAAAAAGCAAAAATAAGCTGTACTGCTGCGGAGAAAGCTGCAGCACCTCTCTTGCATAAAGCGTAATAATCGGCGTTAAAATGCCCAGCGCAAACGTCTGCAGGAAAAGCGCCGGATAAAACCAGAAGCTCACCTGCAGCGACTTTGCCAGCTCTAAAAAGCCTTCCTTGCGGCCGCTCGCTTTCGCGCCTTCCGCTCCGGGATCCTGATGCCGCTGCACAATAGCAGGCTTGAAGAGCGGCAATCGTGCCGCAGATGAGCTTTTCCCGGCGTCTGCAGCGGTTTCCCGCTTCGGCAGGAACAAGGCGGCAAGCACCACCACCGTCATCATACCGATTAAGATTCGGAAAGCCTGCGTATAATCGTGTCCGTAAATAAAAAAATTAATGACAACGGGTCCCATTCCTGTACCAACCAGCCATGAAGTATAAATAACGCTCATGACGGTAGCCCTTGCCTTTTCCCCCGCTACCCCGGTAGCCCCTGCCATTACGCAAGGCCACAGCGGTGAAGTGCCTAGACCGAGGAGTGCCGACGCTGCAACCATCCAGACAATGTCGTCAAACAGCGCAAAAATCGCAACCGCTCCAAATGTCGCCACCACGCCAAGAAGCATAGTGAGCCGGTACCCCGCCTTATCGACCAGCCAGCCCGTCGGCGTACGCCCGACATTGTCGCCGATATACTGTAAAGACATGGCCCAACCGACCGCAAAGACGGACAGCCCGAGCACCGAGCTAAAATACACAGGCAGCACGGCGACCAGCAGTGCTCCCTTTACAAATTCCACCAAAAACATAATTAATAAGAGCAGCACCACAAACCGGGAAAACAGCACGTCTCTTAAACGAATCGCAGCTTTATTCAAGCTTCCCACCTCCCCTCCCCAGTATTGCCCGACATCATCCAAATTTTACTTGCATCGCCCTACTTTTTTCCCTATAATGTGTGAATTGTACGTTCATCAAAAACCAAAAGAAAGGCAGGGACACGCCGTGGATCAAACCCGCACACCTCTGTTTACCACATTAAAAGAGCATGCGAAGCGCAATCCGCTACAGTTTCACATTCCAGGTCATAAGAAGGGAGTCGGGATGGATCCAGAGTTCCGAGATTTTATCGGAGAAAAGGCGCTGTCTATCGACCTCATAAATATTGCTCCGCTGGACGATCTGCACCAGCCGACCGGCGTTATCGATGAGGCGCAGCGGCTTGCCGCAGAAGCCTTTGGCGCGGACTACACCTTCTTTTCCGTACAAGGAACGAGCGGCGCCATTCAGACAATGATCATGTCGGTTTGCGAGCCGGGAGACAAAATTCTCGTTCCGCGCAACGTGCACAAGTCGGTCATGTCCGCGATTATTTTTGCCGGCGCCAAGCCGATCTTTATTTCACCTGCGATGGACCCGAACCTGGGGATCGCCCACGGCATTACAACGAGATCCGTACGAAAGGCGCTTGAAAAGCATCCTGACGCCAAAGCTGTGCTCGTTATTAACCCAACGTATTTTGGCGTAAGCACCAATCTTCGTGAAATTGTTGAGCTTGCCCATGAGCATGATATTCCCGTGCTTGTCGACGAGGCGCATGGCGTGCACATTCATTTCCATGAGAAGCTTCCGGTATCGGCCATGCAAGCCGGAGCGGACATGGCCGCTACCAGCGTGCATAAGCTCGGAGGCTCGCTCACGCAAAGCTCCGTGCTGAACGTTCGCGCCGGCCGGGTCAATCCGAAGCGGGTGCAGTCGATTATCAGCATGCTGACGACGACTTCCACCTCCTATATTCTGCTGGCATCGCTTGACGCGGCCCGCCGCCAGCTTGCCCTGCACGGCAGAGAAATGGCGGAACGTGCGATCCAGCTTGCCCATTACGCGCGCAAAGAAATTAATGAAATCAATGGCTTGTACTGCTTCGGGGAAGATATTCTCGGTTCGGAGGCAACCTACGACTACGATCCGTCCAAACTGACCGTGCATGTGCGCAAACTTGGCTTAACGGGCTACGATGTCGAGAAGTATTTGCGCAAAGAACATAATATCGAAGTCGAAATGAGCGACTTGTATAACATTCTTTGTCTGATCACACCGGGTGACAATCAAGACACTGTAGACCGTCTGCTCGACGCACTGCGCCAGCTGTCATCCCTGCATTCCGGCAACGGAGATATTCCTGCGGTAAAGGTTAAAACTCCGAAAATCCCTTATTTATCCCTATATCCGCGCGATGCTTTTTACGCGGACACCGAGCTTATACCGTTAAAGCAGTCGGCGGGGCGCATCATCGCCGAATTTATTATGGTGTATCCTCCGGGTATTCCGATATTAATTCCTGGCGAAATCATCACGCAGGAAAACATCGATTACATTCAGGAGCATATTGACGTCGGCCTTCCGGTTCAAGGACCGGAGGATAAAACCATGCAGATGATTAAAGTCATTCAGGAAGAAGCGGCGATCTTCTAAACCCACAAACACAAAAAAACGCAGCGGCCAAATGGCTGCTGCGTTTTTAATTTCATAATCATCGCTTATTCGCTAAAGAAATCAATACAATTGGTTTATAGACATGGCACTATGGTGACGATCGTTAGTATTGCTCCTTCAAACCAAGATCGGGCAGCCTCTGCTGCATAAATACGGAAAGCTCTTGAGCCTCTTCTTTAGAAGAAATGGCAAATGACCGCTGCAAATGCTCCAAATCTACAACATCCTCCGCGGAAAGCAGTGAGGATCGACCGGTTTGCATGCAGACGACGAGAGGTTTGCCGAAAAAGTTGTCTGTGTGTACGATAGCGAAATCATATCGGGCCCGCTCGGAGATGTAGCCGATGAAGTTTACTTGCGTAGATTCTATTGTGTCATATAACCGTTCAAACATCGCGTCTACCTCCTATACGTAAATTTTCTGAAAATTTAAACTTAATACAATTACAACTATAACCGATTTCCATCTTTTTGACAACCTTCCCCCTTCGATTGTAAAACAAAATCTGAAATGTTATCATGATTTGTGGACCCGGATTCAGCTATTATTGATCCCCTAGGCAGGTGTATGTTATGAGTCAATCCGCATTTTTATATTTTGTTGAAGGCTCTTCCGTCGCTTCTCTGACCCTGGATGAGCTGAAAGACCAGCTGCTCCGCTATCAGGAGCAAACCCGTCTGACGGGCCAGCAGCTGGGTTGGGAATACGAGGATGCCGCTTTCCCCTACACGATCGAAACAAAGCCTGAGGCGGAAGGGCAATGGTTTTACTTGAAAGGTAAAAATCCGCTGTACAAATATATCGTTATGGGTGTAGGCACGAAGCAGGTAGACGAACAAGAGCGGAACTGCGTTCAGGTCGTTCTTCCGGCTGACAGCACACCGGGCGATAAGGCCAAAGCAAACGAGCTTTGTAAGTGGATGGCCCGGCATTTAAAATCCGAGCTGCACTTGTTTAACGGAAGAATTATGTACTTCAACCCCCGCAAATAAGGACGACCATATCCACAAAAAAATCCGATCCGCTTTCGCGGACCGGATTTTTTTACGCTTGCTCGCTTGCTAAAATTTCATCGTAGATCTTGGATACGCGATCCCATTCCTGATCGTCGTCGATCGAAACAAGATACGCATCACCGGCTTCTCCGTCTTCTTCAATCCGGAAAATCAAGCCGTCGGCCTCCGGGTCGTTACGGTCCAGCAGTACTGCGTACACCTTCTCCTCTGCTTCAAAGGTGTACACCATAATCATTTCACGGTCAACGCCCTCTTCGTCCGTGATGACAAAGACCTGCTCCTCGTCGCCGCACCCGCAATTCTCACCGTGCTCGTGATCGTGATCGTGCATCCTATACCCTCATTTCTTCAGTTTGGACTATTCGCCCATCGACATAATCGCTTTCTGCGATACAAGCGAATACGGTCCGTCTTTAGTTTGCTGCATGTAGAACTTAACCATGTACTTCCCCGTCTGTTTAAAGTCTAGACGAATCGTCGGAGTTGTATACCAGAAGTTGTCCTTCTGCTCCGTCAGCTCTTTACTCTTCGTCTCGACAACCTTGCCATTCGGGTCAACAATATCAACTTTAAAGGAATGAATGGAAGTTTTCAAGCTGTCTACTTGAGCAAAGACGACAAAATCGTATTTTCCAACCGAAACGTTGCCAAAGGGTCTCATGGAATCCTTAACAACCTCAAACAGTGACAAATGAACGTTAGGTTTATATACATGGACGGTGTTGTATGTAGGATCCATGTTTACAATGGCCTGTAAATAGTCCCGATTTGCGTTCATAGGCAGCATTGCGGTTCCATCGATATTTACGGCGGAAACACCCGCGTCCGTACCGTCAACAAAGAAGCCTAACCGTTTACCTGTAAACGTTTCTAGGGCATCATCTGCGAATACGGTTGCTGTACCGATGAAAGATAGTACAATGCCTGAAATCAGCAGCTTCTTGAGTTTCATCAGTCCATACCTCCAAATGTTGTATCGTATGGTTATACTCCTCACAAGAGGGATAGTTGCGCAGCCGGGGAAAAAAGTTAAAATAATTTTTGGCGTGAAATATTTCACCGCTAGATTGCTTTTGTTTTTCAAATAGAAATGGTAAATTTAATAGACCATGAAATGGAAGGACGTCGAAACCCCAGTGCGGATTGAAATGCTTGGTACAGGCAGCGCGTTTGCCAAACAATATGACAACAACAATGCTCTTGTTACCATAAACGGGTTCCGTCTTTTAGTTGATTGCGGCGTGACCGCTCCTCGTGTGCTCTATCAAATGAACATAGAATACCCTGAAATTGACGGGATCTTAATCACTCATTTGCATGCAGATCATGTTGGAGGACTTGAAGAGATCGCATTAAAAATGAAATATGTGCATCACCAAAAGCCGGTTCTGTTTATTACTAAACCGCTGGCTGAACAGCTATGGCAGTATACGCTTCGCGGCGGAATGGAAAATCCCGCAGAACAGTTATTTTCGCTGGATGATTTTTTTGAAATCCGTTATTTGGAAGAGGGCGTTGCAGCTGAGCTCTATCCTGGACTTACGGCTGAATTGATCCGAACCGAGCATATTGTCGGGAAGCTAAGCTATTCAATCTTGTTTAACAGCAAGCTTTTTTACAGCTCGGATACTTTGTTTAACCCCGAGCTCCTGCTTCATATGTACGAGGCGCGCGGATGTAAATACATTTTACATGATTGCCAATTATACGACCCGCCTGCTGTCCACTGTACATTAAGCCAGCTGCTTACACTGCCGGAAGAGCTGCAGCAAATCATATGGCTGTACCATTATGGGGACGTAAAGGATCAATTTATCGGTAAAACCGGCGCGATGCGCTTTATGGAGCAGCGTGTTCCATACCATTTTCCCTAAACACTTCTAAATGGCAATCATTCATCTTATAAATTTTAAAGCCTCGCCTCTCTTTCTTCCTGCAAAAAAAGAGCATGCATGTTTCTGCGAGATGAGAGACATACTAATGCTCGGGAGGCGATAAACTATGGATCAACAATTTAACCAACAGCAAATGCAAGCTGCTCAGAACGAGACACAAATGACTCAGCAGGAGCAGGTCGTGGCAGTCAGAAAAAATGGCGACGGCGATATTGTCGAGCTAAAGCTTACTTCCGGCAGAGTCGTTGACTACAAGACTGCACAAGCGATGGCTAAAAATAATGAAATTTACAATGTTCAGGTATTCCGCGGCCGTGACGATGAGGAACATCTTCGTTCCACTCCGGATGGACGTACGGACAATAACCTCGACAATCTGCCTACATTTTAAAATCAAAAGAATCCGGGTTCAGCACCCGGATTCTTTTTTTTATATTTTGTTATCCAAGCTTCTTCATCATTCGAACATGTGGAATCCCCGCATCCAAAAATGTCTCCGAAGATACCGTCTCGTAACCAAGACGCTTGTAGAATCCTTCCGCCTGAACCTGCGCATCCAATACACAAGCAGCAAAGCCGCGGCTCTTCGCTTCGTTTTCAAGCGCTTCGATGACTAAACGACCAAATCCCGCACCACGCTTGCTCCCAAGCACCGCGATCCGCTGCAGCTTCGCCGTCGATTCATCGTACGCCTTAAACCGGCCTGTGCCAACCGGTTCCCCCTCGCTCACAGCAAGCACATGAACGGCCGCTTCCGGCGATGCATCGTACTCGTCCATTTCCAGCTCCTCCGGAACCTGCTGCTCCTGTACAAAGACCTGCTTGCGAATCGCAAAGCACTGCTCCAGCTCATAAACTGTTGTTACCACCGATACCTTCACCGGCCACATTCCCCTTCCCGTCCCTTAGCCTTACTTGTATTTTTATCTATAACCCTCGACTATCCTCTTGAAGGCTCAGCAATATACCGTTCAATCCGGGCGGTTAACAGACTAATCCCGATTTCGTTTTGTCCGCCCTCCGGAATGATCAGGTCGGCAAAACGCTTCGACGGCTCAATAAATGCGTCATGCATCGGTTTGACCGTCGTGACATACTGCTGAAAAACCGAATCCAGCGTGCGTCCGCGTTCCCGAATATCCCTTACGATTCTGCGCAGCACACGAACGTCGGCATCCGTATCGACGAATACCTTAATGTCCATCAGTTCCCGCAATTGTGGATCGGCAAAAATTAAGATGCCTTCTATAATAATAACCGGCTTCGATTCCACCGTAACCGTTTCTTTCGTTCGAGTATGCTGTGAAAAATCGTATACAGGAACCTGCACCGTGCGCTTGTCCCTCAGCATACGAAGATGCTCGGCCAACAACAAATTATCGAAAGAATCCGGATGATCGTAATTGATTTTTTCCCGTTCCTCCATCGATAAGCCGGCATTGTCCCGATAATACGAATCCTGAGTAATAAACGAAACGTTGCTGGTGCCAAGCCGATTTACGATAGTATGGGCCACCGTCGTTTTCCCCGAACCGGTTCCCCCTGCGATGCCGATGACTAGCATGGTACCCCTCCGTTTTAATGTTCAATGCGGGCAAGACGAATTACGTCATCCCCCGTAATTGTGTAAAGCTTGTTCAAGAGCTCGATCTGAAAGCTTCCCGGACCGCGGGCAGCCGCTTCTGCAGCGGCAAGCTCCGCCGCGACACCATAGCATGCAATAGCCGCAGCAGCCGCTTCCACCGCCTTACCGTGCACCGCGCAAAAAGCACCGACAACCGAAGTGAGCAGGCAGCCCGCTCCGGTAACTCTGGTCAGCATTTCATGTCCGTTATGTATAAGAACGGTCTGCTCGCCATCGGAAATGATATCGGTTTTGCCCGTTAGCGCAATACAGGAGCCCGTAAGGCGGGCCGCCTTCTGTGCTAATTCCAGTACATTGGCAGAGCCGCCGTCCTCGGAATCTACGCCTTTAATGCTCCATGCTTCGCCGGACGCATTGGCGATTTCGGCAGCGTTGCCTCGGATCACCGCGACGGAAAGCTCCCGTGTCAGCTTCTGCGCTGTGCTTGTCCGGTAAGCTGTCGCCCCCGCTCCGACCGGGTCTAACACCACCGGAACGCCGTGCTCGTTCGCGGATTTCCCCGCGGTGATCATCGCAGCGACTTCCGTTTCGTTGAGCGTTCCGATGTTGAGGACGAGAGCCCCCGCGATTTTGGCCATATCCGCGACCTCTTCTTTGGCGTAAGCCATTACCGGAGACGCGCCTAAGGCGAGGAGCCCGTTTGCGGTAAAATTCGTAACGACAACATTCGTGATATTGTGTATTAAAGGACGTACGGAGCGTACCTGCTCAAGCAGCTCCGCAGCCTTGAACGCATTCACCATTCGACAATCTCCCCTTCATTGAACCTGCATACCGATTCATTTTACCGATTGCCCATCTGATTTTCAATGAAAAAAACCGTTTGTCGCCAAACGGTAAACCTTTCGTCACAAAGAATTCGGCTTTCGGTAAGCGGCGGCATACATCGCCTCCAGCTCCTCGATTCGCAGACAAATATCATGCAGCCATTCCGTGTCCCCGCTCATACTGGCCGTGAGGGACATATTATGGAGCTTCGCCATTTTCCACACATAATTCGCATTGGCTTCCATGCAAAGCGACAGCTCGTTAAGCTCTTCCTTCGTTAAGGCGCGGCGCTTCTGGATCGTCCAAAGCTCCGCCATACGTTGATGAATTCCCAGCATTGTCATTCCCCCGATGTCCTTCAATGATCGTATTACTTAGTAGTATTTACCATCTCCTTCATGTTCAACCCCGCCAATTTGATAAGGGACTAAAGACATAGTCCTTATTGATTATATTGGCGTTTACCCATATAATGGTGGTAAGACAAATAGGTAAAGGGGATTACCATCATGCTGCCGAAACTGAGCGTGGATCACTGTCCAAAGTGCGGAAGCATTTATCAATACAATCTTCGCCGCATGTGCACATCCTGCTCTGCGGAGTACGACCGGCAGCTGAACGCATGTATCGGTTATTTGCGGCGACACCGAAAGTCGGACAACGAACGTTTAAGTCTCGCAACAGGAGTTCCCGCAAAGCAGATCATTTCCTTTATTACGGAACGCAGGTTGTCGCTAAACGATTATCCGAATCTATCCTACCACTGCGAGCTTTGCGGCACATCGATCCGATCGGAAAAACTGTGCACAGCATGCCGCGTAAAGATTAATAATGAAATTTATCTCATGTTTCAAGAGGAACGCCGCAGACAGGAACGCAATGCCCCGGTACGTCATTCCTATATATGTAAAGATAGATAAAAAGCCCTGCATGCGCAGGGCTTTTTGTTTTAGATCAAAAGAACTATATAGTTATACGACTCTCACAATTTCTTTAATCGTCTTTAAAGGCACTCCCGTACCATGGTACACATCAATCATCGATGCCCGCGGGTTCGAGAGCATATACTGCTTTACCATACGGGCCCGCTCCAGATGAAGCGGTACACAGCCCTTGCAGCAGCTCGTGTACGATTCCACCAGCACAGCCCCGCAATATATACAATTCGTTAATGACATCCCCGTTCCCCCATCCTTTTCGAACTACTCATTTTTTTCGGGAACGCTCGTCCATTTGCGGGGGTAGAGTCCATCCTTGACCTAATAATTAATAGGAACCGCGGATATAAGGATGCACTTCCTCGCGGTAAAACACCGCTAACCGTTCCATTTCCTCTGGAGTAAACGAAGGAACCGATTGCGCCTTCAAATTGTCGACAACCTGAGCTTCGGACTTAAAGCCCGGAATAACACAGCTTACTTCCGGGCAATCGAGAAGCCAACGGAGTGCGGCATGCGTCATTTTCCCTCTGCTATCAGCAATCCAATCCAGCTTGCGGCTGAGCTCGACCCCTTTTTCAAACGGGAGACCGGCGAATGTTTCACCGACATTAAAATGCTCTCCGTTCCGGTTAAATTTCCGGTGATCATCCTCTTCAAACGAAGAAGTCTCCGAAAATTTCCCCGTTAACAATCCGCTGGCCAGCGGAAGGCGCGCCAAAATTCCGACTCCCCGCTTCTGCGCTTCAGGCAGCAGCTTCTCCAGAGGTTTTTGACGGAAAATATTTAAAATGACCTGCAGCGCTTTGACTCCAGGCACATCCAAGCAGACGAGACCTTCTTCAACAGACTCCACGCTCACGCCGTAATGTCGGATTTTGCCTTCCGATTGCAGCTTCTCCAGCACCTCAAACACGCTTCCATCCTTCAAAATAGCAAGCGGCGGGCAATGGATTTGATACAGGTCGATGCGCTCCCGGCCAAGGCGCGACAAGCTGGCCTCACAGTATGCGCGAACGGTTTCTTCAGAATAGGTTTTCGGGTCGTGAATATCTCCCGCGCGGCAAAACTTCGTGGCGATGTAGATTTCATCCTCTTTACCTTTCGTCGCCTGCGACAGGAGCCGTTCTGCCCGCCCGTCCCCATAAACATCGGCTGTATCAAAAAAGTTAACGCCGGACTCCATCGCCGTCGCTAAAGCACGCAGCGATTCTTCATCCTCCACCCGGCCCCAAGAGCCCCCTGCAGCCCAAGTCCCGAAGCTGATTTCACTGATTTGAATTCCGGTGTCTCCCAGCGGTCTATACTTCATCGTTTCCGTCCTCCTCAATCATGAATTACCGTTACCTCCCTATTATAGCCTTTCTCTCTGCTAAAGAAAAACGCTTACAACCTAGATTGGCTGAAGCTTCGCTATCATTCCGAAATCCCAGCAAGACTGCATCCCCCCGGCTACGAGGCATCGACATAAACCGGCGAAGCAGCCAAAATGCGTTCAAAGTTGAAGCTTCTCGGTCCCCGCTTCTGAGAGCAAAAACCGAGTAGATAGGAATCTTTCACCGCGACGACTTGAACCCGCCGCTGAGTAATAGCACCCTTCTTATCAAGATAGATCAGCTCTACAGTTCGGCCGACGTAGTTCGCCCATCGCATTCATACCCCTCCAATTCGAACATTCGTTCTCGTTTATCTATATTATATACAGAACATATGTTCTTTAATCAACATAAAAAAACTTGCCAGAAATTTTGTTCCGGCAAGTGCTTCACAATATTGTGACATCTGCTAAGGCCTATAGTTTAACCGATGGCGGACACGAGGCTCTTTGCTTTTTTCCTCTGCTCAAACATTTGACGATATTGTCCCGGGGTCATTCCCTCCTGCTTGCGAAACGAGCGAATGAAATTTTGCGGGTTCTTGAACGCCAGCCTCTCCGACAGCTCCTTGATTGTCCAATCTGTCTCGACCAGCCAGCGCTTCGCCATGCGAAAACGGTAATCCATTAAAAAATCGCGGAACGACATGCTCGTTTCCCTGCGAAACACCCTGCTTAAATAAGACACATTGTAGAAGAGCCGGGATGCGCAAGCCTCAAGCGTAAGATCTGTATGATATTCCTGCTCGATGATTGAAATGACGAGGGCGGAAAGCTGCTTCGTTTCGGTTGTCTTGTGATCGAGTCCGAGAGTATATGGCTTTATGAATGCGATTTTTTCGCTCCAGCGTTCCCTTGGCTGACCGTTCTGAAGATCGGGCACCACATCTTGCTCTTCTGAAACTGCATAAGAAACGGCGTGCATCTTCGTCTCCTCCCAAGCTGCGCCCCTTCCATCAGAGGCAATTGCTTATGGTTTGGTTGGATTTATTATAGTACAGATATCACTAAAAAAGTTTTGGAATCATGCGCAATTACAGCAGGTTTTTTATTATTTTTGTCCAACTAAAGAAGAGCATCGTTTTATCATTGAGAAAGGGAGGGGACTCTAATCAAACAGCCGGATGTAAAAATGGTTATTGGTGACGGGGAATTTTCAATTCATTATTGGTACTATACCGGCCATGCCGAAATGCGCGCACCCCATGCACACGCATCGTACGAGCTTTTTTACGTTTTGGATGGCGGACGGGTGTTTTTTATTAACGGCACCGTTTATACGGCGAACAAAGGCGATCTCATTTTTATTAATTCCAATGATGTTCACCGGACAACAAGCTCGGAGGCATTAAAATGTGAGCGGGTCTTAATTAATTTTACCGATGCCTTTCTTCAGCACGTCATTTCCCATTCGCCGTTTCCGCTGCTGCCCGTCGGCAGAAGCTCGCCCGTCTTCCACTTTCCGATTAATGAGCAGGCCGCGGTGGAGGAGCTGCTGCAAAAAATGCTGCAGGAATGCCGCCTGCAGGAGAGCGGTTACGAAATGTGCGTCCAATCGCTGCTGACGGAGCTGCTGATCCGAATGTACAGGCATGACCTGAAGGAATACGAAAGACAGGCCCCTCCGGCGCATCCGATGCATCAGAAAATTTCCGAAGTGGCCTCCTATATGAACGAGCACTTCAGCCAGCAAGTCACCCTGCAGGAGACTGCCCGCCGCTTCTTTATTAGTCCTTCTTATTTAAGTCGAACCTTCAAAAACGTGACTGGCTTCCAGTTCAGCGAGTATCTGCAAATTATCCGCATCCGCGAAGCACAGCGGCGTCTGCGTGAAACGGATGAGCCGATCGGCCGAATCGCAGAAGAGGTTGGCTTTGACCATACGGCAAACTTCAATGTCACCTTCAAAAAAATAACCGGCGTTACGCCGGGTTATTATCGTCGAAGCATGGGCAGTTGATAAGTATAAGTTTTATTTATAATGATACAATGGGAAGGTCGGGGTAAGGATGTACTCACGATCTCGATTCACCTCAAAAACGATGACCTGCTGAGTTGTACCATATTCCACCCGGGTACCATCGCACAAGATCGTACAGCCTGCATTCTCGCCCGTCAGCTTTCCCTGCGGCAGCCTTACGCGGCACAGACCGTCGCCATCGGCACGAATGGAGACCCGCTTCCATTTGGCCGCGGTCCACGTTATATCGACCTCAAAGCCGCCTCTTGCGCGAAGACCGTACACCTCTCCCTCAGGCCACTCCTCCGGCAGCGCTGGCAGGATGGACAGAAAGCCTTGATGCGACTGTAGCAGCATCTCCGCTACGCCTGCGGTAAAGCCGAAGTTCCCATCGATTTGAAATGGCGGATGCGCGTCAAACAAGTTTGGGTATACTCCTCCTCGCTGCTCGCTTTCCCGGCCCTCTTCTACAAGCTGAAGCAGATTGCCTATCAATCGATATGCCCGGTTCCCCTCGCCGAACCGTGCCCATAAGCCGATTTTCCAAGCGAGACTCCAGCCTGTTCCCCCATCGCCTCGTATTTCTAATGATTTCCTTGCCGCATCATAAAACTCAGGAAATCGATCCGAAGTAAGCATCGAACCGGGATATACACTGTAAAGATGCGATATATGGCGGTGCTGCTCCTCTTGGTCGTCGAAATCGGTGTTCCATTCCTGCAGACGGCCGCGCCGGCCCAGCTTTAGCGGCGGCAGCAGGCTGCATGCTTTGTCCAGCAACCCGCGGAACATTTCGTCCATTCCAAGCTGTTGAGCAGCGGTGATACAGCTCTCAAAGAGCTCGCGAATGAGCATCATATCCATCGTTGCGGTTTGGCTAACGGCGCAGGCTGCACCCTCGTAAATGAATTTATGCTCCGGTGATGTAGACGGGGCTGTGGCAAACGTACCGTCCTCTTCCTCAACCAGCCAATCCAAACAAAACAACGCAGCCGCCTTCATGACCGGATACGCCCGCTCTTTTAAAAACGCAGCGTCCTGCGTAAAAATGTAATGCTCCCATAAGTGCTGGCTCAGCCACGCACCGGCCATCGGCCATAACGCCCAAACCGGGTCGCCGTGGCCAAACGCCCCCACAGGCGCCGACTGCCGCCAAAGGTCGCTGTTATGATGCGCCGTCCAGCCTCTGCACCCGTAATTGATGCGTGCAGTTTCTGCCCCGTTGACAGCCAGCTCCTCGATAAAATGAAGAAACGGCTCATGGCATTCCGATAAATTACAGCTTTCAGCAAGCCAATAATTCATCTGTGCATTAATATTCAGCGTCCAGTTGGAGCTCCAAGGCGGACGAATCTCCCGGTTCCATATGCCTTGCAGGTTCGCCGGCTGCGTTCCCGGTCTGGAGCTTGCGATCAGCAAATAGCGGCCGTACTGAAACAACAGCTCCACCAAACGCGGATCGCCTGCGGAGAACTTAGCGATTCGGCGATCCGTAGTTAGATCTGCCGGGGCGCCCGATTGTCCAAGCTTCAGCTTCACGCGGTCGAACAGCACGCCGTAATCGGCAACATGCCTTTCCATGAGCTGCGCAAGTGTCCATTTCTCCAGCGCTGCCTGCATCGCTCTCGCGCCAGCGGATACCTGATCGCGATCCGTAATTGGCGGACGCTGGAAGCCTTGATACCCTGTAGCCGCCGTGAATAGCAGCACAGCTTGATCTGCGCCTTGAATATGAATACCGGCGGCATCAGCCCGCTTCACACCACCCTCATTCCTTACCCGCAGGCAGCCGGCAAACGCCATGCCCGACCCAACTGCCCCATATTGTACCGGCGTATCGGTATCGTAATAGTTGGGATCAACATGGCTCGGCGCCCTTCCCGCTACAACCAGCTCCTCCGGTCCGGCGGAAACTGTAAAGGGCATCTGGCTCTGAAGCCGGGCGGTGAAGCTGAGCATTCCGGGCTTGCTCGCTCTTAAGACGACTACAACGGCTTGATCCGGATAAGAGCAAAACATTTCCCGGCTGTACTCCACCTCTCCAATCCGGTACACGACATAGGCTCGGGATTCTGTAAGGTCAAGTCCGCGTTCGTAGCTTCTTGCGCAATCACCATGATAAAACTGGAGGTTAAGCTCGCCAAAAGGAAGGTACGACTGGGTGTAAGGCCCCATCATTTGCTTGGCAAGCAGGTCGGTTTCCGCATAACGCTTCTCTCGAATCAGCCGCCGGATTTCGGGCAGCACTTCCTTCGCTTTCGGATTGTTCGCCCCCCTGCTGGGGCCGCCGGACCAGAGTGTATCTTCATTCAGCAGCAGACGCTCGGCTTCAATGCCGCCATAAATCATCGCTCCGAGCCTTCCGTTACCGGCCGGAAGCGCCTCGGTCCATACTCGGGCCGGCCTCGAATAATGCAGCTTCATCGAGCCTGCCCCCCCTTAGCCGCTGCCGGAAGCAGGTCAAAAGGAAGATGACGCTGAATGATTTGAGAGAGCCGCGCTGAAATCGCCTCTTGACCATGCGCAGAAGGGTGGACGAGGTCCGCTGTAAGATCCTCATAAGAGGACAGCAGCTCTGTCCCAGGGATATATAGCTTGTTGCTCTGGCCAAGCCGCTCCACCTGCCGTTTCACGATGCTCCGATATTCCTCTATACGGGGAATTTGCTGCAAATCTCGATTGCAAAGGAACAAATCCGTACAAAACATCCATTGATCCGGGTGTTTTTCACTGATTGTGGACAAAAAATAGTCCACCTTGGCCTCAAACTCCGCCGGCTCCCAGTAGCTGATCACATTAATCCCCATCTCCACCGTAGCAAAATGCCAATCCTGACGCGCCGCGATGTAATCGGCAGCGGCTGCATCCATTTGAGCGCTGCCTGCGCTCCCGAAATTGAACAAATCAACTCCGAGGCGCTGTGCAACGCGCATCGCGTAGCTTCCCGTAGGGCGCAGCGCATCCCCTCCGTGAGTAATCGACGAGCCGTAGCTTATGTATTTGATCGGCGGTACTTGCTCCGGTCTTGGCGGCGATAACTCTCCCTCGATGCCCACAACATAAACCTTCCAATCATAAGGAAGAATAATGCGGATCAAACGCGGATCAAATGGCAGCGCTTCCAATTGTACGGCCTTTAGGATCGATTCATATTCCGGCTTGCGGACGGTAATACGCGTCGGCTCCGCACCGATCATGACAGGCGAAACCAAGTACGGCGCTTGAAACGGGCCATAATACACCTCGGCAACCGACATCGGAGAAATGCCTTCGCGGACATCCTTGCGAAGCGTAATTACCGCCTCATCCCCTTCCAGATTAAAACGCAGCTCGCAGCCGCATGGGTTAAACGCTCGTTCCTGCGCCGATGGATTCAGCCTCTCCCGAACTGCGGCCGGAACTCTGCTGAGCGCCATTCCGCTATCGGTATCCACGATTTCCTCTACATTATGAAACTCGACCTGACCGAAAATCACTTATAACACTCCCTTTTGAAAAAATATAAGATATATCCCAAACGAAAGAAAAACAAACAAAAGTAAAGAAATACAAATAATTCCAAGCACCCTTTTACCATATATCGGAAAAGGATTGTTGTAAACAACAAAATTCTGAGGAAAAACCAGATGATTTCATGCATTATCTCTTCATCCGTACCCATTCTGAGCTGTGAGCCATGAATAATCCAAATTTTACAGGTAAACAATGTAACCTAAGCTGATTTGAAGGGCGTGTCTTGCATGTTTGTCGTCTTATTTCTCATTTTTGCATGGTTTAATATCCTCATCATGGTCACCCTCCCGAGGAAGCTGCCGATGGTTGTCAATTTCCTGTTGTTTATGGTCATCGAAGTGGTTCTAACCAATAAGCTGACCATCATCGGATTCAACTACGAGCTGTTTGAGATCAACACAAGCATTCCGCATTTTTTGTCATTAATCCTTCATAATGATTTTACGATCACGTTTGTACTCCTCACCTTTGCCAACGTATTTCTTACGGCGCGAAGGGCTTGGATTCGTTGGGGCATTTCCCTGTATACCTTTTCGATGCAGCTCTTCCTAGGCTTGGAGCTTCGGTGGAATGAAGTGCTGTTCAACCGCGAGTGGAACACCTTCATGGAATCGGTCATGATTGTTGTGATTTTGGCCTATACCTTGTTCTGGGGATATGTATTTCAAAAAATGGCAGCAAAAGAGGGGTGGGTTCGGTGAATGATGATCTGATTTACGATACGCGCTTTAATGAAAATGAATGGTTTGTAATTGCTCTATTCGTCATTGGCACCGGTATCATCTGGCTGTTTCCCCGACGCTTTTCACCTACTCAAACGACATTTACCATGCTGTTTGGCATCACCGTCGGACTCATTGTCGATCATACCATCCAAGTACCGCCTTTTAAATTGTACGATATCGGGGATCGGGCTAAATATGAATGGTTCGATGTGTTTTCCTATGTGATGTATGCGCCCTTTGGTTATTGGTTTATATATTGGCATGAACGGTTCCGTCTGTCCGGCTTCTTGACTGTAGCCTATATCGCCTTTTGGACCGCGATTGCTATTGGAGTCGAGTGGTTGGGGTTGAAGGTTGGACTCTTCCATTATCGAAACGGATACCAGATATTGTACTCTATTCCGATTTATTTGTTTGTGCAAAGTCTTACGCTCGGACTCTACCGGCTTGTATTTGCGCCAAGCAGATATCAAAAGCCTCGTAAAAGTCTAGAAAAATAAAAAACCGGATCTGTGCAAAGATCCGGTTCATAATGTTTATTCGACCCTCGGCCTGCCCGGATCACAATTCGGAAGCTCCGTCTCTGCTACCTCAGCCAGCTTTGTTAAGTAATAGCATTCTTCGCGCAGCATGTGGTCGGCCAAAAGCGGAGTGAACGTGTTGAGCGCCGCCTCTCCCAGCTCCAGCTCCTCGATTTCGTTCAGAAATTGCATGAACATAACCATAACAACCTCTGCCTGCTTGTTGAATCGGCGTAAAGCCGGGAATAGATCAAGCTTGGTACGAAGGAAGCCGGCCATCTCCACTGCTTTTAAGTAAAACTCCGTGAACTGCTTCGCATACATGTCGCTCTTTTGGATAAGCTCTTTTTCCGACATATCGACCATCGATGCAATACCTTCCGCATGACCCTTCGCGTCCAGCAGCCATACAAGATGGTAGTGCACCGGGTTAAAAACCGGAGGAAGCTCGCCCCTCACCAGCGGACCCAGGTGGCGAAGCGCTTCGTCGGCTTCATTCACCATATGGTTTACGAACGTTTGCGTCAAATGCAGCTTAACCGCACCGAGGATATGACGCTCCAATAAGTTCAGCTTATACGCCCGGAGCTCCATCGTAAGCGTGTAGCTTTGTTCGGCGAGTGTCTTCCACTGCTCCGCTGTATGATTCTCTCTCGCTTCCTGAAGCAAAGCATCGAACTTTTCCACATAATCCTTAGCGGTTTCGATATCCTTCGTTTCACTCGGATATAAAGAATCGCGTAGAAAACGGGCGTGATCTCCAAAAACCTGCAGCCAAAACCGCAGCTCGAAAGCTGCCGATTTTTCGTAAGCTTGCGTTGTCATGTTTCCAGGTACCTCCTGAACAGCGTTTGCTCTACTGTATGTGCAGGAGCCCAGATCGGTGACGAAAAAATTATTTGATTCCTTTTAAAAAGTCGAAATTCGGATAAACGTACGGGCTTTCCAGCGGGTCGATCCGTTCGATTTTGGTTGCCTTAATCTGAATAATTTCGTTTCCGTTATAAACAGTCTTATCGATGGTTCCCGTTAATGTGAGCCATTCATCCTTTTGGTACACCTCTGCACGGGGGTATTGAATCATCACACCATATGGAGAGGCGTCCGCCGAGCAGCAGGACATTGCAAACCGGGACAAGACCAGCTGGTCGTTTTGCAAATCCTCCGGACGATACACAAGGCCTGTCAGCTCGATTTGCCTTCCTTGAAAGGCTTCCTTAAATAAATCGAGAGCAGTCATCATTTCCATAAAAATATCATCTCGAACCTTGATGACATCCTGTTTATACATATGCTTGCCAAGCACCGCAAAATCCGCGTTGTATTCATCCGTTGCGAACAGCGTATCCAGGTCCTCCGTTTTTTTACCGCCTTCCGACGCTAATCCCTTCTCGGAAGGAGGCTGAGGCTGCTCTAGCGGCACCGCTTTGGGGAGCTCGGCACCTCCGGCCCCGGCGCCCATCGTAGAAGATGCGCTTAGCTGAATGCCCTTCTTCTCAATCATGGAGCTGCCCATTACCTTATCCGGCGTCATAAAGCCAAACAGAAGCGGAAGCATGAATATCGCATAAAAACCGAATGTCCCCAAGCCTGTTTTCGGCTGCCCATGATCGTGTCCGCAGCCGCAAGCTTCATCGTGACCTGCTGTTTTCCCGCCCAAAACCTTTTGCAAAAATAAGAAAACCTGATAAACTGCTACCGCAAACAGGACAACGGCTGCCCCTTTCACCAGAGGAAGCATTTTCGGAGCGATATACAGCGATAAATTTCCCGATTTCGATAAAAACGCAATGTAGTAGGCAAATCCCGCCAGTACAACGGCCCTTAACAAGGGTTGTACGGTTTCCAGCCGTGACGAATGTACAAATGACCTTCCGCTCACTTGATTCAGCCCCCTTAGAACATTTTCCAAGCTTCAAATAGAAGTGAAAAACCCAATACAATGATTGCGGTTAATCCCGAAACTAGTATAACAAATTTTGTCCGGAAAGCCGACAGCAGCATGATGGTTCCTTTGAGGTCGATCATCGGCCCAAATACGAGGAAGGTCAACAGGGAGCCTGCGCTGAAGGTTCCTGCAAAGGAAACCGCAACGAATGCATCCGAGGTGGAGCATAGTGAAAGTAAATAGGCAAACCCCATCATAAACAAATGCGATTGCAGTCCGCTCTGTCCTAAAGAGACGAGCCATTCCCGGCTAATTCCAACTTGAATGAGTGCAGTAATCAAAGCGCCGAAAAGCAAATATTTTCCCATTTCAAAAAATTCATCTGATGCGTGACCCAGGGCTGTAAAGAAACGGTTTTCCGGTGCACGGCCGGCGGCAACAAATGGTTGTGCGGAAGTTCCATGATGATGATCATGCCCATGAGCCATCTGGAATCTCCCGGCTCCTCGAAGCGGGGACGTTCGCACGAATCGGTACAGCAGGAGACCGACTGCGACTGCGGCCGCAAAGGCAAGTCCGATCCGAGAATAGGCCATTTCCGGCTGGGAGCGGAACGCCATAAACGTAGAAGCAAATACAACCGGGTTGACGACCGGCCCCGCCAGTACGAAGGTCATCGCCGCGTAGACCGGCATCCCCTTCTGAATCAATCTTCTAACGACGGGAATCGCGCCGCATTCACAGATCGGCAGCAGAAGGCCGAGCAGCCCGGAAATCATAACTGCGATAACCGGGTGCCGCGGCATGAGCTTACGAATGGTATCCTCTTTAATAAACACTTGAAGTAAAGAGGAAAGAAGCACCCCGAGAAGTAGAAACGGAAATGCCTCTAATACGATACCGAAAAACAATGCTTTAAAATTTTGCAGTGTGTCTGAGCTCCAATACTCCATGGACGCAGCCCGCCTTTCCAAAGATTGCCAAGCCCCGTCTCGATGTCAAGGAATTCAATCATTGAACCTGCATGAGGTTACGGGTACAGGCCCTTTTTCAAGCTTTCTAAATTTTTCTCCATGATCGATACGTACGTCTCGCCTGCTTTTTGCTGCTCTTCCGTCAAACCTTCAAGCGGATTCAGCACGGCCGTGCCGATACCGATTTCATTGGCCAGCGTTTTCGCAAGCTTATCCGACACAAGCTCCTCGAAATAAATCACCTTCACCTGATGCTCACGCGCAAATTCAGCAATGCGCTTCATATCCTGCGCTGTCGGCTCTGCATCCGGGGCGAGGCCCATAATCGGCATTTGCGTCAAGCCGTAGTCGCGTGCGATGTAACCGAACGCTTGGTGGGAAACGACGATTTCCTTGCTTGGTGCTGCAGTGATCGTTTCTTTGTACTGCTGATGCAGCTGCCCCAGCTTCGCATTGAGTTTGTTAAAGTTCGCTTCGTAATCAGCTTTGTGAGCCGGATCGATTTCGATCAGCTTATCTTTAATCTTACCAGCCATTTGCTGAGCCATCAATGGACTTAACCAGGTGTGAGGATCGAAGCCTTCATGCTCGTCCTCGTGAGCCGCTTCGGCTGCATCATGCTCATGCCCGTGCTCGCCTTCCTTATGCTCCGTTTCACCTTCGGCGTGCCCATGCTCGTCTTCCTTGTGCTCTGTCTCACCTTGGGCGTGTCCATGCTCCTCTTCTTTATGCCCCGCCTCGCCGTGGCCGTGACCGTCGTCTTGTCCTGGCTGCGCTTTAATGAGCTGAAGTCCTTCCGTAACTTCCAGCACTGCTACCTTCTCATTCGCGTTTAGGCTGTTCAAAAAGTCATGCACCCAGGATTCAAACCCTGCTCCGTTATAAATAAACAGCTCAGCATTCCGAATATCCGCGAGCTCCCGGCTCTTCGGCTCCCAATCATGCGGCTCTACACCGGCGGGTACAAGATTCACGACATGGACATGCTCTCCTCCGATTTGCGAAGCAAAGTCATAAAGCGGGTAGAAGGAAGTGAAAATGTTGATTTTCCCCTCTTCCAGCTGGGCCCGGTTTCCGCAGGCCGCAAGAACGAATATGAACACAACAACGGTAAACGTCGATAAAACTCTTTTGTATAAATTCATGTTTACACTCCTTTATCCGTAACTATTACTATTATATTGGACAACATGGATTGTACCTTCTGCACCATTGTATGTCAACAGTAAATGTAAATATTACGATTAATATTGATGGCAGCTTTTTTGCGAATCTACTGACTGAAGCAGCTCTCGGCATGCTGCTCGTATCTGTTGGTGCTCCACCCTCAGATGCACGATCCAAACCGGCATGCTGCTTGGAGCATCGCCCCTCCCCTCAGATTCGCTATACAAATAATTTGTATAATTGGCCGAGAGAGGATGTTTCTAAGCTCTAGTAAACCAAGTAATTTGTATTACCTCACCACCTCACCGCTCTTTCGGAGCCTTATCGATAAAACAATACAAATTAGTTGTATACATCGCGTCGCGAAACGCCTGATCTGACTAAACAATACAAATTACTTGTATTGTTGTGAGGCACGTCCCTAAAGCAGTCATGAAGTGACTGATCTGACTGTTACGGGTCACGTCCATAATGGCAGTCATGAAGCTGCAACATCACTGACTACTCCCACTAGCACACCACCGACACAGCAGCCGCCATCCGTCGACTAACCTGTTCCGTTCAAGATCAAAACACAAGCCAATTTCCAAGCTGCTATGCAGCAAGAACACCGTTCCGCCGCCACCCTTTCCTTCGTTCAGCAGAATACGACAAAAAAAGAGGCGCAGCCCCTCATTTTCCAAGGAGCCGCACCTTATTTACTCACCAATATAATGATCGTACCCTCTTCAAGAACGTCCCTCTCCCTTTCCCCACTCCATCCTCGCACCCTCTTGCAGAATTGCCCATCTTCCGCGGTACGCGCCGCGGCTTCCGATCCCGCTACGTTTGGTTGCGAATCATGTAGACCAAATCGTTCACGACTTTGGCCAGCTCCGCACGCGATACAGGATCTTCCGGATGAAAGCTTCCATCCTCGTAACCAGTCATAATGCCTAGGTCGGATACGACCTTTACATATGGCTCATACCAGCTGCCCGCCGGCACGTCAGGGTAATTTGTCAGCTTCTCGTCCGCCACTTCAGATCCCTCCCGAATTAGGTTTTGTTCGTATTCCTGCTGAACATCAGCCAAAAACTGCTCAAACGTCCTGCCGATCGTTTGCAGCGCGTTCCTCGGGTCGGTTCTGCGCTGCGGATCAAGCAAATAATGACCGCTAATCTGAGTCGCAGGATCCAAGCCGTGAACAAAGCACGCATAAGCATGGACCCAGACATACTTACGGTACGCCTCTTCTGTATTAATCGACCCGCCGTAACACAGCTCGATGCCCCCGGCCGCGTCGTTTGCATCCGCGCCAAACCGCCGATTGTCCGTATCCACATCGTAAATGACATGATACGCAATTTCCGGGGATGCTGTTAAAAATGGGATGCATTCAATAATCTGAGTATCATCTACAAAAATGTGGGCGGAAGAATACTGCTCATTCCGGGTACGTTCGAAATAGCTGACATTAGCGCTTGCTGTCGAACCGGGATTCCCAGTATCATGGGCAACCAGAAACTGAACATCCGTGATCGCAGTTTGCGGACGCCGCTTGCTGGATCCGGTCAAATATCGAGGTGTTATCGTATATTTCATGTTGAAGGATGCCACTCATTTTCACCTCCCCACTGCTTACATCATACGCACCTATAAGAGGGATTGGGACGGTAGTCCGTAAAGAATACGGTAAAGATAGACTCCTGCCCAAGGCCATTTCCACCGAATCCTCTCGAACCCCATCGCACTTTTACACCACAACACCAAATGACACCTCGTACACGAAACACAGACCAACAACATCATGGATTAACCTTTTTGTATCCACTATTAATTCAAAGTATCCGAAGTAAAATAAACTTGACATAGTGAATACAGTTTATTACATTGTGTATATCAAACTACACTTGAGAAGTGGAGAGGTGGTGTAGAAAATGACCTATCAAGAAAAGAAAAGCCTCGTATCATTAATCAGCGCAATCGTAATTTTCGGTTCTTATTGTGCGTACATGTACCCCCAGTATCCCGGCGGCGGGCTGGAGTCTACGGAAACCTTTCGTTATTGGGGCACCTTCGTTCTGGTCTTAACTTTGGTTTCCATCGTCGCGCATATTTTGATCAGCATTATCTTTAACATCATTTTTCGATTAACAACCGGTGAAAAGGAACCGGCATTCGCGGACGAATTGGATAAACTCATTGAGTTAAAAGCATTCCGAAATTCTTTCTTTGTGTTTATCCTCGGCTTTCTTCTTGCCATGGGATCACTGGTGATCGATAAGCCGATTCAGGTGATGTTCATGGTCCTGATCACCTCCGGATTTATCTCTGATTTGACCGGATCGATGACTAGATTTTATCACTACAGGAAAGGAGTCTAATATGGGCAAGCATCTTGTCGGCAATCACATCCGCAAATTACGTTTCGACCACAATGAAATGACACAGCAGCAGCTGGCTGACAAGGCGGGCGTAACAAGACAAACCATCGTAGCCTTGGAAAAGGGGAACTACTCACCGTCACTGGAGTTGGCTTTCCGCATTGCTCACGCCTTCAATTTGCCCTTGGAAAAGGTATTCTTTTACGGGGATGACGCTAAGGAGTAAGGTACGCATTTTGTGATGGAGGAGAGATGAAGAATGTCTGCTAAAGCAGCTGCAAAAATTGTGGGGGTCTTGTTTATACTGGCTGCCGTTACGGCGGTGATAGGCAGCTTTGTTTTTTACGATCCGATCCTAAACAGTCCCGATTATTTGATAAAAGGTTCCGAGCAAGCCAACAAGTTAATACTGGGAGCTCTTATGGAGCTAATCCTTGTCGTCTCTGCGATCGGTACGGCCACCACAATGTTTCCTATATTAAGAAAATATAACGAAACCATAGCTCTATGGCATGTTTGCTTCAGGTTCCTGGAAGCCATCATTATCACTGTGGGTGTAATCAGTGTATTGTCCTTAGTCACCTTGAGCCGAGAATACGCTGCAACGGCCATGCCCGACCTCTCCTCTTTTCAAGCCTCAGGCACGGTTTTAAAAGCAATCCATGAATGGACATTTATGCTCGGCCCGCTTTTCATGCTGGGCATCAATACGATGATGTACAGCTATATATTTTATAAATCCAGGCTCGTACCCAGGTTTATTCCGGTGTTGGGTATGACAGGGTCAGTGCTTGTTTTTGTTTGTGCCTTATTCGTCATGTTCGGTGTTATTCAACAAGTTTCGTTTTGGGGCGGCATCTTGGCGCTTCCGATCGCAGCGAACGAGATGATCCTTGCGGTATGGCTGCTTACGAGGGGCTTCCATATATCCGCAGTCCATTCCAGCATACATCGGGGGAACGATATTCGCACAAATCCTCTGTAAGGCATAGAAGCCAACCTAAATCACGCGTTTACCCGACAAAACGAAAGAAGGCATACGGAGCATCCGCTGCCTTCTTTCGTTGTTGAATTGTTGAAGTTATCATATAGGAACAGAATGACGCCACAAATGTACCGGCCCTACCGGATCCGTTTCACCCAGAAGCCGCCTTTAAAGCTCTTCGGCTCATACGAAATGACAAACGCTTTCGGTGCAAGCAGCTCCAAATGACGGTATAGCTGCGCCTCATTGGAACGCTTCACAAGCACCTGCATAACCAATCTTCGCCCGTCTTTTCCGTCCGCTAACCACGACGTCACCCCATAGCCCAGCTCCCGAAGCTTTACAGGCAGGTCGGCTTGAAACTCGTCAATGATAACCTGCACCGTCGCATAGCCGAGCGCAAGCCATTCCTCGACCTTTCCGCCTAACAGAACACCGATGCCAAAGCCCAAGCAATACGCTGCCACATTGATCGGGTTATCCAAATTGTCCAGGACGATCGTCAGACCCATGAGGTAAATGAAAACCTCAACCATGGAAAGCCCCGATGCCAGCAGCTTCTTGCCTTTAATGACAAAGATCATCCTGAGCGTAAAAATCGAAACATAAGCGACGTTGATTCCGATGATCGTGAAGACAAGCGTCCACATTAAACCCTCTTAATCGCGCGTCGCGATATAATCAGGTCTCGGCTTCAAGCCGGAATAAGGCGCCTGCAGCTTATTTTCCACCGAATTGTATACGTAGAAAATGTTGCTGCGCGGGAACGGCGTAATGTTGCCGTTGGAGCCGTGCATGGTGTTGCAGTCGAACAAAATAATCGAGCCCGCCGGACCGGTCAACGACTCAATGCCGCCTTCACTCGCAAGGAATTCTAAGCTGTCATGATCCGGCACACCGATCTCCTGCTTGCGCAGCGAGTTTAGGAAGTTATCGTCCGGAGTTTCGCCAGGGCAAGAGATATAATGCTTTTGGGAGCCCGGAATTACCATGAGAGGACCGTTATGTACATAATTGTCCTCCAGCGCAATCGAGCAGCTCAGCGCCCGCATGCGCGGCATACCGTCTTCCACATGCCATGTCTCGAAATCCGAATGCCAGTAAAACTCCTTGCCGCTGAAGCCCGGCTTGTAATTGATGCGTGATTGATGAATGTACACATCGCTGGCAAGAATTTGCTGCATGATCGAGACAAGTCTCGTGTCCTCGGAAAGCCGCTTAAACACCTCGTTATCGCGATGCACCGCAAAAATGGAGCGTACCTCCCGGCTTTCCGGCTCGCGGATAATTTCGCGCGCTTCCTTCGTGCGGCCTTCAATCCAAAGGCGTTTCAGCTCATTGCGGTAGGCCTCAACCTCATCCGCCGAGAAGAAGCGGTCCAGCACCAGGTAGCCATTCTTGTCGTAAAACTCTAGCTGTTCTTTCGAGAGCGGACCACTGTCAACGGTTCCGTAAACGACAGGATCCTGACGCTTCATAATCGTCGTCTCTCCACCCGTTCTGGACGGATATACGTCTCCTTGTGGTTTGGGCTGCATTTGCAATGCCTCGCTCATAACTATCACTCCTATATAGAATTAGTGGGAATAAGCGGGATTCATAGCTGCCTGCTCGTGATGTTTGTCTTTAAGCGATGTTAGTCCTCAAGCAGCGGATATGCTCCGTCTTCGTCATGCGTCTCCCGTCCGGTGACGGGAGGATTAAAGACACAAACGACGCGAAGATCGGTGGTCGCACGCACACAGTGCTTTTCGTGCCCGTTAAGGGCATACAGAGTGCCGGGACGGATCGGGTACGTTTTCCCGTTATCGAAATCCTCGAGCTCTCCTTCGCCTTCAATACAGTAGACGGCTTCTACGTGGTTTTTATACCACATGTTCGTCACTGTGCCTGCACGCAGGACGGTGTCGTGCATGGAGAAGCCCATGCCTTCTTTTTTCAGCAGCAGCCTGCGGCTGTACCAAGTTTTTTCTTGTACGTCGCGGTCAGTGCCCACGATATCGCTCAGCTGTTTTACGATCATTTTCCTGTTTCCTCCTCTAACGCTGCTTTAATGCTTTGTTCTATGATGGCAAAGCCCTTTTCAAGGCCTGCATCGTCAATCGTAAGCGGCGGCATAATTTTCATAACCTCGCTGCTTGGGCCGGAGGTCTCCATAATAAGGCCTCTCGCGAACGCCTGCGCGCAGATCCGCTCGGATAATCCTTCCGGACTCGTCGCAATGCCCTGCATAAAGCCGCGTCCCTTTACTTTTGCCTCAAGCGCCGGATATTCGGCTGCCACCTTTTCCAAGAAAGCGCGGATAAGCCCCGATTTACGCTTCACTTCTTTCTCCAGGCCATCGGTTTCCCAATAGCTGAGCGCTTCCGCTGCCGCAACAAACGCGAGGTTATTGCCGCGGAACGTGCCGTTGTGCTCACCCGGATTCCACAGGTCAAGCTCCGGTTTAAAGAGTGTAATTGCCAGCGGAAGTCCGAAGCCGCCAATCGACTTCGACAAGCAGATGATGTCCGGCTGAATGCCCGCTTCCTCGAAGGAGAAGAACGTACCAGTCCGGCCGCAGCCCGCCTGAATGTCGTCGATGATCATCAAGATGTCTTTACGCTTGCACATGTCGGACAGATCCTTCAGCCATTCCATGCGCGATGCGTTCAAGCCGCCCTCGCCCTGCAGCGTTTCTACGATAACTGCCGCCGGGAGATCGATACCGCTGCCGCTGTCTTCGAGCATTTTTTCAAATACCTCAACGGTATTAACATCCTCGCCAAGATAGCCGTCAAACGGCATAACCACGCTGTGATGCAGCGGCACGCCCGCTCCGTCACGCTTTGCTTTATTTCCAGTTACGGCAAGCGCGCCAAGTGTCATGCCGTGGAAGCCGTTGGTGAAGCATACGATCTTTTCACGGCCCGTCGCTTTACGCGCCAGCTTCAGTGCGCTTTCCACGGAATTTGTGCCAGTCGGTCCCGGGAACATGACTTTATAGGTCAGTCCGCGAGGCTTGAGAATGACATCATTAAAACGGTTCAAAAAGGCTTCTTTGGCCGAAGTCGCCATATCAAGACTGTGCGCCACCCCGTCCGCCATAAGGTAATCAATAAGCTTTTGCTTCATCTTCGGGTCATTGTGTCCATAGTTTAAAGCGCCAGCTCCGGCGAAAAAATCTATATATTCACGGCCTTCAGCATCCCATAGCTTGTAGCCCTTTCCTTTCGTGAACACCGTCGGGAAGCTCCTTACATAACTGCGAACCTCCGACTCCAGCTTTTCAAAAGTAAACAAAGGATTCGTTGTATGTTCTAAAACAGGCATCAAAGATGTCCTCCTGTCAATTTTTTTTGGCAGTTAGGAAACTTGGCAAATCATCAATCCATCAAGAGATAAAGAAAGGTCCTACGCGAAAATGCAGCTCTTCTTCATGCGCATCCGGAAACAATTCCGGCTTGTAGCCGCCGCCAACGTCGCAAACGGTGTTGCGGTCGCGGGCAAGGCCGAAAAATAACGATTGGGAAGCGACATTATCGGGTGAAACGGTCGCTTCAACAAACATCGGATCCTTGCTGGTTGAACGCGCGAGCAGGTCATGCAGCATTTTTTTGGCCAGGCCCTGCCCTCTATGCTGCTTGCTCACGGCAACCTGCCAAATAAAAAACGTGTTCGCCTTGCTTGGCGTCTGGAAAGCGGACATAAAACCGGCTATCGCGCCGTCTGCCGCTTCCGCAACGACACATGTTTCCGCAAAATAATCGCAAAACATGATGTAACTATACGGTGTGTTTACATCCAGACCACCCGCTTCGTTAAGAAAGCGCCAAACGCGTTGTCCGTCCGAAGCCGAAGGCTTGCGGAACGTGTATACCGCCGAGTTAGGCATGCTGTTTGCTCCTCCTTTCCTAGAATCAAGCGCCGCTGCGAAACCTCGTTAAGAATGACTGCAGGCGCGGGCTTTCCGGATTGTTGAAGATTTGCTCCGGAGGCCCCTGCTCCACAATGACGCCGCCGTCCGTAAAGACGATCCGGTCAGCCACATCGCGGGCGAAATCCATCTCATGCGTGATAAGCAGCATCGCCATCTCACCTTCTTCGGCAATTTCCCGAATGACGCCAAGTACCTCACCGACAAGCTCCGGGTCAAGCGCCGACGTAACCTCGTCAAACAGCATTACCTTCGGCCGCATAACGAGCGCCCGGGCAATGGCCACACGCTGCTTCTGCCCGCCGGACAGCTGTGAAGGATAGGCATCGACCTTATCTTCAAGTCCGACCTTCGCGAGCATTTGACGCGCGCGCTCCTCCGCTTCTTCCTTCGGCACCTTCAGCACGTGAATCGGCGCCTCCGTTACATTGCGGAGAATACTCATATGAGGGAATAAGTTAAAATGCTGAAACACCATGCCGATATTTTTGCGCATCTGGTGAAGATGCTTTTCATCGGCGCGCACCAGCTTGCTGCCTACCTGCTTATGCCACAGGTGCTCGCCGTCCACCTCAATCGTGCCCGAGGTCGGTTCCTCCAAAGTCATGAGGATGCGGGCCAGCGTCGTTTTGCCGGAGCCGCTTGGGCCGATGACGGCCACCTTTTCCCCAGGAGCGATATCCAAATCAATCTCATTGAGAACCTTGACGTCTCCAAAACGTTTGCTCAGCTTACGGTATCTTACGATCGGCTGAACTGCTTCCAACGTTGCCACGTCCTTTCGTTTTTATCCCTTACCGTCTGTTCAGCTTCAGTTCAAGCCGGCGTATCAAGACAGCCGACAAGGTGCTGAGAATCAGGAACAGCAGGCCGACCAGCGTATACGGCTCCACGGCGCGGAAGGTTTGCGAGGTGATGATTTTTGCGGTTTGCAGCACCTCGACCAGAGCAATTGCCGATAAAATCGGCGTTTCTTTGAACATGACGATAAAATAGTTTCCGAATACAGGCACCATAGGCGGCAGCGCTTGCGGAAGTATAATTTTCGTCCAGGTTTGCACTCGGCTGAAGTTCAGCGCGGTTGCGGCCTCCCACTGTCCCTTCGGTATCGAATCGATCCCGGAGCGGTAAACCTCGGACAAATAGGTGCCATAGTGAAGACCTAGGGCGATCATCCCTGTCGCGAACGGGGAAATCCGAACCCCATACAAAGGCAGAACATAAAATAAGAAGAATACCTGAACGAGCAAAGGGGTATTGCGGATAAACTCAATCACGCCAAAAGCGGCCCATGAAACGATTTTGGACGAAGATCTGCGCAGCAGGGCAAATACGAGCCCGATGACCATCGCCAGCGCAAAGCCGCAAACCGTCGCCATGATCGTGATTTTTAACGCATCAAGCAGCTTCGGCAATATGTCTAAGGCAAATGTGTTATCCCACATCTGTTACGACCTCCCTACTGCCGCTTTGCGTTCCAGCCACCGCATCCCGGTATTGATCACAAAAGCAATCACAAAGTAAAGAACTAGCAGCATTCCTAAAATAATTGGCGTCATGTAAATCGCTTCGGTGCGAAGGAGAAGCGCTTCATACGTCATATCGTAAAGCCCGATCAAAGAAACGAGCGCCGTGCCTTTCAGCAGCTCAATAATTAAATTTCCAAACGGCGGAATCATCATGACGAAGGCCTGCGGAAAAATAATTCTTCTCATCCGCTGCCACGGTGTCATGTTGAGCGCGATCCCCGCTTCCGTTTGCCCCTTCGGCACGCTTTGAATCGCGCCGCGAACGACCTCCGCGCCATAAGCGCCGTAGTTTAATCCAAGCGCCAGCACACCCGCCATCATTTTGGATAAGGTAATTCCGAATAAAGGCAGTACGAAGAATATCCAGAACAATTGCACGAGCAGCGAGGTTCCCCGAAAAAATTCGATATACGCGATGATGGGGATCCGCACCAGCTTATACTTGGATAAACGCCCGATTCCCGCCGCTACGGCGACCACAAAAGCAAGCGCCGCCGAATATACTGTCAGTTGAATCGTGATTCCCGCCCCGTGCAGCAGAGGCGGAAGTAAATCCATGAAGCTCATGGAACGTCTCCCTTCCTGAGGCTCACTGTTTGAAATAAAACCGGCCCTTGGCGTCCTTCGGCAGGTCGGTGCAAGGGCCGGATGCTCGGCCGTTACTGTGCCGGCTTGCTGAGCTCTTCAGCGGTCATATCACCTGGCAGCTCCTGCTCTGTGAAACCGAACGGCTGAATAATCTTTAACAGTTCACCGGATTTTTTCATCTTGTTCAGCTCTTCCGTGAACGCATCGCGGAAAGCCTGATCTTCCTTGCGGAACGCTGTCGCGCCGTAGCCTCTTACACTTTTACCGTCAATCACCGGCTGCTTGAAGTCCATCACACGCTCGATGTTGTCGTCCTGTGCCGATTCAAGCATTGCCTGAAGCGAAGGGCCTGTCATCGTAATTGCATCGACACGACCGGACTGCAGTGCAGCAATTGCCGACGGCTGATCAGGCACGATGGAAATTTGGTCTTCTTTGACCCCGTTCTTCTTCAAATAGCCTTCTTCAGCGGCTCCCGCCATCACAGCGATTTTTACACTGCTGTCCTTCTTGATGTCCTCATAGCTGTGCAGCTTCTTCGGGTTGCCCTTCTTCACTGCAAGACCTTCCCCGATGCTGTATTCCGGATCGGCGAAAACGACTTCCTTCGCCCGCTCCGGATTAATGTACATGCCCGCTGTGATCATGTCGAAGCGCTTTGCCTTCAGGCCTCCGATCAAGGAACCGAATTCCGTCAGTTCGCCGCGCATTTCCTTCACTCCGAGCTTGGTCAGAATGTTGCGGGCAATTTCAACCGCTTCCCCTGTCAGCTTTCCATCCTTATCCTTGTACGCGTATGGCTTCTCGTTCGCAAAGCCTACCTTGATGTAGCCCTGCTCAATCGCTTTCTTCAGCGTTTCCGATTCGATGCTTGTTGCTGCAGCGCCTTTATTCTCTTCTGCTGCTGCCGAACCGCCGGATGCTGCTTTTGCAGGCTCACCGCCGCTTGCAGGTGCTGCTGTTTCCTTTGCTCCACAGCCGATTACACCGCCAAGTAACAGAACAGTTGCCATAAGACCCCATGCTTTTTTCACTGTATTACTCCTCTCCCTTATCATGCAGAATGGTGTATAGGCAAACCTCATTCGAGGTTCACTTTCATCACTAATTGCCCAATTATAAAAAAGGTTAATAACTTAAAGTTTCACCCATGCTCAATATGTATGGGTTTGTCGTGACCTGATTTATAACGTTTCTTTATACAAACAAAATCGTACCATGATTCAAACAAAAACTCACCCCTCATATCCTCCGATAATCTTGGGTAAGACCCGCTCAGCCGGAGTGACCTCCGCTCACTGGACCTATGCTCCTAAATCCTGCCATATCCTCCCGTATCCACACCGAAATGTCTAAAACACAACAAAAAAACTGCCCCTGTAATAGGACAGTTTGTACTCTCATTTTGGATGAAACGACGGGTTTTCTTGCGGTTTCATGCCGTGTAAAACGATAAATCGACAAGCACGCTCCGCGTTCCAACGAAAACTGTTACATAGCGGTCACCTTGCCGAAGCTCACCATGCGTAACCAAATTCGTGCATCGGCTCACTATTGTGTTTTGTTTCGCCCATAATCCTCCACATTCGAGCTCAGGAAGGAAACAGCGAGCTCTGCAGCGCCGTTACGATTTTGGCGGCAGACTCTTCAATCGCTTGATTCGTTACATTCAGCACAGAGCAGCCGAGCTGATTCATCAGCTGTCCGGCATAAGCCAGCTCCTCCTCAATACGCGGAAGCGAAGCATATTTCGCGCTCTCCGGCAGCCCGACCGCTTTCAAGCGCTCGGCGCGAATCGACGCCATATGCTCCGGCTCCATCGTGAGCCCGAAAATCCGGTGCTGCGGTACCATAAACAACTCCTTCGGCGGCTTCACCTCCGGCACAATCGGTATATTGGCCACTTTATAACCTTGGTGAGCCAAAAAGACACTTAGCGGTGTCTTCGATGTGCGCGACACCCCGATAAGAATTATCTCCGCGTTCACAATCGAGCCCGGATCTTTACCGTCGTCGCATTTGACCGCAAACTCAATCGCCTCTACCCTGCGAAAATATTCTTCGTCAAGCCGAGGCACTCGTCCGGGCTTGCGGCGGGGCTCATCGTGAAATGCGGAAACCACCGCCTCCATCATCGGCCCGATGACATCAACCGCATGAATGCCAAGACGCTCCGCCTCTTCCGCCATCGCCTGGCGCAATTCGGGCTGCACCAGCGTATAAGCGATAAAACCGCCGCCTGCCGCCGCTTCTTCAGCAAGCTGACGAATTTCCGCCTCGCTGCTGACTCGGCTGTATCGCTTCATATCCACATCCAACCCGTCAAACTGATGGAGGGCGGCTTTTGCAACACTCTCCGCCGTTTTCCCCAGTGCATCCGAGCATATGACGATGAGCTTCTTCTCCTTCATCACGGTGACACTCTCCCCTTTCCCCCGAGCTCAAGCAGTACATTCGTCATCGTGGTCTTGGAGATTCTGCCGACAAGCTCGCCTTCTCCCGATTCATTAGGCTGCAGTACAGGCAGACTGTCCACTTGATAACGGATCATTTTACGGGCTGCCTCCAGCACCGACTCATCCGGCGACGTACTGACAATATGTAAGTGTCTTGTCATTACAAGGCTGACCGGCATTAAAGCGGCCGCAGCGTTGCCTAGCGTAACTTTGAGTAAATCTTTACGGGAAATGACTCCGGCCAGCTGCCCCTGCTCATCGCATACGAACAAGCTGCCTACATTCTCCGTAAATAATGCAATGACGGCATCCTGAACCGAAGAGCTGGTGCGCACGACAACCGGCAGTGATAATACATCTTTAACCAATAGCTTTTCGAGCTTCGCTGCCGAATCGTCCTGGCGAACCGGTTCGCCTATAAAATATCCGACCTTCGGCTTCGCATCCAAATATCCTAGCATCACAAGTAAAGCCAAATCCGACCGGATCGTCGGACGGCTTAATCCGAGCTGCTCGGCAATTTGCTCAGCGGTAATGGGAGCATGGCTTCTTACTAATTCAATGATGTTGAGTTGACGCTCGGTCAGTTCGATCCGAACCGCCCCCTTTACTAGACGTAATAGTAGATTTACTTCTCACTGCCTTCAATGCTCAAACGCAAAAATAGAACGTATTAATAAAAAATTATAATATAAAACCTGGAAAAGACACAATCACCCCCTTGAATGTGACGTACTATATAATTTATAATCCGATTAATGATGTACTATATAAAAGGTTTCACGTGTATCTCTGTCGTATATATCATCGAACACGGTGTTAGGAATACGGAGAAACCAAAAAAGAAAAACCGGAAACGGGAAGGAGTCGAACGGTATGGAGAGAGGCTTAACGCTTGAACTGGTTCGTGTCACGGAAGCAGCTGCACTGGCTAGTGCGGAATGGGTTGGCAGAGGTTTAAAAATGGAAGCCGACGATGCGGCGACCGGCGCCATGAGAGCAATGCTTGACACCGTCCCGATGGATGGCACCGTCGTCATCGGAGAAGGGGAAATGGACGAGGCGCCGATGCTCTATATCGGCGAACAGGTTGGGGCAAAACGCGGACCGGCCGTCGACGTGGCTGTCGATCCGGTGGAGGGCACCGAGCTGGTTGCCAAAGGCTTGGACAGCGCACTGGCCGTCATTGCGATCGCCGACCGCGGACAATTTCTGCATGCGCCGGATATGTATATGGAGAAGCTTGCTGTAGGACCCGCTTTAGCAGGGAAGGTACGCTTGGAGGATCCGATTGAAATCACGGTGCGGATCGCATCTGAGGTGCTTCGCAAGCCGATCAGCCGCATGACCGTTTCACTGCTGGAGCGCGATCGCCACACTGAGCTTACGGAACGGCTGCGCAAGCTCGGCGTAAAGCTGAAGCTGCTGCCTGCTGGCGATGTAGCTGGAGCGATGGCTCCGGCATTCGAGGAATCCGGCGTTGATCTTTACGTCGGATCAGGCGGCGCGCCGGAGGGCGTATTGGCCGCGGCGGCGCTTGCCTGCATGGGCGGCGAGCTGCAGGGCCGGCTCATGTTCAGCGAGGACAGCGAGCGCGAGCGTCAGCGCTGTGTAGAGATGGGCATCGCCGACCCGACCAAAATACTCACCATGCAGGACCTGGTCGGTACCGGAGATGTAATCTTCGCTGCGACGGGAATTACGCATGGCAGCCTGCTCGAAGGCGTTAACTTTACGAGCGGCGACCGCGCATCCACTCATTCTATGGTTATGCGCGCGTCCACAAGGACGATTCGTTTTGTGAAGAGCGTCCATTACATGCCGGTAAAAACGAAAATTTTCGCATAACGTACGATCCCAAATCTACTAGACACCGAATTCATATAAAAGCACCCCGCGTTGATTACGGCAGCTTGAGCGCTGTTCATAACAAGCTTGGGGTGTTTTTGTTTTACGTTACGTTGTGTCTCAAAACACAGATGTAATCCAAACCCACGTTAAGCTAAAATGAATGAAGCGAAGTTATTGAGTAAACGGAAATTTATAGAGGAGGCACAGCATCAACATGGGGACAACCGCGAATACCTTTCGAATTTATAACGTCAAGCTGGTGAAGGAGGAGGCCGTCATCGACAATGGAGAGCTTCGGGTCGAGGATGGCATCATTGTATACGCCGGGCCCAAGCTGCCCACCCTCCCCCTCCATTTCGAATTATCCATTGACGGCGAAGGGCGCTGGCTGCTTCCCGGCTTTGTCGACGTGCATGTACATGGCGGGGCAGGCGCCGATTTTATGGATGCGACACCGGCAGCATTCCGTGCCATTATGCGTTTTCACGCATGCCGGGGCACTACGGCCATGCTCGCCACAACGATCACGGCTCCAAAAGCAAGATTGGAAGCAGTGCTGCATACAGCAAGCCGGTACAAGCCTATGGGCGGCGCCCGGTTATTGGGCATTCATCTGGAAGGGCCGTTTATTAGCCCCAAGCACCCGGGGGCGCAAAATCCGGCCCACATCGTTCCGCCCCGGCCGGATTGGCTTCGCGAGTGGCTCGCCCGGTTTCCCGGGCTGCTCCGCATCGTAACCTTGGCCCCAGAGACAGAGGGGGCCCTGGAGCTGATTCGGCTGCTTTGCAGCCATAGTGTTATCGCCGCCGCCGGGCATACGGACGCCGCCTACGAGCAAATGCTCGCGGCCGCGGATGCCGGATTAACGCATGCGGTGCATACGTATAACGCCATGCGCGGACTGCACCATCGCGAGCCGGGAGCCGTCGGCGCCGTACTCACCGATCAGCGCATTAGCGCAGAGCTGATCACCGACGGCCGCCACGTTCACGAAGCGGCGCTTCGCCTCGCGCTGCAGGCCAAGGGCACCGCCAAGACGCTGCTCGTCTCCGACGCGATGGCAGCGGCCGGCATGCCCGACGGCCGCTATGAGCTTGGCGGCCTCGGCGTAACCGTCAAGGCCGGCACGGCGCGGCTAACCGAAAGCGGCGCGCTCGCCGGCAGCACCATTACGCTGCTCGACGCTTATCGGTTCGCCGTAGGTCAGCTCGGCGTATCCCCGGTCGACGCCTGCCGGATGGCATGCCTAAACCCGGCCCGGCTGCTCGGGATGGACGGCATATGCGGATCGCTCGCAGAAGGCAAGCAAGCCGATGCCATCCTACTCGGCGAGGATGGCGAGCCGCGGCAGGTTTGGATCTCCGGCGAGCCGCTTCTTACTTAGCAAACTATTGGAGTGACCCGCTCCTCCGATTGTATGCATTCCATCCGGAAATCGATGAAATCTTATTGGCTGACATATAGATGAGAAAGTAGATAGGGAACGAAAAATAGTGCTCCCAATAATGAGAGTGGTAGACATTAATGTATTCAAGTATGGGCTCAAAAACAAAAGCTGCGCCAGCGGACAACACTAGGGTACCCCTCACAAAAACAGCATCTGATTTACAATATTGCCGGACAAGCATATAGGTAACTGGAATTAAGGTTAGATCGTAAGGAATCAAGGGAGGAACAGAAGGAACCGCTTTGATCCCATACCGCCATACTCCAAACTGGGATCCAATCAAATCAAGCACGAGTGCGATAAGCGCGGAGAACAGTCCCCCCAACAGCAAGCGGGCCTGGATGTCTTTCCTCCTAACCAAAAACCAAAGCAGCCAAGGCACAATGGTCAGTGCAATAAGAAACCACCATTGCCAAGTAAACAACTCATGTTCCCGATAATAGATTACCTGGCCCCTTACCAGCTCCATCTTCTGATAAAATAAATCAAGCTCCTCTTGATGCTGATTTTCCGACATAAAAAGCCCCCCTACATTTCATACTTTCTCCAATGTACGGGGGTGATAACCAATGTTTATTAAAAGAGTTGGATTACTTCTAACCAAATGACTCCCTACTTATCCACAATCACTATCTCGGCATAACCGCCACATCGTCCTATCCCTTGCCTGGAACCCAGTCCAGCATCTCTGCCCACGTATATTGCTGGCGCCAGCCCAGCAGCTGCTTCGCCTTTTCGTTGCATAGCAGGCTGGGGCGGCCTTTCAGGGACATACGGATGTCGGTAACCTCGGGCAAGTACCTGCGCATAAGCTCCTCCGTCGGCAAATCCGAGGAAGTGTCATCAGCTGCAAGAATGATCGACTGCGCGCCAAGTCCTTCCTTTTCAACGGCCAGACGGCAGGCAATCGCTACATCCCTCGCATCAATGTAGGACCAGAGAATCGTTTTTCGATCGATCGGGTTCTGAAATCCTTCCATTACCCTTGCATAGTCCTCCGGCTCCAAAATATTGCCGAGCCGGAACGATACCACCTGCATCCCTGTCCGGCGGTGGAACGTTTCTCCCGTTAGCTCATTCACTACCTTCGACAAGCCGTAGCTGTCCTCGGGGAGCTGTGGATGCTGTTCGTCCACAGGAACATACTTTGGATGAAAAAACGTCTTTGCAAACACCATTCCATAAGAGGATTCACTGGACGCCAGCACAACATTTCGGATGTTTACATTCGCACAGGCCTCCAGTATGTTATATGTCGTCATCACATTGTTGCGGAACGTTACATCGTTTGCATGTGTGTACGCCTGCGGAATCGCGGCAAAATGCACCACAGCTGCAACCGGAGCCCCCGAACGGGAATTGTAATTCGCCAATGCGCTGTGCACTTGTCCAAGGTCGTTTAAATCGATAATCAGCGTCGGACAAAGCTCCTCCGCGGGGCGCTTCGTATCTAGGTTGAGCACCTCATAGTCCCGCTGCAAAAACTCCTTAATGATCCATCTTCCTGCTTTCCCGCTGCCTCCAGTCACTATAACCCGTTTTCGCTCCATCCGGCTCGCTCCTTTTTGCATGCGTTTTCTTTTCAAGCTATTGTTATTGTAACGCCGTTACTATATGCTGGAAAGGAGTGAATTTATTTTCACATAATTACAATCTTTAAAGCTGCTCACCTATAGTATAGTTACTACCTCACAGAAGGAGGCTGCCAATGAGTACGAATGAAAAGGCTGCGGCCGTGCCGAACAGTTATATCCCCCGGGACCCGGTACATATCGAATGCTCGATCGAAAAGACGCTTTCTGTCGTCGGCGGAAAATGGTCGTTTCTTGTGCTGCGCGAATTATTCGGCGGTACCAAACGGTTTGGCGAGCTGCAGCGCAAAGTGAACGGCATCAGCCCCAAAGCGTTAACGGACACCCTGCGCCATCTTGAAGAGCAAGGCGTGCTGGAGCGTAAAGCTTATCCGACCGTACCCGTTACGGTAGAATACTCGTTAACGCCGAAAGGCGAGGATTTGCACGGTATTTTAAAACAAATGAAATTATGGGCAGCCAAGTGGACCTAGAGAGCCAGCCTGCCTTTTCATAGGAGACTACCATTATGATTGTACTAACAGCCGAAGGATTATCCAAAAGCTACGGGGTGAAAACCTTATTCAAAAATATAAGCCTGCATATCGAGGAAGGCAGCCGGATCGGTCTCATCGGTGTTAATGGATCCGGCAAATCCAGTCTACTGCAGGCACTCGCCGGAGTGGAGCCTGCCGATCAAGGCAGTGTGCTCGTTCCGGACCGCGTTCGCCTCGAATATGTCCCCCAAGAACCGCCGATTCTGGAAAATGCGACGGTACTGGAGCAGGTATTTTCCGGCGACTCGCCCGAATTCACTGTAGTACGGGAATACGAAATGGCGCAATTTGAGCTGGAGTCTGACCCGGCACATCCAGGAAAGCAGCAAGCACTACTCAGGGCCAGCACACGCATGGATGAGGTCGGCGGCTGGCAGCTGGAAGCCGAGGCGAAAAAAATATTAGGCAAGCTCGGCATTCACCGCTTCGATGAGAAGATGGGCGTTTTATCCGGCGGACAGCGCAAGCGCGTCGCCTTAGCGGCGGCCCTCATCCGTCCATGCGATCTGCTTATTCTGGACGAGCCGACCAACCATCTAGATCCGGATGCGGTCGAATGGCTGGAGCAGCTGCTTGCGCGCAGCCGGAATGCGCTCCTGATGATTACTCATGATCGATATTTTCTTGATCGCGTAACGAATCGTATTTTGGAGCTCGATGGCGGCTCCTTGTATGCTTACGAGGGCAATTACAGTGTATTTCTGGAGAAAAAAGCGGAGCGCATGCAGCTTCTTCAAGCCTCCGAGCGGAAGCGGCAAAACCTGTTTCGTTCGGAGCTTGCTTGGATTCGACGCGGCGCAAAAGCGCGGACAACGAAGCAGAAGGCGCGCATCGACCGCTTCGAAAAGCTGCAGAGCGAGCAGATCGTTCAGGAGCAGCAGGAGCTCACCGTCTCCTTGAGCGGGTCAAGACTTGGCAAAAAAGTCATCGAGCTTGAAAATGTAGGCAAAGAATTCGGCAGCCGTACGCTGTTCACCGGATTCAGCCGGATCATTCAGCGTGACGACCGCATCGGTATTATCGGCCCTAACGGAAGCGGAAAGTCGACGCTGCTGCGTATAATCGCCGGCCTGGCCGAACCCGACGAGGGCGCGGTCGAAACGGGAACCACCGTGCGCATCGGGTATTTCGGTCAAACGAACGATGCGATGAACGAATCGCTGCGTGTCATTGAATATGTGCGTGAAGGCGCCGAAACTGTCAAAACGGCCGAAGGCTCACTCTCTGCGGCTCAGATGCTAGAACGCTTTTTATTTCCTCCTCATATGCACGGAACGCGGGTAGATCAGCTTTCGGGGGGAGAAAAACGACGGCTTTACCTGCTAAGGCTGCTTATGTCCGGACCCAATGTACTGCTCCTTGATGAGCCGACGAATGATCTGGATATTGCCACGTTATCTGTGCTCGAGGATTACATCGAACACTTTGAAGGGGCCGTCATTACGGTATCCCATGACCGTTTTTTCCTGGATCGGACAGCCGACACCCTGCTTGCCTTCCAAGGAAACGGACGAATTGAAGCCTTCCTTGGCACCTACTCGGAATATCGGGAGCTTGAACAGCAGCTCTCGAACGGAGAACGGACGGAAAGCAGCTCCTCTGGACCTAAGGACAAAGAAAAAGCCGCTTCGCCCTCGAACGAAGCACGTCCAAGGGAAAAGCAACTTAAATTTTCATACAAAGAACAGAAGGAATACGAAGAAATTGACGAACGCATTGCTGCAGCCGAAGCTGCCCTGGCACAAGCAACAGCAGATTTGGATACCTGCGGCAGCGATTATGTAAAGCTTCAAGAAGTTACGGCACGACAGCAGGAGCTGCAGGCTCAGCTCGATGCGCTCATCGAACGATGGACGTATTTAAACGAGCTTGCCGAAGAAATTGAGCGAAACCGGGCAAATCGCTAACGCAAAGCGCAGCAGCCCGAAGGAAATCACCGGGCCTAGTCTTGTCCCATCCGGGGAAACACTCCCCATACGATAGGAAACACAGAGCTCCGCCTAACAGCGGCCTCTTCCTTCGTAACTTGGCGGCAGACCGGGCCCGCTTTGTTTCCTTCCTTGCCCGCTGCTGTTAACAGTGGCTCCCGCCCATGCCTCGGTTCACCCACGCTGTCACTGTCTGAAGCTCATTGCGCAGCGGTCCTAATAGCGTTCTCGCTTCAGCGTTTCGATCCGTACTTAACGCTTCCAATCGAGCGGCGATTTCCACCACGCGTCCCGCGCCAATATGCTCGGCAGATTGCTTCAGCGTTCGGGCAAGCCGTGAAACCGAATCCCATCGTTCCTCGGCAATCAAGGATTCCAAATGTGAAGGCACCGCATTGTATTCTCTCACGAACATGCTGCAAAATGCTGCGTAAACATTAGTCTTGCCGTTAAACCGACGAATCGCGTCTTCCACGTCGAGCGGCTTCCGTTGGACATCTTTAAAATCACGCATCACTCATCACCGGCCGTATCCATGAATTTACCTGCACATTCTCAGTATACTATTCTGTTATTTCCATCTATTCCAGTTCTATATACATCATATATGATTTTAACTAGTTTTGTGTGCAAATTTACGATGATTTTACAATAATCTTTTCAACGTTTCCTTATTGCATACGACAAACAAACGGGCATTCTGCGGAATCGTGTCATCCAGTCTCCGGTTAATGTCCAGACGTTCTCCGTCTGAAAGAAGCGTTGCCCCTTCTTTTAATAGTGCCATGAATGCATCACGGTATGTCTTCCATTCCGACCGGGTACGAATCGCAAACAGATCATCCCCGCTTTGGCTGGATAACAGCTGACCTAAAATTTTTGCCGCCCCCGGACTCATCGCCGCACGAACCGCCAAGTGGGAAATCGCTTCCGCACTTATAATAAATTCATCGACCTTAACATGGGCAAAATTCCCCACATTCGCTTTATCTTTAATCTCAACTACCGTGTAAATATGTGAAAAATACTGTTCGATTGCTGTCGCGACTAGAAGGGTTTTGCCATCAATAAAGGAAGTGTCCCGAATGACATTATCGTGATTCGTTACCTCGTTGGCAAATATAAATACCGCCCGCGCTTCCTGGAGATTCGCTTGCTCCAGCACGTTCTTTTGAATTGGATTTCCCTGTACGTAGTGAACTCTCTCATGCTGCACAGGCGTTTTGCCGATTTGGTCGATAATGACAATCTCCGCTGATTCGTCCGAGCTCATAATTTCTTGCAGCGCGTACTCCGCATGAGTGTTCCACCCGATCATCACAAAATGCTTTTTCCCGTAATAAGGCAGTTTCCCCTCCTCCTTTCTTTTCCGGAAGCCTAACAGACCATCAATTACCTTACTAATCACGATGGAAATCAAGCTGATTCCAAAAACATATAAAAATATTCCGAGGAATTTCCCCTTCACTGTTTCCGGATAAAAATCTCCGTATCCTACCGTTGTCACCGTTGTCATGACCCACCAGAAGCCGTTAAAAGCATTTTCATACTTTTCTGGCTCCAGCCAATAGATCAAAAAGGAGCTTGCGATGATTAACACAGCCGAATAAAGGAACAGCGTCCAATTGTTTACCTTCACTAATCTTTGAAAAAGCTTTATAAACGTTAGCATGCTCTCACCTCCGCTTCTCTAGAAATTAGTTTACCATAGGAAAAATATGGTGTGTACCCTGCCCACTCACACGGGCGCTTTTCCTACATACACTACAACATCATTATTTCTTACTATTTTTGTGAAGGAGGTGCAGCAATCTTGACCCTTTCCATGAATCGAAAGCAAGCCTTCACGCAGGCATATCAAGAAATTTGTCAGGCCGCACTCCCGTTTTACCAGCTTCTTGCTGAAAACTCACAGTTTGCCGAACAATTTACAGCCGCGGTGCGTAGTGCAAACCTGACCCTGCTAGATCTATTCTTTCTCCAAATTTCCGCAGGAAATCAAAATATGAGCTACGGGACGAACGGAATTGGGTATTTTCTAGAGTTTTCTTTTCCCGACCCGGTTGGCATTTATTCTAACGCGATATCCATACGGCCCGGACAGGTCCGTTTCTTTTATGAAACGAAGCCTGTCGTTCGCATTGCCAGAGCCGTTCTCCCTTTATACCGCAAGCTCGCCAAATCAGAAGCAACAGCCGCCTCGCTATATCAAGCTATTCAATCCAAGAGCCACTCCAAAGCAAGCAAACTTATAAAAAAATGGGTCCGTTCACGTTATTTATACAGAGTACGGGTTTCTTCAATGGGAGTAGACTTATATTTCCGCTTCCCAGATAGCCCGTATGTTTACCATAACACTTTATTCCAAGAATTCGGCGGATGAAAAAAGCCCGACTGCTAAGGTCGGGCTTCTTCGAACGATTAATTGTATGTGAATGGCTCTTGTTAAAAGGATTCGCGAATGACAAGCTCATCCAACGAAAAACGCCCGCTTGGATATCCTTCTTTTGCCGCATATCCTAAAGAAATCAACATGGAAGCAGAATAACGATCTGGGATGTTGAGAAGCTCCTTCAGCCCCTGCTGGTCGAATCCTCCCATCGCACACGAATCAATACCATGTGCTTTTGCTGCCAAAATCAGCTGCATTGCAGCTAACGAGGAGTTTTTGAACGCTTCGATTATTCCGATGTTCGGGACATTCGCATAAGCCCCTTCGATCTGCCCGATCAGCGTGTTTTTAACTTCTTCCGAGATCATGCCCTGCGCCTGCGCTTCAGAATAAATCTTCTCTGCATTTTTATTTGCTTCCAGATCCGCCAAAATAACAACTACTGCGGAGGAATCACTCACCTGCTGCTGGTTATAAGCGATCGGCAGTACTTTATCCTTCATCGCTTGATCCTGAATCAAAATAAATTTCCAATGCTGAAGATTCCAAGCAGAAGGTGCGGCGGCAGCCAGCTCCAAAATTTCCTGCATAACCTGCTCAGGAATTTGCTTCCCCTTCTCGTATTTCTTCACACTGCGACGCTCTCTCATGACATTCAAAATGCTGCTTGGATTTGTTACGCTCATGATTTGATCCCTCTCCTTTATTAGATATCCCTATCGTTCCCCGACTGCCGTCGTTTATGAAGACAGTCCAATTATGTATTTGTGTTGAGGTTCTCATTTATTATACCCCTCCAATTTAAAAAAGTCACTACATAAATAAAAGTAAGTATGTGCAAAACAAAAAAACCACACCAAAGTGTGGTCATTCCCTGAAAACCGGATGCGATGAACGAGTGTATTGCAAGCTGTTTCCCGATTGGTTACGGGGCCCC
>NZ_WTLI01000010.1 GCF_011421635.1 Paenibacillus turpanensis
GCGCCGACATTCTGATGGCTCTCATCGCCGTCGTCCACAGCATCCGTCAGCTTGCCGGAGACAATCGACGCATTCGCCCGCTCATCGCTGTACGACGCTTCGTCGTCGAGGTACAGCACCGCCGCCAGCGCCAGTTCCTCTTCGCCGAGCCAGGCTTCGGCACGCTCTCGCAGCGCCGTTTGCGTCAGCAGCACCTTCGCTCCGCTGTCCTCAAGCATGAACCGCACGCGGTCCGCCGGATAATCCGGGTCAAGCGGCACATACGCCCCGCCCGCTTTCCAGACGGCCAGCACGGCCACCAGCAAGTCCACCGAACGCTCGGCGAGAATGCCGACGATCGTCTCCCGGCCGATGCCGCTTGCGCGCAGGGTGGCCCCCAAGCGGTTCACCCGCTCGTTCAGCTCCGCATACGTCAACCGGTCGTTTTCGTACACGACGGCTGACTCTTCCGGCGCACGCTCCGCCTGTTCCTCAAACAGCCGGTGGAACGCCGCTGCAGGAGCCGCTTCCGGCTGCACCGGGTTGAACGAGACGAGAATTTGTTCTTTTTCCTCTACCGTCAGTAAGTTCAGCTCGGCAATCTTCGCTTCCGGGCGACTTACGATCGCCGCAAGCAAATGTCCGAAATGAGTCGACAGCCGCCGGATCGTGCTTTCTTTATAAAGAGCCTTTGCGAATTCAAAGCTGCACTCCAAGCCGCCATTTTCTTCCGTTACATCCACACTCAGGTCGAACTTGGCCGTGCCGTATTCGCTAGGGTACGGGGACAATTTCAGCCCTTCCAGCTCAAACTCTTTGTCCTCCAAGTTTTGCAGGGAGAACATCGTGTCAAACAGCGGGTTGCGACTCAAATCCCGGCTGACCTGCACTTTATCGACGAGCTCTTCGAACGGATAATTCTGATGCTCGTAAGCGCCTAAGGTCGTTTCTTTCACTTCTTCCAGATACGACAGGAAGGTCTTCTCCGAAGCCGGATAATTGCGGAGTGCCAGTGTATTGACGAACATTCCAATCAACGGCTGCGTGTCTCCGTGCGTTCTACCGGCAATCGACGTTCCGACGATCAAATCGTCCTGACCCGTATATTTATGCAAAAGCACGGTATATGCCGCAAGCAGCACCATATACAGCGTTGTTCCTCTTTGAACGGCCAGCTGCTTCAATCCTTCATTCGTTGCCTCGTCCACGAAGGACGTTAGCGTTTGTCCCTCAAAGCTCTGCACGGCCGGACGCGGATAGTCCGTCGGCATTTCCAGGACCGGCAGCTCGCCCCGGTAACGGTCCAGCCAGTAAGCTTCCTCGCGTTTCAACTGCGCTTTTTGCTCGTCCGACTGCTGCCATACCGCATAGTCCTTGTATTGAATGCGCAAAGGCTCTAATGACTCGCCGCCGTACAGACGAACGAGTTCCTCGACTAACACGTCCATCGAAACCCCGTCGGAGACGATATGATGCATGTCGAACATCAGCAAATAACGTTCGGCTGCCAGCTCTACGAGCTCCGCCCGCAGCAGCGGCGGCTTCGCCAAGTCGAAAGGCCGGATGAAGGCCTGCACGACTTCGGGCGCTTCTTCTTCGCTCGCATGACGGTACTCGACGGCAAAATCGACGCTCTCGTAAATACGCTGTACAGCTTCGCCTTGTACGATCTCAAAGCCGGTTCGCAGCGTTTCGTGCCGTGCGATCAGTCCGCGGAAAGCCCTCTCCAGCAGGCTCCGGTCAATCGATCCTTCCAGCAGCAGCACGCCCGGCATGTTGTAGCTCTGATCGGCTCCTTCCAGCTGATTCAGGATAAACAGCCGCTTCTGAGCTGAGGAAAGCGGATAATATGCTCTTGCGCCTGCCAGCGGAATTGACGAGAACGACTGCTCTCCGATCCGCAAGATGGCGAGAGCCATCTCTTCGATCGTCGAGTAACGGAATACGTCACGCAGAGGCAGCTCGACGTTCAGCTCCTGATGCACCTTGCTCACCAGTGTCGTCGCCCGCAGGGAATGGCCGCCCAGGTCGAAGAAGTTGTCATGAACGCCGATATGCTCCAGTCCGAGCACGCTTTTCCAAATTCCGGCCAAGCTGGCTTCCAGCGGAGTCCGAGGCGGAGCATGTCCTGCACCCGGCTGCAGGCTCTCCTCTGGCGCCGGGAGAGATCGGCGGTCGACTTTGCCGTTCGTCGTCAGCGGGAGCCGTTCCAACTGGATCAGGTACGCCGGGATCATATAGGCCGGGAGTTCCTGGGAAAGCACGCTCTTCAGCTTGGCCGCCGGAAACTCGCGGTCCGCTTCATAATAGGCGCAAAGCTGCTTCTCTCCGGAGGCGCTTTCCCTAGCGTATACCGTCGCTTTCCGAATTCCCTCCACTTTCTGAAGCTGAGCTTCGATCTCGCCCAGTTCAATGCGGAAGCCGCGGATTTTCACTTGGTCGTCCGTCCGTCCCACGTATTCGATCGTGCCGTCCGGCAGCCATTTCGCCAGATCCCCCGTCCGGTACATGCGCTCTCCCGGTACAAACGGATTGTCCACAAATTTCTCAGCCGTCAGCTCCGGCCGGTTATTGTAGCCCCGTACCAAGCCTTCTCCGCCGACGCAAAGCTCCCCGGCCACGCCGATCGGCAGAAGCTTATTCCGGCTGTCGACGATATACACGGTCGTATTGCTGATCGGCCGTCCGATGGGTACGGTAACTGCCGACTCATCAATGAAGTCGACCGGAAGGTACGTGGTGTAAACCGTGCTTTCCGACGGGCCGTACAGGTGGTTGAGCCTGCCCGGTCCGATATGGGCGAGCGCTTTACGCACATGGCCGACCGATACGCGCTCTCCTCCGAACAAAATCGCCCGGACATCCCGCAGGCAGTCGACGTTCACATCTACAAGGACGTTGAAGAAAGCCGTCGTAATCAGCATGACCGAGATGTGCTCGCGCTGGATGAGATCCGCCAGCCGGCCGATTTCCAGCAAAGTCTCGCGCGAAACCAGCACCAGCCGCGCCCCGTTGGTCAAAGCGCCGAAAATATCAAAAATCGCTCCGTCAAACGAATAGCTCGAAAGCTGGAGGACATGATCCTGCTCGGTGATGTCGATATAATTCGTGTTTCGCACGATCCGCACGATGTTGCGGTGCGAAACAAGGTTGCCTTTCGGCTTGCCCGTCGTGCCTGACGTATAGATGACACAGGCCAGATCTGTCGCTTCGGTGCCCGGATTTAGATTTGTGCCGTCCTCGTGATAGAAGGACTCGTCATCCAGTAGGATCACGGAGTCCGAACCCGCCAGGCGCTCGCGCAAACGGCTTTGCGTCAGCATGACCTGTGCTCCCGAATCCTCGATCAAGAAACGGATACGCTCCTCCGGATATTCCGGGTCAATCGGTACGTAAGCCGCTCCGGCTTTGTGTGCCGCCAGCATGCCAACCACCATTTCGATGGAACGCTCAGCCATAATAGCGACCAGACGGCCTTTGGATATCCCGTGGCTGCGCAAGGTACGGGCAAGGCGGTTAATGCGTTCGTTCAGCTCGCGGTAGGTCAGCTCTTGCTCATTCAACGATATGGCGGCTGCTTCCGGAATGCGCAATGCCTGCTCTTCGAACAATTGAATGAGCGTCTTCCCGCGCGGAAATTCCGTGGCGGTGTCGTTAAAACGTCCGATAATATCGGCCTTTTCCGCTTCCGTCACAAGTTCCAGCTCGCCCACGGTAATTTCCGGGTTATCGGTCACCTGCTCCAGCAGATGGACGAGATGACCCTTCAGCCGCTCGATACTGTCTTTATCGAACACTTCGGTGTTAAAGTCGAACCGAATTTCGATCTCGGCTCCCGGCACCACGGTCACGTTGAAGTTATAGTTCGTCTGCTCCTCCATCTGAACGTCAGCGATCGTCAGGTCGCCGTGCTGCTGGTCGCCCGCCTGCTCCATCTGCTCGTCCACCGGATAGTTCTCGAAAGCGATGATATGGCTGATCAGGTTCTGCTTTTGCACGCTGCGGGCTTGAATTTCATACAGCGGATAATAATCATAACGCCCGGACTCCAGCGCCCGCTCTTGGAGCTTCGCCATCAGGTCGGCAAACACGGTCTCCGCTTCGCTCGTGACGCGGACCGGCACCGTATTGATGAACAGTCCGATCATGGACTCGATGCCGGGGATTTCCGCCGGTCTTCCGGCCACGACGCTGCCGAATACGGCATCGTTTGTTCCGTTATATTTTTGCAGCATCACGCCCCAAGCGGCTTGCAGCAGCGTATTGACCGTAATAAGGCGCTGTTTCGCCACCCGGTCCATCCGCTCGCTCAAGTCCTTGCCCAGCTCGGCGGTGACGTGATCAGCCGTAAATCTGCCGTTCGGCGCCGGTTCCTTTTGTCCCGGAAGTACGGTTTGCCCTTCATAACCTGCCAGGTATGCCGTCCAATAGCCGGATGCCGCCTGATCGTCCTGTTTCTCCAACCATTCGATATAGGCGCCATAATCCGATCCCTTATCTCCCGCAGGCTGCTTGCCGGATGCCAAGGCCGCGTACGTCTGAAACAGCTCCTGCGTCAGCTGCGGCAGGCACCAGCCGTCCATCAAAATATGCTGAAAACTCCACAGCACATGATAGCTTTGCTCTTCGGTGCGCAGGATCGTAACCCGAACGAGCGCGTCATGTTCCAGGTCGAAGCCGCGAAGCTTGTCATCCTCGGCCTTTTTATCCAAATACGCTTGTTTCTCGTCCGCCTGCAAATGAAGCAGCTCTTCATATTCAAAGCCGACCGGCTTGTCGCGGTATATGATTTGCAGCGGCTCGCCCGCCGGTCCTTTCACAAAATTCGCCCGCAGCACCAGATGACGTTTCGCAAGCTCCATCCAGCTTCTCTCGAAAAGCTGGACGTCGAGCGCTCCCCGCATCGTAAACCGCGTCTGCTCGAAGTAAGCGGCCGTTTGCCTGTCAAACGCGCTGTGGAACCACATGCCCTTCTGCATCGGCGTAAGCGAGTAAATATTTTCGATTTCCCCGAGATGGTCCGAGCGCTGGGCAATCTGCTCCAATTCCGCGATGGTCAAGCCTTTAAATTGCACGTCGCTCGGTGTCAATTCCGTGTTTTCTTTGCCTGCGCAGTGGGTTATGAGCTCTCGTAGACTTTGCTCAAGCCGCTGAGCGAAGGTTTCCATCGTTTCCTTGCGATACTGCCTCCGGCTGTAACTGAGATCGAGCGATAAAGTGCCATCCAGCACCATGCCGTTGATATCCAGCACAAAGCTGCGGGCCTGCCGGTCGCTGGCTGGGCTGCCGCTTGAATAAGAAGATATGCCGATCTCGTCCTGGTTGACATCATCGTCGAACTGGCCGAGGTAGTTAAAATTAATTTCCGGCTCTGCGCCCCAAACAAAGCCATCCCCCGATTTGGAGAGATAGCGACATACGCCGTACCCAAGCCCCTTGTTAGGAATGCGGCGCAAGCTTTCCTTGACCTGTTTAATCTGATAGGCCAAATCCCGGTCGGTTTCCGGCTCCAGGACAACCGGATACTTGGTCGTAAACCAGCCGACTGTGCGCGTGATGTCGATATCCGTTCCGATCGATTCGCGTCCATGTCCTTCGAGATTGATCCGCACCCGTTCGTGTCCCGTCCACTTACGAACGGCTATGCCGAGCGCCGTTACCAAAATATCGTTCATTTCGGTGTTGTAGGCACGGTGAACCCGCTTTAGCAGCAGTTCCGTTTCTTCGGGAGTTAAACGGACGAACAGCGATTCGTTGTCCTGCTGCGTCGTAACGTCCGCCTCCAGATCCTTCGGCAAGGCCGGAACCGCAATTTGTTCCACGGCCTGCCAATAGGCCCGTTCCTTCGCCATCTCCGGGCTTTGGGCGTAAGCCGCCAACTGCTCGGACCAAGTGCGGTACGCATCCGTTTTCGCAGGGAAACGAATTTCCTCGCTTTTGCCGGCCTGCTCGTAACCCAGAGCAAAATCCTCCATCAAAATGCGCCAAGACACGCCGTCCACCACGGCATGATGAACCGCGAGCAGCAAATGATCGCCGTCCGCACACCGGAACAGTCCCGCCTTCACGAGGGGACCGTTCTCCAGATCAATGCCCGCTTGAATGTCCGTTGCCTTTGCTTCCACAGCTTTCGCGGTAATCTCCGCATCCTTAAAGTCGAACACGTCCAGCATGAACAGCTCGCCTTCCTGAATCGCGCGGTTCCGTGCGCTAAACCCTTGCTCCGTCTTGCGGAAAACCATCCGCAAAGCGTCATGATGCTCGACCAGCTTTTGCAGCACCTGACGCACCGTCTCTTCGTCGAAGCGTTCCTTCCGGTACAGCATCACCGACTGGTTGAAATGGTGCGGGTCCGCAAAGGAGTTCTCGAAAAACCAATGCTGAATCGGCGTCAGTGCCGTTTCACCCGTTACTTCGCCTTGATCGATGGTTCGTCCGATCGGTTTCACATGCAGGCTGAGCTGCGAAATAGTCGGATATTTGAACAAATCTCGGATTTCCAGCTTGTACCCGGCTTGATGAAGCCGCGAAGATACTTGAATGGATTTGATAGAATCTCCGCCCAGCTCGAAGAAATGATCCGTTACCCCAACGCGATCAGTGTTCAATACCGCCTGCCACACATCGGCAAGCGTCCGCTCGGCTTCATTGCGGGGAGCTACGTACGCGCCATCGGTCAGCGCGTTTCCTTCCGGAGCGGGCAAAGCTTTGCGGTCGATTTTGTCGTTCGGCGTGAGCGGCATCCGCGGAAGCTGAACAAAATGCGACGGAATCATGTAATTCGGCAATTTTTGTCCTAACGCGCTTCTCAGCTCGCCGAGCGTAAGCGGGCGGCCCGCTACCAGGTAAGCGCACAGTTCTTGCCCGCTTTTGCCTTCCCGCGCGATGACAATCGTCTCCTGCACGGAGTCGATCTTCAGAAGCTGCTCTTCAATCTCGCCGATCTCAATCCGGAATCCACGGATTTTCACCTGATGGTCGATCCGGCCCAAGTACTCAATATTTCCGTCCGGCAGCCAGCGGGCCAAGTCGCCCGTCCGGTACAGTCTCTCTCCGGGCTCAAACGGGTGTTCAGTGAATTTCTCCGCCGTCAGATCCGGCCGGTTCCAATATCCCCGGGCGAGGCCGACGCCCGCGATGCATAATTCTCCCTCCACTCCGATAGGCGCCAACTGATTCTGTGCGCTCAGTATATACAGGCGATGGTTCCAGATCGGACGTCCGATCGGAATCGCTCTGCGTTCGGTGTCATTCGTAGACGCCGCCCACACGGATGTGGCGATCGAGGCTTCCGTCGGACCGTACGCGTTATAGTACTGTACCTTGTCTTTCCACTGCTGCACGAATTCGGCTGAAACGGCGGAGCCTGCAGTGATGAGCCTGCTCAGACTCGGCAGTCGGTCTGGATTCAAATAAGCCGCATAAGTTGGCGGCAAAGTGGCGATCGTAATTGCATGCTCGTTCATGAAACGTTCGAACAGCTGATTATCCAAAATCGTCTCGGTTGACGGTATATATATGGCCGCCCCGAAATACAGAGCGTTGAACATCTCCCAGCACGACGCATCAAACGATAGGCTGGCGAATTGCAGTACTCGATCCTGTTCAGTCGTGTGAAGCGTATGGGCAAACGTCAGTTTCAGGCTGACCAGCCCGCGATGCTCCAGCATGACCCCTTTGGGTTTGCCCGTCGTACCTGATGTATAGATGACATAAGCTAGATCGTTCGGACCGCTGGCCGGCTCCAGGTTCGAGCCATCGTCGCGGTAGGCCAGCTCGTCATCCAGCGCCACCACGGTCCCTTCGAACGGCACCTGCTGCAGCAGCTCCCTTTGAGTCAGCAGCAGTTGCGCGTTCGAGTCCTCCAGAATGTAGCGGATGCGTTCTTCCGGATATTCCGGGTCGATCGGCACGTAGGCGCCGCCAGCTTTCAGAACCGCCAGAATGCCAACGACCGTCTCCAGCGATCTCCTTGCCATCAAGCCTACCAGCTGATTGGGCAACACGCCGACCGATCGCAGCGTCCGTGCCAGCCGGTTCGCCCGTTCGTTCAGCTCCGCATACGAAAGCCGACGACCCTCATAGACAACCGCCGTCGCTTCGGGCACCCGCTTCGCCTGCTCCTCCACGAGCTGATGAATCGTTCGTTCACAGGGATAGTCCTTCTCGGTATCGTTAAAGCTTCGCAGCAATTGAAATTTTTCGTCCTTCGACAGCATGTCCGCCCGCACGATGTCCAGCTCCAACTCGTGAAGCCCCACAGCCAGCAGGCGATTCAGATGGCCGACGACCCGAGTCATGAACTCTGAGTCATATAAGTGCTCGTTATATGACAGCGCTAGCTTTATCGTCTCGCCGGTTAAGCTGAACTCAAAGGAACAATCCGTGATCACGTTATGCCCGATTTCGTTCAGATGCAGCTCCTTAAGGGATACTAGCGTATGGACGACGGGTATCCCGCCTGCATATTGCAGATCCAGCTTCTCCGTCATTTTTAAGAACGGAATATGTTGATGCTGAATCGCTTCCGGTAAGGAAGTCCTCAGCTCGCTCAGAAGCATTTTAAAAGTTGCACCCGCCGAAAGCGTATTTTTCAAAATGACCGTATGATTAACGGATCGGCGCATCTCCGTCGGTTTCTGTACAACCGGCATGCCGACCAGAATGTCAGAAACGCTTGTATATTTATGCAATAGCGACTGTACACCGGCGAGCAAAATCATAAAAGCCGCCAGCGGAGCGCCCTTGCTCATTTGAAGGACGCGCTGCGCCACTTCCTCCGAAAGTGAACCGACGACGGTTGTCACAATGGGCTCCAGGGAGCTTGGAGCTTTGCTGTAAGGCAGCCGTGTCAAGGTATAATCGTCGTCGCTACCGAGTTTTTCGTTCCAAAACAACGTCTCTTTTTCAAAAGCCACCTGGATCGTTCCCCTCTCTTCATCGGTAAAAGCAATCCGGCGGAGCATATGCCGCAGCAACGCTCCAGCCTCGCTCACCGCCTATTCAAACATGCGACAACAATGCCAATGGCTTTCGCCAGGTCACCGCTTCGCTTGCCCGGTTGAAGCATGCGGCAATCCTCTGCCTAGCAGTTGTCCCACTCGGCTCCCATGCGTGCAAGAAAACAAAAAGCACGTTCTACGCAATAGATGCGGCTGCTTCCTGCTCCTTCGCTTCAATATGCTTGCTGCAGATGGGCCGCCCGAAGACGGGCATTGGTTTAACATTGGATTCGGAATTCGATTTGGGGGTGACAAGGGATGTTACTCCCATCGTGTAAGGCTTGCTGTAGGGTTCCGTCCGACCAGCAGGAAGTCGGCCTTACCTCCGGATTTGGCACTGGAGCTGCCTTTGTCGAAACCTATGTTTAAGGGGTATTGATACACTCTATGTACGATTTGTGTTTTCCCTCGCAGCCCTTGGTGTGGATAAGTAAAGATCCGGCTGCGGAGTAGTGCGCTTTTCCTGACGATTAGATGTGACGATGGTGCTTCATAAGGCTCAAAGAATGCCCCGTATGGCATGAACGGTACAGCCCTTGGATTGGCGGTGAATTCCATGCTGCCTGAACGGTACCGCAGGCAGCATGGGGAGAAAATCTTCCAATGGGGTGAAAACTTTATATTAACATCAGGGCCGCATGCTCCCACTTCCGTGCCTCTTGCCGGGAGGCCACCGGCTTGGCCGAGCTTAGGTCGTTACCAGCAAATCCTTGGTCTCCTGGGAAATCACCTGCTGCATACTAGACTTGATAATGTCGCAGCCGGCGGCCAGATGCTCCATCGATACGGTCAGCGGAGGCATGATTTTCAGTACGCGGTCTCCTCTGCCGGCTCTTTCAATGATGAGCCCGTTCTCGAAGCTAATCTCCGTCATCCGCTTCGCCCCGGCTTCATCTGTGAAGCCCGAGACGTCAATGCCCCAGATCAGGCCGAGTCCGCGGATTTCAATAGACGGATGGAGAGGCTTGATTTCTTTGTCAAGGAAGGTGCGCACAAACTCTTCCTTCTGTTTCACCTGAGCTTCCAGAGCGGCTCTGTCCCGGAACTCGAGAGCGGCCTTGGCGGCCACGAAAGCGAGCTGGTTACCGCGGAAGGTGCCGTTGTGTTCGCCCGGCGTCCATAGATCCAGTTCGGGCTTCAGCAGCAGGAGGGACATTGGCAGGCCGTACCCGCTGATCGACTTCGACAGGGTAATGAGATCCGGCTCGATCCCCGCACGTTCGAAGGAGAAGAATTCGCCTGTCCGACCGCAGCCGACTTGAATTTCGTCGGTAATGAGCAGGATATCGTGCCTGCGGCAAAGCTGCTGCAGCCCGCGCAGCCACTGCGCGTCGACGACGTGAATTCCGCCTTCGGCTTGTACCGTTTCAAGCAGGATGGCGGCCGGCTTGTCGGTTCCGGAGTGCGAATCAGTCAGGATATTCTCGATATAGCCGAGCGTATCCATTCCTGCGAAAGCCCCGCTCGGGTGCGGCATGAATGTAATTCCGCCCAGAGGAAGCCCCGCCCCTTCCCTCATGGATTTGGAACTTGTAGCTGACAGGCTGCCGAGCGACATTCCGTGGAAGCCGCCCATGAATGCGAATATCCCGGTTCTCTTCTTCGCCTTGCGTGCGAGCTTCAGGGCCGCTTCCACCGCGTTCGTCCCCGTCGGACCGCAAAATTGAAGCTTATAATCCAGCTTCTTCGGCTCCAGGATCCGCTCCGAGAAGCTCTGGATGAATTCGCGCTTAGCCATTGTATACATATCCAGCCCGTGCATAATCCGGTCGGAGGTCAAATAATTGAGGATCCGGTCCTTGATATAATCGTTGTTATGACCGTAATTCAGTGCGCCGGCACCTGCAAAGAAATCGATATATACTTTTCCGTCTTCAGAATATAACAGGTCCCCCTTGGCCCGGTCGAATACCACCGGAAAGCTTCTGCAGTAAGATCTTACGTTGGATTCCAGCTTTTCAAAAATGCTCACGCGCTTCATCCTCCATCGGAATTGGGATAAGGTTGGCTTCATCCGTTCTGAACCTACTGACGTCATGGAGCAGCATATTCTCGGCTGTCATTTTCCGCAATTGTCGGTCCCCGCATGCCGGCTTGCTGGGTAGCCAGTGGACTGGTCTCTCGCGCACAGCTTGTATCGGGATAATTTCCCCTCCTATTCCACGTTCTAACATAATAGGTTATTAACTCCATGTAGGATTATATCAATATTTCGTATAATGTATAATAAAGTTTTAGTTAAATTCGGTCTAATCAACATAATATGTTAATATTTTTCCTGAAAAAGCAAATAGAGAAGTAACGCTAGGAATGGTTTGCTTAGGGGTAGAGCAAATAATCGTTGAATTCTATTAAGAGAGTTTTGATAATCAAAGGAGTTTGACGAATTTCAGCTCTTCCCTATTACCACGAGCGCGTCCAGGTACGCTAAAAGAGGCTTTACTTGAAGGGGGGACATGGCAGGCTGTTTGCCTTCGCAATGAGGCTTTGAGCCTGCTCGGCAACTTGCGTCTACTAGATAATTTCTGAAACGGTTTTAACAGGTTACAAAAAATGATTGGCAGACACTGATATAACATCAGCCATCCTCTAGGGCATGTGGTTACACATTTTATTTTGCAGTTACCAATAAAATTTAACGCCTTTACATGCCTCTCCTATTTCCTGCCCCTGCCTCAAAAAGAAAAGCTGAGCAAATGTCAGGAAAAAGTCCTGAATCTGCTCAGCTCTGGAACGACTATTACATTGCACAATCTTACTATCAGGTGAAATAAAAAGGCTTGGTACTCATCACCTTTCTACCAAGCCCTCATCACGGTTCACCTACAACATGGTGTCATCACATTAAGCACGGAAGTAACGCAACATTTTCCGGCACAATCGTGCCCCCAGCGCCAAAACAAGCCCTGCCGATCGTTTTCTATCAAATCGCCCCCCCCCCCTTTACTAGGGGCAAAACGAAGGAAGCCATGCTCTCAAGACACGGCTCATTCCCTATATACCGACAATGGAAAGATCAAGACGCTTTGATAAATCGACTTCATAAACCTGTTTGATTTCATTTCCTTGCTCGTCCGTCACCATACGCAAAATCGGACGCTGCGGCGAAGCGCTGTTCACATCAACCACAACGCCTCTCTCGCCCGTACTGAGCTTAACCTCCAGCCCGAGCGGATAAATGGCGATCTTATCACGAAACAGTGTGAGTTTGTCCAAATCATACATCGTCCCGGCACCGGAATATAAAATATCAAGCGCCTGATGCGGAAGCATCGCCGATTTGTATACTCTCGCCGTAGTCATCGCGTCATACGAATCCACAAGACCGATCCATTTGGCGTAATCATGGATTTCCGTTCCGCCAATACCGCGCGGGTATCCGCTGCCATCGATCCTTTCGTGATGCTGCAGTGCGCAGTGCGCCGATAAAAGAGGGATGTTCGGCTCATCCTTCAGAAGCCGGAAACCGATTTCCGCATGGCTTCTCATCACTAGCATTTCCTCGTCCGTCAGTCTTCCCGGCTTTGCGAGAATTTCCAGAGGGATATGCGTTTTGCCAATATCGTGAAGCAGCGCTCCTAAGCCGAGCGTAGTCAGCTCGTCCCTTGTATAGCCGTACGCTGTGCCCAGCATAGTTGAATATATGCAAACGTTTAATGAGTGCTGATACAAATAATTATCCGTAATGCTCATATTTGTCAGCATGATCATTGCATCCTTATTGGCAGTTAGGTCGTCAACAATAATATTAAGCACCTCACGGAACGTCTTCCCTAGGCTCGGCTGATGATGAATCGGCCTTTTGCGTCCCGCTTCCTCCATCGTCTTGCGAAACGCGTTGCGGATTTCCCGGGTTGCCCGTCTCCGCGTTTCTTCACTCAGCAAATCAGGAACCACAATATCGTCCGTCAGGCCGTCCAAAATATAAACGTAGCTGATCCCATGGTGCTGAAGACGAGAAATTAGCTTCTCCGTCAATTCGACATGTTCCGCGAGCAAAATGCAGCCTTCCTCGTTGAGTATGCTCTTCCCAAGTCGATGTCCAGGTTTACAATCTGTGATCGGCAATAACCGCATGAAGTCCCCACATTCCTATTCCATACGTGATGTTGTTAGTACATTCTTATACCTATATATCCTCACTGTACCCTAATTGACGCCTAAAACGCAATACAAAAAACCGCATCTTTCGACACGGTCAGAGAATTTACATGAAGTTTTCATAAATTGTTACATTCCTACAGTTAGCATATAAACCAAAATAATGGCAGCGAGTGCAAAGCGATAGTATGCAAAATATGTTAATTTCAGCTTGCCTACCAGCTTTATAAAGGTTGCGACCGCAAGCAGAGCTACCACAAAAGATGTAACGAAGCCGACGGCGAAGAACAAGAGCGAGTCCCTGCTGAACTTATCGATGTTCTGTAAAATTTCATAGCCGCAGGCCGCCGTCATGATCGGAATCGCGATTAAAAACGTAAAATCGGCCGCCGCCGCACGCGTTGCACCAGCCAGCATTCCGCCGGCAATCGTCGAGCCGGAACGGGAAAAGCCCGGCCAGAGCGATAAAATTTGCGCAATGCCAATGAAAAAAGCCTGCCGATAGGTAAGATCATCCATCGTTTGCGCCGTAACCGGCGGCTGCTGCTTTTCGGCAATGATCATAAAAATTCCGCCCAGTACTAGGCCGATCAATACCGTTTCCAGTGAAAACAGCACATCCTTGATAAAATGACGAAGCACATAAGCGAGTCCCATTGCAGGGACGATGGCGATTGCGACATGAATCAGATTCATCCGCGGTCCGTTCGCGGGAGCACGCTCCCCAAGCTGTATGCCGAAAAGCCGAAGCACCCGCTTCCAATAAAGAACGACGACAGCCAAGATCGCCGCGAATTGTATGACGATTTCAAAGGTTTCTGCGGTATCGCCCGTAAAATGTATCAGATGCCCGGTTAAAATCATATGTCCAGTCGATGAAACCGGCAAAAATTCAGTTAAGCCCTCGACTAACCCGATAATAAACGCAACCCATAAATCGAACATCGCTTCCTCCCCGAAATAGATTCTCTCTATGCCTCAGCTTGCGGGATCCAGCGTTTCTCCCGGCAGCTTCGCAGCATCAAGTCGTTATGCAGGCTGTCCGCCAGCAAGTCGCGAATGAACTCAGGCAAATAGTAGCGTATGTTCGTTCCTTTCGCCAACGAAAGATAACCAATTCGAAACGTAAACATGTCGATGGTACCGACCGAATACTCGCGGACCGGGTCAAGCGGCAGCCCGTTAATAACCACGCTGCGGATTCGCTGTCCGTTCGGCGCGCTTGGACAGTACGTCACCTGCATCCCGTCCAAGCACAGCGTGCCGAGCTTCTCCCCCCGGAAGCCGAAGCCTCGAATCGGCAGCTGAATATACGCATCCTGCAGCGCTTCTTCCAGCGCTTCGGCAAGATCCTCGCCGCGCAGCAGCATGCGGCACGGATTAATCGGCGAAGGGCATACGCGCAGCAGCCGCTCCCTTGACACCGGACCGGCCTGCAGTCCGTCCAAGAGCTGCCCTGCGTTGACAAGCCCGATCTCCGCCTGCGTCCATTGGCGCAGCGATTGGGCAAGCAGGTTCCCGAAGGCGGACTCCTGCTGCCAGCTGTTTTCAACCGGCTCCTGCAGGGTAACGATCGGCCCGCTCAGCTTTTGTTCGCTTTGCAGCCGGTACGAGCGGATGACCATCTCCAAATGAGAGTCGGCAGGGAACCCCTCTGTAGATATTACTTCTCCATCCGCAAACACCCGACGGTCCGTCTCATCATAGGTGAGTGTTATATGGCCAACGTATTGGCCGAATTTGCCGGCGCCGAATATGGCCGAATGTCCAATGCGCAGCGGCTTCTCCAGCAGATGATGCGTGTGCCCTCCGATAATGACATCGATAAGACGTCCGCTACGATTCGCCGCCTCGGAAGCCAAACGCTCGTCATGATGCAGCCCCATGTGCGACAGCACGACCACAATATCGGCAGTGGAACGAACCTCCTCGGCTTCCCGCAGGGCAGCCTCTATCGGGTCGGTGACTGTCCAGCCCAGCTGACTGTAAAAGGTGGTGAAATCGATGGTAACGCCGATTAATGCAATCCGAACGCCGCCGCAGTTCAGCAGCCGATGCGGCACTAGCCAATCGGGCCTTACCCCCGTTGAGGTGAGCTCCATATTGGCTGCCAAATAAGGAAAGTCCGCTTTCTTGCCTAGCGCATCGGACAGCATATCGACCGTAAACGTCAGTCCTTCATTATTGCCTGGAACAGCTGCATCGTACCCGGTTTCGTTCATGACCGCGATGTTCGCCGCACCTTCGCTTCCTTCCGTCTCCGTGCGCATTCGATCCATATGGTCGCCGATATCCAACAGCAAGCTCGGTTCGCCGCCGATTCGTTCTTTGATGGACCGGATCACAGATGACACCTTCGGCATTTGTTCAAAATGGCTGTGAATATCATTGGTATGTATCAAGTGTACTTTACGAACGGCATGCAACGGAGGCGCTCACCCTTTCCATTTCAGTTGGTCGATTGAAACCTCATTTTTAAAGCCGTAGGAGGACTTATCGGCGCCTCCTAGGTCATGCAAAAACCAAATCCGGGTTACACTCTTTACATTCAAGCATTCGCTGGATCCATTCGGCACGTACAAGCGGACCGGGTACCCTTTGTGGAGGGGCTGGCCGTCATTTCCTTGAAATAGCACCGCCGCCTCCATTAATTCATTCCATGGAATTACCGCTTGAAATTCATCCGCCGCTTCCACCTTGAGATGAGTCGGAGCTGCCGTCTCCTTATCTGTGACCGTATGCCCCGAGCTTATCCATAGTTTATGCCAGGTCATAAGATCCAATGCCAAGCCTTCCACACCAGGCACCCGCTGCGCCAGCGGAAAATGCTCCTCTGACGGTACGACGGCAGCAAACCCCTCAACCGTAAATGTATCCTGTTTATTCTCCTGCATAACCGTAATATTCATCAGTACGATCTCCTTTTAGCCGCCGATCTGCGACATCCGCCGATCCGTCGGCACGTGGGATTGGGCGGCGTCCCAAAGCTTCTCCGCCATTTCATGGTTTTCCGGCTTAATGTCAAGCGCACGGAAAAACATCGCCTTCAGCGCCTCCGGATCCGATGCGCATTCCCTTACATTAAGCTCATCGACCCAATACAAGCAGGGCTTCAGATTTCCGTCCGCCGTCAACCGCAGACGATTGCAATTTTTACAGAAATGGTCGCTGATCGGATGGATCAGCCCGAAAGTTCCGACCGCGCCTTCAATGCGGAAATCTTCCGAAGGGCCGTTGCCCTTCACCCGTTCTTCCTTCGCGACTAAATAGCCAAGCTCCTTTGCCTTGTCAAGGACACTCTGGAGCGGTAAATAATGGCTTCTCCACGTATCGTCCGCATGACCGATCGGCATATATTCAATAAAGCGGACATGCAGCGGATGCTCCAGCGTCATGCGGAGAAAGTCGGGAATTTCATCCTCATTCATTCCCTTGAGCAGCACACAGTTCAGCTTTATAGGATGAAACCCGACTCGCGAGGCCGCTTCGATTCCCTTCAGCACTTGGTCCAAACCGCCGCGCCGAGAGATCATCCGAAAACGAGAGGAATCCAGCGTATCCAGTGAAATATTTACACGATTCAGTCCTGCCGCATGCAGAGCATCCGCTTTACGCTCCAGCAGCAAACCATTCGTCGTTAGTGAAATATCTTCAATACCGGGGATCGCCGACAGCCGGGCGATCAGCACTTCAATATCCTTGCGAACGAGCGGCTCTCCACCCGTAATGCGCAGCTTGCGGATTCCAAGCTCCGCCCCCGCCTTGACCACGGCCACGATTTCATCAAAGGACATGACTTTATCGTTTGACAAAAACTCCATGCCTTCCTCAGGCATGCAATATACGCAGCGCAAATTGCATTGGTCGGTTACCGATATTCTCAAGTAGTCATGAGCGCGGCCAAATCTGTCGATTAATAATGATTCGCTCATCCCGTTCACCGCCTTCCAAGTTCCCTACATTATAACATTTCCCATACATTTGTGATATGCTAGGAGGAAGACATTATTGATAGGAATGGAACAAAAATGGCACAACGATACCGCATTACTCATGATGTAATAGACGTAAACGCCGTGGCGGCTTTGGTATCGCATCCCGACCATGGAGCTAACGTCGTTTTTATTGGAACGACCCGAGAAATGACGAAGGGCAAGCGAACCATTCGTTTAGAATACGACGGCTACGAGCCGATGGCACTGCGCACGCTGCATCAAATCGGCGATGAAATCGCGGATAGATGGAGCGGCACGCTGACGGCAATTACACACCGGCTGGGCACCGTGCCCGTCAGTGAAGCGAGTGTTGTCATTGCCGTTTCCAGCCCGCACCGCAGCGCGGCCTATGACGCAAGCCGCTACGCGATCGAACGGCTGAAGCAAATCGTGCCGATCTGGAAAAAGGAAATTTGGGAGGATGGCGAGCAGTGGATCGGCCATCAGCTGGGGCCCTGGAATCCGGTCCAGCCTCCCGAAGGAGGAGAAGGCGATGCTTGAGCGCTATTCGCGGCAAATGCTGTTTGCCCCCATCGGACAAGCCGGCCAGCAGCGGCTGATCGACTCCCGCGTCGTTATCGTCGGCATGGGCGCCTTAGGCACCGTCCTTGCGAATCATATGGTCCGGGCCGGCGTCGGTTACGTCCGGCTTATTGACCGGGATTTTGTGGAGCCGAGCAACCTGCAGCGGCAAATGCTGTACACGGAAGCCGATGCCGACGGCTCGACGCCGAAAGCGATTGCCGCAGCGGACCTGCTGCGCAGGGTGAACTCCGCCGTTGAGATCGAGCCGCATGTGGCCGATCTCAACGCGGCTAACGCCGAAGCTCTGCTCGGCGGCGTGGATTTGATCTTGGACGGAAGCGATAATTTTTCCGTCCGCTTTCTGATTAACGATGCCGCGGTGAAGCTCGGCATTCCGTGGATTTACGGCGGCGCCGTCAGCTCCCGCGGAATGATGATGACGATCATTCCGGGAGAAACGCCCTGCCTGCGCTGCTTGTTCCCTCAATCGCCTTCCCAAGGCGGCGGCGATACGTGCGACACCGTCGGCGTGCTTGGCCCGATTATTCATATCGTAGCCTCTTACCAGGCGACGGAGGCGCTGAAATACTTAACCGGCAATAAGCAGGAGCTGCACGGGCGCATGCTGCAGTTTGACATTTGGCGTTCGCAGGACTCCGCCATCGATATCAGCCGCTCCCGCCGGGAGCAATGCCCTGCATGCGGCCAGCACCGCTTTGAATATTTGGAAATGGATGAGGGAGACGACGCCGTTCAATCCATGTGCGGCCGTGATTCCGTACAGATCGTTCCACGGAATCCGTCTCCGGTAAATCTGGCCCAGTGGGAAGAGAAATGGCGTCCGCTCGGAAGCGTTACGCGAAATCCATTTTTGCTGAAGCTGTCCCCTAACGAGGAAGTGACCATTGTGCTGTTTCCCGATGGCCGGGTCCTGATTCAGGGCGTCAGCGATCCCGTTCAAGCCAAATCGTTATACAGCCGATATATTGGAATGTAAGATAACTTACGTTCAATATCTAGCAAGAAAGGATTGCTCTTTCGACATTTCCTTTGTAAACTAAACTTAATACCAACGAGGGCGACAGGTGAAAACGATATGAGGGTTAATGTTACAGATTTGCAGGTCGGTGATAAGCTTACTTCCCATGTGTTTAACCAATACGGCCTGCACGTGCTGTCTTCCGATTCCGTGCTGTCCGCTAACGATATTGCCATGCTTTTCCGCCATGGCATTGAATATGTAGATATCGCTATCCGCGTCGTAGACGTGAAGGCAAAAATTGCCCAATTTCAAAAGGAAAGCCAGCTCCGCGAAAAAATGCAGCCGATGCTGGATCAAGCGGTGGAAGGCTTAAAACGGCTGTTCGAGCAGGCCGGTGCTGCCGGAACCTTTGATCCGCAGCTTGTGGACAACGCCTACCAGCCTCTAGCGGAACAAATCCAAAAAGAAACGGATGTCGTCTCGCTGCTGCTTGCACTGGAAGTGACGGACGACTATACCTACCAGCACAGCGTTCAGGTCGGCATGATTTCTTATTTCATTGCCAAATGGATGGGGAAAAGCGAAGCCGAGGCGCAAAAAATCGGCAAAGCCGGTTTCCTGCACGATATAGGAAAAACGAAGATTCCTCACGAAATTTTGTATAAAAAAGACAAGCTGACGACAGCCGAGTTCAACGAGATCAAGAAGCATACAACGTACGGCCATGATATTATCGTGGAATCTTTAGAGGACGCTTCGATGGCTCTCGTAGCGCTTCAGCATCATGAGCGAATGAATGGCAGAGGATATCCAAACGGAGATTCCGACAGCCAAATTCACCCTTATGCCAAGATCGTTTCGGTAGCGGAAGTATACTGCACGATGATTTCCTCCACCGTTTATCAGGCGAAACGCAACATGCTTGCAGTACTGCAAGAGCTGCACAACCTAAGCTTTACGGAGCTGGATCCTCAAATTACGCATACGTTTATTCAGAATATGATTCCGAACTTTATTGGCAAAAAAATTACGCTTGATAACGGCCAGGTTGGTACCATTGTTATGACTAACGCTAACGATTTCTTTCGGCCGCTTATTCAAATTGATAATACGTTTATCGATCTATCGAAGGAAAAGCAATACGCCGTGAAGGACATTCAAATGTAATGAAGCAAGGCTGCCATCATCCGGCAGCCTTTTTTTCATGTCTAACGGTTTGATAACGCGAGCTCTATTAATAAACAAAACGCTTTGCAGTAATAAACGTCTTCTTCCAAAACGCGCGGTTAATGCTCCGGTATTGCACGCCATCCTTCGGCTCGTCCAGCGCATGGATCATCATGCCGTTGCCGATATAAATGCCCACATGTCCGGCCACTTTGTTGGACTTAAAGCGCCCAGGGACGTAGAAGAAAAGCAAGTCGCCTTTCCGCAAATTTTTGCGGCTGACGGTCTGTCCAAGCTTTTGCTGTGCACGGGATGTACGCGGCAGGTCAATACCGTATTTACCGAACACATATCGGGTATAGGAAGAACAATCGAAACGATTCGATTGCGGATAGGGTGCTGCGCCAAACTTGTATTTTACCCCAAGATATCGTTTTGCCGTATTTAACAGCGCCCCAACATCAACATTTTTCAATGCTGTTTCTACTGCTTCTTGTTCAAAAGGACTTACGTTTCCACCGACCGTGTAGGCTTCTCCATACTGCTCCGGATCCGCATTCCAAACCCCGGCTTCAGCGCCAGCCTCGGCGCCCGCTTGCCCTTGATTCGGAGTCGGCTGCGTAAAGTCAACATCTTTGAATGGATCCGCTGGATCATCCCCAAAATTAAGGGCATCATTCGGCACATCCGGAAGGTTGTCCGTATCCTTTAAGTACACATCGCCGTCGGAAGGATGAATAATCAGCTTGTTCTCGTCAAGATCATACACCATCCATTCGCCGAATATATCCGCGACACCGGACACCGGAATATGCGGCACACCGTTAATACGAACCGGAGGCTCCTTCAGTGTTATCGTCTCGCCCTCCACCTGCACCTTCGGATCGTTCATCGTTACAATAAATTCGGAGCCATTATCACCGATATCGAATGTTTCACCATTCTGCTCTGCACGAAACTCCAACAAATTGATAATATCTGCCAAAGGAACATAACGCGATTGACCGGAAGTTACAAAAGGAATGACCGCATCCGATAAGGCTGATTCACCCAGCGGACGGAGCGAGCTTTGTCCATCCTTCGAAAGCATTCCGAGTCCGCCGGAATTCGTTTCTCCGACCGTATTTCCTTCCTCGTCAGCCGCAAGGGAGTTATAGCCGCCTGTAATATCGAACGCTAATGGTCTTCCGTCATCCCCCATCGCTTGGCTGCCGCCCTGCGCTTGATCCCCGCCTTGAGCCTGCTGCTCTTGCCCGCCGCCTTGAGCCTGCTGCTCTTGCCCGCCGCCTTGCTGCTGGCCGCCCTGCGCGCCGTTATTTGCCGTATTACAAGCGGTTAACGATACAAAAACAAAAACCATGCCGGTTGCCACTATGCTTCGCCACTTGTTCATTCCCTTTTCTCCTTTACGTGTGAGACTGATTTTTCAGTCATAGGGTGTGTTGTCAGGAGAAAAATATGCGGCAAAAAAGCACGTCCCCGTTGGTAAGGAACGTGCTTTTTAGCAGTGTTTTCCGATTTATTAGTTTAACCGATGGAGCCTTCCATCTCGAACTTGATGAGACGGTTCATCTCTACCGCGTATTCCATCGGAAGCTCTTTCGTGAATGGCTCGATGAAGCCCATTACGATCATTTGCGTTGCTTCCGCTTCAGATAAGCCGCGGCTCATCAGGTAGAAGAGCTGGTCTTCGGATACCTTCGATACCGTTGCTTCATGCTCAAGCGTAACATTGTCGTTCATGATTTCGTTGTACGGAATCGTATCGGAAGTGGACTCGTTGTCAAGAATGAGCGTGTCGCACTTGATGTTCGCTTTCGCGCCTTCCGCGTTGCGTCCGAAGGAAGCAAGACCGCGGTATGTTACTTTGCCGCCATGCTTCGAAATCGACTTTGAAACGATCGTCGAAGTCGTATCCGGAGCAAGGTGAATCATCTTCGCGCCGGCATCCTGATGCTGGCCCTTGCCTGCTACGGCGATGGACAATACGCTGCCCTTCGCGCCGCGGCCTTTCAGAACAACCGCAGGATATTTCATCGTCAGCTTGGAGCCGATATTGCCGTCAACCCACTCCATGTTTGCATTTTCTTCCGCAACGGCACGCTTCGTAACCAGGTTGTAAATGTTCGGAGCCCAGTTTTGAATTGTCGTGTAACGGCAGCGGGAGTTTTTACGGCAGATGATTTCAACGACGGCGCTGTGCAGCGAGTTCGTGCTGTAAATCGGCGCTGTGCAGCCTTCAACGTAATGTACGAAGGAATCCTCGTCGGTGATAATCAATGTACGCTCGAACTGACCCATGTTCTCGGAGTTAATGCGGAAGTACGCCTGCAGCGGAATTTCGCATTTTACGCCTTTTGGAACGTAGATGAAGGAACCGCCGGACCATACTGCGCTGTTCAGTGCAGCAAATTTGTTGTCGCTTGGCGGAACGATTGTTCCGAAATACTCGCGGAACAAATCTTCATGCTCTTTGAGCGCCGTGTCCGTATCCATAAAGATAACGCCCTGGTCTTCAAGCTCCTTCTGCATGCTGTGGTAAACAACCTCGGACTCGTATTGAGCGGAAACCCCCGCAAGGAACTTCTGCTCCGCTTCCGGAATACCCAGTTTATCGAAGGTTTGCTTAATTTCCGCAGGAACCTCTTCCCATGTCTTACCTTTTACGTCCGATGGACGAACATAATACTGAATATCGTTGAAGTCAAGCCCTTCCAAATCCCCGCCCCACTTTGGAGTAGGCATTTTGAAAAATTGCTCGAGGGACTTCAAACGGAACTCCAGCATCCACTGCGGCTCGCCCTTCATGCGGGAAATCTCGGTTACGATTTCCGGCGTCAAGCCTTTACCCGATTGGAAAACAGCTTGGTGATTGTCTTTAAAGCCATATTTATATAAATCCAATTCCGGCATTTCTTTAGCCATTTGTTAACCCTCCTTCGAATGTTCGATGCCTTTCTTCAAGGCGTTCCATGCCAAAGTCGCACACTTGATGCGGGCAGGAAATTTATTTACACCGGACAACGCGTCTAAGTCTTCGTATTCATCGAAGGATACGTCTTCACCTTTCATTAACGCGGAAAACTTTTCAGCCATATCCAGCGCTTCCGAAAGCGAACGTCCTTTCACGGCATCGGTCATCATGGAGGCGGAGGCCATCGAAATCGAGCAGCCTTCTCCGACGAATTTAGCGGCTTTTACTTTATCGTCCTCAACCTGCATTTGCAGCGAAATTTTATCGCCGCAGGTCGGGTTGTTCAGGTCGATCGTTACCGTTTCGTCCTTCTCAAACGTCCCGCGGTTACGCGGGTTTTTGTAATGGTCCATAATAACACGGCGGTACAAATCATCCAATTGCATGGCCGAAGTACTCCTTTGTTTTGATGAGCGCCTTAGCCAAATGATCGATTTCTTCCTCGGTGTTGTACATGTAAAAGCTTGCGCGGGCCGTTGACGAGACGTTAAGCCAACGCATCAGCGGCTGACAGCAGTGATGTCCTGCACGAATCGCAATGCCTTCCGCATCCAGTACGGTGGCAACGTCATGAGGATGCACATCGTCAAGATTGAACGTAACGAGACCTACACGATGCTCCTTCGGTCCGTAGATCGCCACCCCTTCGATTTCCGAAAGGTTATCATACGCATAAGCGGCGAGCTGCTCCTCATGCTGCTGGATGGCATCCATTCCGATCTCCTGCAGAAAATCGACTGCAGCGCCGAGGCCGATTGCGCCAGCAATAATCGGCGTCCCCGCCTCAAACTTCCAAGGAAGCTCCTTCCACGTCGATTCGTATAAATCGACATGGTCGATCATTTCACCGCCAAATTCATGCGGCTCCATCTTTTCCAAGAGCGCTTTTTTTCCGTAGAGTGCCCCAATTCCGGTCGGACCGCACATCTTATGACCCGAAAGAGCATAAAAATCGCAATCCAGATCCTGGACATCCACTTTACGCTGCGGCGTGCTCTGCGCACCGTCGACAACCATAACGGCGCCATGCTTGTGCGCAATCGCTGCAATTTCTTTAACCGGATTTACGACACCAAGAACATTGGAAACATACATCACACTAACAACCTTCGTACGGCTTGTAATCGTCGCCTCTACATCTTCGAGAGAGATCGTTCCGTCCGGCTGCAGCGGTATATATTTTAACGTCGCTCCTGTTGCTTTCGCGGCCTGCTGCCAGGGAATCAAATTGCTGTGATGCTCCATTGGAGTCAGTACAATTTCGTCCCCTTCGCCGCATACCGCACGCGCATAACAAGAAGCTACGATGTTTAAGGCTGTTGTTGTACCCCGGGTAAAAATGATTTCAGATGCCGAGCGGGCATTAATGAATCGGGCCAGCTTTTCGCGGGCCCCTTCGTATGCATCCGTCGCTCTTGTTCCTAAGGTATGAACACCCCGGTGCACATTAGAATTATCCTGCTCGTAATAAGCCTTCAAAGCTTCGATCACACGAACAGGCTTCTGGGAGGTAGCCGCGCTGTCCAGATAGACAAGCGGCTTCCCATTTACCTGCTGATCCAAAATCGGAAACTGTTTGCGAAGCTCGGCGGCGTTCATCGACCGAGTTTCCTTTCAATCACGGATTGCAGCTGCTGCTGAAGCTGCTCTACCGGAATTTCCGATACAACCGGCGCCAAGAAGCCGTAAATAATCAAGCGCTCGGCTTCTTGCTTGCTGATCCCGCGCGACATCATGTAGAACACTTGCTCCGGGTTGACTTGGCCTACGCTCGCCGCGTGACCTGCTTTTACGTCGTCCTCGTCGATGAGAAGGATCGGGTTCGCGTCGCCGCGCGCTTTCGGGCTCAGCATGAGCACGCGCTCGGTTTGCTGGCCGTTTGCGCCCGTAGCCGCCTTCTCAATCTTTGTAATACCGTTGATGATCGCTGTCGCTTCATCGCGCATTACGGCGCGAGTAATCATATCGCTCTCGGAGTTTTTGCCCCAGTGAACGGCACGAGTGGTGATGTTCAGCTTTTGATCCTCGCTGCCTACATTGATCACCTTCGCATCGGAAGTTGATCCGTTGCCGCGTAGATCCGTCTTCGTGTCGGACATCGTATTGCCCGCATTCATTTCACCAATGATCCATTCCACACGCGAGTCATTTTCAACAATCGCGCGGCGATACTGAAGGTCTGTTACACCCTTCTCCATGTGATGAACGGATGCAAAGCGCACCTGCGCGCCCGGCTTGACGAATACTTCGACGATACCGTTCAACGTAAGCTCTCCGGAAACGGAGGAAGCGAAATTATCTACATAAGTAACCGAGCTGTTCGCTTCGGCAATCACAAGCACATGCGGTGCAATGGTTGCCGATGCATCGTCAGCAAAGAACATCGCCTGCAGCGGCTCTTCGATGACGACATTTTTCGGCACGTACAAGAACGCGCCGCCATTCCACAGAGCCGCGTGGATCGCAGTTTGACGATTCTCATCCACCTTCACAGCCTGCATGAAATACTGTTTAATCAGATCGCCGTGTGTTTTCATCGCCGTTTCCAAATCGGTAAACACGACACCCTGCTTCTCCAGCTCCGGAGAAAGCTTACGGAACACAACACTGGAATTGTGCTGTACGATCAGGTTTTGCGATTCCGCCGAGACAAGCGCGCGAACCGCTTCCGGCAGCGCGTCGAAAGATGCTACTGCTTCGGAGGATTTATAGTTACCGTAGGAGTTGATATTCCAACGTTCAATCTTCGTCTTTTCCAAAACCGGCAGTTCCAGCTGTCCGGCCAGCACCGAAGCTTCTTTACGAAGCTCGGAGAGCCATGCAGGCTCGCCTTTGCTGGACGAAAGGGCGGAAACGGCCGCTTGATCGATAGTTACTACTGTTTGTGCGGACATTGTACTTCCTCCTTACGTCCGATTATAAATTCGGCGCTTTCGTATTCATCGGAACGACAAACTCATCTTCTTCCACGCCTACGCGCTCATCCGTAATGCCGAGCTCCTCTTTGATCCAATCGTAGCCTTCTGCTTCCAGACGCTCTGCAAGCTCCGGTCCGCCGGACTTGACGATACGGCCCTGCATCATTACGTGTACAAAGTCAGGGTTGATGTAGTTCAAGAGGCGCTGATAGTGCGTGATCACAAGGAAGCCGCGGTCTTCGGAACGCATTGCGTTAACACCGGCTGCAACGATCTTCAATGCGTCGATATCCAGACCGGAGTCGATCTCGTCAAGAATAACAATGCTCGGCTGAAGCATCATCATTTGCAAAATTTCGTTACGCTTCTTTTCGCCGCCGGAGAAGCCCTCGTTCAGGTAACGGTGCATGAACTGCGGGTCCATTTCCAGCTCTTTCATTTTTGCTTCCATTTGACGGATGAACTTGATCAAGGAAATTTCATTGCCTTCGCCAAGACGTGCGTTCATTGCACTGCGAAGGAAGTCCGCGTTCGTTACGCCGGCAATTTCGCTCGGATACTGCATCGCCAAGAACAAGCCAGCGAGAGCGCGCTCGTCAACTCCCATTTCCAGGACGTCTTCGCCGTTTAGCGTCACGTTTCCGCCTTCGATTTCATACTTCGGATGGCCCATGATTGCCGAAGCAAGGGTCGATTTCCCTGTTCCGTTCGGTCCCATGATGGCATGCACTTCGCCGCCTTTAATCTCAAGCGTAACGCCCTTCAAAATTTCTTTTCCTTCGACGGTCGCTTTCAGCTCGTCTATTGTAAATACCGGTTTGTTCGACATGAACGTATTCCCTCCAACTATTTTCTACAAATTATTTTTATATGGAAATTGAGAATCACAGGATTCGTGATTCTCAATGATTCTCAATAATGATTCTATTATAGCGCACCTCATAGCGTGAATAAAGGGGCACGGCATAAGATGATAAACATTTTTGTTTAATAAGTGCAATTACTCGATTTTCCCCAGCGTCCGCAAAAGCTCTTCTTTCCGCTGTAGAAATGTGCTGTCGTCCAGCACCGGAATTGCCCGATCAGACGCTATTTCGTCCTCTAGGGTAATCCACGACCTGCACCCCGTATAAGAATCGACCATTGGAATCGTGATCTCACGATTAAGCTTATAAACTCTAAGTATGATTAAATGTAACGGCTGTGTCTTTTTCCACTTCAGACGCTCTTCCGCAAATTGCTCCGTCCAGATATGGTAAGGCTGTACCTTCAACAGCTCCTCCATGTCATGGATCAGCAGCTCTTGTTCGGCAATCGCGAAGGAAGTGATCGGTACCAGGTCGGAACCCGGCTTCCATACAGCAATGCTCTCCTCAACGTAATGCCGGTATGCTTCCTTCATTAAATCTTTACGCTGATGCTCGAACGTCGGGAATAAGTAAAAGGTGCTGCTCTCCATTTGAAAATGCTTCGTTTCTTCGGAGATTCCGCCTTTTCGCAGGAGTAGGATTTGATCGCCCATTTCCAATGCCTTAATAGCGGATGCCCACTCTTTTAAAGCGACGGACGGATTCATGAAATCACACACCTTTTCGAAGTAAATAAAGAAGAAGCCACTTATTACCTTGGTTATTGTATCAAACCGTGCCCCAAAATGAAAATAAGTCTTCTATAGTTTCATTCATGAAACACGAATCGCAGGAGCCGCCCGGCCGAAAAACCAGGCAAGCTCTCTACGCCGTATCGAAATCAGCCGACTAGCCGAGAAAAGAGGAAAGCAGCCAATTGTGCTTTTCAAGAGAAGACTGGATGGCCAGCAGCATATCGCCTGTCGTTTCATCGTTAAGCTGCTCGGCGCTTTCGATCGCTTCCTTCAATTCCTCGATAACCTTGTCAAAATCGGCAACCAAAGATTGCACCATCTGCTCGGCGGATTCTTTGCCCTTCGCTTCTTGAACGGAGGACAGTTCCAAATATTCCTTCATCGTTGCCGGAGGATTACCCTTTAACGTAAGGGAACGTTCCGCAATTTCATCGATGTGAAGAGCAAATTCGGTATACAGCTCTTGGAACTTCGCGTGCAATGTAAAAAATTGCGGGCCTCTTACGTACCAGTGGTAATTGTGCAGCTTGACGTAAAGCACACTAAAGTTGGCCAGTTGTTTGTTTAGTTGGTCGATGATTGGTTTCACTGCTGTAGCTTGTGTCATAAATAGTACCTCCTTCAGATTCCTCCATCGTTTCTGGACTAGTATTGCCATAATACGTGGTTGAATGCTTCTTCGATTCATGCTTTAATCTTTTCTATATTCAATACTATATTATAATAATTATAATCTGTCAAACGGCGACAGGAAAATTATTGTTTTCTCGACAAGACGAATACCTTATACTAAGGGTCGTATAAGCTATACTATTAATGCGCGGAGGTGCCTTTCTTGGCTGAATATCGCCCTTTAACGGAACAACAAGCGATCGAAACCGCCCGGACGATCGAACATTTATTTACACCCGGTGCTGAGCTTACCTGCCGGGAGATCGGTGACGGAAACCTGAATCTGGTCTTTCATATAAAAGAAGAAGCGACAGGCAAAAGCGTGATCATCAAGCAGGCGCTCCCTTATGCTAAGGTAGTCGGCGAATCGTGGCCGCTTACCTTAGATCGTGCGCGGATCGAAAGTGAAGCGCTGATTTTGCAAGGGAAGCTGTGCCCGGATTTAGTACCGCATGTTTATTTCCATGACAGTGTGCAAGCGATTACCGCTATGGAGGACTTAAGCGGGCATGTCATTATGCGTCAAGGCTTGATGAACCGGACCGTTTACCCGCGTTTTGCCGAGGATATCGGGTTATTTCTGGCGAAGACGCTGTTCTTCACGTCCGATCTCGGGATGAACCAGCAGGACAAAAAGCTGCAGCAGGGCCGTTTCATTAACCCGGAGCTGTGCAAAATTACGGAAGATTTAATTTTTGACGATCCGTATACAAACTCCCCGAACAATAACTACGAAGCACATATTAAAGATGCTGCGGAAGCTTTGTGGACCGACCGCGAGCTGCATTTGGAAGTGGCGCGGCTGCGTCATCGCTTCTTAACGCAAACACAGGCGCTGCTGCATGGCGATCTTCATACGGGAAGTATTTTTGCCCTGCCGGATTCGACCAAGGTCATCGACCCTGAGTTTGCTTATTACGGCCCGATGGGCTTCGATATCGGCGCTGTCATCGCTAACCTGCTGCTGAACTACGCAGGTCAGGAATGGTGGAGCAAGGACGAGGCCTCCCGCGCGGAATTCCGCAGCTTCCTCACGAGCTCGGTTCGTGAGGTGTGGAATGTGTTTGAGCGCCATTTCCGCGAGTATTGGAGCACTTCCCTGGTGGATCGTATCTCGGCTGCACCGGGATTTGTTGACATTTATGTGCAGGAAGTGCTGCAGGATACCGTTGGTTATGCCGGCTGCAAAATGGTGCGCCGCATCGTTGGCCTCTCCCATGTTGCCGATATCGACAAGATCGAGGACAGCGCAGTTCGCGAAAAGGCGCAGCGGCTCGCGCTTGCCATCGGCACTTCATTAATCAAAAAGCATCGCGGCGTTCAATCGATTGAGGATGTGCTTGAAGCCGTCCAGCATGTAACGAAGTGAGGCGAAAATGATGAATAACGAGGAATTGCAAATGGAAGAAGCTTCGGCGGCCGGAACCTCAGGCGTATCGCCTTGGCTGCAATCCGTTCGCTGGAATGAAGAGAAGCAGCGGCTCGACCTTCTCGACCAACGCCTGCTCCCCGGCGAAATTGTGTACTTGCCTTTAGAGACGATCGGCGAGGTGTGGGACGCGATTCGTGAGCTGGCGGTACGCGGCGCGCCCGCGATCGGCATTGCCGCCGCTTATGGTTTGTATTTAGGCGTACGCGGCTTTGAAGGGCCGCTAGCCGATTTTGAGGCCGAGGTGAACCGGCAGGCCGATTATTTGGCGACGTCGCGTCCGACGGCGGTGAACCTGTTCTGGGCGCTGGACCGCCTGCGCGCGCATACCCAAGCGGCTTTGGCCGCGCAGGGCGCTTCGCCTGCTGGCGTGAAGGCGTCGCTTTTGGATGAGGCGAAGGCGATCCAGGCGGAAGACGAGGAAACCTGCCGCCTGATCGGCGAGCATGCGCTCGAGCTGTTCCGCGACGATATGGGCGTGCTGACGCACTGCAACGCGGGCGGCTTGGCGACGGCGCGGTACGGCACCGCGCTCGCTCCGCTATACTTGGCGCATGAACGCGGCTGGAACATCCGCGTCTTCGCCGATGAGACGCGCCCGGTGCTGCAGGGCGCACGTTTGACCGCCTTTGAGCTGCAGCAGGCCGGCGTCGACGTGACGCTGATTTGCGATAATATGGCCGGACATGTCATGTCCAAGGGCTGGGTTGACGCGGTCATCGTCGGAACGGACCGCGTGGCGGCGAACGGCGATGTAGCGAATAAAATCGGCACGTACAGCGTTGCTGTGCTGGCGAAAGCACACGGCATTCCGTTCTACGTGGCCTGCCCGCTGTCTACGATTGACCTCGAGACGGCAACCGGCGCCGAAATTCCGATTGAGGAACGCCACGAGCATGAAGTGACGCAGGGCTTCGGCAAGCGTACCGCCCCAGAAGGCGTGAAAGTGTACAACCCGGCGTTCGACGTGACGCCGAATGAATATGTGACTGCAATTATAACGGAGAAAGGCGTCGTCAAGCCGCCGTACAACGTAAATTTGCGCAAGCTGTTCGAGTAAAATCGTTCTCGCATAAAAAAGCCCGGAATGACAGCACCAGCCTATAAGGCGGCAGTCATTCCGGGCTTTGATTTATTTCCAGCGGTACACGCGCGCCTCATATGGACGCAGCGGCGCAGTGGCTGGGCGTTCCTCTATAATCCCATCGTAGTTGCCGATGAGCAGCTCCGCCTCTTCGCTCACCGCAATTCGTCCAGGCACCGCGTAATGCGCTTGATCTCCGCTAAAGTTACAAAGGACGAGCAGCTTTTCTTTCCCTAACGTTCGGGTATAGGCGTAAATTTGACCGTGGTCCTCCATGATTAAATCGTAAGTGCCGTATACGATAATCTCATGGCTTTTGCGAAGCTGAATCAGCTTCCGGTAATAGTGATAAATCGAGTCGGGATCGGCAACGGCCGCCTTCGCGTTAATTTCCCGATAATTCGGATTGACGGCAAGCCAAGGCTCGCCGGTCGTAAAGCCCGCATTCGGCGAATCGTCCCATTGAATCGGCGTACGAGCGTTATCCCGCCCTTTGACATGGATCGTCCACATCACATGTCCATGATCCCATCCGCTCTCAATGACCCGCTCGCGGTACATGTTATGGATTTCCACATCGCGGTAATCCTCGATTCCATCCAGCTGAATATTCGTCATGCCCAGCTCTTCGCCCTGATAAATATATGGCGTGCCCTGCATCATATGCAGAAATGTTGCCAGCATTTTGGCCGAAATGACGCGGTATTCCTTGTCGTTGCCGAACCGGGACACCATACGCGGCTGATCGTGGTTATTCATATAAAGCGAGTTCCAGGCGCGGCCCTCGAGTCCTTTTTGCCACTTGGTCATCGTTTGCTTCAAATCGGCCAAACTCCATGGCTTCACATCCCATTTACCGCCCCAGCCGGAATCCAAATCCATATGCTCAAACTGGAACACCATGTTGAGCTCCCTGCCGTCAAGGTTCGCATACCGGCATGCCTCCTCCGGAGTAACACCCGGCATCTCGCCAACAGTCATCATATCGTATTTTGACAGCACCTCACGATTCATTTCCTGCAAATATTCGTGAACGTGAGGACCATTCATAAAGTACTGGCCGCCCCATTCGTATCGGCCTTCGCCCGGCGCGTTCGGAAGCTCCGGCACCTTGGATATGAAATTGATGACATCCATCCGAAACCCGTCGACACCCTTGTCGAGCCACCACTTCATCATGTCGTACACCTCGCGGCGCACGCGCGGGTTTTCCCAATTCAAATCAGGCTGCTTTTTGCTGAACAAATGCAGGAAATATTCGTCCGTCTGCTCATCGTACAGCCAGGCGGAGCCGCTGAATACCGACACCCAATTGTTCGGCTCCCGTCCGTCCCTGCCAGGGCGCCAAAAATAATAGTCCCGGTACGGGTTATCCTTCGATTTGCTTGATTCCACAAACCACGCATGCTCGTCGGACGTATGATTGACGACCAGGTCCATCATCAGCTTGATGCCGCGGTCATGCATCTCCTTGATCATGCGCTCCCAATCGTCCATTGTCCCGAACTCTTGCATGATCGCCTGGTAATTGCTTATATCGTAGCCGTTGTCGTCGTTCGGCGACTCGTATACCGGCGACAGCCAAACCACATCGACGCCCAGCTCCTTTAAATAATCGAGCTTTTCGATAATGCCCGGAATGTCGCCGATGCCGTCGCCATTACTGTCCTTAAAGCTTCGCGGATAAATTTGATACACGACACTTTCTTTCCACCATGTTTTTTGCATGTCCGCCCTCATTTCTCAGGTCGTTTACTCTACGGTATGAAGTATACCGAACGAAGCCGTTAATATTCCAAATGGGACGGTGGAAGTCCCAACTTCGATCCAGCTAAAAGGATTGCTCAACATCAAGCACAACCGAAGCCCCGGACTTTTTCCTCATCGTTGAATTTGCAATCCGCAGCTCCAGCTGCTGCACGTACAGCTCCTCATCAAACGGCAGCTCTACCCAGCCGTCTGTCCACGTGGACAACAGCATTGCGTTCAGCAGCGTAACCCCGTAGATCCCGTCGCTGCCCGGCGCCAGCAGCGGCGTTCCTTGCAGGATTGCATCGGTAAAGTTTTGCAAAATGCCGCGATGACTCGGGTTTTCACCCCCAACTGGGATCTCGCATTTCCAGCATTCCGGCGTTCCAAAGCCGCCGCGAAACGTGCGGTTGAATTCCCGTTCCGATACACGAAGGCGCCAAAAAGTCATTTCATCGTTTTCCACGACAATTTTTCCGCGGTCGCCTGTAATCTCAAGCCGGTTCGTTCCCGGAGCCTCAGCCGTCGAAGCGATAAACACGCCTGTTCCGCCGTTCGGGTATTCTACATAGGCGGTTACTTCATCCTCCACCTCGATGTCATGGTACTGCCCGAAGCGGCAAAACGCACGCACCCGCTTCGGCATAAGCCCGGTAACCCACTGCCATAAATCGAGCGGATGGGTGCCTTGATTAATGAGCACGCCACCGCCTTCTCCCGCCCAAGTGGCACGCCACGAGCCGGAATCAAAGTAGCTCTGCGACCGGTACGAGTCGGTCGTAATCCAGTTCGTACGGCGAATTTCGCCAAGCTCGCCCGACGCAATCAGCTCCCGCAGCTTCCGGTATAACGGGTTCGTGCGCTGGTTGTAAATAATACCGAACACTTTGCCGGACTTCTCCGCCGCTTCGTTCATTTCGCGAACCGCCTTCACATGCACGCCCGCCGGCTTCTCAATCAGCACATGCAGCCCCTGCTGCAGTGCTTGAATGGCCAGCGCCGGATGGTCGTAATGCGGCGTTGCAATCAATACGGCGTCGATTTGCCCGGATTTCAGCATCGCTTCGTATGAATCAAATACAGCAACGCTGTCGCCAAACTGCTCCTTCACCTTAGCTAAGCGCTCCTCGCGCGGATGGCAAGCTGCAGAAAGCACCGCCCCGTTTACTGCCTGTTGAAGCAGCTTCATATGCTTGATTCCCATGCTTCCAATTCCGATTACGCCAAAACGGACCTTCTGTGACACTCGCTTCACTCTCCTTGCACACGTTTACATTTTCTTTTAGTATACCGCCGCCTCTTTCACCGCGGCAAGCGGCCGACCCATTTCTTCGTGACCGGCCTGAAGCACTCGGACCGCTCCGAAGACACGAAACCCCGGTACGGACTGAGCAGCAGTCCGTACCGGGGCTCTATGCATGGATACGTATTTACGTATGAATCAAAAGATTATTTCAAACGAATTGCTTGTCCCGGGAAAATTAAGTGTGGATTTTCCAGCTTATTCAGCTCGGCAAGCTGCTGCCATGTGGTGCCGTTGCTTTTGGCAATCGCCCAAAGGGTATCGCCTGGCTTAATAGTATAAACGTCAGCGCTCGGCGCTGCCGGAGCTGCTGGAGCCGCTGGCGTCACAGCCGGTGCCGCTGGTGCAGCCGGTGCCGCTGGCTGCTGCGCAGGAGCTGCCGCGCTCTTTACCGTAATGCGACCTTCTACGGCCGGAGCAACGTCGCCTTTTTTCTGGATATACGCAATCAGTGCTTCATCCAGCGCTGGGAATTCGCCAAGCAGCTTACTGCCGCCAAGCATCGTATACTGGTCGCCGCCAGCTGCCAGGAAGTCATTCGTCGCAAGCACGTACTGCTTGTTCATGTCGACATCCACGCCGCCGATTTTCAGCGAGTGAACACGCTCGCCGGCCGGCTTCGTTTCGTCGATGACAAACGACATGCCCGCTACCTGCGGGAACGCGCCCTTCGTCTTCGGATAGCTGTCTACGCCATTTTCAAGCGCAGCCTTAATATCCGCCCCGGTTACCTGCTTCGTTACGATGTAGTTACCGAACGGCAGCACCGTAATGACATTCCCCTTCGTAATGCTGCCCGCATCAATCGAAGCGCGGATTCCGCCGCCATTCGTTAATGCTGCATCGGCTCCTGTCACATCAAGCATAGCATCGGTAATCAGGTTGCCCAGGTTCGTTTCCATCGCGCGTACTTGCTCGCGCTCGCCGTCCAGCTTCACCGACGTCTTGCCGATTACTTGGCTCAGCACCTGCTCCTGCTCTTTTTTCACACCGTCGATGATATTCGTGATCTGTTCATCCGGCGTAGTTAACGCTGCCGCTTCTTTCGAAACTAGCTTAGCGTCAATACCGCTCAGCTTCTTGCCTTCAAACGTAAGCTCGACCACGCCGAGATTTTTCGTGTATTCTCCGGCGCTCACAATCAGCGTATCGTTCCCGCCCTCGAGCCCTTCCACCAGGGTTGTATGGCTGTGGCCGTCGACGATCAGGTCGATGCCCGGCACTTCCTTCGCAAGCTTAATGCTTGTGTCCGTGCTCGACTCATCGATACCCAAATGTGTCACAGCAATGATCGCATCGACACCCTTGCTCTTCAGCTCTTCAACAATCGGCTTCGCTTCCACTGCCGGGTCTACAAACGTAAGACCTTTAACATTGTTCGGGTGGGTCTTATACGTGGTTTCCGGTGTCGTCAGTCCGAAGATGCCGAGCTTCAAGCCGTCTACCTCTTCAATGACGTATGGCGTAAGCAGGCGCTCACCGTCTTCCTTGCGCACGTTTGCCGACAAAATCGGGAACTTCGTAATTTGATCAAGCTCCAGCAATCGCTGGTAGCCATAGTTGAAATCATGGTTGCCCGCTGCCATGGCATCGTAGCCCAGCTCGTTCATCACTTTAGCGATGCTTTCACCCTTCACCAGCGTAGCGAAATTCGTGCCGTGCATTGTGTCTCCGGCATCAAGCAGCAGGGTGTTCGGGTTATTTTCTTCATAATAACGGGCAAGGGTTCCGAGCTTGGCAAAGCCCATTCCGTCATTGGACGATTCCTCGGCGCGGCCATGGGAATCATTCGTGTGCAGGATTGTAATGCGCGTAACATCCTTCTTCTGCCCTTCCGTCAGCTCGTACACGGCCACCGTACCGGAAACCTCGTGCGCTGCAAGCAGGAGCGCTTGTCCCGTCGGACTTTCCGCTGCCGGAATGAACTCGAGACCTTCCGGTGCGCTGTCCCCAGCAACCTCTTTGCCCGAATAGTCACGGCTTGAGAAGTAAGCTGCGTATTCCGGCTTCTTCGGATCATTCAAGTTGTATGCGAAGATGCCGCCCGGACGCTCCAAACCGATAAAGGCGTAGCGGTTCTCGCCTACCTGTCCAATCTCCACATCCTCCGGCTCAGGCCCTTTGTCGTCACTGCGGGAATCCGCTTCATTTTCATCGTTCGAGGTATTGAACATTTCACTGTTTACACGCGCCAACGTTTGTTCAAACGCATCGCCGCTGTCGTAAACCAGCTTCATTGTATCTGCATCCCAGACCGAGAAGGAGCGAGCGCCAAAGCTGTACAACGCCTCGTATTTTCCGTTCACATGTCCTTCAATGTTCGTAATTTTTAAGCGGCCAAGCTTGGACTTTTCCGTAAGCGTCGCAGCGACTGCATCAAGCTGCTTTTGAGTCACGCCAGGATAATTCTTCGCCTGCAGGGCGAGCTGATCCTTCACGTCCTCGACGCGCTGCTCCTCGGAGAATCCGTCATAATCGCGAGTATCGCCTTCGTTTGCCGTAATCAGATACGTTTTTCCGCCTTCAGAAACCAGGTCGATTCCGTCCGGCTGGTACATGCCAAGCACCGGCCAAGGCTGAATATTGATTTTGTCATCCTTATCCGACGCATCCAGACCGCTGCCCGGTACAGTATGCTGCTTTACACCCAAAGCGGTGATTTTTTCGATCTTCTTCGATTCCAGGTTGAGAACCGCAATCGCGTTGGCTTCCTGCAGCGCAACGTATGCCTTCTTGCCATCCGGATTTACGGTAATGTATTCCGGCTCCATATCCTTTTGCGCGCTTCCGCCGTTTCCTTTATGTACGTGTCCTTCAATCGGCGCGTCAAACAAAACCGTCGTTACAGAATCCTGGGTAACTTTATCCGCTCCAGCCGAAACATCAATGATCGAAACGGAGCCTTCCGGATCAATCGTGTATTCATCGTTCGGCTCACCTTCATTTGCTACAAGAATTGCTTTGCCGTCCGGAGTGAACGTGAGCATGTCCGGAAGCGCGCCAACCTCAACCGCCGCCAGCAGGCGTCCGTTCAAATCAAGCAGTGCAACCTTGCCGTTATCGGTTTTCGGGTCTGAAGGCAGAGTGATCGCGATGAAATCCCCTTTTGGAGAAACAGCAACGCTCGTAATATCGCCGATCGACGCTACTTCCTTCAGCAGGTCTTCCAGCTTAATCCGCGCAGTCAGCTTTAGCGATTCGACATCCTCTCCGGAGCGCAAGCCGGACAAATCGACGATATCAATCGATTTTTCCGCGCCGTTCACAACAAACGCTTTTTTCGAAGCCGGATCATACTTTACAATCTCCGCACCCGCTTCATCAATCGGTGCTCCTGAAGAATAACGCGCGAGCAGCTTAACATTCAGCTCCCCCGTTCCATCCAAAAGCCACTCCGTTCCCGTTTCCCCTGCAGCAGACACTGCTCCGGCAGCAGGAAGCGCCAGCGATAACGCAAGCAGCGCCGAGGCGCAACGCTTCATAACTTGCATAGTCCATCCTCCCAGTCTATCAATCTTCTTCGAGCCTATTGTACAGAAGGATGATCAACACGCAGTTAATAGATTGTAAATTCAGCGTAAATTTTACAAACAATAAAAAAACAGAGGCCGCTTCTCCGCAGCCTCCGAATTGAACTACAACATATTACAGCATTTTCAGCAGCGCATCGCTGCCTTTCATTCCTGCGGTTACCCCCAGCTTCTCCGCGGCAACCGTTACCGATTCAAGCGGCGCCTCAAGCAGCTGATCGATCGTGCGAACGCCGACCGCACGGCCGGCAATCACTCCGCGGTCAGCCAGCTTTTCGTTAAGCAGCCCCACATCCAAAGCACCGCACATAATGTATCCTTTATCCGTCGTCACTGCTAAGAGCGTCGTTTTCGGCAGCTTGACTTCGATCGCTAGGACCGTATGCCCGTTTATGACGACCGGCTCGAGTTTCATCATTTGGCATCATCCCTTCGACGTGATGCTCCATTCTATGCGTCTGCCGCGCAGCCCGTGTAGTCAGGCGCCCAGCCGCGGTTTATTCCTACAATAATAACTTCGGCAACAACGCTCTTCCGCTACTTGCACATCCCGGCGGCCGTACCCTTCCATACGTCCAATCATCCTATGTCCCAAAGGAATACAATACAGCATAACGTGCGAAAGGAGGATGCTACCATGCATCGTCAAATCACGAAAGCTCAAGTAAAAACGTTAATTGGAAAAAACATCGTCGCTGTAAAAAAAGACGGCACGAAGGTTTCCGGCAAGTTAGTCAGTGTGAAGGGCAACCAGCTCAACATCAGAGTACGCGGCAAAAAAGTAAAAACGAAGGCTATTCTTCCGCTTGTACTTTTTGACCTTCTTGCGATCGGTACGGCTCCTTATGCCGGTTACGGATACGGAGGTTACCCGGGATACGGGGCGGGTTACGGAGGTTACCCAGGTTACGGCGCATACGGCGCGTACGGCTATCCAGGTATCGGCTACGGCTTCTTCTAATCACTCTGGACGCAAATAAACCGAGGCTTTTTCCAGCCTCGGTTTTTCGTGCTTACCGTTTTTATTCCATTAGAGCGATTTAGCCGCCGCTACCGCGAGCAGCACCCATCCAGCCAAAAAGGCAACTCCGCCAAGCGGTGTTATCGCCCCCAGCTTCGTCTGGTTCGTTAATGCCATTACGTACAAGCTGCCGGAAAATAAAACAATACCCGCCAGCAGCAGCTTGCCCGACCAGCCTACCAAGCTTTCCGTGGCCTGCAGCTTGTCAACCAGCACCGCAAGTAGAATCAGTCCGAGTGCATGCACCATATGATAATGGACACCTGTATTCCAGTTGGCCAACATCCGTTCTGAAATTCTCTCTTTTAAACCGTGGGCGCCGAATGCTCCTAGCGCAACCCCTAAAAACATGTTGATGCTTCCCCACAATAAAAACAGCTTAGCCACGTTATACCCACTCCCGCTACTTAATCAAGCCGACTCCTTCCAATTCTACCTTAACCTTCGTCTCAAATTCAATTTCCGAGTACAGCTTGTGCCAATTTTCCCATTCCGTCTTATTCGTAAAGTTTCTGGAACGGTACCTCAGGCCAAAGCCGATCGGATCGACCCGCTGATCCCTCAGTTTGTATAGAAGCTTACTAATATCCTTGTTCAGTCTTTCCGTAATGATTTTCTTGAGCTTATTTGCATCGTGAGTCTCCTCCCCGCCCTTCATCTCTTCTACAATGCCTCTAATTTTGCCGTTAATTACAATGACCGGTCGGCCATCCGCTTTTCTTGTAATTTTATACGATGCAGTCATCCGTTCTGCACTGAACAAAAAATGGAGTCCTTCCTTCTCGATGCCCCAGGTGCCCTTTTCCGTAGCCCCCATGATTAGATTGAGCATTTCCGACTCCTCCGCATTGAGCCAGACCTGCTTTTCCTCTTTATTAAAGACAACGGTTTGTCGTACAGCCTGCTGAGAAGCTTCTTCCATTGCAGTCAAAACGGGGAGCAGAGGGTCCAGCCCGCGCTCCTCCAATCTTCGATGCAGATCAAACAGCTGAACGGTAACCGTGGATGGGGATTCGATTCCCTCATAACCGAAGGATAGAAACAGCGAATTGGAAGGTACCCGCTCTGACTTCGTCTTAATTCCCAGCACAGATTTCGCATCCGGCTGGCCAACAGCCACCCAGGCAATCTTCTGGATATCACGTCTCCGCAAAAACCAATCTATCGTCTCTTCAAGCGGGCGAGAGATAACGCCTTTGCCCAATACAATCATTTTGAGATGTCCGAAGTCGATCTCTTTGTCGACTCTCGTTTTCATTTTACGTACCGCTTCCCCAATCGTCTCCGCTTCCTCGCTGTGCAGCTCCGATTTTTCTTGTCCAGCTTTCATTTCCCCTGAGGGAATGGCAAATTTCATCCACACTTTATAGGTATTTTTCTTTTCTCCGGGATCGACCCCCATCGATACTACGAAAAACCGTTTGTCGATATCTTTATATCCATTCATTCCACACCCGGACAAAAGAAGGGACGCCGTCCACAGCAGAACCAAGCCTCGAAGCATCGTTCTCATGCAGCTGCCTTCCTCCTTTCGCGGACGGACAGGTAGTAAAGAAAAAACACTATCGTCATCTCGCTTGCTAGGCGCAGTACAAGAAACCAAATCGACACGGTTAACATGGTCTGTTCATTCATCCAATAGGCGAGAGCGATTCCTCCGGCCCCAAAGACGGCTGCAAAGTACCAGGACAGCTTTTTGCTTTTCTTGGATTTGTTGCTGTCAACAAAAAACCAGCTTTTGAACATTTGCAGACTCACATGCCAATGGACCAGTGTACTGAGAAGGGAAATCGTTAAATAGAGCAGCAGGAATACAAAGATCAGACGCTCCACAAATCCGTATTGTAAACGAATGGCATCCGCCGTAGTAAACCATTTGTAAACAAGCTCTCCGACGGAGTCCATACCATGCATGCCGATCGGAATGAAATAAGTTGTAAGTAAATTGAGCATACCGACTGGGCCTACAATCCAAAGCAGTCGCATCGAAGCCGGTTTTTCAAATACGCGGTTAAACACAACGATGTTTAAATATCCCGTAAACATATACGTAGCCGCTGACAAAGCTACGATATGCGGAGGATGGAATATATAAGTCGCTGCTTCCAGCATCGAATCCCAAAGCACGTATTGGTTAAAGGAGGCCTTGACCATGATAAACAAAATAAACGGCACCTGGAGGATGATTAAAATTTCCAGCAAATACAGCACTTTGCGCGATTGCAGCTGGATCAAAAAGACCAGAACGGTACAATAAAGGAACATCGTTTGAACCGTGCTCATTTCGGGATTGATAAAGCGAACCGATACGTCCGCAAAATAATAGAGTGTAACTGCGCCGGCGGCATACCACATGATCCCGAAGAAGCCCATAAAAATATGGACCAGCCATGGGGATAAATAATCCTGTAAAATTTCCGGCAGCCCTCTTTGCGGAAAGGCCTGCATCGATCTGATCATCAGCCCCATCAGTACCAACGAGATCGGCAGAGCTGCAAGCAAAGACATCACCGCTCCGTCAAAGCGTTTATCCAGCAAAATACGCGGTACAAACGCAATGACGTTAGCAAGCATGTTCAGCACAATTAAGTATAGAAAATAGCGGTTCAAAGCTTACCACCCCGGATCTGCTTGTCATCTCCCTTGAACAGCTTTAAATAGGGATCCCCCATGCTTTCCAGATTCACCAAATAGGCAACCATTATAATCGTACAAAGCACAAAGCCGATTAACCCGTACAATGTAGAAACAAGCAGGACCACGTATTTGACGCATCGTATTGCAAAGCTGAAGGAATTAATCGGGATCACGAAGTTGGATATGGCGACAGCCGCTACGATAATAATCATAATGTCGCTGACAAGACCCGCTTCCGTTGCGGCTTGCCCCAAAATGAGGCCGCCTACGGTCGTTGCCGTTTGTCCAATGGTTTTTGGCAGCCGGATACTTGCCTCGGTCAGCAGCTCCATCATAAGCAGCATAAACAGCACCTCGACAAAAGCCGGGTAAGGTACCCCCATCCGGCTTCCGGCAATGGACAGCGCCAGCTGCACCCGAAAAAGCTCCGGGTTGTAAGCCGTAATGGCCACATAGAGTCCCGGAAGTGAAAGACTGACAAATAAACCGATATAGCGCAGCACGAGCAGAAAACGACTGATCCAATAGGATTGGTAGACATCCTCCATGGAAGACATGAAATCAAACACAGCAACCGGCGCGATAAGTACAAAGGGTGTCCCGTCAAGCATGACCACGATTTTCCCTTGCGTCAGATTCAGCGCAGCCCGGTCCGGCCGTTCCGTAACCATCATCGTCGGAAAGAGACGGCGCTGGCGCCCGTTCATTTCCTGCTGAAGCTGACCGGCCGCCTGAATAATTTCCGCTTGAACGGAATTCAGCTTATCCTTCATCAATTTCAAAAGCTTGGGATCAACAAGCTCGTTATCGTAAATGATCGCCACCGCGGTTTTCACTTTTGTACCGACCGAAGTAAGCTCCAGCTTTAAAGAAGGACGATTATATCTCCCTCTTATAAGATTCATGCTCACTTCAATGCTTTCACTAAAAGCACTTTCGGGGCCTTGAATAACGGTTTCAACGTTCGATTCTCTAATTTGTTTATTAAGAAGAAAGTTTAGTTCCACTGTAAACAGCTTTTCACCAAACCAAACCGCGGCGTAGCCCTTGCACAGCTGTACGTAAAGCTCCTGCATTTGTTTGGGGGCCGGACCTACCTCAAGCGAGAGCAAATACTGCTCATATTGATTCGCCGTTTCCATTTCGTAGAACGGCTTTATAATGCGTTCTTGTAATTTAAGATCATCAACCATGCTGCGAAGGTAAAAAAGCTGCATCTGCACTTTTCCGTGCTGCAGCTTGGAAATAACGCCGTCCGACGTTTCCGATATAAAGCTCGCCAATTTCTCAACGTTGACCGAACGGTTGTTATCCTCCATCTGTATAATCCTCTCTGTTCGTTCGTTATGAAAATAAGCACTCTACTATTTATTGTTCCCATCCCTTTACTCTGCCAAACGTTTCCTAAGCTGAAGTTCTCCTCCCCCTCTTATACCAAATCAAATTTGTGCAAATAATCTTCGGATTGCTGCATTGCCGCAAACTGCCATCAGGCTCATAATAGACGTATAAGTCGAATGATAACTGGAGGATACTGATGATTAAAGTAACGGTTTGGAATGAATATAGACACGAAAAGCTGAATGAAACTGTTGCTCAAATTTATCCCAACGGAATGCACCACACGATAGCCGAAGCACTGCAGACCTCCGGCTTTCAGGTCCACACCGCCGTGCTTGACGACCCCGAGCATGGACTAACTGAAGCCGTGCTGCGGGAAACCGACGTGCTCGTCTGGTGGGGCCATATCGCACACGACGAGGTTTCCGATGCCATCGTCGAGCGTGTTCAACGGCGGGTGCTCGATGGAATGGGACTGATCGTGCTGCACTCGGGCCATTTTTCGAAGATTTTCAAAGTACTGATGGGTACCACCTGTTCCCTTCGCTGGCGCGAAGCAGACGAAAAAGAGCGCATCTGGACGGTTAATCCTTCGCACCCGATTGCACAGGGCATTCCCGAGCAGTTTGTGCTTCCGCAAGAAGAAATGTATGGAGAGTTCTTCGATATACCGGAGCCGGCCGAGCTCGTATTTGTCAGCTGGTTCCAAGGCGGCGAGGTGTTCCGAAGCGGCTGCACGTTCCGGCGCGGACGCGGGAAAATCTTTTACTTCCGCCCTGGGCACGAAACCTATGCAACCTACCATAACCCGCATGTTCAGCGAATTATTACAAATGCAGCGGCATGGGCTGCACCTTCTCCCGAGCTGGTCGTTCCTAGAGAGCATCAGGGGCCTTGGCCATCGTTTGAGCCGGTGCCGGGTGGAAAATAATCGTAAACACATACTCGTTTCAACAAAATAAATAAGCCTCTGAAAGGAGCTTCATTCATGTCAAAATTAAAGATCGCACTTGTTGGAACCGGAAATATTTTGAGGCAGGCCCATCTTCCGGCGCTGCTTTCCCATCCGGATATCGAAATCGCCGCTGTATGTGACACCGTTTTAGAAAAGGCGGAGGCACTGGCCAAAGAATTCGGTATTCCGGACGTGTATACCGACTACCGTATCGCACTGGAGCGCAAGGATATCGACATCGTCGATGTCTGCACACCGAACCTGTTTCACTCGGAGGTGTCGATCGCCGCGCTTCAGGCCGGCAAGCATGTGTTCTGCGAGAAGCCGGACGCGGTGAGCCCTCTGGAAGCCAAGCGTATGGCTGAAGCGGCGAAGACGAGCGGCAAGGTGCTGATGGTCATGCGCAACAACCGCTTCCGCAGCGTTTCACAGTTTTTGAAGCGGTATGCCGACGCAGGCCTTATGGGTGAAATTTACACGGGCCGCTGCGGTTGGGTCCGGCGTCGCGGCATTCCCGGGCTTGGCGGCTGGTTTACGACAAAGGCGCTCTCCGGCGGAGGTCCGCTGATTGACCTCGGCGTGCATATGATCGACGTCGCCCTCTGGGTGATGGGCAGCCCGAAGCCCGTTGCAGTAAGCGGCGCCGCATACCGGAAATTTGCCGATGCCGACTTGTCTACCAACATAAACACCGGCGGGGATGGCAAAGCGGGCGGCACCTTCGATGTCGAGGATCTCGCCTCCGGCTATATCCGCTTCGACAATGGCGCTACCCTGCAAATTGAATTCAGCTGGGCCTCCAATGTAGAGGAGGAAATGAGCTTTATTGAGCTGCGGGGAACGAAGGCAGGGTTCAGCCTGCGCAACGATGACGTTAAGCTGTTTGCGGAAATCGAAGGTGTGCTGTGCGATATCGTACCGAAGCTGCCGAAGGATCCGGGCGGGCATACCGCCAATGTTCATCACTTTATCGATGTCGTGCAGGGAAAAGCGAAGCCGCAATTTGTACCGGAACAGGGCGTGGATATGATTCAAATCCTAAGCGCCATCTACGAATCGGCGGAAAGCGGGAAGGAAGTCCGGATCGACTAATGCTTCCTGACATTCGCATTGCGGGGGATTTCGTTCTCGCTCCCGGCTCGGTTCAAGGTCCACGGGTGATTGACGATTATGAGATCATCTTTTACTTAAATGCCAAGGATGCGGTATACCGTGAGGCGGATGAAGCATACGCTCTCGGTAAACCTTCCGTCATCCTGCAGAAGCCGGGAGTCAGCCATCGCTTTACAGCTAACAGTCAGGCGCCGCTCCGCCATCAATTCGTGCATTTTCTTCCGGGACCGCTGCTAGAGGAGCAGCTAGAGCTGTGGGACTGGCGCACCTTTATCGAGCTTGGCACGGACCAGCTGCTGCCGGAATGGTTCAACGAGCTGATGCGCCTTGCGTCGGCGAAGGCCCCCGGCTGGAAGGAGCGCTGCGGGGCGCTCATCTTCACCATGGTGACCCATCTGCTCGCGGGTCCTCCCGTTACTTCCGGGGGAGACCGGCTGCCTTTGGAAATCCAAAAGGCGCTTGAATTCATCGAAGGTCATCTGAACGAGCCCTTTTCCATCCGTGAGCTCTCCGCATCCCTTCTATGGAGTCATGAGCATTTTACCCGCAGCTTCAAGCAGCATATCGGTTTATCGCCGCAGCAGTATGTCCTCAATCGAAGAATTGAGGGCGCCTGCAGGCATATGGCTTATCATGATGCAACGATGCGGGAAATCGCCGAAATCGCCGGTTTTCAAAGCGAGCATTACTTTTCCCGCTGCTTTCGCAAAATCAAAGGCGTTTCCCCTTCCGAATACCGCAAGAAGGCGGGCGAATATCGCAACCTGCTGGAGCCCGAAACCTCCGTTTGGAAGGCACAGCACCCGTTAAACACGTATTTATTCCCTTAATGGGCAAGCAACAAGCATCCTACGACAATAAGCCGTGTCCTCTTCGTACAGGCGAAGAAGATACGGCTTGTTTTATCCCGACGTTTCCAGTTTTCCCTTGGAGTATCGTTTCATTTTCATACACATCAATACGTAAGTGCATTCCTCCTTTTCAAATACATTAAAATTTACCTTTAACGCCTTTTCCACCCCTCCACGTGTGCGAAGTATCATTTCCTTCACCGACTGCTTGGACAGCAGCACATGCTGAAACCATGAGATAACTTGCTGCGGACTAGCGCCGCTGATCAAGCTTGGATTCATCTTCAGCAGCTCCTTCCGGCTGTAGCCAAGAATGCGGCAGGCTGCTTGATTTGCATCCACATAACAAAGCGGCTCTCCTTTTTTGGAAAACTGGACGAGCAGCACTGGCTCCTCCGCATCGGCCAGAAGTCCCGAAAGCACTGGCTTCCCACTAGGGCAGCTCCTTGCTTCAACCGAGTACGCATCGACAATCGCTCCGGACAATGCATATAACGCGGCATAAAACGGGAGCGAATACCAAGCAGACCATTCCAAGTGGTCTACAAAGCCCAATTGCTCGAAAATGGTTTCCCCTACACTCGCGCCGCCAATAGCAAAGATAACGGTTTGAGCGGAACGGCTGAGCCAACTGGTGGTCAGCAGGCGGAACAGCTGAATATTAATCGTCACCGCCACCCCGTCGTACAGCAAAAACGGCGGCAGCAGCGGGAATAAATGCACCTTGTAATACCAGATGCCAAGCGAGGTTCCGATATAATCCAGCATACACACCACCAGCATGGTGACTGCTGCCGAAGCGTAGACCGGCTTTCGATCCTCTTTTCTCAGCAGCCTCTGGAACAAGACCAGACCGCCGATAAAGAGAAAAAGCGCGAGCCACCAGGATGGGGTAAACAGCTGATAACGGGCCCAATAGTGGAGGAAGCCCAAGTAATTTTCATTCCAATCCAAATAAAATTGCCGAACGTCCATGAATACCCCCCTATCGCGTAATCTCAGTACCATTTTCACCTGATTTTTAGTAGATAAACTTAGGAAAACGATTTATGTTCACGTTAACAATTATTAGTTGTAGTTTTGCCCGAAGTAGAGTAATGTTAAGGTGTAGCAAAATGTTAACGTGAACATACTTTTAAAAAGGTGGAGTGTGTCCTATGAAAAAATTTATGGATGAAAACTTCCTGCTTTCCAATGATACCGCTGTATCGCTGTATCATGACTACGCTAAGACGATGCCGATTATCGATTATCACTGCCACTTGAGTCCGCAGGAAATTTACGAAAACAAGACGTACAAAAATATTACCGAGGTATGGCTGTACGGTGATCACTATAAATGGAGAGCGATGCGCTCCAACGGCGTTGAAGAAAATTTAGTAACCGGCGATGCGAGCGACTATGACCGTTTCCTAGCGTTTGCAAAGACCGTTCCGATGACGATCGGCAACCCGCTTTACCATTGGTCGCACCTGGAGCTTCAGCGTTATTTCGACGTATATGAGCTGCTGAATGAGCAAACCGCTCCGGCGATCTGGGAAAAGGTAAACGCACAGCTGAACAGCGAAGGCTTCGGCGCCCGCGACTTCATTACAAAGTCCAATGTTAAAGTAGTCTGCACCACAGACGACCCAACGGATACGCTGGAATACCATCTCAAGCTGAAGGAAGACACTTCGTTTGAATGCCAGGTTCTGCCTTCCTTCCGTCCGGACAAAGGTCTGGAAATTAACCGTGCGACGTTCCTGCCGTGGATCCAAAAGCTGGCGGAAGTATCCGGCCTGACGATCGAAAACTACGACCAGCTGCTTGCTGCGCTGGAAGCACGCGTCGAGTTCTTCCATTCCGTCGGCGGCCGCGTATCCGACCATGCGCTTGACTACGTGCCGTATGCGGAAGCAACAAAGGAAGAAGCAGCTTCGATTTTCGCGAAGGCTCTGAAGGGCGAAACGGTAAGCAATGAAGAAGAGCAGAAATACAAGACATACACGCTGGTGTTCTTGGGCAAGCTGTACGCAAAGCATGACTGGGCTATGCAGTTCCATATCAACGCGCTGCGCAACAACAACACGCGGATGTTCCGCAAGCTTGGACCGGATACCGGCTGGGATTCGATCAACGATACGAATATCGCGGTTCCTCTTGCTCGTCTGCTTGACGCGCTGGATACGGAAAATCAGCTGCCGAAGACAATTCTGTACTCGTTGAATCCAGTACAGAACCATATTCTCGGCACGATGATCGGCAACTTCCAAGGCGGCGGTGTAGCCGGCAAGATCCAGTTCGGCTCCGCTTGGTGGTTCAACGACACGAAGGAAGGCATGATCGCGCAAATGAAGTCGCTGGCAGATCTTGGTCTGCTCAGCCGTTTCGTCGGCATGCTGACCGACTCCCGCTCCTTCTTGTCGTATACGCGCCACGAGTACTTCCGCCGTATTCTCTGCAACATGATCGGCGAGTGGGTAGAAAACGGCGAGTTCCCGAACGACAAGGCGCTGCTTGGCGAAGTCGTACAGAACATTTGCTACAACAACGCAAAAGAATACTTCCAATTTTAATTGAATTGGACGGCCGCCCGGCACATGCTTGTGCTAGGGCGGCTTTTTCATGCTCTTACGCGAGGCCGTGGGGTTAAAGCGTTTTTTCGGCAGATCGACAGATTATGGTATGCTGAACATAGATTGAACAAAAGGAAGGTTTGACACACATGTGGAGTGATCTATGGAACTTATTTATTTCATTTGGCAGAGCAACGCTGCTCGGTTATGGCGGAGGTCCATCCATTATTCCGCTTTACGAGCATGAGGTCGTTGACCGTATGAAGTGGATGACGACTGAGGAATTTGGCAGCACGCTCGGCTTCGGAAATGCGCTGCCGGGGCCGATTGCGACCAAGCTGGCCGCCTACATCGGCTTTAAAGTAGCCGGCTGGGCCGGTGCGGCCGTAGCGTTGGCAGCGGTCGTACTGCCGACAGCGCTGTTGATGGTTGCCCTCATCGGGGTAATGGCTAAGCTGCAAAACAATCCGTATGTCAAAGGCATGATTCGCGGCATTCAGCCGGTCATATTCGTCATGCTGGCGATGCTCGCCTTTGATTTTGCCAAGTATGCCTTCAAGCCAGGACCTGGGCTCATCAGCTTCCTGCCGTTTGCTCTGGCCTGCGGCTATTTCATCATGGTGCAATATTTGCAGCTGAACGCCGTTTGGGGAATCGTCGGCGCCCTCGTAATTGGAGCATTTTTTCTCAAGGGATAAGAAAAAGCCCGGGCTCCATCGGTATGGGAAGCGTCGGGCTTTGCATGATGAAATGAACGGTTATAGCGTTTGGCGTTCGCGCAAATAAAGAATATAGTCGGTCGAGGCACCTTTATGACCCATCTGCCTGAGCATCGCGGTCATGTTGCCCCGGTGATAGGTCCCATGGTTCGCCATATGCTCCACGAGCTCCAGGAGCGTATTCGCAAACTGCTCTCCCTTGGAGTTTTGATAACGGATCTCCGTATCGGCGGAATTTCGCTGCATATACGTTCCGATCGCCCAATGCAGTCTGGACATCCGGGTTTCCGCATCAATCAAGCTGTGGAACATTTCGGGCACGGCCGGCGGCTCCTCCCCTGTCATGCGCTTGAACCAGACCATGTCGACATAATAAAGATGGTGGAGCAAATCTCGTATATTCGGAAAAACGCTGGTTACCTCTTGATCGAATACCTCTTTCGGAAGCGTTTGGAGATGAGCAAAATATGCGCGGGTCGCCCATATATGATAGCGCAGCTTCGATATGGCCGGGTTAGCCGAATCTGCCGCGGTCACTGGATGCTGATCGCCGCCCGGTTGGAACGAATTTGTGGGATTGCTCGGATTCATTTAACGGTCCCTCCCTAAAATGCGAGCGGAAGCCGAACCTGCCCCGCCCTGCTTGGTCTCCTGATTTTACCATACTATGCTCGGATTGCCGCTTATTTTCTGGTCATTATTTTATCATTAATTACTACGGATAGGTTAGCTAGGTTAGGAGGAATCCAGATGGGCTTTTCGAATCGATTCACTGCGATGCTTGGAATCAAATACCCGATTGTGCAAGCAGGCATGGCGGGAGGCATTACCTCTCCCGAGTTGGTTGCCGCTGTATCCGAAGAGGGCGGGCTCGGCACCTTAGGCGCCGCTTATATGACTCCGGAGGACATGCGGGATGCCATTCAGCACATTAAATGGTTAACCGCCAAGCCGTTTGCGGTGAACGTATTTGCGGTCGAGATGAAGGATGATTGGAGCGGTATCGAGGCGGCCAAGTCCGCGCTCTCTCCGATTGCCGAGGAGCTGCAGGTCAAGCTTCCGGAGAGCCTGCGGAGTCCGGATCCGCTTGGGAAGCAGATCGAAATCCTTCTGGAGGAAAAGGTGCCTATTGTAAGCACCGCCTTTGGTCTTCTCTCTCCACGAGATGCCTCGCAGCTATCGATCAGAGGCGCTCTTCTGCTAGCCATGGTAACCTCCGTGGAGGAGGCTAAGCTTGCGCAAAACGCCGGTTACGATGCTGTCGTCGCCCAAGGCAGTGACGCGGGGGGACATCGGGGCACCTTTGATGTAAAGCGGAACCCGATGGGGATCAACGTCGGTACGTTTTCCCTCATTCCGCAGGTTGTGCAGGAAATTGACCTTCCGGTCATCGCAGCAGGCGGCATTATGGACGGACGCGGATTAACCGCTGCCATGGCTCTCGGCGCAGAAGGGGTGCAGATGGGAACCCGCTTCTTAGCCTGTCTGGAGTCGACCGCGCACCCGGAATATAAACGTATGCTGCTGGAGTCCACGGAGCTTAGCACCGGCATTACGAAGGCATTCTCCGGCAGGCCGGCACGTGCGATTCGCAATTCGTTCGTCGAGCGTGTTGAAGCGGCGGACACCCCGCCTCTGCCGTTCCCGTCGCAAAACACCTTAACCGGCGGGCTCCGTAAAGCAGCTGCGCTGCAAAACCGCCCGGAGTATATGTCCCTGTGGGCGGGGCAATGCACCCGTTTGCTGCGGGGCGGAGAAAGCGCCGCAGCAATCATCCAAGAGACGATTCGCGAAGCGGAGCAGGCTGCCCGGCAGCTGGCCCGAATCACTTTTGACGAACCGTAGACCTAAAAACGGCCGGTGGCACTCTAAGCCAACGGCCGTTCGTCTTTTTCGGCAAATCAAAGATAAGTTTTGCTTTACTTTGGTAACGCGTTACCGTATTATTTGATTATCGTACTAAATGAATTTTAACTTAGGGTAAAGGAGCCAAAAACATGTCTCCCATTCAAGTTTCTGCAAGGACCGTTCTGCAAGCTCTTCAACCTTATTCCCCCGGAAAGCCGATTTGGGAGGTACAGAAGGAGCTTGGGCTGACGGAAGTGATCAAGCTGGCCTCCAATGAAAACCCGCTGGGTCCATCCCCCAAAGCGCTTGAGGCCATTTCAGCGCTGCTTCCCGCCCTTCATCAATACCCGGATGCTCAGAGCTTTGCTGCAAAAGCAGCCATCGCGTCCGAGTTCGGGATCTTGCCGGAGCAAATCATTGTGACGAACGGCGGAGATGAGCTGATTACGCTAGTGTCCGAAGCCTTTCTCGATCACGGCGACGAAATTATTGTCCCTTCTCCCACGTTTAGCGAGTACGAATTCGGCGGGCGTCTGATGGGAGCGAACGTAAAAACAATTCCGCTTGCAGAGGGCTACCGTTACGATCCGGAAGCCATCCTGGCCGCAGTCACAGAGCGGACCAAAATCGTCTATTTATGCTCGCCGAATAACCCGACCGGCACGATATTGGAGACAGGTCCGCTTAAGAGACTTCTCGATTCGCTGCCGCAGCATGTGCTGGTCATGCTCGACTCGGCCTACAGTCATTACGTCACCTGCGACGACTATACCGATGGGCTTGAGCTGATTCGCTCCGGTTACCCTCTGCTGATGCTGAAGACGTTCTCCAAGGTATACGGACTCGCTGGAATTCGCGTCGGCTTCGGCATCGGACCGCAAGAAATCATTCAAAGCATTTTGCAGGTAAAAGAGCCCTTCAATGTGAATGCGTTGGCGCAGGCTGCGGCTGCGGCGGCAATCCGGGACCGCGAGCATGTGGAGCGCTCCCGCAGCTTGGTTCATGCGGAACGGCTCCGCCTGTACGAGGCCTATCGCAAGCTTGGACTGGAATATACGGAGAGCATGAGCAACTTCATCCTTGTGAGGCTTGGTCCCGATGCAAAGCAAAGGTATGAGCAGCTGATGCAAAAAGGGGTAATCGTCCGTTACGGCGGTGCATGGGGATTGTCGGAATGCGTGCGTATTTCGGTGGGGTCGCCGGAGGAGAACGATAAGCTCATCCATGCTCTTGAGGAAGTTGTGCAGGGAAAGTAACCGCGGGCATGCCGAGTCATGCGGTCATCTAGACAAAAAAGCTGCGCGAACACAGGTCCGCCATGCTCCGCATAAGTCGAACTTGCGGTTCATTTCCAGATCAAGGTTTGTTCGCGCAGCTACAAATTTCGTTACTCTTATACTCTCATTGGAGACGCGTAGACACCATCTCGTTTTCCTTATGCTCCACCGGTCTCGGCAGCGACAGCCCTTGACTCTCCAGCACAGCCGTAAGCCGCTGCGGGATTTCCCGCTTCAGCTCCTCCCAAGGCACAAACAGCTCCTTCGGAATTTGGTACTCCATAAACTCCATCGAAGGAACAAATGCAAACCGCTGCATGTACCCCTTGCACCATTCGTGAATTTGCGCATTCGTCGCATACTCGCTGCGGAACGGATAACCGACGGTCAGTCCATCCTTGCCTGCCTGCTCCTCCGAACAAGCCGCAAACAGGTCGGGAATAACCTCAAACACTTCGAGATACGGTGAAAAGGCGTGCTTTCCCGGCTGCGAAAATAGCTTTGGATGCGTTCCGTCCGCAATGCTGTTCTCGTCTTTACGCAGCCCTTTCAGATACTTTCCATGAAAGCTGGCCTCGCAATCCAGCACATCGCCGTCTTGGCCGATATATACCCAAACATGCTCCAGATCGTACAAATGGCCGATATCCCAATCCCAGTAGATCGCGTACTCCACAATCGCCTGCAGCTCCTCCTGTTCGAACGAAAAGCTGCGGGGAAACGATGGAGACGGACCCGGGGCGGTAAGGACGGACACCCCGACTCTAGCCGGGAAGAACGGTTCATTTTTATCAAAATAAAGATAAGGTGAATACGCTTGAGCCAGCTGCAGCAAGGTTTTCACGCGCTCGTCCTCCCTCCGCTGGCCAAAGCTGCAAGCTTATCCGTGATGATCTGATGGCTTGCATGAATTTCATTCGGCTGGCAGGCGGCTTTCAGCTCGTACACCTTTACTTCCGCCTTTTCAATCGCCTTTAAGAAGCGGTCAAAATCCTGCGCATCCTTGCTGTGAACATAAGGACACCAATGGTCGGACAGCTCGATGGTCTCATGAATATGAACGCCGTAAATATAAGGCAGCGCCCGTTCCAGCTGCGCGGCGTTATCATGGAGGCCCATCCGCTCCATCATCGTAGCGTGGCCGATGTCATACCAGAGATGGACGCCGGCCCCCTGCAAATTACCGCATATCGAAACCGCTTCTTCCAAGGAAGGCATCTGATAACAGCGAGAACGCGTTTCAATGCCGACCGCAATGTTCCAGCCGCGGCGAGCCGCTTGATCGCAGGCTTGATACAAGCTCTCCTCGATCCGTTTTGCATAGATCGGGCTCAGCTGCTCGCGGCGCTCCAGCATTTCCGCCCAAAGCTTCCGGTAAGCGTCGGAGTCCTTTCCTTCTTCCCGGTACAGCTGCTTCAGCTCGGCATCAATATTGCTCGGAAACGGCACCTCCCCGGGATGAACGACAACCGCTTTTGCACCGTAACGGTCCGCATATTCCATCGAACGTACCAGCAGCTCCACCGAACGCTTGCGCTTTTCCAGATCATCAAAGCCCAGCATGACCGAATCGGTGTCATAATCTTTGTCTGCGATAAAAGGAAACACGTTATGTACGCTGGATACTCCAATCTCCCCAGCTTCAATCATCGGCTCGATCGTTTCCAGCAGAGAATCCGTTACATTATAATTCAGCTCCACAAAGCGGAAGCCCAGCTCTTTAATTTCCTCCAGCATGTCCCTTCCGTTCGTATGCCTCTTAATATTCCAGCAGGTCGAAAATGAGTAGTTTCCCTTATCCATGTGATCGCCTCTCCATCCGCTTTTTCGTAAAAAAAAGCGCCGTCAATTACGACGGCGCCTTCATCTGCTCGGCCAAGTCCGTTCGCGAACTTTGGGATCATTATAGCTTTCCCCTCCCAAGCCCGGCAATGGATTGGCTAAAAATTGATAGCATGTCAAATTTCTTATACCTTGCTGCCCTCAAACGTACGAATACATTCCAAAAAGGCATCCCCGTATTTATCGAACTTCGCGCGGCCGACCCCTTTTACCGCCAGCATATCGGTTCCCGTACGCGGCAGCTGCACACACATTTCACGAAGCGTTGCATCATGAAAGATTGTAAACGGCGGCACCCGCTCCTTATCCGCAAACTGCCTGCGCAGGGCGCGGAGACGGTCGAAGAGTTCCTCGGACACCGAGGTGGCAGCCGGTGCGCTCTTGACTCCGATCGAACGCTGGAACACTCTCTCGGAGCCCTCGAGTACGGCTTTCGCCCGCGGGGTTAGCGATACCGTCGGGTACTTCCCGTCAGATAAACGAAGATACCCGTCGGCGGCAAGCACGTTCAGCAGGTTCACAATATCCTTTTCTTTAAAATGGCTCATTACTCCATAGGTTGGGAGACGATCAAAGCCGAATTCCTTTACCTTACTGTCACCTGCTCCCCGCAGCACCTTCGCAGTCAGTGTCATCCCGAACCGCTGCTTCATGCGGACGATACAGGAGAAGGCCTGCTGCGCCTCAACCGTAATATCGGTGACCTCGCGGTCATCCGTACAATTGGCGCAGCGTCCGCAGGCTTGTCCGTCCTCATCGCCGAAATACCGGACAATATGGCGCTGCAAGCAATCGGTCGTGTGGCAGTAATCCACCATGCTGCGCAGGTTGGCGTATTCCGATTGCTTCCGCTCCAGCTCGGATTCCGACTGCTCGATCAGAAACTTTTGCATCTGAATATCCTGCGCGGCATATAGCACTATACATTCTCCCGGCTCCCCGTCCCGCCCGGCACGTCCTGCTTCCTGATAATAGGACTCGATATTTTTTGGAAGATTGTAGTGAATGACATACCTTACGTTCGATTTGTCGATCCCCATCCCGAAGGCATTCGTCGCGACCATCACCCGAATATCGTCGTATAGAAAACGCTCTTGGCTGTCCGCACGCTCTTCATCGCTAAGCCCGGCGTGATACCGTCCTGCCGGGATGCCAAGGCGGAGCAAGTATTTGTGGCAGTCCTCGACCTCTTTGCGGGTCGAAGCGTAAATGACGCCGCAGTCCGTATGGCGCGAACGAACGTAGTCCGCCAAAAACTGCCGCTTATCCACCCCTTTTAGCACGGAAAAGGTGAGATTTTCACGGGCATATCCCGTTGTTACCCGTAAGGGATTTTCCAGCATGAGCTGCTTCATAATGTCCGTTTTCACCTGATCGGTCGCTGTTGCGGTGAACGCCGCAATGACCGGCCGCGGCTCAATATAATCGATCAGCTGCTTAATTTGAAGATAGCTCGGCCGGAAATCATGTCCCCACTGCGAGACACAGTGCGCCTCATCCACAGCGACAATCGGCACACGGATTTGCTGCAAGAGACGGATAAACCGCTCCGAGTCAATCCGTTCCGGCGCCACATACACAATCTTGTATTTTCCCGCTGCAATATCGCGAAACCGCTGCGACATCTCGGCCGCAGACAATGAACTGTTTATGGAAGCGGTCGGAATGCCGATCTGATTAAGGGCATCGACCTGATCCTTCATTAGCGAAATCAGCGGGGAGATGACGAGCGATACGCCATCCGACATCGCTGCCGGCAGCTGGTAGCATATCGACTTGCCTGCCCCGGTCGGCATGACGCCAAGCACATCCCGCCCGGATAAAATCCCTTTGACGAGCTCATCCTGGCCTTTTTTAAACGAGGTATATCCAAAGTATTGCTTCAAAAATGCTTCTGGGTGCTGCTGTAACATGGTTCCCTCCCGCGTATTGCAAAAAAAGCTTTCCTATTATTATAGCGTTCAGTCCCCGAACAAGGAATGGAAATCGTTACGTCCTTGTGAAAAACGTTATTGTAGGGTGTTTTCGCTTCAAGTCAAGACCTTGTCGTAACAACGAAGTGAAATTTCAAGCGCGTCAAAATGCATTTCTCTATCCTTTTTCATGTCGTATTATAGATTTCTGTAGATAAATTTGTCGAATTAAGACGAAAACATTCGGAATTGTAAAGGAGAGTCATCATGTCTTTACGCAAAAAACTGCCTTTGCTCATTGTCGCACTTGTCACCATTTCCTTACTGCTCACGGGTGTTCTGACGTATTACTCCAGCTCCAGCCTTCTTATTGAAAAGAGTAAGGATGAAATCGACGCTAATGCCATTCGTACAGGTGAAGCTATTTACGGGTTGATTAATGGAGAAATCCGCAATTCCTATTTAATTACGGTACATAGCACGATGGAAGAGATCATCAAAAAGAAAGAAACCATGACGGACGAGGAATTTTTCTCTCCGAAAAATGAAGACTTAGCGAAAGCTAATGCCATCTTCCGCAAAAGCTTCGAAGGAACTGTGAAGCATGAAAAGACGTTTCTTACCGATAAAAATGGCGTCGTTATCGCAAGCAGCGCGGAGAAAGGCGAGAACGGAAGCATCAAAATTCCGGACCGTGCTTACTTTATTGAAGCAATGAAGGGAAAGACTGCAATCGGAGACACGGTTTTGAACCGTTCAAATAATTTACCGATCGTCGTATTTGCGAATCCTGTCAAGGATTCGGCCGGCAATACAATTGGGATTATCGGGAATTCCGTTTATACTTCTTACTTCTCTCAGCATCTGAGCGGAATTAAAGTCAATGATCGCGGCGTTCTCTATATGATGGACCGCAACGGTATGATTATTGCCCACTCAGCGGATGAAACTATGGTTAACACCAAGGTAGAAAACCCGGAAATTCTTAAGCTGCTTGAAATCCAAACCGATAAAGATTTGGTTAACGGACGTATGGAAATTAAGGAAGGGAATACTACGAGCTACCTCAGCTACAGTAAAATTCCGATCTCCAACTGGGTCGTTATCGTTCAGGATGATATCAAGGATATTCAAAAGCCGCTCACCAGCCTTTCGATTAAATATGCAATGATCTTAGTTCTCGCTATCATCGCCGCATCAATCGTTGGTTACTTTATTTCGAAGAGCATCGTTCGTCCTCTTTCCGGCATGACGCAATTGTTCAAACAAATTGCACAGGGCAATCTTCAGGTAGCCGCGACCGGAAAGTATCAAAGCGAATTTAAGGAAATGGCTGACAACTTTAACCTCATGGCAGCCAAAAATAAAGATCTTATTTCTCACATGCACAAATCACTAGATGTGCTGCAGGAAAGCACAAGCGAGCTGGATCAATCGTCCAAAGAAACGACAGCATCCATCCAAGAGGCTTCTATTACCACCCAAGAGATCTCTCGGGCCGTTGAATCACAAGCACGCGACACCGAAATGATCGTAACCCGCTTTACGACCTTAGGGGAAAAGATCGCGGAAAGCAACGCAAAGGCTGGCTTGGTTAAGGCACGTACCGAAGAAATTATGCACGTCTTCCAGCAAAATCAATCGATTATTCAAGAGCTGATTGCCGTTAAGGTAAAAAACGAAGCCGAGGTAGGTAAAATCCTTGAAATTACTCAAGAGCTTGGGGAAAGCTCGAAACAGATCAGCGCTATCACAAACGTCATTGGCGAAATCGCCCGCCAAACCAATTTGCTGGCTCTAAATGCCTCCATCGAAGCAGCAAGAGCAGGCGAGCACGGCCGCGGCTTCTCCGTCGTCGCTTCGGAAATCCGTACACTTGCCGAGCAGACGGCGAAATCGTCTGAGGAGATCGGACAGCGGATCAGCACAACGCTTGGTTTTGTAGCACGCAACAATGATACAGTAAAAGAGATTCAAACGATTGCTGCACTGCAGGATAAATATATTGACGAGACGAAACAATCGTCCGAGCAAATTATGGAATACGTTCAAGAAATTACGGACCAAATTAAAGCGGTAGCCAGTGACCTTACAGTCATGGCACAGGATAAAGAGGAAGTTCTCGCAGCCGCGGAAAGCATGTCCGCTTCCGGTGAGGAAGTTGCCGCTTCAATCCAGCAGGTGACTGCGACGATTGATGCACAGCATCGCATGGTTCAGCATCTAGCGGAGATGATCGAAACGATTGACGGCTTGTCCAAGGAGCTTATGCAATCCGCTTCTCACTTTAAAATCAAATCTTAAAATCTACCAACCCGGTTATTCAAATCTCTTCCGCCTGAGCAGCGTACTCACTGTACTCTTCTCAGGCGGATTTTTCTAAAGACCTACACACAAAAAACGTCTGCTCTGCAGCCGGAATGTCAAAACCGGCATGCATCGCAAACGTTTTATTTTTCCCGCTAGTTCAATACCCTTACCAGTACTGCCATAACCGTAATTTACTCGCGGTTCTGTTCCGTTCGTACTGGAGTTACCACCTTTTTCAAATCATCCTGCACGCTGCGCTCCCACATGGGCACACCGGTGCGATACGCGGCACGCCCAATGAGATGCCCGGCTACGGGCGCTGTGATGAAAACGAACAGGATCCCCAGCAGCAGCCTCACACTCACTTGACCTTCGAACAGCAAGAAGTACAAAAACGCAGCAAATAAAATACTCAGCACACCCAGTGTCGTACTTTTGGTTGCCGCATGGGAACGCATATAGACGTCGGGCAGCCGGATCAAGCCGAAGGAGCTGATTGCACTCAGCAGCGCCCCCAGCAGAACGAGCAAGCCGATAATCAGCTCACCGATGGTTATCATCCCGCTCATGCTCGATGACCACCCCTTTCTCCAAATACTTTGAAAAGGCGACCGTGCCCAAAAACGCGAGGATTCCGATTAACAAAATGATTTCCATATACGCCTGTGAACGAAGTAAGATGGAAAGAATCGCGATAATCCCGATCAGGTTAATCCCCACCGCGTCCAATGCAATAATTCGATCCGGCATGGAGGGACCGATCAGGATCCGATAAAGGCCGCCTAATATCGATACAGACAAAATCACTAGAGCAGCAAGCAGCATACCGGATAGCATTATCGCGTCACCTCCATTATCGCTTTTTCAAACGAACTCTTGATTTGCTTCGCCAGCTCATCCGCGTCACTGATATCCATCGCGTGTATATACAGCGTCCGCTGATCCGGAGAAACCTCCAGCGTCAGCGTTCCCGGCGTCAGCGTGATCAGGCAGGCCAGCATCGTAATCTCCCCATCCGACTTCAGGTCCGTCGGCACTGCCACGATTCCGGGACGTACCACCAGCCTTGGCCGCAAAATTTCACGGATGACGGTAATGTTGGACAACACAAGCTCCTTCATAAACAACAGCAGCAGCTTGACCACGGCAAAGCCCTTTTGCAAGTAAAAAGGCCCGGGGAAAAAACGGCGGAGCGCAAAGATGAAAACGAGACCAATCAAATATCCAATAAGCAGACTGACAGCATCTCTGCTTTCATTGATCAGCATCCAAGTGACAGCAATGATCAAATTCAAAATAAATTGGAAGGTCATATGATCTACCCCTTTAATACCGCTTCAACGTAAAACTGCGGCTGAAGCAGCACCTCTCCGGCACGAGCGGCAAAGCCGTACATCCATTCCGCGCCTAACCCGATCGCAATAACAAGAACCAGCAGCAATGCCGCCGGTGTAAGCAGTCCGGCAATTCGAGCATCCTTCGCGCTGCTAAGCGCTGCTCTCGGCTTCCCCCAGAAAGCACCCATAAACAGCTTGATCATGGAGTAAAGGACAAACAAGCTGGAGAGGAGCGCAATCCCCGTCATCAGGTAATGCCCGCTGCGCAGCCCGCCTTCCACGATAAGCAGCTTTCCGATAAAACCGCTCAGCGGAGGTACGCCGACGATCGCCATTGCTGCCACGAGGAACATCCAGCCTAAAGCGGGATAGCGCTGGATATAACCTCCCATTTCCTTCAGCTTGCCGGTTCCGGCTGCAGCAATTAGTGCGCCTCCGAGCAAGAAGAGCAGCGTCTTGGCAATCATATCATGCACTAAATAAAAGACGACGCCTTCCAGCGCGGCTTGATTCGCCGCCGCTAAGCCAAAGCTGATAAAACCGATCGAAATCACGATGTTATAGATCAGCACGCGATTGACATCGCGGTAAGCCACAGCCCCGATGCCGCCAAGCACCATCGTTCCAACCGCCATCCAGCCGATTAAGGTATAAACGATGCCGCCCGTATCGTGGAAAATCAACGTGAAGGTACGGATAATCGCATACATCCCTACCTTCGTCAGCAGCCCGCCGAACAGCGCTAAAATTGCAGCAGGCGGTGCCAGATAAGAGCCCGGCAGCCAGTAGAATAAGAACAAGCCGGCTTTCAGCGAGAACACAATCAAGAACAGCACCGCGATTACATCAAGGACTCCCGATTGCCCCGCTTCCGCTACCCGAACGGACAAATGGGCCATGTTCAAGGTGCCCACAACCGCGTACAGGTACGCCATCGACGCCACAAACAAAATGGACGAAACAATGTTGATCAAAATGTATTTGAGCGATTCGCGAAGCTGCAGCTTCTTGCCCCCAAGCGTAATTAACGCATAGGATGCAATCAGCATCACCTCAAAGCACACAAACAGGTTAAAAATATCTCCGGTCAAAAAGGAACCGATGACACCGACGAGCAGAAACTGCACAAAGGTGTAAAAATAGTGCTTCTCTCGTTCCTCGCCTATGCTGCGAAACGCATAAAACAGGCAGGCCGCACCGATCACTGCGGTCGTCAGCACCAGCAGCGCAGCAAGCATATCGGCGACGAAAATAATACCGTAAGGCGGTGCCCAGCCGCCCATGTGCAGCGTCTGGATCCCCTTCTGCTGCACTTCATAGACGAGGTATGCGGAGACCGCAATATTCAGCAGCGCGCTTGCCCCGGAGATCCAGCGCGACGCACGTTTTCCATTTGAGAAAATTAAAATAATCGCGGTTACTAAGGGGATCAGTAAAGGTATTACAACTGTGTTATTCATCGTCCCGTCCCTTCAGTTCCTCCATATCGTCAGTCCCCAGCTCCTGATAAGCGCGATACGCCAGCACGAAAAATAACGACGTTACACCAAAGCTGATAACGATGGAGGTTAGTATGAGCGCCTGCGGCAGCGGATCGGTATAGGTACCGGAGTGGCCGTCCAGCAAAGGTGCCGCACCGCTTTTCAGGCGTGACATGGTGAGCAGCAGCAAATGTACGCCGTGACTGAGCAGAGAAGTGCCCAATACAATGCGCAGCAGACTGCGCGTTAAAATTAAATACGTGCCGATCGTAAACAGAACACCGACGGTGATGGACATCCACACTTCCATAGCTATTTGTCCTCCCCGATCGATAAGATGATAGTCATCGTAACGCCTACGACGGCTAAATATACGCCCAGATCGAACAGCACCGCCGTAGCCAATTCCGTTTTTCCGAGCAGCGGAAGAACTTTGTAAGCAAAGGTATGGCTTAGAAACGGAGCATCAAAGACGAACGAACCGATGCCCGTAAGTACGGCAATAAGCAGTCCGATAGCTGTAATTTTGTGAAAGTTAAAAGGCAGCACTTCACGAACCGTCTTTAAATCGAAGGCTAAAGCCAGAAGCACGAGCGCCGCAGCTGTCATCAGCCCTCCAATGAAGCCGCCGCCCGGATGGTTATGCCCTGCGAAAAACAGAAAGACGGAGACGGTCAAAATAATAAACACAACTACCTTCGTTGCCGCCTGCAGGATCACATCATTCGTTTTCATCGCTCTCCCCCCTTGCGGTCCTGCGATAATAGCTGCTGCTTTCCGTTGTGCCGCAGCCGAATCAATGCGTAAATCCCCAAGGATGCGATACCGAGCACCATAATCTCAAGCAGCGTATCAAACCCGCGGAAGTCGACCAAAATGACGTTCACGATATTTTTGCCGCCCGCCAAATTGTAGCTTTCCTTTACGTAATAATCGGAAATCGATTCAAACAGTCTTGAATCGTTAGCTGTCAGAGCCACCAGAGTCATCATTGCGCCTACACCTACCGAAATCAGTACATTGGTTAGGCGGAAGGTGGCCGGTGACCGTTCCTTTCTCAGCTTCGGCAGATGGTAGAAGCATAGCAGGAACAAGGCGACGGACACCGTTTCAACGATCATCTGCGTCAACGCTAAATCCGGGGCGCGCAGGATGACGAAAAATAATGTAACCATATACCCGACAGCACCGACGACGATAATCATCGTTATTCTGGAACGGACAAACGGAATCGCCAGAGCGGAAATAATCAATACCGTGATTAGAAGCGCTTCATAGATTGTAATTTCCGCATACTGCGCGCTGGAAAAATCCCAATCTCCCGTTTGAAGCAATGCGTAACCGACTACCAGAATCGCAAACGTGAAGATATAAACTAAATAGTCTCGAATCGAACCTGTCATATAAACGCGGGTCAGCTTTAGCGAGAGCCGGTCTACATAGAACAAGCCGCGATCATAGATCCGATTAAGCGTAAGCTTCTGCGGCAGCTTTCCGTAAATCCCCTGCCAGCGCTTCAGCTGCATGTACAGCAGTGTTCCAAGCGCGACAACTCCAATTGTCATAAACAATTCGGTCGTCCAGCCATGCCAGAAGTAAATGTGGACGTAGAATTCGTCAGCAAGCAGACCCGGCAGCACCGAAGCTAACGCCGGCTCGATCAACCAATAGGATAAGATATCCGGGAAGAGCCCGAAAACGACGACCAAGGACGCGAGCACCGCAGGCGACAGAAGCAAACCAAGCGGCGCTTCATGCGGCTTGCGATCCAGCTCCTCCGGCTTCAGCTTGCCGGTAAAGGTGCGGAACACGAATATCATACAATATACAAAAGTGAAAATGCTGGCAATCCAGGCTAACATCGGGAAAAGCATTCCCCACGTCTCCATGCTGAAAATGTCCATCTTCGACGCATTAAGAACCCCAGTGAAAAACATTTCCTTGCTGAGAAAGCCGTTAAAAGGAGGCAATCCCGCCATCGAAAAGGCCCCGATCATCGCAAGCGTGAAGGTGATCGGCATCAGCGAGGCGAGTCCGCCCAGCTTGCGGATATCCCTCGTGCCTGTCTCATGGTCGACAATCCCGGTCACCATGAACAATGCGCCTTTAAAGGTAGCGTGGTTGATGAGATGGAAAATCGCTGCCGTTGTAGCCAGCACATACAGCTTTGAGTCCTCTCCAGGCCCGTAATAGACCGCCGCGGAGCCAAGTCCGAACAAGCACATGATGAGTCCAAGCTGGCTGACCGTTGAAAACGCAAGAATCGCTTTCAAATCGGTTTGCTTGACCGCCGAGAAGGAGCCCCAGAACAAGGTTGCCAGCCCGAAGGCCGAGACAAGCCAAAACCATTCGGCCGCTCCGGCAAACACCGGGCTTAACCGGGCGACTAAATAAATCCCCGCTTTCACCATCGTCGCCGAGTGCAAATAAGCGCTGACCGGCGTTGGCGCTTCCATCGCGTCGGGCAGCCAAATGTGAAACGGGAACTGCGCCGATTTTGTGAAGGCTCCAAGCAAAATGAGCAGCATCGCCGGCACAAACAGAGCACTGCTCTGCACCTGGTCGGCATTCGCGATGATTTCGCGGATGCTGAACGTTCCCGTCATGATGTGCAGCAGCACGATGCCGGCCAGCATCGCAAAACCGCCGAACACGGTGATCAGCATCGACTTTTGCGCGCCGTACCGTGATTTCTCCCTTTGATACCAGAAAGCAATTAGCAAAAAGGAAGATAAGCTCGTTAGCTCCCAGAAGCCGTATAGGACTACTAGGTTATCCGATAAGACAACCCCGTGCATGGCCCCCATGAACAACAGCAAATACACGTAAAAATTTTGTATCGCTTCTTTTGTTTTTGACAAGTAAAAGATCGAATACAGAACGACAAGGCTCCCAATCCCGGAAATGAGAAGCGCGAACAACAGCCCGAGCCCGTCTAGGTATACCGTAAAGTTAATGTCCAGAGAAGGAATCCAAGGAGCGCTTTCTGTTACAGGACCTTCTCCACGCACGGCAGGTAAATAAGATATCAGGTACGAGAATAAAAGCACCGGCACCGGAAGCACAAACCATCCTGTATGAATCGGTTTAGCAGCCTTGTGAAACAAGGGTACAGCAATGGCATAAAATAACGGCAATAAAATTGCGGCATGAAGCAAAGACACCGTTCAACCCCCAGTCTTGATGAAATGTTTTCCTTTCCTTAACCTCTGCCCAGAAGGTCAAAATCATCCATCTGCAGGTAAAAAAAGTTTTCTGTTTTTTGTATAAACCTGCTGAGAGAAGCAAACCTTATGAATAATGATTGTTCGGGACCGGACAAGCCATCCTTTTTATCTTACCACGTTTTGAGGTGTTCTTTCATGCTGTTAACCAAATGGCTCCCCTGCGCAGCTGTTTTTGTATTGCTGCTGTTTTGGGGCTGGCAAGCCCAACAAACAGTCGAAAAATCCATCCATTCACCGCGATCCGGAGCCCTTTCCCAAGTTGCTCCGCGTATTCAAACTCTTGAAATGAACCGTGATTACACTTTTGAGGATGAAAGCACAAGCTTTGCCCCAAGAGAATACGTGAAAGTGATTCGATACAAATAGGAATACAGGCGCCCCGAAAAAAACACCTTATTTTCCGTACGTACAAAATCGCCGGAGGTAACACTTTTTACTTAAAAAATTTGTGAACTAAACGTAAAAAAAAGCCCGCATAAGCAGTTTCCCGCTCATACAAGCTTTTCACCCTTCGGCTCGGCAAAATTATCGATTGTCAACCTTCTCTGGGTACAAATCATGATTCAATAAGCGATGCTCCGCCATTTGCTCGTACTTGGTCCCCGGCTTCCCCCAGTTGCAGTACGGATCAATGGAGATCCCGCCTCTTGGCGTAAACTTCCCCCATACCTCAATATATCTCGGCTCCATGAGCGCGATCAGATCGTTCATAATGATGTTCATGCAGTCCTCATGGAAATCACCATGATTGCGGAAGCTGAATAGGTACAGCTTGAGAGATTTGCTTTCTACCATTTTAATATCCGGAATGTACGAAATATAAATCGTTGCAAAATCCGGCTGTCCCGTTATCGGACATAAACTCGTAAACTCAGGGCAATTAAATTTGACAAAATAATCGCGGCCCGGATGCTTGTTTTCGAATACCTCCAGCACCTGCGGCGCATACGAAAAATCGTATTTCGTCCCCTGATTGCCGAGCAGCGTAATATCCTTCAGCTCCTCTGCTGTTCTTCCTGCCTGATGTGAATGGTTCCCCATGCTGATTCATCCTTTTCGATTTAGTTTTTTATAGAGGGAGTTTGCGAACCTCTTCTTGCATATCTTTTGTACTATAGCACAGCAGGGCGGCGGCGTGAACCCATAACTATCTTTTGATTGATGTGGATAATGTTGGGGGTTAAAATTGTTATGGAGAGAAATCGACCATTATCGAAAAACATGCTTTCGTTCATCCATTGTATCGTCTTTCTCTACAATATATTTGTGAAAAGGAGATTCATTGTGAAAGAAAGAAAACCAAAAAAAATGCCTTGCAATCTTCGTTTTATTTCTATACTACTAGGTTTTTTATTATGCTTCCTGCCCGTAACCGGTAACGCCGCTTCAACTGAACCCACTCGCGTTTACATCGATGGAGTCGAGGTTTATTTTACGCAGCCTCCTGTCGTTGAAAAGGCGACTACCCTCGTGCAGCTTCGTCCTGTGTATGAACGTCTAGGCATTGAAATGAAGTGGGACGGGAAGACACAAACGATCACAAGTTCGAAGGATCAAACGATCATTGTCATGCAAATCAACTCCAAAGAAGTAACCATTAACGGCGAGCCCTCCACGATTACAATTGCTCCTAGGATTATTGATCAATCTACATTTGTTCCCTTGCGATTTATCGCTGAAAGTATCGGTGGAGAGGTTCTATGGGATGAAACTGGAAGCCGCGTTGATATTATTAGTAAACACGGGCGAAATGTATTTTTAGCCGCTTTGCAAAATGATTTGCAGCAGGCGGAGCACTGGTTGGAGAAAGGCGACTTGGCCAATTATTTTAGCCCAACCGACAAGCTTACCAGCTTAGGCGCAGCCATTCATCATGAAAATATAAAGATAGCCGAAATTCTCCTTTCATTCGGTGCAGATGCGAATGCAGGCGTACATGGTCCGTCTCCCTATGCTAGTCCTTTGGAATCGGCGATTCAGAAAAAAAATCCGGAGTTTGTTCGATTATTGCTGGATTATGGTGCAGACCCTTCCAATTCAGGCAAAGAAGGCACAGCGTTGGATGCTGCGAAAAGCATATTGCTTGCGGAAACCAATTCTGCACACAAAGAAAAGCTGGAACAAATCATTGATATCCTCCAGCATAAAATTCAGCAGGATGCCCTGATCTTGTCAGAGGACAAGCCCTTGATCCCGTTTAATGGAGGAAATCCGTTCCGCCCTTATATGGGAGAATGGGGAAGCTGGGGGTTCTTGGATGACACAGGAGCTGTTGCGATTAAGCCTAGATTTTCCTTTATCGCTCCCTTTTCTGAAGGCTTGGCTTTCGCTGTGTCAAAGGATAGACTTCAATCCGGCTATATTGATAAGACCGGCAAATTCCGTTTTACGTTTGAATTTGAACCCGACCTATCATCAGGAGAGTTTAAAGAGGGGTTAGCTCCCGTAGGAAAAGACGATAGATGGGGATACATCGATACATCCGGCCAATTTATCATCGAACCACAATATGACTACGCCCAGCTTTTTTCGGAAGGACTTGCTTCTGTAGAAGTGAATGGGAAATGGGGCTTAATCGATAAATCCGGTGAAATCATCCTTGAGCCCAAGTATGATTGGATTTTTCCATTTCGGGATGGACGAGCACTGGTACATGGCGAACGTCCAGGCTTTATCGATACAAAAGGGGATCTGACAATCGATTTTGAGGCCCTGGGAATCTTGGAGTATGGCCAGTTCTCTGAAAAGCTTGCGTCGGTACGCAAAGACGAAAAGGTCGGTTTTATTAATAATGAGGGGCAGTTTGTTATTCCTCCGACCTATAAATTAACCTATAACTTCAGTGAGGGCTTCGCGACTGTCTTCATCGATGGCAAATGCGGTTATATTGATTCCTCCGGACAACTTGTCATTCCAGCGGTTTATGATTCTGCCTATCCATTCCGTAACGGACAAGCCCTTGTCAAAAGAGATGGTTTATTGGGATTTATTAATACAAAAGGCGAGGTCATTTTGCCTTTTACCTACACCCGCGTCAAAGGAATAAGTACGTTACACGAATTTGGACCATCGATGTATCGCCCATTTTCCGATGAAGCTGATGGCATGGCTATCCTATACAAAGACGATCAAGTGTACTATGTGTTCCCGGATGGGAAGATCGTTGAACCGATCAAGAAATAATCACAACTTAAGCCAAAACGAGCGTTGCAATACGCCAAAAGTCCCTAACCAGAAGCTGAATGGCTCCTTCTAGTTAGGGACTTGCTTTTAATAATTTACTCTTGCTTGTAATGCTTCTTCATATCGAATCGATCGGGTATGTTTCATGGGCTATTATTTATTTGCGCCGATTCCAACTTAAAGCTTGATAAAATACCTGTCACATCTTCGTTCATCTTATTATATTGCTCTACAAGCTTGATCATCTCAGGATCCTCATGTCCGTAACCGTAAGAAAGCTCCGTGGGCAATGTTCTCACAACAACTAGACCATTCTGTTCCCCTAGCTTCTTCCATGGCCAGCCGTCCTTCATATCCTGAAGGTACTCCTTCCATTCCTCGCTCGTTACAGCCATTATAGAAAAGAATAGGGCTTGCGGCTCCACGTCTGACCGATGATTAATGTTAATGGTGTCGCCCGCTTGGTTCACGGAATATTGATTGCTCCAAGAGACTGGGAATTCGATTGTGAATAGAACCTGGAGATCTCCTTTCATCAGTTTGAACAATGGTGTTGAAGAAGAACTCCATCCAACAATTTTTCCGATGTTCATTCTTGTTAAAGGACTGTAATCCTCAATCGGATTGTTTGAGATATCAAGAGTTCCAATTTCTTTTATCCCTTCTAAGGAAGAAATATCGGTAATCCGATTGTCCGCTAAGTACAGCTCACCCGGGTGCAGGCCGGATAGTGGCTTTACATCCGAAATTTTGTTGCCGTTAAGCGAGACAATGGCAAGTACCCTACAGTTGTCTAGCGATTCGATATTTATTATTTGATTCTGATTAAGGGATAGGTTTGCTAACTTGTGATAAGAGGACATCGCCGGAATTTTGCTGATCCGATTGTTATCAGCTTTTACAATTTCCAAGTTTTTCAGTTTCGACAAAGGCTCAAGGTTTGTAATTTGATTGTCGTTTAATATGACCTCATTCAGACGGGTGAAACCGGACAGCACCTCAATATTGTGTATTTGATTCCCGCTTAGATCCAAGCTGATCATATTGGTTAGTCCACCGAGAGATGAAATATCGTCAATTTCATGGTTCTGCAGTTCTAAACCTTTTAATAACGATAGCTCTTCTAAGCCGTCAATCGATCTCAGTTTTCCATTCGTAATGGTCACAAACTCAAGATTTCTGGCATGTCTAATCCCTTGTATATCTCGAATAGGATGATCGATGATCGTTAAACTTTTGAGGTTAGGCAGCCATTTCAGATCATCTAAAACAGCAACTTCTCCTTGGGTTAGTTCAAGAGATGTTATGGTTTCCAGAGCTTCTCTTGACAATGGCCCAGAGGAGTGAAGCTGTTCTCGCAACTCAAGTTCCAGATGTTTGTCGACGAATACCATTCTTTTTTCTTCCGCAGGTTTCTCAGCTTGAATATGGGTTTGGGGTGCCTCCTCCTTCATGTCATAGCATCCTGTAGACAAAAGAGATAACACAATAACAGATAATAATACATAGCGCCTCTGCATAAATCCTCCTACTTAATACGGCTCGACTATCGGATAGCCGCTGACACTTCCATCAGAGTTCGTACCGTTCGTAGTTACCTTGAAACGAACTGTCGGCTTCGGAAGACCCTCAGGCCATGGAACAGGATTATTCATCAAAAACGAAGAGTATTTTGCCGCAGCCCCTTCTCCTGCCAGTGCTCTGTCCGTTCAATTAGTCTCAATAAATTCGTTCCTCGCTTACAGCTTTCATTTTCTGATGAAGCCTGCGCATAGAGTCGGATTGATAGAGGATTTGATTCCGCACCATCTCTGTTTACCCCCTTACTCTCCCGATTTCGTTCACTGATTCACGAATTCGACGAACTCCCCGTTAATCTTCACACGTATGGTAGTAGGTTTATTATCGGTAAAGGGAGGGGATGAGCTCTTGATATTGCCCAAATCCGCCTTAGCAAAACGTTCCTCGTCAAAATCAATTTTTTCAGACAGGAACATGTGCCATGATTCGCCCAACCATTTTTTCCAAAGGTCATTATATCGATCCGGTTGAAACTCCAATTCCTCTTGATCTTGTACCATTACAACGTCCTCCACCTGGCATTTCGGACAATACAACAATATAGGGATTTGTATCTTGTTGTCTCCAGGGTATAGAATGCCGTTCTCAATCAGCCCCAGGCCTACTCCTTCCGCACCGGCCACAAAGTCGATCTCTTTAGAGAAGGGGTACACTTTCCCGTTGTATGGAAAGAACGGTGGCTCCTCCTTTGCAGGAGGCAGTAACAACAATTCCTTGCAAGGCTCAGTATATTCGGCCAGCTCGTTCCCCCATGTTTTTCGTGTTACATCAATTAATTTATTCAGAGGCCCGATCTCCGTTGACGGTACTTGCTTGACATATCCGGTCTTTTTACCGAAAACCATGGGCTCATAATATTCGGTAATTTCATTGTCAGGAAACCCTATGACTCCCTGTAAAGCTCCTGTTCTTTTCGAATGAACGGGAGAAAACAAAAGCAAATTCGGATGCTTCTCATCCCTCGTAACAAAAATCGGATTATCCTGCATATATACTGCCTGGTTGGGTAGAGCAGCCGGGATGGATGTCTTGGTTAGCATAAAGTACAGTAATGGGAAGATCCGAAGACCGGATTTATAATCCACAAAATCCCCTTCCTCAGAAAACTGACCCAACCTTTCCAATGATTGTGTACATGAAAATTCCTTAGCTTTGGTTGGATTAACCGTAGATTCTATCATTTCATAGTTATACTCGGATGCGTCATAAATATATTTGTTCGTCACACTCGAGAATAGAACACCTTCCCGGTCCAGCTTCTCCACCTTCTCGGTGAAAAAAAATAGATGTTTTATCTTGTCTTCTCCAGTCTTCTCTAAAGTGAGAATGGTCTCGAACTCGGAGTGGTTTTGCCTAACTTGAATCTGTTGATCGTCCGTTGGCAAACATCCGCATATATCCGACATGGCCTCTTTTACCGTAGCAATCACTTTAGGCGGATGGGACTTTGTCTCGCCTTCTTGATTCTTACTTTGTTTGACCGATGGCTGCACACAACCTGAGAGGAAAATTACAGTTAAGATAAACACAATAAACAGTGCAATTTTACGTTTCACCTGAACCCCCGTATTTACGATATTGAAATTTCGTAGAATCGATTTATCGTTTTATACTTGTATCTATTCCGCTCACGACGTTTTTCATTTAATTTCTCAAGAGTGCCTGCGGACCATTCCCTGGATCATAAATTATAACTTCTCCCGATGAATCGTATCTAACGGCAATCATCCAATGGGCACCTCCATTTACCGCAAAAAGTACAGGATTACCTTGAGATGTCCATACATGTCTCAACGCTGGGATGCACGTACAGCATACTCTCCCGCTGCCGATTTGCCGCTTGCTTTAGCTCGTACCGAATCTGAAACAGATAATCCAAGTATTTCTTTTCCAGCTTCTTATTTTTTTCCAAATGACGTTTGACATTAGAGTTATATGTAACGATAGACATGATAACCGTCACCATCGTCATACCTACAGTAGATATTAATATGTAATGAGAGCGAATCATAAGGGATAAGAATATGGAGATTGACATCATAGCTAACGGCGGAATGAGAATTGTCATCCAGGAAAATACAGGCTTTTCGCTAGGTTTAGCCGGGTCCTCTAGCCTTAGCTCCCCTTGAGGATAATCTGGGACAAGCCGCGGAGTACGTTGAATTTCGGTGGCGAATTGGTTCATATTACTCCCCTCTCTAAATAGGATAATCAAAGTAATTAACCCTACTTCGACACATTAAAGGTAAAATCCTCCAACTATATATTTTCTTAATCTATGGTGTTAACACACATATTTTCCATGTCTGATGAATCGTCCGTTGTCCGCTAATTCAGATACTCAACTTATAATTAACTACACTTCTTTCAATCCCCATATGTAATCACATATCGCCCCCGGTCCTGAATATACTGATTATAAAACCTTTTCGAAGCCCGTACTTTTGCAGGATCATCCCGAAGCTCGGTTTTATCATCCGTTATTCAGGAGGTGCACCATGGAAAAGCCGCTCTTTATCGTCTCCCGCGAAGATTGGTCACTGCACCGTAAAGGATACCAAGACCAAACTAGGCATCAGCAAAAAGTGAAGGAAGCTGTAAAGCAAAATCTGCCCGATCTTGTCACGGATGAGAGCATTATCTTGTCGGACGGTCAACAGGTTGTCAAGGTGCCGATCCGCAGCTTGGATGAGTATCGTTTTCGCTTCAATTACAATAAGAGCAAGCATGTCGGTCAAGGCGACGGGGATAGTCAAGTGGGCGACGTCATTGGAATTGATCCCTCTGCAGGTCAGCAGGGACCTGGAAAAGGCGAAGGGGCGGGAGATCAGCCCGGCGAGGATTATGTCGAAGCTGAGGTGAACTTGGAGGAGCTTGAGGATATGCTCTTTGAGGAGCTTTCGCTGCCCAACCTGAAGCCGAAGGACAAAAAGGATTTTACAGCACAGCAAATCCGCTTTAACGATATCCGTAAAAAAGGGATTCAATCGAACATCGATAAGAAACGCACGATTCTCGAAAACCTGCGCCGCAATGCCAAAGAAGGCACTCCCGGCATCCACGGCATTACTCCAGATGACTTACGGTATAAGACTTGGGAAGAAATCCAAAAGCCCCACTCGAATGCGTTGATTCTGGCGATGATGGATACCTCGGGTTCCATGGGTCTCTTCGAAAAATATATCGCGCGCAGCTTTTTCTTTTGGATGACCCGCTTCCTGCGGCGGAAATACGAGCACGTGGAAATCGTCTTTATTGCCCATCACACGGAAGCCAAGGTCGTGCCGGAGGAGCAGTTCTTCACCAAAGGCGAAAGCGGCGGCACCATATGCTCCTCTGCGTATCAGAAGGCGCTGGAGCTGATCGATACCAAGTATTCGCCGGAGCAGTACAATATTTATCCGTTCCATTTCTCGGACGGCGATAATTTATCAAGCGACAATGAGAAATGCGTGAAGCTGATCGGCGAGCTGCTTAAGCGCTGCAACATGTTCGGCTACGGCGAAGTCAACCAATATAACCGCAGCTCGACACTTATGTCGGCGTACCGGAACATACAGGATCCAGCCTTCCTACACTGCGTGATTCGTGAAAAAGGCGAGGTATACAAGGCGCTGAAGACGTTCTTTTCCGACCGCGGCGTGGAAGGCGCGGGGGCGTAACTATATTGGCATGATGTGAACGACTCTAGCGGAAGCAAGCGCCCGCCGGAGTCTTTTTGCTGCTTGTGAGGGTTATTAGGAGCTCTGTTTTATTTCTTCAAATAAGTAAAAAGCCGCTGACGCAATGCGCCAACGGCCACTTACTCACCTCTAAAACTTCACCAGCGAATCCACATTCACCGGCATGCCGGTTTTCAACGAAATATTGCCCGCGATCCCGGTGAGGATCGACATCGCGCCATCCACCTCGGAAGCGGCACGGTTGAAAGGATCGTGTTCGCGCTCGTCGGCGAACAGATCCTTCAGCAGCAGCGGATCGCCGCCGCCATGGCCGCCCTCGCGTTCGATAATTTCCACATCGTACGGCTCGCCGAACATCGGATGAACCGTAATTTGCTTCTTCTTTAGCGCGCCCTCGTCCGCCTTGTTGCCGCCGGAGTTAATGTAGGAGCGTTCCACGACACGCATTTCGATGCGGCCCTTCGTTCCGTTGAACATCACCTGGAAGCCTTCCCACGGCTGGTAGCATACAAGCGAGTACGTCAAAATCGCATTGCTCTTATAACGAACCATCAATCCGATCGTATCCTCAATGGAGATGCCATCGCCGAAGACGCTTTGATCACGCTGATAGCCGTCCTCGTGCTCAGCCTCCAGATACATACGGCGGAGGTGGTCGTTGTCCTTCAATTGCACCGCAAACGGATCATCCTTCGCGTTCTCACTGTTATGCGCGCGCTGGTAGAACTTCGTCTCTCCGCGCTGCTCGGCATTTTCGCGTCCGTAGAACATCAAATCGCCAAACGCAAATACCGTCTTCGGCTGTGTGCCAAGCCAGAAGTTAACCAAATCGAAGTGATGCGTCGATTTGTGCACCAGCATCCCGCCGCTGTTGCGCTTGTCGCGGTGCCAACGACGGAAATAATCCGCTCCATGCTGCGTATTGAGCAGCCATTCAAAGTGAACGCTCGTCACTTTGCCAATGGTACCGCTTTCAATCAACTCGCGAATCTTGGTATTGTGCGGCGCATAACGGTAGTTGAAGGTTACACGAACCTGGCGTCCCGTACGTTTTTGCGCATCCAAAATTTCTTGGCATTTGTTTTCATCAACCGTCATCGGCTTCTCGGTGATTACATCGCAGCCAAGCTCCATGGCGCGAATAATATAGGTGTGGTGCGTCCGGTCAACGGAGGTAACGATCACATAATCCGGCTTGATCGTCTCGATCATTTCGTCAAACCGCTCTGCCTTAAACGTAGGTATCTTGTTGTAGTCGTATTTGTCAACCAGAATGTCATTTGCATAATCCATGCGCGTCTGGTTTACATCGCAAAATGCTACAAGCTCCGCAGAATCACGGAAATCTCTTGCGATCGCGCCGTAAAAAAATTCAGCCCGCCCGCCTGTACCGACTAATGCATAGGTTTTCTTCGCCAATGGTATCGCCTCCTTGAGTGATACCTTAATCCTAGTGCAAGATTGTAAGAGAAACCATAATATTTTTGCTGAATTAAACTCATAATTGAATATTCTTGCTATAATAATGATATCTACAGTTGATACGGGAACGCGGGAGGCGATCTAAATGCAGGAGCCATTTTTCATTGAACGCGTGGCGCGCACAGGGTATTTTGCTATGGATGAAAACCACATGCATGCGGGTTATGAGCTTTATTACCTGCTATCCGGGGAACGGGAATATTTTATCCAGGACAAAACGTACCGCATTCAGGCCGGCGACCTCGTTTTCATCAACAAATACGACCTCCATAAAACACTGGATACCGGTGTGCCCCAGCATGAGCGGATTCTCATCAATTTTACAAAAAGCTTCCTCGGCGGCCTCGACGCTTCAGAGCTCGACCTGCTTTTTTCCTCTTTCCAAAACAAAAACCGGGTGCTCCGTACAGCGCCAGAAGAACGTAAGCTGGTGGAACGGCTGTTGGAACAGATGCTTGCCGAACAGCGATCCGATCTTCGAGGCACCCGTTTATATACAAGAACCCTGCTCGCCCAGCTCCTTCTCTGCTCTGCACGCATGTTTGAAACAAGATTGGAAGCTCCTTACACCGCTCCTAGCCCTAAGCATGAAAAGATTTCGGAGGTTATCACCTACATTCATGGGCAATATATGGAGCCGCTCACCTTGGAAGAGATTGCAGGCCGTTTTTATATGAGTCCGTTTCATCTCAGCCGCGCGTTTAAGCAGGTCACCGGCTTCAATTTCATTGAATTTTTGACCAGCACCCGCATAAAAGAAGGGCAGCGTTTGCTGCGTAACACCAACATGCGCATTACGGATATTGCCGAGCAAACCGGCTTTAGCGATTCCTCACATTTTACCCGCGTGTTCAAACGCATTTGCGGGCTGACCCCGAAGGAATACCGGAATGAGCAAAGCAGGCAGCGCCTCCGAAAGCCTGCAGGACCCCAAATGTAAAGCGTTCTACCCTTATCAGGCATGGCGGACATCGGTGTCGGAAGCCTCGCTCATGCGTAAAAGCCCTGCTGGATAACGACCAGCAAGGCTTTGATTACATTTACAGCTCGTCGCAGTTCGCTCCTAATGAATATCCTCTCTCTTGTTAATATACAGCGAACCATCCTGTTTTACTTCGGCATAAAATACATCCTGAACGGACATAATCCCCTGCTTCTTTAGCTCCTGTTTCAGCCAATCTTCATTTACATGCAGCCGCGACAAATTCGTATAATTGATGCTTCCATCCGAAACGACCTCCGTAGCAATGGCTAAGCTTTGCGAAGGCGTCTGCAGCCCCAAATCGTTTTTCGTAACCGGAAGCTGCTGCTCCTTTTTCATCACTGAGAGCGAGCCATTCGTTTCAAAGATGGCATACTCAACATCGCTGATGCTGAACACATTTTTTAAGCGAAGCATCGCCTTTAGCGCATCGAGGTCTAGACGGGTTTTGCGCATCGCCTTCTCCATAATTTTACCATTTTTAATGACAATGACGGGTTCGCCATCCAGCACCTTCCGCGCAAGCTTTGATTTAATGTCCACGTAACCCATCAAAATTGTAAACAAGCTCCACGCTACCAGCGCCAGCATTCCGTTTGCTATGCTTATATCCGTGCTAATCGCCTGACTAGCCGCGATTGATCCGATCGCGACGGCTGAAATAAAATTAAAAAACGTCATTTGGCTGATTTCTTTCCGGCCCATAAACCTTGCCAAAATTAATAAAGTAAAGAACGTAAGCGTTAACCTCAAAACGATTTCCCAATTAATCCAGCCCATCCTTCACACATCCTTTTTTATCCTTTAGGATGTACTACTTTCCCGTCATTATTGATGGATAAAAAGATTTCCGAAACTCATAATAATGTCGGTGATTTTTCACCAAATACCATCAAAAAAGGATGAAAAAAGCAAATGATGAGAAATTGGGCTGCACATGAATTTTTGGAAACGAACGAGCTTCTCCGGAAGCTGACCGCCGACATCGAACTGCATGCACTCTGCGCCGAAATGACGACAGACCGCGACTTGAAGCACATGCTTCAACGCCACATTCAGCTTATGGATGCCACCTATCATCAAGCAGTGAACCTTCTTCGCAACAAAGGCATGGATGTGACCGCTTCTAGAGCGTATCAGCTTCACGCAGAGCACCATCCGCATGTCGGTTTCCAAAACCCGCACATGATCCCTGCGCCCAACACGAATGCAACCCGTTTAAACGACGTAACGATCGGCACCTTGATTTTGAATTCGCATAAAGCCGGAGCAATGTTCGGTATGTTATGGGCTAACGAATGCGTGGATCCGGATGTTCGCTCGCTGCATGTGACTAGTGCGAACAACTGCCAGCAAATGGCTTATGAAGTATTCCAGCTGATGAACCAGCGCGGTTTTTATGAGGTTCCGACGATGCCTGCCAACGATGTTCGTGCAATGACGCAAACGTTCCAGCCAGCCGCTCGGGTAACCGACCGCTACTACGGCGTTCACCATATCGTGTAGATCATGAAGAAGAACCCCCAATGTCATTCGCGACGTAGGGGGTTTGTTTGTTAGGATACAATGGCCAGATGTACAGTACTGCCAGCCGGAATCCTTTTTGTGGTAAAATGGATCATATATGCAAATTCATAGATGTTTTATAAAGGATGGCCAAAGCATGCTCCAGCTCAAAACGTATGTAGGTCGAAATGACGCCGTAATTAAAAATGATTGTGCGCTTCGCGGCATTCCCTATCCGCAGGATCGCGATCACTACCCGGAATTGCAGTACGTGGCCCTTGACGATCCGGATTTTATTAATCGATTAGGGGCCGACAAAGAGCAGCCATTCTTCTTAATGTATCTTGAAATGATCCACAACGGTACAGTCGTTATGGATTCAAGACATGCAGGCTTGGAGCTTTGGGCCGATCTGACAAGCGTTTTATATCAATGGCAGACGCGAGGTGCAGGCGAAGTATTACAAGGGAATGGACCGCATTATTTATCCTTAAAGACCTTGGACAGCGGCAGCCTGCTTCTGCAAATCGGCAGCCCTACCAAAGTGGATCCCTCACTCGTTCACCTACTGAAGTCCCTTCAAGCAGAAGCAGAAAGTGACGCCACTCCCTCACCTACTCTTCCCCCACAGTTTCAGGACGAAGAAGCTCTGCGCCATTTCTTATTTCCTAAACGCGAGCCCTTGCTTCATTATATCTTTCCTCAGGATGAATGGGTTAGGGCCGTTACCGAAGCGGGCATTCATTATTTTCAGCGAATGCTGGACGCCGGATTTTATGCCGACGGGTACGGCGAAGCCAGCTTGCGCTCCTTGTATGCAGTCAAAGGAGGAGCATCCGCTGCACCCTAGAAGAGCGAAAAGCAGCGAAGTATAGCTCACGCAGCGCCGCTGTCAAATTAAATGACAAGCCGCCGAGTGCCCCGGCGCTATTTCACGAAGCTCCGGTCTGCGCTGTGAGCAAATCTCTACAGCGACAGGACATCGCGTGTGGAAAGCACAGCCCACCGGTGGATTTGCCGGGCTTGGAATATCGCCCTTCAGCAAGATACGCTCCCGTTTCGCCTTCGGGTTTGGCACCGGCACCGCCGAGAGCAGCGACTTTGTATAGGGATGCTGGGGATTCGCATATAAAGAGGCTTTATCCGCCAGCTCAACGATCCGCCCCAAGTACATTACCCCGACGCGCGTGCTGATATGCTTGACGACACTTAGATCGTGGGCGATAAAAAGATAGGTTAGAGCGAGCTCCTCCTGAAGATCCTGCATGAGATTCAGCACCTGTGCCTGCACCGAAACATCCAATGCCGACACCGGCTCGTCGGCGACGATCACTTTTGGCCGCAGCATTAAAGCGCGGGCAATGCCAATGCGCTGCCTTTGCCCGCCGCTGAATTCATGCGGATACCGGTCTGCGAAGGCAGCTCGCAGCCCGACCTTCTCGAGCATCATAAGCATGCGCTCCTCCCGCTCCTGCGGCGTGAACAGTCCATGGATCAATAGCGGCTCCTTCACAATATCCCGTACCGTCTTTCTCCCGTTCAGGGAAGCGTACGGATCCTGGAAAATCATTTGCAGTTCCCTGCGATAGGGCTTCAGCCGGCCTTGATTGAGCTTGGTCAGATCGGTGCCGAGGTACAGCACCTCGCCGTCCGTCGGCTTCGCCAGCTGAAGCAAGGTCCGGCCGAGCGTAGACTTACCGCAGCCCGACTCGCCCACCAGTCCCAGTGTCTCTCCTTCGCGCAGCACGAAGCTGACATCGTCGACCGCTTTAACGTAACCGGCCGTTCGCTGGAGTACGCCCCGCTTGATCGGATAGTAGGATTTTAGCCCTTTGACCTCGATGAGCTCATTCATACCCTTCCACACCTCCTTCCGCGTAGAGCCAACAAGCAGCTGCATGCTCTTCCGCGATCTGCACTGTCGGCGGCTCCTGCTCAAAGCAATGAGGCAGCGCCTTGTCACAGCGCGGGGCAAACCGGCATCCCTTCGGCATATCATCCGGCAGCGGAACGGTCCCGGGAATCGCCTGCAGGCGATTCCGTTCACCAAGCAGTGTCGGCATGGCTCCCAGCAGCCCCTGCGTATAAGGATGCTTCGGCTGCTCGAACAGCGCATCGACCGTCGCCTCCTCCACAGCGACCCCGGCATACATGACGACGACCCGGTCGCACACTTCCGCCACAACACCGAGATCATGCGTAATCAGGACGACTGCTGCATTAGATTCCCGCTGCATCGTTTTCATCAAATCCAGAATTTGGGCCTGCACCGTTACGTCGAGTGCCGTCGTCGGTTCGTCCGCGATGAGAAGCTTCGGCTCCAGCAGCATCGCCATCGCAATCATGACCCGCTGACGCATCCCGCCGGAAAGCTGATGCGGGTATTCCCGCATGACCTGCTCGACCCGCGGAATGCCGACCTTATGAAGCATATTGATCGCCCTTGCGGCAGCATCCTTTTTGCTAACTGCTTCATGCTCGCGAATCAATTCAACCAGCTGATAGCCGACAGTAAGAACCGGATTCAAGGATGTCATCGGATCCTGAAAAATCATCGCCATCTCTTTCCCGCGAAGCTGCCGATACTCCTCTTCCGATAATCCGCTTAATGATTTGCCGCCGAAGCGGACAACGCTGGATTGGCCGAGACGGCTCGCTCCCTTTGGAAGCAAGCCCATGACGGCGAGCGAGGTTACGCTCTTACCGCAGCCGGATTCCCCGACGATCCCCAGCATCTCGCCCGCTTCGACCGCAAAGCTCACGCCGCACACCGTGGGCACATACGTCCCTTCTTTCCGAAACGACACCTCTAATCCACGAACCTCCAACACATTTCCCATCGTTAGGCGTCCTTCCGTGCCGCCAAATCTTTCATGAAGAGAACGACTTTCCAATCAACGAAGCCCTTCGCCTGTATGCGCTCATCAAAATTTTCGATCAGCTGGAATGTGTTTAGCGCGTCCAGCACCTCTTCTTCCGTCGGTGATGAACCCCCAAGGTAGCCCAAACGCCGCAAATATTCCACGATCTCCGCTCTGTTCTCGCCCTCGACCGCAACGATGTCCTCCGGCTTCGAACGGTAAAAGTAAAGCTGATGCAAGCCAAAAATACGTACCAGCTCCCGCACCGGCTCCTTGTGATCGTCAACGCGCAAATCGATAAAACGGTCGGTCGCCCCGCCATATCCTCCTTTGTCCTTCACGACAAGCAGCGCAGCCGATTGCTTGCCCCGGCTATCCCCGCCTGCATCGTCCCCAGCCTTCAGCGCCAGCAGGAGCCTTGTTGCCAAATCACCGGTACCGTCCCGAAATGCCGCCGCCATCGCTTCGACCACATCTCCGCCGGTCAAAATATTGCCCTGGACCGCGAAGTTTGGACCGGCAATACCCCCAGCCCATGCGTGGCAATCACTGCCCGTGTAAGTCGCCGAGCTTCCGTTTCGGTCCACGAAGCCTGCTTGGCGAACCTCGCGTCCCTCATCCTGCGCGACCAAAAGCTGCATCGTCTCCTCCGCGCTTCTACCTTCGGCCATAAACTCCAGCCCCTTCGCCCCATACACCGGGTTGGCCCACGATTGCGTGGCAACCGCCCCGACTCCGGCCTTCGCCCATGGAACAACGGCGCCGACGGACAAAAATTTGGATGCGACAGCTACGCCGTGTTCACCGGTTTCCGGATCATAGCCGACGATCGAAAACGTATTAACACACCCATTTGATTGGTTTTGCAAGGCTCTATACTTCATTGCCATCAACTCCTTCAGGATTTTATTTTTGGATCCAATGCGTCCCGCAGTCCGTCTCCGATTAAATTAATCGCCAGCACAATCAAAAAAATCGCTAGTCCCGGCAGTATGCTGACATGCGGGGCGGAACGAATAAATTTCTGCCCTTGGCTCAGCATGACGCCCCATTCCGCCATCGGCGGCTGCGCACCGAGTCCGAGGAAGCTCATCCCCGCGGCAGCAAGAATCATCCAGCCGACATCTAGGCTCGCCGCGACGATAAGTGACGGAAAACAGTTCGGCAGCACGTGCCGGAATAAAATGTGCATCGATCCGGCGCCCAACGCTTGCTCCGCCAGAATAAATTCCTTGCTGCGCAAGCCAAGCGCCTCTCCTCTGACGATGCGGGCGTAATACGGAATGCCGACGATGCTAATGGCAATCATCGTGTTCATTAGGCCTGGACCCAGCGCCGCAATAATGGCAATGGCCAGTAAGACGTATGGGAATGCCATCAGCACGTCCATACTTCTCATAATGACCGTATCGAATGCCTTCTGATAGTATCCGGCCACAACCCCAAACACCGTGCCAAATAGTATCGAGATTCCTACAGCCGCAAAACCGACTAAGATGGAAACGCGTCCGCCCCAGATCAAGCGGCTCAACAGATCCCGGCCGACCTCATCGGTGCCGAGCAAATGTCCCTCGCTTCCTATCGGCTGTAAACGGTTGGACAGATTTACTTCGTTAGGGTCGGCGATCGGCAGCAGCGGCGCCAAGGCTGTAATTAGCAATAACATGCTGAGCATGGCAAGTCCGATTACAGCCGCCTTATCACTGCTAAACTTCTTCCAAGCCAGTCGCCAGGGGGACAGCCCCCCGCCACGGCCCATACCTGTTTCCGGCGATGCCGATTCGGCAGCGACAACCGGTTCCATGGCAGTCACACTCCCTACTTATATGAAATCCGTGGATCAAACACTGCATAAAGCACGTCTACAATCAGATTCACTAACACGTAAGCCGTTGCGACGAATAAAATAATACCCTGCACCAGCGGGAAGTCCCGCGCCAAAATCCCATTCACCATCAGCTGTCCGATTCCCGGCCATGCAAAAACCATCTCAACCAGCACCGCTCCCGCCAACAAATACCCGAGCTGCATGCCGATGACCGTTAGCACCGGAATAAAGGCATTCTTCAGCGCGTGAATAAGCACGATCCGCTTTTCGCGCAGTCCTTTCGCAGCCGCTGTGCGAATATAGTCCTGGCCCATAACTTCCAGCATGCTTGAGCGGGTCATCCTTGCAATAACCGCACCTGCGCCGGCCGACAGAGCAATCGTCGGCAGTACAAGATGCTTTATTAGATCGGCGGCCCCGCTTCCGCCGGTCGAGTACATCCCCGAAATCGGCAGCCAGCCTAGCTTCAGACCAAATACAATTTGCAAAATAACACCGAGCCAGAACACCGGCAGGCAAAAGCCGATCAGCACAAGCAGCATCAAGCCGCGATCCAGCAGCGAATGCTTACGGACCGCCGAGACCACCCCGGCCCCTACACCAACGACCGCTGCCAAGGCAATGCTTGAAACGGCCAACAGCAGCGTAGCCGAAAAGCGATTCGCCACAAGCGGCAGCACCTCCATTTTCATCTGAATGGAGCGCCCCCAATCCCCTTGAAACATGTTGAGCATCCATGCTGCGTATTGCTCCACTAAAGGCCGGTCCAAGCCAAGCTGCGCTCTCATCTGCGCAATGGATGCCTCCGTCGCCTTCGGTCCAAGAATAATGGTCGCCGGATCCCCCGGCGACAAATGCATAATCGAAAACACTAATATCGTAACGCCCAGCCATACCGGAATTAGTCCGACGAGCCGTCTTCCGATATACGTAACCATAGGTTTGCCTCCCTTCTAGCCGGCTTGAGGTTCAAAAAAGGAGGGAAGAGCATCCCCTTCCCCCCTCACTCCTACACCTTTAGTCCACAGCTGCGTTCGCGAACCGGAACACACCGGTCGGATGAAGCTTAAAGTTCTTCAGTCGCGCAGAGGTTGCGATAATTTGCTTCTCGTGATCCACCACGATCCAAGGAGCGTCCGCCATAATCAGCTTCTGAGCCTCTTCGTACATCTTTGTGCGCTCCCCTTTATCCTTCGTCGTTCTTGCCTTAGCAAGCAGCTCGTCAACCGCAGCATTTTTATAGTAGGAGTCATTAAACCCGGCCGTCGGCCATTGCGCTCCGCTGAACAGGATGTATAGGAAGTTGTCCGGATCTCCGTTATCGCCAATCCAGGACATTTGATGCATATCCATATCGTTCTGATCCGCCGGCGCAAAAACCTTATCCAAATATGCGCCCCATTCCAGCGTTTGAATGTTCACCTTCACGCCAATCTTCTGCAGGTCGGACTGGATGGCGACCGCCATCGCCTGCGGCTGCTGCATGCCCGAGCCAGATTCCGGAACCCAGTACGTCACTTCAAAGCCATTCGGATATCCGGCTTCCGTCAGCAGTGCTTTTGCTTTCTCGGCGTTATATTCGTAGTTCTTCACCTTTGGGTTGTGTCCCCAAACGGTAGGCGGAAGCGGCGTATTGGCCAGTTCTCCCGTTCCCTTCAATATCCCGTCTACGATTGCTTCCTTGTTAATCGCATAATTCACTGCTTGACGCACCTTGACGTTATCGAAAGGCGCCTTTTGCGTATTAAATGCCGTCCACCATACATGCATGCCCGCCTGCTCGATAACTTGCAGGCTTTTGTTTGCGCGAAGCGCCTCCAGATCATCCGGCGGAATGTTGACGATCACATCGATCGTTCCCGCCTCCAGCTCCGCAAGCCGGGTTTGGGCTTCCGTAATCGGCTTGAACACAAGCTTGTCGATCTTCGGCGCGTCCTTGAAATACGACTCGTTTTTCTCCAATACAATTTCGACGCCGGGGTTCCAGCTGACAAACTTATAAGGTCCCGTTCCGACTGGATTCTTCGTAAAGTCCGCCCCGTACTTTTCAACGGCTGCCGGACTTACCACGCTCGCCGCGTGCATCGCCATATTGCCGAGGAACGGTGCGAACGGCTCCTTGAGCTTCATTTTAACTGTCGTTTCGTCCACCGCTTCGATCGTTTCAATCGGACTGAACGTAAACTCCGCATAAGCATATGTTCCGGTATTATGGTACGGATGCTTCGGATCGCGCTGCCGGTCGATACTAAATTTGACCGCCTCGGCGTTTACCGGCGTTCCATCATGAAACTTGACACCTTTCCGGAGGTAAAACGTATACGTTAGACCATCATCCGAAACATCCCATTTTTCCGCCAAATCCGGTTCAATTTCGGTGCTTTCCTCTTTAAACTGAACCAATTGATCGTACAGATCCATCGCCGCCCGGCTGGAATTGTAATCCGAAATTTGATGCGCATCCAGCGAAGTCGGCTCCGCTTCGAGCCCAATCACAATGGATTTCTCCTTGACACCGTCCGTCGTATTGCCCGCAGCATTGTCGTTCGTACATCCCGCCAACACGCTTGACCCCATCAAAACTGCAGCTACTAGAAGTGCTCCTATCCTCTTCATCTCTCTACCTCCCCTGCGTTTGATAATTATTATAAGAATATTTTAAAAATTGAATTTATACGGAGCTTCACAGTTTTTATATCCAGATGATAAAAATAACGGGGAAGCAAAAGAAGCGTGCATAGCGTCAATACCACACCAAAGCCAAGAAACACCGCAAGAAGCGGCACGCCTAATCTGTAGCTGACTCCCGCCAGCGCGAATGCCAAAACAACTATCACAATCCGCAGCGGCTTTCGTTCGGCGTAAGACTGCTCCCACGCCCGTCCGAGCTCGATACCGGCACTGAGCATCAAGCCGCCCAATACAGGCAGCAGCACAATTTTGCCTTCCTGCCGGGCCAGCATTGCACTCAGCATCCGATTCGGATCCGGGAGCGACATATAATTTACCGCGACAACCGTCATTGTCGAGAACGCCAGCACCACGGTCGCCCACAGCAGCGCTCCCGCAGCCAAGCCTCTCAGCCGCTGTTCCGCTGTACCTTCGGCATGAATGCGTTCGGCCGTGAGCCGAAGCTTAGAGAAGAAGATCAGCGTCATCAGCGCGTAGAAGGGCCAGGCCCCATCTTGGTCGATATGTAAGTATCGCGGATAGTAATGGAGCAGGTTATGGTATACCGTCTCAAGTCCTTTCTGAAGATAAACATAGCTTGGCAAAATAATCGCCGCTCCCAAGATCAGCAGCGCGTGCAGCAGAATCACACGTTCTCTTTGCTTTCTCCACACTAGCCCCAGCCCAAGCACTCCTGCGGCAAACACCGTGAGGAAGACAATCGGCGCTGGCGTAACAGCTATTGATGTATTCGTCAATAAAATCAAAACAATCAAAGGTATGCACATCGACTCCAGCACAGCGATTTGTGCCGCCAAGCGCATCAGCAGCGAGGGACTCTTGGTTTGCTTGGGTTTGTAGAGAAAGAAGGGGATCGCCAACAAGAAGCCTGTAAAAAAAGCCCCTGCAATCAAAAAGCCTGCAAGGGCGCCATACGAATATACCGATTGTCCCGCGACAAACAGCAATCCGGTGGACAGCCAGCCGGATAGGAGTGCACCAAGCTGTGGAGGCTGCTGGACCATTTTCACATTTGCGGATGGCGACACAGAGGGGTTCATCGGGCCACCCCCATATTGCGAAAATCTTTAGGGGACAGCTCTGTATGCTTCTTGAATGCGCTGCTCAGGTGATGCTGGCTGCTAAAGCCGCACTCTTCGGCAATTCGCTGAATACTCCACTGCCTCTGCTTCACGAGCATGTGCTTAGCCATTTCGATTCGGCGCTGCAGTAAAAATTCCGAAAACGACATGCCGACCTCTTCGCTGAACAAGCGGCTGAGATAGTTCGGGTTAATATGCAGCTCAGCCGCTACAGAGGCCAATTTCAGATTATCATGATAGTGAAGCTTTATTTTCTCAATCGCCTTTTCCACAATGCCGGACTTCATGCCGTATTCCGGATGTTCCTGCACGTACGCAGTGAGGACAGACAGCATTTCTCGACTGATAATCGGCTTAACCAAGTAATCGTAAACCTTTAATTGAATCGACTGCCGCGCATAACTAAAATCCTGAAACGCTGTCGTCACGATGAAATTCATTGCCGGCATGCGTTCCTTTAGCAGCGCCGCAACCTCCAGCCCATTTCGACCCGGAAGCTTTATATCGATAAAGCCTAACTGAAAGCTTTCCCCATTCAAACCCCATTCGTCCGCCAAATCGATCGCTTCCCTCCCCGTTTGGGCTTGAACAACCGTCCATGTCGGATAATTTTCATGGATCATCATCTGCAGCTGGTCCCGTTCAATCGGTTCGTCGTCAAGCACAAGCACTTTCATTGTTGTTCCCCTCCCTTTGCGTGCTGTTAGGCCAAACCACCGTAACAGCTCCCCCTGGCGCTCCCGCTTCGTTTCCAATCGCAATTGAAGCTTGTGAGCCAAATAAAAGCGACAACCGGCGCTCAATATTTCGAAGTCCTACCTCCGAACCCCCCTCTCCCGCAAACGGGTCCTTCAGGAAGCCGGGACCATTATCCTTCACATAGAGAAAAATGCGATCCTCCAAAAGCCGACCGATATTTATCGAAAGCTTCGCCTGCTCCTCCGTCATTTCCAAACCATGCTTAAAAGCGTTCTCCACCAAGGTTTGCAGCAAGTATGGGATGACCAGCGCTTCTTCCACCCCATTTTCCACCTTCCACTCCACGGACAAGCGCTCTCCAAAACGAAGCTGCTGGATTGTCAAATAATGCATCGTATATTCGATTTCTTTCGAAAGCGGGTACAGCGGTTCCTTATCCATATATTTCGAGCGTAAGTAGAGGGCCAAATGCTCAAACGATTCCGAGAGCCGTTCGTACTGCCGGAGACGCACGAGTCCAAGCAGCGAATTAAGAGCATTAAACAAGAAATGAGGCTGAATTTGCTGGCTTAACTGGAGGTATCGGCTAATCTCCAAATCCTTCTCCAGCTTCACCTGTCTGTTCTCCATTTCCAGCACATAAACACGTTTCTCATTCGAATTGTAGAAAATTAGCACCAAAAAACCGATAACTGGCCCTAAAATGCTGACTAATATAAGCAAAAAGAAGCTTTCATAGGAGATCATCCCAACCCCTCCTTAGTACGTCATTTATATGTAACTATAAATGACATTATAGTGAGGTAGCAGGACAATATTCAATAAATATTTTAAAAAAACACCCTATTTGTTAAATTTATATTTATAAACTCTCTTTCTTGCCTTCAATGAATATTTAATGTTAATATACCTAACACAATACACTGCATTGGAGGGAATCCATGAACAACCCAATTCTCACAAGCATATGCACCTGCCCCATACAGCCTGGGTTTCAATTGGAAACGGAAAACTATCACCAAATCCATAACACCTATCTTGGATTCCCTCATCTACTGTATCAATTTACCGTCTGCGGACATACCAATAGGCTGCACGTTGTCCCCGACGGCTGCATTGATATTTTGTTCAGCTTTCAACCGTCTAAGCCTATCGTCGAAGTTTGCGGGACGGTTCTTAAAGGTGAAATGATTACTTTCAAGGCCAACGCCGTATATTTTGGTGTTCGTTTATCGGCATCGCAAAGCATAAATATCCCCTTCCTTCCCTTTCGGGAGATCATAAATAAGCGGATTCCCTTGAACGATATATTAAAAAATCAAGATAATCTCCCTGAACTCCTCGCAGAAAAATCAAGCTTCACCGAACGGGTTTCGATCATCGAATCGAAATTGATTCCAATCCTGTTTGGATCAGAATCGGCATCCCCCTACAAACTTATTTCAAAACAGGTCCAACGAATCTATCGAGCAAACGGCAATATTTCTGTGGATCACTTAGCGGAAGAAACAGGCTACTCGCCTCGCCATTTCAGGAAACTGTTCGAGCAGGTCGTCGGAATCTCTCCGAAGCTGTTTTGCCGCATCATCCGGTTTCAGCAGGCTTTACATGTGCTGATGAATCAGCCGGCCACACTCCTCGAAATTGTGTCGGAGTTCGGCTATTACGACCAGTCGCATTTTGTGAAAGAAATGAAGCAATTCAGCCTGCTAACCCCTCTCCAAATCAAAAACCTAAACACCGCTTTTACGGGCCCCTTCCCTCTGCAGCCGACCGATTATGGCGAAACAAAAACGCCCACCCATTTATGAGTGAGGCGTTTGGCTTGCTATTCTTTAGGTAAATTTAGGGTTGGTGTCTGGTCGAAGAAGTTCCACGGCTTAAGCATCGCATGGACCCATTCCGTAGGCATGATCGGCCATTCTTCAGCGCGAGCGACATGGGTAGCTCCCGTCGTTATCCATACGACATTATCAGTGTTCAAAATGCTTTGATTGTCAGCTGTAAATGTCTTTAGACCTGTGTCCGTCGCTGCACGATTCGGGTATTTGCCTTCAGGGAACCTCTCTGCAGGATCGTACTGTGTCACCCAAATTTGTTTATCCATGAAGTTTACCCGATTATAAAGCCACTCATCCTCGGAGAAGAGGGCCCCTTTCGCAATGGGGTGAGTCCCCCCTGCAAACGGAATGATTTGATAAGAGACCGGATTACCGACTTTGTTCTCTTTATTCGTGTTGCTCAATAAACGAATTTGCGAAGGATCAAACTTTTGAATCGCTTCCTGTTCGGTTGCCACGATATTTTGCTCCGTAACCATAACGCTTTTACGCGGACCGCCCTCTGTGTTTTCAGCAACGACAGGATTTACTTCCATGAGCGTATTTTGCTCGCCATCCACGTCCATATCCAGCCGGAAATTATAAATATGCTGATGTGTTGTACCAACAATGTTATGATCGATCAATGTACCGTATCGGGTATCTTCCTCCGCACCCTCATCGTGCATCGTAGACGATTTTACCGCCTTCACAGCCTCAATACCGGTAGCACCGACATCCAGCTTAATCGTCCCATTTTGCAGAAGCACCCAATCGAAGATGTAATCGTAGTTGCCGACGGTACTGATCCAGCGGACGACAAGCTCTCTACGTTCACGACTCTCATTTCCGGAAAACATTTCATTGTGTTTGTACTCCGGCCCGCTGTACTGCTCAAAGATCGCAATTGCGTTCGGAATCGTAAATGGATTTCCGTCATTGTCCGAAATGGTCGCATCCATAAGAACCGCATTGTCCGGCACGTCGGTCCCCCGCTGCAGCGAAGAGGTCAGCACACCCATTCCATAGTCACCGGAGTCAAGATACGCTTTAAAATACCAGCCTACATCCGGATCCCCGTAAGGAACGATCATCCCTCCAAGCGAGCCTTCGTACATGATTTTGCGCTTCGTACCGTTATCGTTAAAAGTCATAGTCGAGAGCACAGGGCCTACCCGGGAATCCAGCCGTAAGTGGAAATCCCAGTTTTGCCAATGAATTCGATGCCCTGAAATGGAATAGTTCGCCCCCTCCGGCTCCGCAATATCCAAAGGTTTCACTGCAGCAAGTGCAGCCTGATCTCTCCCGTCATATGGATTCGGCTTGAGCGGAACCGGAATGACTCCTTCGTCCTCGACTTTTATTACCTTCTTCTGTTCCAGATCCACAACCGCTACCAAATCCTCAATCGGGTGAGCCCAGTAATTTCCATCGCCTGTATCCAAGTAAGAGACGACCTTCAAAAGTCTCAAATCCTGCGCAAGACCGTCCGCACCCTCAAAATAACCGACCGTCAAAGGTGTCGCTACGACCTTAGATACGTCATCGATGCCCCGCAGCTTCAATGCCTCCGCATATTCGGCGCTCGCCTCGATCGCTTCTTGGACCGCCATAAAATCATCGAGGATGACCATTCCATGAACGCCCTCAATCGGTTCCCAGCGCGTAAGTGTCTTCGTCATTAAATCGACAGACCCTTCAATTACTTGCTTTCCTTCCAAAACGATAAACTCAGCCGTACGCTGAAAGCTGCTTTTCTTCCCGAAAACATAATCCCACACCTTCGATTTTTCCGGGGACGCTAAGGTAATCTCCGTAAAACGTATATTTTCTTTGTAATGCTCGGAAGCCTTCACCACGTTTGCAACCGTTTGGATTTCTTCCTCAGTTAAAGGATCCAAGGGATGCCCAGTCTCACCAACAACAAAGGTTTGTGAAAGCTCCGATTGAAAGACATCGTTAATAAAATGATGGGATACATAAGAGATTCCATCCTTGATCACAACCGGCGCCTCAAGGGTAGTCATTGTTCCATTTACAGCGGCTTCCGCCGTGCCCGGTTTTACAACAACCGTTGTACCATTCTTCGTAATTTGAATCGTCCCCGCGAAACCATCCCATTTGACAGCCGCTCCAAATTCCTCCAAGGTTTTTCTGAGAGCAACGTACTCGACCTCTCCCCCGTGAGCCTTCGCAGGAACTGCGAACGGTGTCGTAACAACGGCAAGAGCAATCCCCGCCGCCAACGAGCTAAGGCAAATCTTTTTCTTTCCTTGCCACATGCTTATCCTCTCCCTACTCCACAATATGTAGCTCATGTAAATAATACTGACATAAGGGGCTGGGTGTATTGTAAAAATCGGATTTGATGAAATCAATTTAGCGCTGTAACCCACATGTTCCTTTTCCCCGGTGAATATAATGGCTTAAATACCTTTCCGCACGGGGGTGAGCCGGCCATGAATAAGGACGAAATGAAGCAGCTGGAGAAGGCCATTGATGAAATTACGGAGGTAGCCGTTGGCTTCGGGTTGGATTTTTATCCGATGCGTTACGAAATTTGTCCGTCGGACATTATTTATACGTTTGGCGCTTACGGCATGCCGACGCGTTTCAGCCACTGGAGCTTCGGAAAAACATTTCATAAAATGAAAATGCAGTACGACTTCGGCCTCAGCAAAATCTACGAGCTCGTCATCAACTCCAATCCCTGCTACGCATTTCTGCTCGACGGCAATTCGCTTATTCAAAACAAACTAATTGTCGCTCACGTTTTGGCCCACTGCGATTTTTTCAAAAACAACGTTCGTTTTTCCCAAACGAACCGCAATATGGTCGAAAGCATGGCGGCCACCGCCGAACGCATCCGCCAATACGAAATCGAATTCGGCTCGCATGAGGTGGAGCAGTTCATTGATTCGGTGCTTGCCGTTCAGGAGCACATCGACCCTAGCATCGTAACGCCGACGCGGGAACGGCTGCGGATTGAGCAGCATTTGACAAAGGAGCGGCATCCGGAGCCGCCGAGGGCGACTACACGTACCACCGGCTACGAGGACTTATGGGAGCTCGACGAATCGTCGGATCAGGAACCGGCCAGCGAAGAACCGCATCGCTTTCCTCCGATCCCCGAGAAGGATTTGCTCTGGTTCATTGAGATGCACTCGCCATTCCTCAAGGAGTGGCAGCGCGACATTCTAACCATGCTGCGCGACGAGATGCTGTATTTCTGGCCTCAGCTCGAAACGAAAATCATGAACGAAGGCTGGGCTTCCTACTGGCATCTAAAAATCCTCCGCGAGCTGGACTTGACCAGTGAGGAAACGATTGAATTCGCCAAGCTCCACTCCTCTGTCGTTCAGCCGTCTTCACGCAGCTTAAACCCGTACTACTTAGGCATCAAAATTTTCGAAGATATTGAGAAACGGTACGATCGCAATAAAATTTTTGACGTACGTGAGTTTGATTCCGACATTTCGTTCATCCGCAATTATATGACCAAAGAGCTGGTTGAGGATCTGGACTTGTATGTGTTCGAGAAGAAAGGCCCGGAGTGGAAAATTACCGATAAATCATGGGAAAATATCCGCGACCAGCTTGTGTATTCACGGGTCAACGGCGGATTTCCGGTACTGAAAGTGTACAACGGGGATTATTTGCGCAACGGTGAGCTTTATTTAAAGCATTATTTCGAAGGGATCGAGCTGGATCTGAAATATTGCGAAAAGACGCTGCCGCATGTATACCGATTGTGGGGAAAAACCGTTCATTTGGAAACGACAGTTGAGGATAAGCGGGTTGTCTTTACCTTCGACGGAAAAAAGCATCACCGCCGATTTTTATAAGTCAGCTGCCGTATAAAAAAAACAAGCGCAAAGGACCCCGAATTCATCCTTTGTGCTTGTTTTCATTTGGTTTCGGCATTCAGCGGCAAGCGGATTGTGAATACCGTGCCCCGCTGCTTTTCGCTTCGCACTCCGATGCTGCCCCTATGATTTTGAATAATTTTATAAGCAACCATCAGTCCAAGGCCTGTGCCCTCGTATTTTGTTGTGTAAAAAGGCTTGCCAATATATCGGAGCAGCTCCGCAGGAATCCCTCGCCCTTTGTCCATCACGGAAATTTCTGCCGTTTCAGCCGTATGTGTTACCCGAATCGTAATCGGCCCCCCGTCCGGCATCGCTTCAATTGCATTTTTGATCAGGTTAATAAACACCTGCTTTAACCGGTTTTCATCGCAAACTAACCAGCATTCTCCGTCAAACTCTTGATGAATCTGAACGTTATTGAGGTTGGCCTGCGACTCCATAAAAGCAACGACGTTCGATATGAGCGAGGTGAGTTCTCTTTTACGATAGGCATCGGCCTGTGGCTTTGATAAAACAAGAAGCTCCGAAACGATCAGCTCAATCCGATCAAGCTCCGATTCCATCACCGGATAAAAATTACCTTTATTCCCCTCTTTAAGCAGCTGCAAAAAGCCTTTTACCGACGTCAACGGGTTTCTAATTTCGTGGGCGATGCCCGCCGCGAGCTGACCTGCAATCGCAAGCTTTTCAGAATGGAGCATCATTTCCTCCGCCTGCTTCCGTTCCGTCGTATCCCTTGAAACCGATAATACTTCAACAGGCCTTCCAGCCTCATCCCGAAGAATTCGCACGATACATTCAAACCAAATATATTCGCCGTCTTTCCTCCGCAGCCGGCAGCTGTAAAGGGAGGCGTCCTTGCCGGAGTAGAGCTGCTTACTATAGCTTTCATTTACGGCGGTCCGATCCTCCGGATGAATATATTCCATCGTTAGGCTGCCCAGCATTTCCTCAGGAGCATAACCTAACAGACGGTTCGAAGCCGGTGAAACATAGGTGTAATACCCGTTTATATCCCGTTTCGCAATCAGATCATGGCTATTATCGGTGATCATCCGGTATTGCTCGAGACTTCGCTTCAGCCTCGCTTGTGAATGGTTAATTTCAAAGCGCAGCCTTACATTCTGGATTCCTCTTTCCAGGACATGTACTCCGATAAAAGTAACAAGCACACACAACACGACATATAACAGCGCGAAGCTATAGATCGGAAAGACGAATAGCGATCCAGCGATCAATTTGGGAATGAATAAAGAGCCAACTGCGAGAGGAAAGCCGGATAAGACCGGTATGTACAGCCGCCTCTCTCTCTGAAACGCCTTCAAAGGATAATAAATATACATTGCGTATAAAGTGTAATTAATAACTGCTCCGTAGAAACCGATTCCGCCCAAATAATACCGGTAAATGAGCAAAGCCCCTGTGAGCACAATTCCCCACCGGTACCCGCAATAAAAGAAGCAAAGCACTATGGGAACTAGTCGCAGATCATACAAAAAGTTAGGATTAAATTGAACCGGCGTTGTCATCACAACAAACATAGAAACAAGTAAGCTTCCAAATAAAAACCATTTTCCTGTTCGAGAGTCCGCGTCCGTTTGCCGATCTACATAAAAGATCTGATACAACAAAATCGGCATCAGCACAAAGACGGTTTGAAATAATATTTCCTTAGCCGGCGCCATGATTGTTTCGACCTCCACTAATAACCCGTGCCGCGCAGTTGTTCGAAGTCGAAACTGCTAAAGCAGCAGTTCTTGAACCGCATCATGGGACGAGACTTCTATGCTCTCCGTTTTTTGGGTCTTGAAGCGAATCATGAATGTCGTTCCGTTCGGAGTACTATTCACATCGATAACCGCGTTATGCCTTGCTGCGATACTATAACAAACGGCGAGCCCAAGGCCCGTGCCTTCATCCTTGGTTGTGAAGAAAGGCGTTCCGAGCTTCTCCAAATCGCCAGCTTTAATTCCGCAGCCTTCATCCTCGATTTCCAGCATGACATCTCCATCCAACGTATACGTCCGGATATCTAATATTCCGCCGGAAGGCATGGCTTCCAATCCGTTAATTGCCATATTCAAAATGAGCTGCCGAATTTCCTTTTCGTCGAGAGCAAGCTTCGGGCATCTTCCGTAATCGACATGAAGACGTTTATTTCCAAGCACGGCTTCCGCTTGAATAAGCGGAAATAACGTTTCGATGATCTGATTTAAATCCATCGTTTTTAAATCAGTCGTTTTATTTTTAGCCAGTGTTAAATATTCGGTTATAATGCCATTCGCACGATTCAGCTCTTCCAGCATGATATCGATATAAGGGACGGATGTGCTGTTTTCGTTTTTGCGAAGCAGCTGCAGGAAGCCACGGATCGTCGTCATCGGATTGCGGATTTCATGAGCGATGCCGGCAGCCATTTCTCCAACCAGATTAAGCCGTGCCAGGCGCGCCATCTCTTTTTCATAGAGTGTTTTTTCCGTAATATCGTTGATAACTTCCAAGACACACTTTTCTTCGTTAATATCAATAATCTCGGTAGAAAGCAGCCCTTCAAGCGCATCGCCGGATTTCGTGACATAATGTATTTTTAAATTTCGCTGCACCCGGTGCAGATCGACAAGCTCATTCTCATCCATAGAAATTTGCAAGAGATCGTCTCGACAGCCGACCGCTTCCTTGTAACTGTAGCCCGTAACCGCCATCCAGCTTGCATTCACATCAACATATGTCATATCCTTTAACCGGCGAATCGCCATTAAACACGGACTTGACATAAACAAAGTCTTAAAGCGCTGCTGCGACTTGCGAAGCTTCCCGTTGATTTCGGTTAGCTCCCGAGTGCGATCACGAACCATCTTTTCAAGCATCTCGTACTGTTGCCGGCTTTCCAGCTCTTTCTGCTTCTTTTCACTGATATTGCGAATCGAGCAAACAAAAAATCGTTTATTGCCATAAGTCGCCGCACCGCCCTGAAGCTCCACCGGAAAGGTCGATTCGTCCTTCCGCTTGGCAAACGACTCTTGAATCTGCCCTTCCGGCGTTTCCATTTTCCCAAACCCGTTAAAGGAAGGAAGGAGCTTCCACACCGGCTGCCCGACCAGCTCCTCTTGAGTAAAACCGAACATTGCCTGAACCGAAGGATTTACCGATAAAATTTTACCCTCTTCATTAAACGTGACAATCGTATCCGCTGAGGTTTCACCAATCATACGCGACAAGGCTTCCATCCGCTCAAGCTTGCGATTGCTGTCTTCAAGCTCCTTAGCCCTGCGGGCCAGCAGCTCTCCCTGCTCCTTGATTTTCTGATGATAGGTGTGGAGCTTAACAAAGGCTTCCACCTTCATTCGCAGTAAATCCGGATTAAACGGTTTAAATATATAGTCAATCGAGCCCGCCTGATACCCTTCCATCACATGCTCCGTCGATTTGCTGATCGCCGTAACAAAGATGATCGGGATATCTTTGGACTTTTCTCTTTTCTTAATTAATCTCGCGGTTTCAAACCCGTTAAGACCAGGCATTTGGACATCCATTAAAATAACGGCAATATCATCAATATCCTCTTTCAACACATACCTGAGAGCATCCTCGCCAGAGCGCAGTCCGATCAGCTCATATTTCGGTGAAGACAATACGGCTTCCAGCGCCAACAAATTTTCCGGGTAGTCATCCACACACATAATCTTTACTGAACGTTCCATAATTCAAACCTCTCATCTGTTTTACGGAAAATATTGCATTTTGCATCGTATTCTGTAAAACGGTTTCTCTTGAGCTTGTACGTCATTCCTTCTTTACTGCCGAGCCCCAAAAATCCGGAGCGGTGAAGGCTTTCATCGAACAGCTTAAGAACGCGCTGCTGCAGGACATCGTTAAAATAAATGAGGACGTTTCTGCAGATGACAACATGAAATTCGTTAAAGGAATGGTCCGTCGCTAAATTATGCTGAAAGAATACCATATTATCGGATAAGTAAGGCTGAAATCGAACAACTTCATTCCGAACCGAATAATATTCCGAGAACGCCCGCTTACCTCCGGACTGCAGATAGTTTTTCGTGTAAAGCTGCATCTTTTGTAGAGGAAACAACCCCGATTCAGCTTTATTCAAAGCTTCCGCATTAATATCCGTTGCGTACAGCCTCGTTTTATCATAAAGACCCTCCTCGTGAAGCAGGATCGCCATGGAATACACTTCTTCCCCTGTCGAACAGCCAGCATGCCAAATCCGGATTTGCGGTAAATTGCGTAAATTGGGAACCACTTTCTCACGGAAGGCGCGGAAAAAATCATCATCACGAAACATTTCCGTTACCGTAACCGAAAAGTCATTGATCAACCGATGCATCGCATCCGGATTGTGCAGGACGAGCTCCTGTAAGGCTGAGACCGTCGGGAGACGCTCTGCTTGGACTCTATGCAGCGTTCGCCTCTTAATTGAACCGAACGAATAATTGCGAAAATCGTATCCGTAATGCCGGTAAACTCCTTCGAGGAGCAGATCAATTTCTATTTTAATTAAGGCTTCGTAGGAGCTTCGTTGGTCTTGGTTTGTCATTTCCTTAACTCGCAACCTCCTATCGATGGAGCCATACCTGCAGCAGCGATAATAGCTGGTCGATTTGCACCGGTTTGCTGATATAATCGCTAGCGCCTGCTCTAATGCACTCCTCTTTATCATTTTTCATCGCTTTGGCCGTAAGAGCTATAATCGGGAGCTTCTCAAATTCTGGCATAGAACGAATTTTCCCTATTGCCTCATAACCGTCCATACGCGGCATCATAATATCCATCAGCACCAAATCCGTATCCGGCTGCTCCAACAGGAGCTCGATACCTTCCTCGCCATTTTCGGCAAAATGGACTTGGATCCCATACGTTTCCAAAAATGTAGTTAGCGCATAAATGTTGCGCATATCATCGTCAACCAGCAGTACTTTTTTACCGTTTAGCAGATCAAACTGCTCTTGGTCCACCTTCGGCGAACTCTGGGTTTCAATCTCAGAGCTACCGTTATCTTCGAATTCTAAGCGTTCCGCCTTCTCAGCCGCCGATGCAGCTGCCGCTTCAGCCTCGGCTAATCGCACCATCCACTCTCTAGAATCCATCGGGATGTATAGCGTAAATGTACTTCCAACATCAACCTGGCTTTCCACGCGAATAAATCCGCCCAATAATGCTGCAAATTCCTTGGAGATGGAAAGTCCCAAGCCGGTACCTCCGAACTTTCGGCTCGTCGTACCGTCAGCCTGTTGGAATGCCTCGAAAATAATATCAAATTTCTCCTTCGGAATGCCGATCCCCGTATCCGTAACGGAGATCGCCAGTACGTCGTCCAGGATGGTGAGCACCGGATGGCCTTCAATTTCGCTAGGCTCAGCCTTGCGTGCAGACAGTTTCACATTGCCCTTTTCCGTAAACTTAACCGCGTTCGAGAGCAGGTTTTTAATGATGGAATCCAGCTTTTGCTGGTCAATGACCATCTTTTGCTCTAGCAGGCCCGGGTCACTTTCAAGCACAAATTGAATTTTTCGTTGCAGAGCGACCGGTTCAAACTGTTTCATTGCTGCGGTAAGACATTCGCCAACCGTAGTAATGTCACTTGACAGCTCCGCTTTTCCGGATTCAATTTTGGACAAATCTAATATTTCATTAATCAAGTTTAAGAGATCTGTACCCGAGGAATGAATCGTACGAATAAACTCCAGCTGCTTCGGCTGCAGATTCCCGTTCTTGTTCTCCGCCAGCATTTGAGAAAGAATCAGCATACTGTTGAGAGGCGTACGCAGCTCGTGCGACACGTTAGCGAGAAACTCCGACTTGTATTTGGAAGCCAGCATAATTTCTTTGTTTTTTTCTTCAATTTCCTTCTTGGATCTTTCCAGCTCCTTGCTTTTCCGTTCGGATTGCTTCACCTGCTCTTCAAGCCGCTCATTGAGTGCACGAAGCTCCTCCTGCTGCTGCTGCAGCTCCTCAGACTGGGCTTGAAGCTCTTCCGAATAAACCTGCGACTCCCGGAGCAGCTGCTGCACCTTCATATGATTGCGAATCCGGTTAATCGGAACGCTCATCGTGTCCGCCAGCTCCTCAAGCAGCGCCAGCTCCGAGCCTGTAAACGGGGTGAACGAAGCCACCTCAAACACGGCCAATACGGTGTTTTCCGAGGAGACCGGAAGGATCATAATCGACGCAGGCGCCGCTGACCCGAGACCCGAGCCGATTCGTATATAATTGCTCGGTACGCTGGTTAAAGCGATCGATTTATTGTCCATGGCACATTGACCAATCAATCCTTCACCCAGCTGCAGCTCTTCAGGCAGTGAATGCTCCACTTGTTCAGCGTAAGAAGCTGACTTCTTTAGATACGGCCGTTCACCGTCATGGTCCATCATGATATAAAACACACCGTGGCTGGCTCCAATTTTCGGCACGATTTCAGACAGAAACGCGTTGGCCAACATATGTAAATCCTGAACCCCTTGATACAACAAGGTTACTTCTGCAATCGCCGCCTTCTTCCAGCTCTGCTCCTCCAGCGTGCGCTGGTAGCTCAGCTCCTGTTCAACATGATCCTCCAGCTTGTCCGCCATTCGGTTAAAGGCGACGGCAATATCTCCGACTTCATCTCGAGTATACACTTCGATTCTTGGAATATTTTCGATCCCGGCATAATTGATATTGTTAATAACACTCGTTACGCGCCGCAAATTTTTGGTTACGCTGTGGTAAACCCAAATCGCAATGCCGCTGCTCACAATCAGCGTCGAAACGACAAGTAAAATCAATGTATTTACCGCATTTTCGTAAGAGCTGAGGGAGACGGAAACCGAATCGGCCATTGCTTCTTCCTGCTTAAGCTTGTACTCCTCAATCGCTACTGAAAGATTTTTGCGATTTTGCTCATTCGTCGATAAAGCAAAATTTATCGCTTCCTCCTTTGCACCCTCCTCCACCTTCTTCAATACTTGATTTGTTGATTCAACATAATTTCCATACAAAGCTTGAAATTGCGTCATAATCGGCTCTTGAGAAAGGGATGGAGTAGATTTCAAAATCTGATCCCAAGCAGCCAAAATTTTGTCATGTCTTTGCCCGACGCTGTCTATAATCCGTTGCCGCTCATCGCTTTCTGGATTTAAGAGAAAGAAGTTTAAATCTCTAGCTAAATTATTCAGCTCATAGCGGATAATATAAATTTGATTGACATTGGAGTAATCTTCGTTAACCACTTTATTCATATTCGCATTCATAACAGACAGCATACTGAACACTATGATCGAGAAAAAGACAATTCCTGCCAAGATAGAGCTGAAACCGACAATTAATCTTGTACGAAATTTCATATCAAAGATCCTTTCGAGTTCAAGTAAGTTGCGCAGCATGTCAAAGTATAAAGGATCACTCACGAAAAGTTTGGTGGAATTTGTCGATCAATATAAACTTTTTCACCTTTTGTTACGAAAACTTCATAAAAAAACCGCTCCCGGGACCCACCCCAAAACCGATTATTCACTTTACAGCATCAGGATGGTAACACTGGTTAATAATACGTTATATAGAAGCGGGCTGCATTACACAATGTCACATTTTTCATAATAAATGGTCAATGCAGTTCGTTTGTTCCTAGCGCAGCCTTTGGTATGATCAGGCTACTAACGATCGGGAGGCCATGATTGATGAATAAAAAGTGGTGGAAAGAATCCGTTGTTTATCAAATTTACCCTCGGAGCTTCGTGGATTCGAACGGCGACGGCGTCGGCGATATCCGCGGGATTTTGTCCAAGCTTGATTATTTGAAGGATCTCGGTGTGGATGTGATATGGATTTGTCCGATCTACGAATCACCGAACGACGACAACGGCTATGACATCAGCAACTATCAAGACATTATGAAAGAATTCGGCACGATGGACGATTTTGACGAGCTTTTGGAGCAGGCGCATGCCCGCGGCATCAAGATCATTATGGACCTTGTCGTAAATCATACCTCGGACGAGCATCCGTGGTTTATCGAATCCCGCTCCTCCAAGGATAACCCGAAGCGTGACTGGTACATCTGGCGGCCTGGGAAGAACGGCAAGGAGCCAAACAACTGGGAGTCCATTTTCGGGGGCTCTGCTTGGCAGCTCGATCAGTCGACCGGTGAATATTACATGCACCTGTTCTCGGTTCGCCAGCCGGATCTCAACTGGGAAAATGCCAAGGTCCGCACCGCTGTCTACGATATGATCCGCTGGTGGCTCGATAAAGGCATTGACGGGTTTCGTGTCGATGCGATTACCCATATTAAGAAAATCCCCGGGATGCCTGATCTTCCGAATCCGGAAGGCAAGCGATATGTCCCTTCTTGGGAAGGCCATATGAATCGTCCGGGCATTCACGAGTTTTTACAGGAGCTGAAAAAAGAGACGTTTGCCCGCTACGATATTATGACTGTTGGCGAAGCGAACGGGGTGACGATGGATCAAGCCGAGGATTATGTCGGCGAGGGACGCGGCGTATTCAATATGATTTTCCAGTTCAACCATATGAATATCGATGCAGGGCCGGACGGTAAATACGATGTTCGCGGCAAATTTGATCTGGATGAGCTGAAAAAGATATTAACCGAGTGGCAAAAAGGTCTCGAAGGACGCGGTTGGAACGCTCTTTACTTGGAAAACCATGACGTTCCGCGCTCCGTCTCCCGCTTTGCCGACGACAAAGAATTTTGGCTGGAATCCGCTAAAATGCTGGCAACCTTGTATTTCCTCATGCAGGGGACGCCTTATATTTATCAGGGCCAGGAAATCGGCATGACCAATGTGCGTTTTCCAAGCATCGACGATTACAATGATGTAGAAGCAAAAGGCGTTTACCGCGAAGGAATGCTTGACGGGAAACCGGTCGATGTCATTATGGAAGGGATTTATCAGAGAGGCCGCGACAACGCGCGCACCCCGATGCAGTGGAATACATCGGCAAACGCCGGCTTTACTTCTGGCAAGCCATGGCTTGCTATTAACCCGAACTACACAAAAATTAATGTGGAAGCGCAGCTGGAAGACCCGAATTCCATCTACAACTATTACAAGTCACTGATCCGCTTGCGCGCTGCTCATGAGGCAGCGGTATACGGAACTTACGATTTGGTCGGCGAAGAGCATAAGTCTGTGTACGCTTATACCCGGACCTTAGGAGATGAAAAGCTTCTCATCGTGTGCAGCTTTTCAAAGCTTGCGGCCACCTTCCGCCTGCCCGAACCGTTTAAGGCGGAAGCCACCACTTTGCTTCTCAGCAACTATAGCGAAACAGCGGGTCAGCCGGAATCGGCGACACTCACGCTTCGCCCATTCGAAGCGCGAGTATACAAAGCGATATAATATAGTAAGAACGGGGCGCTGACATGCGCCCTTTTTTCGTACATAAAAAGACCGGCGAAGCGATGATCTTCGCTTTACCGGTCTTTAATAACCATAACTTATGAACAAGCGTAATCCTTAAAGCACCTTCGCCAAAAAGTCCTTCGTACGCGGATGCTGCGGGTTGGCAAAAATCGTGCGGGGATCTCCCGACTCCACGATTTTTCCATCGTCCATAAAGATGAGGCGGCTTCCGACCTCGCGGGCAAACCCCATCTCATGGGTCACGACAACCATGGTCATGCCTTCCGCCGCAAGCTGCTTCATAACCTCCAGCACCTCACCGACCATTTCCGGGTCAAGCGCAGATGTCGGCTCGTCGAACAGCATCACCTTCGGCTGCATGGCCAGCGCTCTCGCAATCGCGATCCGCTGTTTTTGCCCGCCGGACAGCATGCCCGGGTAGGCGTTTTCTTTTTCCGCCAGCCCTACTCGCTTGAGCAATGCCCGAGCCGTTTCAATGGCCTTCTCCCGGGAGAGCCCGCGCACTTTAATCGGTGCAAGGGTGATATTATCGATGACTTTAAGGTGTGGAAACAGGTTAAATTGCTGGAAAACCATGCCCATATCCTGGCGCAGAACGTTCACGTCTGTCTTTTTGTCCGTAATCGATGTGCCGAGAAACTGGATTTCTCCCTCTGTAGGCGTCTCCAGCAGGTTTAAGCAGCGCAGCAGTGTACTCTTTCCGGAGCCGCTCGGTCCGATGAGAACGACAACCTCGCCCTGCTCAATCGTCAGGTCGATCCCCTTCAGCACTTCCAGCTTGCCAAAATGTTTGTGTAAATTATTTACCGCGATCAGATGCCGTCATCCTCCTTTCCGCTATGCCCAGCAGCTTCGAGAGCGGGAACGTGATTAAGAAGTAGAACACCGCAGCGACCAGAATAGGCGTAAAGCCCTGGAAGGTGTTGCCGCGAACCGTTTCCGCATTGTACATGAGCTCATGAATCCCGATGATTGAAACGATCGATGTTTCTTTGATAACAACGATAAATTCATTGCCTAGTGCCGGCAAAATATTTCGAATCGCCTGCGGCAAAATGATATGCTGCATTGCCGTCCGCTGGTTCATGCCAAGCGAGCGTGCGGCCTCCATCTGCCCCTTATCAATCGCTTGAATGCCCGCACGGAACGTTTCCGCTACATAGGCGGCGCTGTTGAAGGAAAGCGCCAGCACCCCCGCCATCAAATCCGGAAAAAACGGAATAAATGAAATCTCAGGAAAGTTAATTCCCAGCTGCGGCAGCCCGTAGTAGAACAAAAAGATTTGGGCAAGGATCGGCGTACCGCGAATGAATTCAATATACGACACCGCAAACCAGCGCAGCGGCTTGATGTTCGACAATCGCATTAATGCAAGAACTAGACCTAGAATAACCCCGAAAAATACCGAGAGGGCTGCCACGATAACGGTCATCTTCGCGCCGTCGATAAAAAAGGAATAATATTTCGGAAACCATGAAAAATCAAACACGAGAATCTGCACCTCCTATCGTTACCTTCTCATTATAGTTCGGGATCATTCGATTATCCCAAGAAACAAAGAAAAAATAGCGGCGGCAGGCCGCTATTTCTTTGTTCACACGTTGTTTACTTATTCAACCATATCGTTTGCTTCGGCAACGAACTTTTCGATCAGCTTATCTTTAAGCAGGCGATCGATTGTTTTGTTCGCAGCTTCTACAAGCTCAGGGTTGTTTTTCGCGAACGCAATCGCGGAACCGCCCTCATCCTGCTTAAGCGGGATGCTGGAGATTGCCAAGTCCTTATGCTTCGACACATACGCAGCTGCAACCGGCTCTTCTACCACCAGCGCATCTACCTTCTTGGACTTCAGCTCCATGAACAGGTCAGGAATCTTCGGCAGGATCTTAGCCGTCGAACCGCTAATTTGCTCCGCTACGATATCCTCTTGCACGGACCCCTTCTGAGCGCCTACCTTTTTGCCCTTCAGGTCGTCGGTCGTCTTCAGCTTATCGTTATCTTCCGCACGAACGACAACAGTCTGTACGGCCGTATAATAAATCTTCGAGAAGTCTACCGCTTTCTTGCGCTCTTCGTCCGGAGTCATACCGGCGATAATAACATCAATGTTGCCTGCTTGCAGCGCTGGAAGAAGACCGTCAAACTTCATATCTTTAATTTCCAGCTTAACGCCCAAATCCTTAGCAAACTCTTTCGCCAGTTCAATGTCAAAACCAACGATTTCATCCTTGCCGTTCACCGTCTTATGGAACTCGTAAGGCGGGTAGTCCGCGCTCGTTCCTAACACGATCTTGCCGGCCTTCTTAATCTCGTCCAGCTTCGTCGGCTTGGCTGCCGGCTCCTGCTTCGCAGGCTCCTGAGCGGATGGTTGAGCTGCGTTATTGTCAGCAGGCTTCTGCACCTCTTTCGCACCGCAGGCGGAAGCGATTAGCGCCACACAGAACATCAGAAGCACCGAAAGAATAATCTGTTTTCTTTTCAAAATAAGTTCCCCCTAACAAGCTAAATTTACAAAGATATAATCAGAAATTATATAACAGCGGTAAAATAACCGCAACAGGAATTTACATGAAAAGAGGTAATATATGTAATATTACTTAACATATGCCCATCCTTTCACCACTCCTCTAACATGATATAATAAAAATGTATGCATCTACACAATCCAAGTAACACAGGAGTGTTTCCATTTCATGAAAAATCAAACGAAATCCGTCTGGATCGCCGCCCTGCTTGCCGCAGCGGTTGCAGGCTGCTCCGTCCCCGGTGAACCCAGTGTACAAACAACTGCAAGTGAAACCACACAAAGCACTACTGGCAAAGGAAGTAATTCCGCCGCAAGCCTTACTTCTCTTAAGCTTGAAGAGAAAGAGCTCACCTTGGCCCCCAGCCAAGACTACCCGCTAAAGATTACAGCACTGAACGCGAAAGGCGAAGTGGTTGATTTCTCCTCTTTGGCGGGCAAGCTGCAATACAAGAGCAGTGATCCGAACGTTGCTGCCATAAGCAGTGACGGCACCTTAACTGCCTCAGCCAAAGCCGTCACAGGCCAAACAGCCGACATAGAGATATCTGCTAGCGGCAGCGTCAGCGCAACCGTTCATATTACAATCATAGAACCTCTGGACCAAACTGTATCCGCAAACGATAACGGGAAAGCCGTCGTCACCAATGCAACAGCTGTCACCGTTGTTGTGAACAAGCAGCGCTCTCTTCCCGATAACTACGTGCCAAGCAACCTAGTACAGCCGGACGTCCCGTTCTCCTTTAGCGGAAAAAGCGAAAAAAAACTTCTTCGCCAAGAAGCAGCAGACGCCTTAGAAGCGCTGTTCGAAAAGGCGAAAGAAGATAAAATTGAACTATATGCCGTTTCGGGCTATCGTTCCTACCAAACCCAGAAGGTGATCTATCAAGCAAATGTCGCTGCTCAAGGCAAACAAGAAGCGTCCCGTTACAGCGCTGTCCCGGGCGAAAGCGAGCATCAGACGGGTCTCGCCATGGATGTTTCCAGCCGAAGCGCCAAGTTTGCGCTTGAAGAAGTCTTTGGCACGACCCCGGAAGGAAAATGGCTGAGCGAGCATGCCCATGAATTCGGATTTATCATCCGCTACCCGAAAGGCAAAGAAAGCATCACTGGTTATGCCTATGAGCCATGGCATATTCGTTATGTCGGCAAGACGATCGCCGCAGCAATCAAAGAAAAGAACATAACCCTAGAAGAATATTTCAACGACTCCGTTCCCGTTTCAAAGCCTTAATTTCTAAGCCTCTTTGTGTTCTCGGAGTGAGTAACTAAACCTCATGGTCGCCAACAAACCGGCTTTTCAGCTGGGGCGTTGGCATCATGCAGGACTCCTGCTTCCCGAACCAGCGATAGCGATTTTTCGCCACATATCGATACATCGCATCCCGAACCGGTCTCGGAATCACAATCCCGGCATAGCACAGCGACCATGGGAAGCCAAGCCCTTTGGCAATCCGCAGGGCTGCTGCAGATCGAAGGTACGCACGCCCTCCCTCAATCAAAACAAAGCTGCCTGCCGTATCTCCATGTCCCTCCGAAGCCTCCTGGTCAACCCCATGCGCCTTCATCAGCTTTTGTCCCGCTTCCGACTGCTGGGCAGCAAAGCGGAACCGTTCGTTGCGATCTCGCTTCAATATAAATTGAACCGCTCCATTACATAAATTACAAACTCCGTCGAATAATACTATCGAATTTTGCTTCATGGTATCCACCTCATCCAAATTATAACACGCACAAATTATATTTGGTTGTACACCTGTGACGCAGGTCACACGCTATGCCGCGTAGCAGGATTAAAATTTGGCTAGATACAAATTGAGAGGAGAAAATGAGAATGACTACACTTTACGAGCAGTTAGGCGGAGAAGGCACGATTGGAAAGGTTGTCGATTATTTTTACGAGCTGGTTCTCGCTGACGACACAGTTAACCATTTCTTTTCACACACGGATATGGAAAAGCAGCGCAAGCACCAGACGAAATTCATCAGTTTTGCTCTAGGCGGACCAAACCAGTACACCGGCCTTTCCATGGCGAAAGCGCATGAGGGGATGAATATTCAGCCTCAGCATTTTCAGGCAATTGCCAACCACCTGGCCGCTGCCTTGGCTCACTTCAATGTACCGCAGGACTCCATCGATACCGTCATCGCAAAGGTTGCTTCGCTAAAGGACGATATCCTGTATAAATAGTAATCTTAGGACTACACGCAAAAACGCCGACTCCAGCCTTTCTACCTAGGCTTTTGGAGTGCGGCGTTTTATGCTCTTCCCTTACTTGTAACCTCCAACGTGATTGCCCGAGAGAGCACATCCGCCATCGTATTCAAAAATTCAATTTCAGCCTTCGTATAGTGGTGTGCCTCTTTATCCAGAGCGCAAATCGTCCCTACCGACTCCCCCGTCTCTCCATACACCAAAGGAAGCCCGACAAAAGAACAGCTGCCGAGCGAGCTCGTTATCAATAGGGCCGAGGTTAACGGGTCTTTTTCCGTATCGGGAATAACGGTTGGAAACCTGCCGTTGGCAGTTACCAGCTTGCAGTAGGTTTCCTCGAAGGGGGATGACGCTCCTTCTTGCACGATACCATCCTTACGGTTCACTTTAATAATTACATTGTGCTTTCGATTATTTAGAGCAACGAACCAAGTATGTACCGGGATATAGTCCTCCATAATTTCGAGCACACGGGAAGCCGTCGCGTTAAACCTCCCGGACTTCAACATTTCGTCTAAACTTACATTCATGTCCTTTACCTCCCTTCGCTGCAGGAACTGATCCTATCCCTTCCTAGTATCCAATGTAGAATGAGATAAGCAGGCATTTTTTATTCAAAAAAATGAACCGGCTTTGGAATAGAAACGCGCTCCTCAGCCAGTTCACTTTACACTCGTTTGACAGCATCCTCATCGGTTCAGCAAGCTTCCCACATATCGCAGCAGTTCATTCGCACAGACCGGGCAATAGCCATGCTCGTCAATCAGCCGTGCGCTCACCTCATTTATCTTTTTCAGCTGTGTTTCATCCGGCGTCTTCGTCGACGTCGTGATTTTAACGATATCCTTGAGGTCGGCAAACAGCTTTTTCTCAATCGCCTCGCGCAGCCTTTCATGCGAGTTGTACTCGAACTTGCGGGACTTGCGGGAATAGGCAGACATCCGGATCAATATTTCCTCGCGGAACGCCTTCTTCGCGTTCTCACTAATGCCGATCTGCTCCTCAATGGAGCGCATAAGCCGCTCATCCGGGTCCATTTCCTCACCCGTTAACGGGTCGCGAATTTTCTGCCAGTTGCAGTACGCCTCGATGTTGTCGAGGTAATTTTCAAACAGCGTACGCGCCGACTCCTCGAACGAATAGACGAAGGCCTTCTGCACTTCCTTCTTGGCGAGTTCATCGTATTCTTTACGAGCAATCGATATAAAGTTCAAATAACGCTCCCGCTCCTCCTTACTGATGGAGGCATGCTGATCCAAACCGTCCTTGAGCGCACGCAGCACGTCAAGCGCATTAATGCACTGCAGATCATGGCGGATCAGCGCGCTGGAAATCCGGTTAATGACATAGCGCGGATCGACGCCGGACATTCCTTCTTCCGCATATTCGCTCTGCAGCTCCTTCAAATCTCCATCCTTCAGCCCTTCAACCGCTTCCCCGTCGTACAGCCGCATTTTCTTCAGCAAATCGATGCCCTGCTTCTTCGTTTCTTTGAGTCGGGTTAATATGGAGAAAATCGCGGAGGCTCGCAGCGCGTGAGGTGCAATATGGACATGGCTCATATCGGATTGGCCGATCAATTTGGAATAAATCAGCTCTTCCTTCGATACCTTAAGGTTGTATGGCACCGGCATGACGATCATACGGGACTGCAGCGCTTCATTTTTCTTATTAGCGATAAACGCTTTGTATTCCGATTCGTTCGTGTGAGCTATGATAAGTTCATCAGCGGAAATTAAGGCAAATCGTCCCGCCTTGAAATTGCCTTCCTGCGTCAAAGAAAGCAGGTTCCACAAAAACTTTTCGTCACATTTCAGCATTTCTTGGAATTCCATAATACCGCGGTTCGCTTTGTTCAGCTCGCCGTCAAAGCGGTACGCCCGCGGGTCGGATTCCGAGCCGTATTCGGTAATGGTCGAAAAGTCGATCGAGCCGGTCAAGTCTGCAATATCCTGCGATTTCGGGTCAGACGGAGAGAAGGTTCCGATCCCAACGCGGCCTTCTTCCGAGATGAGCACCCGCTCCACCTCAACATCCTCAATTCGGCCGTTGTATTCCGTTTTTAAACGCATTTGGCAGGAAGGGCATAAACTTCCTTCGATAATGACGCCCAGCTCCTTCTCTACCTCCGGACGAAGCTCGTTCGGAATGAGGTGCAGCGGCTCTTCGTGCATCGGACAGCCTTTAATCGCGTATACAGCGCCGCGATCCGTCCTGCTGAAGCGTTCCAGCCCCCGCTTTAGAAGCGTCACAAGCGTCGATTTCCCGCCGCTGACCGGTCCCATGAGCAGCAAAATCCGCTTGCGCACATCCAATCTTCTTGCCGCCGAATGAAAGTACTCCTCGACTAATTTTTCAATTGCCCGATCCAGGCCAAAAATCTCCTGTTCAAAAAACTTGTACGTCCGCTGTCCGTTTTCATCGGTAATGCCAAGCGATTCAATCATTTCATAAACTCGTCTATGGGCCGTCATCGCCAAATGGGGATTTTGCCGCAGTAATTCAATATAATCCGCAAAGGTTCCCGTCCACGCTAACCGTTCCTCTTCCGACCGATGCTGTTGAATGCGCTCAAAAAGGTTCATGGGTACCCCTCCTCCCAGACTGCACAGCTCACAAGATTTTAAGAGTGTATTAAATAAGTATGCGGCGGCGTGAGGTAAGTTTACCTGTTTTTAAAGAAAAAGCTTTTTGCTATAGTAGAGGGAATGAAGAAGGAGCTGATGGACATGCCGATAAGGCATGAAACGGAGCTGTACGCTCCGGTCAAACGATTTTTGGAGGAACGGGGCTATACGGTAAAAAGCGAGGTCAACGGCTGTGATTTGGTTGCTTACCCAACGGGAGATGCAGCGGGCGAACCGGTGATCGTGGAGCTGAAGCGAACGTTCCAGCTGGGGCTTGTCCTGCAGGCCATGAAACGGCAAAGCCTGACAGCTTCCGTCTATGCGGCCGTCGAATACCGCAAGCGCGCCGCTTCCGGCGGGCGCTGGAGAGATATTCTCGAGCTGTGCCGGCGTCTTGGCATCGGGCTGCTGGGGGTAACCTTCTACAGCAAAAAAAAGCCCTTCGTTGAAGTGCTGTGTGAGCCCTATGCCGCTGGATTACCGCCGAAAAGCCTTTCTAAGCTGAAAAGGGCTCGGATGGCCCAGGAATTTGCGGAACGCAGCGGGGATTATAACGTCGGAGGCGCAACACGCGTCAAGCTGGTTACCGCATACCGCGAGAAAGCGCTCGCCATTGCGCAATGCCTTGCCGAACACGGCCCGCTCAGCCCCAGAGAACTGCGTGAACGGACCGGATCGAGCAAAGCAGCCGCCATCCTTCAACGCAACGTATACGGATGGTTTCGCCGCATTGAGCGCGGGGTATACGGCTTAACCGAAAGCGGCCAGGCCGGGCTGAAGGAATTTGCCGAGGTCGTTACGACATCACAAACTCGTTCGACTTCTCCTGATAAGGTCTTTTAAAGCCTTTTTCCATTAAATATTTGTGCATCCATATTGCGGCCTGATGTCCTTCGGCCATCGCAATTACAAGCTGCTCCGAATGGACGCCGATGTCCCCGGCTGCCCAGAGCCCGCGTACGCTGGTCATTTTGGTTCGCGGATCGGTAACAATGTGGCGGCTTTCAAGCCGTTCTGCTCCAAGGTCGGAGGCCAAATCGGATTTCACCTTATTGCCGCCGAAGGCAATGAACGCTTTGTCGCCGGTAATTACTTTCCCGCCGCTTAAGCGGATGCCGTTAAATCCTCCGTTAGCCTGTACAATTTCGGCCGCGGATTCGTTGACAACCTCGATCTGCTTTTTCGCTAATTTTTCACGCAGATCTTCTCGTACCAATTCTTTTTCATGATTAACAAAAATAAGTTCGTCGGTATAATACGTCAGGGTGAGTGCCATTCGGGCCCCTGCATCCCCGGCGCCTAGCACAACCGTACGCTTTCCGCGGACTTCATAGCCGTCGCAATCCGGGCAAATATAAACGGAAATCCCAAAGCATTCTCTAAGGCCCGGAAGCTCTGGAAAACGATCGGCAATACCGGTAGCAAGCAGCAGTGCGCGAGATTCCTCCCCTTCACGCAGCGTGCTTTCCCCAAATACGCGAAATCCTTCTCCCCCGGATAAACGAGCCGCACGCACAACCTTGTCCGCTACAAACCGCGTTCCGTACGATTCCGCCTGCGCTCTGCCTACTTCTCTCAGATACGCGCCGTCCACCCCATCCGGATACCCTAGAATATTGCCGTATCGGTGACATAAAAGCGACCTGCCTTCACCGGCATCGATAACCATGACGTTCCTTCCGTAACGGCCCAATTGAATAGCCGCCTGAAGCCCGGCGATCCCACCGCCGACAATGATGCAATCGTACATAGACAGACTGCCTCCTTCAACGTGGTCTACGGGTAGGTTATGCAGATCTCTGTAAAGTATCCCCGTCCTTCTCAATGAGCCAGCCAAGCAGCAGCTGAGCCGATGCAGCCGCCAATAAGATGATCCCGATCCAAACCGAAGACACCTCTGCGGAAAATAAAATAATGCCAAATGTACCGAGCATTCTGCCGGCATTGAGGAAAGACTCCCGTAAGACAACGGTTTCAATGCGCAAATTTCCTTTTAACGGGAGCCCGCCAATGATTCGGTATTGGTATGCGGATAAGGTATTGACAATGAGGGGGAAGCACACATTTTGAAAAGACATGAACAACAAGATCGTCCATAACGACTGGCCGTCTACAACGAGTAGAACAGTCCCGGCAATCAAACCCACGGCTCCTGCTTTCACATAAAGCTGAGCGCTGCTTTCCCTTCCGTACTTTGAAATCAGCCAACCCGTCGTCACCGTTAAGGCTGCCAGCCCCATTCCGATATAACCGACAGCATCCTCACGGCCCACTGCTTCGAACAGTAATATATTTGGAAGAAATAATATAATTCCTTGGAATAATCCGATGGTAAAAAAGCCGAACAGCATCTTCGTAAACCGGCGGCTGCGTTTCATGAGCAGTCCGGTGTATTTTAAATAATAGGACTTGTGGTGGCTGGATGCGGACCGCAATCGGGTGCTGAGCAGCGCCGTCATCACGAACATAATAAAAGATAACGTAAAGACGAAAATGTATCCCGTCAAGCCTACGCTCCACGCAATGATCGCACCGGCCAACGCCGGACCCGCCAGATTGCCAGTTGTGAACGTGATCATATTGAGTGCCAGGTAACGCAGCCGATTTTGATCTGTAGATACGTCATACATCAGCGTAATATAGCTCACCCAATAAAACGACCCGGCTAAAGCCTGAAAAATCGCAAACCAAACGTAGTACTTAACGACGTCCGTTTGTACGATAACAACAGCCAAGTAAAATAGCGCCGTTAAGGCAATCCCGACCCGGATAGTGGCCATCGGGCCTTTCTTCTTGGCGAACAAACCGCCGAGAGCAAACCCCAAAGGAGTACAGGCAAAGCTGATGAGCTGGTACATTCCATTTACCCAGAGGTCATTGGTTAGTCTCCATAGGTACAAGCTTAAAAATACGCCAGACATCGACGAACCGAATGTAAAACACCAATGAATGGCTAGAGAAAGCTTCGCATTTCCCGATAAACGCCTTTCCATAGGAAGTGCGGACTGAAAGAAAATCGATTTCCTAAACATCAGGTTCATGGCGGCGCCTTCTCTCCATCGTTGTGAAATCCTTTTCATTCATTGTAGCAAACTCATCCAAATATTAGGAAACGCCATTAAACCTCTAAATCTCCCGAAAAAGGAAAAAACGGCCTCTCAGAGACCGTTTTTCATCGAGCTATGCTTATTTCTTGGAGGCCAGCTTCACAATCGTGTCCTGAATGTTTGTCAGAAGCTGATCCTTTTGAATCTTGCCGGCGATATAAGCTTGCATATGAGCGCCGATTTCTTGTGTAGCTCCGTCAGGGAGCTTGAACCACAGCCAAGGAAGCGTGTTGTTGTCCTTCGTATACGTTTGAATCGATGCTGCGATATCGCCAAGTGCTGCTGCGTCGAATTCAATATTTTTGAATGCAGGCATGAACTTAAATTCGTTAACAATGTATTTCTTGCCGGTTTCGGAAGATACGAGCCAGTTCAAGAATGCTTTTGCTTCTTCTTTTACCTTCGAATTTTTGTTAACCGCCCAGTTGTTCGGTACGCCCGTGAAAATTTTGCTTGTAGCTTCGTTGCTGATTGGCATTGGAGCCACACCAATCTTAATGTCTGGGTTCGTCTTGTTGATTTGAACCTGCGTCCAGTTGCCCTGCTGCATCAGACCTGCTTTACCTGTTGCAAATTCAGTAACTTGCGTGTTGTAATCTGTTGTTAATGCAGTTTTAGAGCCGTACTTTACCGTAAGGTCAAGGAGGTTAACCCAATCTTGGAAAATCTTATTGTCCTTAAGCTGTACCTTGCCTGCTTTTAAATCGGCAATAAACTGGTCCGGATTCGGCTGATTCGCAAGTGCTACGTTCATGTTGTGAATGCCAAGAATCCACCATTCTTGATAGCCGTTCGCAAACGGTGTTGCCACGCCTGCAGCTTGAAGCTTCTTCGCCGCATCCTCAAGCGAAGCTAATGTATTCGGAACTTGTGTAATTCCTGCTTTATCAAAAAGCTCTTTGTTGTAAAGGAAGCCGTAGCCTTCAATACCAATCGGCTGCCCATAGATTTTTCCGTCGCGGGAAATTTGAGCTTTTGTGGAGTCGATCATGTTCGCAACCCAAGGCTCGCCGGACAGATCCTCCATTTTATCGATCCACAAATCCAGCTCGGAGTTACCGCCGTTATTGAAAATGTCCGGCTCCTCGCCGCCAGCAAACTTCGCTTTCAGTGCTGCGCCGTAATCCGCGCCGCCGCCGACTGTTTCAATCTGCAGCTTCACGCCCGGATGCGCTTTTTCGTACTCTTCCTTCAGCTTGTTCAGCTGCTCAGCAATCTCTACCTTATACTGGAAAATGCGGATGGTTACGTCTTTCTTCGCATCTCCGCCAGCTCCACCTGTATTCGTTTGTCCTGCATCATCTTTACCGCCGCCGCAGGCTGTCAGTGCGGAAGAAAGCATCGTAGCGGCAAGCGCTACGGTCCAAAACTTTTTCATGGATGTGACCTCCCAAAATATTTTTGTATGTGCTTACATGCCAATTATAGAAGGTTGGCATGACTGGCTACACTGACGATATTGAACAAAAGGGTGGAACATATTAACTTTGAAAGCGTTACCCTTTTACCGACCCAGCCGTAATCCCTTCAATAATATGCTTCTGCATGGACAAGAAGAAAATGACAATTGGCGTTACCCCCAGCACAAGCGACGCAAGCGCCAAATCCCATTGCTTTGTATATTGCGCGAAGAAGGCGCTTGTTGCGAGCGGGATCGTGCGGAGATCCGGATCCGTAAGAACAAGAAGCGGCAGCAAATAGTCATTCCAAATCCATAAGCTGTTAAGCAGGATTACGGTTACCGTCATCGGCTTCAGCAGCGGGAATACAATTCGCCAAAACACCCCGTAAGGGCTGCAGCCGTCCACACGGGCCGATTCTTCAATTTCACGCGGGATCGTCTTAATAAACCCGTGATATAGGAACATTGTTAAAGATACCCCAAATCCGAAATAACATACGATCAATCCCGGAATACTTCCCATCAGACCAAAATTGGTCGTTACGCGCACAAGCGGAATCATAATCGATTGGAACGGGATAACCATCGCGGCAACGAATATGGCGAAAACGAAATTATTGAATTTCGATGGGTTGCGCACGAGCCGATAAGCAGCCATCGAGCTGATGGCTACGAGCCCGAGGTTACTGAACACGGTAATGATCAGAGAATTCGTAAACACCTTTGGATAATCAAGGATTTTCCACGCCCTCGTATAGTTGTTCCAAACGATATCTTTCGGAAGCGCAGCCGAATTCGTAAGCAGTTCAGCGAACGATTTTAACGAATTGACGATTACGAAATAAAAAGGTACCAGAAACAGCAGACCAATGAGGATCCCCAGTATTTCTAATGTTAAGGTCCGGCCCGTATATTTGTTTTCCATTATGCTTCAACCTCCCGACTCTTCGTCAATCGAACCTGAAGGGCCGTAATTGCCGCTACGATGATGAAGAAAATGAATGCTTTCGCCGTTCCCGCTCCATAACGGTTTCGAGTGAACGCCTCATTATAAATGTTGATTGCGACCGCCTCCGTCGAATTGAACGGTCCGCCTTTGGTCAAGGCGATAATGACGTCAAACGACTTAAAGGACCACGAAATCGCGAGGAACAAGCAAACGGTTACCGCCGGCATAATCAGCGGAACGATGATATTGCGAAGCACCTGGAACCAGGAGGCTCCATCGATATCTGCTGCCTCAATCAGCTCACGCGGCACGTTAATCAGGCCTGAGATGTAAATTACCATCAGATAACCGGCACCCTTCCAAACCTCAACGATAACAATGCCCCAAAATGCCGTCTCCTCTGTTCCAAGCCAAGGCATGGTGAAGAACGGAATACCTGTCACTGCACCGATGGACTGAAAGCCTTTTACAAAGATAAACTGCCAGATAAAACCGAGTAGCAATCCGCCAATGACGTTAGGCAGGAAAAATACGGTACGAAGCGTGTTTCTTGTCTTCAGGTTTCGAGTAAGCAGCAGAGCGAGCAGGAAACCGACAAGATTTGTAAGGATTACTGCTGTGAACGTAAAACGGACAGTAAACCAAAACGAATTGCGAAACTGGTCATCGTTGGTCAGTACATCCTTAAAGTTGGCCAAACCGACCCACGTAATCTCATCCGACACCCCGTTCCAGGAGGTGAACGAATAATACATGCCAAGTACAAACGGCAGGACCACAATAATGGTAAAGAAAATCAGAGCGGGTCCCACAAATACGATTTGCTGCAGCCATTCGCTCGATTTTTTCGTTCCGGACATTTGGTTTCACCCTTCTCATATTGATGATATTTATTAAGTATAGAAAAAGAGTAAAAAATTTGGCACTGACGAACATGAACGGTTTGGTGGAATATATTGACCTGTATGCTACAATAGAAGAGACCGTTATTCTTTTCTCGGAGGCCATCATCATGAACTTCATACGGACAAGCATCCGCAGCAAATTGATCGTGTTTATGCTGATTGCTACCGTAATTCCGATTGCTACCTCGATATTGATTACGTATTTTTATACGAAAGAATCCGTAACCGAGCAGAGCGTCAGCGAAAACTTAAAGCTCACGCAGCAAGGAAAAATTAATATCATTAACTATTTAAATGTCGTCGACAAAAACTCGATGTCCGTCTATATCGACACCTTTTACGAGGATACCATTTACAAAATTATCGACCGGGATTACGACGACACGGCAAGTAATCAGCAGATTACGAAAGCGCTTCTCGTCACTTCGCAAGCTGTGAAAGAGATCGTGCAGGTCAATTTGCATCTTCTCCAAAGCGATCGCTCGTTCTTAATGAGGCAGGGCTTCCAAATCAGTACTCGGGGAAACGGAACGAAGTTAGAGCGTCCTGAAAAAGCGTACGGCGCTTTTATCGAGCCCCCGCATATCACTCATGGATATGGTATCCAACTTCCTTCCTATTATTCGCGCCCTGTCGTGCTTTCGATGCACCGTCCGATATACCGGCTGCCGACCGAGCATTTACTCGGATTTTTATCAATCGATATTTCCATGGATATGATCCGTCAATTATGCTCGCAGCTGTACGTTCCGGGTGAAGAAGAACTCTTTATTTTTGACAAAAAGGGGACGATCATTTACTCCCCTAATCCGGCTGAGATCGGCCAGCCCAAGAACGAATCGTGGGTAACTGAGGCGCTGTCCGAACAATTGGATCAAAACAGCTATGAATGGCGGGACGACAAATTTCAAGGGGTCCATCTTGTAACGAGGATGACTGCTGAATATTTGGATTGGACGATGGTCAAACGAATTCCGAACGATATGCTCTTTCGGGATGCAAGAACGATTACAGGACTGAATACCCAAGTATTATTCGGCTTTTTAATTGTTACCGTGACAGCTACGGTCTTTTTATCGTTCCGTATTACGAAGCCGATCCGAGGATTAATCGGATATATGAATGCGGTTCAGACCGGGAATTTCAACGCAGACATCGAAGTGCAAAGCCAGGATGAAATCGGGCTGGTCGCCAGGCGCTTCCGCTCTCTGATGCAGACGATTAATAAGCTGATCATGCAAGAATATCGGCTTGAGCTGGCTAATAAGACGTATCAGCTGAAGACGCTGCAGGCTCAAATCAATCCGCATTTTCTAAACAATGCGCTGCAGTCTATCGGAACTTTAGCCCTACAGTCCGGAGCTCCGCATGTTTATAAATTAATCTCTTCCCTCGGCAAAATGATGCGGTACAGCATGAACAATGAGGAAACCGTCGTTCCGCTGCACAAGGAGCTGGATTATGTGAAAGCGTTTCTGGAGCTGCAGAAGCAGCGTTTTGGCGACCGCTTTCAATTTATATTTGACATTGAAGAGACCACACAGGATATTTCCGTGCCCAAGATGGTGCTGCAGCCTATCGTCGAAAATTATTTCAAGCATGGGATGGGTGCTGAAAAGTCAACGGCAGCCTCTGAGATTTTGCGCATCTCGTCCAAGCTTTACCCGACCTCGGGGGAAACCGTTATTACAATTTGGAACAATGGTCCCTCTGTTGACCCGGGCCGCCTGCAAATTTTACAGCGGACGCTTTATCGTCCGGATTCTAGCAGTGCTAGAGACGGCGATCGACCGCATATCGGGCTCGTCAACGTAGCCGCCCGACTAAGACTATTTTTCGGAGAAGAAGCTCTCATATTAGCGGAAAACACAGTGGAGCCGAACGGCTTTAAAATTACATTGCATATACCCTTATCGAAAGAAGCAGGAGAGCCATCATGAAAGTGCTAATCGTTGATGATGAACAGCATGTCAGGGAAGCTATTAAGCTGCTGGTCACATGGGATACCTTAGATGTCACTGAAATTTTAGAGGCTGAGAACGGGAAGCAGGCAGTCGAGCTCATTCAATCCAGTCGTCCCGAACTCGTTCTTACCGATATGATGATGCCGCTGTTTAACGGTGTCGAGCTTTTGGAATGGATTCATCATTATCATCCGTTATCCAAAACCATTGTCATCAGCGGGCATGACGATTTTAACTTTGTGCGCAGCACGATGAAATACGGCGGCCAGGACTATATTCTGAAACCGATCGACCCGGATCAGCTGCAGACTGCATTAGAAAAAGCGGTTTCCAGCTGGAGGATGGAGGAATCCGCTCGAGAGCAGGACCGTCGCAAGTCGATCGAAATGAACCAATTAAAGCCTGTATTTTGGGACAAATGGTTTTCTAACCTGCTTATTTATCCTCCGTCACATGATCAGGCAATTGAGACCATGCAGGCGCAGTTTGGCATAAGTACCGACACCGTTCGGGCGCAGGTTGCTCTCCTTACATTGGACATGCTGCCAGCTGCGCTGCACCGAAAATTTCTCGGCAATCATGATTTGCTTATGTTTTCTTTGTTGAATGTAGCCAATGAAATTCTTCTCTCCGGCACCAAAGGCTACGCCTTCCGGCACTGGAACCATGAGAACGAAATTGGCATCGTGCTGTGGACGGGGTTTGACCATACCGCTGCTCTACTCGAACAAATTCTAACGGGGATTTATCGTACATTTGATGCAAAGCTGAATATCGGAGTCGGATCCGTCGTAACGTTTCCGGCGGAGCTTCCTTTATCGCTTAAGCAGGCGGAGACTGCCTTAAAGCAGCGGAACCTGCTGACCCTGGAGCCAAGGATTCTAATATACGAAGGAGATTCGGCCGGCAGAACAGCCCTCCGCAGCGTGCATTTGACCGATTATTCCGATCATATCCGCTTTGCCGTCCTCGGCGGGCATCAAAATCTGATTCGGCAGGAGCTTGCCAAATGGTTCGGCGAAATCCGCAAGCTGCCTTCCATAACGCCGGAACAGCTTGAGTTATGGTGGCATGAGTTTTCCGTATTAAAATCACACTGGATGAAGGAGCTTTACGATAACGAGGCGGATATGCCTTATATCGAAAACCCTCCGCTTCAAGCCCCGCAGGATGAGGAGGGGCGTCTGTCCCTTGCGGTATGGGAGAAGCAGCTTGGCAATCTGCTGGTCACCCTCGCGGAGCGTGTAACCGAAAACCGGCAGCGAAGCGGCAGCGTGATCCATGAGATCGCCAAGTATATCGAATCCAATTTCCATTTGGATATTACACTGCAGGATATTGCCGGGCACTTCTTCCTGAGCCGAGAGTATATTTCACGTAAGTTTAAGCAAGAGTTCCAGGAAAACTTATCCGACTATTTGACACGGATCCGTTTGGAGAAGGCATGCGTGCTGCTGGCTAATCCAGCTCTGAAAATTAGCGAGGTTGCGGAAATGGTCGGTTATCAAGACGAAAAATACTTCAGCAAAGTGTTCAAGAAGGCGAAATTAATGACTCCCGGAGAGTTCCGAAAATCAATAACGAGGTGATTCATCATGATGAATACTCCAGCCGGACCAGCAGCAGCTCCCTCTTATACCGGAATTTCGGAGGGGAGAGCGAAGAAGCGCTCCTATAAGGGCTTTCTCGTAGCATGGGTTTTACTCATCGCGGCAGGCTTTACTACGGCCTATTATTATACCGACTACGTCAAACGACAGCTGCAAAATGAAATATCCCGGCAAACCGCGATTCAGCTGGAAGCCGTTCAGCAGCAATACACGCTCCAGCTCGAGCAGACACAGGCCGCATTTACGGCTGAAATCGCCAAGATGCAGGAAAAAATTAATGCGTTAAACGATCTTCTCGCATTCGCCAAGGATAACGCTAATGCCAATACCGATAATAGCAATCAGCTGTACACACAGCTTCAAGAGCTGAAAAACCAGCTGAATGCGCTGCAGAAGCAAATGGAGATGTTACAATGAACCTCACTGTGAAGCAGGTCAACCGCTATTTCCTGCTCCTCACTGCTCCGTTCTTTGGCGTCCTGATGTTTGCCGCTGCCGCTGCCGATTGGACCGTAACAATACCCGAGCCCTCGTCGGTTTCTCTCCCTGCAGCGGCCCCTTCTGCTGCTGCGGGACCGCTGAACAGCTCGTTGGAGCAAGCAACCGGAAATGCTTCCGCTATCGGCGAATCCATGAACGGAGTGTTGGAAGCTTATCAAAAAAGCGGGAACGAGCTCAAGGGCTTGCAGGATCAAGTAACGCAGCTGTCTCTTGTGCCTTCACAGATCCTCGATGCCCGAACCACCGCTTTGCTTGGCGGAAATCCGATTCGTACCCTTTCTTCACCGAATATTGATTTAAAGCTGTTTGAAATTGTCGAGCCTACTTATCGGGGCCATGCCTTAAAAGTAACCTTAAAAAGCGATTCGGCTATGAAAATGGTACTGGGAAAGGACAAGCTTGGCAGCTCGGAAACGACGCTTAGTGCGGTTAGCCGTTACGGTGCTGCAGCAGGAGTTAATGCGGGCGGCTTTGCTGATGAGCCGCGGACCGGAAAGCGGTTTCCCCTTAGCACGACAATGCTTGACGGAAAGTATGTGTACGGCTTCGAGCCGACCTTTGAGGATTTATTTTTTGTAGGTTTAAATAAGAAGCGTGAATTGATCGGCGGGAAGTTTTCAAAGCAGGAGGACTTGGACAAGCTGGAACCGGTTTTCGGCGCTACCTTCGTCCCTATTCTCTTACGGAATGGTATGAGGGAAGAAATTCCTTCCATGTGGCTCACATCTCCTCGGCGTGCGCCCCGCACCGTCATTGCCAATTATAAGAACGATCAGCTTTTATTTCTCGTAACCGATGGATATGACGAAAACGGCAATTCCGGTGCCACTCTGCCTGAGCTGCAAGATAAGCTCATTTCGCTTGGCGTTATGGACGCTTATAATTTAGACGGAGGAGGCTCCTCCTCCCTAATTTGGGGGCAAGATATTATTAATCGTCCTTCCGATGGAAAACTGCGACCGCTGGCGACTCATTTTCTCTTTTTTGAATGAGAACAGATTGCGTTGTAAGCGTTGTTCACAACATTTTGCGTTTTCTCCCCAAATTCGCATTTTCAATTGCTGTTTACTGGGGTATAATACAAACAATATAAGCTTCAGGAGGTTATTACTCATGACCAGCGCCAGTTGGATTATTTTCATCGTGTTGGCAATGTTTATTGTTGCGATCTTGACGGCTGCCTATAACGACGATAAAACAGAAGGCCTATAATTCTTTGATCCGATAAGTGTTCTCGTTTGGATACAACAAAAAAACGACTCCTCGTGAGTCGTTTTTTTTGTGTTGCGTACGTCTTGCATGGTAAGGTTGTATATCAACTGGCCGCTGCCAATGATGGAACCCTTGTGCGTTGTCTTAGCTTAGCGGTTCACAATTAGCTTCATTTCGCCAAGGCACTGCGTGCACACATGGCGTTCACGGTACTCGGATACTCCATCCATCGATCCGCAGAACACACATTTTGGACGATAACGCTCTAAAATAATATGATCGCCGGAAACTAGAATTTCAACCGGATCGCCCTCGTTCATTTGGTAGCGTTTGCGGAGCGACTTCGGCAGCACAATGCGTCCAAGTTGATCTACTTTACGTACTACACCAGCTGGTTTCATGATCTCACCCCAATGGATAATTTCCCTCTCACAACCTATTCTACCTCTACTTTGGTACTATGGACAGTTCATTTGACGCGTTTCAAAAATAGGCTATTTCATGCTTTTAACGGCAATAAATAGTTGCTTTTTTCTTGACATTTGTTCACAGCTTCTAACGTAACTCCTAAAATCGTCCCTTTTGTGTCAAAGCTGTAACAATACAAGAACAAAAATTCCCATTTCCATCTTTCTCTCCATCGTTACCATTGGCTCAGGACAATCCAGGATATCCTATTTGGCGCAGTGCTTCGTATATTACAATTGCGGCAGAATTCGATAAATTTAGCGAACGGACATCACCGCTGATCGGAATACGAATTAATGTTTCCGGAAAACGATCAAGAAGCGCCTGCGGCAGTCCCGCTGTTTCCTTGCCGAATACAAAGAAATCCCCATCCTTATACTCAAACCCGGAATGAGGCAGCTTCGCACGCGTTGACGCAAAGAAAAACCGGCTTTCCGGGTAAGCTTGCAAAACCTCATCAAAAGAGTCGTGATAATGAATGTTCACTGCAAACCAATAATCGAGCCCAGCCCGTTTCAGCGTTGCGTCGTCCGTACGGAAGCCGAGCGGCCGCACTAAGTGCAGGTGTGTTCCCGTCGCTGCACAGGTACGTGCAATGTTTCCGGTATTTGCAGGGATCTCCGGTTCTACTAACACAATATGAAAAGCCATGATTGTCATCCTCCACAATTTCACTTTATAGAAGCCCATTGATTTTACATTGGTTTTACTTAATCTTAATATGCGGATGATAGAGGGGCTTCATAATAGAAGCATACCCTCTTAAAAAGGTGATCTGATGAAAAAAAGAATTCTTGTAGTCGATGATGAACCATCGATCTCCATGCTGATTGAATTTAACTTGAAGCTGGTAGGCTACGACGTCATGTGCGTATACGACGGAGAAGCCGTTTTCGAAGTCATTAAACAATTTCGTCCTGATCTGATTGTTTTGGACCTTATGCTGCCAAAGATGGATGGAATTCAAGTGTGCCGCAAGTTGAGAAGTCAGAACAACATGGTTCCGATCGTGATGCTTACCGCCCTGCAGGATTTATCCGATAAGATTGCCGGATTGGATAACGGGGCCGACGATTACATGACAAAGCCGTTCAGCCCCCAGGAACTCATTTCCCGTATTCAAGCCATTCTTCGCCGCATCAATATCATGCCGCCATCCAATGAGAATAAACCGATTGCCATCGGAAGCTTAACTATCGATCCTGAACAACGGACGGTTAATGTCGAAGGCAATCCAGTTGACTTAACTCCTAAAGAATTTGAGCTTCTACTCTTCCTGCTCAAACACCGCGGAAAAGTACTTAGCCGACAGCAGCTGCTGCATGGGGTGTGGGACTACCATTTCCTCGGAGATACTCGAATTGTCGATGTGCATATCAGCCATTTGCGCGACAAAATTGAAAAAAACGCGCGCAGCCCAGAGTATATTGTAACGATTCGAAATGTCGGATACAAACTTACGGAGCCTTCGGTACCGAAAGAATCAAGCTTTGCTTAGATAACATCGCGAATCAACTGCAACCCGCCGCCGTACGCTCTTCCCGAGCAACGGCGGTTCTTTATGTTTGTCCAGCTCCAGCCTGCACTAAAAGTGAATGTGCCGTCGTGTTTACGACGGCACATTTAAGAGTTCTATAAGATTCACCGTGCTTGTTTTTCGTTACCCGTGCTTTTCTTGGAATTGCTTCATAAACTGTGCAAGCGCCTCACACGCCTCGTAAGGAACCGCATTATAAGCCGATGCACGCAAGCCGCCAACGCTGCGATGTCCCTTCAGACCAACAAACCCGGCCTGCTCGGATTCCTTTACAAATTGCTTCTCCAGCTCCTCGTTTTGCAAGCGGAACGTAATATTCATCATGGAGCGGTTGGTAAGATCGCTTACCCCGCGATAAAAACCGCCGCTTCCATCGATCGCATTATAGATCAAGCCTGATTTCTCCGCATTTTTCTTTTCAACGCCTAGAAGTCCGCCTTGATTCTCGATCCATTTCAGGACAAGTCCGACCATATAAATTCCAAATGAAGGAGGAGTGTTATACAGGGAGTTGTTTGCCGTGTGCGTGCTGTAACGAAGCATCGTCGGAACATGCTTCGGACTGTTCTCCACCAGATCCTGGCGGGCGATAACAACGGTTACGCCCGATGGGCCGAGGTTTTTCTGAGCGCCCGCGTAAATCATGCCGAACTTGGAAACCTCAAGAGGACGGCTCAAAATATCGCTGGACATATCCGCAATAAGTGGAACCGATCCGGTGTCAGGGAATTGCTTGAACTGAACGCCTTCAATGGTTTCATTCGAAGTTAAGTGCAGATAAGCCGCATTCTCCGGCAGCTCCAGCCCACTTACATCCGGCGTCTTCGTAAATTTGTCAGCTTCCGAGCTGGCCACAACTACTGTGCTGCCAATAAGCTTCGCTTCTTTAATCGCTTTATCCGCCCAGCTCCCCGTGTGTATGTAGCAGGCCGTTTGGTCCGCACCCAGCAGATTCATAGGAATCATCGCGAATTGTGTACTTGCCCCGCCTTGCAGGAAGAGCACTTGGTATCCGTCAGGGATCGACAAAATGCGCTTCAGCGAATCAATTGTTTCATTATGTACGGATTCATAAACTCCGCCGCGATGCGACATTTCCATAATCGACATGCCGGTTTCGCGAAAATCGACAAATTGCTCTTGTGCCTGCTGCAAAACTTCTAATGGCAGGGCAGCCGGTCCTGCATTAAAATTGTACGCACGTTTCACTGCTTCCACTCCTCTATTTGTCCGTAGGTTCGGATTCGTTATCGTTATGATAGCAAGATTGAAGGGCCCGTTCAAGGGAATATTTCGCATTTACCATATCAAGAAAAAAACCGTGTAGAATTTGTGTCCTACACGGTTTTTGGTATGATTTCGAAGATAATTGCAGATTAGCAGTCGAAGTACAGGTTGTACTCGTACGGATGGATACGGATTCCAACGGACTTCGCTTCAGAACGCTTCAGTTCAGCGTAGTTATCGATGAATTCCTTCGTGAATACGCCGCCTTCAAGCAAGAACTCATGATCTGCAACAAGCGCGTCAATCGCTTCTTCAAGGGATCCAGGTACGCTGCGGATATCACCTTTTTCAGACTCAGGAAGCTCATAGATGTTCTTGTCAACTGGACCATAGCCAAGCTTACGAGGGTCGATCTTGTTCTTGATTCCGTCAAGACCAGCCATCAGCATTGCCGCGAATGCAAGGTACGGGTTCGCAGTGGAGTCCGGCGTACGGAATTCGATACGAGCTGCTTTCGGAGTAACGGAAGCAACTGGGATACGAACTGCCGCAGAACGGTTACCCTTGGAGAATACAAGGTTAACTGGTGCTTCGTAGCCAGGAACCAGACGCTTAAACGAGTTTGTGCTTGGGTTCGTGAAAGCGATCAGAGCTGGAGCGTGGTGCAGAATACCGCCGATATAGTACATTGCCATTTCGGAAATGTTGCCGTATCCGCCTTTTTCGTAGAACAACGGAGTGCCGTCTTTGAAAATGGACTGGTGTACGTGCATACCGCTTCCGTTGTCGCCGAACAGAGGCTTTGGCATGAAGGTAGCTACTTTGCCGTATTGGCGTGCAGTATTTGCAACGATATATTTATATTTCAATAGGTTATCAGCTGTTTTAGTAAGAGTGTCGAAACGGAAGTTGATTTCGCCTTGACCTGCAGTCGCCACTTCGTGGTGGTGACGGTCAATGCGGATGCCTGCTTCCATCATCAAGCGACACATTTCGCTGCGGAGGTCCTGCTGCGTGTCGACCGGTTGAACTGGAACGTAGCCGCCCTTAACCGGTACTTTGTACCCAAGGTTTCCGCCTTCTTCTTTACGGCCTGTGTTCCAAGCTGCTTCTTCGGAATCTACTTCGAAGAAGGACTTGTTCATGCCCGTTTCGAAGCGAACATCGTCAAAAATGAAAAATTCGGATTCAGGACCGAAGTAAGCTGCGTTACCGATGCCTGTTGTTTGCAGATATTCTTCCGCCTTTTGAGCGATACCGCGCGGGTCGCGATCGTAACGCTCGCCTTCCGGCGTATAAATGTCACACATAATAATTAATGTCGGATGCTGCGTGAAAGGATCGATATATGCCGTATCCGTAACCGGCATCATCACCATGTCGGAGTTTTCAATGCCGCGGAAGCCTGGGATCGAAGAACCATCGAATGCAACGCCGACTTCAAAAGTCTCAGCTTCCACTTCTACCGCGGGTACCGAAATGTGCTGAGCTTTACCGGACAAACCTACGAAACGAAAATCCACCCATTCGATATTATTCTCTTTAATTAATTTCAAAACATTTTCAACTGACATGTTACCCCTCCTAATTCCGAACATTATTTAAATTATAAGCCACTAACGTTCTTGTTTATCGAGACGTCTTGGAGTTATTATAAAACGAGCAATATATTCCGTCAATATGTATGTAAGGTATTTTTTACGACGGTGTTATGTTTTCTTACACTTTAGTGAACAGCTTGTCCAATATTTCAAAATAGGGTGATCTGTGACAAAAGGAAAAGACCGTCCCCAATCATTGAATTGGGAACGATCCGGTTTCTATCACCGTGATATGCGGTTTATACCGTTACCGGCTGCTTCTTCGTATCAAAACGTTTGCCGACGAACGGAGCAAGCTTCTCAAGATCCTGGAGAAGAGCCGCGAACTGATCCGGGAAAAGGGACTGCACGCCGTCACCTGTCATGGAATTGTCCGGGTCCGTATGCATTTCAATGATCAAACCGTCCGCTCCCGCGCCAACGGCTGCTTTTGTCATCGGCTCCACCAGCTCGCGCCGTCCTGTCGCATGACTCGGATCCGCGATGACCGGCAGGTGGCTCAGCTGCTTCATAACCGGGATCGCCGCCAGATCGAAGGTATTGCGAGTATACGATTCAAATGTACGGATGCCGCGTTCGCAAAGCATTACGTTCGGGTTGCCCCCGGCCAAAATGTATTCCGCCGCATTCAACCACTCGTCGTAGGTTGAGCTAAATCCGCGCTTTAGGAGGACAGGCGTTTGAATCGTACCCAGCTTCCGCAGCAGGTCGAAGTTTTGCATATTGCGTGTGCCTACCTGCAAAATATCCGCGTACTCCGCGCACACATCAACATACTCCGGAGTCATCACTTCCGTAATGGTAAGCAAGCCGTGCTTGCGTCCCGCTTCCGCCATCATCTGCAAGCCTTCCACGCCGACGCCTTGGAAGCTGTAAGGTCCCGTTCTCGGCTTAAACGCGCCGCCCCGAAGAACCTGACCGCCGGCCGCCTTCACAAGGCTCGCGATTTCATCAATCTGCTCCGGCGTTTCTACCGCGCAAGGACCACCCATAATCACAAGCTGCTCGCCGCCAATTTCAACTCCCTTGATATTAATCACCGTATTGTCGGGATGAAAATCACGGCTTGCCAGCTTATACGACTTGGAAATCTTCACAACGTTCTCTACATCTTTAAGCTGACGCATATGCTCAACCAGCTTCGGGTCCGCCTTGCCGATCAGGCCGATTACCGTTTTATCCGTTCCTTTCGAAACATGCGCCTTCACTTCATATTTTTCGATATATTCCACAATCTCTTGAATGCGTTCGTCAGTAACATGTTTTCCTAAAATAGCGATCATGTTCATTCACTCCTCGATTTTGTACTTCAACGCTTATACGCTTTTAAGCACTAAAGTAACTATAAACAAAAAGGAGCATGTCCGTCAACTGTTTTTTTTCGTTGTGAACACGCTCGGTATGAACCTTACGATTTTACTGTCCGTATTTTCTTATGCCGCGCAATTTGAACTTTACCCTTACGGCTCTTATAGCCCTTAGTGCTGCGACTGCGCAGCAATTGCCGCTCTCCGTTCCCGTCTGCTGTCTCTACTTCTTCACGGCCGGCAGCAAACGGTCAAAATTCACGGTTCGCTTCAGCTCCCATGTTTCCGGATGCAATGGGTCGAACGCTTCGATAAAGCTAATCACTTCTTTCGTAAGCGGCGTAGGCGTGGAGGCCCCGGACGTAACCGCAACCTTGCGCGCATGCATCAGCCATTCTGTCTTCAGCTCACTTAAGTCACCGATACGGTACGCCTTAACCCCGGCAATCTCCTCCGACACCTGCGCCAGTCGGTTGGAATTGTTGCTGCGCGGATCGCCGACAACGATGGTCACATCGGCTTCGCGCGCCTGCTCCGCTACAGCCTCCTGCCGCACTTGGGTCGCCAGGCATATTTCATTATGAATTTCCGCTTTCGGAAACTTCCTCAGCAGCTTATTCATAATATGCTTAATATCCCACTGGCTCATCGTCGTCTGATTCGTAATTATGATCCGTTCAGCGGAAACGTTAAGCTGATCAATTTCCTCTTCCTTCTCGATCAAGTGCACTTGGCCGGGCGCAACTCCTATTGCCCCTTCCGGCTCCGGATGGGAGCGTTTGCCGATATATATGACCTCATAGCCGTCGGCCACCTTCTCGCGAATCAAGTCATGCGTCTTCGTCACATCCGGGCAGGTCGCATCAACAACCGTTAAGCCCTTCTCGCGAGCTTTGCTCCGTACTTCCGGAGAAACGCCGTGGGCGGTCAAAATTACGGTGCCGCCCCCTTCGATCTGCTCCAAGATTTGCAGACGGTTTTCACCGTCCAGTGTAATAATGCCTTCTTTACGAAAAGATTCCGTAACGTGGCTGTTATGAACGATCATGCCTAGTATATAGATTGGACGCGGTAAATCTAAGTTTTTGGCGGTTTGAAGCGCGAGCACCATCGCATCCACCACTCCATAGCAATAACCGCGCGGAGATATTTTTAAGACTTCCATCTATGAGCACCGCCTTTCGGGTAACAATCCTGCTTGCTCCGCCCATTATACCTTATTCCCCGACTTCTTGAAAATGAAGAGGGAGCCAAATCATAAAGGTCGTTCCTTTCCCCTTCTGCGTAACGACTTCTACAGCGCCTCGATGCTCATCGATAATCCACTTGGCAATCGACAAGCCAAGGCCCGTACCAGCCGTTTCTCCCCGCGACAAGTCCGCCCGGTAAAAGCGGTCGAAAATATGCGGCACATCCTCTTTATCCATGCCCATTCCGGTGTCGCTGACCCGAATGCCCGCGCGACCGTCCCGCACGAGCGAGTCCAGCATCACGTGCCCCTCTTTCGTATACTTAAACGCATTTTCCACAAAGATAAATACAAGCTGCTGCAAGTAATCCTTATCGCCCGTAACAAACACCCCATCCAGAGGCGACAGGTCGCCCGTAACCCACTCCGCCGTGCGCGGCAAAAATCCGGCGCGGCGAATGACGTCCTCCAGCAGCGGCCGCAGCTCCACCCGGTCCTTGCGCATTTCATAGCCGGCGTCCGCCCTCGCCAGCGCCAGCAAATCGCTCACTAAGCGGCTCATGCGTTCCGCTTCGCTTGAAATATCGTGCATCGCTTCCAGCGTGAGCGCAACCCGCTCCTCATCCTCCGCCCTGCCTTCGGCTTGAACCTTCCTCCACATCTTTTCCAGCAGCTCCACATTTCCGCGAATCGTCGTGAGCGGCGTCCTCAGCTCATGCGACGCATCGGAAACAAAACGGCGTTGCGCACGGTACGCCTGCTCCAAATCGGTGTATACCGTTTGGATCCGCGAAAGCATGCCGTTGATCGTTGCCGTTAGCCGGCCGATTTCATCATGCGGACCCTTGTACTCGATCCGCTTATCCAAATCGACATCCCGCTGGATATGGTCCGCTGCATCGATGACCAGCTCAATCGGCCGAAGCGCTTTGCGCGATAAAAACCAGCCGATGGACGCAGCCAGCACCACGGTGGCAAACGCAATCAGCACCAGCGTTACCCGCAGCGCCTGCAGCGCATTCACAATATCGTCAACCGTCGCTGCTACCTGCAGCACTCCGACAAACTGCTCGGAGCCTCCTTCGCCGAAATAAATCGGCTTATTATACACAAGAAACACAAACGGGTACGGCTCGATCGTCGTATTTTCAAAGAACGCGTCTCCAGGATCTCCCCCCGTTTTCAGCTTGTCCGGCACCGGCAGCGAAACGCCTGAACGCAAATTACTGCTCTGCACCTGACCCGTGCTGTCGACAATTTGCAGAAAAAAGCCGTTATACCGGAATTCATTCATTTCCGGTAAACGCATATAAGGCTGGCCGCGGAAAATAAAGCTCGCCCGCTTCATCTGCAGCTCCAGCTCCTGGCTGACGCGAATCGCCTGCTGCTTTTGGTTATCGTATAACAAATAAGATAGCGAAACATAGACCACAATGCCGAACACGACCAAGGTGACCGCCAGAATGGCCGAATACCAGAGGGTCAGCCGGGAGCGAATCGACATGCTAATGCTTCTCCCCTCTTAAAACATAACCGGTTCCTCTTACCGTTTGAATCAGACGCGGTCCCCCGTGCTCCTCCGTTTTTTGCCGCAGCATGGCGATATAAACCTCAAGAACATTGGATTCTCCGCTGTAATCGTAGCCCCAAATTTTCTCCATAATAATATCACGGGAAAGCACCCGCTTCGGATTTTGCATAAATAAATGAAGCAAATCAAATTCCTTCGTGGTAAGCTCGACCAGCTTCCCTCCCCGAACAACCTCGCGGGCATCGAGGTCCATCACCAAATCTTCAAAGCTCAACCGGCGTGCTCCCGCATCATCCCCGCGATCGCTCGTTCTTCTGCGAAGCAGCGCCCGAACACGGGCAAGCAGTTCCTCTAGCGCGAACGGCTTAACCAAGTAATCGTCTGCCCCGAGGTCAAGTCCCCTTACCCGGTCTCCTACCTCGTCTTTGGCGGTCAGCATTAACACCGGCACCTCGCTGCCGCCCTCCCGAATTCTGCGGCACACCTCCCAGCCGTCCAATTTGGGCATCATCACATCAAGAATGACCGCATCCGGGTCTTCTTCCAAAATTACTCGTAATCCTTCCAGCCCGTGATTGGCGATAAAAACTTGATAACCTTCGAAAGCCAGCCCTCTCCTCAGCATCGAAGTAATTTTCTCATCGTCGTCAACTACCAAAATCTTCTCCCGTGTCATCCAGTACACCTTCCTTTAGGTCATCTTCGCTCTCTCTGTCCTGCACTCCTTCAAAAAGCGGCATGCCCTGTCTTGTTATTATCCAGCCGGCATCCACCGTATTCCCTGCCTCGTCCTCTATCCCTATTATACAAAAAAGAAGCGAAGACACAGCTTCCACGCTGGCTCCGCTTCTTCCTTTATGCTTCTTCAGCCGTTAATTTTGCTGCGCATTTTTATCGCCGATGATGACGCCGACTTCGATCTTCTGGCCATCTCGCGAAATCGTCATCGTCATACGCTCCCCGATTTTAGCCGCTTTAATCACTTCGATGAGCTCGGCAGTCGATTTCACCTTTTTGCCGCCGGCCTCGAGAATAACGTCGTAAATTTCGAGCCCCGCCTTATCAGCCGGTGTTCCCCGCTGCACCTGCGTAATGAGAGCCCCCTCGGTCGACTCTACCTTCAGCTCGTTTACCCAGGTTTGATCAATATCGGAAAGACCGATGCCGATATAAGGCTCAGGCTGTTTTGGAACCTCTTTGCCTTCCTTCAAATAATCCAATACCTCGAGCACCGTCGAAGACGGGATGGCAAAACCGATACCCTGCGCTTCTGCGTTAACGGCCGTATTGATCCCGACCACCTCGCCTGCAAGGTTCAGCAGCGGACCGCCGGAGTTCCCCGGATTAATCGACGCGTCGGTTTGCAGCAAATGCTTGTAATGGCGTGTGCCGCTGCTGTCCGAAATATCAATCGGACGCTCTTTGGCGCTCAGAACGCCAACGGTTACGGTATGGTCAAAGCCGTACGGATTCCCGATCGCAACAACCCAATCGCCGACATTAATTGCATCGGAGCTGCCGAAGCTGAGCGTCGGGAAGTCTTTGTCCGACTCAATCTTCAGCACCGCCAGGTCAAGCTCATACGCCGAGCCCAGCAGCTTCGCCTTCAACGGCTCTTGATAGCCCTGCACCTGGACCAGGATTTCCTCCGCACCGTCGATAACATGCTGATTTGTCAGGATATAACCGGATTTTTCAAAAATAAATCCTGTACCCATCCCCGACTGCTGCTTCTTCGACGGCTTGCTCTGCTGGGAGCTGGAGAAGGAATCTCCGAAGAATTGACGGAAAAACGGATCCTGGAAGAACGGATTTTGCTGGATCGCACCTCTTGAGGTGGTATAGGTCTCGATTTTTACAATTGCCGGTGACGTCTGCCTTGCAATCGCAGCAATGTTGTTCGGTCTAACGACCTCCGAAGCTGCGGCGAGCGTTTCCCCGTTTGCTGTCACCTGTGCGGAAGCACTTTCCGATGCCTGCGCATGCGCTCCCGGAGCTGTAAATAAATCATAACGGTCAGACACAAACATTAAGCTGCCAACGACGAGTGCTCCGGCCAAGAAGGCGGAAAACATACTGCGGAAGCCCGATTTTCTGGACTGCGGCTTGACAGGAACAACCGGTCCGCCGCCGAAGGAATCCCCGCCGCCTGCGGCAACCGGATAACGCGGCACTTCCGGCTGGACCTCCTCCGGGCTGAGCTCCACGCGCTGCCGTTCTTCCCGGCTATAGGAGCTGCCGGATGCAGTGTCATAAGTATAATAAACCGGGCGTTCGGTGCTGGTTTGATCTTGGCGGCCTTGCTCCGATTCTTCAGTACGTTCTTTAAAAAAATCACTATAATCTCGATTACGGTTACGATGATCTTCCATGTTTGATTACCTCCTTCAAAACTCATAAAGCTTATGAAACTATCATGCATTTTAAACCTTAATACAACCTTAAAACGAGTTAAAAAGGAGGTAAAATTGCAAAAAACGCTACTGTAAGAGCCTTTCCTCCACTTTTCTCAGCACTTGTTTCGCCTGGTCAACTTCATAGCCAGCCAAATCCGCATCGGAATTAACCGGAGACTGGAACTGGTCGATGACGAATCGAGCCACCCCGATTGTCGCCTCGCCGTCAAGACCTTCGTTATATAGATGCTTCAGCACAAACGGAGTACCAAATTTCAGCTTTGTTCGTTCCCCATCCGCTTCGCTGTCGAGGCTACCGGCCGTAACGTTAAACGGCAATCGGAGAAAAACTTTATTTGCTTCATCCATCGCGTAATCAAAATAACCGTGGTCGTAATCCCAATTACCGCCCAGCGTGAAGCCAAGCTCCTCTAATTCCTGTTTAACCGGCCCCATAATGGTTTCATGGTTTTCCAGTGTAGATTGTAAGGTTTGCATAAAGAAAGGCCCTCCTTTTGTTTTTTCTAGGATGAGCCTTCCGTACCCGTTTTATGTGTATTTGGCAGCCGCAGGAGCGTAACGCTGCCGAACAGCACGTTCGTTTGAATCGTCATTTTCCGCTCGGCCTTCTCAAACCCGTCCGGCTGCCAATCGATGCTGCGCAGCAATCCTCCGGAAAAGCGGTCGTTCATACGAAAATCACCGGCCAAAGAATTTCCCTGAAGACGCACTTCCACGCTGTGATCCTGAGGAAGAATAATCCGGATATCTCCGAACATCAAAGATACCGTAAGCTTCGTTTCCCCGTCGCTTATGACCGCGTCGTCCAGCTTCAGCGTCACATTGCCCATCCAATGCGATACGTTCATCGGCTTTAGCGGAACTGCGCCCGGACCAACGGTAATTTCCCCAAACAAGCTGCTGTGATTCGGCTGCTTCACATTATCGCGAGGACGCATCTCATTCGCCGGACCCTGCTTTTCCCCTTGTAAGGGTACCGATTGTTCCTTTGAAGCTTCGCCTGAAGCCGTACGATCCTCTGCAGCGGGCTTCATGCTTTGTTCAGTGTTTACTTGTTCTATAGGGTCACGCTCTTCTTCCACTGCAGAAGGATGAGTTCGCTTCTTTCTTGCCGACCGAAGCAGCAGCATAACCCCTGTCAATATTAAAAGAGCCGGCATCGCAAACTGAATAAAGGAATCCAAGCCAATCTCTAAATCCGTCAGCTCATTCCATAAAAAATACGCGCCTAGTACGATCAGGAGAAAGCTGCCTAGTCCCGATGTCCGTCCCCTCCTGCGAGGAGTAAACAAACCGCGGATTCCGAGCGCAATGATAAGTACAGGCCAGAAATGGGTAATCAGAAACTCCCAGTCCCACTGAATCCACCCGATTTGCTGCAGCAGAAGGACAACCCCTGCTCCGATAATAAGAAAGGACATTATTAGGCGATTCACAAACTCAGCTTTCATCTATGTTCATTCCTCCCAACCCCAACGATATTGTAACATATTTTACCGCGGGGAAGCTTGGAAAGAACATCGAAGCCGCTGTCTTATAAATCCTATGTATGACTAATAATTCTTATCGTTAAAAAAGGAGCCCGGAGGCTCCTTTCTGTTATCGTTAAGCCTTACTTTATTTTATTTGTTTGCTTGGTTCGCTTTCGCAGCTTTTGCGTTGCCTGCGTTGTTAGCTGCAGCTACTTCTTCAGCCATTTCTGCGTTGAACTGATTTTCGTTGACATTCATTTTGTTCTTCTTGTTCTTTGCCACCTGAAATCACCTCCCGGACATTGTTGGGATAGCTCCCGAACTATAGTATGTCCGCATTGAGGCTTAATAATTTTCCATTTTAAGACAGCCGACTATAATGAATTGACACGCAGGCTCGGTGTAAATTCGTTTAAAGCGTCCATTTCCTTTTCCGTAACCTTGCCGCTGCCCTTTTTAATGACAAACACTTTAACCTTCTTTTTGCCCCACTGGCTGAACACCTGCTCGCGCGTTTCATAAAACAGATCGATTTTCCGGCCCTTAATCGCTGAACCGATATCGGCAACGACCCCATAGCCATAACCCGGTATGTACAAAATGCTGCCAATTGGGAATACCTTCGGGTCAGCCGCAATCGTCGAGAAGACGTCCTTACGAACCTTGACGCCGGAATAAGTAATCCCATACTCCGGATGGCTCGGGTCCTTGCCCGTCGATTCCTTCCCAGCGGTATAGCCGGTAGCTGTGACTTCCACCGCTTCAAGCTTTTTCAATTGATCCTTATGGAGAAACGGAATGACCTTCGCAAGCTCCATCCACTGATCACGCGTTCGGAATGCCGGAATGCTTGGCCCGGATTCTTTTTCCGGATCTAATGGCTCAACCCGAGGCACACGAACCGCCATACGCTCCGTTACTTTGTCCAAAGGCGTAATCCGGCCCGCTTCTACTGGATCCACTTGTGATGACACCGGCTCGACGGCCGGCCGCCCAAAGCGTGCGTCATCAATCATCCTTGCATTCGCTGTTTGAAATCCATCAGAAGATAATGCCGTCAACGTACTAAGAAATACCATCCAAAATGCAACTAATCGAATAAACATAAAACATACCTCCCCCTACTTTGGAGGATGCCCGAATTTTCCAATTCTCATACATCGGGGTTCCAAAATAAGGAGAGGTACGATAAAAGCTGCTATATTCCGTTCTTGCTTAGTAACGCTTGCCCTTCGTTTCTTCGTTCAGCATGGCTACCACCGCTTCAATGCTGTGGACGCCGATATCGCCTTCGCCGCGCTTGCGGACCGCAACCGATCCGGCAGACTGTTCGTTTTCGCCGACAACGAGCATGTACGGCAAACGCTCCAGCTGTGCTTCACGGATTTTGTACCCGAGCTTTTCGTTGCGAAGATCCGTCTCCACACGGAAGCCGGCTGCGCGAAGCTTTTCTTGAACTTGCTTGGCGTAGTCATCGTACACCTGCGAAACCGGAATGACCTGTGCTTGAACCGGAGAAAGCCACGTCGGCAGCGCACCGGCGAAATTCTCCAGCAGGAACGCCGTCATGCGCTCCATCGTCGAAATAATACCGCGGTGGATAACCACCGGGCGATGCTTCTGTCCGTCTTCACCGACATACTCCAGCTGGAAGCGTTCAGGCAGCAGGAAGTCGAGCTGTGCAGTCGACAAGGTTTCTTCCTTCTTAAGCGCAGTGCGGATTTGCACGTCCAGCTTCGGACCGTAAAACGCCGCTTCGCCTTCCGCCTCGAAAAATGGCAGACCAAGCTCCTCCACAACCTCGCGCAGCATGCGCTGGGACATTTCCCACATTTCGTCGTCCTGGAAATACTTCTCCGTATCCTTCGGATCGCGGTAGGACAGACGGAAACGGTAATCCGAAATGCCGAAATCTTCGTAAACCTGGCGGATCAGATTCACCACTCGAGCGAATTCTTCCTTAATTTGATCCGGGCGGCAGAAAATGTGTGCATCGTTCAGGGTCATGGCGCGTACGCGATGCAGGCCGGTCAATGCGCCGGACATTTCATAACGGTGCATCGTACCAAGCTCCGCAATACGGATCGGCAGATCACGGTAGCTGCGCATATCGTTTTTGTACACCATCATATGGTGCGGGCAGTTCATCGGACGAAGCACGAGCTCCTCGTTGTCGAGCGTCATCTTCGGGAACATGTCCTCGTGGTAGTGCTCCCAGTGTCCGGACGTTTTGTACAGCTCTACATTTGCCAGTACCGGCGTATAAACGTGGCTGTAGCCGAGCTTTTCTTCCAGATCAACAATGTAACGCTCCATAATGCGGCGCAGCTTCGCACCTTTTGGCAGCCACATTGGCAGGCCTTGTCCAACCTCGCGCGAAAACGCAAATATTTTCAGTTCTTTGCCGAGTCTGCGGTGGTCGCGCTTCTTCGCTTCTTCCAACAGCGCCAGATGCTCGTCCAGCTGGGCTTTCTTCGAGAAAGCCGTTCCGTAAATCCGCTGCAGCATCTTATTTTTAGAATCACCGCGCCAATATGCGCCGGCAATGCTCAAAAGCTTGAACACCTTAAGCTTGGCAGTGGAAGGGACGTGCGGACCGCGGCACAGGTCAAAAAACTCGCCCTGCTCATAAATCGTGATCGTCTCGCCTTCCGGCAAATCGCGAATCAGCTCCAGCTTCAACGGATCGTTAATCTCCGTGTAAATCCGAATGGCTTCTTCACGGGACACTTCAACCCGGCGAATCGGCAAGTTTTCATTAACGATCTTTTCCATTTCCTTCTCCAGCTTCACTAAATCCTCGGCCGAAATCGGAGTGTCTAGATCCATATCGTAATAAAAGCCGTCTTCAATGACTGGTCCGATCCCGAGCTTTACCTCGGTTTGACCGTACACCCGTTTTACCGCCTGTGCGAGTAAATGCGCTGTACTGTGGCGAATGACCTCAAGGCCCGCCTCGCTGTCCGGCATTACAATTTCGATGGAGGCATTATCAGACAGTGTGTGTGCCAGATCGACCACTTTTCCATTTACCTTGCCTGCTACTGCATTCTTCCGTAAGCCCGGACTAATTGATGCCGCAATGTCTTCAATGGATACGCCAGCATCATACTCGCGTACGGCTCCATCCGGCAGTGTAACTTGAATTGCCATTGTTCTTCCACTCTCCTTCGTTAAGTTAAGAAATCAAAAAAAGCACTCTTCCCGTAAAAGGGACGAATGCTTTGCGTTCGTGGTTCCACCCTGATTTCCATCCATGCGGAGTACGCCGCTTGAATGCTCAGACCCGGTAACGGCGGGCGCCGTCGATGCTTACTTAAGCCTTATCGAACTCCGGCTTGTTCCGCGTCACACTTCAAAGGGGTAGGTCATCTGGTGCTTCGGAGGGAGCTTTCAGCCATGGTTCCCTTCTCTGAGCCGCGCGTTCCAATGCCCGTATCTTTGATCATCGTTTTTGAAAAAATGAGCTTTATGCATGTGAATTATATCAATTCATTTTTGCATGGTCAAGGGGACATTTGGTCCTTATGATTACGCTCTCCAAGCAGCGGTTTGCAAAAATTACAGTACGTGCACAGCTTTGCCCGATCTTCGAAAATTTGCTGTATCGTACGGATGACCTGCATATCGGGATGACGGGTGTGGATAAATATTTTTTGCGGAGAAACGGAAATTAATGTACTGACGATCAAGTCTTCATAATTCACTTCTTTATCGATCAATTCCACTACGAACTGATCCATCTGTTCGGTCTCAATCGGCTTCATCTGTTCATTCAAAAGAACAAAGTCCCGCTCCCCCTGATGGACCAAATGAGCTATCGGAATTTTGGCATCCTGAATGTACACAAAATATTTCAGCAAGGAGATAAATTCCTGATACTGCTGATCCATGATGTATTCATCTACGGCATACTCCGCCATTTCCCGTAATTCTTCGTGATAATGCTGCAAACGAAAGCGGATAAACCCTTCCAAAATAAGCAGCGTATGCTCCTCCAAATATTCCTGAAAGGCCTGTTCGATTTTCTTTGCGCGTTTTTGCCCAATATCCAGCCCTGTATTCTCTTCCTCTTCCGAGGTGAGATCGATTAAATGCTTTGCATGCTTTTCAATAGCGGCGAGCTCTTCTTCGTTCTTATATTGGTACTCTTTCATTAAAAGCTGGCGAAGCAGCAGCATTTCCTGGTCGAGAACATATTCGGTGCAAGCGGAAGCGATGGCCCGAATCACTTTCTTTCCATGCAGCGCAAGCTGGAAACGAGGCAGTTCCCCCCGTACGACAAGGTTCGGCCCATCTTGATTAAGAGTTGTATGTAAAGACGCCAGCCGCTCGGACAATTGCTGAATCCAAAGGGCAGATGCCTCTGATTTCATTTCTTTAATATTTATGGTAAAAAGCTCCATGACCTCACTCCCTTCCGTCTGTTAAAGTATATGGCTCTCGATTAGCATATATACGATCTAACATATGGAAGCGGACATCCGGTTATGAAAAATAATATTTTTCCACGCGATCAAATGGTACAGTTTTCCACCTGTTCGAGACAGTAAAAAAAGGACGAGCAGATCAGATCTGCTTCGTCCTTCACGTTGGATTAGTTTTGCATCACAAAGTCTTTATCGACCGATTCATTCTCGTGGAACACTCGTAAAATTTCATATTTGGTGTTCCGCTGGGCAGGAATTTTCCCCGCTTCGCGAATAAGCTTGAGAATGAGATCAATGTTTACCTTATGTGTCGCGCCAGCCGCCGAGACGACATTTTCCTCCATCATCGTGCTGCCGAAATCGTTCGCTCCATAAGAAAGGGAGAGCTTTCCAACCTCCGGCCCCATGGTCACCCACGACGATTGGAAGTTATCGATATTATCGAGCATTAATCTGGCGATCGCCAATGCTTTTAAGTATTCTTCCGGTCCAAGGCGTTCTGCCTTCAGGTTTGTATTATCCGGCTGGAACGTCCAAACGATAAAGGCTAAGTACCCTTTGGACGGATAGTTGTTTGTAAGGCATTTATCCTGCGATTCTCGGATACGCAGCAGGTGCAGCACCCGCTCTTCCAGCGATTCCCCAAAGCCGATAACCATCGTCGCTGTTGTATTCATGCCGACTCGGTGGGCGGTTTCCATAACCTCGATCCAGTCTTTCCACGAGCCCTTTAAGCGGCTAATTTTTTTACGCGTCCGGTCGTCGAGGATTTCCGCACCGCCGCCAGGAAGAGAATCCAAGCCGGCAGCGTGGATATCACGAATAACCTGCTCCAGCGTCAAGCCGTCGGATACATCCACCATCTTGCGGATTTCTGCCGGCGAAAAGGAATGCATCGTAATTTGAGGAAATCTTGCCTTAATTTGCTTTAATAAGTCCGTGTAATAGGAAAAAGGCAAATTCGGATTCGTTCCGCCCTGCATTAAAATTTCCGTACCGCCAACATCTACCGTTTCCTGGATTTTTTCCAGAATCGTTTCGTTGGGCAGCACATACCCTTCATTTGAACCCGGCGAACGGTAAAACGCGCAAAAACGGCAGTACACGTCGCAAACATTGGTATAGTTGACATTCCGGCCGACAACAAAGGTTGTAATCGGCTCCGGATGCCGGCGCTGCATTATGATGTTCGCCGCGTGTCCGATCTTTTCGACTTCATTGGAGGCAAACAACGCCATCCCATCGTCGAAGTCAAGCCGTTCACCGCGCAGCGCTTTATCTAAAATATGATCGATATCGCTCATGAGATCCCTCCCTGCCCCCAATCCTAACATAAAAGCTAGAATTCGGCTAATGAACATTCAGGGGCAATTGTTTCCGTCACTGCTGATTGAGCTCTTCGGCCGCCTTCGCAAAAGCTTGCTCCAAATCGGCAATCAGGTCGTCCGAATGCTCAATACCGACGGAGAACCGCAGGAGGCGATCGTCAACGCCAACCTTCCGGCGAATTTCTTCCGGAATATCCGCGTGGGTTTGCACCGCCGGGTAGGTCATCAAGGATTCCACACCGCCAAGCGATTCGGCGAATGCAATCAGCTTAATCGACCGGAGGATCGGTTCGATCGTACGCGCATCCTTCATTTTAAAGGAAAAAATACCGGTATTGCCGGAGGATTGCTTGGTTTGAATCTCATGCCCCGGGTGATCGGTCAGCGCTGGGTAAAATACTTCCGCAACCATCGGATGCGAACGCAGCCAGTTGGAGATCACCGTTGCATTATGCTGATGGCGTTCCATCCGCAGCGCCAGCGTCTTCATTCCGCGCATAAGCAGCCAAGAATCCTGCGGTCCAAGCACCGCGCCGATGGAATTGTGCAGGAAGGCGATTTCCTTCGAGAGCTCTTCGCCTTTGGTTACAATCAAGCCGCAGAGCACATCGTTGTGCCCGGCCAAATACTTGGTGGCGCTGTGCACGACGATATCCGCACCAAGCTCAATCGGACGCTGGAAGTAAGGAGTCAGCAGCGTGTTATCAACAATCGAGACAATGCCGTGACGGCGCGCCCACGCACATGACGCTTCAATATCGGTAATCATCATAAGCGGATTCGTCGGCGTCTCAATCAAAAGTCCCTTCGTATTCGGCGTTCGAGCGGCCTCCAGCTCATCGATATTGTTCGTATCGACATAGGAAGCCGTCACGCCAAAGCGCGTCATAATTTGCTCAAGCAGACGGTAAGTCCCGCCGTACAAATCTAAAGAAACAATGAGGTGATCGCCTTGACGGAACATCGCGAATACCGTCTGCAGCGCCGCCATCCCGGAGCTGCAGGCAAAGCCGGCGTCACCGCTTTCCAATTCTGCTACAGCTTCTTCCAGCACCTTGCGGGTCGGCGACTTCGTTCTGGCGTAATCAAAGCCGGTGCTCTGTCCCAGCTTCGGATGGCGAAACGCCGTTGACTGCACAATCGGATAACTAACCGCCCCGGTTACCGGCTCCGAAACGGATCCGATCTGTGCAAGCTTACTTTCGATTCTCATTACTTCCTTCCTCCGTCCTCTAATTTGAACTTATGTTATTTAGCTGCCGTATTCGTTTCGTAAACACTCAGCTCGTATGGTGTCTCCTGGTATACGTAATAATTTAACCAATTGGAGAAAAGCAAATTAGCATGCGCTCTCCACTGCGCTCTCGGAGTCTTTGTCGGATCGTTATCCGGGAAATAATTGCGCGGCAGGTCGATACAAAGCCCCTTATTTACATCCCGGTCATATTCCCATTTCAAGGTGAGCGGATCGTATTCCGAGTGACCGGTAACGAATATGTGGCGCCCGTCTTTCGTCGCAACGAGATACACGCCCGATTCCTCGGCTTCGGCCAAAATTTCAATGTCCTCCACCTTTTCGATATCCTCGCGTCTTACATCCGTATGGCGGGATTGCGGTACATAAAACATTTCATCAAACCCGCGGGTGAGCTTTATGTTGCGCTTTGTCAGCGTGTGAGGGAAAACCCCGAAAATTTTGCTTTCCATCGTATATTTCGGAACGCCGAAGTGATAATAAAGTCCGGCTTGAGCCCCCCAGCAAATGTACATCGTAGAGGTTACATTTTCATTGGCCCAATCCATGATTTCAGTAAGCTCTTTCCAGTAATTCACTTCCTCAAATTCCATCAGCTCGACTGGGGCGCCTGTAACGATCATTCCGTCAAAGCGCTCATGCTTAATATCGTCAAACACTTTGTAAAATGCCTGCAGATGCTCTTGCGATGTATTTTTTGAAACATGACTTTGCGGATGAATGAGCGTCACTTCAATTTGCAGCGGCGTATTGCCGATCAATCTAAGGAGCTGTGTTTCTGTCGTCTCTTTCGTGGGCATTAAATTTAGGATCACAATGCGCAAAGGGCGAATATCCTGTTGATAAGCCCGCGATTCATCCATGACGAAGATGTTTTCGTTTGTCAGGATTTCTTTGGCCGGTAAATGGTCCGGAACTTTGATCGGCATGGGAACCACCACTTTCTTAGGAATATATAAAGCAAAAGGACCTTTCCATGAGAAAGGTCCGGTGCAATCGCCGTTATCCTCTCTCATCTCCCAGAAGTCAATACAATTGCTTCCGCAAGAATTAGCACCGTGCCTAGCCCCTATAATCGGGGTCAAGTCGGTTGCCGGGCTTCATCGGGCTAGTCCCTCCACCTACTCTTGATAAGAGTTAATATCCTATTTGAATACTTATAATCATATCGGTTAGGCAGTTTAACGTCAAGATTGTTTTTCTTGAATCCTTGTTCCTGCGGCGGTATACTATCAATGCACATAGGCATAAAGCCAAAAGCCAATAATTCAAATACTTGAAATTAGGGGTGAACCAAGAATGGACGGCGACCGACCGCGATCTACAATCGGCAGTACCCAATTCATACTTGCAAGCGGGAAGACGGCGGCAGCCAGCCTATTCGGTTTATTGCCAGCGGCTTAATGCGCCTTTTCCCGTGAAGCGAAAGGAGCGTAAACGGGATGAAAGTTCGTCTAGTGCAGAACGGGGTCTTTACGCAAATCGAGAACGCAGCAGCTGCACTGCTGCCGCCCGAAAGCGGATTTTATTGGATCGATGCAGGGGTTGAGGATTTAGAGACGCTGCAAACGATGTTTCATTTACATGATTTGGCCGTCGAGGACTGCCTTACGGAGGAAGAACAACGGCCGAAGCTGGAGCTGTACGAGAATCATTATTTTATCGTAATCAACAGCATCCGTTTTGATGATGAAGAAATTTTCCTTCGCGCATTGAACATTTTTTTAGGACGTCATTTTATAATTACGGTTACGAAGCAAAAAATTCATGAGGTTCGCTCCGTCAAACCCATCCTTTGGGAAGAGGAAGTCCATTCCCCGGACCGTTTCCTTTACCACCTGGTTGACTTGGTTGTCGACAACTATTTCTTGGTCGCTGACCGAATCGAAGCCAAAATCGAGAAGCTTGAAGAAGACATTCTCATGCGGACCAAGAAATCTCATTTGAATGAAATTATCAGCCTGCGAAGTGAAATTTTATGGTTGAAAAAGGTGCTGGGTCCGCAAAAAGAGCTTATTCTCATGCTTAATAAACGCGACCTCAAGCTAATTGACGATAAGCTGCAAAAATACTTTAGCGACATTCATGAGAACGCCGTAAAAATATCTGAAACGTTCGACACGTTCCGCGACCTGATGGGCAACCTTCGAGAAGCTTACCAATCCAGCCTTTCCAGCCGCGCGAACGAAATCATGCGCGTATTTACCGCCATTACAACCATATTCATGCCGCTTACATTTATTACCGGAATTTACGGAATGAATTTTGACAGCCTGCCGGGAATTCATACGCAATATGCGGAATACTTTATCGTAGCGTTTATGATCTTATTGGGCAGCGGAATGTTCTATATATTCAAAAAGAAGGATTGGCTGTGAGCCGCTCCTTCTTTTTTTGTCCCATATGTAACTGATTTATGAAACCGCTGTGGAGTCCTTGCTGTTTTGCTTCTTATAACGCAGCCTTAACAAACGAAGCCAATCATACGCCCGCTCCATTTCCTTGGCGCCTAGGCTTTCACCATATACCTTTTGATAAACGGGCTTCAAATAACGATGGCCCTCCGTCTGAAAAGCCGCAATTGCCTCCTCCCTTTTTTCTTCAGGCACTGCCGATAGCTCCGTCACCAAAAATGGATCAATATCGTATCCTTCCTCGTCAAGCTGCTCCGCCCAAACCGTAACCTGCCTCACATTTAGCGACAACGCTTCTGCAAGCTCCGCTGCTGTTGCCCCGTTAACCATCCCTTCCAGCAGCTTTGCCTTGATTACCCCTCTGTTCTCAGCATCTTTCAGCTTTTGTTCCTGCTGTCGTCCCATCCAAGAATGAAACTCTCTTTCATCAATTTGATCTAATATCCAGTTCACTGGAAAAGCAGACTCCCTGTTTTCCCGATTTGTCATGGTTAAGATATCCTGCCCGTAAAGCTCAACCTTTCTCGCACCAAGTCCTGGGATTTGCATAAGCTCCTCCTCCGTCTGCGGCAGGAAAACAGCGATCATCTTTAATACGCGATTCGTTGCAATCAGATATGGCGTCTTCTTCAGCTTGGCGGCCGTTTCATTCCGCCACTTCCGCAGTGCAGCGTAGCCTTCTTCATTTACATAACGCTCGCTATAATATTCCATCGCGTTTACCAGCCTTGCACGATCCGACATGATCACGATCGGTTCCGCCGCCGTATCGATCATCGGCACAAAGCCGAAATCCATCTTCTCACGAATGCCTGTGCGGAAGCAGGCCAGCATATCCTCCCAGCAATCTCCCTCATACCAAACCGATTGCTCCTCCCCATCCGCCCTGCCGGGCTCATTCCAAATCACGTACCACTTGCCTGCTTCTTCGCAAATCGAAATTTGCGCCGATCTTGCCCGGTCCTCCTCCGTCTTACGCTCCAGGCTGTTCAAAAACACGAAATTCATAGATAACCCTCCTTTGTTTTCTAACCACGCAAAAAAGCACCCCTTTACGCCAAAGGCATAAAAGGGTGCTTCCCCGTTCGTTAGTATTAGCCAAATCATACCATATTGTAGAAAACGCCACAATAGCAAATTATGTTATACTAAGGAGGCTTCCAAAGCGAAGCGATTATGGTCAAAAATGAGGTGTCCGCAATGTCCTTTGATTATTTATCCGACAGCACGGAAGAAACGAGCACCCGGTTTGTCACCTTCGTCACCGACAACCTGAGCCGTTTTGATTTAGCGATTGTTACAACGAACCGATTTTACGGCAAAAAGCTGGTCGTCGATTTGCAGCGAAACATCTCGGCGATTATCGGTCCCGACGATTTGGAGGAAGAAGGGTATTTGGAGTATACCTTCAAGCTAACAGAGGAAGAAGCAGAAGAGCTAGCCGATTTCTTATCCGGCATTGTCGGTCCGGTCAACTTCTCCGACCTGTAGTTACCAGTTATCATTCCCTTCCGGTGATCGCATACTAAGCAGGATCCTTCCCATTACGATTGGACTCGGAAAGGGGCTGAACAGCTGATGAACGGATTTTTGGAAGAAGACCGTCAACAGACTACGGACCTAAGCACCGTCGAATCCATGCGAAACGATTTGGCAGCGGAAGAATTTCCTGAAGGCCCTTACGGTGCCTCCACCAATGAGGAGATCCTTGGGAAGAGCACGCCATGGCGTGTCGATCAACGGCCTCCAAACCGGTTTGCGTATGAAAACCGCGAGCTGCACGAAGGGATGCCTCGGCAGTTCCCTCCAGGTCATCAAACACATGATGAAAATCAAGATGAAACGTTTGTGGAAACCCGTGACGATTAGTCCGGGCTTTCTTTTTACCCAATACTGCGCTACGCGATGGTTCGAATGAGGGACTTAAACTCGAATTCTTCGAATTTCGCCTGCAGCTTTTCCTTATTCCAGCCCCACTCGCTCTGCTCCAATACGAAAAGCGTCTCGATATCCGTTTGGATCGTCGCGAGCTCCTTGGACATGTAAATCAAATCCTTGTTATCGATCAAGCGCTGTTTAAGCTTGCCGGCGACCTCGTCGATTCGTGCGTAAATGCCATCGATCGTTTCAAACTGCTCCAGCAGCTTGAGTGCCGTCTTAGGACCAACATTCGGGCAGCCCGGAATATTGTCGCTGGCATCGCCCATTAAGCCCTTCAGCTCAATGATTTGATGTGGATATTTAACCCCTTTAAGCTCATAAAGATTGTCGAGGGTAATTGCTTCATAATTTCCAAAGCCTTTTTTCAGCATCAGCACCTGTGTGTTCTCGTCTATGAGCTGCACCGAATCTCCGTCACCGGTCAAAATCGAAACCTTGACCCCCTCGCCTGATGCCTGCTTCGCAATCGATCCGATTAAATCATCGGCCTCATAGCCGGATATACCGAAGGCGGGAATATCAAATGCCTCGACAAGCTCCCAAAGCTTATCAAACTGCGGGATGAGAGGCTCCGGCGGCGACTGCCTCTGCGCTTTATACTCCGGATATTTTTCGGTACGGAAGGTTGTTTTCCCCATATCGAAAGCGCAAACGACATGCGTCGGCTTGAAGCGTTTGATGGCATCCATCATATATCTTGTAAACTGGTATAACCCATTTGTATAAAGACCCGTTGAGGTTTGCATTAAATTCCCGGTTACCGCGGTTGCGAAGTACCCCCGGAATAAAAGCGCGAAGCTGTCAATCAGCATCAAATGCTTTTCGGATTGAGGCGTATCTGAATTCATTGCTGCTTCCATTGTTAAATTCCTCCTTCAAGCTATTGTCGCAAACTTGTAAACCATTTTCCGATTCGTAAGGCCGCTTCCTGAAGCGTTTCCTTATCATGAACAAGTGCGATTCGCACATATCCTTCACCCTCGGACCCAAACGCGTCCCCAGGAATGACGACAACCCCCGTGTTTTGTAAAATTTCCCGGGAAATTTGTCGAGATGTTCCACCCTCGGGAATTCGCGCCCATAAAAACATGGTAGCTTTTGGCGAAGGAATCTCCCAGCCGAATTGTCGAAACTCGTGGACAAACACATTTCTCCGGTCCTCATACAAGGCCGCCGGCTTATAGCCGGTTTCTATGCTTAAACGAAGGGCCTCTACACCTGCATGCTGAACCGCACTGTAGACCCCGTAATCAATGTTTGCTTTTAATGCCTTTAATGCCCCGACCGCACCCGCATGACCTACAAGAAAGCCGATTCGACATCCTGCCATATTAAAGCTTTTCGAGAGTGAATGAAATTCGACACAGACGTCTTTCGCCTGCGGAATTTGCAAAATACTCGGGGGAATAAAACCGTCAAAAGCCATTTCCGAATAGGCCGCGTCATGGACAATAAGGATTTCATGCTTTCGGGCAAAAACAACTAACCGCTCATAAAAAGCAAGATCAGCTACGGCAGCCAATGGGTTATTCGGATAATTCACAATCATAAACTTCGCACGCTGGGCTATATCGGCCGGAATACGTTCCAAATCCGGCAAATATCCATTCTGCTCGCGCAGCGGGTATGGATACGCCTCTATGCCCGCCAAAGCGACACCAGCGTTATAAATCGGGTATCCGGGATTCGGCACTAACGCAAGCTCGCCTGGATCAGCCAGAGCCATCGGCAGATGCGCGAGCCCGTCCTGGGAGCCCATTAAGGTAAGGACCTCCGTTTGCGCGTCCAGCGTTACTCCGAATCGGTATGTATACCATTCAGCAACGGCTTCCCGAAATTGTGCACTGCCTTCCGAAGAAGGATATCCATAAAAGCCTTGCCGAGCAATTCCTTCAGCCAACGCTTGCTGGATCCGCGGATGCGGCGGACCATCCGGGCTTCCGATCCCTAAGTCGATGACCTCGATTCCTTGACTGGCCACCTGTTGCTTTAATTGAGCCATTTCGGTAAATATCGCTGACCCCAGCAGCTGCAGTCGGGCAGATCCGATTGTGTTCATGAAGAACCTCCACACATATAAAATAACATCATTTAATTCTCTTTCTTGGCTGTCAACTCCTGCTTGTAAGTTCTTCCTCGCTGACTTGTGCATCTCTTTCCTTCCGCATGCAAAAAAGCCCTAACCCCTAAAGTAAGGGTTAAGGCTGCAATAATCCACATTTCAACAAAAAATTCACGCTAGAAATTATTTGTGTGCTTCATCTTTAATTTCTTCGCGGAATTTCTCAATGCTGGCACGGCGGCGCTCATTCTTCTCTTCCATGTTGCCGCGCTGCTCGGCAGTCATTTCATCCCCGAATTCATTCAGGTATTCCTGCGCTTCGTGCATATTTTCTTGGGTGTGCTGAATCATTTCCTGCATTTTTTCCACATTGTCTGCACGGTTATCCGGTTTTGCCATCTTTGTATCCCTCCTTTCCGTCTAAGCCGAAATTAGTATGGCTCAGCGGGGAGGAATCCAATCAATAAATCTTCGGGATTCCCAGACTTTCAATATACGAAAGCATCCCGATTAAAAATGCGGCTAATCCGGCATAAGCAATTCCAAAGCCGATTCGAGCCTTAAGAGGGACCTCGTAATAATTATCGATTTCATACGCCTGCGCTTCGATTTCAAGGGAAACGACCAGCTTAGGCGACTCCCCCATCTGACGCTCCACTCCGGTAACCGAAATTTTTTTGACCAGCGACGCTCTAGGAAGGGCAGCCTTTTCATGGAGCCCTAGAAGCTCCCAATGAACCTCCACCCATTGCGTTCCATCGAGATTGGAGTACGTAACCAGCGGGAGCTCCCGGCGATGCTGCTCACCCGGTATCATAATGCCCTGTTCCAGCAGGGGCTCCAAAGGCACTTCCGCTTTCGCATATTGTACAAAAGGTTTTCCTTTGCCGCGGCGGCGTACGTACTTTTCGAAAAGCTCGATAACAAACAAACCCCAAAAAATAAGAAAGATCCAAAGCTCCATCATGACGATGACGATAAACCCGCCGATAACCCCGACAAGCCAAAGCCACCGTGTCACCGCCGTTGATATCCGTCCGCCGTCCAGAGGATGGATCGGGAGAAGATTAATCAGATTAAGAAAAATGCCAACCTGCGCGATAACTAGCAAAAGCGGGGAATCGAGCAGGACTCCCAGCACCAGCGACAGGACGGCCCCAACTGTACCGAGCACCGGCCCGCCGATCGCAATATACGCCTCCGTCACGGCATCTCTCGGATTGCGTTTCATCATGATTAACGCGCCCAGAAACGGGATAAACACCGGGGCGGTCACCGGCAGCCCTTTCCGCTTCGCGGCCAGAACATGTCCCATCTCATGGATAAAGATCATGATCACCAGCCCTACAGCAAATGCTACAGGGAATAACAGCGCATACGCACCGATCGTAATGAACATGCTGATTAGTGCCCCGCCGAATTTACTGAATTTCAATAACGCCAAAATTGTCTTTCCCTTGGAAAGCAGGAAAAGGCCAATAGCGGTAAAAATCCATAATGAACGCTTATTTTTCTTCTTTTCTTCCGCCAATCCGCCCACCTCCGTTGTCACGCGCTGTGCAGAATGCTCCTTTTCTAAACACCTTTTATTTCCAAGTTTGCTCGAACTGCTCCTCTTTAAACCCTACGGTTACCTGCTTGCCGTCAGTCACTATCGGTCGCTTAATGAGCTTGCCATTCGACGCAAGCAGCGCGTGCTGCTCCTCCTCAGACATTGCAGGAAGCTTATCCTTGAGCTGCATTTCCTTGTAAACCTCGCCCGATACATTAAACCATTTCTTCAGCTCTAAACCCGATTGCGCTGTCATTTGCTTCAGCTCTTCCTTGGACGGAGGGTTCAGCGTAATATCAATTTTATTTAACGTATGCCCTTGTGCTTCCAGCCACTTGACTGCATTGCGGCAGGTGCTGCACTTTGGATATTGATAAATAGTCAGGTTCATCGTTTATCGCTCCGTTTCATCCAGCTGTTCCAGCCTCGTAATTAATTCAGACATATCCTGCGGCAGCGGCGCCTCGAGCACTAACCGCTCTCCGCTGATCGGATGGTCAAAGGCAAGCAGCGACGCATGCAGCGCCTGGCGGCCGATCCATTGATGCCGCTCCTCCCTGCTTTCGTTTGGCCTTGCAATGCCATAAAATTGGTCGCCAATGATGGAATGGCCGATATATTTCATATGCACCCGGATTTGATGCGTTCGCCCGGTTTCCAGCCTCACCTTAACCAGTGCGGCGTCGATAAATACCCTCTCCGTCGAATAATGGGTAATCGCGTGCGCCCCGCATTCAATCACAATCCGCTCATGCGGATTCTCAGGATTTCGATCAATCGGGGCATTAACGGTCCCCTCTGCAGGATCGGGACAACCAAATACAATCGCGTGATACAGCTTATCCACGGTCCCTTTTTTCAGCTGCTCGGAGACCATCTGATGGGCATAAGCATTTTTCGCAATGGCCAGCACGCCTGAGGTATCCTGATCCAGCCGGTGGATCGGGCGGAAACGGTATTTTTCGCCTTTGGCCTGCCAATAATACACGACGCCGTTCGCCAAGGTGTTCAGATAATGTCCGCTCGTCGGATGAACGATTAAGCCGGCCGGCTTGCTGACCACGAGCAGCTGCTCATCCTCGTACAAAATATGCAGCGGAATATCCTGCGGCAAAATGTCGTCCGACGTTTCCTGCTCCATTCGGATCGCCACAACATCACCGGCACGCACAGGTTTGCTTAAATAGCACGCTTCTCCATTGAGTGTAATTCCATTTTCCACCGTCTTAAGACGGACCCGCATCCGTTTCGACAGCTTCAGCTTGCGGTCTAATACCGCTTTGACCGTCCATCCCTCTTCCTGCTGCGTTACTTGATATGTAATAGGATCGTAATACCCGTTAGCTTCGTTCATTGTTCTCCTTGTTTCGCGATCTCCGGAATACCTCGGCGCTGCGCTCATACTCAATGCCGCTCACCCCTGCGCGGTGGTTCGCCAAGCGGGCGACGGTAAAGAACAGATCGGACAGCCGGTTTAAATATTTTCGAGCGTCATCATTAATGACATCCTTCGCGGCCAGCGTCACCACTCTGCGCTCCGCTCTGCGGCATACGGTGCGGCACACATGAAGAGTGGAAGCGAGAAGCGTTCCGCCTGGCAAAATGAAGCGCGTAATATCCGGCATCTCCGCATCGTACTTGTCAATCATTTGTTCCAGCGCGTCGACCGCCTCCGCCTTCAATCGGAAGGGCCGCAGCTCCGGCTTCAGGATCGCAAGATCCGCGCCGCAGTCAAACAGCTCCTGCTGGATCCGAGTTAAATCCTCGGCCAAATCATCAAATCGATCCGAGCCCGATTCCGTAATCAGACTGACCGCTTGACCGACGAAGCAATTGAGTTCATCAACGGTGCCGTATGCCTCCACCCTGCAGTCATCCTTGCTGACTCTTCCGCCGATCACTCCCGTTTGGCCGGCGTCCCCGGTGCGAGTATAGATTCTCATACGAAATCCTCCTATACATGGTTTCTATCAGAGATTGGAATTATGTATGAATCAGCTTTCGAACCTTATCCATATCCAAATACTTAGCAACATGCTCTGCCAACCGGTCAAACTGCTGCTCCCGTTTTGCGCGGTACCCAAGGCCTTCCGCTGATTCCTCTTTACGCCAGCCCTTTTTGATCCGAACCCGGTTGAGCCACTCGCGCCGCAGCGCATCATTATCCAATATTCCGTGGATATACGTTCCCCACACATTGCCTTCCGCCGTTACTGCGCCTTCCTCTACAGGATCTGGAGGCGCATCATTGTTCTCGGGGAACTCTGGGGCAATTTGAAACAAGCGGCGGACCGGAGCCGTAAATTGCGTCCGGCCCATATGGATCTCATAGCCGGAGACGGGAAGATCCATCCCTTCACCCCAGCTTGAGAGCGTTGTGCCGCAAACGCGCACCGTTCGCTTATCCGGTGTGAATGTGGTAACCGTTGGAAAAAATCCGAGCCCCTCAGTATGCGTCCGATCCGATTCCAGATGCTCCGGATCATGCAGCTCCTGGCCCAGCATCTGATATCCTGCGCAGATCCCGACAAGCGCACCGCCGCGCGCTGCATGCTCCTTCAACAGCGGCTCCAAACCTGCTTCCCGGATATATAACAGGTCATCAACCGTATTTTTGCTTCCGGGTAATAGGACGGCGTCCGGCGCCCCCCAGTCTTTCGCCGAGGAGACATAGCGAAGGCGCACGTCCGCTTCATCCGCAAGCGCGTCAAAATCAGTGAAATTAGAAATGCGGGGCAGGCGTACAACCGCAATGTCTAACTGCCCCTCCCGCAGCGGAGGGGCCTGCTCCAGCTTTTGATCAAGCGATGCGGAATCCTCATCCTCAAGAGCGAGTCCGGGCAAGTATGGAATGACACCCAATACCGGCTTACCCGTTTTTTGCTCCAGCCACTCGATCCCAGGCTGCAGCAGCGAAACGTCGCCCCGGAATTTATTAATAATAAATCCCTTCACCCGATCCCGCTCTTCCGGTGTCAGTATTTCCAGTGTACCGACGATGGAAGCAAATACGCCCCCGCGGTCGATATCCGATACCAGCATCACCGGAGCATCCGCCCAACCGGCCAGCCTCATATTCACAATATCCCGATCCTTCAAATTAATTTCGGCGGGACTGCCTGCTCCTTCGATCAATACGAGATCATACGATTCCCGTAGCCGCTCCAGTGCTTCCTTAACCACCTGCTCCGCTTCGGGCAAATACTTTTCACGATAAGTGCGAGCGTCAAGGTCTTTATACGGCTTGCCGTGGACCACAACCTGCGAAATCATATCCTTTTTCGGCTTCAGCAAAATCGGATTCATGTCAGTCGTAGCCGCTGTCCGGCAGGCATCCGCCTGCATCCCCTGCGCCCTGCCGATTTCTTTGCCATCTGGCGTCACGTAGGAATTCAACGACATATTTTGCGATTTAAAAGGGGCGACCCGCAGTCCTTCATTTGCAAAAAAACGGCAAAGCGCTGCAGTCAGCAAGCTTTTTCCCACGTCGGACGCGGTACCCTGCAGCATGAGTACAGGCGCTCTCTTTGACGCCGTAACAGCATTTTGCCCTTGATACGTTTCCGAATCCGTACGCTGCTCACTCATGGCTCTTTCCTCCGTTTCGCAAAACATGTAGAGCATCGGATAAACATGAGAGCATCCTTCCGTTGGATTCTCTGCTTTTAATCGCGGTTCGGCCATATCGAGCATTCAGACCGTTAAATGTGGAAGCGTCCCGCAGCAGCACACCGCGCCGTCCCATTTCCCTCTGCAGCTCCGGCATCCGGAACGGCTCCGACTCGGCGATAGCAAACAGCAAATAATTAGCGTCGCTGTCATAGACGATAAGTCCAAGCTCCCGCAGTCGATCAGTCAGATGCGCTCTTTCTGAGCGAAGCCATGCAAAGGTGTCTTTACGGAACTGCTCCGCGCCAAGCAGCGCTTCCCCCGCCCACTGCGCCGGGGCGCTTACACTCCACGGAGGCTGCAGCTCCTTCAGCTTTTTGATCCGTTCCGGGTGGGCAACCATAAATCCAAGGCGCAGGCCCGGGATCGAATAAAATTTTGTCATCGAGCGAATGACGAAAATATTCGGATTACATACTGCTTCCCGCAGCAGTGTTTCTTCGTGCTCGGATTCAGAAAAATCAAGGAAGGCCTCATCCACCATCACCGGCTTTTCTAAAGCAGGAATCGCTCGAACAATACTCTGCGATAGCTTTTTTCCGGTCGGATTATTCGGATGTCCGATCAGAAGCGCATCGGCATGGCGTTCCGCCGTCTGTAGATGCTCTATAGTAAAATCAAATTGTTCATGCTCTTTAAGATTTAGGTCATAAATGATTGCTCCGGCTTTAAGCGCTGCCTGCTCGTATTCCAAAAAAGACGGCCGTGCGACCGCTGCTGTTACGGGCTGCAGCAGTCTAACGGTAATATCGATCAATTCCGCCGCCCCGTTACCTGCCAATATACAATCCAAAGGAACACCGTAGGCTTCGGAAATGGCCTGCCGCAGCTTGCGGGCCTCCGGATCTGGATAACGGTCGATTTCCTTCCACCGCTCCGCAACTATTTCCTTCAGTATATCAGGGGGTCCGAGCGGATTCATATTTGAGCTATAATCAAGAAAGGAATCCTCTGTGCCGCCGAACATTTCAACCGCCGTCCGCAGGTCGCCCCCGTGGCCGAACTTTTCCAGCATGCCCCCACTTCCTTTCCGCATAAATAGATGTAGATGAATCGCTATCTTACATTTAAAATCTTTAAATATTTATGTAATAAAATTATGCCGCTTGATGTAACACCATCACAAAGATCAGCAGAAGCACCGTCTCGAGCAGCTCATTCAGCGCGCCGTAGGTGTCTCCCGTTAAGCCTCCGAGCTTTCTTGCAATCATAGAGCCTAGTAAAAAACCGATCGTAATCGACAGCAAAAAGAAGGCGCTTAAAAACAGCCATATGCCTTGAGCTGCTCCCCATCCGCCAATTCCGGCCGCCCAAAATCCAATTCCTGCGCTTACGATAACGGCGGTGAAGGTCGACAACAATACTTCGAGCCGCCCAACGCCGCTAAAGTACCGGCCCATGCCTTCTCCTTCTCTCGCATAAGGCCAATACGCGATCGCCCACACCATAAACCAGCGGCTCCATACCGGAATCGCGCACAGTGCGGCTGCGATAGACAATGCATGACCATTGCGCCACTGCTCCGCCAGTGCCACAAGCAGGGATGCCTTAAGCAGCAGTACAGCGACCGCTACTACAACCCCCATCGCTCCGACCCGGCTGTCCTTCATAATTTCCAGCATCCGCTCTCTGCTGCGGCCGCTTAACAGGCCGTCCGCGGTATCCATTAAACCGTCCAGATGAAGCGCCCCGGTAATTGCAGCCCACAGCAGTGCGACAACGACCCCTGCCGGAGCATCCGGCAGCAGCCATGCCGCAGCGGCACAGCTTATCGCTACAAATAGCCCAACAGCGCCGCCTACCAACGGATAAAAAATGACGCTTCGCCGGCACAAGTCACTGCTAAAAGGCACCTGCAGCGGGACCGGAAATCGGGTCAGCCACTGAAATGCAGCGGCCGCTGCGCCTATCCAATCGAATAAACGGCTGCTATTGCGCATAATACAAGACCTCCTGCCGCCAGCACACTGACGCCGTGTAATAACCGAACCGTGCGCACAATGTGCTCTGCACGAATCGGCTGCCGCTCCCAGCCCATCCTCGCGCGTTCGCTGACGAGTCCGCTGTAAACGTTGCGGCCTCCGAGCTGGATGCCGAGAGCCCCGGCAGCCACCGATTCCGGAATGCCGCTGTTCGGGCTCGGATGAAGCCCCGCAAAGCTGCGCCATGCCTTCAGCCCTGCGCCTGCTTCATAGCCGGGCAGCGCCCAGCATACGGCAACCATCAGGCACCCGGTCAGCCTTGCCGGCACATAATTCATCACATCGTCCCAACGGGCCGATGCCCAGCCGAAATGCAAATATTTGGCGTTCTTATAGCCAACCATAGAGTCCAAAGTATTCGCCGCCCGATAAAGCATGGCGAGCGGAGCGCCCCCGAGCACCGCGTAAAGCAGCGGCGAAACGAAAGCGTCAACGATATTTTCGGCCACCGTTTCGATGGCCGCCCGAGACGTTTCCGCTTCGTCCAGCCGGTCTGTATCGCGTCCGACAATATAACCGACCTGCGTGCGCGCCTCCGGCAAATCCCCGCCTACTAGGGGCCGATAAACCTGCATCGCCGCATCGGATAGACCCTTAACCGCTAAAGTAGATGCGATAAACCATATGTTTACGGCGAAGCCAAGCCACGGATGAACGCGCTGCGCAATATATACAAGCAGCCAGGTGACAGCAAAAGCCAGCATAACGGTGATCGCCGTTAACGCTATGCCGCGAATGCGCAGCATGAAACCCGCTTCGTCCGAAGCTGACTTCCCCTCGTCATCCGAGCGAGGATCAAACTGCTCAGCAGCAGCAGCTTCTCCGCTGCGCGACACTACACCCGCCTCGGCGGTGTGAACTGTCTCCCTTCTCAGCTGCTTCTCCAGCCAAGAAATCAAGCGACCGATCCAAATCACCGGATGCGGCAGCCAGCGCGGATCGCCGATCATCCGGTCCAGCACTACGGCGGCAGCCGCCATCCAAAGCGCCTGCACAACGGTATATCCCAAACCGAGCATCGCGCCTTCTCCTCCTATGTATGTATACAATAGCGGTAAGCAGGGTGCGTTCACCACTCCACGCCATTCCATCCCGTCTCCTGCCTGTATCCGTAAACCGCTATCCTTCAAACCGGTACGCCTGCTTCTTCAGCTCAATCGGAATCCCCGCAGTAACCAGAAACACTTCCTTGCTGATCGAAGCCAGCCTTTGATTCATCCAGCCGCTCAAATCCCGAAACCGTCTTCCGAGCTTATATTCCGGCACGATTCCATAACCAACCTCATTGGTCACCAGCACGACCGGCCCTTGATAATCGCGAAGCACTTCGCACATCCGCTCAATCTTCTGCATAACCGCTTCTTCACATTGCTCCTCGTGTTCAAAGCGCAGCAGCCAATTGGACAGCCACAATGTCATGCAGTCCACGAGAATCACACGCTTTTCAAAGCGAAACAGATTCGACTCCTTATTAATTTGCTGCAGCAGCTCCGCTAGCTCAAACGGTTTTTCTACCGTCAGCCAAGGGAACCCCGCCTCGTTCCGCCGCTTTGCATGAAGCGCGATACGATGCTGCATTTCCTCATCGTATGCTTGTGCTGTAGCAACATAAATCCCTTCCGATCCGAGCTTTGCTGCATACTTCTCTGCGAAAGAGCTTTTCCCGCTCCGTGCCCCGCCGGTAACCAATACGACCATACTCACCCGTGCCTCCTGAATGGACGGAGCTTGCCCTCGTCCTCTGCGTTGCTCTTATTTTCCACTCGAAACGCCGGCGCTGTCAAACGTCGCCATCTCGTTCATCAGCTTCAGCGCCGCTTCAATTATCGGAAAGCACATCACCGCTCCCGTTCCTTCGCCAAGCCTCATATCAAGCTGCAGCATCGGCTTCAGCCGCAGCTGCTGCAGCTGAAGCGTATGCCCGCGCTCCCCGGATAAATGCGACGGGATCAAATAATTCGTCACTTCGCCATGGGACAGACGCACCGCGGCCAGAGCCGCCGCCGAAGAGATGAAGCCGTCGATGACGACCGGAATCCGATTGGCCGCCGCTCCTAAGATCAAGCCCGTTAAAGCGGCAATTTCCAGACCGCCGACCTTTGCCAGCACATCGAGCGGTTGATCGGCCTGAGGGCGATTGATCTCAATGGCCCTGCGCACAACCTCCGCCTTTCTTCGCACCGCCTCATCATTCAGCCCCGTCCCCCGGCCGACACACTCCTCGGGCGGCAGGTTGGCGAAGACAGACAGCATCGCCGCACTAGGTGTTGTATTTCCGATACCCATTTCACCCGTTGCAATAAGCCTGTACCCTTCATCTTTCAGCTGGTTGGCCAGATCCACCCCGACCAACAGCGCCTGCTCCGTTTCTTTTTCCGTCATCGCCGGCTCTACCGCCATGTTCCGGGTACCGTTTCGCACCTTACGCACAATAAGCTCCGGGTGATCCACATCCGCAAGCACCCCGACGTCGACGCACAGCACATCCGCCCCGGTATGCCGGGCCAACACATTGACGCCCGCACCGCCGTTTAAAAAATTGAGGACCATCTGAGGCGTTACCTCCTGCGGAAAAGCGCTGACGCCTTCTGCACATACCCCATGGTCGCCCGCCATCACAACAACCGCCTTGCGGCTAAGATCAGGCTGAAGCTCTCCTGTAATTCCGGCGAGCTGTATCGCCAGCTCCTCCAGCCTTCCGAGGCTGCCCGGCGGCTTCGTCAGCCGGTCAAGCTGCTGCATTGCGGAAGCCATCGCCTCCCGATCTAAGGGCTGAAGCCCGCCAATTAGCATATCCAATCGGTTCATTCGCGTTTTCCTCCTTGTAATAAAACCTGCGGCTTGCCTGTGACAGGATGCTGCAGGACAATCGGCCTGGTTCCGTATACTTCCTCGATCCGTTCCTCTCCAAGCACCTCGTCCGGCTTCCCTGCTGCGGCAATTTCCCCCCGGTTCATCATAATCAGCCGGTCGCAATACTGCGCGGCGATATTCAGCTCATGCAGCACCGCTACCACCGTTAATCCGCGTTCGTGCTGCCATTCCGATACAAAATCCATCATCTGCACCTGATATCCTATATCTAAAAAAGTGGTCGGCTCATCCAGCAGCAGCAGCTTCGGCTCCTGCGCCAGCGATTTCGCTAACGCCACCCGTTGGCGCTCTCCGCCGCTTAGCTGACTGAGCCTCTTATCCGCATGCACAACAAGCCCCAGCCTTTCCAGCAGCTGCTCAACTACGTGTGCGCCTGACGGCGTATCCTCTCCAAGCCAATTTTGAAACGGATACCGTCCCATTTCGACCACTTCGTTAACCGTAAAAGCACTCAGAGGGAGCGGCTCCTGCTGCAGCACGGACATATAACGCGCCAGCTCTTTACGGGAGTAAGCCGCTACCGGCCTCCCCCCAACCTCAACGCCGCCGGCATCCGGTTGATCTACCCCCGAGAGCACTTTCAGCAGCGTCGATTTTCCGCTGCCGTTCGGTCCAATAATCCCGAGCAGCTCCCCCTGCTTCACCTCAAAGGATATGTGCTGCAGTACCGCCGCTCCGCCGTAACGCTTGCTCACCCCGTCTATTCGCGCCGCAAATTCCATGCTCTGCCTCCTTCCTACGCCGCCGCGCCCATTTTTTTCTGCTTTGTCAGCAAGAAGGCAAAGAAAGGTGCTCCTAAAAAAGCAGTAATGATGCCAAGCGGGATCTCCTGAGGACTCATCAGCATTCGGGCAGCCGTATCGGCCCAAAGCATATAGCTGCCACCATATAACGCAGATAGCGGCAAAATCAGCCGATAATCAGGTCCAACCATCATCCGTACCAAATGAGGGACAATGAGACCGACAAAGCCAACCACACCGGCAACGGAAACGGCCGCCGCCGTTAACAGCGTGCTGACCGCCAGCACCAGCCACCGTGTGCGCTGCACATAAACACCAAGATGCGCAGCCTGCCTCTCTCCCAGTTCAAACAAATTAAGCGCCCTTCCATACCCTAGCAAGAAAATAAGACCGATTGCCGTATAAGGCGCGAGCACCGCCGAGAAGCCCCAGCCGCGCATCGCCATGCTTCCCATAAGCCAGAACAAAATTTCGTTGATGACGCTGTCGGATAACGAAACCATAAAGGAAACGAACGCCCCTAGAAACGCCTGCATCACGACTCCGGATAGAATCAAGGTTTCTGTACGAATCTTCCCCTGTACCCCGGCCAGACGAAATACCGCCATTAAGCTAAGCATCCCGGTCACGAAGGCGACCGCTGGAATCGTCCATTGACCGAACAGCGCGTACTGCATCCCGAATAAAATAAGTGCTGCCGCACCGACCGATGCACCGGAAGCTACTCCAAGTGTGAAGGGGTCCGCCAGCGGATTCCGCAGTACGCCTTGAAAGCCTGCTCCGGCAAGAGATAGCGCAGCCCCAACAAGCACAGCCAATACCACTCTGGGAAAACGCACCTTCATCACGATTTGTTCCGAGGTATCCGCCCAGTCACGGATCATCCAGCCGTCGACGCCCGGAACCGAATGTAGCAAAATCCGCCATACCTCCCGCAGCGGCAGCGACGCCGTTCCCATGGACACTGTGACGACAATAGACAGAAGGAGGAGGCAGATTCCTGCTCCTCCCCAAAGCCACAATCGAAGCTTAATCATGACGTCCTTACTTTACCAAATCGGGATAGATACCCTTGGCAATTGCAAGAAGGCCCTTGGTCACTCGCGGACCCGGCCTAGACAGCAGGTTGTCATCTACACCAACCATCTGCCCGCCGGTGATTGCCGCGATCTTGTCCCAGCCGCTTCTTCCCTTGATCGTCGACTCCAGGTTTTCTACGCCCTTGGAATAAATAATGACGTCAGGATTGCTCTGAATGACCGCTTCTTCACTAATTTTGACCCAGCCCTGTTGATCCGCGGCAACATTAATGCCACCTGCAAGCACGAGCAGCTCATGCATGAACTCACCGCTGCCCACCGTCCAGCCAGGGGAAAATTCAACATACACCTTTTTCTTCTGCTCCGGCTTCAAGCCGCTCACTGCATCAGCAACCTGCTTCGCCTCCGCTTTCATATCGGCAATGACCTTCTCCGCCTGCTCGGCCGTATCGGTGATTTGCCCAATCAGCTCAATACGTTCGTACACCTGTTCCAGATTTCTCGGATCCACGGTAAAAACCGTTAAGCCGAGCCCGCGCAAGCTCTCAACCGTCTTTTTATTAATGGACAAGCCGCCAACGACAAGGTCAGGCTTAGCCGACAAGATCGCTTCCGCATCGCCCTGCAGCGAGCCGATCTTTGGTTTTGCTTTTGCCTCTTCCGGATAATCGCAGTACTTCGTCACACCGACAACTCGGTCGCCAAGGCCAAGTGCAAACAATACCTCCGTTTCACTTGGAGACAGCGAAACAATTCGCTCCGGCGCTTTCGTAAACGTAAATTCGATGCCGGAAGCATCCTTCACCTTCAGCGGATATACGGTTTTCTGATTCGCTGCAGAAGCATCGGCAGCGCCCTTGCCCGCTTCCGCTCCACTGCCTACCGCTTTCGGAGCTTCCGTAACCTCTCCGCTGTTCGCACCGCCGCAGCCGGCGACGGTTACAGCGACTAGCACCAGCCATAACCATAACTTCACGCTTTTCAATTTCAACCACACTCCTGCTGTATGTATAGACAAAGACGGGCAGCAACATGAAAAACCCTCTGCCGCGAGACAGAGGGGCCATAGCCGTCGGAGATGTAGACGATTCACATCATGAAATAATGAAACGCGCTCCCATTCCCTAAAGCTGGCTCCTTTTCCTCGAAGGATTCCAAAGCTTCCCCTCAGGCAGGTCTCCTGACTTGCAGGTGGTAGACATAGCCCCGTCTTCCCGGCGTAGCTGCCAGTGACATCATGGGGACGTCATCCCTGCTTACAGTGGCGGGACCGCGTCGGATTTGCACCGACTTCCCTATTAACCGTCGGCATGTATTGCGCGGCGGACCTGTGGGGCTGGGTTTCATTCGGTTGTCCGTACTTTACCTGAGTCGATTATAGAAAATAATCCCGGGGATGACAATCCCCCGGGACATTACTTTTCCATGAGCCGCTTCAGCACCTGCTTCGCCTTTTCGATATCCGGTGCGTTCTGCGGGATAAACGCGTACAATTCAGGCCCTTTATAGTTGAGCCGGTTAAACCAAACGGAGCCGTTCATCGGAATGCCGAACAAGCCTTTAACCAGTTGATCGTTACGGTCCGGAACCTCTACGACTCCAGATGGATAGTCCGCAGGATTGGCGATATCCTCAAGCAGCACATACCCTCCCTGCTTCGCAAATGCATCAAAAATTTCACGTCCTACGATAATAATCCCATTTTCGGCGGAAGCAATCTCGACAGCCAGCTTCTCCGGTGCAAACACCGGTGTGGTGCGCAGCTCAACTGTTGGCGATTCTCCGACAATTTCGTGAAGCGCCGTTTTTAGCTTTTCCGCAGCTTCAATCGACACGCCGTTTTCAGGCATTAAAAAAATCGAAACGTCCGCCTTCGGCCCGCCGCAAGCGGAAAGCAGCAGGAGCGCCGCAAGCCACACCGCCCAAACCGCCGTAAACCGCTTCATTCTAGATTCGGTCACCATCATTTCCTCCCAGAAAAATAGAGCTGTTGCCAGCTCTACCCAAGTTTCATATATTCGTTAATCTTTCGATCCAGCTTCCCGCTTAATTCCACGACTGCCTCGGAGGATAGCGACCGTTCTTTCAGCGAAAATTGTTCGAGTGCAAGTCGCATTGCGTAAATTTCATCAGCTAAACTTTGCCGAGAATATTTGCCCGGCTTGACCATGAACGACCTCGTTTGAAAGCTTTGCGTCACTGGATCCCCTCCTTAGGTGTATTGCGGAACTTAACCCGCTTAATACTTATTATTATAACGGATTCTTTTTTTGCTGTAAAACCATTTAAACTGTTTTAAGAAAATTTTGGATGCGCTCAAGCGCTTGCGTCAGCTGTTCGACCGAGGTTGCATAGGAGCAGCGGACAAATCCTTCCCCGCCAAGCCCGAAAACGTGTCCGGGAACGACGGCAACCTTGCCTTCCAGCAGCAGCCGGCTGGCAAATTCCTCGCTGCTCAGGCCCGTGTTCTCGATCGAAGGAAAGGCGTAAAAGGCTCCTTCCGGCTCATGACAGGCAAGCCCGATGTCCCGGAAGCCCTGCACAACGAGACGACGGCGCTGATTATAGGATTCGACCATTCGGTCCTTCTCCTCCATCCCGTTGCGGAGCGCCTCGATCGCCGCCACCTGACCCATGACAGGCGCGCACATTACCGTATACTGGTGAATTTTGAGCATTGCGGCAATCAAATCCGGATGCCCGCACATGTAGCCCATCCGCCAGCCTGTCATCGCGAACGCTTTGGAGAAACCGCTGACCAGAATAGTCCGGTCCGCCATACCCGGCATTGCAGCAAAGGATACATGCTTGCCAGAGTACGAAAGCTCCGCATAAATTTCATCGGAAATGACGATGAGATCATGCTTCTCCACCAGCTTTGCGATCGGCTCCCAGTCTTCCTTCGTCATGATGCCGCCTGTCGGGTTGCTTGGATAGCATAAAATCAGCACCTTGGATTTCGGTGTGATCGCCCGCTCCAGCGCATCCGCACGCAGCTTAAACTTATCTTTGGCAAAGGTTTCGATTCCTACCGGGACCCCGCCGCCAATCGTGGCAATCGGCGAATACGAAATGTAGCAAGGCTCGGGAATCAAAATCTCATCCCCCGGCTCAATCAGCGCCCGCAAAGCAAGATCAATCGCTTCACTTCCGCCGACCGTGACGATAATCTGATTTTTCGGCTCATAGTTTAGCTCAAAGCTGTTATGCAAATAAGACGCAATTTCTTCCCGCAGCTCCAGCAGACCCGCATTCGGCGTATACGTTGTTCTTCCTTGCTCCAGCGCGTACACGCTTGCCTCGCGAATTCTCCATGGAGTAACAAAATCCGGTTCGCCGACACCAAGGGAAATAATATCCTTGCTGCCGCTTACCAAATCGAAAAACCGCCGAATGCCCGATGGAGGAATATCCCGGACTCTCGGCGCCAAATAATCCTTCATCTCACGGGGCTTCACACTTTGGTTTTGTGTTCCCATTATTCCTCATCCTTTGCAGGGGTTTAGGGTGAAACGAGCATACGGTGATCGCCTTCATGATCCTCAAAAACGAAGCCGTCCTGCTTATATTTTTTCAAAATAAAATAGGTTTTGGTCGAAAGTACGCCTTCCAAGGTCGATAATTTGCTTGAAACGAAAGAAGCGACCTGCTTTAAGTTCTTCCCTTCAATCTCTACCAGCAGATCATATGCTCCGCTCATTAAGTACAGACTGCGGACCTCGGGATACAAATAAATCCGCTCAGCCAGCGCATCGAAGCCGCGGCCGCGTTCAGGAGTCATTTGAACTTCGATCAGGGCCGTAACCTTCTCGTCGTCGACCTTGCTCCAGTTCACGACTGTCGCATACTTCACGATCGTTTTGTCGTCCTCCAGCTGCCTAATGGCCGCCTGTACCGCCTCCTCCGTTTCACCCAGCATCGTTGCGATGAGACCGGCGCTCCGGCGAGAGTCTTCTTTCAGCAGCTCTAGAATTTTCAGCTTTAACCCGTCCACGAAATCAAACCTCCTACACAGTTATCTACCCATATTACAACGAAATGCAAACAAAAAGAAGCCCCAGCCGGAGCTTCACGCTGATTTTATGACGTTACTTTAACTGCCGCTTTGCTGCGGGCCGTCAGCAGCTTCCCCAGCGGCTCGCTGATCGCCCGGTGACGATATTCGCGTGCTACGACGATTTCTATCGAACCATCGTCCAGCAGGCTCCCTACTCCAACTAATCTTCCCTGATCGTACGCAGATATTACACATTCTATATGTTTTGGGGCTGTACCGGGCTTTGCCATTTCCGCTTCAATGCCGCTGTTCGTCAATAAAGCATCCAGCTGTTCGCGTACAGGAGCCTGACAATCAAATGCGATCTTCACCTGTATCTCTCCCTTACAATCCGTCTTCTTAGTAATAAATATACACTAACGTGAATTTTTATGCAACCCCTTCATTGGGTTCATTTCATAACAAAAAAATAGCGTATCACTCGGGCGCATTTTTCCGCTCCAAGATCTACGCTATGCCAGCAAGCTCATATTGATACCTTGTCCTATTATTAAAAAATATCCATACTCAAATAACGCTCACCGGTGTCCGGCGCGATGCATAACACTCTTTTCCCTGCTCCAAGCCGCTTAGCCGCCTGCATTCCTGCCCACACCGAGGCTCCAGCCGACGGACCGACGAGTATCCCCTCAAGTCTAGCAAGGTCTCTCGTCGTTTGCAGCGCGTCGTCGTCCGACACTTGTACGATCTGATCATAAACCTCTGTATTTAAAATCGACGGTACAAAGCCCGGGCTCGTCCCCACCAGCTTATGAGGTCCCGGCTGGCCGCCTGACAGCACTGGCGAACCCTGCGGTTCCACGACGAGTACCTCCAGTCCCGGAAGCTTTTCTTTCAATACCTCACCGGTTCCGGTAATCGTCCCGCCGGTTCCCGCCGTTGCAACAAAGGCGTCGAGCCGCCCATCCATTTGCTCAATAATTTCGAGCGCTGTCGTCGTGCGGTGAATATCCGGATTCGCGCGGTTCTCAAACTGCTGCGGGATAAACGCTCCAGGAATCGTTTCACGCAGCTCCTCGGCTTTGCGGATTGCTCCCGGCATCCGCTCGGCTGCAGGGGTTAGCACCACTTCCGCGCCGTAAGCTTTTAATATATTGATCCGTTCCTTGGTCATATTATCCGGCATGATCAAGATCGCTCGGTAGCCTTTGGCTGCCGCATTCATCGCCAGACCGATACCCGTATTGCCGCTCGTCGGCTCGATGATCGTGGAATAGCCCGGAACGAGAAGCCCCTCCTGCTCCGCCTGTACGATCAAATTATAAGCGGCTCTATCCTTTACACTTTTGCTCGGATTAAAATACTCCAGCTTAACATAAAGCTCGGCCGCATCCGGGCCGAGCAAACGATTAATCCGAACAGCCGGTGTTCCTCCGATCAATTCGGTTACATTGTTTACGATTCTCGATGCCATGATCTTCTAACGCTCCTTAGCTGCTCAATTCACTGTTCCCTATTATACCAAGAACAGCAAAGTGGAGAAACCCGAGCTGCTGATATTTTGGATTTCCCTAAGAGCCTTCCGCACTCCGCTTAAGGGCTTTACGCATAAAAAGCCATGCAACAATCGGAAAGCTTCCTACAAAGAGCAGAAGCCCGTTCAAAGCTAAAGGTGACGCCGTGTAGCTTACAACCGCAATAAAAACGACGATGCCGAAAATTCGTCCGAGATTCAGACCAATTTCTCTTAGTACCACATACTCGACTCGATGCCGGGCACTCGTTTCATCTTTTCCAATATAATCGAAAACCTGAGAGGTCAGCGGAATTCCATACATTGGATAAAATAACGCAACAACAATACCAAAAATAACTAAAGTGAGATAATTTAGCTCCCAGAAAAACAGCAGAATTACTGCGGTCATCGCCACGGAGCCGATCAGCATCGAATAGCCGCGGTGCTTCGGCCGCAAAAATTTGCCGGTAATCCAGAACGCCAGTAAAGCAACGGCTGACGTAATCAGCGAATAATTACCGAGCTGAAGCTCAGTTTGTGTCGCGATAAATACCAAAATGCCGATAACAAACCCAAATACCCCTTCGCGTACGCCTTGGGCTGCAAGAGCAGGAATAAGCACCCGCCACAGGTTTCCTTTTTCCCGAAGCTTCTGAAAACCAAACCACCATTCATATTCCGTATCTGGAGGTCTGCGATGCAAAAAGAACGATACACAAACGCCAACCACAAAAATTCCTAATGAAATGGAAAAAATAAGCCGGTATCCGGACTCGCTCCCCAATGTGGCAATAAGCATGCCGGAAATCCAGGGCGCAATCATGGACGATGCTGATCCGAGCAAACCGGCCCAGCCGTTAAAACGGTCTCTGGTAAATCGGTCCGTTACTTCAAAATAAACCACATTAAACGACAGCCAGAACAACCCGGTGGCCATTCCCTGCACCGCTCCGAGAAGCCATACATAATGTACCGCCGCCTCTTCCAAATAAAGAACGATGAAATAAAAGCAGGCCGAAAGCGCAATGCCAAGGCGAAGGAGATTCATTTTGTTTCCTTCCTTGGCCCATTTTCCGGCAGTAAAAAACGTGAGCGCATTCGTTACCTGAGTAGCCAAAGCAAACCATCCGACGAGAGAAAAGTCATTGGTCTGCTTCCACAAATAAACGCTGACAAAAGCTCCCGACAAGGCGTTGGCCGCCGCAAGCATGCCGTGAACCACCAAAAGCAGCTTCACTTGTGCGTCAAATGCTCCTTCCTGCTGGATAGAGGAACGAGCAGAACTCGAAGCTTTTGAGGTGGGTTTCGATTCGGAAACACTCCTTGAGACAAAGGCACGCTGCGAGTCCGAACGAGTGCCAATCCATTTTTTCGGTTTCGATTGCTGCATTCGCCTCACCCTATGACTGGTCTAGTTGGTGCTACCTCTAATTGTGTCAATACTGCGCGTACTGCTGCTTTACATTAAGCTACCCAACTTGCGAATGGTCCAAACCCCAGTCTAAAAAAAGGAAAAAGCCGAATCGGCGATCCGATCGGCTTAAAACAGCATTCGTTTTTTAGCTTTAAAAACGATTTAATAGCTTTTCACGGTCTTTTGGGGAAAGCTTTTCCGAAACATGGAAGCACGAAGGGCATACAAACACTGCAAGCTCAAACGGCGTTTCCAAGAAAGGCTTGCTGACCCCCGGCGGGACAGTCGCTGTAAACCCATTTCCTTCTACCGTACGAACCCCGGCTTGTACCATAAATTCGCGGCATTCCGCGCACTCCGGCGCCTCTTCCTGCGACTCGGTATATTCCCTGGCTGCGCTGCGCAGTTTGCGGTATCTTTCATCCTCCGCACGCTTCGCCGCAAGTTCTTCGTCCTCATCCTCGTTCCATGTAACCGGTCCGAAGTTCCAAGACGAATCCTCAGGCTCCTCTTCGCGTTCCACGTCGCGGTCATTGTCTACATTTACCTTTAAAGTCCGGTAATTTCCTACCTCATTAAAGCAATGAGGACAGGTTTCTTCCGGCCCGATTTCCTCGTCCCACACGATTTCGGTATCGCACCATTGACAAATTGTCGATTCCAACCTGAAAGCCCCCTTTTACATTGCATGATTCACAAAATAATAAACGCCTGCCGCCATGAAAATAATTGCTAGGGCCAGCAGCGTCCCCCATAAATATTTCATTTCACTTTCGCCCACCTTTTTTAAGAAACACTTGCCCCTACGACATAGGAAATGGAAATGGAAATCATCATGGCCAGCAAGCCGACCGCTTTGTTATCCTTTTGGATCTCCTCGTCAATTTTAAACACCGGCGTTAAAAATTCAAAGATGAAATAGGCAACCAGCAATAAAATAAAGCCGAAGGTGGACCAAAGCAAGGATTGATAAATCGTATCGTTATTTTGAATCGCGAAGCGGAATATGTTGCATATCCCGAAAATTTTGCCGCCTACCGCCATAGCTACCGACACGTTTCCGCGCTTAATCTCGTGCCAGTCGTTATATTTTGTAACGAATTCGAAGACAGCAAGAAACACAACCAGCGAGAGCACTGCCACCGAAAAGAAAGCCAGCGTCTCTACATAAGGATTCGAAATCAAAATATCCACCTCTTCATTCATCCCAGCGCTCACCCCTTTACACACCGAAAGAGACTGTCGGAATTATCCTCCAGTCTCTTTATTAAACCATTTATTGTTTCTTCGCGGCAAGTTGTGCCTTCAATGCGGCCAGCTCATCGTCAATTCCGTCATTTGTTTTAAGAGATGCAAATTCGTCGTCCAAGCTCTTGCTTTCGCTGCGAAGCTCTTTGCTTGCTTCCGCCTCCGCTTCCAGCTGCATTACTTTTTCGCTCATGCGATCGAAGCCTTTTGCTGCATTGTCTTTACCGAATCCGGACATCGCTTGGTTGATGCTCTTTTGCGCTTTAGCCGCTTCCGCACGGGCAACCAACAGATCCTTTTTGTTTTTCATTTTTGTAAATTCATCTTTCATTTCTTGAAGCTGTGCACGAAGCTGATCCGCGTTCGCCTTTGCAATGTCGTATTGGCGGGTCATTTCGTCTAAGCGAGCTTGATGCTCTTTCTTATCCTGCAGTGCACGGCGTGCCAAATCCTCATTGCCCTGCTCAAGTGCAGTCATTGCCTGCTGCGCGCGCTTATCGACCATTTCCGCCGCTTCTTCTTTTTGCTGCTTAAATTTCTTCTCAATCGCGATTTGCTTCGCTACTGCAATTTCTGCATCCTGAATATCGTCCTGCATATCACGCAAGTATTGGTTAAGCATCTTGATCGGATCTTCTGCTTTATCCAGCAAATCATTAATCGAAGCCATTGTCATATCACGCAAACGTTTGAAAATGCCCATTTGGTATTCCTCCCGATTATCTTCTCACAGCTTCTTACGGGAGACGTCTGGCGAAGGTTTCAGATCATTGAAAAAAATGTTCTTTGCGCCGCGAAATGCTTTGTATTTTCGACTATACTAACGGTGTGAATGAACGAAAACGCTATGAACGATGTGATGAGATTCCAGGAGGGAGTACGACGACATGAACATTTTTGTAACGGGCGGTACCGGGTTCGTAGGCTCAGCCATGATGGAGGCACTTGTTGCAAATGGGCATAACGTCTATGCTCTCGTAAGAAAAACGGGGGCCTTGGCAGGACGCCATAACATTACAGAAGTATGCGGCGATCTGTTACAACCAGAAAGCTATACTCAAGCCTTGGAAAAATGCGAAGCCGTCATTCATTTGGTCGGAATTATCCGCGAGCAGCCAGCTGCGGGAGTAACCTTTGAGCGCATCCATTTGGAAGGCACCAAGCAGCTTGCTGCGGCAGCAAAGAAAGCGGGAATTAGCCGCTTTGTACATATGAGCGCGCTTGGAGCACGGGAAGGAGCGGTTAGCGCGTATCACCGCACCAAATACGAAGCCGAGCGGATGGTTTCAGGCTCCGGCATTCCTTATGTCATATTTCGGCCATCCGTCATTTTTGGTCCGGGGGACGAGTTTGTGAATATGCTGGCCGGATTGGTTCGAATGCCGCTCACTCCCGTGATCGGAGACGGAAACTACCGCCTTCAGCCGGTTTCCTTACGCAATGTCGCCAGTCTCTTTGTGAAGGCGGCGGAAGGAGGGCCAAGCGATGTGTGCTACGAGCTTGGCGGCCCGGACGCTTTGACCTACAACGCCATGCTTCGGGAAATCGGAGAGGCGTTGAATCGAAAGGTAAGGCTTGTACATGCTCCGCTTGCAATAATGAAGCCGGTTATATATGCAATGGATCGTTTCCCGTTTTTCCCCATCACGCGGCATCAACTGACGATGCTGCTGGAGGAAAACATTGTGCGCGGCCGTAATACTGCACCTGATGTGTATGGTGAGCAGCTTGTTCCGTTCGCGAAGGGGATTCGTGAGTATTTGAAGTAGCCAGCAACGGAAAAAAACCCATCCCTTCCAGCGGAAGAGATGGGTTTCCAGGATTTTCACTTATTTAAACTCAGCGACAGTGACACCCGCTCCACCTTCACCGTAATTGCCCAAACGGTACGATTTCACGTGCTTGTGCTTGCGCAAAAATTCTTGAATCCCCGTGCGCAGCACGCCTGTGCCTTTGCCGTGGATGATGTAAACCTGGCCGATGTTGCTGAGCATCGCCTCATCTAGGAAGCGATCGACCTCGATCATCGCTTCCTCTAGATTTGCGCCGCGCAGGTCAAGCTCGGTGCGGACATTTTCATCCCGCGTACGCTTTACCCCCGCTGCCACCGGCTGATGCTTTGGCTTTGCTGCAGCTGCAGTCTGCTGAAGCTCAATATCGGTTAGTTTTACCTTTGTCTTCAGGATTCCTAGCTGAACCGTTACCTCGCCATTTTTCGGCTCATCCACGATGTAGCCCTTTTGATTAAAGCTAATTACCCGCACCTCATCGCCAGGCTGCACCTGCGCCGCTTCCCGCTTCGCGGCGGCACCGCCGGAGCCGCTCTTACGAAGCTTCGGCGACGCCTCCTCGAGGCGCTTGCGTGCGGCGATAAGCTTATGCTCCTTCACGGATGCGCCTTCCTCGAGGGCGAGCTTACGCAGATCAGCGATAATTTCCTCCGCCTCCTTGCGGGCCTTCGCGACCGCTTCGTCCGCGTCGCGCTCCGCCTTCTCCAGCAGCTTATCGCGCTGCTGGTCCAGCTTCTCGCGCTCGCGCGCAAGCTCGCGCCGCAGCTGCTCCACCTCGCGGCGGAGCTTCTCCGCCTCCGCCCGCTCCGCCTCCGCGCCGAGCCGGTTTTGCTCCAGCGACGCGATCATCGACTCGACGCGCTGGTCGTCCTCGCCGACCTCGCCCTTCGCGCGCTCGATGATCGGCTTCGGCAGCCCGAGACGCTCGGCTATCGCAAACGCGTTGCTTCGCCCCGGCACGCCGACCAGCAGGCGATACGTCGGCGACAGCGTCGCCACGTCAAATTCCATGCTGGCGTTTATGACGCCTTTACGGTCGAAGGCATACGCCTTCAGCTCCTTGTAATGGGTTGTCGCAATTAAACGGCAGCCCATATTCGAAATATATTCCAATAACGATATAGCTAGGGCCGAGCCTTCGGAGGGATCCGTTCCCGCTCCAACCTCGTCGAGCAGAACAAGACTTTTTGGCGTCATCCCGCGCAGAATCGAAATAATATTTTTCAAGTGGCTGGAAAATGTACTTAAGCTTTGTTCAATGCTCTGCTCATCGCCGATATCCGCGTACACTGCGTCATACACGCATAGCTGACTGCCTTCCTCTGCAGGAACAAACAGCCCGGACATCGCCATCAGGCTAAGCAGGCCGACCGTTTTCAACGTGACGGTTTTCCCGCCGGTATTCGGCCCTGTCACGATAATCGCCGTATAATTCCCGCCCAGCTCCACATCAAGCGGAACGACCTGCTCCAGGCTAATTAAAGGATGACGTCCCTTCTTCAGCTTCATAAAGCCGCGGTCATTCATCATCGGCAAACTCGCTTTCATGGTTCGAGCCAGACCCGCTTTAGCAAAAATAAAATCAAGCTGCGCCAGCACATCGACGTTAATCAGCAGCGGCTGTTCCGCCTCGGCGACCTTGCCGGTCAGCATGGACAAAACCTTTTCCACTTCCCGCTGCTCCTGCCCCCGCAGCTCACGAAGCCGGTTGTTCATCGTCACAACCGCTTCCGGCTCAATAAACATCGTTGCTCCAGAGGAAGACTGATCGTGCACGATACCGCCAAAATGCGATCGGTATTCGGCCTTCACCGGCAGCACATAGCGATCTCCACGCAGCGTGACTAAAGCGTCCTGCAGCATCTTCTGCACCGATGGCGTACGCACCATCTGCTCCAGCTTCTCCCGCACACGCGCTTCGCCGTTTCGCAGCTCGCGGCGCACTGAAGCAAGCTCTGTACTCGCCGTATCCACGACTTCGGCGTTTTCATCAATACAGCGGCGGATTTCGTCTTCCAGCGTTTTTAAATCCTCAATTTGTTCTGAAAGAGCAACGAGTACGTCCAGACTGTGGCCATTTTCCCCCATAGCCAGTAAAAACCGTTTCAGCTTTCGCCCTCCGCCGATCGTGGTGCCAATATCCAGAAGCTCGGATGCATTAAGCATCCCGCCAATCCGGGCTCGATGAAGAGAAGCCCGAATATCACGAATGCCTCCGAACGGAACGCTGCCCTTCAGCCGCTCCACAAGCACCGCCTCGTCGGTCGCCTTCAGACGATGCTTCACTTCTTCCAAATTCCCACTCGGACTCAGTTCATCCACATGCGCCTTTCCGAGTGATGTGGCTGCATGCTCCCGCAAGCGTTCTATAATTTTATCGTATTCCAATACGGACATGACTTTTGTATTCAACTTCAGGCACTCCTCTCGTCGTCCCCTATTATATCCAAACAGGCCTTTGTAAGAAAGTTTCCACTCATACGCCGCATCCATACGGGGACAATAAAATATGCACCACTAAAACGAAAAGGAGGCCGTGTATCCATGAGCTTTTTGGGACATGTAATCCGCTTTGTCGTATCAGCGCTAGTGCTGATGCTCGTCGGTTTTGTTGTACCGCAGTTTGAGGTCGGCGGTTTCTGGAGCGCATTAATGCTTGCTTTATTTATTGCCGTTGCCGGCTGGATCTTAGAGGGCATTTTTGGAAAACGCATCTCCCCTTTTGGCAGAGGCATCGTGGGCTTTCTTGTTAGCGCCTTGGTCATTTGGGCCGCGCAATTTATTGTCGGCGGTGTAGATGTTTCGTTGTTTGGGGCACTTGTGGCCGCTCTTGTAATTGGCATTATCGATTTGTTTACGCCTGTGGCCACACCGTTTGAAGGCGGGCGCCGCGAGGCAAAATAACTTTTTTGGAAATCAGTCCGTTCCGCGGGCTGATTTTTCTCTCTGAATTATTAGGACATATATACATGTACATACTGTTAATGCCTTCGCGCTACATACATAGTGCAATTCACTAACTAAACATCAATTAAAAAAATGTATCTCTCTTCGCCTGCCTTCGATTGATTAGAAGCTGCCGCGACTTCTAAGCTGCTGAAATACGAAAAGACAATCAAAATTGTTAACAATCGTTCTTGAAACGTTCATAATGTTTGCAGCTTTGTCACGTTTCAAACGCATCTGATACGTTAAGATATCAGTACTAGTGTAAACAAAATCACATTCTACATGGAGGTACTTTTCTCATGAAAAAATATTTTCTTGCCGTAATTACTGCTGCTTTAATGTTCACTCTCGCTGCCTGCGGAGGCGGTACATCGTCTGAGGCCCCTTCTAATGCGGCTGCAGCTAACGGCACCGTCGTTGACGTTCCGATTACTGCGACAAACTTTAAGTTCGATAAGGAAGAATACCGCTTCAAAAAAGGCGATACCGTTAATCTTTCTCTCGTAAATAAAGAAGGAGTTCATGGCATTGATATCAAGGGCCTGAACGTGAGCCTGAAAGCGGGACAAACGAAATCGATCGTATTGGACAAGCCAGGCACTTATCAAATCGTATGTAACGTAATGTGCGGCGCCGGCCACAGCACGATGGTGTCCAAGCTTATCGTTGAATAATTCAACCCGACACTCTATTAGCTTTCAGCTAATTATTAGCAAAACCGCCCTTTCGGCGGTTTTTTTGTCATTCATAAGCATGAATTTCCATGCTCTATGAGCCGTGCCTGAGAAATCCCATAAGAAAAATTGATAGCTCAAAACCGCCAAATCCCCTTCCTGCAAGCTAGTCTTTCTGATATCCTTACGTATAAATCACACCCGGGAGGTCGGAATTCATGGGAGCATGGGACGGAAAGGTTATCGTTATTACAGGAGCAGGTACAGGACTCGGTCGCGCGGCGGCAGCTTTATTTGCAAAGGAAGGCGCTTCAGTCGTACTTAATGGAAGAAGATCAAGCAAGCTGCTTGAGGTAAAACGTTTGATCGAGGATTTTGGCGGAAAGGCGATCATTGTCCAAGGGGATATTTCGGTACCGGAAACCTCAGAGCGGATTGTAATGGAAGCTGTTGAGCAATTCGGAACGATTGATGTACTGATCAACAACGCAGCCGTTTTAGAAACGAATGCTCTGGCGGATACAACCTTTGAAGCATGGAATACGCAAATTGGAACGAATTTGACAGGAGTTTTCCTGGCCACCAAAGCGGTGCTTCCGGTGATGAGAAAGCATCGTGCGGGACGAATCATTAATATTACGTCCGGCTTAGCGGCCAACGGGGCTGGCGGATATGCGGCATACAGTGTAAGCAAAGCGGGGGTCGAGTCTTTAACAAGAACGACGATCGATGAAGAAGCCGATTATGGCATTACCGCTGCATTATTTAACCCGGGTACCGTAAAATCGGGGATGCACGCCACCGGACAAGATCCGGAAGCTGTTGTTCCAGCGCTCTTGGAGCTGGCTGCTGCGCCCCAGAGTAAACAAATTCACGCAGCGTCGTAGCACTAAGGGAGAGGCTGCCCGTCTTCTTCAATGGAAGAAATAATCGAAAGAAAACCAAGTGGGAAGCTTCGTCAGCAGCCAATCGGCACCTTTTGAGAAGGCGAGACTTTCTTGTAAGCTTTCCGAAGGGATAAAAGCGAGTAGATGCAGCACCAGCCAGCTGATAATAAGCGCCTCCAGCAAAGCAAGGCCGGCTCCGGCCGATCGATTCGCCAAACGAAGTCCTGGCGCCTTGGCCAGCAGCTCAAGAAGGCCGCCGACAAGCAGCAGAGCAATTTTCACCGCGAAAAATACGAGTGCAAATGACAACGCGTTTCCGATCCAATGATCCAGCCGAAGGCCGGTGTAGATCGGTGCGTAGGGCTGAAACGCAGGGACTGCCGCCAAATCAGGCAAAAAAGACAACGTCCAAGGCTGGATGTCGTCATGAAAAAAGTAGGCGCACAGCAGAGCCAGCACCGAGCCTAGCGCCGATACGAGCTGCCCGATAAAGCCCTTGCGGAAGCCAAAGATAAAGGCCGCTGCGAAAAAAACGGCGAGCAGCGCATCGACCGTGTTCAAGACGGCTCACCTTGCCCGCCTCCCGGGGCGCTGCTGCTCTCTAAAATTTCAATCCATTCGTTATACTCTGCTTTTAATTTATCGTATTCAATTTGCAGCAAGCGCAGCTTCTCAGCGAGGGAATCGTCTTCCAGCGCCGCGGCAGCTTCCGCTTGCTTTGCTTTTTGCTCTTCCTGATAAGCAGCAAACTGCTGCTGCAGCCGCTTGTTCTGTTCCTCCAGTGAAAGGCATTGCCGCCTTGCTTGTGCCTCTTCACTCCGTGCTAATTCCAGCTCAGCTTGGAGGGATTGCAGCGTCTTGCGTGTGGAATCCAGCTCAGATCTCGCGGTATCACGCTCATCCTGAAGATTTACTACGTTAAGATGCAAAGCCTCCATCTCCTCGCGCAGCGCACGAGCGCTCGCCTGCACCTGCTCCAGCTTCGCCCGCGATTCCTGCTCTCCAGCCTGCGCCTTGTTCAGCTCGTTCCGCAGCGCATTGGCCTTCGCCTCGGTTGCCTCGCGTTCCCGCTTCTGATTGTGAAGCTTGGCTTGCACCGCTTCCAGATCCGCCTGAACCGCCCGCACCTTGCCTTGCGACGCTTCCAGCTGCTTCTGAAGCTGCTCAGCTCCGACAGCCGAAGCTTCCAGCTGGCGCTGGAGCCTATTCACTTCCTCGCGGGAAGCTGCGAGCTCAAGCTTTAGTGCGTCAGCTTCAGCACGGGAGGCCTCCAGCTCTGCTTTGGCGGACTCCTTATCCTGTAACGCTTGCGTTAATTCCGTCTTAACGGACTCCACATTTGCTTGCGCGAGTCCAGCCTGATCAAGTGCATTTTGCAGTTCAGCGTTCAAGCTCTTGATTTCTTCTTCGTATTTCTCCATCCCCGAATTACCGGCTTCATGGAGGCGGACCATCTCCGTTTCCGCCCGCAGCAGCTCATCGGCGACCTGTACGGCTGCCAATACAGCAATTCTCTGAGCATCGAGCCGCGGATACCCTCTGGCTACTAGGTTCATCCGTTCATCAACGATCGCGGCGACCCGTCTGGTATAGCTCGGTGTAGAGTTGCTGACAAGCTTATATGTTGTGCCGAAAATATCGACGTTCACTCGTGTCTTGTTTTCCGAATTCACTTTGTTTCCCACCATTCTCCGTGTGAATCGATGCGTGCGCTATATTGTGCCCAAAAGAAAAGGAGCTTCCTCATCGCCATCAATCGATTGCTTTCGATTTATTTCGATAAGGGAGCCCCTATTTCCTGCTATATCAATGAAAACAAGCTGAAAACCTGCTCAAAAAGCATAGATTATTTTCGAAGCTCCGCCCCGTGTCTGCTTTCCAGTGCGGCAACGACCTTGCCGTGGGCCTCGGCAATTTCTTCGTCCGTAAGCGTGCGCTCCGGATGACGGTATACGAGCGACAGCGCCACGCTCTTTTTGCCTTCGCCAATCCGCTCGCCCGTGTAAATATCGAACACGCCGATCGATTCCAGCAGCTCGCCGCCTACCTCGGCAACCGTCGCTTTCAGCTGGCCTACGGCAAGACCGGCGTCCGCTACAACGGCAATATCGCGGGTCACCGCCGGGAAGCGCGGTAAGGTGCGGTATGCAATCGTGTTTCCTGCGGCACGGTAAACTTCCGCCATATCCAGCTCAAACACATACGTATCGTCCAAATCAAAATCATGCTGCACCTGCGGGTGAAGCTGACCGATTAAGCCGAGCTCGATGCTTGCTTCTCCGGCAGTTACGCGGACGGCTGCCGTGCGTCCCGGATGATAACCCGGAGCCTGCGCCGCCTCAAAGCTGGCATTGTGAATACCGAGGGACGCCAGCAGCTTTTCGAGGACACCCTTCAGGTCAAAGAAATCAACCGGGCGCGATTTTTCCGACCAATGCGGCTCCGAACGTTTGCCTGTCCACAGCGCCGCGGTTACCGTGCGCTCCTCCGGCAGCTTCGTCAATGCATCCTCTTCCGTCAAGAAAATGCTCGCCGTTTCAAAAATCGCCACGTCGTCCATATTGCGGTTTCTGTTATAGACAGCTACTTCGATCAAATGCGGCAGCAGGCTGCTGCGGAGTACGCTGCGCTCTTCACTCATCGGAAGCGACAGCCCGATCGGCTTCAAGTTTTGCGTGTCCGCTCCAAGCGGACGGAACACCTCGTTCAGCCGCGGCTGCGTAAGCGAATACGTTACCACCTCGTGGAGGCCGCTTTGATTCAAGACCGTACGAATGCCGCGGCGGATCGTTTGTTCCTTCGTCAGAGCGCCCGGCGTCGTCACTCCGGTCATCAGCTCCGTCGGAATATTGTCGTAACCGTATAAGCGGGCTACTTCCTCGAGCAGGTCCACATCGCGGGTAATGTCGGCGCGGCGGCGCGGCACCTTCACCGTAAGCTCCTCCGCCCCAGCCTTCTCCACAGAAAAGTTGAGTCTGCTAAAAATATCCTGTACTTCATCCATCGTCATGCTTGTTCCGAGGTATCCGTTCACACGCTCCAGCGTCAAGCTTAGGCTGACTTCCGCCGGCTGCGAAAGCTTCTGCTCAACGATCCCCTGTGCAACGCGCCCGCCAGCGTATTGGCTCATTAGCGAAGCGGCGCGGTTCAGCGCGTCAATCACCGCATCGGCGTTCACTTCCTTCTCGAAGCGCAGGCTCGCTTCCGAGCGCAGTCCGAGCTGGCGGGAGGTGCGGCGCACCGAGCTGCCGGCAAAACGCGCCGATTCCAGCAGAATGCGCGTCGTGCCCTCTTCGACCTCGGAATTTGCGCCGCCCATCACGCCTGCGAGCCCGACCGGCTTCTCCGGATCGGCGATCAGCAGCATATGCGGCTCCAGCGTACGGTCCGCGCCGTCCAGCGTGACCAGACGCTCGCCTTCCTTCGCGAGGCGTACATGGACCGCTCCGCCGGCGATGCGGTCCGCGTCAAACGCGTGCAGCGGCTGTCCGTACTCCAGCATCACATAGTTCGTGATGTCAACGATATTGCTGATCGGACGAATGCCTGCCGCGATCAAGCGGTTTTGCATCCACAACGGGGACGGGCCAACCTTCACGTTCTCGATCAAGCGGGCGCTGTAGTGCGCGCACTGCTCCTTCGCGTCAATCGTCACACTGATCGCTTCGCTTGCCTGCTGACCTGTAGTCTCCATGCCCTGCTCCGGATTCGGAAGCTTCACTTCACGGCCCAGAATCGCCGCGATTTCATAAGCGACGCCCAGCATGCTGAGCGCGTCGGAACGGTTCGGCGTAAGCTCCAGCTCGAGTACCTCGTCGTCCAACGAGAGAACATTCGTAATTTCCGTACCGACTTCGCTTTCGGTCGGAAGCACGAGAATTCCCTCCTGCTGCTCCTTCGGCAGCAGCTTCTCATTGAGGCCAAGCTCCTTCGCCGAGCAAATCATTCCCTGCGATTCCACACCGCGCAGCTTCGCGCGTTTAATATCGAGTCCGCCCGGCAGCTTCGCGCCAACGAGTGCGACGGGCACCTTTTGCCCTGCATCCACATTTTTCGCGCCGCAGACGATTTGCAGCTCCTCGCCCGTACCTGCATTCACCTTACATACATTCAATTTATCCGCATCCGGATGCTTCTCACGGGAAACGACGTGGCCGACAACGACCTTCGTCACCCCTTTATTCCGCTCCTCGATGACGTCGACCTCGATGCCGCTGCGAGTCAGCTTTTCCGCCAAGTCGCGCGCTGTATATCCTGAAACGTCCACATATTCGGACAGCCATTGATAAGATACCTTCACGGTAACACTCCTTTCTTCTTCCCTAGATTACGACCGCGCGAACTGGCGGAGGAAACGCAAATCATTCGTATAGAAATGACGGATGTCATCTACGCCGTGCTTGAGCATGGCAATCCGCTCGACACCCATGCCAAATGCGAAGCCGCTGTACACCTTCGGATCAAAACCGCCCATTTCCAGCACCCTCGGATGCACCATGCCGGAGCCGAGAATCTCGATCCAGCCCGTCTGCTTGCACAATCTGCAGCCGCTGCCTCCGCACTGATAGCAGCTCATGTCCACCTCTGCGCTCGGCTCGGTGAACGGGAAGAAGCTCGGACGCATGCGAATGCGGGAGCTGCCGAACATTTCCTGAACGAACTGAAGCAGCGTTCCTTTCAGGTTGCTCATCTTGATTCCCTTGTCAATGACAAGGCCTTCAATCTGCATAAATTGATGCGAATGCGTCGCATCGTCGTCATCCCGGCGGTACACCTTGCCCGGGGAAATAATTTTAACCGGGCCTACGCCGCCGCGCGAAAGCATCGTGCGGGACTGTACCGGCGAGGTTTGGGTGCGAAGCAAAATCTCCTCCGTAATGTAGAAGGAATCCTGCATGTCGCGCGCCGGATGATCCTTCGGCAAATTCAGCGCTTCGAAGTTGTGGTAGTCGGTCTCGACCTCCGGCCCTTCCGCAACGGTGAAGCCCATGCCGATAAAAATATCCTCCACTTCGCGGATTACGCGGTTAAGCGGATGCGCCGCGCCGGATGCTGCGGGACGGCCCGGCAGGGAAACGTCGATCGTTTCCGCAGCAAGCCTGCGCTCGGTTTCCTGTTTTTCAAACGCCGACTGCTTTTCTTCGATAACGCCCTCGATGGCCGCCCGAACCTCGTTGGCAACCTGACCGATCACCGGTCTTTCCTCCGCAGACAAACCGCCCATTCCACGCAAAATTTCCGTCAGTTGACCTTTTTTTCCAAGATACTTGACGCGAAGCTCATTCAGCTCCTGCGGTCCGGCCACCCGGCCAAGTTCCGCCAAAGCCTCGGTCTGCATCGATTCCAGCCTTTCCTTCATACGGATTCATCCTCCTGTTCAATTGCATTTTTCGCGAAAAAATTCCACAAAAAAAGCCCGCAGTCCCCAAAGGGACGGCTAGGCCGCGGTACCACCCTAATTGCCCAAGCCTTGCATTCCCGGTACATCTTGTCACTAAGACAAGTGTTCCTTATACAGCGCTTGCGCCTCTTAACACGCAATGTAACGGCGCGTGAACCCGGTTTCCTCTACTGCTGCCCGTACGAGATGCTGACCGCACCTGAACGGATATGGTTCAAGAAAACGGCTCGGGAGTGAATTTCAACCGCCTGCTTCCGTAAAGCCGCTCTCAATCTCAGGCGGCTTTTCCCTGTCCGGCCGGGTCGGTTTACTTGTCTCCGTCATTGCCTTCATTTCGATGAAAGTCAATTCATTACCAGTAATTATATGCAATCCTCCTTTCTGTTGCAAGGCAGGTTGAAAGCCCACGGGCGTTCATCCATAATAAGGGAAAATAGTGTTTCAGTAATAGCCTAATTTAATAGAAAAAAATGTCCTTATTAAACGGTACAGGAGGCATATCGCGATGAAATATCGGAAGCTCGGCAAAACGGATCTAAAGGTGTCGGTGGTCGGGGTCGGCACATGGCAGTTTGGCGGAGAATGGGGCATGGATTTCACGCAGCCCGAGGTGGATGCTATTCTCGATCGGTCGCAGGAACTCGGCATTAACTTAATCGACACCGCAGAATGCTACGGCGATCATTTATCCGAAGCGTTTATCGGCGATTACATCAGCCGCCGCAAGCGCGAGGACTGGGTTATTGCCACAAAGTTCGGCCATAAATTCCATCAAAACTTTACGCGCGATCAGGTATGGTCCACCGAGGACGTGCTGCAGCAGCTTGACGCATCGCTCAAAGCTCTGCGTACCGATTACATTGACCTGTACCAATTCCATTCGGGTACGGATGAGGTGTTTGACAACGACGAGCTGTGGACCGCTCTGGATAAGCAAAAGCAGGCGGGGAAAATCCGCCATCTCGGCATTTCCATCGGCAGCAACGACAACCTGCATCAAACGGAATCGGCGACGCGGGTGGGAGCTTCGGCGATTCAGGTAGTGTATAACCGGCTGGACCGGACGCCGGAAAACCGCGTCTTTCCTTCCTGCGTGCAGCAGGAGCTGGGCGTGCTCGCCCGCGTTCCGCTTGCCAGCGGTTATTTAAGCGGCAAGTATAAGCCGGGTGCCACGTTCAGCACCAACGATGTGCGCAACAATCACGATGCGGCGGCGACACTCACCAAGCTGGAAGAGGTACAGCGCATCCAGGAGCTGGAGGTGCCGCAGGGCATGGATATGGCGCAGTGGGCGCTTGCCTGGTGCTTGAAGCATCCGGCGGTGACCTGCGTCATTCCGGGCTGCAAATCGCCGGAGCAGGTCGAGGGCAATGCCGCTGCAGCGCAGTACGCGCCGGAGACGCATCCGCAGGCGTGGAATGAGGAGCAGCAAGGGTAGCTTTAATCATCGCAGTATGCATGTTGGGCGATGCATGAAGCAATGTATCGTCTAACATGCATAAGCAAGTGCAAAACGTATAGAAAAAAAAGTGACACGGGAGAGGAAGCGGTTTTCAATGAGTAAAAGACCGTTCGAGATCGTCGATGTGTTTGCCGAGCGCAAATATGGCGGGAATCAGCTTGCCGTGGTGCGCCATGCTGAAGGACTCAGCACTGAGGAAATGCAGCAAATTGCTGCGGAGTTTCATTTTTCGGAGACGACGTTTTTGCTTTCGGATACACCGGTGAACGGCGGATATCCTGTGCGGATTTTTACGCCGGCCGAGGAGCTGCCTTTCGCCGGACATCCATCCTTGGGAACAGCGTATGTGATCCGCGAAACGCTGCTTGGCGGTAAGGCAAACGAGGTTACGCTTACTTTGAAAGCGGGGCAGGTTCCGGTTTCTTTCGCCGAGGACGGAACGGTATGGATGAAGCAGTTTCCTCCGGTTTACGGGAAGGTGCTCGAGGCATCCCTTGCCGCCGAAGCGCTGGGACTTGATATTTCAGACATTGACGAACGGTTCCCCTGCCAAGAGGTCGCGACCGGAATCCCTTCCATCATCGTACCTCTGCGTACGGTAGAGGCGGTGACGCGGAGCCGCTTTCAGCTTGCGGCGTTCGAACGAATGGCCGCAGGCTGCGAGTCCAAAGCACTGCTTGCATTCGCGCCGGGCGCTCTAGAGGAAGGGCATGATCTCCATGCCCGCGTTTTTGTGGAGCTGCTCGGCATCCCCGAGGATCCGGCCACAGGCAGCGCGGCGGGCTCGCTGACGGCCTATTTAGCGAAGAATGAATTATTCGGCGGCGAATCCTTTCATCTTTCATTGGAGCAGGGCTATGAAATCGGCCGTCCGTCTGTGCTGTATTTAAACGCAGTGCGCAGCGGCGATGCAATTGAAGTGCGTGTTGGCGGCAAAGTCATTCCATTTGCAGCCGGTACACTGTAGGGGATTACACCGCAAAAGCAATAAAAAGACGAATCCACTCGTTCCTAACAAGAACGGCGATTCGTCTTTTCTATATGGAACCCCTTCACAAATCGCTTGTCAGCCGTGAGAGCGCCGTGTCCTGATAAAACGAAAGCTTATTTCATCCCAAGCAGACGCTTCACCTGCAGCTCCAGCTCCAGGGGCGAAAACGGCTTGCCTACTAAAGCGCCGACACCCTCCTGAAGAGAACGCTCCGCTTCCTTCCAATGCTTTTTACCAGAAATCACAATCAGCTCGGAAGCGATGGCTTTTTCTTTTCGCAGCTGCAGCAGCTTGCGGATCAAAGGCTTACCATCTTCACAGCAAACGCCGGCATCGAGTATACATAATTGAACTCGATTCTGCTCCAGACTCTGCAAAGCGGACTGGTCATCGCTCACTTGCAGTACACGTAAAGGCAGCGTACTCAGCCGGCTGGTGATGAATGAACGGAGCAGCTCATTACTTTCTACGACAAGTACTGTAGGTTCATCACCCCTATGCCGGTCCGATGCCGCAGCCTTGTCAACCTCCAGACCGTCCGCGAGCAGGACACGATTCCGTCCCTGTTTTTTGGCCTGATACATCGCTTCGTCCGCCAAAACGAGCCAGGATTCCGTTGACATATCGTTCGACCACTCGGCAATCCCTGCGGAAAAGGTGACGGAATAGCTTTGCCCCTCTGTTTCAGCTACCGGCGTATTTCGTACCGTCTCCAATATCGATTCCACAACCCGCTGGGCCTGGACCCCGGATGAGCCCGGAAATACGATGACAAACTCTTCTCCTCCAAAGCGCGCGAGCAGATCCGTGGAACGGATGCTGCGCTGCAAAACATGCGCGAGTCCCTGCAATACGAGATCGCCGATATGATGGCCATACGTATCATTGATCGATTTGAACCGATCGATATCGATAAAGGCAATGGACATCGAACCGGAATATCGGCTTACCCGCTGCTGCTCCATCGTTACCTGATGATCAAAATACCGGCGGTTAAACACGCCCGTCAACGGGTCGCGGTAGGCGAGCTGCTCGTAATTTTTCACCCGATTCAGCAGGTTGAAGATTCTTGCTCCAAGCTCCTCGTATTGAAACGGCTTGGTCACATAATCATCGGCCCCGAGCGTAAAGCACTGCACTTTATCCCGCATATCATCGCGCCCGGATAAAATAATGAGCGGCGTCCATTTCAGCGTCGGATCCCCTTTAAGAAATTCGAACAGCTTGTACCCGGAGTCCGGATACATCAGCAGATCCAAGGTGATGAGGTCATAGCTTTTCTCCCGAAGCAGACGTTTGGCCGTTTCGACATCGGCAGCATGGTCTACCTCGTAGCCATCCATCTGCAGACGAATCACGAGCGAGCCGCGAAGCACATCATCGTCATCAATAACGAGCAGCTTGCTGCCTCGAATCGCAGGCACATGAACCCCGGTTTCAGCCATTTCATCCGCTTGACGAAATTCCTGCTCGCTAAGCTCCAGCTCATGCTTCAGCTGCAGCATGAGCTGCCTGCTAGCCTCAAGAAGCAGGGTCAGCTCCTCCGGCTTCGGGGATTCGCCCTTTTCCTCCTTATCGGAAGCCCATTCCCACTGCTCCACAAGCTGAGCGGCGGTTTGTCCGATCTCATGGTATCCGAAAAAAGGGGCCGAGCCCTTAATTGTATGGGCGAAACGATAAAAGGATGTGGAAAGCAAGGCGTGTGCATCGCCATAAGACGTCTCCAAAGCAAGCTCCACCAAAATTCGATGCATTTCCTGCAGCTGCTTGGCAAACCCTTGGATAAACCGCTTTTTGCCTTCCATAAGCATTTTAGTCGTTCGATCCGGATGTTGAGCCATAGTTCTAATCTTTTCCTCCGTTTGCAATCCACCGTTCCACTGTTTCGATCAATAAAAGCGGACTGAATGGCTTCACAATATAATCGCTGACACCAGCCTCCAATGCGCGCTCACGGTCCTTATCGAGCGCTTTGGCGGTTAGCAGCAGCACCGGTTTACTGCGATTCGGGTTATCATGGCTCCGCAGCCACTCGCATACCTCTACCCCGGTTTTTTCCGGCATCATGTAATCTAATATAATCATATCGAAGGGTTCTCTTTGAAGATGCTCCAGAGCGGTCACTCCATCCTCCGCTTCGATAATGTCGTAGCCTTCATCTGCTAATGTTTCATAGAGCAAAAAACGAAGTGCCTCTTCATCGTCCGCCAATAAAATTTTATATGGAGACATTGGGCATCCCTCACTTTTTCATTGAATGCCCTCATTATATCACGTTTTTTTGAGAATCAAACCCAAGAATTCGACAAAATTCGAGGAAAATCCCTATCATTCTTCCAAATATATACCCATCCCTCGTACGATTGACGGCTGTCCCGGGTCCATATTCGTTCGTAATCATTACGAGAATCCTCCGGCCCATAATAGTCCTCCCACTCGTCCATTATCGGCAGCGCCTCTTCCTTCAGCAGCAGCCATTCACCGGCAATCTCCTCCCCTTGCGGATCGATGACGAGCCCCGGCCATGCTCCGGCGTTGTATAAATAGCCTGTAACACTCCCTGGATTGCATTCAAGGATATAGGGTTCAATACGGTGACGTGCGGATTGACCGCTGCGGAGTGTCCCATACACGAAAACAGATATCATTTCTCTCCTTCTTTCTAAAAAAACACCGCTCCCTTACAATTCACAGGGAACGGCGTTTTCGTAATCGAATGATTTTCATCTAGCGGAAACAGCCTCTCTTTGCGACTGTCTCATTTTCAAAATGATCTTGCGGATGCTATCCTCCGAAAGATGATATTTTTGCGTCAGCTGAATGGTCGTCATCCCATTTTTATACTGCAAATAAATTTCTTTGTTCCGCTTCAGCATTTGCTGCCGCGTCCCATTATTTTCACCCCAGCCCGCGCGGGTTTGGGATTGCTTCGGTATATAAATCAATTCGCCCTCAATATACTGCTGCAGCTCTTTAAGCAGGCTAGGAGGAAGAATATCCCTTCCATTTTTGTAGCTCATATACGAATACCTCCGATTTGTGTAATGATGAAAAATTACGGTTCTGGTTTACTGCATAAACTCTTGTGTCCATCACACGGCACCTCCTTATTAGAATAAAAAAATGTGGTCAAGCGGTTAAAACTCGGGTGCAAGCTCGCAGCCCGTGAAACGAAAAGACCCCGCAAATGAATGCGGGGCCCTTGTATCAATAAAAAAGAGCACGAAACCTAGTCGCACTCTATTTTTATTCCATAGGAAAATGAATGAGGCGCAGGTTATTCCGCAGCACGTCCTGTATTCAATTGGCGGTTTGCTGGATGTATCATCATATTGAATACGGTGCCGGACATGTTTGCGAAACCTCCTCTAAAAAAATGTTATGTATCGATAAGGAAATCTTTACCTATTATATGCCAAATACAATGTGAACGGCAACTGCTTTTTTTAAAAGAGGGACCTTCCGGTCCCCCGAAATCGGCTCCGTCCTAGACGGAAACCACCTCATACGATTGGATCAACTCGATCACGCTCCTTTCCTGGAGTTTGAGCCGGCCGGCTTATGATAAGTGTAGCGCCTCAGACTCCGTACGGATAGGGAGAAATTAACTGTAACCAAGGTTTCCGGCGAGTGGAGCTGATAAGCAGAAAAAAAGATCAGCCTAAGAAAGTAGACTGATCCTCGCAGCGGTTATGGAAGCGCACGGATTCGAACGTCCGCCTCGCTTAAAAGCTTTTTTAAACGCTCGGCGAAGTTTTCCTGCTGGGCGGTGTCCCCATGCAGGCACAACGTGTCGGGAAGTCCGACGTATACCGTAGACCCGTCCGGTCCGGACGCTTCACCATTTTGCGCCAGGCGGACGACCTGACGGCAGATCGCAGCCGGATCATGAAACACCGCGTTACGCTCATGACGCGGCGTTAACGTGCCGTCCGCTTGATAAGAGCGGTCGACAAATGCTTCGGCTGCCGTACGCAGTCCACGGGCACGACCTGCCTCCAGCAGATTGCTTCCCGCTAGGCCTACCAGCGTCAGCTCCGGATTGTACCGGAATACGGCATCGGCAATCGCCTCAGCCAAGTGCCTTTGAACCGCCGCCATGTTGTACAATGCGCCGTGCGGCTTGACGTGGCGCAGCCGACCTCCCTCAGAACGAACGAAAGCATCCAAGGCACCGATTTGATAAAGGGTCATATCATAGACTTCTTCCGTGGTGCAGGACATGCTTCTCCTTCCAAAGCCTTCACGGTCCGGAAAGCCGGGATGGGCGCCGATGGACACGCCTTTTTCCAAGCATAAGCGAACCGTCCTGCGCATAACGGAAGGGTCGCCCGCATGGTAGCCGCATGCAATGTTGGCCGAAGAGACAAGATCCAAAAGCTGCTCGTCGCCGGGCAGCCGGTAAATTCCGAAGCTTTCGCCGAGATCGGCGTTTATGTCCATAAACAGCGGTTGCCGGGATGGTTTTGTTTCGGTATCCATATGCGCAGGCAAGCCTCTCTTTCCAGGGAAACGCGCTCCCCTTCCTAGGTTTATTCCCCTTGCTTTGCATAACAAGCGATGGCCGTGCTCAGCTCACGCAGCTCCGCTTCCAAAGTAAGCATTTCAGCTGCCGCTTCGCGCAGCGTCACCGGCTGAAATCGGACGTTGTCCCCCGGTCTCAGCTGCCCGGCGAGCGGCAGGTCGCGTGATATGACAAAGCCGAGCCGCGGGTAGCCGCCGGTCGTCTGCGCATCCGCCAGCAGCACGATCGGCTGCCCCTCGGGGGGAACCTGTACGGTGCCGGGCACGACGGCCTCGGACAGCATATCCGCTTCGCGCAGCCGCTGGAGCATCGGGCCGCCGCTTAGGCGCATGCCCATGCGGTCCGACTGCGGCGACACGCGGTAGGCGCCGGCGAAGCACGCGTCAAGCGCAGCGGGCGCGAATTCGCCCTGCTCGCGGCCCGCCGTCACGCGCAGCACGGCGCGGCCGTCCGGCGCCGGCAGCGGCCGCAGCGAGGCGCTGACGCTCCAGCGCGGCGCAGCATCGGCACCC
>NZ_WTLI01000011.1 GCF_011421635.1 Paenibacillus turpanensis
ATGACCACACTTCGGTGTGGTTTTTTTGTTTTTCTGCCAAGCCAATGTTAAGAAGTGTATGCTTTATTAATCCAGCTGCCAATTTGGAAAAGCGCATTTTGAAACTTATCTTTGGTGTGAAGGTTCCACCGGAACAAGCGACGATGTTTGGTTTGAGTACATGGACTTTTATCAAATAGAGTGTCAAAGCCTAGTGCATACTAAACGAAATCGAATGAAAGGGGCACGAAATAAAATGTCGACGACAACTCAGGAAAAACCAAAGCAAGCCTTTCCACCGCAGCACCAGAATCAGCAGCCGGGAATAGAGAGCCAGATGAATCCAACTCCGGTATTCGAGGACCGGCAGTATAAAGCGGCCGGTAAGCTAACTGGAAAAACGGCATTAATTACTGGTGGGGACAGCGGAATTGGCAGAGCTGTCGCTGTGACCTATGCCAAGGAAGGCGCTGATGTAGCGATTGTATACTTAAATGAACATAGTGACGCGGAAGAGACAAAACGACAGGTGGAACAAGAGGGCCGTCGGTGCTTATTAATTTCCGGGGATATTGGAAATGAGGCGTTTTGCCAAGAAGCTGTAGAGAAAACAGTGAAAGAATTGGGCTCGCTTCAGATCTTAGTCAATAATGCGGCCGAGCAGCATCCGCAAAAGCAATTTGAGGATATCACGGCGGAACAGCTGGAGCGGACGTTTCGGACCAATATATTTTCGTTCTTTTACTTAACTAAAGCCGCGTTAAAGCATTTGAAGACGGGTGCTTCCATTATTAATACGACATCGATCACTGCGTATCAAGGGAATGAAATGTTAATTGATTATTCTGCGACAAAAGGGGCCATTGTAACGTTTACACGATCCTTGTCCTTAAATCTTATCAAGAAGGGAATCCGTGTTAACGGTGTAGCTCCAGGACCTATTTGGACACCCTTAATCCCGTCAACCTTCGACGAACAGCAGGTCTCCCAATTCGGTGCAAATACACCGATGAAGCGTGCGGGACAGCCAGAGGAGCTGGCACCGAGCTACGTATTCTTAGCAAGCGATGATTCCTCCTACATGTCCGGGCAGATTTTGCATGTGAATGGTGGTACCGTGGTCAACGGATAGGTAGTGATTAAATGGTGTCATGATTGGAATTGAAAAACGAGCCTAAGCAATTGCAAAGGCTCGTTTTTATATTGATATTAAGGAAAATCGCGGGCGTAAGCATCAATCATGCCTCTAAGGCGATACAAGGCGGAGGTAAGCTTTGCATTCATATCGCCATCCCGATTTTGCTTCGTGTACTCGTTAAGCTCCGTGTAAAGCTCGCTCATCGCAAAACGGGGATCTTCTTCAAGCAGTGGTTGTTCACCTGCAGACTGCGTAACGACCCCATTTGTTAGGCGTTCAAAGTCTTTTTCTGAATATTGATTTACATAGGACTGGATTTTATCGACTTGCGCCTGGACTGATGCAGGGATATTTTCTACATTATTAAGCTCCGCCAGTAATGCTGCTACTTCACGTTTATCCATACGACAACGCCTCCTTCAATGAAGCACTTCGAACTTAGGTCCATTCTAGTTTGTCCAAGGGGGTCGCTCCGCATGAATGCATTTATGAAACCGAATTAAACCTTAACAGGAAAGAAAAACGCTTGCCCCAAAAGGAACAAGCGCAGCTTCAATCATTAGGCAGCTCTTCGCATCGTGCTTCCTAGATAAGAATGGTACCAGATCTCGGACACGGCAATCAAAGCAGCAATTAAGAAAGATTCCCCGCTGGTAAGTCCCCATCCCAACTGTGCCGATACGAACCATAAAAACAAAAAAGCAAGACCGAAATCTGCAATGGTTGCGATTGTGTTGTTCGTAGCAGGAAGCACCATACGATCTCCCAAAATATAAGCAATAACGCAAAGTGCGACAGCTGCTATGGCAGCTTCCCAGAAGGTCGCGTCAGAAAGCCAGTAAATGAGCGGTATTGCGATAATTCCGTTCAGCATAAGCTTGACGAAAAATTTACCCATGCGATCAACTCCTTATTTAGAAATGAATGACCCATACTTGGTTTTCCCAAGCATGCTTCGTTTCATTCAGGGAGTATGTGCATGCAGCTTACGCTCACTAAGTGGAAAATGCTGCTTTTTGAGGAAATTGAAGCTCGTAAAGTGTCTTATAACGGCCATTCTCTGCGAGTAATGTGGAATGAGTTCCGCTCTCTATGATGGTTCCTTTCTCTAAAACGCAGATGCGATCGGCATTTTGGATTGTCGAAAGACGATGTGCGATAATTAAACAGGTTCGTCCGGCCAGCAGAGTGGCGAGAGCCTGTTGGATAAGGGTTTCTGACTCCGTGTCCAAAGCTGCAGTTGCTTCATCCAAAATGACAATTCGCGGATTTTTCAATAGTGCTCGAGCAATAGATAAGCGCTGTTTCTGACCGCCGGAAAGCTTGACCCCGCGCTCACCGATGGCGGAGTCATAACCATGCTCAAAGGATAAAATAAAATCATGGGCGTTAGCTGCTTTAGCGGCTGCGATCATTTCTTCATCGGAAGCATCCGGTTTTCCATAGCATATATTTTCACGTATCGTCCCATTCAGTAAAATATTATCTTGCGAGACAATGCCGATTTGTTCCCGAAGCGAACGAAGCGTTACGTCCCTGATCGGAATACCGTCAATCGTAATGTTCCCTTCCTGGGGATCGTAAAAACGAGCGATTAAATGAGCGATCGTAGATTTTCCGGAGCCTGAGGAACCGACTAGCGCTGTCGTTTGTCCTGCTTCAAGCACCAAATTAAAATGGTGAAGCACGGGGTTCGCTGCCTGATAAGCAAACGCGATGTCCCGCATTTCGATACGGCCTCCAACAGGAGGAAGGGACTGCGCTCCTTCCGCTTCGATGGTGTCCGGCTGCGCAGCTAAAATTTCGACGATGCGCTCATAGGCCGCTGCCGATTGCTGGATGGTGTTGATGAGCCGGCTGAAATGTCGAACAGGGCTCTGTAACAATCGCAGATAAGCAAGAAAGGCAACAATTGAGCCGATCGTTAGGCTTTTGTCATGCATAGCGAACCATGCCCCAAATCCGAGAACCGCTGCGTAACCGAGGTAGTTGATCCAATCAATGATCGGTTCATATATGTTACGGAGCTTAACGGAAGCAAGGTTTGCCAACATGTTTTCCCGACTGCGGGCGGCAAAACGCTCGGATTCGTATTCCTCGCTTGCAAATGCTTTAATCAATCGAATACCGGAAAGAGTATCCTGCAAATGGTTGCTTACTTCGGCGTTTGACTTTTGAACGTTCCGGTACAAGCCTCGCATTCGCTTGCTAAAATAACGTGTGGTGAAATACATGAGAGGGAATGTAGCTAGTGCGATTACGGTTAATTTCCAATTCGCGAAAAACATGTAGCTGACAATTCCTACGAAAATAAAAACATCCGTAATGATTTGCAGCATCCCTGAGGAAATCAGCTGCTGCATCATGCCAATATCGCTTGTAACCCGCGACATCAGATCGCCGGTCCGATTGCGGTCGAAAAATTTCATGTCTAAATACTGAATATGCCGGTAGAGCTCATTTCGCAGCTCGAAGATGGCCTGCTGTCCAATTTTTGCCATCGAAAACGTTGTAATATATTGAAAAAGGCCAAGAAAAGCCGATGCCGCCAAAATGCCGAAACCAACCCAGAGCAGCTGGGAATAGGCGCTGTTCGGGATGATGGAATCAATCGTGTATTGTACAAGCTGCGGAATCGCAAATTCAAGTAATGTAATGGCCAGGATGCTGAGAAAAGCGGATAATAATAGTCCATACTTTGTCCGAACATGGAAAAATAGTCGTTTGTACATCGCCCAAACCGTGCCTGGATTCGCTTTTGACATTTGTCCATATCGGGAAGAATTTGTTGATGGCGGTGGAACTGCAGTATTTATAGTCATCCCTCCTCTGTGAATTACTAGTTCAATCCCATCGCAGCTTCGTAGAACCCGAACCCCATCATTATATAGTAATGAGATTGATCGAATGGTGTCAATATCGTCTTCATGGCAGAAGACGCTCCCCCGAATGGAGAGAGCGTCTTCTTTTTTAATGCAGCAAAGGCGTATCGTTCTGCTGTTTCTTTTTTGGCTTCAGCTTTTTGGCGAGCTTCGGCAAATGCTTCATGCTGCGCATCATGTTGCCCTTGCAAATCGGACAGGCTGGGGTCGACTCTTCGACAAGCTCTTCCCGCATCCATGCTTTACATTCGCTGCTTCTGCATCTCCAAATGGGGACGGGGCTTACCTCGGGCTTAACCGTTTCAATATCCATAAGAACGACACCTCCCGCCATAAGATTCCCATTTGAATTTTTGCTCATTCCGGTTGAGGGCTCTGTCTTATTTTACATCTTGAAGGTAGGGTTTTCGAATGAGTCCGCTTCTCCATAAACGTCCATTTACACGGACTTCGATTTTGGCACGAGCGAATTCCTCATTCCAATCGTCTTTCACCTTTTTAAATTGGGAATGGTTTTGCCTATTCATTTCCTCGCCAAGGCCGAAGATATCGGCCTTATATTTGTTTTGTGCTTTTTCGATTACCTTCTTGATTTCCTCTTCCAGCTTCGTTTCAATCTTTTCTTCATACTTGCGGAATGTTTCCGGTTTTTCCAAATCATCGCTGCATTCCGTACTGATTAAACGGGAGCCAAAATAGACGTTGATGAGAAAATGCGGCGAACCGTTTTTGTAGCTTGCTTTTATGATTCGGGTGGTTGAATCGATCTGTACCGTGAATTGTTTGTTTTTTGCACAGGCGATGGATAGATTTGTTCGTTTCAATTTCTTTTGAAGCAGCAGCATGTAGGGTATCTCATGAACCGGAAGAATCCCTTGCAAATGCTGCCCTCTAAATACGCCAGCTCCTTCCATAACGACAAGTGCGCTGGGCTCCACCTTCTTCAGGTTTTCTGTTGAGCCGCCTGATTTTGCGTTGCCTTTGACACGAACGACTGCGGTTACAGGCTCGCGGCCAGGCGAAAGCAGCGCTGAGACAACATCCTTCATTCGGACGTCTGGATCGCCGCCCCATTCCTCGTACAAGGTAGGCATCTGGATGTTTAACTTCATCGTAGAAGCTTTCTGCAGCGGATACGTAATTTTTAATATGTTGGCTGCGGGCACGCCCTTTGAAATCAAGATGTTAAAATCGTCGCGAATTTCGCGGTGTCTTTCGAGAAAATCGAAAAATTCCAGCATTCCGGCTTTTGCGATTTGTTCACTGATGACGATGACACGCATGTGGGAAAAGACGAGATGTCTGGATAATCCGATATTCAATTTTTTGGCCAGCTCGGCAATGTTATCTCCTTCGTGGCTGAATACAACGGTTGGGGCGGAGTCCCCTTTTGTTTTCGGATTGAGTTCCGTTCCATTTAGCACTTCGACCGTTAAGCGATATTTATGGTCCTTTGCTTGATCGATCGCTAAGCCGGTTACAAGGGATATTTCGTTAAGCTCCAATCGATCCCAGCAACCAGTAAGAATCATAAAGAGAAGGAGGGAGCACCAGATTTTCAACCAGATTCGGCAATGTTTCATTGGTTATCTACCTTATCCTTTGATGGTGGTGACGGATTATGTGCGTTGGGCTGTTTCGTTTGATTCGGCGAACGAAAGGTTTCTGGGCGTTTTTTCATGGACCAAGCGGGAAAGCGGACAAACGTGTCCTTCTGGTCTGCGCTAAAAAAAGGCGCAATAGGCGATAAATAAGAAATACCGAATGAGCGTAAGCTGCACAAATGCCCGACCATCATCATCAGCCCGAGTAAGACGCCGTACAAGCCCATGAAGCCTGCGATAATCATAAATACAAAGCGTAATAACCGGGAAGCATTCGAAAAATTGTAGACGGGCGCCACAAAGCTGGCAATCGCCGTTAAGGCCACCACAATAACCATGGCATTGGAGATGATTCCAGCTTCTACGGCAGCTTGACCGATCACAAGGCCGCCGACGATTGAAATCGTGCCGCCGACAGCCCTTGGCATTCGTACACCGGCTTCGCGCAAAATCTCGAAGGTAAGCTCCATGAGAAAAGCTTCAACGACCGCGGGGAAAGGCACGCCTTCCCTTTGCGCAAGAATCGTAATGATGAGCGGCGTCGGGATCAGCTCATGATGAAAGGAAATGACCGCAACATACATAGAGGGAAGCAGCAGTGATATCATAAACGCAAAGTGTCGAATAAGCCGGAGAAAGCTGCCCATGAAAAAAGATTGGTAGTAATCCTCGGAGGATACGGCAAAATCGTTAAATATCACCGGTACGGTGAGTACAAAAGGAGTGCCGTCAACAAGGATGGCCGCTTTCCCTGAAAGGAGATGAGCGGTTACGGTATCCGGCCGCTCCGTATTGTATACAAGCGGAAACGGAGTAAAGCTTTTATCCGTAACGAACTCCTCCACGGTAGCCGATTCAAGGATGGCATTCGTATTAATTTTGTGCAGCCTTGTGCGGATTTCCTCTAAAATTTCGTTGTTAATAATGCCGTCGATATAAGCAAGCACGACTCCAGTGCCGGTTTCTTTTCCTATCGTAAAGCTTTCAAAACGAAGCGAAGCATTTTTTATTCTTTTGCGGAGCAGGTTTAGATTCGTAAATAAATCCTCAATAAAAGATTCCTTCGGACCTTTAATAATCGTCTGCGTGCTTGGCTCGGAAATCGAGCGTTTATTGCTTTGCTCAGCAAATAACAGAAGAACGGACGGTATGCCATCGATCGCGACTAAAGTATAACCGCCCAGCAGCTTTTGCACAGCAGATTGTTCGGATTCGGTATATTCGTGCAAAATGCCGGCGAATAGCTGATCACCAAATTTCGTCCAGTTCTCCGTGCTCCATTCCGTTCCTTTTTCGTTTCGGGTAAGGGCGGATGCTGCGGATAGTGGATGAAGAATCCGGTCTGTAATCGTCTTTAAGTCAGCCATCGCTTGTAAATAACAAACGAGCCCTTTGTTGCCTCCGATGTGAACCGGTTCAATAATAAGATCCATCGATTTCCCGAATATCGTTTGAAGTCTTTTTTCTAAGGCTTCGGTTTGAACTGGCAGTGACGCATGGCTCGAAGCACTAGGGATGCGGGCTTGCATTCTTTTAACCTTCTTTCCATCGGGCTTTGACGTATAAAATAAGAAGCAGCAGCAGTGGAAATCCAATCTGAAAGGGCATATGTAAATAGAGCGGAACGAATTTCACCCCTTCTTCAATATGCTCAGAGAAATTTCCAGCGATCAGCTGTGCAAAAATACTGATCAGTAGTCCCGTGGGAACGATAAACTGTCGGTAAGGGATGCGGAATAAGTATTCCAAGCCCTTGAGGCCCGAGAAAAAAAACAGACTTATTTTCACCAGAATTCCAAGCATCATAATAAACACGACTAGGGCGTCCAGTCGTTCGATAAAGTTCGCGATCGAAACCTCTCGAACAGCGCTCAGAAGTGGAAAGGTGGACCGTTCTGCCATTTCCGGACCTAAGACGGCGAGCTTGAGCGCGGTATGATAGCTTAAAAAGAGCCCCACTGTAACTACCGCCCAAAGGCTCGTTCTTGTAAGCTTTTTGAGAGGGTTAAATTGAGCCATTACAATAGTAATTACAATTGCTTCTCCAAATGGAAAGCCGATGAGGGTCGGGAACACAGCTTTCGCGATGGGCTGTAAACCGTCGGCTAGAATAGGCCTAAGCCGCTGCAGGTCAATATCTCCGCCTATCAGTAAAAAGGCGCTGATCATGAGCAGGAATAAGATGAAATAGGGAAGGAAAATTTGTGCGCTTCTAGCGAGTACCTCCGGTCCGAGATAGAGGATGTAAATAACAGCTATCATAAATAGGATAGAGATCGCTTCGATGGGCGTTTGCGGCAGCACGTCGGTTACGAGCAGCTCGGAAAAATCCCGCAAAACACGGCTTGCAATATAGAAGAAATAAAGGATGTAAGGTAGTGAAAGAAGCATTGCCGCCCATTTTCCGAACGAAGCCTCCATCATCTCGTACAAATTGTTGCCTGGACATAAACGGCTTAATAGACAGTACATATACATTATCAGCACACCAAACAGTGTCGCGGCAAGGACGGCAATCCATGCGTCCTGCTTCGCTTCAGCTGCGATCCCGACCACAACGGAGGTACCGGTTTGATGAAAGAGAATTAAGACGAATAATTGCTGAGGTGAAATAACTTCCTTAGTGTTCATGGGTTGGTTTCGCCTCCGAACGGCTCCGTTTTGCAAGATACCGCCGATAATCGATGTATAATGCCGATCCGAGAGAGAGAAGGAATGTCATCAATAGCATGTATCGGGCATTACTCATAACACTGACGTAAAGATAATATATAGCGGTGAACCAGGGGATACGGTAAATAACCATATCGAAGCTGACGACTGAAATAAAAAGGAAGAACATGATCAAAACAGATGCTGCAGTTACCATGGGTCCTCCCTCAGGATCATATGCTAACCATTTCCTGTTGTTTTTGGTTAGTATGGCAACGCCTCGGACTTCTTATGAATAACAAATAAGGCGTGAATCCTTCCTAGGCTGCATATAGATGAAATAATACGAAAATAGCGGCTGGATTGCCGCATTTACAGGAGGGGGCCAGTTCATGAACCGGATCCGATTAAACCTCTCGAAACGGATTTCTCTGCTTACCATGCTGATCGGAATTTTACTTATTGTGGTTGGAATCTTGCAGGTGATTCCGGAAACTGGACTTCTCGGGTATGTTTGGCTTGTAGGGGCGTTTGGGGTCACGATATTCCATGGAATTAATGTGTGCACGAAGTCTGCAGCTGCCTTTGCGTATGTAGACAAGCTGAGCAGGAGCCGTACCAAGGTGCGGGGGCTTGCGAAATAAGGAATTCAGGCAGCCCGCAAAAGGGTGGACAGGCTTCATGGAGCTTGGCGGATGTCGGTAATCGGATAACCCGATGGGGGGCGTCCGGTTCCACAAAAAAGGACACGAAAACGCATGGTGTGTGCGTTCCATGTCCTTTTTGTTGTAGGTTAGTCTACTCGTACCTCGATCGTATCGGTTCCGCTGAAGCGGCTGCCGTCGGTGAGCCGCCCGCTTACCGTGACCTCGAGTGTGCCGCTTGCACCAGTGAGAGCTTCATTCACTTTGCTGCGATCAAAGGTAACCACGGCGTTATGCTTTGAACCGCGCTCGCCGCGCGAATCGCGGTCATTTCCATGATCTTCGTCGTGCCGGCCTTTTGGAGCTTCGGCGGCAATGACGGAGCCGTATACGCTCATGGTTACGGAAGCTTCGTCAATGGAGGCTCCGATATTTCGGTCCAGCGAAACCCGAACAGTTAAGGGCTGTTTGCCTCCTCTATCCTTTAGTTTCACGTGATTTGGATGAACAGCGATTTTGGCCGGAACGGTGACGTAGATGTTCGGCTTGGCCGGAGCTGTCATGCCTTCTCCAAGATAATAGCTCGTGTGCGGCGGCTGATTGTAGGAAACGTTCTGCCATGCAATCCCTAGCCGATACACCGGATCATGCATCAGGGTGGGCAAACGGTAATCGGTCAGGTGCGTCGTCGTAAAAATACGCAGTGCACTGCTGTCCGCCGTTCTCCAAATTGCTTCTTCTCTCCAATCGCCCAGCAAATCCGCCTGCAAGCTCGGATTGCCTTTCGTGTAGTTGTTGGAACGCGTGTTTTCGGCTGTTAACAGGTTAACGGTTTGCTTCGTCTCATAATTCCACTTATCGATTTTGCCGATACCGTCCGGTGCATTCCAATTATGATCCAGCAGCTCGCGCAGCAGATCGCCATCCCACCAAATGCCGTGATTAATTGAAGAAGGAATTTCGTCGCCGATTTTTTCACCTTTGGCGTTAAATAAACCGAACCCGCCGGATGCCCATACCTCTTCGCCAACATAATTCGGATCAATATCGGCGGACATGCCGCGGCCTGTGTCTTTGCCGGTGTACACTCCCCAGATTGTTTCGCCGCTGTCGGCATCACGGAATTCGAGACCGTACGGGGAGGTTTTTGATTCGTGAACCTGGAACACCTCCATGCCCGGACGAGCAGGGTCTAGATCACCCAGGTGCATCGCATCGCCATGTCCCAGACCGGTAGTGTAGAGACCCGTTCCGTCGTGATCGATCGCGCAGGCGCCGTAAATGATTTCATCCTTCCCGTCGCCGTCGACATCAGCCACGCTGAGGTTATGATTGCCTTGGCCGGCATAGCCGCCGTTGCCCGGGTCGTTGCTGTCGAAGGTCCATACCTTCGTGAGCTGGCCGTCGCGCCAGTTATAGGCTGCCAGGACCGCGCGGGTGTAATATCCGCGTGCCATGATCAGGCTTGGCCGCTCGCCGTCCAAATATGCGACTGCTGCGAGGAAGCGGTCTACGCGGTTCCCGTAGCCATCGCCCCAATCGCTGACATTTCCGCGCGGCGGATCATAAGGCACGGTGGCCATTTCTGCGCCAGTCAGGCCGTTGAAAATGGTAAGGAACTCCGGCCCATCAAGCACGCGCCCTTGATCATTGCGGTAATCGGCATTGGCGTCGCCGATGACGCGGCCTGTTCCGTCGACCGTGCCGTCGGCAGTCTTCATCGCGACTTCGGCTTTGCCGTCGCCGTCCAGATCGTACACCATAAATTGGGTGTAATGCGCCCCTGCACGAATGTTGCGTCCAAGGTCGATACGCCACAGAAGTGTGCCGTCTAGCTTGTAGGTGTCGACATAGACCGGACCGGTAAAGCCGTTTCTGGAATTGTCCTGCGAGTTGGATGGATCCCATTTCAGGATAAGCTCATATTGCCCGTCGCCGTCCACATCGCCAACACTTGCGTCGTTTGCGCTGTATGTATAAGGCGTTCCATCCGGGTTCACGCCGTCCGCAGGCTTCTGCAGCGGAACATCGAGATAAGGGTTAGCCCAAACTCCTGCGGAGGCGGCATCTCTTTGCTCGCGTCCGCCGATGACGGAACGGACGGAATAGGTTCCGGAAGCGCTTCCTTTTTTATCGATAAAGTTGGTGCTTCCAGTAATAGGAGAGGAATTGATTTTTTTACCGTCACGGTAAAGGTTAAATGCGATCTCCGACGGATCGGTTCCGAGCAAACGCCAGCTTACAAAAATCCCTTCATTCGTTCGTACAGCGACAACGCCCCGATCCAAATATTCCATTTGGCGGTTCATCTGGACTGCCTCCGTTTCGGCTGCGGCTGCTTGCTGCAAAGGCATCCCTAATACTGCGACCTGCATACAGCACAATAACGAAAGACCGGTTTTCCCTAGACGGGATTTTGTTTGTTTCCACATCTTCATCAAACCTCCTCGTATGAATTAGTGACCGCGTTTAAGGGTTGGACCCTCCGCGGCTCGGCTCTTTCACGGTAAAGGATAGTGCGCGTTCCCGGCAATCGGATATTTTCGCTCAAGTTGGATTCTTTTGATTGCAAAAAAGTGAAAGGCGCAGCAAAAAAGTCTAACATCTGGATACACGCGGAAAGTGTGGAAGGGGAGCTTTGCAAGAATGTGTCATTGTTGGGAAGGATGCACTTCGTTACGATACAAGATACGAGTACAGTTATCATTTTAACTGGAGAATGAGCATCTCATTATGAAATGAACAAGAGGGAGGACAAAAGCATGCCGGTTACACCGATACAGCCGGCCCTTCTCGGCAAAATCGATATTAGCCGGGCGGGACCGCGAAGCAAGATGCTCCTTGGGGATATAAATGGCGACGGGAAAATGGAAATGGTGATGGTGCAGGCGGACGATCGGCAGGATGTTCGGTATATCCCGCATCAGGTTCAGTGTATTACCGCCTTTGATCTATCCGGGGAGCTCCTTTGGCAAAATGGGACTCCGAGCGAGACGGCGGGAGGTCCGGGCTCGGATTATCCTGCACAAATTTACGATTGGAACGGTGACGGGCAGCTGGAGGTGCTGTGCGTTATGGATAACCGCTTTCGTATTTTGAGCGGTCAAGACGGGACGGAGCTTGCCTCGTATGAGCTGCCTTCGACGGAAGCGCATGACTGCATTATTATTGCCAATCTATCCGGGGCGGACCGGGCGTCGGATGTCATTTTGAAGGACCGGTACCACAACATGTGGGCGCTGGACAACCAGTTTCAGCTGCTTTGGTCGTACACGGGAAACCCGGGACATTTTCCATGGGCGTACGATTTGGATGGCGATGGCCGTGACGAGGTGATGGCCGGATACGATCTGCTCGATAGCACGGGCAGGAAGCTATGGTCGTGCAGTGAGCTTGAAGATCATGCCGACTGCGTCTGGGTAGGAGATGTAAATGGGGACGGTCAGCCGGAGCTGGTGATCGGCGGAAGTGTAACGGTGATGTACGACCGCACCGGCAGGGAGCTGTGGCGCTATGAAGGCTCTATCGAATCGCAGCATGTTGCGCTAGGCAAGTTTCGCAAAGATCTTCCCGGCTTGCAGGTCGCCGGGTTGGATCGGATTGTACGCGGCGATGCCAATAATGCAAAGGGGCGCGACGCCTTGTTTTTGCTGGACTGCGAAGGCAAGGAGGTGTGGAAGGAAGCTCGTACGACGGACGGATGGCTTACCATTATTGAAACGTTGAGCGGCTGGGATGACAGCGGCTTGGATTATATTATGGCCTACCGCAGAGGCGGGGGGCTGCCCCCGACACTGGTTGACGGGGAAATGAACGCGGTTGTGCAGTTTCCTGCGGAAGGTTACGTTGTCCACGCGGATTTGCTCGGGACGGGTCGAGAGCAGGTCATCATCTATGGGGAAGGAAGCGCATCGATCTTTTCAGCGGTGCATATGAGTTTACAGGGGAATGGGACGGCACTCGGGCCGCTGCCGCAGATTAAACGGCTGTACAGCTCGACGTTGTATCCGGGAGGACAATTGGAATAGATATGGGAGGGAATTGAAGATGAGCTATATTCAACCCAAGCAATCGATGGCCGCCAGGTGGGCGGGAAACACCGATGAAACGCTGCGAACCATTGCCAATCGCTTCGTAGGCGTTCATCCCAAGCATCCGCCGGTGCTGCGGACGTCGAGCAGAGCGGGCTTTATACGCGGGGAGGATTATCGCTACGAAATGAATCTGGGCCAGCGCTTCGAAGAACTGCTGCCGGGAAGTTACGTTTATGTGTGGTCAAAGCTGTGGCAGGACAAGGATGGAGAGCTTCCCTTCAGCGTTAGCTGCTACAGCCCTGTTCGTGTGTATATTAATGGGATTGTACAGTTTGAATCGAATTTGAACGATGATGTGTTTCCTGAGCGGAAAACGGGCTTTCGAGGCAAGCTGTTACAGGGATATAACGATATTATGCTTGAATTTACGGCGGTAGGCACCGGCTGCGGCGGCCGCTTCGGAACGGGCTCCGTCAAAGGGGCACCGCTGCATTTCCTCTGTCCGACGCGGGAGCGGGAAGGGCAGGAGGGCTGGATTTACAGCGAGCCGCAGAAGAAGCGATGGGAGCAGCTTCCTGTAGGGGAGCAGTCGGAATCAGAGCTGGCGGAAGGGACGGGCAGCAGATGGTACCCGGAGCGCCATTGGACACCGAAAGAGCTCGAGAAGGGCGTATTCGGCCGGATTTTTGGCGGCGAGGGTCCTGAGCAGGGGCTGCTAGCGGGCTCCATTGGTTTCGCTTGGTCCACGCTGGTCAATCCAATGCCTAGGGAAGCCGTTCTTTCCTTGAAAGGGAACTATTGCGGACCCTTTACCTTGCTGGTCGATGGAAAGCCTATGCATCGGGAGCGGCAGGCTGCCGGCCAATTTGAGCTCAGCCTTAAACTGGGGTACGGCGCGCATGACGTGCTGATCCGTTCCGAATGCGCTTCCACCAGTGAATGGGGGATTACCTTCGAGCCCTTGGACGCGAAGCTGTCCATCCAATGGGCGCAGCCTCGACCGGTGGAAGGGCTAGCGGATCAATGGCTGTACCTTGGACCGTTTCAGGCCGGCAGTGCGCCGGAGTCGTCAGCCCTTCATCGGATCGATACGGTCTACGGGGAAGGCGAGGAGCAGACCTACTGGCGTGCGGATTTGCCGGAAACATGGGTGCGTCCGTTTTTGGAAAATCCGATGTTTGGACGGTGGAATTATCCGCTTGGCGTTACGCTGTACGGCATACTGCAAACCGGGCTTGAGCTGAAAAGCCCGGATTTGACTGAGTACGTGCTTGCGCATATCGAGCAGTGTACGCGTTTTAACCGCTATGCATTATGGGATCTATCGCAGTACGGTGCTCCCGGCTTGAACCACCAGCTGGCGCTGATCGACAGCCTGGACGACTGCGGATCGTTCGGGGCGACTATGCTTCGAGCGGATCGGGTACGGCCGCTAGAGGGAACAGGTGAGGCGGCGGATCGCATCGCCGACTACATTACGAGGGAGCAGGATCGACTGCCGGACGGAGCGCTGTACCGGGTACGCGGCACCACTGATTTTATGAAGGATACGATGTGGTGTGACGATCTATATATGAGCACGCCGTTTCTTTGCCAATATTACGAGCGGACGGGTGATCCGAAGTACGTAAACGATGCGGCGCAGCAATTTATGCTGTACAGATCCTACTTGTTTATGCCTGATCAACAAATCATGCATCATGTGTACGATTTGAAATTTGGCAGAGGAAACGGGGTGCCGTGGGGAAGGGGCAATGGCTGGGTATTGTTCTCCCTCACGGAGCTGCTGGCCGTGCTGCCTGAAGAGCATGAGCGAAGGGAAGAGCTGCTTGCCTTTTTCCGTGAGCTGTGTGTCGGGTATTTACGTTTACAAGGGGATAATGGCCTTTGGCATCAAGTGCTGACCGATCCCGAATCGTACGAGGAGGCCTCGTGCACATCCATGTTCATCTATGCATTTGCAAGGGGCATTCGCTTTGGCTGGCTTCAAGAGCAGGCCCCATACGTGCAGGCGGTTAACCGTGCATGGGATGCGCTCACCCGCAGATGCCTGGATCAATTCGGCAATGTGTACGGTGTCTGCCGCGGCTCTGGCTATTCCCACAACGCAGATTATTATAAGCATCAGCTGGGCTGGCTGCTGAATGATACCCATGGAATTGGCATCGTGCTTCTTGCCGGAATCGAAAAACGAAAGCTCGATACGTACTTAACGTCCATTGGGGTGAGCCATGTAACCGTGGTACATTGATTTTGTAACTGAAAAAACAACCCTCCCCGTAAACTGGATTTCGGGGAGGGTTTTTGCTAAAAACAAGGAATTTTAACGTTTTATCACTGTTTTTTATACAGTCAACTTATTCCGGTTTGAATAAAGTTAAGGCAAGGGAGGCGAGATCGCGTAATGAAGGAATCTTTGTTCACCGTTTGGAAGCGGCTATGGGCCGGGAATCGCAAAAGCAAAGGCACTTTCTATCGGAAAACGTTAATTCTCATTTTGTTCATTACCTCCATTCCCGGTCTAATTACCGGCCTGCTTATTTACGGCTTTGCAGCGGAACGAATTGACCATGAGCTGGTGCAGCTCCATAAAAATCAAATTGCCCGAAGAGCCGAGACACTGAATCAACAGCTGAGTAATTTAGAGCTGACCATTTCACATTGGGCATATGACCCGAAATTTGATTTTGGCCTGGCAGAAATCGATTTTTACCGGGACTTTCATATTACTCGCGATATTACGAGAACCTTGCTTATTATGGAGGGCTCTATGCCTCTAACCGGAAAGCTTGAATTTTATGTAAATGGGACGCTCCCGGCCTTATTTAATCCGAATTTTCACTTGATGTCACCCGATTCTCAGGAGTGGAGCGGCTTTCAGGATATGCTGAGGGATGGGGCGCCGGTCTATTGGACCCTGCTGCCGTCGAAGACCGGGGGTTCCGGGGATCTTGAGCTGGTGCTCGTTCATGAAATGCCGGGGGGAACGATGGAGCCCTTTGGTTTACTTCTGACACGATTGGATGATGAAAAGGTAACGAGTTTGTTGAAAGCGCTAACACCGTATGAAGAGGGAGAAGCATTTCTTATGCGTTCGGACGGGACGATGCTGGCAGCGACCCATTCGCAGGAGCGGTCGGTGCTGCTGCAGCAACAGCTGCGGGAAGAAATCGGCAAGAAGGGGAAGGGGTCATTTTCTTTTCTATGGGAATGGGAAGGGCACACCTATTCGGTATCGTACGGCCAGTTTGAGCGGATCGGCAGCGAATGGATCTATGTATCCGCAGCGCCGATCAGTGCCATTACGAAGCCAGTTGTTTTTCTATCGAAGATTGTTGTGGGATTAAGCGCCGCAAGTATGCTGCTGGCCTGCCTGCTTTCTTGGTTTGCTTCAAGAAAGCTGTACTCCCCGCTGCAGCGCCTGCTCCGGGTGCTCGATGGAGGCGGTGGATCAAGCGAAGCCGGGGGAGACGTGCAGGATGAATTTGCAAGAATTGAGCGTAGATGGCGGCAGCTGTCGCTCAAAAGCCTGGATTTGCAGCTGGAGCTGGAGCGGCAAATTCCACAGGTGAAGCAGGGCTTTTTGTATCAGCTGGTCCAAGGGTATCTCGTTTCGTATTCCGAAAACGAGCTGTTGAAACGGATGAAGCAGCTCGGGCTGCCGGCGGAGGATCGCCGGTTTCATGTGATGTATATTCAGCTTAACGGGATGACGAAGGCAAGTATGAGCGGGAGATATGGTCAAAGGGACGAAGGGCTCGTTACTTTCGCTGCGACGAATATTATTGAAGAGCTTTGCAGTACGCGGCTTCCGGACAGTCCTGTGATCAATTTTCATGATTTATCCGTATGCGTCCTTTACGGTGCCCAGGCTCAAGAGGCCGAAGTCCAAACGAAGCAGAAGCTGTCCGTGCTTGGCGATGAGATCATCCATTCCGTCAGCAAAGTGCTTAAGCTTTCCGTTACGGTTTCGATAGGCGGGGCTTCGGTATCGGTGAAGGATGTGCCCGGACTGTTAGAGGAGGCCAAAATGGCTGTCAGCTTCCGCAGTTGGGAGGAGGCCAATCAAATTGTAGATGCATCCCTTCTTCGAGGAGAGGAAGAGGGTGGAAGATTCCAATACCCGTTTGCGGTGGAAAGGGAAGTCGTGCAGGCCATGCGTACGGGCAGGCTGGAAGAAGCAGAGGAGAAGCTGCAGGCCTTTCTTGGGGAGCTCACTTTTGGCGGGGCTAAAGAAATGGATGTGCAGCAAGGGGTTATGAATTTGCTGGGAAGCCTTGAACATGCCATGATGCAGTCCGGCTTTAGTCCGAATCAGCTGCTGGGACCGTCAACCCGGTATGAGCAATTGAGCTCCCTCCGCGAACCGGACGCGATTCAGCGGTGGTTTGCGGATCATGTCATCGCTCCATTTATTCGAGAAATGGAATGCCGTTCCGACTATAAGCTGAAACGAATGATTGAACAGGCGATGGCGTATCTGGAGCTCCATTATATGCGGGATGTGTCGCTTGACGATTGCGCGGAGCATTGCGGAACGAACGCCTTTTTGCTGAGCCGGTCCTTTAAGCAGGTGTCGGGTAAAAATTTTATTGATTACATTACGGACTTGCGAATGAACAAAGCAAAGGAGCTGCTTCGCGACTCGCAGCAAAAAATTAACGAAATCGCCGAGCAGGTCGGCTATCAGCATAGTTACTTTAATCGGCTGTTTAAACGATATGAAGGGTTAACGCCAAGCCAATACCGGGAAACGGTTCGCAGGATGTAAGCCGCGCCGGGCTAGGCACAGCAACATAGTCAAAATTGCCGCAAAAAAGGATCAGATCTTAGTGTAAGCGCAATCAAGAATGTCTTATTGAAGGAAAGCCAGGTGGACACCAGAATGAGAGCAGTACGAAATCGAAGTAAAAGAAAGGGGTGGAAACGATGAGCGGAATATCTGCCAGCCCTGCAGAGGAAAGGCCGACCGGCCCGGCTCCTAGGAAGGGCCCCTGGTCGGAACGGCGCTTTGCACGGAGGCTGAAACGGGATAAGTGGCTTTACTTGCTTCTGCTCCCAGGCTTGCTGTATTTTCTTGTATTTAAGTACGTTCCGATGTGGGGCGTTGCGCTCGCGTTCAAAGATTACCAGCCGTTTACCGGCTTTTGGCACAGCGAATGGGTCGGCTTCGAGCATTTTAAAAACTTTTTTCAGAATCCGGATTTTTTCCGTATTTTACGAAACACATTGCTGCTATCGCTGTATAACCTTGTTTTCTTCTTTCCGGCCCCGATCATACTTGCCCTTCTACTAAATGAGGTCAGAATCGCCATTTACAAAAAAACGCTGCAAACCTTAATCTACGTCCCTCATTTTATATCGATGGTCATTGTGGCGAGTATAACGTACGTGATGCTGACGACAGAAGGCGGCATTATCAACGAGCTGATCTTCCAGTTCACCGGTGAGAAAATCAACTTTCTCTCGAACCCAGAGTGGTTCAGGGCGTTGATTATTATTCAAACGATCTGGAAGGAGAGCGGCTTTGGCACGATTATTTTTCTTGCGGCTTTGGCCGGCGTCGACGTGGAGCAGTACGAGGCTGCTTATGTAGATGGAGCAAACCGCTGGAGACAGCTGTGGCATATCACGCTCCCGTCGATTCGCAGTACGATTGTCATTTTGCTTATTTTGCGTATGGGGGATGTGCTGGAAAATGGCTTCGAGCATATTTACCTGATGACCAATGCGCTGAACCGTGATGTGGCGGATGTGTTTGACACCTATGTTTATATGGTCGGCATTACACAGGGGGCGTTCAGTTATAGTACCGCCGTCGGCCTGTTCAAGTCGATCGTGGGCGTAATATTGGTTTTCGGCAGCAATTACCTTGCGAAGAAATTTGGGGAGAACGGGATTTATTAAGCCCGAAGGAGGTGAGCCGGAATGGGAAAGTATTACCGAAGCTTTGGGGGAACCTTGTTTGATTGCGCGAACTATATCGTGCTCGGCATCTTCGCCATCGTTACGATTCTGCCCTTTATCTATGTCGTGGCCGGATCCTTCGCAACGGATACGGAATTAACCCAACGATCGTTCTTTTTATTTCCGAAAACGTTTTCACTTACTGGATACGAGTACATTTTCTCCTCGAATACGCTTTTCCGCAGCATTGGGGTCTCGATTTTTATTACCGTGTTTGGCACGTTAGTAAATTTACTGTTTACGGTGACGATGGCCTATCCGTTGGCGAAGCGGGATTTGATGGGGCGAAATACGGTTTTAAACCTGGTCGTGTTCTCGATGCTGTTCTCCGGAGGAATGATTCCAACGTATTTGGTTGTCAAAAGCCTTGGGCTGCTTGATTCGTATATGGCGCTTATTTTGCCCGGTGCCATTAGTGCGTTCAACTTGATTATTGTTAAAAATTTTTTTCAAGAGCTGCCGCCGGGCTTGGAGGAATCGGCACGGATCGACGGCTGTACGGAAATCGGCGTGCTGTGGAAAATTGTGCTGCCGCTTTCCAAGCCGGTATTGGCTACGTTCGCGCTGTTTTACGCGGTTGGCCATTGGAACAACTTCTTCGCGGCGTTGCTGTACATTAATGATTCCGATAAATGGCCTCTGCAGGTGCTGCTCCGCCAAATCGTGCTGCTTTCGCAAAGCAATTTTGGGGATGCGTCACAGCTGGATCCGACCTATGTTCAGCCGCCGGAGCAGACGATTAAAATGGCCGTTATCGTGGTCGGGACCCTGCCGATCCTGCTTGTTTATCCATTCCTGCAAAAGCATTTTGCGAAAGGCGTTTTGATTGGTTCGATTAAAGGCTAACCCATGAAGCCTTATCCATTAGAGGAGGAATATAATTATGAAAAGAAAAATGAAATCGTTTTCAGGGAAAAAGTGGGCGGCATCGCTTTTAGTTACTGCACTATCAGTTACTGCTGCGGCAGGCTGTTCGTCCGGCGGCACAACGGGTCAAGGCGAGCAGCCGCAGCCCAATGGGGAAAAGGGAGCTGAGAAGCCTCTTGAGCTGACGATTATGCTGCCTGTTTATAAAACGACGATGCCGGGCGATAATGGTCCGGTTGTACAGGAAATTGAAAAATACACGAATACGGATTTAAAGTTTGAATGGGTGCCTAACAATTCGTATCCCGACAAATTCAACATTACGCTCGCTTCCGGGAAGCTCCCTAAGATTATGGTTGTTCAGGGCAAGCTGCCTTCCTTCATTAATGCAGTTCGCACCGGAGGATTTTGGGATTTGACGCCTTACTTGAAGGATTATAAAAATTTGAGCCAATTTAATCCAATCGTACAGAATAACGTATCGATTGACGGGAAGGTGTACGGGTTATACCGTTCCCGCGCTCTCGGCCGCTACGGGGTATCGTACCGCAAGGATTGGCTTGATAACCTCGGCATGGAAATTCCAAAGACGATCGACGAATTTTACGAGATGCTGAAAGCGTTCTCTGAAAAGGATCCGGATGGGAACGGCAAGGATGATACGTACGGTATGGTCATTTCCAAATATACCGGTCCGTTTGATATTATGCAGATTTGGTTCGGCGTACCGAACAGATGGGGTGAGGATGCGGACGGCAAGCTCATTCCGGCCCATATGACGCTGGAATATTTAGACGCGCTGCGCTTCTTCAAGAAGCTTTACGATGAAAAGCTGATAAATCCGGATTTTGCCGTTATGGATACGGAGAAATGGGGAGATCCGGTTGTAAACGGGCAAGCGGGAGTCATTGTTGACGTGGCCGATCAGGCGGCGCGGCTGGACGATAAAATTCATAGGGCGCTGGCTCAAGCCGGAAAAGATGAGCCTGATCGCCATTATATTGATGTGTTCGGGGCAGTAGAGGGGCCGAAGGGGCTCCGCAACATGCCGACTTCAGGTTACGCTGGAATGGTCTCCATTTCAAAGTCCGGCGTGAAGACCGAGGAGGAGCTGAAGAAGGTTCTTACCTTCCTCGATAAAATGAACGACAAGACGGGGCAAATTTTAGCAACGAACGGAATCGAGGGCCGGCACTACAAAGTGGTGGAAGGCGGCATCGAGCCAAGTAAGGATGTAGCGATGATGGAATCGGAGCTGGAGGGCTTGAACCAAATATTAAGCTATGTACCGGAAGACCTTGCTTTAAAGGTCAAGCAGACACCGCTTCGCGAGAAGACCGCACTTATCCAGAAGGAAAACGAAAAAATTGTGGTGCCGAATCCGGCGGAGCCGTTCGATTCCACGGTTTATGCACAGAAGGGTGTGCAGCTTGACAATATTATTAGTGATGCGCGCACAAAATATATCGTGGGACAAATTGACGAACAAGGAGTCAAGGATGCGATTGAGCTTTGGAGGAAGAGCGGCGGCGACGATTATATAAAGGAAATAAATGAGATGTATCAAGCGGTGAAAAAGAAATAAGCGAGTTACCTTAAAAGGCTTAAGCGGCGCAGAGCGTGGATGCGCCGTTTTTTGCCGTTTACACATGCTCAGCCTATAATGGGAGAAAAGGGGAGGGGGCGGCCGGATATGCTGCAATGGATCGCGATTGTCACGATGCTGATTGATCATATCGGGTATGTTTGGTTCCCGGAGGAGCCGTTATACCGCATTATTGGCAGAATGGCGTTTCCGATTTACGCGTTTTATGTCACCGTTGGGATGAGCCGCACCCGCAGCTTAAACCAGTACATGCTGCGGCTGGGCATCCTCGCCCTGCTGTCACAGCTGCCCTATGCCTTATTGTTCGGCGAGCGGAGCATTAATGTCATTGGAACGTTTTTTGTCTCCGTGTTTGCATTGTCACGGGCGGAGCAGTCGCAGCGGGGTTATGAGAAAAGCTTCTGGCTAATTAGCGCAGGGCTGCTGCTTCAGCTTCTTGAATTCGACTATGGAGCCTACGGACTATGCCTAATGGCAATCTACCGCTACACTCGTTCCTGGTCTATGGTAGGCTATCATTTGGCGCTGAATATGGCGGCGTGGTTCCTTCTCGGCTGGTGGATCATCCTATGGAGCATTATTCCGACAGTAATCATTGCGTTTGTTGCAGAGCGCAGGGACGGGGCAAGACCGGTGCCCAGCTGGCTTTGGCGTTCATTTTATCCGGCCCATTTGGCTGCACTTGCGCTCATGAAATATACATAAAAAAAAGGGAATCCGTATAGGGCATTGCTGCTCCATGGATTCCCGTTCGTTTCTATTTGTTAAACTGATACCAGTTCTTTTGGTTTTTTAGAATCCTGATTTTGTGATTCTGCTCCGTCTGCAGACGGTTCCTCTGCTGCTTTCATCGAAGCTTCTTTCTCTTCGTCACTTCTCTCCTCCTGCTTGTCCTCCGCTGGAAGCTGATCAGAAGCGGCATCAGAAGTGTTTAGAGATGCGTCTTCATATTTTCCTTCTTCTGCTTTACTGTCGTGTGGCTCCATTCGTTCCGTCGGCGGCTGAAGCTTTTCCTCCAAGGTATCAATTCCTTGTTCCTCTGGAAGCTGGAAGCGCTCAAGCTCGCTGAAGAGCTCGGCTGCCATCTGGTTCATGCGTGCAGCTCCATGAGCCACGCGATTTACGGATTCGTTCTGTTCAATTGTAGTGGAGGTTATTTCCTCAACACCCGCCGCCGTTTCTTCGGCAATTGCTGCCACCTGCTGGAGAGAGTCGACAAAACGCTCATTTTGCTTCAGGGCAGTATCCATTCGCTGATCGACCTCATCGATCTGCGTCCCGATTGCATTGACGGCCTCCCAGATCGCATCAAATGACCGATGCGCTTCGTGGACGAGCGAATTTTGCGTTTGCAGTGAAGATCGGGCGCCTTCCAGTCGATTGCCGACAAGCTCGATTTGCTGCTGCAGCTGCTCGATCGTCTTACTTACAGACTTAGACGATTGATTCGTCTGAACGGATAGGGCGCGTACTTCTTCGGCAATGACAGAAAAGCCTCGACCGTGCTGGCCTGCACGAGCGGCTTCGATGGCCGCATTTAAGGCAAGCACATTCGTCTGGTTTGAAATATCCGTAATCGCGCGGATGATGCCGCCGATTTGCTGCGATGCTTGTAAAAGCTCAGAGAGAGAGCTTCCAACCTGCGCCATTTCCTGATCCGAGTGTTCCGCTGACTCCTGCAGCTGGCGAATCGTTTCAGAGCCGGTATTTACGCTTGAAGACACTTCTTTTTCCGACTGCTTAACCATGTTTGCGAAGCTCTTTACCTCATGCAGCTGATGTCCAAGCTCATGCACGGATGATGCGCTTCGATCGGCTTGAACGGCCTGCTGGTTCGCACCCATCGAAATTTCCTCCATCGCATTGACGATGTTCGCATGACTTCCGGAGGCCGCTTGGGTGAATTGGTGAAATGAAGTCGCCTGCTCCTGCAATGACGATGCAATTTGTTTGGTATGTACCATCATGGATGAAATTCGATCCGCCATATGGTCGATATGATCGCTAAGTCTGCCAAGCTCATCTTTTCGCCTAGCATTAATTTTAGCCCTGAAATCTCCCAATGCGAGCTGTTCAACAGATTGCTGAATCGATTGAATTTGCCGTATAAAGGAACGAATAATCAGGAAACCTATAGCTGCAGCAATAATCATTACTACAACAATTGATGATTGCGACACACGCGAGGAGTCGGAAATCAATTGCTCGGAGGCGGCAATAGAAGCCTCTGCTTTTGCGGAGAATATAGAGACGAACCCGTCAACCAGCTCGAAAATATACTGCTGATGGGCTTCTGAGGTTTGATAGACGCGGATAAGTTCATTGTTCAAAAAATTGGGAGCCAGGGTTTTATCGCCTAGAAGCTCTTTCGCCCGGTCGAAATTTCCGACAAATTCGGTAGACACGGTTTTGAGCTGCTGCGAAGCCTTTCGTTCCTCCGCCGATTCCGCCTTTTCGACGAGCTGCTCGACCTGCTGCAAGAAGGTAGCTTTTTCTTTATTGTAAGCTGCCGCTAATTCTTCATTGCGGCTAATAATGTAACCGGCAAAAATGTTGTTCATGGATTGCACGCTAGCTTTTAATTCGTAAGCATGCTGCTTTTCATCGACTCGTTCATTCTGAAAGTGGATCTGGCTGCGGATTTCGCTCAGCTGGGAAATGCTGTACCATCCCGATAAACCAAAAATAAATAACAATGCTGCAAAGGCGGTGATAAGCTTTCCTTTCATAGACCAATTCGTTATTGCTTTTGAAGATACAGATCGAAGCCGAAAGAACCTACCTGATGGTTTCATTTCATTCCCTCCATATGAGTAAATACCTAATTTGATCTCTTTGATTAGTAATTTTACCTATATTTATTTAACTTTCATGATTACTTTTGTTAACGTTATGTAAAATATGTTCGAACAATGTCGAACGTCCTGAAAATGTACCACGACATATTTTTACATAGCGTTTACAAACTATTAAAATTGCGAAAACAAACAGGGCGTAATATTGGGCTTGTCGAACAAAAATAAAAATGTTTTAAGGAGTGGTCATTCGTGGCAAACAATGTTCTCCGTAAAGGTACACTAGTAGTTGCTTCCGCAGCACTTGCATTATCTCTTGCAGCTTGTGGCGGTAAAGAAGCAACGAAACCAGCAGAAAATCAAGGTGCGGCTCCAGCTGAACAACCAAAGGCTGAGCAGCCTAAGAAAGAAGAGCCAAAAGCAGCGAAGCTGGCAGGCGATATCAAAATCGACGGTTCTTCCACGGTTTACCCGATTTCTCAAGCGGTAGCGGAAGAATTCATGAAGAAGAACAAAGATGTTAAAATCACAGTTGGTCTTGCTGGTTCCTCGAACGGCTTCAAGAAACTGATCTCTGAAGAAATCATCATCGCGGATGCGTCCCGTAAGATTAAACCGACTGAAATCGAAGAGCTGAAGAAGAAAAACTTCGAAGCGATCGAAATGCCAGTTGCTTACGACGGTATCACTGTTGTAGTTAACAAGAAAAATACATTTGCAAAAGAAATGACAGTTGAAGAGCTGAACAAGATCTGGGCGAAGGATTCCAAGATCAAAAAGTGGAGCGAAGTTCGCGCTGGCTGGCCGGACAAAGAAATCAAGCTTTACGGTCCTGGAACAGCATCCGGAACATTTGAATACTTCACTGAAGAAATCAACAAGAAGGCAAAAGAATCCCGTACTGATTACACTGCGTCCGAGGACGACAACGTTCTTGTTAAAGGTGTAGAATCCGATGAGTTCGCAATGGGTTACTTCGGCTTCTCCTACTATCTGGAGCACAAAGACAAGCTGAACGCGGTTGCGATCAAGGTTGATGCTGCTAGCCCTGCTGTAGCACCTACTACTGAAACCATTGAAAACGGTACGTACAAGCCGCTTGGACGTCCGATCTTCATCTACCCGCGTAAAGACGTTTTGGAAAGACCAGAAGTTAAAGAATTCCTGAAGTTCTACATGAGCGCTGAAGGCCAAAAGCTTGTTGAAGCTGTAGGTTACGTTAAGCTTCCGCAAAAAATGTATGACGAAAACCTTGCACATCTGAAATAATTGTCAAAAAATGTGTTGAAAATCATTCTTTTAGAACGGTAAAATGGAAACCGTGGTGTTTTCGGGGGATAACCTGAAAATGCCACGGTTATCCGATTATTAGGTACATATCTCCAAGGGAGCGTTCTATGGACTTTAAAAAGAGAAGGTCATTGTTTTCTGCCGATTCACTGATGCCAAAGCTGCTTCTGGTTTTTGCGGCGATCTCCATTTTAACGACCGTTGGAATTGTGGTTGTTCTATTAGTGGAATCGCAAAAGTTTTTTGAGGAAGTACCGTTTCTAGACTTTATAACAGGAACGGAATGGACTCCGCTTTTTGCGGACGGTAAGTTTGGCGTGCTTCCGCTGCTCGTAGGCACCTTTATGGTTACGGTCATTGCAAGCTGCGTGGCTCTGCCAATCGGACTGGCCAGTGCGATTTACTTGAGTGAGTACGCACACGAGAAGGTTAGAAAGGTACTGAAGCCTGTCCTTGAAATTTTGGCTGGCGTGCCGACCATCGTTTATGGCTTTTTTGCCTTGACCTTTGTAACTCCGATTTTGCGTTTTCTTATTCCGGCGACCGAAGTGTTTAACGCATTGAGTGCCGGCTTGGTTATTGGGATTATGATTATTCCGCTCATCTCCTCGATGAGTGAGGATGCGATGTCCGCAGTGCCTCGCTCTCTGCGCGATGCGGCCTACGCGCTTGGTTCAACGAAGCTGGAAGTAGCGACAAAGGTCGTTGTACCGGCAGCCTTTTCTGGAATTGTGGCATCATTCGTGTTAGGTATTTCCCGTGCTGTAGGCGAGACGATGATCGTTGCGCTGGCTGCAGGTGCGCTGCCGAATATGGAATTCAATCCGCTGAAAAGCGTGGAAACACTGACCGCTTACATTGTTGCTGTCAGCAGTGGGGACACCACGGTTGGTTCGGTTGAATACCAAACGATTTATTCGGTAGGGATTACCTTGTTCACCATTACCCTGATTATGAATATTATCGCGGGTTATATTTCCAGACGGTTCAGAGAGGAGTATTAATACGTGGAACCCAATCAGAATGAATTAAAACGTATCATGGCCCGTAAGCGAAAAAATTCTTTGTTCCACGGCATTTTTTTCGCCTCAACCATCGTCGGTGTTGTATTTCTCGTGCTGCTTATAGGACAAGTCGTAATGAAGGCAATTGGCTGGCTGGATTGGCAGTTCATTACGAGTATGCCTTCGAGAAGACCGGACGCATCCGGAATTTTGGTCGGTATCGTAGGTACCTTTTATTTAATGCTTATAACAGCGCCGCTTACGTTCATTATTGGCGTAGCTACTGCGCTTTACATGGAAGAATATGCGAAAGATACGAAGCTCAGCCGAATCATTCAGACAAACATTTCAAATTTGGCGGGTGTGCCCTCGATTGTATATGGAATCTTGGGATTAACGATTTTTGTGCGTATTCTTGAGTTTGGCAACAGCATATTGGCGGGAGCTTTAACGATGACCCTGCTCGTTCTGCCAATCATTATTGTTGCTTCGCAGGAAGCAATTAAGGCCGTGCCTATGGCTCAGCGTCATGCATCGTTTGCGCTTGGAGCCAACCGTTGGCAAACAATTGTCCGGGTCGTGCTTCCGTCCGCTTTCCCGGGAATTATGACGGGCGCGATTTTATCGTTGTCCCGTGCGATTGGCGAGACAGCTCCGCTGATCGTCGTTGGTGCCGTAGCCTATATTGCCTTTTTACCGGAAAGCTTGCTTGATCAATTTACGGTTATGCCAATTCAAATTTATACGTGGTCGAGCTTACCGCAAGAGGAATTCCAAAATGTGGCGGCTGCAGGAATTGTTTTGCTGCTCGTCATGCTGCTCAGCATGAATGCGATCGCCATTTACTTGCGCAATAAGTATCAAAAACGCCACTAAACCGGACGTTTCCTTGGGAGGCACGAATCATGTCCATAGTAAATGTAAACAATGTTGACCTGTATTACGGTGAATTTCATGCTTTAAAGTCCATAGACATGTCGATCGAAGAAAAATCGGTTACGGCGTTTATTGGTCCGTCAGGCTGCGGAAAATCGACACTTCTTCGTACGCTCAACCGCATGAATGATATGATTAAGGGTGTGCGGATAACCGGTGAAGTGAATATTGGCGGCAGCAATATTTATTCTCCGAGTGTTAACGTGGAATTGCTTCGTAAACGTATTGGAATGGTATTTCAGCAGCCTAACCCGTTTCCGAAGTCCATTTATGATAATGTCGCATATGGTCCACGGATCCACGGAATCCGCGATAAAAAAAGATTAGATGAAATTGTGGAACGAAGCTTAAAAGGTGCCGTTCTTTGGAATGATGTTAAGGATGTGCTTAAAAAGAGCGCGTTCAGTCTTTCCGGCGGTCAGCAGCAGCGCCTATGCATCGCGCGTGCGCTAGCTGTTGAGCCAGACATCCTGCTGATGGATGAGCCGACTTCAGCGCTTGATCCGATCTCCACGTTGAAGATTGAGGAGCTTGTGCAGGAACTGAAAGAAAACTATACAATTATTATCGTTACGCACAATATGCAGCAGGCAGCTCGTGTTTCCGACGATACCGCGTTTTTCTTGAACGGCGAGGTCGTAGAATTTAACAAAACCGAGCGTATTTTCTCGAACCCGCAGGACCAGCGTACCGAAGATTACATTACGGGACGTTTTGGATAAACGAAATCTTCTTGTTTTACAAAAATATGTATAATCGAAATGCAGGCGTATATAATGTACATATGTTTGCATTTAGGCGCCGAAGGAGCGTGAATCTATGGATACGCGAATGAGTTTTCATCAGTCGCTGGAGGATTTGCAGAAAGAGCTTCTTTCCATGGGGAGCGATGTAGAACGGCAGCTGCACAATGCGGTAGAATCGCTGCAAAACTTGGATGAAAGCCAAGCCCGTGCTGTTGTCGATTTCGATGATAAAATTGATGAAGCAATGCTGCGTATTGAAGAGCGCTGCCTTCGCCTCATTGCACTGCAACAGCCTATGGCCAGTGACCTGCGTCTCATTGGTATGACACTGAAGGTTGCAATCGACTTGGAACGGATCGCCGATCATGCAGTAGATATTGCGAAGATTACGATTCGGCTGTTCGGTCAGCAGTTAGTGAAGCCTCTGGTCGATATTCCACGAATGACGGAAATCGCAAGAGAAATGCTGCGCGGCTGCTTAACCGCTTTTGCTGAGAAGGATATCCATAAAGCAGCGGAATTGGCTAAGAAAGACGATGAAGTCGATAAAATCTACAGCACTGTAATGACCGAAATTGTGAGCCTTATGGGTTCTGATTTTACAACCAATAAACAGTTAACTCATCTGCTTATGGTCGCTCATTATATCGAGCGAATTGCCGATCACACCACGAATATTGGGGAAGGTCTCATTTATCTGGTGACGGGTAAGCGGAAGGATTTAAACGTATAATTTACAGAAGATAACCCTCAGACTTTTCGACAAAGGATGGGGGTTTTCTATTTTTTACAATAACTTAACATGATTCTGCAGAATTATACATTTTCCTAAGTTATAATATACGGATAGATAGAGAGTTAGCATACGATCGTTACTGCGAGGGGATTACCGTGATTACTATAAAGCCGTTTGAAGCAGGTTTTATTGACGAGTTGTCGGAAAGAATGACAAGCGGGATTGTTGGAATCAACTATTTGGACGTCGCTCGATTAGCTGAAATTGAGCAACAATATGGACGGCCTTTTTGCGTAAAGCTGATTCAATTTGTCAAAACGACTTTAGCGAATCTAGTAATGGATCTTCCGTTTGTATTTTCGACAAAAACAGTAGGCGATGATTTTTTTATATATGCATATGTTGAAAGCGGCGTAGAGCAATATGTTCAGCAAATGCTGAAAGAGCGGGGAAGCTACTTAAAAACTGCGATAGAAGCTGCGATCAAAACTCAATTTCCGTCTGTTGAAGGTATCACATTACATACAGGCAGTGCTGTATTGACCCATATTGCGGATAAGCCATTGGAGCTGATTGTGTACACAGCTATCAAAGAAGCTATTCGTCAGGCCAAGCAAAAGGCGGTTGAAGCAGAGGAAGATGGCAAGAAGTCTGAGTTTTTAGAAATCTTATCCAATCAATTATTAAGCTCGGTGTATCAACCTATTATTTCATTAACAGATGGAAATGTGTTCGGCTACGAGGCGTTAACGAGAGGACCGATAGGGAGCTCATTTCATTCACCTCTTCCTTTGTTTGAGTTTGCAGAGCAGGAGGGGTATTTATATTCCCTAGATAAGGTAACCCGGGAGAAAGCCGTCGAAGGACTTCGAGGTTTAAAAAACGGACAGCGTGTTTTTATCAATTTAATGGCTCAAATCATAAATGATCCTGATTTTAATCCGGGGCAAACTCGAAAACTACTGAAACAGTATGGCTTAACGCCGAACCATGTCGTATTTGAAATTACCGAGCGCTACTCTGTCGAAGATTTCAAAACGGTCAAGAAGGTGCTCAGCCATTACCGCGCGCAGGGCTACCAGATCGCCATCGATGATGCGGGGGCCGGTTATTCATCCTTGCAAGCCATTGCTGAGCTTCAACCGGATTATATAAAGGTAGATCGTTCTCTCATTCAGGGGATCCACGAAGATAAGGTTAAGGAATATATATTGGAAACCTTTATTTCATTTGGCCGGAAAATGAATGTGAAGATCGTAGCTGAGGGGATTGAGACCGTAGAGGAATTGCACAAGCTCATGCGTATGGGTATTCACTATGGACAAGGTTATTTACTGGGCAGACCGAATAAAGAATTACATATACCGACAGAAGAAATTACCCGGGAAATAGTTCGACAACGCGAAATGTTAGATAGTGTCGTATCGCTCCTTACGATCGGGGATTTGGCGACTCCTGTCAAAACCTTTTTAACTTCCGACCCGTCTTCCAAGGTCGCCAATTACTTCAAGGCAAACGAAGAAGAGCAGGGTGTAGTTATTGTTAATGAGCAAGGAGTGCCGGCGGGGTTAATGATGAGAGACAAGCTGTTTCAGCAGCTTGCAGGCCAATATGGAATTTCACTCTATTGGAATAAAGAGATTCGATTGCTTATGGATAGCGAAGCCCTTATTGTTGAGCATCGTCTTTCACCTGAAATTGTTTCCCAAATGGCCATGGCGCGCGATATTCGTCGCCTGTATGATTTTGTTATTGTCGTTAAAGATCAAAAAATGGTGGGTGCTGCGTCCGTACGTACGATTTTGGAGTCCATTACGCAGGTGCGGATGGAACATGCACGGGTATCCAATCCGTTGACCGGTCTTCCCGGCAATATCCAGATTCAACGCTATATTCGAAATTGTATTTCTCAAGGCGGCAGATTTTCAGTCATATATATTGATCTGGATTACTTTAAATGGTTCAATGATCGGTATGGTTTTCACAAGGGAGACGAGGTCATTCAATACACAGCCGATATTTTACAGCAAACCTTGTCCGCGTGCGGCAATCCGCATGATTTTGTAGGGCATATCGGTGGCGATGATTTCATCGTAATTTCGACGACAAACGAACCGTCTTTGCTTTCTGAGGAAATCATTCGTCGATTTAGCCAGGGCGTCTCCATTCTCTATGAAGAGGAGCAAGAAGAAATCGTCCGTGACCGCTATGGGAATCAAGTTGTAGGTGCAAGCTTATCTTTATCTCTTGCAGTCGTTGTTTGTACAGAGGATGCGGCGGTTACTTCGGAAGGGATTTCCAGAATGGCTGCTGAGCTCAAAAAGCAGGCGAAGGAGCAGCAAGGAAATTCCATGGCAATTACATATTTCAATGAGATGAAGACATCCGTTTAATCCTCAAAAAAGCTGACAAGATCCTCAAGTCGCCGTATGACGGCGATTTTTTTTGTCCCGATCATGCGCATGCCATGGCCTTCTATCCGGTTAGGAGCAATCCAAATCGCGTTCATGCCGTATGACGTGGCGCCGCGAATATCTTTATTCCAGCTGTTCCCGATCATCACACAGTGATTCGGGGCTGTACGGGCTGCATCGGAAGCACGTGCGAATATGGCGCGTCCTGGCTTGCGGCAGTTCACCATTTCAGGAGTCAAAATAAGACGATGCTGAAATAGTTCATTTGTTCCGGATTCTTTCAAAACATGGATCACCCGATCTTTGCTCTTGTTGCTGATAATTCCTAGAGGGCGAAGGTTAGATAAGGCCTGCAGCGTTTTTTTGGCCCCGTTGCGAAGATGGACCGTTTTGCTGCGGGCTGCCTGATATTCTGCATAAAAACGGTCAACCCACTTTCGATTGTATTCAATCGGGTAGAGGTGCACTGCTTTCCGCAGCGCAGACCGGAATCTGGCTTCCTTGCGAAGCTTCCGCTTTCGGGTTAATTGTTTATGCATTTCTTCCATAAAACGGCGATACGCTTCTTCGGGTCTAAAAGCTTCAGAATCCGAATCCGGTGCCCATCTTCCTATCATATCGTTAAGTACCTGAATAAAGCACTCTCTAGAGGCCGCAGCTTCATCGGTAAGTGTATCCGTTACATCGAAGAAGATGACGCTTGACCGTTTATAATTCGCCCAGTTTTGCATAATAGTATGCCCCTCCGTTCGACAAACCGTTCTCTTCTATATTGTATGTGTTTCCCAACTTATTGTGTTATGATGGGTACAGGTTTGTACCAAATTGAGGTGATTTTATTATGAGCAAATTGATTATATTGGACGGGAATAGTATTGCGAGCAGAGCGTTTTATGCGACTCCGCCGCTTACCAATAAGGCGGGGACGCCGACGAATGCTGTATTTGGCTTTACAAACATGCTGCTTCGGTTAATCCGGGAAGAGCAGCCAACGCATTTTCTGGTAGCCTTCGATGCAGGGAAAATCACCTTCCGGCATGAAGGATACACCGAGTACAAGGGCGGCAGAGCCAAAACTCCGCCTGAATTATCGATTCAGTTCCCGTTAATTAAAGAACTGCTTGATGCTTTCAGCATTCAGCGTTTTGAACTGGAGGGGTACGAAGCCGACGACATTATCGGTACGTTAACCAAAGCAGCGGACGAGCAGGGTCAGGAGGTTCTTGTTGTAACGGGGGACAAGGACATGCTTCAGCTTGCTTCGGATAAGGTATCGATCGCGTTGACCCGAAAGGGAATCAGTGAGGTGGAACGATATGATCCGAAGGAAATCCAAGAGAAATACGGGCTAACACCGCAGCAAATTATTGACCTGAAAGGGCTCATGGGGGATTCTTCCGACAATATTCCTGGGATCCCGGGTGTAGGCGAGAAAACAGCACTGAAGCTTCTAGCGGAGTATGGATCGGTTGAAGCCGTACTTGAGAATGCAGACGCTCTTACCGGAAAAATGAAGGAGAAGGTAAGAGATAATGCGGAGAGCGCAAGAATGAGCAAAAAGCTGGCGACCATTTTCCGTGAGGTGCCGATGGAATTGGATTGGGAGCAGCTTAAGTACGAGGGGTATGAAGGATCTGCGTTGAAATCGATGTTCCAGCAGCTGGAGTTCAAATCCTTGCTGGAAAAGATGGACTTCGGATCTCCGGATGGCGTATCTGCTTCAAGCACTGCTCAGGCGAGTGAGCAGCTGGATGTAACGGTGGTTGTAACGGCGGATGACGTGCAAAAGCTGATGGATGCGGTAAAGCACTCCCCAGACGGAACAGCGGTGCATGTGGAAGTGATTGGCGAAAATCCACATGGCGCTGAAATTATCGGTCTTTCCGTATTCACAACAGCAAAAGCAGAGGAGCAAGACGGATTAGCTTTTTATGTACCTTTTGCGAAGCTTACGGATGCTGTTGGGGAGCCGATCCGGCAATACCTTGAGGACGGAAGCCAGCTGAAGCTGATGTACGATGCGCACAAGGCACAGGTTGCGCTGCATTGGCAGGGGATTTCGCTGCGCGGCATTGCGTTTTGCTCGCTGCTTGCGGCGTATCTAATCGATCCGACTGAAGCAGACCATACCTTAAACGGACTTGCGGAGAAATACGGGCTTCCGGCGCTTCCTTCCGATGAGCAAGTGTTTGGAAAAGGCGCGAAGTTCCACGTGCCGGAAACGAATGTAACGGCAGATCTCTTGGGTCGTAAAGCGTTAGCGGTTTCCAGGCTTGTCCCGATTCAGAAGGAGCAGCTGGATAAAGTCGAAATGAACCGGCTTTATTATGAGCTGGAGCTCCCTTTGTCCGGCGTATTGGCGGTCATGGAGCTGCGGGGGATTCACGTCGATGCAGCGGATTTGAAAAATTACGGCAAGGAGCTCTCGGAGCACATCAGCAGGCTGGAGCAGCAAATTTATAGTCTGGCAGGCACGGAGTTTAATATCAATTCTCCAAAGCAGCTGGGTGAAATATTATTTGAAAAATTAGGTTTACCTGCATGGAAAAAAACGAAAACCGGCTATTCGACCGATGCCGAGGTGCTGGAAAAGCTGGCGCCATATCATGAGATCGTGGCGAATATTTTGCATTACCGCCAACTGGCCAAGCTGCAGTCCACTTATGTGGAGGGGCTGCTCAAGGAAATCAACGGGCGTACCGGGAAAGTGCATACATACTACCGTCAGACGATTGCCGCAACAGGACGGCTAAGCAGTCAATTCCCGAACCTGCAAAACATTCCGGTCCGGATGGAAGAGGGCAAGAAGATCCGAAAAGTATTCGTGCCATCCGAAGAGGGCTGGCTAATTCTAGCGGCAGATTATTCGCAGATCGAGCTTCGGGTACTCGCTCATATTGCCGGGGACGAAAAGATGAAGGAAGCCTTCATTTCCGACATGGACATTCACACCAAAACGGCGATGGACGTATTCGGCGTTTCCAACGAGCAAGTCGATTCCAATATGAGACGGCAGGCGAAGGCGGTCAATTTCGGAATCGTATACGGCATCAGCGATTACGGCCTTTCACAGAACTTGAACATAACCCGGAAGGAAGCGGCGGAGTTTATCGAGCAGTATTTGGCGGCTTTCGAAGGGGTACGGCGCTATATGGAAGATATCGTTCAGAAGGCGCGGCAGGACGGGTTTGTATCAACACTGCTGCAGCGCCGCCGTTATTTAGCCGATATTACGGCTTCCAACTTCAATAAACGTTCCTTTGCGGAACGCACGGCGATGAACACGCCGATCCAGGGTACGGCTGCGGACATTATAAAGCTTGCGATGGTACAGATTGAAGAACGGATGCGCAAAGAAAAGCTGAAAAGCCGCATGCTGCTTCAAGTGCATGACGAACTTGTATTTGAGGTTCCACCGGAGGAGCTTGAGCTGATGAAGAAGCTTGTCCCAGAGATCATGGAAGGGGCGCTTGCGCTTGATGTGCCGTTAAAAGTGGATGTGTCCTATGGCACCAATTGGTATGAGGCGAAGTAAGCAAAAGCAATCGCCGCGCACGGCAAATCCGGTATAATGGAGTTTAGAGGTGAAGAATCATGCCGGAATTGCCGGAGGTAGAAACCGTCAAACGAACCCTAAATGAGCTGATCACAGGGAAAACGATACAGAAAGTAAGTGTGCATTTGCCGCGAATTGTTCAGCACCCGGAGGACCCGGGTCTATTTGCGGCTATGCTCGAAAGCCGCACCTTTCGATCCGTTGAAAGACGAGGAAAGTTTCTTAGGCTGCTAACCGATGATTTGGTGCTGGTTTCCCATCTTCGCATGGAAGGCCGTTACGGCCTTTACGCTTCCGACGAACCTGTGGAAAAGCATACCCACGTCATCTTCCATTTTACCGATGGAACAGAGCTTCGCTACAAGGATGTACGCCAATTCGGTACGATGCATTTGTTTGCTTTAGGCGAGGAATTTACAAGGGCGCCGCTGCATAAACTGGGATTGGAGCCTTTGGACGAGCAAACGTTTACGCTTGAAGTGTTCCGAAGGCTGCTCTCCGGCCGAACGACGAAGATTAAGCCGCTGCTGCTCAATCAGGAGGTTGTCGTCGGAATCGGCAACATCTATGTGGACGAATCACTCTTTACTGCAGGCATTCACCCGGAACGCGAAGCTTCGAGCCTAAAGCCCGCAGAGGTGAAGCGGCTTCACCAAGCGATTGTGGAAACGCTGAGCAGCGCTGTGGCTGCAGGTGGTTCATCGGTGAAGTCATATGTAAATGGCCAAGGGGAGATGGGGATGTTTCAGCAGGAGCTAAAGGTATACGGCCGTAAAGGTCTGCCTTGCGAGCGCTGCGGAACGCCGATTATCCGCACGGTTGTCGGCGGCAGAGGAACGCATACTTGTCCGAAGTGCCAGAAGGACAAATCACGCGCATAAGACTGCTGCATAGAATGAACCTGGGGCGTTCGCGCCCAACGTTCATTTTTGCAGGAGGGCTGCTTTATGCCGGGTTTGACATCGTTACTGATGCTCTCGTTAGCGGTAAGCCTGGACGGTTTTGGGGTCGGTATGGCTTACGGCCTGCGGAAAATCCGCGTGCCGCTGCCTTCGATTCTTATTATTGCTTTATGTTCAGGCGTAACCTTATGGTTATCCATGTATTTGGGTTCGTTTCTATTCCATTTCGTTCCGGAAGCTTGGGCGCAATCTATCGGAGCGTGGATACTAATTGCTGTCGGAAGCTGGGCCGTATATCAGGTTATTACGCAATCGTATGAAACCGAGGATCCGGTTCCTGCGCCGCAGGACACCCATGCATCTGTGAAGTCAGACTTATCCGTGATGCAAATATTAAAGACGCCTTTGACCGCAGATAAGGACCGTTCCGGTACCATTTCAGCTGGCGAGGCCATTTTGCTCGGCTTCGCGTTATCTCTGGATTCGCTCGGTGCGGGGATCGGCGCTGCTTTGCTGGGACTGCCGATGCTTGCTACATCGCTGGCAATTATAGTAACCAGTGCGGCCGCACTGACGGCTGGACTGCGTACCGGCTTTTCACTCGGACGGAAGGCTTGGGCCAGAAGGTTATCCCTTGTTCCGGGAGGTCTTTTAATTGTTATGGGTATTTTAAAGCTAATGTAATTTGAGGACGGAGGATGGCGGCATGAATATCGGATTAACGGGAGGCATCGCCTGCGGGAAGAGCACAGTCGCCGATATTTTCGTGCGTCTTGGCGCCGTTCTTGTCGATGCAGACCAAATCGCAAGAGAGGTTGTGCTTCCCGGTCGTCCGGCTCTTCGGCAAATTGCCGAACGATTTGGACAAGCCGTACTGAAAGAGGACGGAACGCTTAACCGTAAGCGGCTCGGCGAGCTCATCTTCGGCAATGTAGATGCGCGAAAAGATTTGGAAGCAATTATCCATCCGCCGATCCGTGCGGAAATTACAGAACGGATTGCATACTGGAGCGCGAATGGCGAAGGAAAAACGATCGTTTTCGATATTCCTCTGCTATTTGAGTCCAAATATGAGGGACTGCTGCCTGATACGGTAGTCGTTTATATCCCGCGGGAGCTGCAGCTGAAACGTTTAATGGCAAGAGACGGCATAAACGAGTCGGAGGCAGAGCAGCGTTTACTGGCGCAAATGCCGATCGAGGAGAAACGAAAGCTCGCAGCACATGTCATTGACAATAGCGGATCTATGCAAGAAACGGAGAGTCAAGTAATCAACTACTTACAAAAGAAAGGCTTATTATGAGTATTTTTCGTAAAAAGCGCTTATACGCTCTTTTGTTTGTCATCATTCTGCTTATCCTATTTTACAATTCGGAATGGTTGTCCCGCTGGCTGTATCCTATCCCTTATCGAGAGGATATTGAAATCAGCGCTCAAAATTACGACGTGGATCCGATGCTAATTGCAGCGATTATCCGTGTGGAAAGCAATTATAAGCCGGATACCCTATCCAAAAAAGGTGCTGTGGGGCTTATGCAGGTTATGCCCGATACCGCGGAATGGATCGTAACGCAGGCTGGCTTTGCAGATTTAACGAATGAAAAGCTGGAGCGGCCGGATGTAAATATTGAGGTCGGGGCATGGTACATACGATCATTAATGCAGCAGTTTGCCAAGGATGTACAAAACGGAAATGTGGAAGACCGTATTGCAATCGTCGCGGCTGCTTATAATGCCGGTCCCGGAAGTGTTCGTAAGTGGTTAAACGCAAAAACATGGGATGGGCAAGTTGTAAACCTGCAAAAAATCCCTTTTGGAGAAACAAGACATTACATACAGCGAGTTTTGTATTATTATAAGAAGTATGTACAAATTTATGATGAAAAAGCGCTGGAAGGCCAATAAGATTGGCCTATCCAACGCCGCTAAAGAACATTACATCTTATCGTGCGAATTGACCTGCTAGGGATTGCTCAGCGATTTGAACAAGACGGCGAGTAATGTGACCCCCGATTGCACCGGTATCACGTGTAGCCATATGGCCGTAGTACCCGTCTTGCGGGATCGCGATGCCCAGCTCTTGAGCTACCTCAAATTTCAGTTGTTCTAGAGCTTGGTTCGCCTGTGGTACTACAAGCGTATTGCTGGAACGAGATTGTCCTGCACCCATTGTTGTCACCTCCTCTGTCGTTGTAATGATAGTATGTGCGAATTCCTTCATCTCATAACAGGTACTAGTTGGGAGGATTTCCATGAAATGCCCCTATTGCGAACATGCCGGCACCAAGGTGCTGGATTCGCGCCCAGCCAACGAGAATAAATCGATTCGGCGCAGGCGTGAATGCGAGAAATGCAGTAAACGGTTCACCACCTTTGAAATGGTGGAAGAAACACCGTTAATCGTCATTAAGAAAGACGGAAGCCGGGAAGAATTTAACCGGGAAAAGATGCTCCGCGGATTAATTCGTGCATGTGAAAAGCGTCCCGTATCGATCGAACAGCTTGAAGTGATCGTGTCGGATGTGGAGCAGGAAATACGGAATACGGCTGATGCTGAAGTCGAAAGCCGTGATTTGGGAGAGCTGGTCATGCGGCAGCTGTATCCTGTCGATGAGGTAGCTTATGTTCGTTTTGCTTCCGTGTATCGTCAATTCAAGGATATCGATATGTTTATGAAAGAATTGAACAGCTTGTTAGGAAAAAACAATTTAGGTCCATTAAAATAAGAGGATATGACAATTAACGACTTCGTTCATTTCGGAACGGGGTCTTTTTTGTGCCCAAAGCTCGGGACCGTGCATATAGTAATGCAAACCCTGTTTGGGAGGGAAGCCGTACATGACAAGGGACGAGTTTATATCGATCGTGGCTCCCATAGCTGTTGAGCTGAGGCTGGAGGGCTCCCCAGTGTATCCCTCTGTCCGAATTGCACAAAGTGTATTGGAAACCGGAGGGAAAATTCAGCCCTGGAATAACTTGGTTGGATTGAAGGTAGGCAGTGGTACTCCAAATCCATACTGGGACGGGAGTTATGTAGACTACTCCACATGGGAAGTCGTGGATGGAGGACGTAACGTTAACGTTAGAGCCAACTTCAGAGCATATAACAGCATCGAGGATGGCTACCGGGATCAAGATTTATTTTTAACCATGAATCGTAGATACATTCCGGTTCAGCAGGCCCAAAATCCGCAAGCTCAAGCCGCAGCTTTTGAAAGCAGCGGGTATGCCACGGACCCGCAGTATGCGGAAAAGCTGATTTCCATTATGAATCAATACAATTTATTTCGGTTTGACCGGGAGGTGGAGGCAGTGTTAGAGCAGCTACGTGCACAAATCGAACAATTACAGCAGCAGCAGGCTCAGCTTACGGAGCAGCTGCGTCAGTTGAATGCAGCTTTAACCGTTGAGGGAATCCCAGATTGGGCCCAAGAAGCGGTTCAGGCCGCCGTAAACAAAGGAGTTCTAAATACGCCCGAGGGCGGCAGCTATGATTTTTATCGTATGATTACGATTTTGCACCGTTTAGGCCTATTCTCTTAAGTACCTAGAAAAAACCCCTTCAAGCATAAGCTCGAAGGGGTTACTGATTTACACGCCCACAGGCTCGGGTCTTTCGATTTGCAGCGGAGGTGGGACAAGCCATCCTTTTTCTTTATTCAGTCTTAAGATTCGTGCGGCGAATACCGCCTTCGTGGCATGGTATTTCGCAAACAACGCTCCGACATCTTCACGAGTAGACATAGCGATCGCTTGGCTGCAGGCAGTAAGGCCAACTGCAGTGTCATGGGCTAAAAACATGGCGATTTCAGGGTCCATAAAACGGGCGCCAACGGGGATGTCTTCCCATTTCGCTTCCGGACGTTCTGGAAGAGCTGGGGCTGGAGTAATGCCGTTGTCCAGAAGGAGCTCATCACATTCCTTGCTTTCGAGCTTGGACTGTTCCATCAAGTCCTTCAGCATTGCTTTAACGTCCTTATCACCTGCGTGGTAGCTCCAAGCTTGATAGCAGGAAAAAAGTCCTTTAGCCATCATTGACATGCTCCAAAGACTGCTAACCTCGCCGTAATTCAACGGTTCATTTTTCGGATTGCCGCCAAGAATTCCCATTGAGTGATGTCTCCTTTTTTTTAAAGTAGAAATCCAATGGTATTGTTCCGCCCAAGGAAGCTGATCATCCGAACCAATATTTAATGCAATGCGCTTAGGTTAATCGTTAGGGGTTCTGTCCAAGTAGAGCCGGGTCACGGAGGTGAAGTCGTGGCTGCGCACCTCTTCTGAAGTCGCTTTTTCTTCCAGCTCATCCTGCATGTTCATTCCCGGAGCCATCGTCGGTTCATGGTTCGTTTTAATATGCTGGTTTTCCTTCAATGTGTTCACCACCTTTCGTTATAGCGTCCTGCGATAAGAAAGGTGTTATTCATGGTTATCGTGGGAAGGCTTACCTATTCTCCTTGACAGCGTTCGCGCGGTATTGCCCAGGGGTCATGCCGGTCCATTTTTTAAAAGCAAGCTGAAAAGCACTTGGCTCGGAATAATGCAAAGCATACGCGATGTCCCCGATCGTAAATTCCTTTCGCTTTAAATATGCGATAGCAAGCTCCTTTCGAACGCGTACCGATAATTCATGATACGTCGTTTGTTCTTCTTTTAATTTATGCTGAACCGTTCTTTCACTAAGGCCTAAAGATTCGGCTGTTTGCTTTAAGGTTGGGAGGAAAGTGGGAATACAGGTTTTCATCCACTGTACGATCCGTTCGGAAAGACGGTCGTCACGATTCAGCTCTGCCTGGGTTGCCTGAGCAAGCGATTGAAATACGCTAAGAAGCTTGGGATCCGAATACAGCACCGGATATTCCAACACTTCTTTATTCATAACAAGCAAATTTTCCTTCTGGGAAAATGCCGGTGGAAGCCCAAAACTCTCTCGATAAGGCTCTGTGTGAGACGGTGCTTCGTGTGTAAAATGTACTGCATGCAAAGGAGTGGAGCGATTGCTCAACCGGCTGATCATGCGCTGCATGGAAACAGCCATCTCCTCGATGCAATGCCTCGTTAAACCGGAGGGATACTGCGCAAACAAGCGAAGTGAAACTTCGAACCCTTGTAAGCTCCAGTCGATATTAAAGCTGCTGCACAAAAGAGTGTTATACCGTTGATATGCCGAGAGCGCATCCGCAATCGTCTTGGAATGCATCATTACATAACCAACGACACCCATATCGGCGAAATCCATGAGTTCCCCTTGGTGCAGTCCAAAATGCTCGTCATGCGTAAAAGCTGCTGCAGCCATAATTAAACGCTCAAGCTCCGCGCCGGGAAGGCGTGCTTCCGGATCCTCAAGAAGAGCCGTGTTGAACCCGACGCTCCGGAAAAAGCTCTGCGTATCGTATCCTTGCTGAACAATCGTCTTCATGATCGGGAAGATCATGGATACGGCTACACCGGAATTTGCCAAGCTAAGCAGCTCCTTTTGCGTGAAATAGTAACTTTCTTGCGCAATTGATCATTTCTAGCGGAAAAGATTAGGTCTATGCTAATTGTAGTTAGAGGATGGAGGAGGAAGCAAGAGATGAAAGGAAAAAATATCGTTGTTATTATCGGACATCCCGATCCGGAGAGCTATTGTGCTGCTTTGGCAAGAGCTTATGAGGAAGGCGCAATTGAAAGCCATGCGCAGGTTCGTACCATCGACCTGGCCAGCATCCAATTTGATCCAAATCTGAAATATGGATATCGCCAAAGAACAGAGCTAGAGCAGGATTTGAAAGAAGCGCAGGAGCTGATTCGCTGGGCTGATCATTTGGTGTTTGTTTATCCGACGTGGTGGGGGGCAATGCCTGCTATATTAAAGGGATTTATAGATCGAATCTTTTTGCCGGGCTTTGCGTTTCAATCCCCGGAGAATTCTTTGCTTTGGGAGAAGCTTCTGAAAGGGAGATCGGCAAGGCTGATTGTAACGATGGACACCCCTTCATGGTATAACAGATGGATTTATAAGCATGCGGGGCACAACGTGATGAAACGCAATATTTTACACTTTTGCGGAATAAAGCCCGTACGCATAACCGAGGTTGGTCCGGTTAAGCCATCCTCGGCCGCGCTGCGGGCCTCGTGGTTAAAGCAAATGAAGCAGCTTGGTTCTAAATTATCATAATTGACGATCCTACCTTGCACGCATGAACCGGTTTCGAAATAGATAACCGCTTGCAAGTAGCGCGATACCTGATACGAGGTAGAGAGGAATCATCATTCCGGCATCGGTAAACCAGGATCCGTCTGTCGAAGACGTGCCTAAGAAGTTAAAGACAGGGGTTTTATTAACCGGACCTAGATACCAAACAATCATATACAAAACCTCAAAGGTTCGGCTTGTATTTGTTAAAACCCCGCAGACTAAAGCGAAACTCGGGATAAGGAATACACCGGTTATCCCATAGGCTAGCAGCTCAACATTATGTTCGAAAAGCAGGCGGAGCAGCATTGGACTTACGACAAGGAAAGTAAGCAGGACTCCGGCAGTCCAAACTGCAATGTATTGGCGGATTTTCCCGTATGGGCTCGATACCATAAGAAATTGAGTGTGAAACACGGCTTCCCTGCTGCCCATTTGTGACCAAAGCAGCATTGGCCATATCCATAAGATCGGCCACAGCATCCACTGGATCGAGACAGCAGAAGGTATAGCCAAACATAATATAGACAGGATACCTGCAATGACGTACCAGCCTGTCGAGGTTTTCTTGGTCAGCAGCCACCATTCGGCTGCAATGAGCTTGGCCAGAGAGCTTTTTCCGGTAGCTGGAGTAAGCTCATCGGCACGAATTTGAGAAACAGGGTGTCCCGTAACCACAGGCAGAGCCTCGAGGTACGGCTCGGAATTCGGTTGGAGTGCTTGCACCGATTGTTTTGAAAGCCTTCTGCCCCTTGGATCCTGAAATCCCGGGAAAAGCAAGGCAGCTACAAGCACGGCAGCAGCGGCGGCGAGCAAGAAAGTGCTTTGCTGCATCACGAGCTCGGTGGTCCAATCTAGACCCTGCCAAACAAACAGCTCAATCGGCTGATCCGGCACAAGAATTCCGATCCCGTAGGTTCCGGAAAAATCCGGCTTGATAGCGGCCATTTCCTTCACCATGTCGCTGGTCACTACACTAACTCCGTAAGACATCGTTTCATTCGAGGAAACCACAAACACGAAGTACAGCACAAAGAACAATACATTTCCAATTCCCCCTTGCAGAAGAGGGCGTGTTTCAAATATGACGGCAATGGCTGCAACGACAGACATGATCGGCAGGGTTACAAATATAAAAGGAGAGACAAGCGGCCAAAGCTCAATTTCAAGCACCTCACCACGAACGAGCTGCATGACCAGCGCCGTTGCCGCAACCGCGGCAACGATTAGCGTAAGCACTGCAAAATTGCTGATCGTCTTCCCGGTCAAGTAAGCGAGTTTATTCACGGGAGTACTGGCGATGATTTGTCCTACTCCAGATAGATAGTCCCGCTGAATGCTGTTTTTAACTAGAAAGAAGCCGAACAGTGTAAGAAATAAAGCAGTTGAAAGCGCAACAGTGCCGCCAACCCATGCGGAATTGTATACGCCGCGGTAATTTTCACCCAAATGAAGGGTAATGTAACCTGATTCCATAGGCGGCACAAAAAAATAAGCGATTAGCATTGATAATCCAATCGCAGCGAGAAATGAAAATTGCCTGATCCGTTCAAGCAAGTCGGCACGGGTAATAGAAAATATCGCACGAATACTGCCCATGCTAGAAGCCTCCTCGTGTTGTTCGAATGTACAGATAGGCATCTTCAAGGGTCGGTGCCAGCGTAGAAGCTTCGGGATGCGGCAGACGATCGGAAACAATCCGCAGCTGCAATCCATTTTCCCGCCTGATCGTTCCGCTGATCGTCCATTGGGAACGGGCGCTTTGCAGCTGGTGATCAGGAATCGTTACGGACCAAACCTTTCCCTGAACACCGCGCAGCAGCTGGGAAGGGTCGGCACTCGTTAATAATTGTCCCTTGGACATAATGGCAATTTGATTGGCTGTTGCTTCGATATCGGAAACGATATGTGTCGAGAATAGGATGATTCGTTCACCGGATAAATCCGTCAAAATGTTGCGGAAGCGCACCCGTTCCTCCGGATCGAGACCCACTGTTGGTTCATCAATGATCAGCAGCTTAGGGTCATTCAGCAGCGCTTGCGCAATGCCAACCCGCTGGCGCATCCCGCCGGAGAAGCTGCCGATCGGACGTTTCAGGGCATCGTGTAAATTCAGGAGCTCTAGAATCTCCAAAATGCGGATTTTTAAGTTCCAGCCCCCTAGACCTTTCAGTGCGGCAACATATTCAAGAAATTCAACGGGGTTTAAATGAGGATAAACGCCAAAATCTTGAGGCAAGTAACCAAGAGTGCGGCGTAATTCATTGGGTTGTTTACGTATGTCGATGCCATTCCAAGTGACGGTTCCTTCCGTCGGCTCGGAAATGGTGGCGAGAATTCGCATTAAGCTCGATTTTCCGGCGCCGTTCGGACCTAATAATCCGATGATGCCGGGCTTCAGTTGAAGGGTTATATCCCGCAGAGCATACTTATCCTTGTTATATCGTTTGCTGACACGTTGTATTTCCAGCATTTCACTTCGACCTCCTGTTTACGATAACCTACTCTCAAACAGTATAGGGTTTGAAAGTAAATACAAAGTAAACAGGAGGCAACATGCAGCTTAATTATGCAGAGGAAAACGGACAATAATTGCGGTTCCCTCTTGTAGGCGGCTCTGTACTTGTATGGAACCCCCATGGGCTAGAACAATTTGATACGCAATTGCCATTCCAAGACCTGTGCCGTCCGAATGCCGTTCTGTTGTTGTTCCGCGATAATACTTATGGAATAGATGCTCCATAGTACCCTCATCCATACCGTTTCCGTTATCCTCAATGCGGATTTCCAGATGCTCGTTATCCTTTTTCAAAAGAACTTGCACAGCGGTTCCCGGAGGATTATGGAGGATCGCATTAACGAGTAAATTATGCAGCGCTCTCTGAAGCAGCTTTTCGTCGAGCATGATGTCAAGAGATGACAGTTCGGATTCAAAGGTGAGGGTAAACTCGGATGCCCGCGGGTCATTCACCGTATCTGCGACGATCCGGCGTATATATTCAACCGCATCCCGGATCTCTAGATTGACGGGAAATTGCTGACCGTCAAGCCGGAAGGAGAGATTCAAATCTCCGATCAGCTCCTCCATATGATCCGCTTTTTGCTGGATTTCGCTTAAAAAGTTGTTTTGCTCGTCCCGATTCCACGTGTACTGCGGAGAAAGCAGCATCGAAGAGTATCCTTTGATATAGGTAAGCGGAGTTTTAAGATCGTGGGAAATTCCTGCGATCCATTCTTTTTGCATATTATCAAGACGAATTCTGTCCTGCTTGCTTGTTTCTAAAGTTTCGGAAAGGTCGTGCAGCTGTTCGATGACTTCTTTATACAAATGATAAGGCCTTTTCAATTTCTTGTCCTTGCTTTTGAAAATGAGCTGATCCTTCGGGTCTGTATAGTTTCCGCTCGCCAAGCGATGAATCATGCCGATGATATAAAAAAGCGGTCTTCCGATATACCATCCATATACGGTTACAGAAGTGCCGACAATCGTAAATATTCCGATAAGTACAGCGAGATCCTGTTGGTCCCCGCTTTGCGGAAACAGTGATTCGGCTGTCACTAAGCCGATGCTTAAGATAAAGCCAAGAAGCATCAGACTTACAGCTAAATGGAAGGCAAGACGGAGAATCATGCGGATATTCGATTTGATTTTCATACTGCAGAACTCTTATGAGGCGGGACAAACTTATAACCGATGCCGCGCAAATTTACAATAATTTTCGGATCACGGGGATCTGCCTCTAGCTTTTTCCGCAGTCGTGATATATGAATAACCACCGTTTTTTCGTCCCCCATGAGAGACGTTCCCCAAATGTTATCGTACAGTTGCAGGGCGGTGAACACTTGTTTCGGGTGGTCGCATAAAAAGCAGAGCAGCTCAAATTCCTTTGCCGGACAAATGATCTCCGCACCACCTACGATAATTTGGCCAGCGCTTTTATCTAATACAAAGGCTCCGTAGTCCAAGACGGAAGGCTTTTGCTGAACCACCGCGGCTTGATATAGGCTCTGCCTGCGCAGCTGCGCTTGAATTCGAGCAACCAGCTCTAGCGGGTAAAAGGGCTTTGTGATGTAATCATCTCCGCCTAATCCAAGGCCCATAACTTTGTCTAAGTCCCCCGAACGTGCGGTTACAAATAGGATCGGGACCGAGGAAATCAAACGGATCCGCTGACAAAGCTCGAAGCCGCTCGTATCGGGCAGCATGACATCGAGGACGATTAAATCAAACGGCTGGGCTTCAAGCAGCCGCAAGGCCTCTGAGCCCGTCGCTGCGGTCGAAATCCGCTGAAACCCTTCTTTCCGCAGCAGGGTTTCCATCATGGTTAAAATTCCTTTTTCGTCGTCTACCAATAAAATGTGCCGGGAGTGCAGAGCTACCACAACCTTTTGTAAATTTGCTCTTCCAATTTGTTCCTGCGCAATGATTATACCAAATATTTCGTGAGCGGGATAAACGCAAACACACCGCTCAGCACTTTAGCTTAAGCGGTGTGTTATTGAATGCTGCTATTATTTTCGGGAAATGTTTGGGAGGAATTTACCTCATGTATGATTTCATTTTTTAAGTCCCGCGTACTCTGTTCCTTGATGGTCTAAATGCTTTAGTTATGTCAAAAAAGCCACCGTTCACATTTTCCTTTTCGGATTCAGAAAGCTCTTGAGGCAGATCGTTTAATTTAATTTCTTGTTTTGCTTGTTCCAATTGTTCTTTGTTTTCGGACATGTAATTCACCTCTGCTTGTTAGTAATCCCATACTACCATCATAAATGGATTGGGGAAATCCCCCGTTTGGGGGATAGGATTCACTGGTTTACTTCGATCTTCGCTGTCGGTTCTTGCGATGAATTTTTCAGCCCATTGCTGGTCGCACTCGTTCCTTCAACGCTGTTGACGCCGGTACCGTTCGCAGTCGCGTCAATATTTTCACTCCCGTTCCCGCATCCTGACAACAGTAATAGTCCTATAAGTCCCAACGTACAAATCTTCTGTGGTATTCTCATCTCACCTCATGCTCTTTTCCTAAACCTCCGGTATGTTACCACCATTGGTAACAAGCGTAAGCTGTATGCGTGCGTCAGCATAAACGATAAAAGGCGTAACCAGTTTCCTGGTTACGCCTAATCTTACGTGTATGGACCCTAGCGGGATCGAACCGCTGACCTCTTCGCTGCCAGCGAAGCGCTCTCCCAGCTGAGCTAAGGGCCCAAAAAATATAGACAATCCCGTATATAGTGACGAATTTGATTATATATTAAAGCATAGCAGAATTGCAAGTTAAAAAATATTTAACCGATGTTATATTTTTCGAAGACTTTTGACATTTTTCGTGTTAAAATGTTGAGCAAAAAAGGAGGATACGCTGACATGGAACAACGTGAACAGTGGGGCAGCAGGGCCGGGTTTATATTGGCCGCTGCGGGCTCAGCGATCGGTCTTGGAAACATATGGCGTTTTCCATATGTGGTTTATGAAAACGGCGGGGGAGCGTTTCTAATCCCGTACTTTTTTGCCCTTCTAACGGCGGGGATTCCAATCCTTTTACTGGAATTCGGCATTGGTAGAATGGGTAAAGGCTCAGCGCCTTTATCGTTCAGTAAATTGTCCCGCAAGTTTGAATGGCTGGGCTGGTGGCAGACGCTCATTTGCTTCGTCATTACCACCTATTATGTCATCATCATCGGCTGGGCGATCAGTTATTTCTTCTATTCCTTTAACCTAAGCTGGGGTGAGGATACGAAGGCGTTTTTATTTGGTTCCCATCTAGGTCTGCCGGATGATGTCGTTACAGAGCAGGGCTGGAATTTCGGGGGCATTCAGTGGAGGGTTTTCGTTCCGCTTGTTGCAGTTTGGGCAGCTACATATTTTGTACTGATTCAGGGTGTGCAGAAGGGGATTGAAAAAGTAAGCAAGGTGTTTATGCCGCTTCTCGCGGTGATTATGGTGATCTTTGTCATTCGTGCAGCAATGCTGCCGGGTGCAAGCCTGGGTCTGAATCACCTGTTTACACCGGATTTCGGTAAAATTTTGCCTCCGATTTTAGGGGGAACGAATGAAGCGTGGTACACGGTGTGGATCGCGGCCTACGGTCAAATTTTCTTCAGCTTGTCCATCGCGTTTGCCATTATGGTAACGTACAGCAGCTATCTAGATAAAAATCAGGAAGTCAATAACAGCGGCTTCATTATGGCCCTGAGCAACAGCGGATTTGAATTTTTGGCGGCAATCGGGGTTTTTGCGGCGATCGGTTTTATGGCGCAGTCCTCAGGTGCAGATGTGAAGGATGTCGCAACTGCAGGCGTGGGTCTTGCTTTCGTCGTATTCCCGAAAATTATTAGCTCCTTCCCGATGTTAAACAGCGTATTCGGAGCCATGTTCTTCTTGGCGCTTGTTATTGCCGGGTTTACTTCGCTGATCTCCATCATCGAGGTGCTGATCGCTTCGGTTATGGATAAGTTTAATATTACGCGGAAGAAGGCAGTTAATCTGGTCGTGGGGTTATCGGCGCTTGTAAGTATCGGTTATGCCACAGGAGCGGGCGTCGTCCTGCTGGATATTGTCGATCACTTCATCAATAACTTTGGTATCGCGGTATCTGGGCTGATTGAAGTGATTTTGATCGGTTGGTTCTACAATATAACGAAGATTCGTAAGGAAAACAATCTGGTATCGGACTTTGCTGTAGGATCCTGGTGGAACGTCATGATCCGGTTTGTCACTCCGATTATCCTCTTGTTTATGGGCTACAAAAACTTGGTTGATGAGCTGGCGAAGCCGTATGAAGGATATCCGGCTCATGCCATTATGACCTTTGGATGGACAGTTGTCGGCATTACATTTGTTGTTTCCTTTGTCCTGGCTTATGCGTTCAAATGGAGAAGGAACCCGATGGAGGTGCGCTCATGACCGGACCGGCTTTAGCGATGTTTGTGTTTGGAGCAGTTCTGCTTTGGGGCGGCTTGGCGCTGATGATCGGAATTGCCTTAAGAAAAAGCAAAAAATAAAGATAAATGTCAACGGAGGTCGGCGATATAAAGCCGCCTCCGTTTTTTTTTTGCATTTTACCTGTGCTCTGTACGAAATTGTGTCGGCGACATGCCGTAGGCTTCACGGAATACGCGGTGGAAGTAGGAGTAGCTCCCAAAGCCCGAGGTGAGTGCAATTTGTTCTAATGTCATTCCCGTGTAGATCATCCGCTGAATCGCTGTTGAAAGCCGAATTTCCACCGCATACTGCAGCATTGTTTTGCCAAAGCATTCTTTAAACAAGTGGACGGCCCGCGATACGCTGAGTCCGACATGCTGAGCAACATCAAGCACTTGAAACGGCTCAAGCGCGTGCTCTTCAATAAAGGATCGCATTCGGAATGCGGTAAAGGTTCGGCCGGTCAGCGGCGCCGATTCGAGGGTGGCCTCGTCTATGGCAAGACATAAGCTTCGCAGCAAATATTCGACCAGCTCGCCGTTCGCACTCCTTAGTCTGCGTTTTTCCGAGATGATTAGTTTCCACAATCCGGTAAGCCGATCCATAGAGTATATGCGGTTTTTTGCCGTCCGTGTTCTTCGGTGCCACCATTCTTCCAGCCATTCCCCGCTGCACATCAAGTAATAATCGCCGCTCGCTCCTGTACCGCCTATCTTTCCGGACTCTTCGCCGATCATAAGCTGATACGGGTCTCCGGGCTTGTAGAGCAGCAGCTCCCCGGCCTCAATCCTTGTGAGACGGCCTTCTACGAATGCAAGACATGAGCCCTCCGTCTGCAGACGGAACAGAAAGCCCTGGACGCCGTCAAGCTGTTGGGTATGAAATGGATGAATATGATAAGAATAACCGCATAGATAAACATTGGACTCCATATTGAAATTGCCTCCGCCCGAAGGAATCAACCCTCATGTTCACTGAAAAAACAGCAAGATCGTTCATGTTTTAGCATCTTTGGTTATGTTCATTGTAAAGCTTTTTGGACTAACATGGAATTAGATCGGTAATGCTTTGAGCATGTTCATAATGTTGGTGAACGGGGGGAAGCTCCAAGTGGGAAAAGTAAGCATTGGCTTGCAAATGTATACGATTCGCGATGCAACCGCGGTCGATTTCAAGGCTGCTCTGCGTCAAGTAGCGGAGCTTGGTTATGAAGGGGTTGAATTCGCAGGATACGGCGACATTCCGGCAGGCGAAATGAAACAGCTGCTGGAAGAGCTGCAGCTTAAGGCGATTGGGAGCCATGTCGGGCTTCATGCACTGCGCACGAATCTGCAAGAGGAAATTCAATATTTAAAGGAAATCGGCGGCACGTATTTGGTCTGTCCCTATATATTGCCGGAGGATCGTGGCAGTGAAGAGGTGTGGAAAGAGCTGTTTCGCTTTTTTGGCGATGTAGCGGAAAAAACAGCAGAGCAGGGCCTCATTTTCGCTTACCATAATCATGATTTTGAATTTGTTGATCAAGCGGACGGTCGTTTCGTATTTGACGCTCTCTTTGCGGCAACACCGGAGGACAAAGTAAAGGTGGAAATGGACATAGGCTGGGTTGATTTTGCAGGACAAAGCCCAATAGAATATATTGGTAAATACAGTGGACGTCTTCCACTTTTACACTTGAAGGATTACCGCAAAAAGGATGACGGGTCCATTGATACGGTCGAGCTTGGCCAAGGGGTGCTGCCGTTGTTCGATATTATTCGGGCGGCGGAGCATGCCGGAACGGAATGGCTGATCGTCGAGCAGGATCAATGCGCAAACCCGCCGATGGAAAGCATTCGCGACAGTATGCGCTGGCTCGTATTGAATGATCCGAGAACATAATGGATATAAAGGAGTGTACTTCAAACCAATGGAAAAATTAAAAGTTGCTGTTATTGGCTGCGGCTCGATCGCAAAACATCGCCATATCCCAGAATACGCTGCTCGTGAGGATGTCCAGCTGGTCGCTTTTGTAGATCCGGTAAAGGAACGAGCAGAGCAGTTTGCACAGCAGTATGGCGGCAGAGCCTATGCGAGCTATGAAGAGATGCTGGCCGCTGAAAAGGTGGATGCGGTAAGTGTATGTACGCCGAATCAGACGCATGCGCCGGCGTCTATTGCCGCAGCCAAAGCTGGGGCGCATGTCCTGGTTGAGAAGCCGATGGCCGCTTCCGTAGAAGAGGCTCAGGCGATGATCGAAGCGGCGGAAGAAAATAAGGTGAAGCTTATGGTTGGCCATAATCAGCGCTTTATGCCTCCGCATGTGAAGGCAAAGGAAATACTGAAGTCCGGCCGGCTTGGCAAGGTGCTGTCGTTCCGCACTTCCTTCGGGCATCCGGGACCGGAGGCTTGGAGTGTGGACGGCCGCGAGAGCTGGTTTTTCCGCCGTTCGGAAGCCATTATGGGGGCCATGGGCGATCTGGGTGTGCACAAAGCAGATTTGATCCGCTGGCTGCTGGATGATGAAGTCACGGAGATCGCTTCCTTTATCGAAACGTTGGATAAAGGCGAGACGGATGTAGACGATAATTCCGTTTGTTTGCTGCGAATGAAGAGCGGTGCGATCGGTACACTGGTAGCCAGCTGGACCTATTACCGCGGAGAAGACAACAGCACGATCGTATGGTGCCAGAACGGTGTGCTGAAAATTGGCACGCATCCCGAAGACCAGGTGATCGTGGAGCTGCGCGACGGTTCCGTCGAGCGGATGAAGGTCGGCGAGATTGCGACGAATACGAAGCAGACGACTAGCGGTGTCATCGATGAATTCGTAAAGAGCATTCGCAACGGCACACCGCCAAGTGTTCCGGGTGAAGAGGGCTTAAAGTCGCTGCAAGTGATTTTAGCGGCTTTCGAAGCGGATGAGTCCCGTTCTGTTGTAGCTATCCCGCAATAAATTACGTGCGATGCCTATCCTCCCCGGACGAGAAAGGGTATAATTGGGTAATGTAACCAACCTGCTGTGGAAAGGGGAACGTAACATTGAACGTACAAGTCGACTGGAAGCAAGCGGAACCAGGAGTTCAGCGTAAAATTACGACCGTGGGCAAAGGCATGATGAGCATGCTCGTTAAGTTCGAAGCCGGTGCAGAGGGATATGAGCACTCTCACCCGCATGAACAGCTGACCCTCGTTGTTAAAGGAGCGTTTGATTTTAAGATTGACGGTCAAACGACAAGAGTCAATGCGGGAGAAAGCATTTATATTCCGAGTAATGCCAAGCACGGCGTGCAGGCTATTGAAGAGGGTATGCTGTTTGATACATTTACGCCGGTGCGCGAGGATCTGCTGGAGAAGGACGGCGTAAAGCTGGACTAAGCTGGACAGTGCCGGTAAAAAATAAAGGCTGCTTATGGATTGCCCTTGTAGAGGGATCCGTAAGCAGCCTTTTCTGCACAGTGGCTGTGAAGCTTACTTGCTATTTCCGAGCTATGGAATTTGATGTTCCGGATTATTTAACCTCAAAGGAGCTTTTCAACGATACGATCCGGTTGTAAATGATTTTTTCCGCGCCTTCCGACTTGGGATCGACGTTAAAGTAGCCATGGCGGAAAAATTGGAACTTATCCATCGGCTTGGCATCCTTCATGTTTTGTTCGACGAAGCCTTCAAGCACCTGCAGCGAATTCGGATTAATGTGAGCGAGGAAGTTATCTCCGTCCTCCTTCGCATCGTCGGTAATGAGCGGTTCATACAAACGGAATTCGGCAGGTACGGCATGCGACGCTTCAACCCAGTGGATGGTGCCCTTCACCTTCCGTCCGGTAAAGCCGGAGCCGCTCTTCGTTTCGGGATCGTACGTACAGTGAATTTCCGTGACGCGGCCGTTTTCGTCTTTTACTACATGTTCGCATTTAATGAAGTACGCATGCTTTAATCGCACCTCATTGCCAGGGAACAGGCGGAAATACTTGGCCGGTGGATTTTCCATAAAGTCATCGCGCTCGATGTAGATTTCACGGGAGAACGGAATTTGGCGATTGCCCATTTCCGGATTTTCCGGATTGTTCTCCGCATCCAACCACTCGACTTGTCCCTCCGGATAATTCGTAATGACGACCTTGATCGGATCGAGCACCGCCATCGTGCGAAGGGCCTTCAGCTTCAAATCCTCACGGATAAAATGCTCCAGCATCCGCTCGTCGACTAAGCTGTTCGCGCGGGCAACCCCGATTTCGCGGCAGAAGCTGCGGATCGCTTCCGGGGTGTAGCCTTTGCGGCGAAGCCCGGAAATGGTCGGCATGCGCGGATCGTCCCAGCCGTCGACCACCTTTTCATCGACAAGCTGCTTCAGCTTGCGTTTACTCATCACCGTGTTTGTCATATTTAAACGGGCAAATTCATACTGCTTTGGCTTCGCATCTGTTTCACAGTGTTCAATGACCCAGTCATAAAGCGGCCGGTGATCCTCAAACTCCAGGGTACAGATCGAATGGGTAACTCCCTCAAAAGCGTCCTCAAGCGGGTGAGCATAATCGTACATCGGATAAATGCACCATTTGTCTCCCGTATTATGATGATGGGCATGAGAAATGCGGTATAATACCGGATCGCGCATCGTAATATTCGGTGAGCTCATGTCGATTTTGGCGCGAAGCACCTTCTCGCCGTCCTTGAACTCGCCGTTTCTCATTCGTTCAAACAAATCAAGATTTTCTTCCACACTACGGCCGCGATAAGGACTTTCCGTTCCCGGCTGTGTCAGTGTCCCACGCTGCTGACGGATTTCCTCTGCTGAGGAATCGTCCACATAAGCTAGTCCTTTTTGGATCAGCACAATTGCTTTCTGATACATTTCTTCAAAGTAGTCGGACGCAAAAAAGAGTCCGTCCCACTCAAACCCGAGCCAGCGTACATCCTCTTTAATCGAGTTGACGTACTCCACGTCTTCCTTTAAAGGATTCGTATCGTCAAAGCGCAGGTTTGTTCTTCCCTTGAAATCGTCCGCAAGCTCAAAATTCAAGCAGATCGACTTCGCGTGTCCGATATGCAGATATCCATTCGGCTCAGGCGGGAAGCGGGTGACGATTTCCTGCATTTTACCCGCCTTTAAATCTTCCATCACGATCGTTCGAATAAAGTTTGACACATTGACATTAGACGTTTGCTCCACCTTCATCAACCCTTCCGAAGCGACAAATGTTTTTGATTATTGTACTATGATACACAACCTTTCGGCAAAAGGCTCGGTTTTTTTGCTAGATTTTACCCATAGCTGCATTCTTTTGATGCCATTGCTACCTTTACGATTCGTTGCGCGTACTCATGACCGTTAAAGGTACTTCAAGCTCCTCGCCGTCATTGCCGGTGCTGCCATAAAATTCGCGGTCCATGCGGATGTTCGCCTGTTCGGTTTCCGTTTTCTCGCGGTTTTCCTCCGGCAGCTCGCCAGATTGCTTGATTTCGTTCATAGTGATGCCTCCTTTATAATACTTTGCCAATAGTGTTGCCCAATAATGGTAATCTCACTCTTTTCATTGCTGTACAGGGTATGCTACATTTGAGGGTAGTTCGTATGCTTGGAATCGGAGGATGCGCATGTCAAACAAAGACGAATTAATCCGGTTCGGCGTCTCCATGCCGGAGCGATTGGCTGAGCAGTTTGATGATTTTATCGCGGCAAAAGGATACGGCAACCGTTCTGAGGCAATCCGCGACTTAGTTCGCAAGGCGCTGCTTGAGCCCGGAGCCATAGAGTCCGATCAGCTTGTCGCAGGCACGATCGTTATGGTATACGATCACCATGCCAGTGAGCTGTCTGCGCTGCTTACCGAGCTGCAGCATCGGTATCACCATGACATTATTTCGACGATGCATATTCATTTAAACCACGAGCAGTGCTTAGAGGTGCTTGTCGTTAGGGGGATGTTAACCCGTCTGCACGAGCTGCATCGGGCGATTCAGGTGCTGAAGGGCGTGCTTTATGCGGAATTGTCTGTGACGCATATTGATATGGATGATATGCACTCCCATTCTCATCCTCATTCGCACCCTCACTCTCATTCAAGCCCGAGGGAGTGAGCTGTCTATCGTGGACGGCATAAATAGAGCATGATATAATGTGAAATTAGAAAATGATCCGATGGGGAGAGGGGGCGGAAGCTGATGAAGAGAATACTGTGGACGGCAATGATGGCGGTTTCCGTGCTGCTGCTTTCGTCGTTTGCTTTACCGGACCCCGATCGGCCCGTGGTCAATCCGTTCGGTGTGACGGATCCGCATGTTCCGACACCGTATATTAAGTTCAGCGAGGACGGAACGGTTCTGTTCGCCGACAGTGTCCAATTTTGCCAATAGCAGATAGGAGCTCACGAATGCTGATTCATGTGGTGATGTTTAAATTAAAGGAGCCGACTGCCGATGTGCTGCAGCGGACAAGAGATGTATTAATGAGCATGAAGGGCAAAATTCCGGAGCTTCTCGATATTCAAGTCGGAATCGACGTGCTGCGTTCGGAGCGGTCTTACGACCTTGTGTTGACAACAACGTTTGAATCTTTGGAAGCGATGCAGGCTTATCAGGTGCATCCGATCCATCAAGATGTGATTGAGTATATCAAAACAGTAAATGAACAATCGATTGTCGTTGATTACATAACGGAATGACATCCGGGCAAGGCGCCTTTTCCAATACGGGAGAGGCGCTTTTCCTGTTTCGGAACGTTCAGGCGATGATGGCGGATTGAAGGGGGAGCGGTATGAGCAAGTTTTTTTTATTTATTTTTTTAGCGTGGCTGCTGGGGAATCCTTTTCTTGCATTCGTGGTGCTGCTTATTATCATTTATGTGCTTGACCGGCGCTTTGTCGGGGTTTTCCCGAGCATCACCCGGCCTATAAAACGGGATGCCCGGCTTCGAAAGCTGCGCCGTGAAATCGCGTTGAACGCTTACGATACAAGCGCCAAGCATGAAGCCGCAAAGCTGCTGATCGAAAAAAAACGCTACAACGAGGCGTTGAAGCTGCTTCATGAGGTTGCAGAAGTAAAAGAAGACTCGGCAGATGTAAAGTGGAAGCGGGGCTTTTGCCTGCTGCGCACCGGGCAGATTGAGCAGGGAGAGCAGTCCATTTGCGAGGCCTTAGAGCTTAACCCCCGCGTTGGATACGGTGAGCCATATTTGCGCTTGGCGGAGGTATTCGCGGCATCGGATCGCGAGAAGGCGCTTCGGTACCTGGAGTCCTTCCGCGGCATTCATTCTTCCTCCTGCGAGGGGAATTATCGGCTAGGGCAGCTGTACCAAGCTTTAGGACAATCGGAAGAGGCGAAGCGAGCTTATCGGGAAACGGTAGACATTTACCGCACCCTGCCGAAATACATGCGGCGCAAGGAGCGCAGATGGGCGCTGCTTGCTGCGTTCAGACGCTAAGCGGGAAGGTAAGCGTCAAAGCTTGACGCTTGTCCGAGCAAAGACTACACTGTAGGTGCGAAAGTGATGCGGGAGGAATTTTACATGAAGCAGGTATATAAAGCGTTAACGATTGCCGGATCGGATAGTGGAGGCGGCGCAGGCATTCAGGCCGATCTCAAGACGTTCCAGATGCTGAATGTTTTCGGCATGTCTGCGATTACGGCGGTAACGGCCCAAAACACATTGGGCGTGCATGGCATATATGATCTTCCCATTGAGGCCATTGAGAAGCAAATTGACGCCGTAGTCACGGATCTCGGCGCAGATGCCGTAAAGACCGGGATGCTCTCCAAGCCCGAGGTTATTGAGGCTGTTGCGGCGAAGGTGAAGCAGCACGGGCTGGAGAAGCTGGTCATTGACCCGGTCATGGTGGCCAAAGGGGGAGCATCGCTCTTGGCTGAGCAGGCCAAAGCATCGCTGCGCAGCATTTTGCTGCCGCTCGCTTATGTTGTTACCCCGAATATTCCGGAGGCGGAGGTACTGACCGGCCGGGAAATTCGCACGTTGGATGAGATGAAAGAGGCCGCCCGGCGAATCGTTGAGGAATACGGCGCCAAGGCTGCTATTGTGAAAGGCGGACACCGTGCGGAAGAGCCGACGGACGTGCTTTACGACGGGAAGGATTTTCGCCTGTATACCGGCTCCCGCTACGTAACGAAGCATACCCACGGAACCGGCTGTACGTTCTCTGCGGCAATTGCGGCGGAGCTGGCCAAGGGAGCAACTCTTCATGATGCAGTTCATGAAGCGAAGCAGTTTATTACCCACGCGATATCTGAGGAGCTTGGAATCGGCGGCGGACACGGCCCGACAAATCACTGGGCTTATTCAAATCGGAATCCAAAGTAGGTGGCGTAAATGAAAGATTTAAAGGATGTCATGGAGGCTTTAACGATATTATTAGTAATCCTTCTGTCCTTTCCGGTAACGATATGGCTGTTGAAGCGCAAAAATAAACGTAATGGATGAACGAAGAAGGAGCGGTCGGGATGTATTATGTGAACGAGGAGCAGATTCAGAGTCGATTTAACGTGCTTCCGGTAATACGTGAAGCAGTAGAGGCTCTGCAGGAGAAAGATGTGTGGGGAGCGGCCGAGTATTTTGCCGGCGAGCGGGCTTTGCATCTTGCCCTGGAAATCGTTACGGATGTCGGAAGCCTGCTGATTGACGGCTTTATCATGCGTGATGCGAGCAGCTATGAAGATATTATCGACATTCTTAAGGGGGAAGAGGTATTCCCCGATTCCCTTTATGAGCCGCTGCTTAAGCTGGTTAAGCTGCGCAGGGCACTTGTGCAGGATTACTCGGAGTTACAACGCTTAGGCAAAGAATCATTGTTCCCGTTAACGGAACTTCCGAGTCTGCTGGAGCAGTTTGCCGAATCCGTGAACCGGTTTATTATAGCGTCCAAGTTTTGAAACATAATCGTTTCATAATTTACGAAAGCCTGAATATAAGGTAAAATAAAGAGAAGTATGCTATTTTCAGGCTTGGGACGGTGAACGGTTATGAAAAACGAGGGGGAACAATCGACAAGGCAGCAGCTGCTCGTTTTGCTGAAACGGCACCGTACGTTAAGCGTTGCGGATTTGGCGCGATTTCTGGGGATTACCGAAATGGCGGTTCGCCGCCACTTAAATACGCTGGAACGCGATGGCTTTATCGATTCCAGCCTGCAGAGACAAGCCATGGGCCGGCCGATGTATGTCTACTCTTTATCGGAGTCTGCCGATGACCTGTTTCCGAAAAATTATTACGGACTCACCCTGGACCTTCTGGAAGAGCTGGAACGGGAAGAGGGGACATCGCTTGTGACCAAGCTGTTTGAGCTGCGTCAGCGGAAGATGGAGCGTGCCTATTCCGAGCGGATGCAGGGGAAGAGCTTGGAGGAGCGGGTGGTCGAGCTTACTGATATTCAAAATGGCGGAGGCTACATGGCGGAATGGGAGCGCGACGAGGAGACAGGCTCTTTTATCGTTCGGGAATACAATTGCCCTATCTCGCAGGTTGCGGGGCGTTTTGAACAGGCTTGTACTTGTGAGCTCAGTTTATTTGAAACCCTATTAATGGCATCCGTTGAGCGAACAGAGTGCTTGGCGAAAGGCGGCGGCAAGTGCGTCTACATCGTACAGCCGTCCGGACAGCGGGAAATTTCGTCCGACATATGAAAGGCGGTTCTCGATAAGAGAATCGCCTTTTTTGACAATATACTGATCTATTTCAGGATTCCTATCGGTATCAAAGCTCTTGTACAGCGGCTGGGACGCGTCGAACCAAAAGCAGTGTCTAACGGTTTATGGCTTGAATCAAGCCTCTAGCTTTTTCTGCAATCCGGTTATATTCACCCGAAGCCATCGCATCACGCTGAATTAAGTAGCTCCCGACCCCTAAGGCATAGCAGCCAATATCCATAAATTGCTTGGCATTTTCCGCGTGAATTCCACCCACAGGGATAAAAGGTATGCGGTCAAACGGGCCCATCAGTTCTTTTACATAAGAAAAGCCAAGGCTGGCGCTAGGAAACAATTTGATCGCAGAAGCTCCTGCGTTCCATGCCCGCACGATTTCGCTCGGCGTCAGCGCCCCGGGATAGATCGGAAGCTGTTTGGAAACGGCGTGTCGGATCAGCGTCTCATCCGTATGCGGCGTTACGAGAAATTGGGCCCCTGCTTCGGCTGCAGCATCGGCGTCCTCGGTCGATAAAACCGTGCCGGCGCCAACCCACATCTCGTCCCCGAATTCCTTCTGAAGTGTGCGGATCAATTGGGTTGCACCCTCGGTGTTCAAGGTCACTTCCAGCACGCGCACACCGCCTTTCAGCAGCGCTTCTGCGGTCTTGAGCAGCTCCTGTTCTGCTACCCCTCTAGCAATTACAATCAGCTTCGTTTGTTCAAGCAGGCGAATGCCTTGATCTTGCTGCATCCTACGTCCCCCCTTATGGTTTGCCCCATTATACAGTTCTTTTTTTTCACTGTAAATTGTGCTACCCTCACAATAGAAAGATGTCGAAGAGAGGAAGATGATCTTGGAATCGTTATCGATAAAATTAACGTCGTTATCAAGCAAAGGCGGCTGCGGCTGCAAAATCGGTCCGGGTGAGCTTTCGCAAATTTTGCGCAGCATTCCGGAAGGCGTGCGTGATCCGAATTTGTTAGTCGGTACAGAGACGAATGACGACGCGGGGGTGTACAAGCTGTCGGATGATTTGGCGCTTGTGCAGACCGTCGACTTTTTCACACCGATTGTTGACGATCCGTATTCCTTCGGGCAGGTGGCCGCGGCCAATGCGCTTAGCGATGTGTATGCCATGGGTGGAAAACCGCTGACCGTGCTGAATATCGTTGCATTCCCGATCAAGACGCTGGATAAGGCGATTTTAGGCGAAATTTTGCGCGGAGCGGCGGACAAGGTTCGCGAAGCGGGCGCAGCCCTTGTCGGCGGTCATTCCATCGATGATCAGGAGCCGAAATTTGGTTTGGCGGTGACCGGGACGATTCATCCGGATCGGGTAAGAACGAATGCCGGCGCGAAGCCTGGAGATAAAATTATTGTAACCAAGCCGATTGGGGTCGGGATTTTGACCACCTCGATTAAGAAGGATCAGCTGTCGCCGGAAGAGGTCAGCCGGGTGACTCGTGTGATGACCACATTGAACAAAACGGCAGCGGAAACCATGGAGCCGTATCACGTTCATGCTTGTACGGATATTACCGGCTTCGGTTTGATTGGTCATACATTGGAAATGGCCAAAGGCAGTGGAGTTGAGATTCGTCTTTATCAGGACCGCGTGCCGGTGCTCCCGCGTGTGCGCGAGCTGGCGGAAGCCGGATTTGTACCGGGCGGAACCAAAAACAACTTTAACCATGTCAAGGATTCTGTAACGTTCGATGCGTCGATCGATCAAATTGGACAATATATTTTGTGCGATGCGGTAACGTCTGGAGGGCTGCTGATTGCCGTTGAGGGATCGCAGGCTGATGAGCTGGTTGCAAAGCTGAAAGCAAATGGCGTGGAAGCAAGCCTTATTGGAGAAGTTTTCGCGGCACAATCGCAGGAAGGCCGAATTACCGTATCCGTATCGGAAGGATGAGACGATAAGTTGGTTCAAGACATCACCGTTCAGCATATGCTGCAGCTTAAAAATGAGAAGGGCGTCCAGCTCGTGGACGTCCGTTCTCCTTCGGAGTTTAAAGAAGGAACGATTCCGGGAAGCGTCAATATTCCGCTGTTTACCGATGAGGAACGGGCGGAGATCGGCACGTTGTACAAGCAAGATAGCATTGAAGCCGCCAAGCAGCGCGGGCTCGAAATTGTATCGGCCAAGCTGCCTGCGTTTGTCCGTGAGTTTGAAGCGCTGCCTGGCCGTAAGGCGGTATTTTGCTGGCGCGGCGGCATGCGCAGTAAAACCTCGGCAACGCTTATTTCGTTAATGGGCAACCGCCCTTATCGATTGTCCGGAGGCGTCCGCGCTTACCGCAAATGGGTGGTCGAGACGCTGGAGGGCTTTGATTTTCGCCCCAAGTGTATCACGATCAACGGGTATACAGGAACCGGCAAGACGAAGCTTTTGCGGATGCTCGACGAGCGCGGGTTCCCGGTTCTCGATTTGGAGGGAATGGCGCAGCATCGCGGATCGATTTTCGGACAAATCGGCCTTGAGCCGAATAATCAGAAGACCTTCGAATCGCTGCTTGTACATCAGCTGCTTGAAGTAAATGACCGGCCTTACGTACTGTTGGAAGCCGAGAGCAAAAGAATCGGCAAAGCCGTCGTTCCCGATTTTATTATGAACGCCAAAGAGCAGGGGAAGCTGCTCTTTATTGAAATTCCTATTGAGGAGCGTGTGCGCAACATAATTGCGGATTACGAGCCGCAGACTCATAAAGAGGAATGTATTGCCGCGTTTGAGCGGATCAAGCGAAAAATTCATACGCCGGTGGCTGCCGAAATTGAAAGTTATCTTTTGAGTAATCGATTCGAAGAAGCTGTCGCTCTGCTTCTGGAATACTATTACGATCCAAGGTACGAGCATGCGATCTCTCAATACGAGAGAGACAGGCTTGTCATAAAAGCCGGAAACGTGGAAGAAGCCGCCGATAAAGTGGCCGATTATCTTAAAAAAATGTCTGATTTCTAAAAAAATGTTCGATATTTGTGTCATCTCCTCTCTATCTTTCTTATAATGGAGGTAGCTGGGCACTAGCCCGGCAGGATTGTAAGCCGAAACGGGGTGAGACGGATGTTCATGGAAATCGGAGTAGGGATTGGTGTTCTGCTTGCATCCATTGCGTTTTGCGTACTGGTCGTGTACGGGGTGCGTACACTGCAATCGCTTCGGAATTCACTTGATGAAGCGAACAGGACACTGCAGGAGGTACAGAAGCAGCTGGATTCCGTTTCTGCGGAAACGGTAAAGCTGATCCAATCCAGCCATCAGCTGACCGCTGATGTGCAAACGAAGATGAAGCAGCTGGACACTGCTTTTGGAGCAGTGCTCGAGGTAAGCGGAGCGGTCCATGAAGTCACGTCCTCTGTCAAGCAGGTCTCCTCAGCCGTATCCCATACGGTCCGATCCAATGTGGAGGGTGCGCTACATAAGCACCAAGGCAAGTTGGCGGAAGCGACGGAATGGGTAACTCTTGCCCTTCAGGCTTGGCAAAAAATCCAATCTTATCGGAAAACGAGCAAAGGAGAGGATTCGAATGTCGAACAATAACATGAACGGGAAAGACTTTTTACTAGGTGCCGTAGTCGGCGGTGTCATCGGGGCGCTGACGGCGCTGCTGGTTGCTCCGAAGAGCGGCAAGGAGCTTCGCGGGGATATTGCGGAAGGATACCGTCAAGCGAGTGAAAAAACACAGGAGCTGGCGCAAAACGTAGGAGCGAAAACGACGGAGCTTGCTTCCACCGTAAATGCAAAGGCTGTTGAGGTGGCTGGTAAGGTGAAGGAAACAGCGAATGTGCTCACTGAGGATATGCGATCTTGGAGAGACGCACGCCGTGAGGCTGCTGCGGCAGCGGAAGATGTCGCCACTGCTGAAGCTGCAGTAGAAGCAAAAGCAGAAGTAGAAGTGAAGGCTTTGGAAGCGCCAATCGACGCCACGGGTACGGAAAATGCGGCTGAGGGTACAGATCCGTTAAAGACGAATACGTAGTGGCTCTACGGATAATGTAATAATGTAAAAAAAAGGGATACGCCCGGATTCATGGGCTGTATCCCTTTTTGGTTAGGATGAGTTACCATTTAGAGGAATCAAACTTGGTCATGTCAATGCCTTCCCAAATGTTCGGCACCTGCAGCTCTTCAGCCTTTTCATGAACGACGAAGGCGGTAGGCAGGTAACGTTCGCCGTATTGACTTGCCGGGCTATTAATCGTTTCAAAGCCGTCCTTTGTCCCCGGAGCCCCTTTCACAAGGACCGTGGAGGAGCCGCCGTCAAGATTAGCTGCGATAACGGCGTCATGCTCGAGAAACACGTTTTGAATGTCGTAAAGGGTAGCTCCAATACTATGAGGCTGACGGCCGTCGATGACAGCAAATAGGATCGTTCCGTCCGCAGTTTGCGCCATACTTGTGCGCGGAGCAATGCCCCAGCCGTCGGCATGGTTTTTAATGAGCCCTTCACCATTGACAATAAAGCGAGGAGCGAAGGTTACCGCTTCTTTGACATTCATTTTAAGCAGTTCGTTCGGTTTATATTTACCGGCTATCATAACGCCGTCCTGATCCAGTCCGACAACATGGATCGGGGTATTCATGTCCCCGTCATGGTATAACACTTTCCCGTCAGAAATGACGATTCCGATCGGCTGGAAACCATTACCCTTCCAATTCGGATCGGCAAAGCCGCCTCCGTTAACCCCGTAAAGCGCTCCGGTTCGTTTTACCATGGAGCTGACCTTTTCACCTTTGCCCGCTTTATTCGGCACTACGAGCCGGATTTTTTTAGGATCATTAACGATAAGCAAATACCCTTTCCAGTTTGCCCCGGAAATTTCCTTCACCTCAGCGAGAGGCTTCTGTTCCTTTTCTTGTGCATTCCTTGACACGACCGGTGCAGAGACCGGCTTGACCTCAGCTTCCGCCATCTCGTCAAATCTTGCCCAGTATTGATTCACGCGCTCTTTCAGGTTTTGTTCACCGATTAAATATTTTGCCCAGTGTCGATGCTGGGTTGTAATAAGCGTATCGGCAGCCAAATATCGGAGCTGGGTTCCCCATGGAGTCAAGTAAAACCAAATGGTAAAGAGGATCGCGCTGATTCCAAGCACACTGAAGCTATAAGCGATCCACCGTTTTCGTTTTAGCTTTTTCTTCTTTTGTCGTCTTCCCGGCGTTGTGGTAGGGGTCGGGTTCATCTCGCTCTCCTTTCAAAATCACAAAAAATCTCTAGTAACTAGACGAAATAGGCACAAAAAAGGTTTCAAAAAGCGAGAAAACGAAAAAAAGCCCCGAAGGGCGTTTTCGTGATGTCGAATCAATGATACAAGGTGATATGGGATTTTAGAAAATGCTCAAAATCCTCAGCAGGCAGAGGGTGGCTAAAAATATATCCTTGTATCTCGTCGCAGCCGCTTCTTTTCAAAAATTCAAGTTGTTCCATCGTTTCTACGCCTTCAGCCAATGATTTCATCTTTAACTGCTGGGACATTGCGATCAATGCAGTTACGATGGCGGCATTATCCTCGTCATCGGTAACATCCCGAATAAAAGACTGATCGATTTTCAAAGTGTGAACGCGGAACCTTTTTAAATAGCTAAGAGAAGAGTATCCTGTACCAAAATCATCTATCGATATTCGCACACCGAGCTGTTTCAGTCTGCTCATTGCTTCCGTTATGAATGAAACGTTCTTCATAGCTACGCTTTCTGTAATTTCAAGGCAAAGCAGGTGCGGAGGCAGCTTTGTTTCCAATAAGGCATCCTCGACAATTTGCACAAATCCCGGCTGATGGAATTGATTCATCGAAATGTTTACCGAGACGCAAAGAGGAGGAAGTCCGTTACGCAGCCATTGTGCATTTTGCCTGCACGCTTCGCGGAGCACCCAGTTTCCAATCGGAACGATGAGTCCCGTTTCTTCGGCGAGTGGAATAAACTCTCCCGGGGAGACCATTCCGTATTTGGGATGTTTCCAACGGACAAGGGACTCCATCCCGAACGTTTCACCGGTATGAAGATCAACAAGCGGCTGATAATAAAGCAGAATCTCGTCTTTTTCCAGCGCTTTGCGCAAGTGATTTTCTAAATTTAATCGTTCCATCGAACGCAAGTTCATTTCCGAATGATAAAACTGATGCGTGTTCCCGCCCTTTTCCTTGGCACGATACATCGCTGTATCCGCGTGCTTTACAAGTGCCTCGGCCGAGCTTCCATCGGCAGGATAAATGCTTACTCCGATGCTTGCCGATACAAACAATTCTTGCCCACCTACCAGGAAGGATTCCCTCAGGATGGCATGAATCGACTGGCAAAACGCATTAACCTCGTCGACATGGTTAATATCCGACAATAAAACGATGAATTCGTCCCCGCCAAATCGGGCGAACAGATCTTTGCTCTGCACAATGGAGGATAAGCGAGTACTCAGCTGTTTTAGGAGCTCGTCCCCCATGTAGTGGCCTAAGGTATCGTTAATAATTTTAAAGCGATCTAAATCAAAAAACAGCACGGCCATTTTTTTGCCTGTTTTTTCACAGTGGGCAAAATGCTGGTTTAATTTATCGTGAAACATCGTTCTGTTTGGAAGGCCGGTGAGGGAATCATGATATGCCATATGGGCAATTTTCTGTTCCGCTCTGCGCTTCTCATTCACGGCATGGATCGTTGCGTACGAACGCAAAAAACGTTCATCCTCATTCTGAGCAATAAACGAATTCAATATTTCATCCGTGCGCTGATCAAGCGTCTCATGCTGTTCATTGGCAGCTGAAAGCATTTTAAGCACGTTCTCAATATGATTCTTATGTATTCTTGCAACGGAAGCCGTTTTTGTTTTTCGGTCATGGGGATTGCCCAAAAAAACGATGCCTTTCGTGCGATCATATTGTTCAATTTGGTTCATGTTCACAAGGTTACCGCTGTCAATCATGCGAAAACCGGCCTCGAATAGCATTTCCTCCAAACTATCAAAAGAAATGCTAAGGTAATAGAGATTATCTTTGGTGTGAACAATATATTGTTGATCTCTTCCTTGATCGATACGTACGATATCCGAAGCATCCAGCATAAAAAAGTCGGATCCCCGTTTACCGTCGCGTGTAACTGGTATTTTTTGTGCCATGACTGTCAGCTCCATGTGGTAGAGAAAGGATGAGGCTGCCCGATAATGGGCAGCCCGGTTATGTGTAAGATTACTTGTTCAGCAATTCTGCCGGAGTTTCCGGACGGTGGAAGTAGAAAGTGCAGCTCGTCGTTGCAAAAAGAGATGCTACTGCTACAAGAACAAGATTTGCGATAATAGCGACTTTTTTCAAGCTCCTCTCCTCCTCTCTAAGAAATTGACAAGCTGGTATGCCTGTTTAGTTATTGTTAATGACTGCGCTAAAAACGCAGCCGATAACAACGAGGATTGAATCATCAGGTTAGAAAGCACTAGGAGTAACGCGGCAAGCTTGAGCAAAGGGTAATATTTCTCATCCAGTCTGCTGTGTCCTTTCAGGCCACTTGGCGCATAGATGAGTATAATAATCGCGCATACAATGGTGCATGCAAATCCTGCGTACCAGTAATCCCAGCTGACGAAGGATAACAGCGTTAGAATGAGCGCGGAAGCAACTGAACAAACCGTTGATGAGGAGAGATGAGCTCCGCCGCTTAGGAAGCGGGCAGCAGCAAAGGCAACGAGGATAATCGCAGCTTTGCCTAAAGTGCCTGCAATAGCGGTCAGGCCAATGGTAAGAACAATAGTAAGCAGATTATTCAGTACAATGATAAGAGAATATACGAGCACTGCTTCGGAGGCAGCCTCGGAATGCTGATTGCGAATGGATCTTGCAATTTTGACAGCCCCATTTTCGATCATGCCCACGTTATTTATTCATCCTCTCATAACGTTCCTCGATTTGCTTTAAATTACGCAAATATATGATATACAAGGATATGCATAAAATAGCAATCAAACCAGTTAAAATCATGATTAGAGAACGCTGTTCCGTGAAAGAAACATAGGCAAATTGGGTGCCTGCAAGAGTAATGATAATGAATATGCCTAAAAAGAGGTTTAAGCTTTTAACAGTGTATTTCAGCTTGAACCGATTCACAATAAACATAAAGCCGAGTCTTTTTTTCTCGATGAAGAATACTAGAAGAAAAATGATAATCGCTGTCGAGGATTGCATGATTGACTCGCTTAGATTCGAGGAAATCAAGGATGCATTCGTTGTTAAGCCGATCTCAGTCAGCAGTGCGACAAGCAGGGTTTGTACAACCACAAAGGTAAGAAATCCCGTAATCATCACTAACGTTGAATATAGAAAAGGCAGGTTAAAGGATAGTGATAGAAGCAGGACAAACAACAGCATGTACGTAACCGGTGCATAAATTTCTAAGTTGAGAAAGTCACGTTGAAACAGCGACATGAGATTGATGACTGATGCGATCCCGATAATTCTGCCAAGGGCATATCGTACAGGAATACGATACATGGAGAGTGATAAAACCACAAAAGCAGTACCTTCAAGGATTGAAGTTACTATTTTAAGTAAGTATGTGTAATCCATGGATGTCTCCTTCGCCCTTTCAGGCTTATTCCTATTTTACGACAAGTGATGAAATATGCAATATAGTCAAAAGGAACTATTTTTTTACAGGTTAATATTTGGAAGAATGCATAAATAGTAAGAATGAAAACGCTTCGAAAACCGTTGAATGTTATATATACGACAATAACTACAATGGTACCACTTTATCGTACAACAATTGATAATCTTTGTCGATATAAGGGATAAATATTCTAAGAGAATAAAGAGAACAATTTCGCGCGTTTCAATTTATTCAACAGCAGGAAGCAGGGCTTTCAAAGACGGATGAAGTTTGCATCGTGTTTACAATTTGGACTGCATTTTTTCTGCATTTTCTGTCGTTGCAAAGGCACCTTTTCTATGAAATAATCATATTCTACCGTATCGAGTGCAATTATTCTCAACATGGAAAAGGAAGCGGTGCAGCTGTGCCATCTTCACAAGCAATAGCAATTTTAGACTCGGGCGTAGGCGGCCTAACGGTTGCCAAAGAGGTCATGCGGCAGCTGCCGCAGGAACAGATCATTTACTTCGGCGATACGGCGAGAACACCATATGGCCCCCGGTCAGCAAATGAAATTGTAAAATTCACGATGGAAATTGTCGATTATTTGCTTCAATTTCAGCCTAAGCTGCTCGTGATCGCCTGCAATACGGCTACAGCCGTAGCCATCGATCATATCCGCGCGATGGTATCGATTCCGGTAATCGGGGTAATTACTCCCGGTGCGAGAGCAGCGATTAAGTCAACACGAAACGGCATTATCGGTGTGATCGGAACGGCAGGGACGATACGCAGCGAAGCGTACGATCAAGCGTTAAAAAGAATTTCCCCAAGCATACAGGTATACAGTAAAGCCTGCCCTTCGTTCGTACCGCTCGTGGAGCGGGGTGTTTTTTACGGAGAAGAAACGGATTTGGCCGTATCGGAAGCTTTAGCGGGGCTAAAGGAAACACCCATTGATTGTTTAATCCTTGGATGCACTCATTATCCATTTTTGAGCGAATCGATTCATTCCTTTATGGGGCCTGATGTGACACTGATCTCATCGGCTGACGAAACGGCAAGAGAGATCAGCACTGTACTATATCACCGAGGGCAATTGGCGGAATCGCAGGAATTGCCGATCCATCGCTTTTTTTGCAGCGGCGATCCGGTGATGTTCCAACGTATTGCGCAAATGTGGCTGAACGAGCATATTACGGTCACACCGGTTGTGTGGCAGGTTCCTCGTTTCATTTAGAATAAGTCGATATCACATGAATAGAGCCCTCTGAGCATAAGGTGGAACATAACCTTGCGCGAAGGGGGCTTTTTCATGTGGTTTTGGGCTGAGGTTGGACCCGAAGACACACTTGGGCGTATGGCGAGACGCTTTCGAATAAATACAGCTTCGCTGACTGCAGCAAACCCAGAGCTGGGTGAAAGCGGAACGGTGGTTCCCGGACAGATGCTGCGGATTCCGAAAGCGGGAGACCGTCTTCATCACATCCAGCCGGGGGATGATTTGGAGAGCATCGCCGAATCGTATCAGATCACGCAGTCAGCTTTATGCAGCGCCAACGGCTTACATGCAGCATCCGGACTTGCGAATCAGAGCTGGATACGCATCCCGGCAAATAGTGAGAAGGCATGTATCGTTGATCCTTCGTATAATTACGGCTTTTTAGAATTGGAGGAAGACATCCAAAGTCTCTGTGCGAAATACCCGTTTCTTCGCTTAGGCTCAGCGGGCGCATCTTTTCTGGGAAGAGAGCTTCATGTGCTGGAGCTTGGAACCGGGCAAAGAAAAGTGCACGTCAATGCGGCATTCCATGCGAATGAATGGATCACCTCTCTTCTACTAATGGGCTTTATGGAAACGGCTGCGGAGGCGGTTGCCCAAGATACGAGCCTGCTGGGCTTTAACATGCGCCGTTTATTGGAAGAGACGACACTCGTTGCCGTGCCGATGGTAAATCCGGATGGGGTCGAGCTTGCGATTCAAGGATTACGAAAAAATCATCCTCTCTTTGAGGAATTGCTGGAGTGGAATGGTGGGTCAACGGATTTTACCCAATGGAAGGCAAATGCAAGGGGAGTTGATTTAAACGATCAGTTTCCTGCACATTGGGAAGTCGAAGCGGCGCGAAGGGAAGCGATCGGTCCGTCGCCCCGAAATTACGGGGGCGATGCGCCGCTCACAGAGCCGGAGGCCATCGCAATGGCTGAGCTTACACGCAGCGGCCGCTTTGATCTGGTGGTGGCTCTGCACACTCAGGGACAAGAAATTTATTATAATTACCGCGGAATGGAGCCGCTGAACTCGATCGATATTGCAAAGCGGATGGAAGCGGTCAGCGGCTATAAGCCGGTTTATTTAGAGGGCAGCGATGCAGGCTACAAAGATTGGTTTATCCAAGAATTCCGCCGGCCGGGTTTTACGGTGGAGGCAGGGCTTGGTGTCAATCCGCTTCCGCTTTGGCAATGTCCGGAAATGCAGAAGCAGATTAACGGAATTATCATGTGCGCACTTGCGGAGCGGTAGCTCCGTTTTTTTTAACGTTATAGAATTTATAAGTTTCGCTGAGGTCGGAACGAGTAAATTCTATACCAAGGAAAACTACCGCTTAATGACGTACCCGCTTCTTTGAAAGGACTTCGATAGAAGTTTTTCTTATAGCGTTGAAATCGTTCACTCTAGACTAAAAATTGAACTTGATGCTGCGGGAAGTTACAATAATAGATGCTGTTTTGATTTTACGTGAGGGGAATTGGAATCCGTTGAATATATTTGGAATAACCTCGATCATTTCTGTCGTATTCATTATCGCCTTGATCGTGTCAGGATCTGTGTTTAGAGAGCGGTCCGAGGCTTATCGTAATCGAGCGAGCTTGATCGTGATCGGGGTATGGATCCTGACCGTAGCCGTCGCGGTTGTGATCACAGCGACTATTTCTAAGGGGTAGGCCGGTCTGATGGACCGCTCCTGCGAGGCAGGGTTGCGGAACAAGCGCCGTTTGGCTACAATAGGTTAAAACTTATTTTGAGGTGCCGGTATGAATTGCAAAATTACAAGAAACGCAGCAAAGGTTATTTTGGCCGAATTAGAAAAGGAAGAAAATAAAGAGCTGAAGCTGCGCGTGATGGTAACACACAGCCATGGCGACCATGCCCACTACGGGATGGATTTAGATACAGCGAAAGAAAACGATGCGGTTGTATCGACGGATAAAGGGGTTGACGTACTCCTTGACCGCAATGAGCCAATGCTTGACGGCGTAAAAATTGATTACTTGTATTTTCCTCAAGAAGGCTTCGTCATTACGAATCCGTCCAAGGGAAATCACGGCGACCATTAATCTATGGCCAATGATATACGCATCTGCGATAAGTGCAAGCATATCCGGTTAAAAACGATCGTTCCGAAGCTGCAGAAGCTTGCACCGGACGATGAAATCAAAATCGGCTGTAAATCGTATTGCGGGCCATGCTCGCGTTTTGCTTTTATCTTTGTTAACGGAAGATATGTAACCGGTAAAACCGAAGATGAAGCAATCGAGAAAGCAACGAAATATATAAAGAAGCCGTAAAATAGGAACGCCGGTTCGGGAAGCGGAAGCTCGCTTACCGAACCGGCGTTTTTTACGTTTTTATTTTATTTTTCTCAAGCAAATGCCTTGCGTATTGAATTGGGGCACGGAAGCCCGCGTCCATCGCCTCCGGACCGAACAGCTGGAGTACGGATTTGCCGGGTTTAATATTGACCTCAATCAGCCATACTCTTTGCTTCCGATCAATCGCAAGATCGACTCCAAGCTCGCAAAACCGTTTGCCGTACACACGCTCCAATACTTTAGGAAGGCGGCGGGACAGGCGTTCCACTTGCTTGAGAATCGCCTTTTGATCCTCATCGTTGAAGCGTTTGGCAAGACCTTCCTCTAAAGGCTCCGCCGTTCCTCCGCTTTTCAGGTTTGAAGTGATCTCTCCATCCTTGCCATGCCGGATCGCTTGTGCGCTTATGATCCATTTTCCCAGACCGTTTTTTTGCAGCAGAATACGAACATCGTTCGTTCGTTCGTGCTCGTCGCGAATGTCGATCCATTGTTGGATCAAGTATCGGCGCTTTGCAAGCAGAGCTTCAAGCCTTGCGGCCGCCTCCGAACGCTTGAACGAATAACCGGGTTCTCCGGATGGCTGAAAGAAGCAGCTTTTATCGGGCTGCTCTGAAAATTTTATAATTCCCTTGCCGCCTTTTCCATTTAACGGCTTAATCATAACCGTGCGATACCGACGTACCATTTGAAATATATCATCCGTGGTTTTGGCCAGCTTCGTTGGAAGCAAGAACGGCCGAATCGAGGTGTTCAAAAGCTGCTTGTGGATTCTCCATTTATTCCCAAGCGCATAGCCTACAAAGGGAATCGATGGATTCGCTTTAATTTGTTTTACTTTACGAATAGTGGCACGATTGGAGTAATAGCCGATATCATGAACGATGGAAGGAAGGGGGCACTCTGTTTTCTCCCAGCCGCTCGAATTCCGTACGAATCCTTGAATGCATTGTTTCGACAAATTAACGCTGCTTGGAGTAAATACGATGATATCGTCAAAATTTTCCTGCTGGGCCGCGCTCCGGTATCGGTCCCAAAATCGAGGCCGCGGCGACTTCGATCCTGTCATGATGCCCAAAATGTGCATATTCACCGCTCCCGTTAACTAAAATCTTTCTTCCCTCTACAGCATATTCATTACTGGGCAAGAATGTTCAGTTTGCCAATCGTTCACTAAAATTGGTTATCGACAAATTGGGTAGATTGAACTATTATAATTATGAAAAACACGAATTGTGTCGCATTGGAAAAATATGCGGCTGAACGTACACTTAAGCAATAAACTCGCAGGGTTTCGAGAGCGGCAAAGCTTGTGAAAGCAAGTGACGCAAAACTACAGGGGCTAAAGCAGAATTGCAATGCCAGCCAGTTGCCGAAAAGCGATGACCGTAAGGAACCATCCAGCTTTTTCGAATAATGCGAGCTCCAAATGATAGAATGGGATAAGGGGAGCCGTACATAACATGATGGATGGTACACAGGAGGCCTTACGGCAGGGACGTATTCTTCAGGTCGGAAAAGACTGGATCGGAGTAATTCATAAAGGGGAAGGTCCTGTTTTTTTTGTCAATCGTATGATGTACCCTTTACAGGGCAGCGATTGGGACATTGAACTGTTTCTCGGAAAATGCGGAGCGATGTTTACTTTTTACTGGGAAGGTGCAGCCGTTATTTCCGTGAAGCTGAAGGAGCATGTCGATGTGCTGCTGGGGATCCATGATGATAGCTATGGCGGCAGGCAAGCAGGCATGCGGTAAGAGAATGTCAATAGGGAATCAGAACGGAGCGTCTTTCTTAGGAATGGCGCTTTTTTGCTTTGAATGGTTCTTATTGGAGATTGGAGCGGTTCGGTCTGTCGTGGTATAATTTTGAAAGGGGAAAGGAGTGCAGAAGCTTGGTTAACATGGATGATGAAGAATTAAAGGAAATTACACGGCAGAGGCAATTTACGCTGCGGTTAAATATATTTTTCTTTGCTACGTTTGTGCTTTTCTCGGTGCTCATTGTAAATTTGGCAATCCTGCAGTTTGTCAGAGGGAAAGAGCTGGCTGCACAGGAGGCGAAGATTGGGTCGATGAGCTCAAAAATTGCGCCGATCCGTGGAAATATTTACGATGCGAACGGTTATCCGATCGCATATTCGGTTTCGACGCAGACGCTGTTTTACCGCATTGAGCCAGGCATGAAAAAGCCTCATTATATTGAGCTGGCATACCGGCTGGAGGACATTTTTAAGAAGCTGGACGAATCGGCGGCCGCCCGGGGCGTGGCTCCGGTGAATGCCGTCTTGACTGCGGAAGAGATTATTAAACGGATGGACGTCGGCTTCGATTTAGAAGGAAAGGCGACCAAGGAGCCAAGCTATTATGCTGTGCCGAGGGTCATTAAATCGGGCTTGAATAACGAGGAAATCGCTTATTTCATGGGGCATCGCGACGAGCTTCCGGGCTTTGAGATCAATGAGGAAAGCATTCGCAAATACCATGATGACAATGATGAATATATCGCCGCCCAATTGATCGGCTATTTGCGTCCGTACAATACGGAGCAGAACAATAAAAATTCCCCGTACTTCGGCAAAAAAACGGACTATCTTCCGAATGAATATGTAGGGATCGATGGAATTGAGCTGATGTACCAGAATGAGCTGCGCGGTAAGAACGGAGTGAAAAGTTACCCTGTCAATGCCGAGCAAAAAATTATCGGGAAGGTTTCCATAGAGAAGCCGGTCAAAGGCGAGAACTTGTTTTTGACCATCGATAAAAACGTACAGCTGGAGGCGCAGCGTGCGATAAGGCAGAATCTTGAGTATATGAAATCAGCAGAAGCAAGGGCGTTAAAATTCCCTTACCTTGGGAAAAATGCTGCTTCGGGATATGCCGTAGCAATGGAGGTTCAGACGGGACGGGTGGTTGCCATGGCCAATTTCCCGGATTACGATCCAAACATTTGGCATGGTGGATTGAGTAATCAACAACTCTTTGATATTAGGTTTCGGTACGCGAACGGTACGATCCGCGAACGGTACACTGATGTCCCAAAAGGGGAGGACCACGGAAATCATCCGAGCTCACTAGTCCCGCTAGGCTCGACCGTAAAGCCTTTAACCGTGCTCATAGGACTCAATGAGGGGATCATTACATCACGGGAACGTTACTACGACTCTGGTAAATTTTCCTATGGACGGGATAATTCGACGATTCGTAATGCCGATGAAACGGCATTTGGCAATATAACTGCGGAATCCGCGATCCGATTCTCTTCAAACACCTTTATGGGGGAAATGATTGCACTTCGCTTGTATAACAAGCATGCAGGCGAGACGATAAAGGTGTGGGATTCGTACATGAAAAAGTTCGGTCTCGGCGTGGATACAGGGAGTGGATTACCTTACGAGAATGCTGGGGATCTTTATTGGGAGAAGCTGGACGAAACAGTGCAGTCACAGATCGTCTTCGCATCCTTTGGACAGATGGCTCGATACACCACTTTGCAGCTTGCGCAGTACACGACAACCCTTGCGAATCGCGGCAAACGGTTGAAGCCGCTGCTTGTCGATTCCATTCGTGATTCCGAGGGGAATCTGGTGAAGCAATTTGAACCGGAAATTTTAAATGAAGAGAAATTCCCTGCAGAATATTGGAATTTGATCCAGCGGGGGATGGAGAGTCCGGTTTCCGGTTTTGACAACTTCCCGCATACACTCGTTCGTAAAACAGGTACATCCCAGTCGAGTATCCGTGGAAGCATTGTCGATAATGCCGTATTTATCGGCTATGCTCCGGCGGAGAATCCGAAGCTTGCTGTAGCGGTTGTCGTTCCAGAGGGCGGGTACGGACGTTATGGTGCTGCTCCGATCGCACGTAAAATTTTCGACGCATACGACCAGTATTACGGATTAAACAAATAGGGGAGAAGAAATAGATGAAGAGATATGGCAAAAAACTAGTTGCAGCTGTTGTCGCGTTCGGGATTTTTGCCAGTCTTGCAGGCGGGCCTGTCAGCGGCTCAGCCGATGAGATTTACCGGGATCTTGGCGGACATTGGGGCAGGGCGACGGTGGAATGGGGCGCGAAGCTCGGGATCGTCAACGGTTTCCCTGACGGTTCCTTCCGTCCCGACGATAAGGTAACTCAATCGCAGTTTGTGACGATGCTGCTGCGGGCTTTCCCGAAAAGCGGGGTAAGGTCCGCGGTGAGTGGGGATTGGTACAAGCCGTATTACGATAACGCTGTTTCCCGGCAATGGCCTGTTTCTCTGGAGCAGCGCGATACTGCGCAGACCCGCGGTGATGCAGCACGAATTGTGGCGGCCGCACAAGGCAAGCTGCTGGGTGTCGATGCAGCTGTTCAATATTTGCTGGACACGGGGTTAGCGAAGGGGAAAACCTCGGCAACCCTCTCCGGTTTTGGCAAGAACGATGCTGTAACACGAGCGGAAGCGGTCCAATTCATTAAAAACGCTCTGGACAGCAAGATGCAGCTTAGCGATTCCGCCCAAGCCGCCAAGGTCCAAAAAGATCGGGAATATGTGATTCGCGGCATCTCGCTCGGAATGAGCGAAAAAGATGTGAAAGCGGCCTTGGGCCAGCCGAACCGGATCGATGCCAGCGAATACGGATTTCAATGGTATATCTATAACAAGGATTATTCGAAGTATGTCCAGGTAGGCGTTCAGAATGGAGAGGTCGTCGGGTTGTATTCGAATTCGAACAATTGGACCTCCAAATCGGGAATTAAAGTCGGTATGGGTGCCGATGATGCCCGCAGGAAAAGCGGATTCGCTCTCGACAGCATTCTAAAGGGGAATACGCGTTACCTCGTGCCGCAGACGGGCGAATTTGATTTGTTTTTGCAGGATGGAGCTTACGTTACGCTATTCTATGATAAGCATGAAGATATGAAGGTGACGGCGGTACAGGTGATTGAGGAGCAGACGGAGCTGGCTAAGGAAGGGTTCTACGGTACCTCAAGCGATGCAATAGGCCGAAGCTATGAGCTGCAAATTTTTGACTTGGCGAATGCAGTCCGTGTGCGTATGGGGTTAAAGCCATTTGCATGGGATGACAAGCCTGCCGGAACGGCAAGAAAACATGCGGTTGACATGGCGGAGCGTGATTTCTTTGAGCATACGAACCCGGACGGTGCGAATGTAGGCGATCGGCTGGAAACGGACCAAATCGCTTACCGTTTAGCGGGTGAAAATATTGCAGCCGGGCAAACCAGTGCTATCTTTGCGCATGAGGGCTGGATGAATTCCGAAGGGCATCGGAAAAATGTGCTGGGCGATTTCGAGCGCCTTGGCGTCGGGGTTGCCTTTGGCGGAAGATACCATGTATATTATGCACAAAATTTCTACACTCCATTCTAAGGATCAGTTATAGGCTCACGTTAAGCGAAAAGCCCTGCACTCCCGTAACGATATGAACGGGGAGGACAGGGCTTTTTTACCGTTTCTAGGGCAAAAAGCTGCACATCACGAACATAGGGAATACCCTTGTGCGGCAGATGTAACAGCTCGAAGCGTCTATCCTAGCTGCGTGGAGGAAGCGGGCCTAGGTATTGATACAATTGACACTCGATCCGTCCGTTGTAAAGCTTGCGCTTCTTCTCGGCTTTGCGTCCGATATACTGCTCAAATTCTTTGTTTGGACTAAGTGCAAACAAAGACCATGAAGGATAATGGATGAAGGAAGAGCCGAATTGCTTAAGCGCTGCATCTGCTTCCTTTTCCGTGCCCAGCCGCTCGCCGTAGGGCGGGTTTGTAATAAAGCAGCCGTAATCGCCGGTTGGGCGAATTTTCGCTGCAGGACCAATGGACAAGCGAATTTCGCGGTGCAAGCCGGCGGCCTTAACCGCTGCTTCCGCGACCTCAATCGCGCTAGGGTCGATGTCGGAGCCGGCGATTTCAAGCGGGATATCGTCCTTTACCGAATCGTACGCTTCATCGCGCACATCGTCCCAGATGTCCTCACCGATCTGCGGCCATTGATCGGAAGGAAACGTCCGCCGCAGGCCCGGCGCAACATTCCACGCAATGAGCGCTGCTTCGATAGGAATCGTTCCCGACCCGCAGAACGGATCGTACAGCGGCCGGTGCGGCCCCCAGCGCGACAGGATTACCATCGCGGCAGCGAGTGTTTCTTTAAGCGGGGCCTCGGTAACGAGCTTCCGGTACCCGCGCTTATGCAGGCTAGGGCCTGTGGTATCAATTGTCAAGGTAGCAATATCTTTCAGCAGGGCTACCTCGATCACATACCTCGGTCCTGTTTCTTCAAACCATTCGGTATGATAGCTTTGCTTCAGCTTCTCGACAATCGCTTTCTTTACAATGCCTTGGCAGGCGGGCACGCTAGTCAGCTGAGATTTATGGGATTTCCCTTGAACAGGAAACTCAGCGTCTCCTCCGATCCACTGCTCCCAAGGCAGCGCTTTGGTTCCTTCGAACAGCTCGTCAAACGTGCTGGCCGGAAAACGCCCCATCCGGATCAAGATCCGGTCGGCCGTGCGAAGCCACAGATTAGTCCTCGCAATATCTCGAACCGTCCCATAAAAGGTAACGGACCCATTATCCGTCTGCTGCTCTGTATAGCCCAGATCCATCAATTCTCTAGCGACAATGGCCTCCAGCCCCATCGGGCATGTGGCAACGAGCTCTAAACGTTCCATCATTTTCACTCCGACTCGGTTGATATGGTAAACTGAATTCATTATAGGGGAAAGCGGGAAGCGGCACAAATAAACGAGATTGAACAATAGGAGATGAATAGCATTGGCAAGAAAAGAAGAAGCATATGATCCGGCTTTGGTTCAGCAATATATGGATTCTTTATACATAAAGGATGCGGAGCTTGAACGAATAAAGGCATCGATCCGTGAAAACAGTATGCCCGAAATATCAGTTGAGGATAGTTATGGGAAGCTGCTGTCTTTGCTGGTCAAAATATCGGGGGCCAAGAAGCTTCTCGAAATCGGTGCGTTGGGCGGTTACAGCGGATTATGCCTACTGCGGGGTCTGGAGGGGGAAGGAAGTCTAACCTCTCTCGAGCTTAAACAGGAATTTGCCGATGTGGCTCATGCGAACCTGAAGCAGGCTGGGTTCAAAGGACGTGTTGAATATCGCATTGGCGAAGCATTGACTACCCTTCAGGAGCTGGAGAACGAGGGGAGGACCTTTGATTTCTTTTTTATCGATGCGGATAAAGGGAATTACCCCAACTACCTGGAATGGGCGATCCGTCTAGCGAATCCGGGAGCAGTTATAGTGGGAGACAATCTTGTCATGAGGGGACGCATATTTAAAGCCGAGTCCACCTCCCCTTCCGTGCAAGCAATGAAACGCTTTAACGAAATGATGGCGGCGGATTCTCGGCTTGAAGGCGTGCTGCTCCCAGCTTATGACGGATTGGCAATCGCCAGAGTTAAGACGAAGTCGAACGATTGACCCCGCGCTCTCGCAGCTGGACGTAAGCCCAAGCTGCGCCGCAGAGCAATATTCCGGTAGCCATAACGAAAACCCCCTGTATGGTGATTAAGCCGGACACGGCTCCTCCGATTGTGGGGCCAAGCATATTGCCAAGGCTAAGGGACGAGCTGCCGAAGCCGTAGGCCCGGCTTTCCATGCCGTCAGGCGTAAATTTGCGGATCAGCGAGTTTACGGTAGGGATCATCCCGCCAATGAAAAGTCCGAGAATAAAGCGGACGGTTAACAATTGGCCAACGTTGGTTACAAAGGCTTGCGGGAGGGTGGCGATTGCTGCACCGATCAGCGATACGATTAATATCTTTTCTCCCCCAATCCGGTCCGAAAGCTTTCCCAGCAGCGGAGAAGCGATCATATTGGAAAACCCGGTAACCGAACCGACCAGCCCTGAGAATAAGGCAAGCCGCTCCTCGCCGTGAATTTGCTGCACGAACAGCGGCATCAGCGGCATGGAGCTCATCATTGAAAATTGAATAATAAAGGTGGTAGCCAATAAGACAGGGATTTGTCTGATTTTCGCCAGCTTCCGAAAGCCCTCTGCAACGCTGATGGAGGGCTTTTTTGCTGCTTCCTTCTTATCGAATTTATCTTTGACGGTTAAGAGCGCGAGCAGGGAGGAGGTAAACAGCAGTCCTCCGGTAATATAAAAGATCGGCCGAAAGCCGCTAATTTCCGCCAAGACCCCGCCGATGACCGGACCAAGAATCGTTCCGGCCACCATCCCCGACTGCAGCGTGCCCATCGCGAAGCCCATCCGTTCTTTCGGCGCGGAGGCTGACATTAAGGCCACAGCCGCTGGAACGAAGCCGGAGATCGTCCCGTTCAGGACGCGGAGCAGCAGCAGCTGCCACGGATTGACGGCGAAGCCCATCAGCGTCATGACGGCCGCCATACCGAAGCCGGATCGCAGCAGCATTACTTTTCGGCCGTAGCGGTCGGCGACCTTGCCCCAGAACGGCTGAAATAGAAACGCCGTAATAAAATTGCCGGCAAAAATAACTCCCGCCCATACCGCCACCTCATGGGGATCCGTAACTCCCATTTCTTGAATATAAAGAGGCAAAAAAGGGACGATCATCGTCATCCCCGACATAACAAAAAATTGTCCGAACCACAAAACGGCCAAGTTTATTTTCCATCGCTCCATCGTTGTCTGCTCCGTTCTGTCCAAGAAAATTGTAATGATTTCCTATAAGTATGCATAAAAACTTCCGTTTTGGCAAAAGGTACCTAATAGAATGTTTATGAAGGAGTGTGAAGGAATTGCCATTCGGAGCTCATGAATCGATGGAAGTTCACGAAGTATTAACGGAAAAGATTAATATGATTGATCACTTTGCAATGTACGCTCAGCAGGCGCAAAGCAGCGAGCTGATGACGATGCTGGAAAATCATTTGCAGGAGACGATTCATTCTTACGACGAACTTGTAAGCTATACTCACGATTATAATCAAGCAGTGCCTGTACCGACGAATGCGGGGATGCCTGCAGCGGATTACGAAAGTATCCGTTATGCGCTGCGTCAGCCGGCGCCGGTTGGTCCTCAAGCCGGAGGAACGCTCGATGACCGGCAAATTGCAACGGCCGTTCTGCTGGCTCATAAAAACTCGGCGAAGAACCATATCACGGCCGCATTAGAATGTGCGGACCCGAATATTCGCCAAATGCTTCTTAATGGTGCGGTGATTTGCACAAATTTTGCTTATGAAATATTCCTTTATATGAATCGTGAGGGGATGTATCAGGTTCCTACGATGCGCGACCATACGGCTAAAACGATGCTGCATGCATTCCAGCCTTCTCAGCCGCAAATGGCGGAACAGCCATATCTGGAAGGAAGCAGCGGACAAGAGAATTATTACGGCTCAGCTGCCCAAAGCCAAACTGGGGGTTATGAGACTGCGAGATACAACGAGATGTCCGCTCAGACGATGCGCCAAGGAGGCGCCTCGTCGGCAGGATACGGTGGTGCCGGGACAAGCTATAATCCAAACAGCGGGTTGAGTTATCAGAGCAATTCATCTTATACCGGATCCAATGCAGCAGGCAGCTATGCCGGCTCGTCTTATCCAAATCAAAGCGGTTATATCGGCACTTCCGCTTATGGCAATCCGGAAAATAACGGGTATATGAACGCTAATCAAACGGGGTATGCTGGAGGACGAAGCCAAAACTACAACGTAAACACGGGCTTTGCAAATAACCGAGAGTTTTCTGCCGGTCAGGGCTATGCCAGCACAGCAAATGCAGTCTATGGCGCAAGCGGTGCAAGCTCGTCCAACGTGTCGGGCGGAATGGGTGAAAACAGCATGAGCTACATGCAGAATCCTTATTACGCCAGCAATGCAAACCAGATGAATACCAGCATGAAAATGGGCTCACCTTACGGAGGCATGAACCCAATGAATACAAGCTACAGCGGCATGAATTCAATGAACCCAAATGCAGCAAATCGTCAAGCTTATGCGAATCCGCAAGCCGGTTATCAAGCACAGGGCGGCTATGAGCAATCGCAAAGTCATGCTCCGTTCCCGGCGGAAGCGGGTGCGCCCGAAAATCTGCTACTGGCCGAGCAGCAGGCCGAGGAGATGAAGGCTAGCACGAAATCTCCGAATCGCGAGGCGGCAGCTCAAGATGGCGGCAAAAAGACGCAAACGGCTTCTTCACGCAGTGCTTCTTCCACAGGGGAGAAGGCGGAAACAACCAGCGCAACGAAAACGGGCGCATCGACAACGGCATCTCGCGTTCGCTCCCGTTCCAAGTCGGCTTCGACGGAGCAGGACAAGCGTGATAATGTGTTTGCCGGCGGTCCAAGCGGCGTCAACCATTAAATAAAAGATCAGCCAGCGGCGATGCAAAAACCGCTGGCTTTTTTCATTTTGTCACGGGTTTGAATCCGCTTCTTCACAGAAACCACCAAGACACGAGCAGTAACCGATGCTATAATATCGATATGGAAAATTCTCGCAAGCAGTCCTTTGAAGCCCGGAAAAAGAAGCTTCGGAAACAACGGTTGCGCAGATTTCGGCTAATAGGCGCCTGCCTTCTTGTCCTTATTATTGTTGGGACCGGAGTTTACTTTTTTAACAGTCAAATGAAGTCGCCGGAAACCGTTTCGGAACGCTCTAGGGAAACGGGAACCGCCAAGGAAGCGGAGGAATCGGGAGAGCGGAACTCAGGCTCGGATGGGGTGTCTGAGCTTCCTGATCATGGAGATCGGGTCAGACTTGCCTTTGTTGGAGATATGATGTTCGCAGATAAGGCCGGGGAAATGCTGGAGCAGCACGGTTACGATTATCCGTATATCCATGTCGGTCGTTTATTGAAAGATGCGGACATCACCGCTGGAAACTTGGAAACCCCGATAACGGAAATTGGGGAGCCTGCGGAAAAGAAACAGTATTCCTATCGATCTTCCCCGAAAGCAATTCCTCCTTTAGCCGATTCGGGCATGGATGTTTTGAATTTGGCGAACAACCACGCCATGGACTACGGAACGGCGGGTCTTCTAGATACGATAAAGCGCTTGCGTAAGGCTGGCCTTCATACGGTAGGAGCAGGAAAAAACGCGGACGAAGCGTACCGGGCGGCAATCTTAGAAGCCAACGGAATTAAGGTTGCGTACGTCGGCTTCAGCAGAGTCATCCCTAAGATTGATTTTTATGCTACGAAGACAAGAGCGGGTATGGCTGAAACTTACAGTAAGGACAAGGCTGTTTCGGCAATTAAGCAGGCGGGAAAGCTGGCTGACCTTGTGATCGTCATCGTACACTGGGGAGAGGAGCGTAAAGAAACTCCTGTCGTTTATCAACGGGAATTAGCAAGAGCTTATATTGATGCCGGGGCGGATCTAGTAGTAGGCAGCCATCCGCATGTGCTGCAGGGCTTTGAGGTATACAAAGGCAAATGGATAGCGTACAGCCTCGGTAATTTTATTTTCACGATAAATCCTAATAAGCTCACATGGAATTCTGGCATTTTGCAAGCGGACTGCGGCAAAAGCGGCGGCTGCTCGCTTTCGTTCGTTCCGGCTATAACGAAGCTGGCTCAGCCTGTTCTTTTGGAAGGCGAAGAAAAACAGGCTCTTTATCGAAAGCTTACCGGCTTATCTATAAATGCAGAATTAGATAAGGAGGGGCGAATTCGGGAACGCAAGCAGCAAGCAAGTAAAGATTGATTTCACAAAGACGGGATGGATACAGTATGAGCCAACAAGTGAGAAATGTATTTTGCGTAGGAAGAAACTATAAGCTGCATGCGGAGGAGCTCGGAAATGACATACCGACCGAGCCGATGATTTTTTCGAAGCCGACGCACGCGTTGGTCCCTATGAACGGGGGAACTGTCCAGCTTCCAGCGGGTGTAGGAGGAATTCACTACGAAGCGGAGGTTGTGATTCGAATTGGCAAACGGTACGAAGCAGGCGCTTCTGCAAACGATGTGATCGATGCCATTGCGCTTGGAATCGACTTTACGCTGCGGGATGTGCAGAGCGAGCTGAAGAAGCAGGGATATCCGTGGCTTGCCGCCAAAGGATTCCGGAATTCTGCGCCGATTACGGCATTTCATCCGTTTCCGGGTCTGGAAACGCTGCAGAGCAGCACCTTTTCGCTGTTGAAAAATGGCGAGGCAGTGCAGCTGGGTGATACCTCTCTGATGATCTTTCCGTTTCAACGGATCGTGGAGCACGTTGGCGGCATCTACGGTCTGGATGAGGGGGATATCATTTACACCGGAACACCGGCTGGAGTTGGAGCTACAGAGGACGGGGATCATTTCGAAATCCGATTCGGTGAGGAAGCCTGGGGGACATGTACGGCGCGAATTGGATAAGCACTAATCCAAATGCAAAAAGGCCGAGGGAGCAATCATGCTTCCTGAGGCCTTTTTTTATTCGGTATGCATTTTGTCCTGATATTGATCACGGATTTGAATGATTTCGGGCAAACAATCCATGAAAGCATCTACGACCTCCGGGTCGAAATGCTGTTCCCGTTCTTCTTGAAACAATTGCAAGATCCGGTCGAGCTCCCATGCCTTTTTGTAAACACGATCGCTCGCCAGTGCATCGAATACATCGGCAATTGCCGTAATCCGGCCAAAAATATGAATTTCTGTGCCTTGAAGCCCGAGCGGGTACCCTTTGCCGTTCCATTTTTCATGATGCTCGTATGCCACAATCGCTGCGGTTTTGAGAATGCGCCGGCTGGAGTTTTTTAATAAACCGTAGCCGATGGTTGTATGTGTTTTCATGATATCGAATTCTTCGTCGGTTAGCTTACCGGGCTTCTTCAGGATCGAATCCGGAATGGCAACCTTTCCGATATCGTGCATCGGCGATGCGATTTTTAACAGCTCGCATTCTTCATCGGGAATACCGAGTCTCTTGGCGATCAAATAGGAGTATTCAGCAACCCGTTTAACATGGTTCCCCGTTTCCTTGCTTCGGCTTTCGCCGATTTCACCCATCGTATAAATGATTTCCTTCTGAGTCTCTTCAATTTCCTGATGCAGCATAACCGACTCAAGCGATTTTCCCGCATAAGATGCAGCCAGCTCCAGGTATTGCAGATCCTGAGGCGAGAACACTTGAGCATCCGTCAGCTTATTTATGGCCTGATAAGCACCAATCGTAACTCCCTCATTATTTCGAAAAGGTACGACCAGCATCGCCTTGGTGCGATATCCGGTCCGCTGGTCAACGGCAACAGCCCCTTTGTCCAGCATTTCGCGGAATTCTGCATTCGTATAGGCATTATCTATGAAAACGGGCATTCCCGTTTGAACGGCGTGTCCGACCAATCCGGCATTTTTGGGAATACGGATGCCTTCTACCCCATGAGCTACCGTTGTGTACAGCTCGTCGGTCGCGGGATCGATGAGCCAAACCGAGCAGCGGTCGGATAATATCATATCCCGGCCCATGTTCGCCATATGTTTAAGTACGCGGGTAAGCGATCGTTCATTGGCGATCTTCGCGGTGTACTCGAATATGACTTTTAGCATTTGCTCAGGGGTTAAATCTTCTTTGCGCTGTTGCTCATGCTCCATGCTGTTTTCATTGCGCACGTTGTATTCTCCCTCATACGGGCAAAGCCCGTTCTTTTGTTACTTCGTCCATGATGTGCATCCCCATTTTACCAAACCTGCGGCCGCCTTCCTACATGTATTTTCGCTGAACACCTTCGAATTTTGGACAAGTTATGGAAAAATTTACTAGTAAATTCGTCGAAAATTCGTTATTCTTAAGATAGTGATGAAAGAAGGAGGCTGCCGTCATGTATCAGCTGAAGGATCGGGAATTGATATTTGTTTTTACGGGTCCGGACGGCTCCGGGCGAAAATCCCTTGCCGATGCGGTTGGAATGACGCTGGAAATGCGGAAGGTGCTTTCCTATACGACCCGGGAGCGCAGAGCATTCGAGGTGGAGGGCCAGGATTATCATTTTGTCACCAGGGAACAGTTTTACAAATGGTTAGGAGCGGGTGAATTTCTTGAGGCGGTCGAAATTGACGGCAACTGGTACGGAATCCTTAAGCAAGGACGTCGAGGAAATGTTCCGAAAAATCGGCTGTATTTATTTGATTATCAACCACGAGGGTGCGGAAATTTTGAAAACGCTTTACGGGGATAATGTAATTCGTTTGTTCATATATGCGGATCGTGAAACGGTTCGAAAGCGGCAGCAGGAGCTAGGCTTAGCGGAGGAAGATATCGAGCGGCATATGAGTCATTATGAGGAAGAAATGAGTTACATGCCAAAATGCGAGCATGCCTTTGAAAATATAGATATCGGGCATACGACGTACGAAATTACGAATGTGCTGGAAGGTTATTTACAGCGCGACTTGGTAGATAAGGATTAAATTCGGTACAATGGGCATAACCGCAAGCGGTTAATGTCCATTATTTTTTTGCAGGATAGGGGTTCGTCACAACATGGAAGCTCATCATTTTCGTATTATAGATAACTCACAGCTTTTATGGCCAAGCCCGCTGTATCCGTTCGCCCTGGAAGACGAGCTAATGAAGCAAGCGGAGCCAGGCGGGGATATTATTGTCCATTTCTGGAAAGAGCCTAGCGGGTTAATTATTGGGCTGCGGGACCGGAAGCTGCCCGATGCACCGGCTGCCATGCAGGAATTGCAGAAGGAAGGAAGACGCGTAGTTGTTCGCCATTCAGGCGGTGCGGCCGTGCCGTTAGATTCGGGTGTGCTGAATGTAACCTTCATTTTCCCTTCCGCTAAGGGGAATAAATCGGCGTTTGCGGACTACCGCGGCGACTTTCAGTTTGTTTCCTCCTTCGTTGCGGAGGCACTAGAGTCCTTTGCGCAGGTCAAGGCAGGAGAAATTGCTGGGTCATACTGTCCCGGCGAATTTGACCTGTCCATTGAGGGACGGAAGTTTTGCGGAATTGCCCAAAGAAGAACGCTGCAGGCGAGAGCGGTTCAAGCTTTTTTCGTCGTTGAGGGGAAAGGAGAAAGCAGAGCACAAGCTGCGAGACGCTTTTATGATCGTGCAGCTCTTGGGGCCGAAGAGGGCCAGTATCCTCAGGTGCTGCCGGAAACCATGGGAAGCTTATGTGAGTTAGCTGGGATCGATTCGACGACACAATTCAAAGCTCTTATTGCAGCGCAGCTGGACAAGCTCGGCAATATTACATGGTCTAAGGACGGCACAGAGCCGCAAGTTATAATGAAGACCGTTGCCGAGCTCGCTGCTAGATACGATCGCTAACTAACGGTGTGTCACTCTCTAGGCGAAGATGCTATTTTTTTAGAAAATAGGAAAGCGCCTCGGGCATTTCCTGCTGCCAAAAGCCCCAAATGTGCGTACCGGGCTTTTCTTGATAAGTGAGCTTCGCCGCCTTCTGCTCCAATAACGCCCGGGTATGGCGGTTCCAGGCAAGGAAATCAAAGGTGCCGCGTTCTGTTTTGACCGCGGTTTCTTCGGTTCCAATTACGCTGTACAGCTTAAGCCAAGACAAGTCGCTTTGTTCGGACAAGGCATCGGCCGTCGTCTGCAGAAAAGCCCCGGACATGGAAATGACGCGTTGAAATAAGTTGGGATATCTTAGGGCAAGATGTAAAGAGACAGTGGCTCCTAAGGAATCTCCGGCCAAGATGCGCCCTTCCCTTTGCACATTCCATTTGGACTCAATAAAAGGAAGAAGCTCCTCGGCGAAAAAGGTTGTGTAAGCTTGGTGCAGATCCCCTTCCGGAGTATACTCCGCTGTCCGTTTTGTTTTGTCCACATCTACGCCTACGACGATAAAGGGCTCGATGCCCTCATCCAAAATCAACTGAACGGCATGTGTTGCAATGCGGCCGAAGTTAAAAAAATCTTCACCGTCCTGACAGTAAACGACAGGTGCCGACACGAGCTCGTGGTATCCAGGAGGGATCAGCACACGGATCGAACGCGCGTCCGATAAGGTGCTCGAAGCGACAGTTTCTTTTACAATTGTCCGGTTATAATAACGTGAGTTATCCATACCATTCACCTTGTTTTCCTCTGTTATATAATTTGCTTTCGTTTTATTATAACAGAAAAACTCAAACAAATAACGACTTCTTATGGAAATATACAATATTGTATTATATAATCTATGAAGTCTGTATTACTTATTTCACATTTGGGTCTTATTTTAAATACGAAGAAACAGTGAGGTGTTCGCATGAGCAAGGCGCATGAAGTACGCATCGACGAAATTAAGCCGTTGTCCGTGCTGGCTGAGGATGGAACGGTCGTAAATCAAGACATGGTTCCGCAAATGTCCGATGAGCAGCTTCGGGAATTGATGAGACGTATGGTATTTACCCGCATTTGGGATCAGCGTGCAGTAAGTCTTAGCCGTCAAGGTCGTCTTGGTTTCTATGCACCGGTTTCCGGTCAAGAAGCGTCGATGGTCGGCAGTGAATTTGCACTTGATAAAGAAGACTGGGTATGCCCAGGTTATCGCGACATGCCGCAGCTCGTATGGCATGGTTACCCGATGTATCAGGCGTTTTTATATTCCCGCGGTCATCAGCATGGCGGCCAAGTACCGGAGGGCGTAAACATTTTGCTGCCGCAAATTATCATTGGCGCGCAAATCGTTCAAGCTCCGGGCGTTGCTATGGGTTTAAAGCTGCGCGGCAAGAAGAACGTAGCGATCGCATACACCGGTGACGGCGGCTCTTCCCAGGGCGATTTCTACGAAGGCATGAACTTTGCAGGCGCATTCCAGCTGCCATGCATTTTCTTCGTGCAAAACAACGGCTACGCGATTTCGACGCCACGTGCAAAGCAAACTGCTGCCGAAACGATTTCGCAGAAGGCAGTTGCAGCGGGCATCCGCGGCATTCAGGTAGACGGCATGGACGTCCTTGCGGTTTACAAAGCAGTAGAAGAAGCGCGTGAGCACGCATTAAATGGCGTTCCGACTTTGATCGAGGCGTTGACTTACCGTTTCGGGCCGCACTCCATGTCTGGCGACGATCCAACAAAATACCGTACAAAAGAAGAAGCGACAGGCTGGGAAGCAAAAGACCCGCTCGTGCGTTTCCGCAAATATATGGAAGCAAAGAAGCTTTGGTCCGAAGAAGACGAAACAAAGACGATCGAAGAAGCAAAAGAATATGTAAACGCGCAAATTAAGAAAGCGGAAGAAACGGAAAAAATGACGGTGGCGGGCCTTATCGATTCGATGTTTGAAACGACGCCTGCGCATCTTGAAGAACAGAAGGCGTGGTTTAAGTAAGTTTAAAATCGAACGATAGGGAGGGCTGCACAACCATGGCACAATTAACAATGATTCAAGCAATTACGGAAGCAATGCGGCTTGAGCTGCAGCGCGATCCGAATGTAATGGTATTCGGGGAAGACGTAGGCCACGTCGGCGGCGTATTCCGCGCGACAGAAGGTCTGCAGAAGGAATTCGGAGAGCACCGCGTATTTGATACCCCGCTTGCGGAATCCGGCATCGGCGGTTTGGCAGTGGGTCTTAGCGTACAGGGCTTCCGTCCGATTATGGAAATTCAGTTTATCGGCTTTATGTTCGAAGTTATGGACTCCATTTGTGCACAGGCGACTCGTCTTCGTTACCGCTCCGGCGGAAGATACAATGCACCGATGGTTATTCGTACACCGTTCGGCGGCAACGTAAAAGCTGCAGAGCTTCATACGGACTCGCTGGAAGGCATGATGCTGCAAACACCAGGCATTAAGGTTGTTGTTCCATCGAACCCTTACGATGCGAAGGGCTTAATGATTTCCGCGATCCGCGATAACGATCCGGTCTTCTTTATGGAGCACCTCAAGCTGTACCGCACATTCCGTGCCGAGGTACCAGAAGGCGATTACACGATTCCATTGGGTAAGGCGAACGTTGTTCGCGAAGGTAAGGACGTAACGATTATCACTTACGGCGCAATGGTTCATACTTCCTTGAAGGCAGCGGAAGAGCTCGCGAAGAATGGCGTAGAAGCCGAAGTAATCGACCTGCGTACATTAATTCCGCTCGATATTGAAACGATTGTGGAATCGATTAAGAAAACAAACCGCGCGATCGTTGTTCAGGAAGCGCAAAAAACAGCAGGTGCGGCAGCAGAAATCATTGCCCAAATTAATGAAAATGCAATTCTGCACCTGGAAGCTCCTGTTCTTCGCGTAGCGGGTCCAGATACCGTTTATCCGTTCGGTCAAGTGGAAGAGCTTTGGCTCCCTGACCCGGCTCGGATTATGAAAGCAGTCAACGAAGTACTGCAATTCTAAACAAACACGGAAGGAGGCTGAACGATAATGGCAAACTTTGAATACCGTTTCCCGGAGCTCGGAGAGGGCCTTCACGAAGGCGAAATCGTGAAATGGCACATTAAAGCGGGCGCCGAGGTAAAAGAAGACGATATTATTATGGAAGTGCAGAACGACAAGGCGGTTGTTGAGGTACCATCGCCGGTTACCGGCAAGGTGCTTGACGTTAAGGTTGCTGAAGGCACGATGTGTACTGTCGGCCAAGTGATCGCTGTGTTTGACGTTGTTGGCGAGCTTCCGCCGCAGGCTGCACACGGCCATGCGGAAGAAGCGGCACCGGCGGCAGCTCCGGCAGCGAAGCCGGCAGAAGCAGCTCCAGCGCCTGCTGCAGCTCCGCAAACGACGACGGCAGCAGAAGCGCGTCCGGAAGCGACGCCGACTGACGTGCTGGCGACGCCAAGCGTGCGCAAGCTTGCACGCGAGAAGGGCGTGCCGATTGCAGAGGTGCGCGGCACCGGCAAGAACGGCCGGATCACTCGCGAGGATGTGCTCGGCTTTACGCCTGGAGCGCAAGGCGAAGCAGCGGCACAACCGGCTGCAGGCGCGGAAGCGGCGAAGGCTCCGGCCGCAGCGGCAGCTCCTGGCGAGCGCGTAGAAGAGCGCGTACCGCTTAAGGGCATCCGTCGCGCGATCGCAAATGCGATGGTGAAGTCGGTATACACGGCACCGCATGTTACGATCATGGACGAGGTTGACGTAAGCGAGCTGATTGCTCTCCGCGAAAAGGCGAAGCCTGTTGCTGAGAAGAAGGGCGTTAAGCTGACTTATCTTCCGTTCATCGTGAAGGCATTGGTTGCGGCTGCCCGCCAATACCCGGTATTAAATGCTTCCATCGATGACGAGAAGCAGGAAATTGTATACAAAAAGTACTACAACATCGGTATCGCTGCCGACACGGATAACGGCCTGATCGTTCCGAACGTCGCAGACGCAGACCGCAAAAATATTTGGACGATCGCAAACGAAATTCGCGACCTGGCTGCTCGCGGCCGCGAAGGAAAGCTTGCTCCGAACGAGCTGAAAGGCAGCACCATTACGATTACAAACATTGGCTCCGCAGGCGGCATGTTCTTTACTCCGGTTATTAACTGGCCGGAAGTGGCGATCCTCGGAACAGGACGCATCTCTCAAAAGCCTGTTGTGAAAAACGGCGAAATCGTAATCGGCAACGTTATGGCGCTTTCCTTGTCGTTTGACCACCGTATCATCGACGGAGCAACAGCACAAAACGCATTGAACTACATCAAAGAGCTGCTTGCTGACCCGCAGCTGCTTGTTATGGAGGTGTAAGCGATGGTCGTTGGTAACGTAACAAACGAGGTTGATGTTGTCGTTGTCGGTGGAGGCCCGGGAGGCTATGTTGCAGCAATCCGTGCCGCACAGCTTGGCAAAAAGGTTACGCTCATCGAGCGCGGCAATGTCGGCGGTGTTTGCTTAAACGTTGGATGTATCCCATCTAAGGCTTTGATCTCCGCTGCCCACCGTTATGAAGAAATGCATGAATCCCATGACATGGGGATCAGTGCGGAAAACGTGAAGCTCGACTTTGCGAAGGTGCAGGAGTGGAAGGACGGCATCGTTAAAAAACAAACCGGCGGTTTGGGCATGCTGTTCAAGGGCAATAAGATTGAAGTTGTTCAAGGCGAAGCGTTCTTCTTGGGCGACAACGTAATCAGCGTTTCCAGCGAGCTGCAGGGCACTCGCTACCAATATAATCATTGCGTGATCGCCACAGGCTCCCGGCCGATTGAGCTGAAGACGTTCCCGTTTGGCGGACGTGTTCTCTCTTCCACGGAAGCGTTGAACCTAAAGGAAATTCCGAAGAGCATGGTCGTGATCGGCGGCGGTTACATCGGCGTTGAGCTTGGTCAAACGTATGCGAAGTTCGGAACGCAGGTTACTATTCTTGAGGGCTCCGATATGGTTCTTCCGGGCTTTGAACCAGAGCTGACTCGCTACGTAGGCAAAAACCTCAAGAAAATTGGCGTTGAAGTTGTAACCAATGCGTTGGCGCAGAGCCAAACGCAAACCGATAAAGATATTACCGTTACGTATACGGTTAACGGGGAAGAAAAGCAGGTAACTGCGGAGTATGTGCTCGTAACTGTAGGCCGCCGTCCGAACACACAAGATATCGGACTTGAGGGCATGGGCGTTAAGATGAACGACCGCGGCTATATCGAGGTCGACAACACGGGCCGTACAAGTGTATCGAACGTCTATGCAATCGGCGATATCGTTGCCGGACCGGCGCTTGCGCATAAGGCGTCTTATGAAGGCAAGGTGGCTGCAGAAGCCATCGCGGGTCATCCTAGCGTGATCGATTACAAGAGTATTACAGCAGTAGTGTTCTCCGATCCGGAGATTGCATCGGTTGGTTATTCTGAATCGGAAGCGAAAGAGAAGGGCATCGAGATTGTAACCGGTAAGTTCAACTATGCTCCGAACGGCCGCGCACAAGCATTGAACAAAGGCGAGGGCTTTGTGAAGCTTGTGGCAAAGAAGGAGAATGGAGTGCTGATCGGTGCGCAAATCGTCGGTCCGAACGCTTCCGACTTGATCGCGGAGCTTGGACTTGCGGTGGAAATGAGTGCAACGCTTGAGGATATCGAGCTTACCATTCACGCACATCCGACGCTGGGCGAAATCGTGAAGGACGCTGCGGAAGCGGCGCTTGGCCATCCGATTCATTCGCTCGGGAAATAAGGAAGCAGCAAAAGATTCATTTTCTTGTACGTAAACGAATAAAAGGCTGACCCGATTTGGCAACCGTCTTGTACGGTGTGCCAAAACGAGGGTCAGCCTTTTTTGTTTGAACAAATTAAACAATTCCGGATTTAAGGCGAAAAGACTAGGCGCAGCCTATACGTATTTCTTCAACCATTCCAGTAAGGCTTCTGTGAACGCTTGGGGCTGTTCCAAATTCGCCAAGTGTCCTGCTTGGTCAATGACCTTAACGGATGCTTCGGAAATGGCGGACGCCATTTGTTTGGCTCCATCTGGAGGAGTAATGCCGTCTTCGGATCCAACCAAGACGAGAACCGGAATTCGGATATCGCCGAGCGAGCTTGTCATGTCTGCGCGTTCCGCCATGGCCAGAGAAGCGGCTGCGATGGCTTCCGGCGATGCTTCTCGGATCATCCGGTCAACTTGCTGTACCAGCTCAGGTTTTACGGTCGAAGCATTCGGAGCGAGCAGCTTGCCAAGCATCGCCTCACTCGCTGCCCCGGATCCATTGGCTATAACTGCTTCGGCCAGCTTGCGTCTTCCTGCTTTACCTTCCTCTGTGTCATTACCGGCTTTTGTATCGGCAAGCACAAGGCCGCCTGCCAGCTCGGAATGGCGTTGGAGCAGCTCGAAGCTCACGTAACCTCCCATCGAAAAACCTACAATAATACATTTGCGTATTTCAAGAGAAGAAAGCAGCTCAGCGACTTGATCGGCCATCTCGGCAATGGTAATCGGGTTCACAACAGGACTTCCCCCAAACCCTGGCAGATCAGGGGCAATCACATCATAATCTTTTGATAACATTTCAATTTGCGGCTCCCACATCGTATGGGAAAAAGGAAAACCATGAATAAGGACTACCGGATAACCTGAACCTTTGCGTACATAATGTAAAGCTGGCATAACATCAACCTCCTGCTATCATTTTGAACTCACTTTATCTACAGCTAGTTCGAGTTACACGAAAATGAAAGGACGTCCGTTAGAAGAGCTTGGGACGTCCTTTCCGCGTAAGGATGTTTTATTGCGCGAGCTTTTCCATTTCCGTCAGCAGATCCTCGAATACTTCCATTGCTTGACGAATAGGCTCCGGCGAGGACATGTCAACACCGGCACGCTTCAAAATATTGATGGAGAAATCGCTGCCGCCGCTCTTTAAGAAGCCTAAGTAACGATCGACTGCCGGCTGGCCCTCCTCCAAAATTTGCTTTGCAAAGCTTGCTGCCGCAGAAAATCCGGTCGCATATTTGTATACATAGAAGCTGGTGTAGAAATGAGGAATACGTCCCCATTCCATTTCGATATCCTGATCTACGACCATATCCGAACCGTGATACTTGAGATTCAGGTTGTAGTAAATTTCAGAAAGCGCTTGAGGAGTAAGGGACTCACCTGCTTCCGCTTTCTCATGGATGATTTTTTCAAACTCGGCGAACATCGTCTGACGGAATACCGTTGTCCGGAATTGATCGGCATAATGCGTCAAGAGGAACATTTTTTCCTTGGCATCCGTTGTTTTTTCCAGCAAGTAGTTATTAAGCAGCGCTTCATTCAACGTCGACGCGACTTCCGCCAAGAAGATCGTATATTGGGCGTCGCGGTATTTTTGTGTGTTGTCCGAGTAGTAGGAATGAATCGCGTGGCCCATCTCATGAGCAAGTGTGAACATGCTGTTTAAGTTGTCCTTATGGTTGAGCAGCACATAAGGATGAGTGCCGTAAGCTCCCCACGAATAGGCGCCGCTGCGCTTTCCTTCATTTTCGTAGACGTCAATCCAGCGATTGTCGTAGCCTTCCTGCAGCACGCGCAAATAATCGTCGCCGAGCGGCTTTAAGCTTTCTTTGACGGTTTGCTTCGCTTCTTCGTACGGAATGTTCATATCGAATTCGTCGACAAGCGGGGTGAACAGGTCGTACATATGAAGCTCGTCAACCTTCAGCAGCTTTTTGCGCAGCTTCATGTAGCGGTGGAGCAGCGGCAAATGCTCATGAATCGTGGAGATCAGGTTGCTGTACACTTCGTTCGGGATGTTGTCGCCGGAAAGTGACATTTCCAGAACCGAAGGGTATTTACGGGCTTTTGCGTAAAATACATTTTTCGTTACGTTGGCGGATAAAGTGGCTGCCAGTGTGTTTTTTTGCTTTGCGTACGTAGAATACATCGCTTGGAATGCATTTTTCCGTACCTCACGATTGCGGCTCTCTAAAAACTGGATATACCGTCCATGTGTGAGCTCAACTTCTTCGCCTTTTTCGTTTTTTACCTTAGGGAATTTCATATCGGCGTTGTTCAGCATACCGAAGATCGTTCCCGGTCCTTGGGCGATGCTTCCAGCCTGGGCAAGCAGTGCTTCTTCCGGCTTGGAGAGGGTATGTGGCTTTTGGCGCAGCATTTCTTCAAGAGTAAACTTATAATCGGCAAGCTTCGGATCGGCAATGAGTGCTTTGAGCTGCTCTTCAGAAAGCTCCAAAATTTCCGGAGTAATGAAGGATAAAGCTTCCGATGCTTCTACGCTCAGCTTTTTTGCTTTATCGGACAGGGCCATGGCCGCCGGCTCCGCCATATCCTCGTGATGCTTCATGTTGGCATAAACATATACGCGCTCGCTATGTAGTCCGATTTCATCCTCAAGAGCGAAGCAATCGCGAATGGCGTCGGCGTTGTTCAGCTTTCCTTGAAATTGCTTTACCTTGGTAAGCAGCTGTCTTACCTCGGCATATTCCTTTTCCCAAGCTTCGAGGTTTGGTACTAAATCATCCAGATTCCAGCGATGCTCTGCAGGAACCTCCGAGCGTTTTGTTACTTGTGTAGCAGTGGTCATAGTATCCCTCCTATATGGGTTTGCCGCCGAGTCAGCCGAAGCGGACGGGACGGCGCAAATCGTTAACGATAAAGCTAAAAGTGCGGGAATCGGTTTCATTGGGGCATTCTCCTTTCACCCCAATAGTATGACCGTTCCATTTTGCCATTATCATATCAAACCTATGCCGCGCCCCGCAAAAAATGAATGATCAAGAGCGTAAAGGCGGAGGCGACCATAACGATGGACAAAAGGGCGAGACCTCTGCGAAATGGAGGAGCGATGGTGTCTTTTTTTAGAATGAGAATGAAGGCAAAGGCAAAGGACACGATGATAAATGCAAATAAGGAGCCGCTTTCTGTCACGTTTTTCCCTCCATCAATTGGTTTAGCAACATTATGACATACAGCCGCATGGATTCCAATTCGCAGGGGGACACTTTGAACGGAAAGGATGCGTGATGACAACATGGCAACAGCCACATTAACCAAACCGAATAATCCGGTAAACGCGGATGAAACGACTCCCTCCTCAGGGCTAAGCGCGGCACGATTTGTATTGGACCAGCTTTCGGCTTGGGGGGTAGAGCGTATATATGGCGTTATTGGCGACGGGAATTTATATTTCCTCGACGAAATTCCAAAGCAGGGGCGAATTGAATATATCGCCTGCAGGCATGAGGAAGCGGCTGCGTTAATGGCCTGCGCCGAGGCGAAGCTGACCGGGCGAATCGGGGTATGCCTTGCGACCAGCGGGCCGGGAATGGTGAATTTGTTGAACGGCCTGGCTGACGCACAGATGGACAGTACACCGGTGCTGGCCATTACGGGACAGGTCGATACGAAAAAAATCGGCACGCCGACAAAGCAGTATATCAATCAGCAAATGATGTCTGCGCCGATCGTTTCCGATGCGCAATCTGTGCAGATTGGATCGCCAGATTCGCTTCCTGATGTACTGCTGAGGCTCCTGACAACAAGCACGGTACAAGGAAGTGTTTCCCATTTAACGGTGCCGAAGGACTTGTGGCAGCAGCCCGTGAAGGGGAAGGTGACTCCGTACCGGAAGCATTTGCACCAGCCTCTTCTTGCTCCGGAATCCGTTATCCGCGAGGCTGCGTCCTCGATTGCCCAAGCGGCAAAGCCGGTTTTATACGCCGGGCGCGGAGTAAAGGGCATGCAGCAGGAGCTGGTTGAGCTTGCCGAGCTTTTACAAGCACCGGTCGTTGTCACGATGCCGTCGAAGGATGTGTTTCCGAATGGGCATCGTTTGTTTGCTGGCGGACTGGGCCAAGGGGGCAGCGAGGCATCTTCGATAATTCTTGACGAGAGCGATTTAATCGTCATGCTGGGGACCTCGTGGTGGCCGGAGGAGTATGCGCCAAAGCATGCGAATATGATCCAGTTCGATATTGCGGCGGAGCAAATTGGGCAAGGACACCCGCTTTCGGCCGGTGTGGTCGGCGATTTGAAGCATGCCCTTCCGTTGGTGCTGGAAGATTGCCGTCGCGCCGCTTCCGGAGTAAACCGCAGCAGCTGGGCGAAGCGGACGGAAGAGATCATCGGGCAGTGGAACGATGTGTTAAAGCAGGAATTGAATTTGGACGGCTCGCCAATTGCGCCGCAGCGAATCATGAAGATTCTTTCTGATGTTTGCGACGAGGATGCGGTTCTTTGCGTGGATACCGGGGATCATACTTTGTGGTTCGGGCGGGCTTTCGAGGCGAAACGCCATGATATCCTTCTATCCGGGATGTGGCGAACGCTTGGTTTTGCACTTCCTGCCGCGATTGCCGCGAAGCGTTCCGCCCCGGGACGTCAGGTGGTAGCGATCGTCGGTGACGGCGGAGCGGTGCAAACCTTGCTGGAGCTGAAAACAGCCGCTCAGTACCAGGTTCCGCTTGTGCTGATCATCCTGAACAACGGATCGTATGCGATGGAGAAAAATAGAATGGAGCAGGCGGGTTTAAATACCCTAGGCAGCTTGCTTCATAATCCGGATTTTGTCGGAGTAGCGGAGGCTTGCGGAGCCAAGGGCTATAAAGTAACGAGTCCTGCGGAACTGGAGAAGACTCTGCGCCAAGCGCTTCAAGAGAATGGACCGGTAGTACTCGATGTGGCGACAGCAGATACCATGGTGCCGCATACATCGATTTAACGAAAAGGCCGGGATCCGCGAAGCGGAAACCGGCCCTTTTTCCATGGTATTGGTGTATTAAACCTCACCGAGCGCTTCCAAAATAGCTTGACGCTCCTCCTCGCTGCCCTGATACCTTTCTTCTGAGAAGCGGTGATTCGCCCAATTCATGAGCTCGGGTCTGCTGAGGAAAGTGCGTGTATCTTCGCCCCATTGATCGGAAATTTCGCGCACGACGAGCTGCTTGCCTTGAATTTCTACGGTGAGCATATTCCATTTGTCATGCTTGTAAATTTGAACTTTCTTGTTCATGTAAAGCATTCCTTTCCAAGATGTTTATGTTATAGTTAGTATTGTACCATTAAATCATGCGTGAGCCTAACGGATCAGTTCATCCGGAAATGCTCAGCGGTGGGTTGGTGGAACGTACAGACGAGCTGAGTTGGTTTGCTAGGTTTGTTGAGAAGAGATGAGCAGAGGAGAGAAGAGCATGAAAGAAGTAAAACCGTATGAACAGGCCGGGTTTGCGATGACCTGCAGGTCTTATCCTGAATATGAAGCGATGTTTTCCTTTAAGGAACGGCCGCTGGGCAGCGGACCGGTGCTGGATGTGGCCGGGGGCGCTTCTTCCTTCGTGGCGGAGGCGTGTGGACAAGGGCTTGATGCAGTGGCGGTTGATCCGTTGTATGGACAAACGCCGGAGAAGATTGATGCAAACGGCTTACAAGAAATTGAAATTTCCGCCGGGAAATTAGCAGCACTGCAGGAGCAGTTCGACTGGACATATTACGGCTCTGTGGAGAAAAGTACGGAAATGAGAATCCGCTCCCTTCGAGCATTTTCAGAGCATTATGCGAAACAGCCGGAACGGTATATCCAAGCCTCGCTTCCGAGCCTTCCCTTTCAGGACGAAGCGTTTGAAACGGTGCTTTGCAGCCACTTTTTATTTTTATATGGCAATGCGGCGCTGTCCGAATCGTTTCACTTGGAGGCGCTCGAGGAGCTGCTGAGGGTTACAAGGCCGGGTGGAGAAATTCGCATTTATCCGCTCGTCACACTGGCATTCAAGCCCTATTCCGGATTGGAGACGCTTGAGCAGCAGCTGCAAAAAAAGGCTTGTTTTATAAGGGAAAATTCGCAGCTTCCGTTCATTCCCGGCTCAAAAACGTATGTAATGATAAGGAAATTTGATAGGTAATCCTAATTGCAAATTAATGACGTTAGATATATAATGATACCAATCGTCACCCAAGTGGCGTCATTTTTAGGAGGTAGTGTACTTGAAAGGCACAGTTAAATGGTTTAACGCAGAAAAAGGCTACGGCTTCATCCAAGTTGAAGGCGGCGACGATGTATTCGTCCATTTCTCCGCAATCCAAGGCGACGGATTCAAAACTCTTGACGAAGGTCAAAGCGTAGAATTCGAAATCGTACAAGGCAACCGCGGACCGCAAGCTGCAAACGTCATTAAATTATAAGATTTATCGTCTTATATAATATATGATGTCGAAAGCGATCAACTCCCGAATCTAGTTCGGGAGTTGTTTTTTTTTATAGCAGTAGTGTAAACTAATAGGTGCAAAATGTCAGGATAGGAGAGTTGTTGATATGCCGAAGTTTAAACTGTTTGCCGCCAAAAAAGGGAAGCAGGACCAGGCGAGAAACAACCAGTGGGTAAAGCTGGCCCGTGAAATTTATGTTCAAGCGAAGCAGGGCGGGCCGAATCCGGACGCAAATTTCGCGTTGAAAACGGCAATTGCTAATGCCCGTGCGGTTAATATGCCGATGGATAATGTAGACCGTGCAATAAAAAAAGCAGCGGGAGCCGGGGAAGGCAACGTTGATTACGAAGAAATTTATTATGAAGGCTATGGCCCCGGCGGCGTAGCCATTATGGTAAAATGCTTAACGGAAAACCGGAACCGGACGGCTGCCGACGTACGAGCAATTTTTAATAAACGCGGCGGAAATATGGGGGAAAGCGGCTGCGTGGCCTATATGTTTGATCAAAAGGGCGTGCTTTCTGTTTCCCGTGAGGAATTCGAGCGTGACGAGGATACCGTCATGATGGAAGCGTTGGAAGCAGGAGCGGAGGATGTGCTTGTAAATGAGGACAGCTTCGAGATCACAACGCATCCGCATGAATTTGAGTTAGTGAAATCGGCGCTGGAGCAGCAGGGCTACAGCTTTGATACTGCTGAGATCCGCTGGATTCCGCAAAATACGGTAGAGGCCTCGGGAGAAAATGCCGAGAAGCTGCTGAAGATGATGAGCGCGTTCGAGGAAAATGATGATGTTCAAGACGTATTCGCGAATTTTGAAATTAGCGATGACGAAATGGCACGGATCGGACAATAAGGTCCGATCCGCCGATAAACACCGTATCCATCAGCTGTTCATGCTGGTTGGTGCGGTGTTTTTTCGTTCCATGTAGCTGTGCAGAGCAAGGAAGCTAAAGAAGGCAATTAATGCGGATATTGCCGCAAACAAGTAGGTCGCCTGGCCGCCAAACTGGTCAAAGATGACACCGCCGATCGATCCGGAGGCAAGACCGGCCAAGCCGAGCCAAGTGACGGCAAACACAGCCTGCCCTGTGGCGCGGTATTCGTCAGGAATGACGTTTTGAATATACCGAATGGCCGTAACTAAAAAGATCCCGAAGGAAAAGCTGTGCATCAACTGAAGAAATACAATAGCGATCGCTGTATCGGCAATGGAGTACAGCGCAAATCGCACGGCATAGACAAGTGCGGCGAACGCCAGCAGCGGCAGCTCCTTAAAGCGGTGGCCGTAGCGGGCCATCAAGAAGAATACCGGAATTTCGCTGACGGCCGACATCATCATCGCCCATCCGATTACGCTTTCTTCCGCTCCCATGGACTGCAAATACAGCGACAAGAAGTTGTCGTTTGCCCGATGCGCTACGGACATCAGGAACAAGAAAAACAAAAACAACAGAAAGGTCGGTGAGCCGATCACCTTCCAAATTCCTGCAAAGCTAAGCTTGGAGACACTGCCGCCTTTCCGATCCTGCAGGCCAAAGGTGACAGCGAGTGTAAGCGCAGCGGCGATCATGACCGTCCACAGAATCGCATCCGAGTGCATCGACTTTAAAATATACCCGACGACCACCGCCGTAACTGCGAAGCCGATGGAGCCCCAAACACGGAACGAAGCGTAACGCCCTTGCTGCCCTCCCAGCGAGTTTAAGGTGAGGCTGTCCTGCAGTGTAATCATTGGGGTCTGGAAAAAGTAGAAGAATGCCATGACGATTGCGACTGCGGCGAACGATTCCAGTCTGCCGACGAAGAATATGGTAACCAGCTGTCCGATCAATATGATCCACAAAATTTTGACGATCGTTTGAAACCTGTCGCTTACATAGCCCCAGAGTAGATTGGAGCCGATTGAAATGAGCGGGCCGAGCGACAGCACGAAGCCGATTTCGGTTTTGCTGTACCCTCTGGCATCCAGCCAAAGCGGAATATAAGATACAACGCAGGCCATCGTCATAAAAATACAAAAAAACGTGATTTTCAAAAAGTACTCGTGACGTTTCATTTATAAGCTCCGATCCGATTTTCTCGTTATAAAATTTGTTTGCGAATGCTTGCTGTGCAGTCGCAAAATGGTTGCAGCGACAAGCAGCTCACCGAACAATCCGAGCGATTGGGCTAATGCTCCGATCATGCCATTCCATGCTGGAACGAAAGCTACGCACACGATCAAGGTTGTCAAGGTAACGGAAACGTTCGCCGTCTGGGACCAAATGGTAGTTTTGGTCTGGCCCTTGAGCAGCAGCAGCCCGTTAAAATAATCGAGCCAAGGGAAAACGAGCGTTAAGATCACAAATACGCGGATCGTCCGCAGGCTTTCCTGCGCCAGCGCCTCCCCGGCATCCATTAAGCTTGTTAGGATCCAATAGCCGACAGGCGTATAACCGATGATGGTAATGAGCAGCCCTGGAATAAAGCTCAAGAGAAGGGTAAAGCGAAACACCGTGCCTGCATCTTTTCGATAAAAATTAAGTACGATTTGGTGTACGTAGGAAAAAAAGCTTGTAACTAGGTTGGTTAAGCTGGCGGCTACCGCAAACGATGCAATCGCCAGCGCCAGGTTTTCGGTTTTTCCTAAAAATGCATTGATGGCCGGACCGATAATGACCGCGATAAAGGATGAGTAGAGCAGCGGCTTATAAAAACGTAAAATATGCGCCGGCCTTTGAACCTCATGCGACTCCAGCTCATTCGGCATTTCTTTAAGAACCTTCCGTCCTTCCCAGACCGCAACCAAGCTTTCAATCATCATCCCGACCAAAAAGATGATTGCACCGACTGCACCGCTGTTGACCGAATCCGTTACAATAAAGTAGCCGGCTGCCGCCACCATGCCGATCAGGCGAATGATCATGCCGATTGTCAGCCATTTGGTGCGCATCGCAGAAATGATAATGCCGTGGTACAGACAGCGCAAGCCGGAGAAAATGCTGACGAACATGAGTACGCGGTAAACATCGATGATTCCGTTAAGCAGAGCTGGCTCGGCATCGAAAAGCGAAGCGAACAGCCAAGTTCCGAGCGGAGTATAGGAAACGATTCCCCCGACAATAAGCACGCAAGCAAAAAGCACTACGGATACTTGCCACATCGCACGAAAGGAGCGCTTGTCGCGCACGAGCGCGGAGCAGGTCTGCCTAAGCAGCACGGCCGGTTTTTCCGTGATGGCCAGCAGGCTCATGGCAATGGCGTACGTGGCAATGATGTATTCCGGATTGATACCGCGGGTCAATGTCGCATTGATGATGACATGGGAAAAGGTGACTAAGCTGGCGGACAATCCGAGCGGCAAGAAGAAGGCAAATAATTGCCGGAACGTGATGCGTTGTTCCCCGCCCATGGGGCTTCGACCTCCCTAAGATATAATACGTGATAGTATACCACGAGATGTGGTGGAACGGGGATAATGATTGTGATACAGTAGAAGGGAAACATTTCTTTTACCTGCAGCGTGAAGGGGAGAGGCTTTATGTTTAAGCCGGAAAGCCAATTTACATATAACGAGAGACTAGGCATTCCGCTTCCCGATCTAAAGAAGGATTGGGAGCTGTTTAATGAGCAGGAACGGGCGGAATTGCTGCTGTATTGGGAAATGGTAAGGGGTACGATTCCCGACCATATCCAAAAGTTCGAGAGAATGATTATCCGAAAGCAGAGAGAGCTGGATCACGAGCCGAATTTTCTCCGCTCCTGCCGTTTAAATTCGGAAATTGCCGAGCTGGCTAGCTGCATCAATGACCTGCATATTTGGTTCCGATTAAATCAGGATGTGCATGCACAGCCGAAGCATCATTAAAGCGTTATGGCTAGTCGACGATGGAGGCTTAACAGGGTGGTTTGCAAAATAAGCTATTGTTTAACAATCAATTGTGCCGGAGGGACCTGCCGTGAGCTCAATAAACGCAACTAGGAGAGTACCGCAAGGCCCCCTCCATCTTATGTATAGAGTTTACCGATATATTCTGCCGGATGTCGATGCAGAGCTTACGCGCTGGGAACGTCGCGCGGAAAGCATCCCTGACCCGGAGCTGCGCAAACAGGCGCTCGCAAGCATTCATTCCAAACGCTTCCACTGCCAAGGCGGCGCAGTATACGCTGCGGCGCAGATGGAATACCGGCATGTGCTGATCCCGCTGATTGTCGCTCTGCAGACGATCTCGGATTATTTGGACAATTTGTGCGACCGCAGCACCTCGCTGGATCCGGATGATTTCCGTCTTCTTCATCAATCCATGCTGGATGCCGTAAATCCATCCGCTTCGGTACAGGATTATTACGCCTACCGGCAGGAGAAGGATGACGGGGGTTATTTGGAGGCGCTTGTAAGAACGTGTCAGACATGCATTTGCATGCTGCCTTCTTACAGCGCTGTTTTTCACGAGGTGACCCGGCTTGTTTCGCTTTATGGCGATTTGCAGGTGTACAAGCATATTCGCAAGGAGCTTCGCGAGCAAGAACTCCTGGCTTGGTGGGAGCGGCATCGGCATGGTTATCCGGATTTACTTTGGAATGAATTTGCCGCCGCAACAGGGTCCACGCTCGGTATGTTCACGCTATTTATGATTGCGGCTGAAGAAGGCGTAACTGCAGACCGGGCCGACGTCATTAAAGATGCATATTTTCCATACGTGTGCGGTCTTCATATTTTGCTTGATTATTTAATCGATCAAGAGGAGGACCGGATCGGCGGCGACTTGAATTTTTGCAGCTATTACAAGGATGTTGGCGAAACCTCGGAAAGACTTTCCCGAATGGTATCCCAGGCAAGGCTGCATATCGGCAAGTTGCCGAACCCGCGTTTTCACCGTATGATTATAGAAGGGTTAGTGGCACTGTATTTGTCCGATCCGAAGGCGCGTATGCAAGGCGCTGTCCGCCTGGTCACTCGAGATGTGATGAAGAAAAGCCCGTTGATGCGGATTTTCTTCTGGGTAAACAGCATCTTTATACGAAAAAAACAGGAAGTAACCCTTACATAACCTATACATTCAAAACATTCGTGACAGGAGGACAAGACAGTGTCGGTAAAATCGATTGCGGTTTTGACAAGTGGTGGGGATTCTCAGGGCATGAACGCTGCAGTGCGTGCTGTCGTGCGGAGCGGGCTGTTTCATGGTTTAAAGGTGTTCGGAGTGCAGCGCGGATATTATGGATTAATTCACAATGATATCCGGCCTATGGATCTCCGCAGCGTAGGTGATATTATCCAGCGCGGCGGAACGGTGCTGCAAACGGCACGCTGTAAAGAGATGATGACGCCGGAAGGCCAGCAGCTTGCAGCAGAAAATTTGCGTAAGCTGGGCATTGACGGTTTAGTCGTTATCGGTGGAGACGGATCATATCAGGGCGCCAACAAGCTGAGCCAGCTCGGGATCAAAACGATGGGGCTGCCGGGAACGATCGATAACGATATCCCGTTCACGGATTTTACGATTGGATTTGATACAGCGGTGAGCATTGTAGTCGACGCGGTTAACAAGCTGCGGGACACGATGACCTCCCATGAGCGTTCTTCGGTTGTTGAGGTTATGGGCCGTCACTGCGGCGATATTGCGCTCTACGCCGGTCTTGCGAGTGGTGCGGAAACGATCATTGTCCCTGAAGTACCCTTCGAAATTGAGCAAGTAGCAAGACGGATGAAGGAAGGCTTTGAAGCGGGCAAGCGCCATAGTATCATTATTGTTGCCGAAGGCGTTGGCAAGGGCGAAGATATCGCGAAGGGGATTTCGGATCGGACGGGTCTTGATGCGCGTGTAACGGTGCTTGGACATATCCAGCGCGGCGGCACGCCAACGCATAACGACCGGATTCTTGCTTCCCGTTTGGGGGATTTCGCCGTCCGTAAGCTGATCGAAGGCGATTCGGGCAAAGCTTGCGGCGTTATTCGCAACGAGCTGGTGGCTACGGATATTGCAACCGTAGTTGCGACTAAGAAGCCGTTTAATATGGATCTTTATGATTTAGCACTGCGGTTATCGCAGTAATAGAAGAGAAGGGCGCAGGAAGCCGATGAAGGCTGAATGCGCCCTTTTTGTAATTAGGAGTACTGGAGCGCCTTCAAAATTTCCGCTGTAGGCGGATTCCCGTCGATGACGGAAGCGATACGTCAGTCCTTGCCGATGACAACGACCGCGCGCTGGACACTAAACAAGCCGAGAAGCTTGCCGATTCCGAACGCTTTGCGGACATTGCCGTCTGGATCGGAAAGCAGCGGAAAATCCAAATTGTATTTTTCGCTGAATTCACTGTGTTTCTCAAGTCCGCCCGGATTTACGCCAAGCACAACTGCATCGACCTGTGCATACTGCGCTTTGGAATCGCGTGCGGCGCACAGCTGAGCGGTACAAACCGGCGTGAAATCGCGCGGATAAAAGATAAGAACAATCGGACGCTGTCCTAGATAATCGGACAAGCGGATCGTACCTTGCGTGCTTTCGGCTTCAATGGCCGGTGCCAGATCGCCAGGTTTTGCCAAAGGAAAGACCTCCCCAGGATTCGTTATTCCGTGTTGTCGTTTCGTTTCAACCTCATTGTACCAAAATATGACCGGTCACATGACGAAACTCACTATGTAATGTCGGTGAATTGGGATAAACTTACATCTGAATGAAACGATGGTTATTATGGTAAGGAGAGAAAACCAATGTCAGAGAAACCCGATATCCGGTCGTTTTTTGCCAACCGCTTTGTGCAGGCGATCTTGATATCCAACTTGTTTTTGCAGGTCGGGATTTGGGTGCGTAATTTTGCGATCCTCTTATATGTTACGGACCAGACGAACAATGACCCGATCGCCGTATCGCTCATATCTGTAGCGGAGTTTGCCCCTATTTTTATTTTTTCGTTCATCGGCGGCACCTTTGCCGACCGCTGGAAGCCGAAACGCACGATGGTATGGAGCGATTTGCTCAGTGCGGCATCGATCTTTTTCGTGCTGCTGGCGCTCGTTTACGGTTCATGGAAAGCGGTGTTCTTCGCGACACTCGTATCTTCGATTTTGTCCCAGTTTTCACAGCCGTCAGGCATGAAGCTGTTCAAGCAGCATGTGCCTGAATCGCAAATGCAAATGGGGATGTCGCTATTTCAGACGACGATTGCTTTGTTTATGATCTTAGGCCCGATGCTTGGAACCTACGTTTATTTTCAATTCGGAATTCAAACGGCGATCGGAATAATGGGTGTATGCTTCCTGCTCTCGGCAGCTGTGCTGATGTTCCTTCCGGCGGATCGGACAACAGAAGCTCCGCGGGAAACGAAGCTGTTACAAGAGATGGGGGCAGGCTTCCGGTATGTGCTCTCCAACCGTCTGCTGATCACGCTGGGCGGAGTATTTCTTACCGCAGGCTTTGCCCTCGGTTTGATTAACCCGCTGGGAATCTTTTTCGTTACCGAGACACTTGGATTGGAAAAAGATTTCTTACAGTGGTTTACAGCGGTTAACGGTGTTGCGATGATCATCGGAGGAGTGCTCGCCATGGGATTGTCCAAAGGGATGGCTCCCCAAATGATGCTGGCGATAGGGATGACGGTGAGCTTTCTTACAATCGGCGTCTTTGGACTTACGGAAACGACCTGGATTGCATTGACGGCACAGTTTTTCTCCGGTCTGCTGCTGCCGGCGATTCAAATCTCGATTAATACGATGATTCTCAAAAACACAGAGGAAGCTTTTGTCGGCCGCGTGAATGGGATTATGACGCCGCTCTTTATGGGAGCGATGGTCGTTACGATGAGTGCAGCTGGAGTTCTTAAACAGCTCTTAAGCTTGCCGATGCTGTATCTTACCGCTTCGGCGCTGTTCTTGCTTGGAGTATTGATATTGCTTCCGGTACTTCGTCTTCCGGCTGCTGCGGCTCCCGTGGCTCCCGTACAGCAAGGTGAGATCTAAACAATTTAAGCAAAATTTTGTCTCGGTCGAATAGACCGGGACTTTTTATTTTGGGTAAATATGATACGATAGCATCACACCAACCCGCAGCTGTGAAGACAGGGGGATCATTCACCGTGGCATTTGTTCTCATATCATTATGGACCGTGTCTTTGTTTTTGTTATTTGCTGATATTCGATCGCCCGTCCTGCGAAGACTCGCGTTGTTGTCGTTTTGCGGCGGAGCGGGAGCGCTGGCCGCTGTGATTGATGAAAGCGTGCTTCCTTACGTTGCTGCTTACAGCGGCGGAGCCTATCATACACTGTATCAGATTATGGCGGCTTCTTCGCTGACTTCGTACTACGGGGTGCCTTATGCATTTCTAATATTCGCGATTGCTTATAACCCGAAGACGGCGGCAAGCGTTTGGTCCAAGAGGCTAATTCTGCCTCTGCTCGTGCCGATCATCGCCTGTCTGTTGCTTACGCCGCCGTATAATCAAATGTATCCGATTACGTATCCGGTCGTCGCAAGCTGGGCCGTTCCCTACATTCTTACAGGGATGGTCATTATGATGTTCCGCAAGGAATACCTCCCGGTAGCCCGCAGAACCCATTTTTTTACCAGCTTAGCTGTGCTTGCTCCGGTCTCGAATTCCATGATGATGAATTACGTGCTGCCCAGCTTCGGTATGCTTCGAATGTGGGTGTACAATACGTGGATGATTGCTTTTGGCGTTTGTGTGTTTTTGTTTGCCTTATTTACCTACGGGTTTTTAGGTACACGGATTCTGGTGGAGCGCCGAAAGCTGGACACGACCCTGCGGGCGATTACCTCTGGTACGGCGATATTAAATCATGCCATTAAGAACGATGTCGGGAAAATGCGTCTTTTTGCGGAAAATATGAAGGATTATGCGCAGAAAACGGAGCAGCCGGAGCTGATGGAGGATCTTGATGCCATGATGTCGGCCGCGCAGCATATTCAAGACATGATTGCTAGAGTTCATGAGAAAACGCAGGATTTGGAGCTGCATCCCGAACGGGTGAGTGCGGATGATTGGGCTGCCGAGGTAGTTAGGCGGTGCGGGCCGAAGCTGCGTCATGTGACTGTCCATACGTCTCTTGCGAAAGGGTATTTCCTTGAAATGGACCCGGTACAAACCGGCGAAGCGCTTCACAATGTGATTGCCAATGCGTCCGAAGCGATGACCGGCGGCGGGGAGCTAACGATTGCGTTATATCCGGCGAAACAGGAGCTCGTGCTTGAAGTGAAGGATACGGGTGTTGGCATGGATAAGAAGGAGCTCAGCCGCGTGATGGAGCCTTTTTATACAACCAAAGGTTCGGCCAATCTTAATTTCGGGTTAGGGGTCCCGTACGCTTATCATGTCATGCGCAAGCATGGGGGATCCCTTCATATTTCCAGTGAAAAAGGAAAAGGAACGAGCGTCTATTTTATATTTCCAAAAAAACGAATCCTTCGCGCATAACCATCATTCGGCAAGGAAAGGAGCAACGGTCATAAATGGAGCAGCAAATCCGTGTATGGATTGTTGAAGATGATAAAGATTGGCTTAGGGGACTGACCTCTTACCTGAATCGTCAGGACGATATCAAGGTGATCGAATCCTTCGGTACGCCGGATGAAGTGAGAAGCCGTCTGGAGTTGGTAACCGGTGGGGAGGCCGATGTGGTCCTGATGGATATTATGCTTGAAGATCGGCCTGAAGGAATTGTGCTTGCCGAAGAGGTGTCGCTTCAGACCGGAGCGAGGGTTATTATGCTTACTTCGATGGAAGAGAAGGAGCTCATATTCCGTTCCTTTCAAGCGGGCGCAATCGATTATCAGCTCAAAACAGGATTTGAGCAAATACCGGAGGCGGTGCGTACGGCCTTTCGGAAAGAATCACCGATTTCTCCGGCTGCCGCCGATCGTCTTCGGGAGGAGTTTCGAAGATTAAAGAAACTGGAGCACGAATTTCATGTTAAGGAAGTGCGGGATAAAGTTACGCCCAGTGAGCTCCAGCTGTTTGAGCTGATCGGCAGCGGATATACACAATCTCAAATTGCCGATAAATTGGTAATCTCCATCCGCACAGTTAAAAATCATGTCGGCAACGCTTTGAAAAAGCTCGGTCTTTCCAGCAGCAAAGAAGCGGTAGAAAAATTGAAGGGTTTAGGAATTTTGGATGTAGAAAAAAAGAAGGAGCAAAAATAAAATAAACCTGTGCCTATGTTTGCAGTAGGGGTGCACCTATAACCGGGCGAATACATACACTGCATCATAGCTTCTAATGGATCACATAAAAAAAGCTTATAAAACTTGAGGTGCAGGAAGTGGAACTCGATATTGCGTTAATGGGGCTGCTGGTCGGTGTATTGGTCGGTTTAACCGGCGTAGGCGGCGCTGCGCTGCTTACTCCTATTTTAGTACTGATCGGCATCAACCCGAGTGTGGCCGTCGCTACGGACTTGTTTTATAATTCAATCACAAAATTGTTCGGAAGTATTCAGCACATTCGCCAAAAAACGATCGACATGCAGCTGGTGAAATATTTGGCGATCGGCAGCGTGCCTAGTGCGCTGACAGCGATTATGCTGCTGCATTTTTACGAGCCGCTGCATCAGCATCAAGAATCGGTCATTAAGCATGCGCTTGGGATTGTCCTTGTGCTGGTTGCGGTTGCAACGATTGTAAAGCAGTTTTACGACCGGCTCGGCTCGAACCGCTGGCAGGATAAACCGATCTCGGAGAAAAAGCTGCTGACGATCGGAATCGGCTGTGTGCTCGGATTTGTCGTAGGGATGACCTCGATTGGATCCGGTTCGCTGTTTGCTTTGGCGATGATTTATTTATACCGGATGTCCTCGGCAACCTTGGTCGGTACCGATATTTTGCATGCGTTTTTGCTTGTTTCCGCGGCGGGTGCGGTGCATGCTTTCTTCGGGAACATTGATTACATGCTGGCGTTTAATTTGCTCATCGGCTCGATCCCGGGAGTGCTTGCAGGCAGCAGCCTTTCTGCGAAGGTGCCCGCCAAGCCGCTGCGGACCGCGATGGCCTTCATCATTTTGATCAGCGGGATTAAGTTGATCTAAAGCAAAATATGCTATGAGAGGCAGTACTAACGAAAGTTAGTACTGTTTTTTTATGGATATTTGTACAAAATGAAAGGGAAGCAACGTTGTGAATGGGGGATGACGCGTATGGAAAAATGGTTTGGAGCGGATGCTGCGGGACTCGGGTTTGTCATGTTTAACCGGGAGCATTGGGCTGCACTCATCGTTTCGCTGGCCGTTTCCGCAGCGATCGTGATTTGGCGGAAAGAGCTGCGACGGGGACAGGTGAACCGCATTGGAAGATGGCTGCTTGTCGGAGTGCTGGTTTCCTTTGAAATCACACTGCAGCTGTGGTATGTAATCAATGGAGAATGGGCGCTGCGGTATTCGCTTCCGCTGCAGCTTTGCAGCATTACGCTGCTGCTCTCGGCCGTAATGGTGGCGAGAAAAAGCCGGACGCTTTATGAGCCTTTATATTTCCTCGGAATCGGCGGAGCGCTGCAGGCGCTGCTGACGCCCTCTCTTGATTTTGCATTTCCGCATATGCGCTTCATTCATTTTTTCGCAGCGCACGCGGCGATTATTGCGGCCAGCATATGGATGACGGCGGTAGAAGAGCTTCGGCCTACCCTCCGCTCTGTGGGACGCGCCATGATGTGGCTGAACGGAATTGCTCTGATTGTATACCCGATCAATGAACTGACAGGGTCGAACTATATGTTTTTGTCACGCAAGCCGCCAAGCGCCTCCATATTGGATTTGCTGGCGCCGTGGCCGTGGTACATTTTACAGCTCGAGCTCATTGCAGCCGGTTGTTTTCTGCTTCTTTGGCTGCCGGCAAGGGCAAAAGGACGTAAAAAAGCCGCTGTTTCCGGAAACGACTAAAGAGAATCTCTCTTTGAAGTCGAAGGATTGACCGGAAACTAGCGGCGCAAGTATAGTTGTGAATTATTTATATTGGACGCCTTCTGTGTATGAATTGTTAGCATCCCACAGCAGGTATTCGTTGACGCCATTATCCTTGAGCGCTTGGATTTGCGCTTCGATTTCTTTGGCGCCGTACGGAATATAGCCCTTTACCCAGGTCGCAGTGAAATCTTGAATCCACGGGCGGACGATCGGCTTAAGCTCTCCGAGCGATTCCAGCTTCTTATGGGTGTCGATGGTCGCGCCGGCGATCGTTTGATACGGCGCAGCATCCGGTACAGGGGAGCCAAACCAGCCGGTTCCGTAATGGCTAGGGTAAATCATCGGACAAATAACGTCCACGTTGGCGGAAATTTTCTCGAAATCCTGCCCGATTCCTTCGGCAGCCGGTACAGATGCCGCGTAACCGAAAATATCGACGCTGACCCGCACGCCGAGCGGTGTGAGCTGCTCCTTGGCGTATTTGACGAAGTCCGCAACAATATCGATGCGCTTGCGCTCATCCTTCTCGTACGTTAAGGTATCCGCCCGCTTTTCAAAGCCTTCCGGGAAACGTACATAGTCAAATTGAATCTCTTTAAAGCCTAATGCTGCCGCTTCTTTCGCTACTGCAATGTTGTAATCCCAAACTTCCTTACGATAAGGATTTACAAAGCTGTCGCCTTTGCCGTTGCTCCATACGCTGCCATCGCCGTTTACAAAAGAAAGATCAGGGCGTTTCTTGGCGAGGAAGGTGTCTTTAAAGACAACGACCCGGGCAATCGGGTACACTTCATGCTCTTTTAACGTGGTCATCAGCTTTTGGATGTCGGGAATCGCTTTTTCGATGGTCGCGAGGCCGGTGATTTCCGGGTTTTCCGTGGCATACGTAATGTATCCGCGGTCGTCCTTAATATCGATGACCAGTGAATTAAGCTCGGTGTCATCCATAAGCTTCAGCAGCTTTTCCAATCGGGCGCCGCCGGCACTGTATGCGGTCGAATAAACGCCTTTAATGACAGGGGCATCGGGCTGCGGATCCGACTTGTTCACGAGCGGTTTACCTGACTGTTCAATGAATGCGGCTTGCCTGGATGCTTCCGCAGCGGCGGTGAGCTGCTCGACGGTAACATCGTTAGCGGTAGAACCATTGGACAACTGACCTAGCAGAAGCATGAAAGCGGCTAATAACTCCATATCTTTGTCTACTCTCCCATTTTGAAGTAACTCTATTATAAGGCAAAAACCGACATGAGCCTATCAAAATTTATTGGTATATGCCATTTGCTGTCGCATCGTGGGATGCTTCTTTTTTTACATGGAATGTTGTAGGATATAGGAGTCAAACGAGAGATGAATTTCACTTTAACGTAGAGAGAAGATGCTGGAGAGAATGCTAAAACAATTTCGAGTACTGCAGGCGATTACGTTTTCGTATTATGCGACTCAAGCGGTGCTGCTGCCTTTATTGCCTTTATATTTCCAGACGAAGGGATACACCTCGCTGCAAATCGGAGCGCTGATGAGCTTCGGCCCGTTTGTCGCCATTTTTGCTCAGCCGCTGTGGGGCTTTCTCAGCGACCGGTTTCAAACGGTAAAGAAAATTGTCTGGGGCCTGTGGGCGCTGATGCTGATCAGCAGCATCGGGTTATTCTCGGCAACAGATTATACACTTTCGTTCCTGTTCATGCTGCTCGTTTATTTCTTTCAAGTGCCCTCAGCGCCGCTGCTGGATTCACTGACGATTAAAGTGGCGCAGGAAACCGGGAAGTCGTACGGAGGCGTCCGACTGTTCGGTTCGTTAGGCTTTACGGCGATTGCGCTCAACTCGCATTGGATTTTGCAGTGGATCGGCGGGATCCAACATTTACAATATATGTATTGGGTATTGTGGATATTTCCACCATTGTTTTTGTTTTTCTTAAAGGATCAGCCGTCCAAAGGGGAGCGGATTTCTCTTAAGTCACTTAGTGTGATTTTGCAAAATAAGAGGCTGCTGTGGTTTCTTGCGATGGTGCTGGTGCTCATGATTCCGCACCGGATGAACGACGCTTTGTTCGGGCTTTACTTATCTGACCTTGGAGCTTCGGCTGCGTGGGTAGCAATAGCATGGGCGCTTGCGTCCTCAAGCGAAGCTCCTACCTTTGCATTTTTGGGCCGGTATTTGAATCGGTTTCAGGAGCTGGCGCTGCTCGGTATTGTAGGGGTGCTCTACACAATCCGGTGGGGGATGTATGCACTTCTGGATGATCCGTATGTGCTCGGAATGTTGCAAACGATGCATTCGGTCACATTCGCGGTATTTTGGATCGTTTCGGTTCAATATGTTGCCCGAACCGTTCCTCAGGAGCTCCAGACGACAGGACAATCGATGCTGGCCTCGGTTTTCTTAGGCTTATGCGGTGTGATCGGCGGGTTCGCGGGAGGAGCGATTCAGGAGGCGTATGGAGGAGACGGAATGTACGCGTTTGGAGCAGTGTTAACTGCGGCTGCCGCTCTGCTGTTTTTCGGTACGAGAGCATATTACAGACGTTTGGATATGCGCATGCCATTAAAATAATACGGAAACAAAAAAACCGCCAACCTTGATGAGCTGTACCCCTAATGTTAGACATAATCTAACGTTGGAGGTGCAGTTCACGGTTGACGGTTTTTTCTATAGATCAAACGCTATTGCAAAAGCTGTTGTTTCTGGTGCTCGCAAATGCTGTACTTAATAATATCCAGTGCATCTTCCGCTTCTAATTGCGCCAGCCCATCCCGCAATACGATAACGGATTCCAATTCTTCTTTCTTGAGAGTGGGATACATCTTTGGGGAACATCTCATGACAATGCTTGCTAATGTAACGGTTTCCATGTTCATGGTAGATCACCCTCCAATAGCAGAATTGGTTTCGATACTTCTCCAGTATATCATATCCCTCTATGTATTTTTAATGGATAATTCAGTGAGTTTAGGTCCGCCTGAATTCTCCCATAACACCGACGGTTTCTACGATGTTCACAAACGCTTTGGGGTCGGTCTCCTTAATAATTTTGCGCAGCTCGGCTAATTCATAGCGGGTGGTGACGGTCATTATCATATCCCGCTCTTGATGGGTGAACGCTCCCTGCGTCTTGATTGTGGTGACGCCGCGCGGAATTTTTAGCAGCTGCTCAATCATTTTTTGTTTCTGTGTTGTAATGATAAAGGCCGTAACCTTGATATGCCGAATATGAATTGTATCTACGATTCTTCCGGCAATGTAGATCGAGAGCATCGAAAACAATGCAGGGTCCCAGCTGCCTTTATAGTAGCCGAGGGCGGCAATAATAATGCCGTTGATGGCAAAAAGGAACGTCCCGAGAGGGAAATCCCGCGTTCTTGTAATAATCGCAGCGATAATGTCCATCCCGCCCGTTGAGCCTCCCGCCCGGAACGAGATTCCTGTGCCGAATCCGATAAGCACACCGCCGAATATGGCCGCTAGCATCGGCTCGCTGTTGAATTGATATTCGGGGATCAGCTGCATGAACCAGGTGGTGACTATAACGGATAAAATGCTCAGCACGATAAAACGTCTGCCGATGGTTCTCCAGCCCCAGATTAAGATCGGAACATTAAGTGCGAAATACGTAATACCGATATTCCAATTGGTTAAATAACCAAGAAACATCGCGATACCTGAGATGCCGCCGCTGATCATCGAATGCGGGATTAAAAATTGGTTGAATCCCCAGGCTGCAAGAGCTGCCCCGATTATGATCGATCCATACTCGAATAGTGCTTTCATTCGTTCGCCTCCAGCTGTGCTTGCCGATTGGGCGGATTCCAAGGGGGAACGTTTATTTCGAAGCACGCATAAAGGAAATCTCCGATTCCGATACGCGCTTCCCTTCCATGGCTACAAATTTCCCGTCCTGCCATTGAAGGTAGAAAAACTGGTTGTTGCCACCCAAATAACGCCAAAGTGTGACGTCATCGCCGCTGCGGAAATCCGTGTTGCCCTCCGTACGCGTAAAATCATTGCGCGTATATTCCAAATTGTAGGTCGTTCTTCCATCAAGCACAAGCTCGGTAGGAACGTCGCTTGGATTATCAAGGGCTCCTTCCAAGAATGTGCAGAGACAGCAATCGTAAATTCGGCCTTTTTCTACGATCAAGCAAATAATTGTACGGCCGTTTTGCAAATAATAAGCAAAACGGTGAGGAGGATAGCCGCGGTCGGAATAAATCACTTTTCCCGACACGATATATTCTTCCAAATCAACGGTTATAATATCACCGACGCTTGTATTTTCAAATGGATTAAACGGCTGCTCCGAAGGGGGGATTCGTTCAGGCTTCAGCAGATTTCCAATGCGTTTAAAAATAGACATAGTGATCCCTCATTTGCTTTAATGTTTACTTAACCATGAAATACGGAATGAAAAAGATTTCGTTTCATCTGTATTGTGATGCGATTGTTGTGTCACTATGGCAACTAAAAGCATATGATGGGAAAACGCCGCTCCATACATTGGCAATTGTCCGGCAAACTATGCTATAATGATTTGAATGTTCTTAAAGGTTACGTCAGTTAGATTAAACTCGGCTCCGGAAGGAGCTTTTGTTTTGGGCGCAAGTGGGAACTTTTAAGGATAATGAGAAAGGGGCAAACTGCCCCATTACAAAGGAGTAGAAAGCGATTGACAACGTTTCAAGATTTTAACCTGGATCCGAAGGTAGTAAAAGCAATTACGGAGATGGGCTTCGAAGAGCCGACCCCAATTCAGGAGAAGGCGATTCCGATCGCGATGGAAAATCGCGACATGTTCGGCCAAGCACAGACGGGAACAGGAAAGACGGCAGCTTTTGCCATCCCGCTTATTAATAAAATTGATCCGGCCGAAGAAAGAATCGTGGCCCTGATTATGACCCCGACTCGCGAGCTCGCCATTCAAGTCGCAGAAGAAATCAGCAAGCTGAGCCGCTTTAAGCAGGTTCGTTCGCTGCCGATCTATGGCGGTCAGGACATTGTACGCCAAATTCGAGCATTGAAGAAGCGTCCGCAGGTCATTATCGGTACACCTGGACGTTTGCTCGACCATATCAACCGTAAGACGATCCGTTTGGACGATGTGCAGACGGTAATCTTGGATGAAGCGGATGAAATGCTGGATATGGGCTTCATGGAGGACATTACGTCGATCCTGAGCCTGGTGCCGGAAGAACGCCAAACGATGCTGTTCTCCGCAACGATGCCGCCGAACATCCAGAAGCTGGCGAATCAGTTCTTGAAATCGCCGGAGCATGTATCCGTCGTTCCGAAGCAGATAACGGCACCGCTGATTCAGCAGGCCTACATCGAATTGAACGAGAAGCAAAAGTTCGAGGGCTTAAGCCGATTGCTTGATATGGAATCACCGGAGCTTGCGATCGTATTCGGCCGCACGAAGCGCCGTGTCGACGAGCTTGCGGAAGCTCTGCAAAAGCGCGGCTATTCGGCAGACGGCCTGCATGGCGACTTGTCGCAAAACCAGCGTGATGCGGTTATGCGCAAATTCCGCGACGGCAGCATTGACGTGCTGGTTGCAACGGACGTTGCAGCGCGTGGACTTGACGTTTCCGGCGTAACGCATGTTATTAACTTTGACCTTCCGCAGGACCCGGAAAGCTATGTTCACCGTATCGGTCGTACCGGCCGCGCCGGTAAGGAAGGCACCGCGTGGACGTTTGTAACGCCGCGTGAAATCGATCATTTGCATTTTATCGAAAAGCTGACTCGCCAGAAAATTGCAAAGAAGCCGCTGCCAAGCTTAGCAGAGGCGATCGAAGGAAAGCAGAAGGTAACGGCGGAGCGGATCCTGGATACGATTCAGGCAGAGGATTTTAATGAATTTAAAGGCCTTTCGATTCAGTTGTTGGAGCAATACGATTCGGTTCACCTGCTGGCTGCAGCGATTAAGCTGTTAACCGGTCCAACAAAGAGCGAGGTTCAAATCGAGCTTACACCGGAGGAGCCGCTGCGTGCCAAGAAGCGCAGAATGGACGTACGCAACTCCGGCCGCCGATTTGAAGGCGGTGGTGGACGCTTTGGCGGTGGAAACCGCTCCGGCGGCGGCTCCGGCCGTTCGGGAGACCGCAAGGAAGGCGGTCGCGGCGGCTACCGTAATGAAGGCGGACGCGGTGGTTACCGCGAAGACCGCGGTGAAGGCGGATATCGCGACCGTACGCGCAGCGGAGATAAAATTACAAGAGGGCCTCGCCCGACGACTGGAAGCAAACCGACGGGTGATTCGAATCCGAAGGATTTTGCAAAGATTTAATGGCTGGGGAAGCCCTCAAGAGGGGGCTTCCCTTTTCTTTCCTAACCGACTGTATTATAGTTAAAGAAAACCGCAAGGAGGAGCTGCTTTGGAATTTCGCGGAATGATGGGCGGGCTGTACCGAATCTCCGAATGGATCATGCGTTTTTCGACCATTAACTTACTTTGGGTGATCTGTTCCATACCGATTTTTTATTTATTAGTTTCCGGGGTTATGGCTCAAACGACGGATCAATTAATCTCGGTCCTTATATTAATGGCCATTTTATCGCCGTTTACTTTGTTTCCTGCTACCTCAGCGATGTTCGTCGTTGTCCGCAAATGGGTGACGGGGAACGAGGATGTTCCGCTGTTTAAAACCTACTTCCGCGGCTATAAGGAAAACTATGTAGCCAGTATGCTTGGCGGCATTATCTATGTGGTTTTAAGCGTCATTATGGTCATAAATTACCGTTTCTACATCGGACAAGAAGGCACCTTAGAGTATTTAAGCATCTTGTTCGTCGCTTTAGGTGTCGTGCTTATGGCTTCTTTGTTCACGTTTTTCTGCATTCAGGTTCATCTTCATATGAAGCTGCTGCACGTTCTGAAAAATTCCATCCTGTTGACGGTAGGACAGCCGATTCGAACGATCATGACAATTTTAACGAACGGTTTTATTCTTTACTTGAGCTTTTTTCAGTTTACGTTTTTAATCCCGTTTTTTATGGGCACGTTAATTGCGTATACGACGTTTTGGCAGTTCAATATCGGTTTTACGAAGATCACAGAGAAGATTCAGGCGTTGGAAGAACGGAACAATGAAGCGGACGGGGAAGACGGTTCGGCTGATGCAAGCGATACATTCACGGAAAAGGCAGCCTCTGTGGAAGAGAAGCAAGACAACGCCGCTGACCGGAAGTAAGAGGGGATCCAGCAGCCCGTATAGGATTGGCAGGCCTTCCAAAACATTCGACCTCGGCGTCGGTTTACTTTCGCAGCGGATGGGGCTATAATAAAAACAACAAAATCCTGCGATGTACGTTACGGTTATTCGTTGTTTTGAACCAATGAATTGTTTCTAGGGAGACCTACATTTCTCTGATGCTGACACGCCCTCGAAAGGGGACTTCAAATAGGCAGAGACGCGGTCACCCACCTGCGAGAGCGGGTTCGAAACACAGGAACCGGACGGCATTGGCGGGTTTTTTGTTTGTTTTTTTGGGGATACATATGAAAAGGGAAGCAGCAGTCTGGTTAAGCCAGACTGGCGCTTCCCTTTTTTGGCGTGTTATTGCTGCTTTGCAGCCGATTCCGTAAGCTTGTGCATCGTACTGCGCAAGATCCCGTATTGCTCGCGGAAAATATCGTACATTTCGTTATAGGCACTTTGCGACTGCGGGTTCGGTTCCGTCCGCGTTACCTCTTGAATCCATTGGCCGCACAGCTCAGGAATGGAGGCGGTCGTTACACCGGAAGCAGCCATGACTGCCGCGCCGTAGGCCGGACCGTCGGTCGAATTGACGGTTACGACCGGAATTCCGAAAATATCCGCCATAAGCTGTCTCCAGAACGGGCTGCGCGCCCCTCCCCCGTTAACGCGAAGCTCCGACACATCAGCGCCGGCTTCGCGGATCAGCTCCAAGGAATCGCGCAATCCGAAGGTGATGCCTTCGAGCACAGCGCGAGTGGCATGCGCTTTGCCATGACGAAGGTTGAAGCCGACAAAGCCTCCGCGTGCCTTCGGATCGGGATGCGGGGTACGCTCCCCCGTCAAATACGGAAGGAAGAGCAAGCCTTCGCTGCCGCGCGGCGCTTCTTCTGCCAGAGCGGTCAGCAGCTCGTATACATCGCGGCCCGACGCAGCGGCCTTGGCCTGTTCCTCTCCGCCGAAATGGTTTTTCCACCATTGGAAGGCGCCGCCTGCGGAAAGCATAACCCCCATGCGATGCCATTTGCCCGGTACTCCGTGGCAGAAGGCGTGAAGCCGCTGCTCCGCATCGGCTGTATATGCGTCGTCGTGGATAAACACGACGCCGGATGTGCCGAGGGCAACGGAGGCGATGCCGGAGCGTACGACACCGACGCCGACTGCGCCGCAGGCTTGGTCGCCGCCGCCGGCAACGACCGGCGTTCCGGCCTTAAGGCCGGTCTTCGCCGCGGCCTCCGCTGTCAGGGTGCCGACAATATCGCGGCTTTCGAATAGAGGCGGAAGCCACTCCATCGGGATGCCGAGCTTATCGCATACATCGGCAGACCAGCTGCGCTGCGCGACGTTTAGCAGCAGTGTGCCGCTAGCGTCGGCAACGTCCATGCCAAGCGTGCCGGTCAGCTGCAGGCGTACATAATCCTTCGGCAGCAGCAAATGGCGCACGCGCGCAAAATGCTCCGGCTCACGGTTGCGCAGCCAAACCGCCTTCGGTGCGGTAAAGCCAGTCAGCGCACGGTTGCCGGTCAGCTCGCCGAGACGCTCCCGGCCGACCTGCTGCTCAATCCACTCGCACTCGGCTTCCGTCCGCTGATCGCACCATAATAGCGCGGGCCGAATAACCTGCAGCGCTTCGTCAAGAAAGACCGATCCGTGCATTTGCCCGGACAATCCGGCTCCGGCGACCTCGTCGGGCTTCACTCCCGTTTTATTTAGCAGGGCTTGAATACACTGTGCGGACGCTTCCCACCAATCTTCCGGCCGCTGTTCCGCCCAACCGGGGTAGGGCTGCAGCAACGGATATTCCGCGCTTGCACTGCCTTTTACACTGCCTGCTTCATCGATGAGGATACATTTGACCGCTGATGTGCCTAGGTCGATCCCTAAAAAATATGCCATTTTTGCCGCGACCCCCAATTAGTTTGTTTAATAACCATACTAAGTATAGTATACTATATTCGCAACAAAAGAAAGAAATCCTCCATAGGACGAAAACGAAATGATATAATCAAATATGAAAGTTTATCCATATGCATCCTTTGCGATGACGATCATTCTTGTAAGGAGCCCGAACTCCATGTTTCCAGAACAACGGTATATGAAGATTGTCGAGATGGTCTCGCAGAAAGGCATGGTAACCGTCGCAGAGCTAAGTGCTGCGCTAGGGGTATCCTCGGTCACCATTCGCCGGGATTTGGAGAAGCTGGAGGAAAACCAGCAGCTGCTGCGAACGCATGGCGGGGCCATTCCTCCGGCAAAGAACGGGGTGCTGGTACCGGGCGAACGCACCTTTACTGAAAAATACGAAGCCCTTTCGGATGAAAAAGAACGGATTGCCGCTGCGGCTGCAGCTATGGTGGAGGCAGGGGAGTCTGTGCTGTTAACCCCTGGCACAACAAGCATGAGCTTGGCGAAGAAGCTGATTGATAAATCAGGGGTTACCATCGTTACTAATGCGGCCAATATTGCGGTGTATGTTAGTGAAAACAGCGAATTAGACGTGATCATGCTTGGCGGCAAAATGAGAAGCTCCTCTTACGCGCTTGTCGGAGCTTTGACCGAGCTGACGCTAAGGCAAATCCGTGTCGATAAGTTATTTTTAGGAGTGGATGGCTTCGATCTGGAGCAAGGCTTAACGACGCCAAGCCTATCGGAAGCGAGCATTAATAAGCTGATGATGGAGTATGCGAAGGAAACGATCGTTGTCGCTGACCGGACGAAGTTCGGGAAAGTGACGCTATCACATATTGCTCCTGTTTCAGCGATAACAGCAGTGATCACGGATTCGATGCTTGATGCAAGCTATGTTCAGCAATTGAAGGAAGCGGGAATTCAAGTGGTACAAGTATAACTAAGAAAAGGATTGCCAAATCCTTCCGCATATTTTACTATTAAAACGAAAACATTCGATCATTCATGATCAATAATGAAACCATGCGGAAGGTGATGCTCATGGAACAACATCATTTGGAGCAGCTGAGACGGCAGTTTATAGATCGTTTTGGGGGAGAGCTTGCGGACATTCGAGCGTACCATTCTCCCGGTAGAGTAAATTTGATCGGCGAGCATACGGATTACAACGGGGGTTCGGTATTTCCGGCGGCGTTGACGTTCGGCACGACCATGCTGCTTCGCCAAAGAGACGATCGGACCGTTCGGTTCGCGTCCTTAAATTTTCCGGAGCAATCGGAAGTGGACATTGACCGGCTTTTCTATGACAAACAGGACGCTTGGGCGAATTACCCGAAAGGGGTGCTTAAGGTGCTGCAGGAACAGGGATATGAGCTTGGGGGCTTCGATATTTTGTATTGGGGCAATATTCCGAACGGAGCGGGGCTGTCGTCGTCGGCTTCGATCGAAGTGGTCACGGGCTATGGTGTGCTGTCAGCCAGCGGACATACGGTTGACCGGGTTCAGCTTTCCCTCCTTTGTCAAAAGGCGGAAAACGAGTTTGTCGGAGTAAACTGCGGGATCATGGATCAGTTTGCGGTGGCCAACGGAAAGCAAAGGCACGCTATCCTGCTGCAGTGCAATACGTTGGAGCATGAGCTTGTACCGTTTCATGCGCCGGGTTACAAGCTGGTCATCGGCAATACGAACAAAAAGCGCGGGCTGGTCGATTCCGAATATAATGCCCGGCGCAGTCAATGCGAGGAAGCAGTCGCTTGCTTACGCAGGGCCTTTCCTGATTTAACGCTGCTGGGCAAGCTTACGCCCCAGCAGTATGAGGAGCATGAGCAGCTTCTAACGAGCGAGGTGCTGAAGAAGCGCGCCCGTCATGTGATCGAGGAGATTGATCGGACAAAACGCGGCGTAGAAGCGCTTCGGTCAGGAGATTTGAAGGAGTTTGGCCGATTGATGAACGGCTCGCATGATTCGCTGCGCGATCTTTATGAAGTGACTGGACCGCAGCTGGATGCGATGGTGGAGGAAGCGAGACGAGTTGCAGGGGTTCTGGGCTCGAGAATGACCGGGGCCGGCTTCGGCGGGTGCACGGTCTCGCTTGTGGAGCAGGGAAGCGTTGATGCATTCATCGAAACTGTCGGATCGCGATACACCCAAAGAACAGGGTTAGCACCTGAGTTTTACGTTTCCGAAATCGGCGACGGTGTTCGAGAATTATTATGATTTTAAAAGGGGGGGACCTTTGATGGCAGTGCTTGTAACGGGTGGAGCAGGATATATTGGATCACACACGGTAGCGGAGCTTTTGGCCGCAGGGGAAGAGGTTGTCGTCGTCGACAGCATGGTTACGGGTCATCGCTCGGCTGTGCTCGGCGGAAAGCTGTATGAAGGCGATTTAAGAGATGCGGAATGGTTGGAAAAGGTTTTTTCAGAGAATGATATTGAGTCTGTAATCCATTTTGCCGCCAGCTCCTTGGTTGGAGAAAGCATGAAGGACCCTGGTAAATACTATCACAACAACGTCTACGGTACGCTGTGCCTGCTTGAAAAAATGGTGCAGCATAACGTCAAGCGTATCGTCTTTTCATCCACGGCGGCTACTTACGGGGAGCCTGAGCAGGTGCCGATTGAGGAAACGAGCCGCACGCTTCCGACGAACACGTATGGAGAGACGAAGCTCTCGATGGAAAAAATGATCGCATGGTTCGAGGCGGCGCATGGCATCAAATACGTTTCGCTGCGTTATTTTAATGCGGCGGGAGCACATGAAAGCGGCCGGATCGGTGAGGATCATCGCCCGGAAACACATTTGATTCCGCTGATCCTTCAGGTTCCGCTTGGTCAGCGGGAGCATATTTCCGTATTCGGCGACGATTATCCGACCGAAGACGGGACCTGCATCCGCGATTATCTTCACGTATCTGATCTGGCGGATGCGCATCTGTTGTCTGTTAAGCGGCTTCGCGAAGGCAAGGACAGCGCTATTTATAACCTTGGCAGCGGCAATGGCTTCAGTGTAAAGCAAATGATTGAGTCTGCGCGCCGAATTACCGGCCATCCGATTCCGGCAGCAGTAGTGCCGCGCAGGGAGGGCGATCCGGCGGTATTGATCGCTTCTTCGGAAAAGGCGAAGCGTGAGCTTGGCTGGACACCGAAGCGGGAGCAGCTGGAGACGATCATCGGCTCGGCTTGGAAATGGCATCAGGCCCATCCGAACGGCTATGATTCGTAATTAAAGAGAAGGAGGCGGGATCCGACGTGATGCAGGAAGAACAAATTGCTTCCCAAATCGAACGCTTATTGGACTACGCCGAATATCATCGGCTTCTTGACTCGTATGACCGGATGGAAACGAGAAATGCTCTGCTCGATTTATATGGGTTATCGGAGCCTGATGCTGAAGTGCTTGAATCGTCGGGAATCCACCAGGCGGCAGGCCGACGTAAGGAAGCGCCGCCGCTAGCCGACATTTTGGAGCCATTGGTGACTGCCGCGGCAGAAAAGGGGCTCATTGCCGATAATACGCCGATTTATCGCGATTTAATGGATGCAAGGCTGATGGGGCTTGTGATGCCTCGCTCGTCCGAGGTTGTGCGCCGGTTTTCGAATACTTCAGGGGATTACGGCATCAAGAGGGCTACGGACGAGTATTACGCAATGTCGATTGCTTCCAATTACATCCGTATGGATCGGATTCGCCTTAACGAATATTGGACGGCTTCCACACCATTTGGCGAGCTTGAGATTACGATCAATTTATCGAAGCCGGAGAAAGACCCGAAGGACATCGCGGCTGAACGAGCCGCCCCTCAGGGGAACTACCCCAAATGCCTGCTTTGTTTAGAAAATGTAGGATACGCCGGCCGGGTAAATCATCCGGCAAGGCAAAACCATAAGGTCATTCCGCTCGTTTTAAATCGGGAGCAGTGGTATTTCCAGTATTCACCTTATGTTTATTATAATGAGCACAGCATTATTTTTAAGGGAACGCATTCTCCCATGGCGATTACAGAAGAAACCTTCGGCCGCCTGCTTGATTTCGTCGAGCAGTTTCCGCACTATTTTATCGGCTCGAATGCAGATCTGCCGATAGTCGGGGGATCGATACTCAGCCACGATCATTTCCAAGGCGGCAGGCATCGTTTTGCAATGGAGAAGGCGGGCGTAATTTCACGGTTTGAAAGTGAGCAATATCCTAATGTTCAGGCAGGCATCGTTCATTGGCCGATGAGTGTGATCCGGCTGCAAGGAGAGAGCCGCGATGAGCTGGTAAGCTGTGCCTCGCGGGTGTTATCCGGCTGGCGGGCGTACAGCGATGAGCAGTGCGGGATTTTGGCTTATACGGAAAATGCCGGCGAGCGCGTTCCGCATAACACGATTACGCCGATAGCGCGTGTGAATGCCGATGGAAGATATGAGCTGGACCTTGTACTGCGAAACAACCGCTGCACGGAGGAGCATCCTGACGGCCTGTTTCATCCGCATCGGGAGCTTCATCATATTAAGAAGGAAAATATCGGTCTGATCGAAGTGATGGGTCTGGCTGTGCTTCCGGGCCGGTTGAGCCGTGAGCTGGAGCAGGTTTGCGCAATGTTAACCGGTCAAACGGCGATGCCTGATATTATGCAAGCAGGACATCCGCTTGAAAAGCATTGGCCATGGATCGAGAGGCTTGTCAAACAGTATGGTGCCTCCCTTCAAGCCGAAGAGGCTCGCAAAATCGTTCGTCAAGAGGTTGGCGAAATCTACAACAAGGTACTGTCCCATGCCGGCGTTTATAAGCAGGATCCTCAGGGGCAGGCTGGATTTACCCGGTTTTTGCAAAACATAGGATTCCAAAATACGTAAGCATAGAGGAGTGTTACTATGGGTGAGGTACGAATCGAGAACATTCAATATCAAGAATGGGGAAATGCTGTACGTATAACCAATGGTATGGTGGAGGCCGTGGTTAGTATCGATTTTGGTCCGCGTGTCCTTCGCTGCGGCTTTGTCGGAGGACAAAATTTCTTTATGGAAAATACGGCCAAAACGCTTTCGGCGGAAGGACCCGAATTTGAAGCATTTGGCGGGGGCAAATGGTATATTTACGGCGGTCACCGTTTATGGACGAGTCCGGAAGCGCTGCCGCGCACATATTATCCGGACAATGCGCCTGTTAGCTGGTGCGCTACCGACAATGGAGCCATGTTCACTCCTCCGGCAGAAAAATGGACGAATATTCAGAAGGAAATTGAGATTTCACTCCAGCCGGAAGGGACCGTATTTACGGTAGATCATCGGATTACGAATGTCGGTCCGTGGCCGGTGGAATTCGCTGTGTGGTCGCTTTCCGTAATGACGACAGGAGGAACGGCGATCATTCCGAACGCTGACCGTGAAACCGGACTGCTCGCTAACCGTTCCGTTGTTTTATGGCCTTACAGCAAAATGAATGATCCGCGTGTAACCTGGGGAGAAAAAGTGACCTTGATTCGTCAAGGAAACGGCCCAACACCATTTAAGCTTGGAACCCCGAATGAAAAGGGCTGGGCTGCATACTTCCTGAACAATCAGCTGTTCCTCAAGCAGCATGAGCATAAAATCGGAGGTACTTACCCGGACGACGGGTGCTCCTTCGAATCTTATGTGTGCGACCACTTTTTAGAGCTGGAAACGCTTGGGGAATTGCGAATGGCTGCCCCTGGCGAGGTGCTGGAGCATAAGGAAAGCTGGAAGCTTGTTGATGGTATTGACATCAACCTGGCTGATGAGACGGAAATCCTAGGCAAAACGTCAGAACTTTTGGACTAATCCCCTTTTTCTCGCATAAAAAGAATGGTAAGATAAACAATAGTTGCTGCAGCGGACTATTGGGGGGGAACGTACAACGTGCTGAAACGAACGCTAATTGGTCTCATTCGCAGTTTTGAGACGACCGGGGAGAAGGCGCGGACGCCCGAGCTTAAGACACGCTATTATAAGCTTTCCAAAGAAAATGCGTGGGAAGAGCTCGTGAGCATTATGAAGAAAAAGCCCGGTTATAAAGTGTTGCACGAAGTAAAAAACGTCGGTGAAATCGTATGCGAGAAGCGAACGATTACCGGTCGTGTACAGGATATTACCATAACCGTCATTGCCGTGAGTCCGGTAAAGACAGCTGTGGACATTTATTCTGCATCTCGAGGTTCTCTAGGGGATTTAGGCTCGAATTACCGTACGATTCTGGATATATTTCGGACGATTGACTCTAAGCTGAGTCAGTATAAGACAGAGTCGTAATTGGGTTGTTAGGCGGCGATTTGCCGTGAGCAGTGGACAATGCTTTAATTGGCCCTCAGTTGGGGGAATTAAGGTGTTGTCTTTTTGTTTTTTCGGTGGTGGTACTGCGATGATAAATAAAAAACCGCCAAAGCATTGAAGCTTCAGCGGCTTTCGATGGGCGCTCCGATTCGGGGCGCTTAATGCACCATATTACACAAGTGCTTTTGCAGCAGCAATTGCTTTTTCGTAATCCGGATGCTCCGTCATTTCACCAAGATATTCAACATAAGCAATCTTGTTGTTCTGGTCAACGACAAAGATCGAGCGCATCAGAAGCTTCAATTCGTTAATGAGGACACCGTATGCTTCGCCGAATGCATTTGTTTTGTAATCGGAGAGCATCACGACTTTGTCCACACCGGCAGCACCGCACCAACGTGCTTGGGCCATTGGAAGGTCTACGGACACGGTCAATACTGCAACGTTGTCGCCAAGGCCTGCAGCTTCTTCATTGAACTTGCGTGTTTGCGCGTCGCAAACGCCTGTGTCAATCGAAGGAACGACGCTGATCAGCTTAACTTTGCCTGCGAAATCCGCAAGAGAAGCTGTTTCTACAAGGGATTTATTCAGCGTAAAATCTGGAGCTGTGTCACCGATCTTCAATTCAGGTCCGACGAGGGTAATCGGGTTTCCTTTCAGAGTGGCTACACCGGTACGTTGTTGTGCCATAATAAGTAAATCCTCCTTATTGCCGTGTATAGTAATTTCACACAGACTATTATAATATGTTTAAGGAAACATTGTCCAACTCGCGGTACTTAAGGTTATGTAAACGGGGAGATTAGTTTTGGAACTTAGACAGCTTCAATACTTTGTGAAAGTGGCAAGAAAGCAGCATGTCACGCAAGCTGCAGAGGAACTGCATGTTGCGCAATCGGCGGTTTCGCGGCAAATTCATCAGCTCGAGGAAGAGCTTGGTATTCATTTGTTTGTGCAGAAGGGTAGAAACGTACAGCTTACACCTGCGGGGAAACTGTTTTTAGCGAGAATTGAAGGCGTGCTTACCGGCTTAGACCGGGCTGTACAGGACCTAAGGGAATTTATGGACCCTGAACTTGGCGAAATCCGCATCGGCTTTCCTCACAGCTTAGGGATTCATCTGCTGCCCTCCGTCATTGCTGATTTCCGGAAGGATCATCCGAATGTGAAGTTTAAACTGCGTCAGGGAACCTATCACAGTTTAATTCGTGATGTGCTGAAGGGTGATCTCGATTTATCGTTTATTTCCCCGGTGCCGGAGCAGCACGAGGCGCTGACCGGTCAGGTGCTGCTAACGGAGGAGCTGCACGCCATCCTGCCGGTTGGACATGTGCTTGCGGATTATCAGCATCTGCGTCTTGAACAGCTGAGAAATGAATCATTCGTTATGTTTAGCGAGGAATATTCGCTTAGAGCAATCGTGCTTGACGCCTGCCGCAAAGCTGGATTTACTCCGACGATCGGGTTTGAAGGCGAAGAAACGGATACGATCCGCGGATTGGTGGCGGCCGGGATGGGGGTTAGCCTGCTGCCCGAAATGGCGCTAAATGAGACGAGCCCCTTAATGCCGGTGCGCTTACGCATTAGTGAGCCTAAGGTGACACGTACGATCGGCCTCATTAATCGCTCTTCCGGTGAAAAGCTGCCACTCGTTACGGAGATGTTCCGGCGGTTTCTGCTTGAATATTTTCAAACCGAATAGTAGTGAAGACACAAGCAACCCCCTTACCGCTGCGGCAAGGGGGTTGCTTGTTAGATTGGAGCTATTCTTCCTGACGGTTAAAGATCCAGATGTACTCAAGCAGCTGGATCACACTGATTAGAGCGGCTGCTACATAGGTTAACGCTGCAGCGTTGAGCACCTTACCGGCTGAGCGTTCTTCCTCGTTGCGAATAAAGCCGAGCGAAACCATCGATTCTCTAGCTCTGGAGGAAGCGTTGAATTCGACAGGCAGCGTAACGAGCTGGAATAATACGGCCGCACTGAAAAGCACGATACCGAGCAGCAGCAGTCCGGAAAGCTTAAAGAAGAAGCCTCCGAGCAGCAGCAGCGGAGCAATGCCGCTCGAGAAGTTTACCAGCGGGAACATGCGATGTCTTGCCACCAGCATCGGATAACGCACTTTATCTTGAATCGCATGGCCGACTTCGTGGCAGGCAACGCTGACGGACGATACCGAGTTTCCGTAATAAACCGGCTCGGAAAGGCGGACAGCCTTCGCGATCGGATCGTAGTGGTCTGTCAAACGTCCAGGAACCGGTTCGATCGGTATATGATGTAATCCATTGTCATCCAGCATTCGGCGGGCCGCCTCATAACCGGAAAGACCTGCAGAGGTGCCTACGGATTCGTATTTTTTAAATGTACCTTTGACGCGGAATTGAGCCCAAAGACTGACGGCAAATGCGATAAGGATTAAGACGGTAAACGGTGTGAAAAACAATGTGTGTCACTCCTTTTAACAATGAGATTGAATATTGGACAACTATTGAACATATATGCCTTATAATTTCCGCCCATTCCTGTCTTATGAAGAAGCAGGATTAAAGCAGCGGGCCTTTGCTTAACAGCAGCAGCAGCGATTCGATGCAGGCAGCGCTGCTTGGGGTTAAAGCTTTCAAAACATGCTTTGCTTGATTTGGCTTCAATTGTTCAAGCATCGGGCTTATTTCTTTAATTTCGCGCTCTAGCTGCTTCATATGAAGCTGAATGGCTGTAAGTTTCTCTGACACCTCTTCGCTCCGGATCGTTTTCCCCCAATGCTCTAGGCTTTCTTTAATTTCCTCCAGCGTATATTTCTCTTGTTTCATCCATTCAATACGCTTTAGACGAGCCAAGGTTTCATCGCTATAAAGTCGATAGTTTGTATTAGAGCGCTTCTCCGGGTGAATCAAGCCGAGCTTTGTATAATAGTCGATGGTTCGAGAGCTTACTCCTAGCATAGATGCAAGTTCGCCGATTTTATAAAGCTTCATATCCCCATGGCATCTCACCTCCAGGTCAAAGGACCGTTTCTTCTATAATAATAAATTTTATATGAGTAAAACCATACAGTCAAACGTTACGGTTTTATGAACGACTCCTTTCATTTCAACGCCAAAAAAAGGAAAGTGAAGAGAGGGAAATTAACATAATGTTTAAAATACGAATTATCGACCCGTGAAAAAACGGTAATTTTCGGCTTTTAAAAAATAATTCCGAAAAAAACATTGTCAAATCAAACAACGGTGATTATAATGACAATAAGATTATCATAAGATGTTATAAAACATCACACAAGGAGTGGTCGACATGGTGAAAAAGTTTTTAGCAGCATCCGGACTTCTGTTGACGCTGTTTCCCGGAATGGCTCTCGCAGCCGATGAAGTAACACCTGCACAGCTCAATCTGGCGATTGATACGGTATGGATTATGCTGGCGGCAATCTTAGTCATCTTCATGCAGGCCGGCTTTGCACTGCTCGAAACCGGTGCAACCCGAATGAAGAACGCGGGTCACGTCGCTGGGAAAACAATTTTAACCTTCGGGATTTGCGCACTTGCATTTTGGATGTTTGGTTTTGGTTTATCGTTTGGTAACGGTAACGGCCTGATCGGCTTGACCGGATTTTTCCCGAATGGAACAGAAGAGCAGGCTGGAATGTTTGAGGCGCTTAGCTTCTCCGGCGTTCCGCTTTCCGTAAAGTTTTTGTTCCAGCTGGCCTTTGCCGGTGTTTCGCTGGCGATCGCTTGGGGGGGCTTTGCCGAGCGGGCGAAATTGTCCGTGTACTTTATTTTCGGCGTACTCTTCACCGTATTGATTTATCCGTTCATTGCGCACTGGATTTGGGGCGGCGGCTGGCTCGCAGCACATGGCAAGCAGGACTTCGCAGGTTCGACGGTCGTGCATTTAACGGGTGCAACAGCGGCTCTTGTAGCAACGCTTCTGCTCAAGCCACGTCTTGGCAAATATAACAAAGACGGCAAACCGAACATGATCCCGGGTCACAACCAAGTGCTTTCGGTATTGGGTGTAATTATTCTTTGGATCGGCTGGTTTGGCTTTAATCCGGGCTCGACGCTTGGCGCAGTAAATGACGGCTTCTTTGGTTATATCGCACTTAACACGAACATGGCGGCTGCAGCCGGCGCGGTGGCGGCAATGATCGTTTCGTGGATTTATTTTGGCAAAGCAGATATTCCTAGCATGCTGAACGGTGTTCTTGCCGCACTCGTTGCTATCACAGCATCCTGTGCTTTTGTAGAAACTTGGGCTGCTGTTGTTATCGGTCTCGTAGCTGGCGTGTTAACCTTCTTTACAGCACAATGGTTTGAAAAGGCAGGCATTGATGATCCGATCTATGCGTTCTCTGTACACGGGATTGCCGGGATTTGGGGATCACTTTCCACCGGTTTCTTCGCTTCACCACGGTTGGTTGAAATTACAGGAGTGGGTAAGGAAGGCCTTTTCTACGGCGGCGGATTCCATCAGCTGGGCGTTCAGGCAATGGGCGTAGTGGTTTGCTTCCTGTTTGTTGCCATCGTATCGTTTATCATTCTCAGCATTATGAAAGCAACAATGGGGCTTCGTGTTACGGAAGAAGAGGAAATCATCGGTCTGGATCTGAGCGAGCATGGTACGTACGGTTATCCGGAGCAAATGAAGAAATCGACAACTAATTCCAACGGAGTAACCTTTTAACAACAAAGAATGTATAAAGTAAGCAATGTCGGGGGAGGAGAGGCATATGCCAAGAGAAGGCGGTTTACAGGCTTGGACGACTGAGGCGCAGAACGCTTCTTCAATTGAGGAGCTGCGTACGATCCGGGAAAAGCTCATCCAAACCAGGCCGCTGCCTCCTGCCGGCCAAATTGTGAAGTGGAGTAAACAAATCAACGGCTTTTACGATCAACTAATCCGGAGGACCATAAAGCTGACCGAGCAGACGATGCTGGACAGCGGGATGGGTCCTCCTCCTGCTTCTTATGCATTCCTTCTATTCGGGAGCGGCGGCAGATCGGAGCAAACCTTATACAGCGATCAAGACAATGGGCTGATTTACGAAGATGATGCAAATCCGCAAACTAAAGAGTACTTTCAATACTTTGCTGAACAAATAAAAAATAATTTGGAATTACTCGGGTTCCCGCCGTGTGATGGAAATGTGATCTGCACGAATCCGATGTGGAACCAACCGTTTACGGACTGGGTAAAGATGTTGTCTATTTGGTTCTCGGAGCCGTCGTGGGAACATGTCAGGTATTTACTTATTACCGCTGACCTACGTTTTTTGTACGGGAACGAAGAGCTTAGCACCCGTCTGCAAAAGGGTTATCGAGAATTAATCAATCAACATCCGGAAATCATCGGGACCATGCTGAAAAATACGCTGCATCATAAGATCACGTTAGGTTTATTCGGTCAGCTGATCCGTGAACGTTATGGAGTCGAGGCAGGCGGCTTTGACATTAAATACGGTGCTTATATTCCTCTCGTAAACGGTATTCGGCTTCTGGCGCTGCGTGAGAAAATTGAGGCTTCCTCGACACTGGAGCGAATTGAAAGCTTACAGCAATGCGAGGAGCTTTCCGCATATGGTTTGGATTGGACGACTGCTTTCGAAGATGTGTTGGAGCTGCGTCTGCAAACTCCTTACGAGGTTAAGGAGGGTGTGTATCACGCGCAAGCGGCCTTAAAGAAGGAACAGCTTAACCCAGAAGTGCTGGTCAAATTAAAAAGAGCGCTTCATACGGGCAAACGACTTCAAAGGCTGGTTAAAAAGCTGGTGCATGAGCCAGGAAAGGGATAGGAGAGTGGGTCTATGAGACAAAATGATCGGCCTCCGCGCATGTGGGACATCTACAAAAAAGGGGGAATCGGTCCTGCCATCGCTTCGATGTTTGGCGTACAGAGCGCACAGCAGATGGCCTTTATCCGCTCCGTAATGAAGGAACAGCGTAAACAGCCTTTATTTGAGACCCCTTTGGCGGAGCTTGAGCTTGCTGTATTTGATCTTGAAACAACCGGCTTTTCGCCCTATAACGGAGACGAAATTCTTTCCGTCGGCGCTGTTCAGGTGGACGGGACCCTAATGAAAGAAAAGCAGTTCTACAGTCTTGTGAACCCCAAAAGAAGAGTGCCTAAAGAAATCACGAACCTCACAGGCATTACGAACGAAATGGCAGCAGAAGCGCCTGAGTTGATTGATGTCCTGCATCGTTTTTTAGAGTTTGTTGATAAAAGAGTGCTTATTGCCCATGGAAGCGGCCATGATAAACATTTTTTAAATGCGGCTCTGTGGAAAACTTCTCGGGTCAATTTAAGCCACCGCCTCATTGATACGATGATGATCGGCAAGTGGCTGTATCCAAAATGGAAGCACTACGATTTGGATTCCATGCTGAATCACTTCGGTATCGAAATTACCGAGCGTCACCATGCCCTTGAAGATTCCCTCATGACTGCCCGGTTATGGACAGCATTATATGAGGAAATCTCGGCAAAGCAGGTGCATACGCTCGGTGATTTATACGCGTATTTGAGCCGTCATTAGCTAGCTGACCTTTTTGTCCGGCTTGATTAAGAAGAACACTAACCCTAAGGTAATTAAAGATAATGCGCCTACTGTCGTAAAGACAAGCTGGTCGGATTTGTTCATTAAAAAGTCGAACAGCGGCGGTCCGGCAGCTACCCCTAGGAAACGAAGGCTGTTGTAAATCGAAGTGATTGCACCGCGTTCGCTTTTTTGCACTGCTCCGGTAATCAGCGTATTAAGGCACGGCAGAAGAAGTCCGGTGCCGATACTGCTGACGGTAATGAATCCAATTAATAAGTAAATGTTTTTCGTAAATAGTGTTGCGACCCCAAGAGCAACGGTCATCATCGCTAACCCAATGTTCATCAGCCAGCGCATTAACACTCCGTTTTTCTTAATTTTGGCCCCTGTAATATAAGACGTGGAAACCATTGCAAGCAGTGGAATTGCCAAAATTAAACCCTTCATGACGCCTTCAATGCTGTACGGCGGTTCTTCCAAAATGTTGGACAAGTAAAACAAAATCCCAAACAGAATAAACAGGCCGAGAGAACCGGCAATGAAGGACGTGATTAACCAACGTCCTTTTTCTTTGAGAATGGAGCCGATCGAGTGCAAATATTCTTTTAATTTTTTGGGTTCCGCTTTTTTCTTCGGTTCCTTGATCAAAAACATTACGGCGACAAGGGCGATTGCACAAAACACCGGAAAAGCAAAAAATGCCGCATACCATACAATTAATGCCAGTGCAGAGCCGATAATCGGGCTAAGCACTTTTCCTGTCCCGTTGGATGCCTCGAGAATACCTAGTACCTTACTTTCCGAGCCGCCTTTGTACAAGTCGCCGACAAGCGCCATGGCGATCGGGGCCGTGCCGGCAGCACCTAACCCTTGCAGGGCACGAGCAATAATGACAATGGTGTAGGAATTCCAAACTGCGCCGAACCCTGCTAAAATCCCGGCAGCCCCGTACACGATCAAGGAAGGAATGATAATTCCTTTTCGCGTAAACCGGTCAGATAAATATCCGAGTATAGGGATGAAAAGACCTGCCGCTAACGAAAACAAGGTTATGGTTAAGCTGGATTGAAACTGGCTGATCCCAAGCTCGCGCTCCATCTGTGGGAGAACCGGAACGATGGTGGAGTTGCCAAGCACCAGTACGAGCGGGATGGTTGCGATAGCCAAATACTCCCACACACTTCCTTTCGCTCCTCCGCCCTTGGAAGAACCTTTTTTTTCGGAGTCAGCGGAGTCATGCTCTTTCACATCAATGTCGCTTTCGAAGAAAATACCTGGTCTTCGGCTCTTTGTATGTGCCATGGATTGATCTGCTCCTCTGCCTTTGGTTGTCTTTACTTTTCCCGAGGGCTGTCCGGTTCATTCGATTGCATACGGTTATGGAAAAAAGTGATGAGAAAGGGTAAACTAATATCAAATTGCAAACACTACAATGAATATAGAAGCTTTCAAAAATGGGGGAATTACGACATGAAACGGAATTCGCTGATCATCTTTACCGTCGCTGTTCTCACTGGACTCGCTTTGTTACAAAGCTTCGTTTGGGCGAAGCCGAAGGAAGAGCTGCCGAAGAAAAACTTTCTGGCTCCATCGTTTCAGTTGGTTGGCATGGACGGCCAGAACATTCAAGTAGGCGGGCCGAAGGACAAGCCTTATCTGATTAATTTTTGGGCTTCCTGGTGCGACCCGTGTCATATGGAGGCTCCGGATTTTGTTAAGGTATACGAGCAATATAAGGACCAAGTCGAGATTTATGCGGTAAATGCAAGGTCCGTAGATAAAGCGGAAGAAGCGGCGGATTTTGCGAAGCAGTACGGCTTTAATTTCCCTGTTCCGGTAGATAAGGACGGAGATGTCATGAAGCTTTATCAAGTGTATGGATTTCCGACGACTTACTTTGTAGACCGGAACGGCATCATTCGTGACATTGCGTTGGGAATGATTCAAGGGGAAGAGCTGGAGAAAAAAGTGAAGCAATTAATCGACTAAAAAGATTGTAGAGAGAGAATGGGCGGGGACGAAATGAAAGGGGACCATCCTTTAATTTTGGTGCTGGGATTTGCTGCATTAACGGTAGTGCAGGCGTTCGTCCCAAATCCACTTGTAACCTTGGGAGTGCCTGTAATTCTTGCACTTTATGGTTTGTATGTGTACCGCAAGGAATGGTTAGCAGCAGATTGGAATGAAGTAAAACGCCCAACGGTATGGGCGGCGGTGTATCGATATTTTGTTCCAATGATTGTTTTGCAAGCGGCAGTGAATGCGATCATGCGTTATGCGGTTGGTTTGAAGCCGCCGGAGCAGGTCTCGGAGCTGGTGCAAATGCTTCCGGCATTGCCGGTGTTTGCTGTCCTGCTTTCTCCGCTAATCGAGGAAATTGTGTTTCGCAAGGCCATCTTCGGAGGAATCAAAAGTAAGCTCGGCTTTCCTGCGGCGGCCGTGATCAGCTCTCTATTGTTTATGACGGCGCACGGCAATTATGCGGCGTTTCCGGGGTTGTTTATCGCTGGATTTTTTCTGTGCCTTGCTTACCACAAGACGGGCAGCATCACGGTCCCCATTATTATGCATGTTGTTCTGAACTTGCTCTCCATCGTCGGTTCAAGTTTTGTTTGAAAAGGAAAGGGCGGCCCGTCGAGGGCCGCCCTTTCCTATGATATGGTCTTAGTGGTTAACGAGCCCGATACGTTCGGATGGGGCTTCCGCGATCGCTTCTCGGCGGGTTTTGCCGATCAAAGCATAACGGATGCTGTCAATAAGTGCTTCCCAGCTGGCTTCGATAATATTTTCAGAAACACCTACTGTGCTCCAGGAGTTATTGAAGTCAGAGGATTCAATTAGAACGCGTACTTTTGCAGCAGTTGCATCGTTTTCATCAAAGACGCGGACTTTATAATCCGAAAGATGAATATTGCGAATATCAGGGTAATATTTCTCCAGAGCTTTACGCACCGCATTGTCAAGTGCATTTACCGGACCATTTCCTTCGGCTGCTTGATAAACGGTTTCGCCATGAACCTTCAGCTTCACTATTGCCTCGGAAATAACGGAGCGATTTTGCGATTTTTCGACTAAAATTTTAAAGGATTCAAGTGCGAAAATTTCCTCGATTTGTCCGAATGCGTCGCGCAAAAGAAGCTCTAAAGAAGCATCGGCACCTTCAAACTGATATCCTTGATGCTCCAGCTCTTTAATTTTCGCAATAATGCTTTTCGTTTTCTCATTCTCATTGGAGAAGTCGAGGCCAAGCTCCTGTGCTTTGAACACAAGATTGCTTTGTCCGGCAAGCTCCGATACGAGCACCCGCTGCTTGTTTCCAACGAGCTCCGGCTCAATATGTTCATACGTTTTCGGATGCTTTAAAATTGCCGAGACATGGATTCCGCCCTTGTGGGCGAAGGCTGCCGTACCGACAAAAGGCTGATTCAAAGGCATATGAATATTGGCTAATTCGTTAACGTAGCGCGCAACCGAGCTGAGCGTTTTTAGCTGATCAGCGGAAATGACATCGTAATTCAGCTTTAGCTGCAGATTCGGAATCACGGAGCACAGGTTTGCGTTGCCGCAGCGTTCGCCGATTCCGTTAATGGTGCCCTGCACCTGCCGCGCTCCCGCTTGAACTGCGGCAAGGCTATTGGCTACGCCAAGCTCACAATCGTTATGCGCATGAATGCCGATTGGAACGGTGAGCTCCGAGCACACTCGGGAAACGATTTCGGAAATTTCACCCGGAAGGGTTCCGCCGTTCGTATCGCAAAGCACAACCCAATTTGCTCCGGCCTCCTGCGCTTTACGAATTGTCTCCATTGCATAGTCGGGGTTGTTTTTATATCCGTCGAAGAAATGCTCGCCGTCGTAGATTACTTCCAGACCTTGCTCCCGTAAATATTTCACGGAATCGTAGATCATAGCCAAGTTTTCATCGAGTGTCGTTTGGAGGGCGGTATGTACATGGAAATCCCATGACTTCCCAAAAATAGTCGCTACCTGCACTCCGGACTCTACAAGACGGTTTAAGTTTACATCCTCGGAAGCCGACATTCCTTTCCGCCTAGTGCTCCCAAATGCGGTAATCTTCGCATGGCGGAGCCCGATGGACTTGGCTTTTTCAAAGAATTCAATGTCCTTGCTGTTTGAGCCTGGCCAACCGCCTTCAATATAATGAACGCCCAATTCGTCAAGCTTTTTAGCGATTTTTAGTTTATCGTCGACGGAGAAGCTGATGCCTTCTCCCTGAGTTCCATCCCGTAGCGTGGTATCAAATATCGTTACGCTTTGCCGCATGGCGGTGAAATCCCCCTCGATACGCAATTATCAAATAATTATACCATTCGTTTTCTTAGCTTGACCAGCCTCTTAACGAAATTGTATGCTTGCACTGCAATATTTTTGATGAAGGAGGCTCCGGTTAATAGGGGAAATCACGGCATACCTTAAAACCGGATGTAAACGCAAATGGTCCATCAATCACAGGCGCCCCGGAAGGCGCGTATCATATTGCATATCGATATGAATGCCTTTTACTGCTCTGTGCACGAAGCGGTGGAACCCCATCTGTACAAAGGGAAGCCAATGGCTGTTGCGGGCAGCGTAGAGCTTCGGAAGGGTATTGTCGTTACATGCTCATATCCGGCGCGAGCCCGCGGAGTCCGCACGGGGATGCAGGTCAGGGAGGCGATGCGCCTTTGTCCGGACTTGATTTTGCTGCAGCCTGATTTTGACCTGTACCGTAGGTTTTCTCTTGCTTTCCTTGAAATTGTAGAAAGCTATTCGCCGCTGGTGGAGGCTACCTCCATCGACGAATGCTTTGTGGATATTACAGGCTCCAGCCAGTTTGGTGAGCCTCTTGAAATTGCTGAAACAATCCAAAAGCGGATTGCTGCAGAGTTGGGTCTTCCCTGCTCGATCGGTGTTGCACCAAATAAATTACTGGCAAAAATGGCGTCCGATATGAAAAAGCCGAACGGGCTGACCGTACTGCGAATTCGCGATGTGCCCAAGGTGCTTTGGGATAAGCCCTGCGCTTCGTTGTTTGGAATTGGAGCGAAAACGGCGGAAAAGCTGAAGCGGCTGCAAATTCACACGATCGGTGAATTGGCCACTTGTCCAGAGGCGGACTTAACGCGCATGTTCGGTGTACTAGGCGTTCATTTGAAGCAGGCAGCCAACGGTATAGACTTGTCCCCGGTTACTGCGGAAAGGGAGCAGAGTAAAAGCGTCGGGCACACGGTTACCCTTCCGAAGGATGTTCTGAGCTTTGAGGATGCCGATCGAGTGTTTCTGAACTTGTCAGACCAAGTGGCCCGAAGACTCCGCAGACAAGGATTAACCGCATCTACCGTACAAATTACAGTTCGCCGGCCGGATATGGTTACGATTACGCGTTCGTTCACGCTGCAAGCTCCGACTGATGACGCAGCCGATTTTTACAGGGAAGCGTGCAGGCTGTATCGAAAGCACTGGATGGAAGGAAAACCCGCGAGGCTTCTTGGCGTAACAGCGCAAAATATAAAGGCTAAGTCGGAAACGCCGATTCAGCTTGATCTTTTTGAGTACGAGAAACAACCGAAGCGGGAGAAGCTTGTGGAAACGATGGATGCGCTTCGGGATAAGTTCGGTGAAAGTGCAGTATTGACCGCAGGAATGCTGGGAAGCGACCCATCGGCCCGCATTCGCGATAAAAAGCGAAGAGGGACGTCTCTGCAAATGGATCATTTGAGGGATCGGCAGCCGAAAGAAGAGCAGTGAATATTGCTTTGTCCGCAGTTTCCGTTTGAACTTTAGGCGTATTTGTATTATATTGTACGTTGAGGGTATGAAATGAGGATGAAATCAGAGGAGGAGTTATTGACATGGCAAAATACACATGGGTAGATAAAGAAACTTGCATCGCTTGTGGCGCTTGCGGCGCGACTGCACCGGACATCTACGATTACGACGATGAAGGTCTGGCGGAAGTTATCTATGAGGGCGATAACAACCGTGGTGTAATGGAAATTCCGGACGATTTGTTTGACGATCTGCAAGATGCAGCTGACGGCTGTCCAACAGACTCCATCAAAATCGCTGAAGAAGCTTTCAACAAATAATACTCGAACTTATAAAAAAGCCTTTTCTGAAAAGAAAAGGCTTTTTTTATTTTTCCGCTCCTGTATAATTCTCCTTATATTTCATCATTTTTCATCAAGAATTAACATAAAATTGTATCTTATTTTGGAAAAAAAGGGGATTTCCATGAAGAAGAAAGACTGGCGTACGGTCGGTTTGGGTAATGTCATCGTTCTTTTGCTGACAGCGATCATTTTTTTATCCAGTACGCTCGAGACACTTACGTACTCGTTGTATGATTTTAACATGAAACAGTCCATGACGAATGCGCCTCATGAGGATATTGTGGTCATTGGAATTAATGACAGTGATTTGAAAACGATCGGCACCTTTCCATGGGACCGGGACGTTTATGTGCCGCTCCTCCATAAGCTGAAGGATGCTAAGGTGGTCGGATTTGATATTACCTTTTCAACGGAAAGCAAAGATCCGGCTCATGACATCGCTTTTGTCGAGGAATTGAAGAAACATAAGAATGTGATTATTCCGCTGATTGGAATGACAGAGGGCGCAATTTCACGAAAGACCACCTTTAATTCAAACGGAATGTCGGTGCGTTCAGTAGACGAAGCGATGCCGGAAATTGCCGCCGCCTCGATTCCGGCACATATCAATCGTATAGAAGATAACGATAAGACGATTCGGCAATCGGTCCTGCAAATTCAGCTTCCGGATGGACGTGCCTTTCCTTCGCTCGCTCTAAAGACTGCGGAGCTGGCAGGTGCGGGTACCGGCCCCTATTTGAATGCTCCAGGCAAAGTCATCGATATTCGTTATGATGCGCACTCGTATGACTTTTTTACGGTCTCCTTCCATGATGTTATCAGCGGTAAGGTGCCGGAAGAAGTATTTAAGGACCGCATCGTATTTGTCGGAATGACTGCCGCAGGATACGATCAAGGCAAAACGCCGGTCGACAATTCGATGTATCTGGTTTATGCGCATGCGAACATCGTAAATCAACTGCTACAGGGCTCGCAGGTGAAGGTGGCGCTTCCGTTCGTATCTGTGCTGCTCATTATGCTGCTGCTGGCGGTAACAGCGGTCGCTGTGTGGAGAATGAAAGCAATCGCAAGTATGCTTTATGTATTTGCTGCAGCCGCTGTGCTGTTGGTTGGACAGTATTTTATTTTCTCAAATACAAGCTGGTTTGTGGAAACCGTTTATCCGATCGCTGCACTCTTTTTGGCGTACTTAGCGAATATTGCGATGAAGACCTTTTACGAGACGAAGCAAAAGAACTTTATAACGAAGCAATTTGGCCGGTACATATCCCCTGAGCTTGTGAAGGAAATCGCCAGCAGCGGTCAGGAGCTGCAGCTCGGAGGCATTAATAAGGAGCTGTCGATCCTTTTCTTGGATATCCGTGGCTTCACTACATTGTCTGAACGACTGAAGCCGGAAGAGGTCGTCGATTTTTTGAATACGATGTTCGATATGATCACCGATCGTGCTCTCAAAAACCAAGGTTCCATTGATAAGTTCATCGGTGACGCTGCAATGATTTTATTTAATGCTCCGCTTGATGTGGAGGAGCATCCGTACTGTGCGGTGAAAACGGCCTGGGATATTCAGCAGGGGATGAAGCAGGTTCGCGAAGAAATCGAGGCAAAGTATGGCGTGACAATTTCATGCGGGATCGGGATTCATACCGGAGACGTCGTTGTAGGCAATATCGGATCCTACTTACGGGTGGACTATACGGCGATTGGCGATAACGTCAACACGGCTGCCCGAATTGAATCGCAGACGACAGCGAATCAGATTCTCATTTCGGAAGCTACGCATGAGCGAGTGAAGGAATTTTTCGATGTGAACTTTGTCGGGGAAAAGATGATGAAGGGCAAAACCGTCGGCGTGAAGCTTTTCGAGATTACAGGGCACAAGGGAATTCCCGTTAGTCTCGCAGGTTCGAAGGACGTTACCAAGGAGCGGGGAATCCGAACGGTGAATGCGGGAGAAGCCATGTGATTTTTTTGCAGGGAAGGATTGTCTGTATAGATAAGCCGAATTACAATGAAATAAAGAATACATTCGAATGCTGTCGAATGTGCGAAATGCTGGAAGGAGCAACGTTGTGAAAAGGAAACTCAGTATTGTTTTAAGTTTGGCGCTGCTGCTTAACTTAATTTGCGCGGTTGGGGCCCCTGTTTCTGCGAAAACAGCCCGTTCCGCTGTTGTCGTAACCGTGGCTGGCAGTGTCGACATTACGAAGGCAGGCGGTTCAAGAAGCTTTCCAGCCTTCGAAGGCATGACATTAAATGAAGGCGATCGTATTGAAACCAGCTCCGGCTCAAGCTTGGTGTTAAAAATATCGGACAGCGGCCATGAAATTACGGTCGGAGAAGATGCGGATGTTTATGTGTCCGAACTGAATGAAAGCGGCGGAAAGAAAAACGGCTTTAAGGTATGGGTCGGGTCGATGTGGAATAAGGTGACCTCACTCGGCGGTTCGGATGAATATGAGGTGGAAACATCGACTTCCGTTATGGGAGTAAGGGGCACGAATTTACTCGTCTACTCGAACCCGAACGGATTGGACAAGCTGTTTGTTGCCTCCGGTATAGTCAGTGCGTCGACGATAACTCAGGCGCCTACCGAAAAAGCAAAGACATCACAGCCTGCAATTAACCCTCAATCTAAATCTGAAGTTAGATCGGGACCTGTTTTAGTGTATCCTACCTTGAACGCGGAATTTTTTATAGAATCAAAAAAACCTGGAATTGAAGTGACTGAAAACATTACCGTCGTTGATTCTGCGGAATTTATCAAACTTGCCACACCAAAGATGATCGAGTCTATAATTTCAAGTAAAAACGCTGTAGATCAAGAGAATGCAGAAATGATTGAAAAATTCCGTAATCAGATTGCCGAAGGCGGACAAATCGAAGGTACGCTCACGATTAGATCGCAGGAGGAGCTGCAGCGTTACGAGCAAAACACTTCGAATTTGATTTCTAATCTTGTGAAGCAAGCGATCGATGAAAAGAAAATCAAAGAGCAGACGGTCAATGAAATGAACAAGGATTTGAATCATAAAATTGATTTGAAAACCGTTCCTGAGTTGGATCCAACGGCGGGAATTGACCCAACAAGCCAAGAGAAGCTGGAAGAAACAAAACGTGCTTTGGATGAGTTGTTGGCAGAGCAGAAGAAACAAAAAGAAGCTGCTTATAACGAAGCGATGAAAAGCTATACGTCTGGACAGCTTTCAAGAATAGTAGAGGAAAAGAAGAAGCAAGAGAATGCGAATACAAAAGCATTAGGAGAGGTTAAGGAAAAGGCTATTGAAAACTATAAAAATTCTCTTGATGCGATGGAAAAAGCAAAGTTCCAGCAGCAAAGTGAAAGCGCGCAGCAAAAGCTGAGCAACCAGCAGCAAAAGTCCGGTGAAACGCAAATCCCTGCAAGGCCGAGCACCGGCACATCCAATGACAGTGGGAGCGGAAGTGATGGAGGAAGCGGCGGAACATTACCAGCCATCGCCTTAACTACTCTCCATTCCAGCATAACTCCGTTGGATGAGGTCATAAGCGGGAAAGCAACCTCAGGGGCCGATGTGAAGCTGTTCGTCGGTTCGAGCACCACGCCGGCTGCAAGCGCGACGGCGGCTGCGGATGGAACCTTCTCGCTTTCTCTAGCGAATAAGCCTGCGATTGGCGGGACGTATAAGGTAACGGCTTCGAAATCCGGCTATACCTCGCAAAGTGTAACCTTAACGGTAAAGCCGGCGGTTTCGGTACAGTCTGCCGGCGATCAACTCAAGGTCAAGCTGAACGGCTTCTCCGGAACAAAAGCGATCAAAGCAGTGCAGCTGCATTTTTCACATTCGACGTCCCTTGGAACCTATGACGGCTATGTACCAAGCGGGCCGCTGAACGCAGCGGAAAATGCCGATATGCTGAAAACGGTAGCTGGGACAAATACCGCGGAAACGATTTTTGCAGGCGTGGCGAATACAAGCGGAGGCTTGGAAGTAACCGGTGACGCAGAGCTTGTAAGCATTCGGTTTGTATCCACACAGCCAAACCAATCTTCCGGTGATGTGAAGCTAGTGAAAGCGGCATTTTATGATGTAAATGGTGTGCTGTTCTATGAATTGCCGGTTGGAAATGCCGATTTGCCTGCTGCTGTAACGATTACGGCAGCACCGCCGGCAGTGACACAATGAGTGAGGGGTATAGAATCATGATGATACGAAAAGCGAGCCTGCTTGCTGGGCTTACCGCGATGCTGGTTGGCGCTGTGCCGGTTTGGGCTGCTGCTTCGGAGCATGTTACAGGAAGCACGGGAAAAACGTTACTAGACGTCGCTGTTGCAGCGGGGTCAGGAACATTTGAGGAAAAGGACGCGAATGCACAGCAGGCCTCCTTTCGAGCTCCAGGTGCAGTTGCAGTGGGCCAGGACGGCAGCCTTGTTATTGCGGACACACGAAACCACAAAATTCGGAAAGCGGCGAACGATAAGGTAACGACCTACGCGGGACCGGCAGTATCGATTTTTAATGACGACAAACAACTGCCGGCTGGTTTACTGTATGACGGAACAAGCACGGAGGCGTTCTTTCAGCGGCCGGAAGGAATTGCATTCGCTAAAGACGGCAGTCTTTATGTGGCGGACGCAGGTAACCATGCAGTTCGTAAAATTTCAGGAGGCAAGGTAAGAACGTTAGCCGGAAGCGGCGTGCTCGGTTATGCAGATGCCAAGGGAGGAGCCGCTCAATTTTATGAGCCCTCCGATCTTGCCGTTACGAACGAGGGCGTGGTGTATGTTGCAGATCGTCTGAACCATGCAATTCGCAAAATTACGCCGGATGGCAGCGTTACAACGCTGAACAAACGTTCCGAACGTGCGGTCGAGGTTTATCCAGGGTATGTTGTGCCTGCAGGGGACTTTAAAGACGGATTGCTTTCGGAGGCGTTATTTAATGAACCCTCAGGTCTTGTGCTTGATCAGAAGGGGAATTTATATGTAAGTGATACGGGAAATCAACGGATTCGATACATCGATTTTACAGCTGGAACCGTAACTACCGTGGCAGGGGGAGCGAAGGCCCTGGCAGATAAAAACAGCTTATATGCGGCGGGCGACTATAAGGACGGTACGGCAGCGGATGCTCGCTTTAACTACCCGCGCGGGCTGGCGCTTGATGCGGAAGGCGGCTTAATCGTAGCAGATAGTCTCAACCATTCGATCCGCTATGTGAAGGACGGATTTGTTTCTACACTAGCCGGCAGTCCGGAAGGTGAGCATGGCTTCAGCCTTGGAACAGAGAGCTCCGCAAGATTTAACCGTCCGGCAGATGTAGCAGTGGCAGCGGACGGAACGATTTATGTAGCGGACACGTTCAACAATCAAGTCCGTTCGTTAAAGTATTATCAGCTTCCGGAGGGATTACCATCGGACGGCACGATTTCCGTTGCACTGGGCTCCAAGCTGATCGCTTTTGATGCGAAGCCGGAGCTGGCTAACAATCGTACGATGGTCCCTGTACGATTTATTGCCGAGGCGGTCGGTTACGAGGTAACCTTCCATCCGAACGGAAATGAGACGATCATTCGTTTATCCAAAGGAGAGACGGCTGTGGAATTAGCTGTCGGCAGAGCCGAGGTAACACGTACCGTAAACGGGGAAAAGACAAGCCGGGCCATCGATGCCGCTCCTTACATTAAGGATAATCGGACTTATGTCCCTGTTCGCTTTTTCGCAGAGGAAATCGGACTGGATGTACAGTGGGCTGCCGATCGTCAGACGGTTGTGCTGCGTACGAAATAACCTTTGATAGACAAGCCTGTTGAGCAATCCTCAACAGGCTGTTTTTATGGCCGTCGGCAAAAGAAAGACAGCTCGCAATAGAGCTGTCTCAGAGTAGAAGAGTCGAATCCATAAAGACGGAATAAGGGCAGTTACCCGTTGATAATAAGTAGAACGGCGACGGCAATAACAATAACTCCAAATACAGAAGAAGCCCAGATGATAGCTTTTTTGTTGACCTGCTCCTTTTTCTTGCCAAGGGTAGGCGCCGGCTTTCGTTTCATTGCCATAAAATCAACCTTTCCATGAACGTTTTATGTCTTATGTATGTATTGTAAACGTTTTATTTTAACCTTTCAATGCTGGCGCGGGTTGTAAACGGATACGAAAAATTTGGAAGCGTAAATAGGCCCGCTTTATTTTTTTGCAGCAAAGCGCTAAACTGAACAATAGATTGCGTAGAATCGGGGGAGTCATCATGCTGTATCGTTCTGTTGTAAAGCCAATCGCCTTCCGGATGGATCCGGAGCGCGCGCATCATTTATTTATCGGGGGCTTGGGAGTATCGCGTTCTGTGCCAGGGGCCGTACCGATGTTTCGAACAATGTACGGAGTCCCGTCACACCCGGCATTGAAAACGGAATTGTGGGGAATCCGTTTTCCCAATCCAATCGGGCTGGCTGCCGGCTTGGATAAGAACGGCGAAGCGGTGACTGCATTTTCCGCCTGCGGCTTCGGTTTTATGGAAGTAGGCACCGTGACGCCAAAGCCGCAGCAGGGAAATGACCTGCCACGCCTTTTTCGGCTGCCGCCCGATGAAGCGCTTATTAACCGGATGGGCTTTAACAATGAAGGGGCCGCTTCCATGGCGGAACGCTTAAAGAAGCTGTATCCGAATTACCGGATTCCGGTAGCGGTGAATATTGGAAAGAACAAAGTAACGCCGAATGAACAGGCGGAAGAGGATTACCGTCTTTGTATTCAGCAACTGTATCCGTATGCTTCTTTCCTTGTGGTAAACATCAGCAGTCCGAATACGCCGGGACTGCGATCGCTTCAGCACGGAGAAGAGCTGAACCGCCTGCTTCAGGCTGTCACTGCCGAAGTGGAGCTGCAGAGAGCAAAGCTTAGTGAAGCAAAGGCAAGGCCGATTTTGGTGAAGATTGCTCCCGACTTAACGGAGGACGAGCTGAGACAAACGGTCGAGGTAATTCAAAGCAACCCGGGGATCGCAGGCATTATCGCGACGAACACAACGCTTTCGCGGGATGGATTAACTCATCCCAACAAAGAGCAGGCAGGCGGCTTAAGCGGACGGCCGCTGACGAAGCGTTCCACTGAAATTATTCGCCAAACCTATGCCCTGACCAAAGGGAAGCTGCCGATCATCGGGTGCGGTGGCATTTTTTCGGCGGAGGATGCATATGAAAAGATACGGGCCGGGGCCAGCCTGATTGAAATTTATACCGCACTTATTTATAAAGGGCCGGATATAAACAAGGAGCTGGCTTCTGGGCTTGTCCGGCTGCTTGAACGGGATGGGTTTACGCACATTTCGCAGGCAGTGGGGGCGGATCATCACGATTAACCGGAAACGGAGGCATCCCGCATGGACGGAAGAGACTGGAGAAAGTTTCTTGTTCCCTACGAGCAAGCGGTGGAGGAACTTAAGGTTAAATTCAAGACGATGCGTTCTGAATTAAAAATTCGCGAGGGATACTCCCCGATTGAATTTGTTACAGGACGGGTCAAAAAAGTGTCCAGTATTTTGGAAAAGGCGAAACGGCTTCAGGTTCCCGCAGATAAGATCGAACAGGGGATCGAGGATATTGCCGGCATTCGCATCATGAGCCAATTTGTCGAGGACATCCAGCGTTTGGCGGAGCTGATCCGGCAGCGTAAGGATTTGAAGGTTGTTTATGAAAAAGATTATATAACGAATACGAAAGAAAGCGGCTACCGCAGTTTTCATATTATTATTGAGTATCCGGTTCAAACGGCGCTTGGGTTAAAGCCGGTGTTGGCCGAAATTCAGATCCGGACATTGGCGATGAATTTTTGGGCTACGATCGAACATTCCTTAAATTATAAGTTTAATGAGGAGCTCCCGCCTAAAGTGCGTGAACGGTTGAAAAAAGCGGCGGAAGCAGCCTATCTGCTCGATGAGGAAATGTCGAGCATCCGTGATGAGGTTGTGGAGGCGCAGCAGCTTTTCGACGAAAAATCAACGATCGTTGCGACGATATTGAACGCGATTCAGGAGCTGTACTTCTACAACCGTGTAAAGGAAGCTGAGCATTTTCAGCTTGCCTTCAATCAACTGGCGGATAGTGATAATGTCCGCGCATTGAAGGAGTTGTCTGGCAGGATACAGAAGGTGCTGAATGAAGCTTTAAAAGAACATTATGATTTGGAGTAAATGCTGCTTATGAAGATGAAGTATGATCCGCTATATGTTGCTTTCATTTATTACTTCAACATCGAGCGGGATTATTTTGAATGTCATGAGGTTATGGAAGAGTTGTGGCTTGAAGAAGGCCGAGATCCGCATTATCAGGGATTACTGCAAATTGCGGTCGGCCTGTATCATTTTCGCAATGGCAACGTTTCCGGCTCCATCAAGCTGTTTTCCCAGGGGATTGATAAGCTCGGAGCGATAGTAGGAGATCGTTACGGCATCCGGCTGCAAAAGCTGGTTGATCAATCCGTGGACTATGTGGAAAAGCTGAAGCGCATAGAGCAGGAGCCGTTTTCATTTTATGATTTGACGATTGAAATCGTGGATCCGGAGCTTGATGGATTGGTTGAAGAGCTGAGAAAACAGCCCCCTGTTAAAGGGGAGCAGGAGCACTAAACCGAGCTTATGGTTTGCAGGATTTTGCGGGGCTTTGTCAGAGGGTATCGTGGGTTATAATAAAATAGATGCATACAAAAACGGCTGATCGTAATCAGCCGTTTTTGTATGTTTTATCAATTTCCATGCGGATTTGCTCGGCGCTTTTTCCTTGCTTAACGCCTTCAATGGTGTCGCGAAGCTCCAGTAAGCAAACGCCGCAGGTTGCACCATGGTTTGTCCATTCGATTCCCTTCTCGGAATGAGAGCGAACAAAGCAGCGGTATAAGGAATCATGCGGGTCATCATAGTCCATGCAGCCGCAGTAGCAGTCGAGCTGCTTTAAAATATCGGCATGCTGTTCTACCTGAGCATAAAGCTGCTGGGTGTTGTCAGTATATTGAGCTAGAAATTTCGGCATCACATCCGCAGATTTCGTAAACTCGAATATTTCCGCATCGTTATGCTTATGGCCGTCATTCCGCGAAAAGCAGCCGGTTAAAGCCAGCAGGATCGTGATCACGGAGAGTCCCGTCCAAATCCATCGTGTGCTCTTCATCGTTTAGAGCCCCTTATATTTGTTCAAGAAATCAGTGAAGGTTTGCTTGGAATGCCCGCCGGTTCCATCCTCAGCGTATCCGCCTTCGATGCGTTCTACTTCTTTACCATCCTTGAAGTAAACGAGTGTCGGAGTATACTGAATGTTATATTTTCTCCAGCCTTCCTGGAACTCGTCCAAATTATACTTTGGAAGCTCCACCTTCAGCTCATTGGCCAGAGGGCTGAGCATTGGCGTCGTCGCGCGGCAGTGCGGGCAGGTTGCGGCGAAGAAGTAGACGAAGCCCGATTCCTTATTGGACAGCTTCTGATCCAGCTGCGCCGGCAAAATGATATTTTGGTAGTTCTCGTCCTTCAGCAGCTTCACCGTCTCCGGATTGAGTTGGTTGTATGGCTTCTGGTAAGGATTGTCCGCATTGCTGTTGACATTATTCGATAGCTGATTAATGATAATGAGTACGGCAATAAGAGCTACGAAAACCGACACATAAGCGATAATTCGTCGGTTTAATGAACGTTTCTTGTTCATGTTCAGTTTCCTCCTTGTCCAACTTGCACATATTATATCATACGAAAGCGCATATGCGCTTATGAAAATATAGTGAACATGAAAAGAGGGTTCTACATGCCGGTTCTATTGCCGGAATTATTTGAGCGTCGGATGAAGGAGCTGCTGGGGCCGGAATTTCCCGCGTTCCTGCAATCGTACGACGAGCCGCGTCTTTATGGATTTCGGATGAATCCATTGAAAGTAACGCTTGAAGGCTGGGCCAACATTTCTCCATTTACGACAGAGCCGGTTCCTTGGTGCGCCACCGGTTTTTATTATAAAGAAGGGGAGCGCCCCGGTAAGCATCCATACTATCATGCCGGCTTGTATTATATTCAAGAGCCGAGCGCCATGGCGCCGGTTGAGCTGTTGGACGTCAAGCCCGGTCTACGCGTGCTTGATTTATGCGCGGCTCCAGGGGGTAAATCGACGCAGATCGCCGGCAAGCTGGCTCAAACGGGGCTGCTCGTGAGCAACGATAACCACCCGGATCGGGTGAAGGCCTTAATGAAAAATTTGGAGCTTTGCGGCGCCAGAAATGTGATTGTGACGAATGAAACGCCTGAGCGGCTTGCGGAAGCATTCGCACAATATTTTGACCGTATCCTGATCGATGCGCCCTGCTCCGGGGAAGGCATGTTCCGTAAGGAAGAGGAAATGGTGAAGGAATGGAGCGAGCAGCTCATCGGCTGGTGCGTACGGACGCAGCGTCACATTTTGGACAGCGCGGCTGAAATGCTTGCTCCGGGAGGGCGGATCGTCTATTCCACCTGTACCTTTGCTCCAGAAGAAAACGAAGGACAAATTGCCGACTTTCTATCGCGTCATGCGGATTTTCGCGTCGTGCCGGCTGCGGGCCCATGCTTTGCGCAGGGCGAATCCGCTTGGGCGGACGCTCCGCCTGAGCTCGACGGCACGGTCCGGCTTTGGCCGCATCAGCTTAAGGGGGAGGGGCACTATGCCGCTGTGCTGGAAAAGATTGCGGATGGCGAGCTGCCCTATCATCAAGCCGAGGATGAGCGTGTGATTGCAGCGGTGCAGCCTGCGCCTAGACAGAAAGCGGCCGATGAACGCAGCAAGGCTAAGGCGCAAGCGCTAAAAGCGGGCCGCCCCACTGAGTATGGCAAGCGGGATAAATTTCAAGCCGTGAATAAAAAGCTGGCTTCAAAGCGCCCGGATAAAGCAGGGCCGGTAGATACATCCGGCGTGTCGAGCTTCCTCGCCAGCTTTGCACCGGAGCTGCCGCCAGGCAAGCTGCTGCTGCGCGGCTCGTATATCTATTGGGAGCCGGCAGGCCTGCCGGCTTTGGACGGGCTTCGCGTCGTCAGGCCGGGCCTGCCGCTCGGCATGCAAACGCCGCATCGCTTTGAGCCGGCTCATGCGCTGGCGCTCGCCCTGTATCCGGAGAGCTGTGCTCGTCGTTTACAGCTGGATCCAAAGTCCGAGCAGGTTATCCGCTATTTAAAAGGCGAGACGTTGAGCATTGAAGAGAGTGAGCTGTACAGAGCCGAAGGGATTCCATCCAAAGGCTATGTGCTCGTATGCGCAGGGGCGTATCCTCTAGGCTGGGGCCGCTGGTCGGAAGGAATGCTCAAAAATGATTATCCTCCCGGCTGGAGATGGACGTAGCCGGGTGGATCGGCAAGGAGGTTCGAGTGATGAAGCAAACAGAACGGCTGGATAAAATATTGTCTCACATGGGTCACGGAACGCGCAGTGAGCTGAAGAAGCTGGTCAAATCGGGGGCCGTAACCGTAAACGGAATAAAAGCGAAGGACAGCGGAATTCAGGTTCATCCCGTGAACGACAGAATCGAGGTTTATGGGGAACCGGTAATATACCGTGAATTTATTTATCTCATGATGAATAAGCCGCAGGGTGTAGTTTCGGCTACCGAGGATAATCGGGATCGGACCGTAATCGATCTGCTGCCGAAACATTTGCGGAACTTCGAGCCTTTCCCTGTCGGCCGTCTGGACAAGGACACCGAGGGCTTCCTGTTGCTCACCAATGACGGACAGCTGGCCCACCAGCTGCTTTCTCCGAAAAAGCATGTGCCCAAAACTTATTTTGCCGAGGTAGAGGGAAAGGTGGACGAGCAAGACGTTTCCGCGTTCCGCAAGGGAGTTACGCTTGAGGACGGATACGAAACGATGCCTGCAGAGCTGCGTGTGCTCTCTGCCACCGAACAGGGGATGGAAGGCTGGCTGTCGAAAATAGAACTAACGATTATGGAAGGGAAATTCCATCAGGTCAAACGGATGTTTCTCGCTGTTGGCAAACGGGTGCGGTATTTAAAACGTTTGTCGATGGGCCCCTTATCGTTAGATAAAGAATTAAAGCTGGGACAGTTCCGGGAGCTTGCCGAGGAGGAGCTGAACCAGCTGCGTGGAGAGGATGACGGCAATGAGTGAAAGAAAGTTCGATCTGATTGCACTCGATGTGGATGGAACGCTGCTGACCGATGAGCACAAGCTTACACAGGCCACGATTGAGGGGCTCCGAAAGGCGCATCAGTCAGGGATTCATATTGTGCTCTGCTCGGGACGAGGACCGTTAAGCGTGTTTCCAATTCTGGACGAGCTTGGACTCGAGGGGGTTGCGGTTACGCATAACGGTGCTGCAGTGGTGAATTCAGCTACCCGGGAAGTGCTGTATGCTTCCCATTTTGGCGTCGAGAACGTAAAGGAGCAAATTGCGTACTGCCGCAGCAATGCCATTCATTTTGACATGTGCACCGTTTTTGACCTACATACAGAACAACTTGATGAAGAAAGACAGGCTCTCTATCGGAGCTTCCTTATCGATCCTGTCAAGCTTGAAAAGATTGAAGACCTGAACGGTACGGTCGTAAAATTTACAGCAACCGGTCCGGAAGAGGTGATGGACCGCGTTGAAAAAGCATGGGGACCCGGGGCAGACGGCTTTCGCAACATTCGCAGCGGAGCTCATTTTGTCGATGTGATGCGGGAGGGCGTGAACAAGGGAACGGCGCTCGCCGAGCTCTGCAAGCTGTGGGGAATTGCCCCGAATCGTGTGATTGCGATGGGGAATTACTTTAACGACATTGATATGCTGCGTTTTGCCGGATTCGGTGTTGCCATGGATAACTCTCCCGATGGAGTCAAAGCGGAAGCCGACGCCGTTACGGCATCCAATAATGAAGAAGGCGTGCTGCGGGCGTTAGAGAAGTATGTTTTATAGGGTTAATTCCCGGATAGTTTCCTCCGATTGGGATACGCTATAGGCGATGTCATATCGAATCTGGAGGGAGTTAGCATGAGTCAAATCGTTTTGAGACCCGACTTGAAAACGGCGGGCGGCGAAGTGAACGACATCATTCACGACGGTCGTTTTGTAGGCAGCGTTACATTGGTTTACCGGGAAGGGGATCGAATTTGCGGCTCCGTCCAACTGGATAAAGAAACGCTGTCCTTTTCCCAAAAGAAAAGAGTAATTCGTCATGTGCAGGATTACGTGCAATCAATGGTAGATGCCGTAGAGGCCATGGATTGTGATGTGATGGTTACTTATGGGCAGTATGATCACGTAATTGCTACGTCCAGGGAAATTGAAGAGGACATCGAGGATGAATTCCTCATGGATCAAGAGCCGTACGCTTATTACGATGAAGTGGTCAATACAGAAGATGAGACACGATTTGATGACGTAGATCCGAATGACTCGGATGAGCTCGTGATGGAAAATCAGAATTTCCGTGAGCAAATGTATGAGCTTGTTATTGTCGGCGAAAGCCGTAACCGTATTGAATACCATGTTTATACGCCGAACATGGAATGGGTTGCGGAGGCGTTCATGCGGATTCAAGGGGATGACGTTACAGGCGACATTACTTTTATGTCTGAACCGACGGAAGATGAAATCGAAGCGATTACCGATTTGATCGTATCGGACTTCGATGAGGATGAAGTGGATACGTTCAATTTCCATATGAAGTTCGATGGAGAAATTATTGAGACGATTGAGCTGACCCATGAGGATCTGGTGGAAGAGGATACGCTGGCGATGCTGGAAGATGACGATGAATACGAAGAGGAGCTGGACGTCTTCCCAGGGAAGGGCTCAGACTATTCCGTAATCATGGTCCGCGATGACGAAGATACTTTGACGTATGAGGTGTATGATCAAAAGCACGGCGGACTTCCGATCGGAACTGCGACCGTAGATATAGCGACTCGTCAGGTGACTGGATTTATCGACCTTCGCGATCGGGGCGCAACGCCTGACCGTGAACTGATCGCTTCTCTGCTCATGCAGGAAATCGACAAGGAACGGGATTACGATACGTTCAATCTAACGGTTATGTGCAATAACCGTCCCGTTGATGAAATGATGTTTGAAATGGAAGCCGTTCATTAAGCATTGAAAAGGAAGCCCGAACGAATTTACGGGCTTCCTTTTCTTATTTCCGGGGGAATATTTCAGTTAGAAATCGATTCCTTAAACACATCGAGCCGCTGCTTTGCTAACTGGTAGTCCAGCGACAGCTCGAACAGCATACGCAGCTGCGGCTGATGCACCACGCGATTTTTGACCATTGTGTATAAAAACGGCTTTTCCTGCTTCATTACCCCGATCAGCTCAGCTAACGGCGGCGGGACTTCGCTTCTGGTCCGTTGGAGTTTAAATAAGAAAGCCAATGTTCGATCTACCTCTGACCAATCATCACGAACGCTATCCATAAAAACAGCAACTTGCTGCTTTAGGTCTGCCTCCACTTTAATTTCCCTCCTTTGGTCTTATGTACATAAGTGTCTATATACCTAACTAATTCGGGGATAAATAGGTAATTCCTCCAATGAAATATGTAGTATTATGTCGAATGGGAATTTTTTTTGGTTTAGATCGGTTGATGTTTTTTCGCTGCTTGCTCGTCTAGGTATCTGCGTTTATCCCCATTGTGGGTGGGAGAATGCCATGATATAATCAAACGTAATGCTTTTTGAGATGTGGTGAATAATTATGGATTATGAAATCCCCCGTAAAGTACAACAGCTAGGGGTAGACATTCAAGAGAGTCAGCTTAAATACCATGATCGGCTGGTGCGTGTGTCCAAAGAATTTACGTTCGACAGCGCCCACCATTTGCACAATTACGAGGGGAAATGCAAAAGCTTGCATGGGCACACGTATAAAGTGCAGGTGGTAATGATCGGTCGTGTAGACGAGCGGGGAATCTCCATCGATTTTGGAGATATGAAGCGAATTGCGAAGGAACGGGTGATCGACGTTCTTGATCATCGTTATTTAAACGATGTGCTGCCGCCGATGAATACGACTGCTGAAAATATGGTGGTATGGATTTACGAGCGGTTGCTGGAAGGCTTGAAGGAAGAAGGCTGGTATCCGCGGGTTCGGATGGACATGGTAAGATTATGGGAAACCCCGACGAGCTATGCTGAAGTGACCCGAGAGCTGATGGAGGACGAGAATGAGCAATAACGACGTGCTGAACATTCGTCTCCCGATGGTTGAAATATTTGAAACGGTGGAAGGCGAAGGCACTAGAGCCGGGTTTCCCACCGTTTTCGTTCGTTTATTCGGCTGTAATTTGCGCTGCGTTTGGTGCGATACGAAATATTCCTATCCGCCCGCTGAGGCGGAGTTTGTAATGAGCATCGGGGAAATTGTGGAGAAGGTCCAGGCTTTCCACTCCACGCATCTCTGCCTGACTGGCGGGGAGCCGCTGCTTTACGGTGAGAGGTCGGTTGCGCTCATTCAAGCATTGACGAGCGGAATAGAGCGTCTGACGGATCTGCACATTGAAACGAACGGGGCCATTGATCTGGAGCCGTTTCTAAAGGGAGTCCACTCTCCAAAAGTTCGTTATGTTATGGACTATAAGCTTCCGGATTCCGGGGAAAACGATAAAATGGTTCTCTCCAATTTGGAGCTGCTGCGTCCTCAGGATGAACTAAAGTTTGTTATAGGCAGTGAGCGGGATTTTGAAGCAGCCGTAGAGGTTTTGCAGGCTTATTCCATTCGGGCGCTTCCCCTGTTTAGTCCCGTATGGGAAACGATGCCGCCGCATAAGCTGGTCTCGCTAATGCTGGAGAGGGGCCTGTCCCAGGTAAAGCTGAACATGCAGCTGCATAAGGTCATTTGGGACCCGGCGGCGCGCGGAGTATAGTAGAGTGAATAGGTTTGCATGAGCATGGATCGGGGGCGAACGTGTGAAAAAGGCAGTAATCATTTTAAGCGGCGGACTGGACAGTACGACGTGTATGGGATTTGCCAAGGAAGCAGGGTACGAGCTGTACCCGTTATCGTTTGATTACGGACAGCGGCACCGCAATGAAATCGAAAACGCGAAGAAGGTGGCTGCGCATTATGGAGTGGCTGACCGGCACCGGATCGTTTCGCTGGGCTTCTTGCGTGAATTCGGCGGCAGCGCGTTAACCGATGACGGCATTGCTATTCCCAAGGTAACAGCGGATGGCGAGGAAGGAGAAATTCCGGTTACCTATGTTCCCGGCCGGAATTTACTCTTTCTGTCGATCGCGACCTCCTTTGCGGAAGTAAATGAGGCGGAAGCGATCTATATCGGGGTCAATGCGCTGGATTACAGCGGATACCCGGACTGCCGGCCCGAATTTATTAACAAATTTGCCGAAGTCGCTACCCTTGGCACCAAAGCTGGTGTTCAGGGCACACGATTTAAGGTGGAAACTCCGCTGATTCAATTAAGGAAAGCGGAAATTATTCGGGAAGGCATGCGCATGGGCGTGCCGTACCATTTGACGACGTCGTGCTACAATGGCGGCGAAGAGGCATGCGGCGAATGCGACAGCTGCAGACTTCGCCTGAAAGGCTTTGCGGAGGCGGGAAGCGTCGATCCGATCGCTTACCGGGCAAGGTAGAATCAATTCGTTTCGTACGGGATCGACCAATACATCGTTTAGAGCTGTGAAAGCTGGGCGAAATGCCCGGCTTTTTGTTTTTCCCGTACCGTTTACAGGGGAAATATGCTACCATGGTGTGGAAAACATTGCCTTTTTATAAGGGGAGGAATTGTGATTGTTTACACGTCCGGAAGCAAACGAATACGCTTCATTCTATGAAGGTTATATCCGGTCCGTACCGGAAGGGGATTTGCTTGTTATTTTAAAGGAGCAGCAGGATGAATTGGTTCGGGTTCTGAAATCCGTTCCCCAAGATAAAGAGGATCATCGGTATGCAGCGGATAAATGGACGATTAAGCAGGTTGCGGGGCATATTGTGGATACGGAACGGATTATGGGCTACCGTCTGCTTTGTGTGTCGAGGGGAGAAAGCCAATCCTTACCGGGCTTTGATCAAGACAGCTATGCTGCTGCCGGCGGTCATGAGGGGCGTACGCTAGCCGATATTACGGAAGAATTCGTCACGCTGAGACAATCTACGATTTCACTAATCCGCGGCATTCCCGAGTCGGCGTGGACGCGTACCGGCGTGATGAATAGTAAAAATGTTTCGGCCCGTGCCATTGCCTGCGTAATTGCAGGTCATGAGCTCCATCACCGAGTTATACTTGAGAAGCAGTATCTAGGAAAATAGTACTTATAATATTGGTAAAAAGATATATATTTATATTTACTCTGTTAAATAAGTAAGGTAAAATGATCCTGAAATTACAGTTAGTATCCAATCCATGATAGCCCGCATCCTCCCGTGACCATATGCCAAGGATCGGGCTTTTGTTCTCGGCCTATGCAAGCAGCTGCCCTGCGGCACGCAGTATAGATTGCTTAATGAGAACTTATCAGTCGAGAGGCGGTAGTTTCTAAGGATGAACGAGCTTGTTCTAATGGAGGCCTATTTAGACTGGCTTCAAGGTATTGAGCCTTACGGTTATCACCTGCTGCTTACTCCAATTTCCGAGCAGAAATGGTCCCCCTTCCACATCATTTGCCATATATGGCTTTGGGACACGTACGTGTTAACGCATATGGTTCCACAAATGAGGCAGAATGCGGTAGTCATTTTTGTCGATCATCATATCATCAATTCTCAGGTCAGCTATTTTATCCCGGAACATGTCGAGGGTATGAAGCGAAGATTTCGCCAATTCCGCGAGACGAGGCAGGAGCTGCTTCGAGAGCTGGAATCGAAATGCAGGGACGCCTTTACGTTTTATGTGGGGAAAAAGGAAACGAAAATACGGGATTTTATCTCTACTTATATTACGATTCATGACCGCCACCATATGGGGCAAATCAATGCTTTTCTTTTCAGAATGAGCAGCGGAGAGGGCGTTAGCTGACATGACTGCAACAATTCGCAGACTCAAGGCAGGCGAGTCTTATCCATGGAGTCTTCTGCTGCTTGCCGATCCGCACCGTGAGATTGTGGAAAGCTATGTTTCCAAGGGAAGCTGTTATGTGCTGCAGCAGGAGCAGGAGGTAATCGGCGTGTTCGTGCTGCTTCCTACTAGGCCGTTGACAGTTGAGTTAGTCAATATTGCCGTAGCCGAAGCCTATCAAGGAAAGGGTTATGGGAAAAAGCTAGTGCTTGAAGCGGTGCGAATGGCAAGGGAGAGCGGATACAAAACAATCGAAGTCGGAACTGGCAACTCCAGCATCCCACAATTGGCGCTGTATCAAAAATGCGGCTTCCGAATAATCGGCGTGGATCTGAATTTTTTCCAGCTGCATTACCCGGAGCCGATTATGGAAAACGGGATGGTGTGCAGGGATATGATCCGCCTGCAGCAGCACCTGTAGAGAGGGGATATCGCCGATGAACGAAAAGCAGATGAGACGATGGGAACGTAAGCGCAGTAATGGAAAATGGAGCTTTGTGATTTTGTCAGGCATGCTTGGATGGGGGATTCCGACGGCCATTTTATTTACGATCTTCACCTTTATTTTAGATCACGGGTTCCAGTGGGAGCAGATCGGTTCCGACTTCTGGGAGACGGCAGTTACTTCACTTATCGTGTTTCCTCTAGGGGGCATTGGATGGGGCCTCATTATGTGGTTTATAATGGAACGCTCCTATGCTCAGGCCAACAATAAAATGAAGTAACTTGGTGTACGCAGATAAGCGGAGCCGGATGGTAAAAGTGATAGAACGTATTTTTTGGGAAAAAGCTGCAACAAAACCGGCTTTCTTCCCGTATGATTATTATCAATGGAAAGAAAATGGAGGGCTTTACGGCACCTCCTTTTGCTTTACCTGTTTATGCAGATCGGATGCTGGAGCATCGGATGGAAACGGGGATTACAGCAAGAGAGGATGATGGGAAATGGCTGTCAAACGCTGTGGAAGCTGCGGGGAATCGAATTCAGAGCACGCCATGATGTGTCTCGTGTGCGGGTCTTCGCTGCGGGAAGCACCAATCGAGGGGACACCGGAAACGGAAAAGGAGTACTCCGGAGTCTTGTCGGCCTCTACCCACGTATCAAGCTGCCCATACTGCAGCGAAAGGCTGGAGCCGGGTGCATTAAAATGTAAATACTGCGGCAGTACGGTGAACCGGGCAAGAACGATGCGGCCGACTTATACACCGAGCAGCTCCTCGTCGATGAACGGGTGCTTTACCATCCTTTTGTTTGTGGTAACTTTTTTTATCCCTATTGTTGGCTTAATCGTAGGGGGATTTGTTTCGTTTAGTGACGATCCCGATAAGAGCAGTATCGGAAAAGCGTTATTTGGTTTTGGGTTTGTAATGCTGGTGATCTTATTCTTATTCGCCCTAATCCGTTAATGATGAAATAAGTATAATGAGGAGTGCAGCTTGCAGATGAGACCGATACGAAATTCGGCCAAGGCGGTTATTATTCAGGATAACCGCCTTCTTTTGACCGTAAATCAGGGACAGCAGGGCCAATATTATTTGTTTCCCGGCGGTGGGCAGGAGCCTGGAGAGACGCTTCGTGAGGCAGTTGTGCGGGAATGTATGGAGGAAATCGGGCAGGAGGTCGAGCCGGGCGAGCTCCTCTGCGTCAGAGAATACATCGGGAAAAACCACCAATTTGCCCAGTGGGATTCGGAAATCCATCAGGTTGAATTTTATTTTGTTTGCCGTTTAAAGGCGGATCCATCTGAGGTAGAGCTGAGAAACGGTGCGGTCCCTGACCCTGCGCAGATTGGAGTAGAATGGGTAGAGCTTGAGCGGTTAAATGAAATTGAGCTTTATCCGAAAACTCTTGGGACAAGCTTTCAGCGAGGTAAAGCAGGGAGCGTGTACATTGGTGATGTCAATTGAAGGATCCGGTCCTAATCGTTCCCTATGATCCGGCGTGGCCCGGACAATTTCGGAGGATCGGCTTGGAGCTGAGGCGGATTTTCAAAGAGGCGGCGATTCGCATCGATCATATTGGATCCACCTCCGTGCCTGGGCTGGACGCAAAGCCGGTTATTGACGTTCAGATCTCCGTACGTCAGCTGGACGATGCTTATATTGACCGGCTGGAAGCAGCCGGTTGGATATACCGCAAGGACAACCCAGATTTGTCTAAACGGTATTTTCGCGAGCCTTTGGGATGCCCGAGAGTACATATTCATGTGCGTGAACAGGGGAGCTGGTCGGAGCAACTGAGTCTGCTCTTCCGCGACTATTTGAGAGCCCATTCGGAGGACTGTTCACGTTATGCGAAGCACAAATATGAGCTGATGAAGCTTTATCCATCTCAACGAACGAAATATATTGAGCAGAAGGGGCCGCCCATATGGGAGATTTTGCAAAGGGCCCATGTATGGAGTCAGCTGACGGGCTGGAAGCCGGGAGAGAGCGACTGCTGAGCCGTAGGAAAGCTAAAATTAATTCTTTACACCGAACCTATTTCGGGATATCATGAAAAAAATCAATAGTAAAAATTCCCATAATACGTAAGCAAGGCGCACCACAGCTTTATGAAGTGGCTGCATCGTTTACATACAAACATCAAAGCCGCCTAATCCTGCGGCTTTTTTTTATCAGGGGGGATTCGGTTGTACGAGAATAACGAAGTCCATAATCAATATCGTTATACCGCCTATCTTTACGACCTGGATCCGCGCCCTGTCGTTAAGGACGATATCCCGTTTTATTTGGAGCGAGCTGCTCATGCGAACGGTGAGATCTTGGAAATCGCTTGCGGGACGGGCAGAGTAACGCTTCCTCTGGCGAGAGCGGGCTTTCCGGTAACCGGGATCGATTTATCCGGAGAAATGCTTGCGGAGCTGAGCCGGAAGCTGCAGTATGAGCGCCAGGAGGTTCAGGAACGGGTTAACACCGTGGAGGCTAACATGGCTTCTTTTGAGCTTGGACGCGAGTTTGCGCAAATTATTATTCCGTTTCGGGCTTTTCAGCTGCTTACGGAAGAAGATCAGCAGCTCGCCTGCCTGGCCTGTATCCGAAAGCACTTAACCGATGATGGACAGCTTATACTCGATGTATACAAGCCCTACGGCATCTTGGATGAATCCTGGGTGCAGCCGGAGACGGAGGATTGGACGCTCGAGCTGCCGAACGGCAGAACGGTACGCCGGACAAGCGTCCGCAAGACCATTGATGTGGAGCGGCAGATTAATTACCCGCAGCTGAATTATTATGTTACGGAAAGCGATGGGCGAACAGAGAAGCAGGTGGAGCCGCTGGCGATGAAGTACTACTACGAGGATCAGCTTCGCGATTTGCTGCAGCGGGGCGGCTTCTCCGTCACGGAATCCTATGGATATTATGACGGGCGTCCAACGGATCACGGGCCGGAGCTCATTTTTGTTTGCAAAAAGCATTAACTCCGCTGATCCATTTCTCGATATTGTACAACGAGGCTTATCCGTGCAGCTATAAGCTTATTGCGAAAGAGAGGTGATTCTCCTTGTTGGTGCTGAAAATGCCGAAGGAACAAAAAGAGCTGCTTGTGGAGAAGGTGCAGGCGTATTTTGAACAAGAGCGGTCTGAGCCGATCGGGCAGCTTGCTGCGGAGCAGCTGCTTGATTTTATGCTTCAAGAGATCGGGCCGCACGTGTACAACAAAGCGATTGCCGATGCCCGGCAGCTTTTGATGGAGCGGATGGCTTCGATTGAGGATGAATTGTATTCGATGGAGAAACCGTTGGTGCGCAGGTAATGCAATTCATAAATGCCGCATCGGAATATGGAACGAATTGAGCACAAGCACCACATGACGCAAATCGAGAAGGAGCTGAAACTATGATTTTAGAAATTGCAATGCTTGAAGTGCGCCCGGATCGGACAGAGGAGTTTGAGCAGGCATTTCGCGAGGCGTCAAACATTATTTCATCCATGAAGGGATATATATCCCATAGTCTTCATCGCTGTTTAGAACAGGACAACAAATATGTGCTCCACGTACATTGGGAAACGTTGGAGGATCATACGATCGGCTTCCGGCGATCGGAGGAATACCAGGAGTGGAAGCGGCTGCTTCACCATTTTTACGATCCGTTCCCGGTTGTGGAGCATTTTGAACGGGTGTCGATTTCGTAGAAGTAAGACTTGAAGGAATCCGAACTTACGATGTAATTGCAGGCAGGAGGGGAAAGTATGAATCAGACGGTTTTTAATGAAGTGGTTGAGAAGCTTCAGTCCTGTACGTGCGGGGGACATCACCCCATTCAATTCGATCAGATTATTGTCGAAGAGGGGGCACTGGCAAAGGTAGCCCCTTATCTTGGCGAAAAAGGCTTTGTGCGTCCAGTGATCATAACGGATGAACCAACATTCGGCGCTGCCGGAGAACGGCTTGCCGCATTTCTGCAGGAAGCTGGGAACAGCAGTTCAGTTTGTATACTGGAAAAAAACGCGGCTTTGGATGTCGTAGCGGACGAAGCCTCTATCGTTCAGGCCATGCTTGCCGCAGCGCCCGGCACCGATGTGCTGCTGGCAGTCGGATCGGGCACCATTCACGATGTGACCCGGTTTGCCGCATTTAAGCTGAGCTTGCCGTTCGTCTCCATTCCTACAGCAGCTTCGGTGGACGGGTTTACTTCTGCGGGGGCGCCCGTTATTTTGCGCGGTACCAAAACAACGGTGCAGACGGTTCCGCCGGTTGCATTGTTCGCCGATCTTACCGTGCTTGTGCAAGCGCCGCGCGAGCTGGCTGCCGCAGGCTTTGGAGATATGCTGGGCAAATGCACTTCGCTTGCGGATTGGCGCGTATCACATTTACTGGCAGATGAGCCCTACTGCTCTTTGGCGGAATCGATAACGCGCGCTTCGCTGGAGCGCTGCCATGCTAACATTGAATTGATCCGCAGCCACTCGAGCGATGGCATCAAGATTTTGCTGGAAGCTCTCATTATTTCAGGCCTTGTGATGCTTTCTCTCGATCATTCGAGGCCAGCTTCCGGGGGAGAGCATCATCTCTCTCATTATTGGGAGATGGCATTCCTGCGTGAGCAGAAGCCGCAAATTTTGCATGGGGCGAAGGTTGGGGCTGCGACGGTAGTGATCGCCAAATTGTATCAGCAGCTTGCTGCTGAGCTTGGCCCGAAGGATGCAGAACGCCTGCCTGAGCAATTCCGCGAGCGATATCAAAGCCGCTGGAAAGAGATTGCCGCAGCCCTGCGGGATGTGCCCGATCCGGCTGAGCTTATCGTATGGCTGCGCACCGCTGGAGCCGGAACCGCCCCTTCAGAGCTTGGAGTCCATGATGACCTGCTCCAAGAGAGCATTCAACGGGCTGACCGCATTCGCCCCCGGCATACGGGGCTTTGGCTGCGAAACCGGCTTAACTCGGGCACATAGGATCGTCACATAACGTGCTTTACCAAAAAATCCAGGCTTTGAGTGGGATTTCTCACTTCTGGAAAGCTATTGCTTATGCCTCTCATTCCCATTACGGCAGCGTTCAGACTCTGGTAAGATTACCGTGTGAGAACTTCTTTTCGCCTCAAGCTGAAACGAAACTGGCTGTTGATACGTTTATAGAGAACAAAGGAGGCGAGAACGAGATGGACTTGAATGTTATTGTAGTGGAGCGTAAAGAGGACGGTCAATTGGTGACCATCGACGAACGCCGCTGGAGTCAAGCTATGATTAATGCGACCCAGCATGCTAATTTCGTCGTAGTCGGCGGTCAGGAATATGAAATGCTGGAAGGCCGGCTCAATATTGAAAAGCAGTTCCTCGAGCTGCTGGTTTTGAAGGTAGTTGCAGAATAAACATCGTGAAAAACAGAGAGTGAACGGAGGATGAACATGTCAGAAGGTGCTACGCCGAAACCTCTTCGTGTGCTTTCCACGTCCCTAGGAGTGCTGCTTGCCGGCCAATTGTTTTTAATGCCTGCCGTTGCAAACGGGACATCGGCTCAAGCGGACGGCGGGCCGAAGCTCGTAGAATGGTCGTCGGAAGAGGTTAAAAGGTATTTTGATCCGGTAGTCGATTGGAACATTCCGCTCCCGGCTCAGGAAGAAAATCAAGAGCAAGCTCAAGGCGGAAGTGGATCCGGCGGCTCCACAGGATCCGGTGGGTCGACAACTGTCGTTCACCATTACGGCGGCTTCGGTTGGGACGATCTGCTGTTATATCATATGCTGCTCGGGAACGGACGCCCTTATTCCACTACAAGCTGGAGCAAGTCACGCCCGGTATACGATGTACGCACGAATAAACCGTATCAGCCAAAAACCTATTCAAGCGGCACATTCCAAAACCGTCCGGTGGCCGGCTCATCCGTCCCGACGACGTCTTCCAAATCGGGAACCTATACGACCAAGGGGACTGCGCCTGCTTCACCAAGCTCCAGCTCCGTATCCAGCAGCAAATCGACATCGTCGTCGCCCGGAGGGATTGGCGGAAAGTCGAGCAGCTTCAGCTCATCCGGCAGCTCGTCGGGCAGCAGCTTTAGCTCATGACGGTATTTGAAGTGATCGGCCGGCCCGATCCGCAGCGCAGCAGGCTGGTGGAAGAGCTCGGTCGTCTCGGATTTACTTGGGCGGATATGGAGGGCGATCCTTATTGGATCGATCAGCTCGTCGTAATGCGAAAGGATGTTTATCAGGAACTTCAGGCTGCTTCCGAGAAGCTTTGGACGATTTTTGATAAAACGGTCCGGTTTGTACACGGCAGTCCGGAGTTTTATAAGGAGTTGGCCATCCCGGAGGTGTTATGGGCTTCACTTGATTTGCTTCCGTTACCGCCTGCGGGTCAAATTAGCCGTTATGCCAGATTTGATTTTTCTATATCGCAGGATGGCGCGATCAAGCTGTTCGAGTTGAATGCCGATACGCCTACAGGTTATGTTGAGGCTTCGGTTGTAACGCCATGGATGTGTGAACGTTTAGGGGCGGAATCCGTGAACGGCAGCATGCCCGGCCTCGTTCAGCAGGCTTGGCAGTCCTGGAAGCCGGAAGCGATGGCCTGCGTTGCTTACGGCCAGCATCTGGAGGACAGCGGGACGATTGATATGCTGGCGAAGCACAGCGGCCTTCCCGTGCGAATGCTGGATTGCCTTGATCTTTGGGTAGACGAAGGGATTCTTAAGAGCCGCGAAGGGGATTCCATTGGCAGTCTTTATGCGCTTTATCCGAAGGAATGGATGGCTGTCGATGAGGGCGGGGAAGCGTTAGCGTATGCGGTGGAAACCGCGCGCCTGCAGCTTTATAACCCGGTGCATGCCATATTGCTGCAGTCCAAAGGACTGCAGGCGGTGATCTGGGGCCTTCATGAGCTCCGTGCCCCCATTTTTTCGGAGGAGGAGCATCGGACGATCAGCCAATACATGCTGCCAACCTACAATATGCCTGTTTTGGAAGCAAATTATGTATCCAAATCGATGTTCGGCCGCGAGGGCGGGTCGGTGAGGATGTATGATAAAGATGGTCAGCTCGATGTGGAAGATGAAGAAGGCTACGATACGAGTGAGATGTTCGATTGTGTTTATCAGCAGCGTGCGGAGCTGCCGAAGCTGTCGTTCGCCGAAGGAAGGCAGCTGCATCTGCTTACAGGGATGTTTGTCATCAATGGAGTGCCATGCGGTCTGCTGGGTAGAGCAGGCGGCTTAATAACGGGCAACTCGAGCCATTTTGCAGCGATAGGAGTGAAATAGTTGAAGCAAAATAACCGAATGACCGGATTTTTGTTCGTTGGTCTCGGCATCGTCATTATTTTATTTATGATCGGCAATGCGTTCAACGACGAGCCGGAGGTTTTGGATTGGCAGCACCAATCGAGCTCCTGGACGACGTCCAGCGGTTCTGTGCAAACCAGTGTTTCGGAAACTCGAACCTCTGTGCCATGGGATTATAAAATTGAGCAGGCGAAGGTTGGCGATCTTATTGGCGCTGACATGGTGATTCTGCCGAACAATGAATTGCTGCCGAATGACCAAAATTATGCTACCGGCGATAACGTTTGGGTGCTCCAGCATATGACCGCGGAAATGCTGACGGATCCGAATGGGCGCAACGACGTGACGATGTCCTCATGGCGGCCGATCAAGTCGTACAAATCGGAAGCAGAGGCCAAAAGCGATTTGGAGAATTTGAAGCTGAGTCTCCAAACCGAGGTTGATTTGGTTGGTGTTTATAAGACGGAATTCGAAGGGAAATTCCGGCATTTCGCCGTAATTAAGCTCCCGACGGGCCACCATATCAAGCAGCCGATTGCAGAAGACCGATACACTGCAATGAAAGACAAAAAGCAGGTAAAGGTCACGCTGGAGGAAGTGCATGATTATGCGGATTATGACTTGGCCATGGCTAAATTCAGGGGGTGGGCGGAATGATCGTTTTTAATATTGTAATCTCTTTAGTCGTTATCGTGTTTTTGCAATTTCTTGGAATGTGGATTTTCAGCATTATGACGCCATATAATGATCTGGATGAGCTCAAAAAGGGCAATCAGGCGGTCGGTTTGGCGATGGGCGGAAAGTTCCTCGCAACGGCGATCGTTCTCGGAGTTGCAGCTTACACGAACTCATCGATTTGGCATATGGGACTATGGTTTTTAATCGGTTATGTGTGCTTGATCGCAACGTACTGGATTTTCGATTGGCTCACACCGGGGATTTCATTGTCGCGTCAACTAAAAGAGGGAAACACGGCTGTAGGTACTTTGCTTGCGTTTGTATATGTAGGCATTGCGCTGGCCATCAGCAGCGTAATTATTTAATTTCATAAGAAAACCGCCTTCTCATCCAGAAAGCATTCCATTTTGGAAGCCGTTCTGAAATTGAGAAAAGGCGGTTTTTTTCGTTATAGTGGATATCGTTCCTAAAGGCCCATCGTCATCATTTTCGGCGCGTAGCGGGTCACTTTATTTTTGCCGGTCGTCTTGGAAACATACATTGCTTCGTCGGCTTCCTTCAACAATTGCTCGGAGGTGATACCTTTGCGGTACTTGCTGAACCCGACGCTCACGGTTACGCCGGCCTCTGCTTCTATTCTGCTTCGAACCCGTTCCGCTGCATCTTCCGGCTTCACGCCGGGCTCGGTAATCAGCATCACGATCTCCTCGCCGCCGTATCGTCCGGCAATACCGATCTCCTCGCTTTCCTCATTGACGATGTTGGCGACATGCTTCAGAGCCTCATCCCCTTTTTGGTGCCCTTGGGTATCATTGAGCTTTTTGAAGTTATCGATATCGCAGAAGATCACGGCTACCTTACGGTTGGCTTGAACGTACCGGGTCACCTGACGAATAAAGAAGGTCCGGTTATAAATTCCCGTTAATCCGTCCGTAATAGAGGATTTATATACAGCCTGCATCAGCTCAACAACGCGGTCAAAGACAAGCAGAAAAAGCATAAAGAAATAAATAAAGGGCAGAAACAGTTCTACGGTTGCAAAAAAGAGAGATTTTCCGTCAGTAATATATTTGTTCAGCATAAAAGCGCCATGAGCTACGAAAAAAGCGGTTAAACCAATTTGATATTTATGGGACTGTCCGATGTTCGGAGAGACGAAGAGAAAGCATCCGAACAGAAGAACGAACATATAAATTTCGAACAGCATATCAATCATCATCAGTGCTTGGTTGTCCGCCGACGGGGAAGCGCCTTTCCAATAAAAATGAAGCACGATCATGGCGATGGATACCAGCAGCGCGAAGGTGAAAAGAAAGCGCTGAAGCTTGCGCGTCGGATTATACAGCTGGTAAATGCCCATATTTGCAAAAAGAAATGCAATCATTTGCATCGCTTCAAAAATGTCCTTATTTCCACCGCTCCCCGAGACGATAAAGAATATGGAGATAAGATAACTGATAATCATCAAGGCGAGCGACAGTGTCAGCGTACGATAAGCAAGCTTTCCCCGACTCATCATTAAACGGACCGACATCGTTCCAATCAGAAGCAGCATAATGATAATGCAGCTGTCTGTAAAGAAGCGTCCCATCGGGCCGGTCACAAAATGAGCGAATGTCATGGTGATTTTTCCCTTCTCCGGCGATTTGTATAATAATTATCGGTCAAAAGCGGCAAATTGTATAGGTTTCTCGGGTCGCATTTCTTTTTTTGCAATCGAAAGCTACAATAGAAAGAAGCATGGACTGGGAGGTGGATGCCGTGAAACGGAAATTGAGCGTCCTGCAAGCGTTATTTTTCCCTCCGGAGCAGCCCGGAGGCGTTTCCTCCATGGTGCCTTATATCCAAGAGGGTTTTCAGAAAATAGGCTGGGAAATGGAGCTGTTTTACTTGCCGAAGCGGGTTCGGCAAAAAGGCTCGGAGGAAATTCGGTTTGAAACGTTTGACTGGACACCCTATGGGGGATGTCCAGTGGTGGACAAATATATCCAGACCATGAAGGATTATATTTGGTGGACGAAGCTGCGTATGAAAAGTACCCCGGATGTGATTCATGCCCATCATCCGATCGCCGCACTGGTGATGAAGCAGCTGTTCCCGGAAATTCCGGTTGTGATGACGATCCACTCCAGCTATGAGCGGGAGCTTTTGCTTAACCGAAAAATTAAGGAAGGCGGACCGGAGGAACGGTTCCTGACCTCCTTATATGGGGAAATGGAAGCGAAGCTTGATCGGATCATGACGGCTTCCGAAACGTTTAGAGGATATTTGTCGGCTTATTTGAAAGAGCCGGAACGAATTGTTGTCATCCCTAACGGTTTTGACGAAAGGCGATTTCGTCCGATCGCCCATGAGAATGCCGTACCGCAGCTGATCACGGTTTGCCGTCTGGTGCCTGCAAAGGGCATCGATATTTTGCTGCAGGCGTGTGCGGAGCTAAAGAAGCGGGGCCATCCCTTTGTGCTTCATATTATTGGAGACGGGCCGATTCGCAAGGAGCTTGAAGGCATGGCCACGGACTTAGGTCTTTATGAAGATACGATATTTTACGGGTACATGCTTCATCCGGAAGAGTTTATGCCGTTTTTTGATGTATTTGTGCTGCCCTCAAGGGCTGAGGCATTCGGTTCGGTGTTTGCCGAAGCTGCGCTTTGCTGGCTTGCTTTGATTGGTACAAATGTCGGAGGAATCGCTGAGCAGATCGAGGACGGAGTCAACGGTGTGCTGGTTCCGGTGGACGATGCCGACGCATTGGCTAATGGAATTGAGAAGGTGCTGGTCGATCCGGACTTCCGCTATCAGCTGTCCCGCGCGGCTTGGGACAATGCGAAGCAGAAATATTCCTTAAGCCGAGTGCTGTTTCAGCTAAAAGAGCTGTATCGTGAGGTAGCTCTCCCGGAATAAGAAAAGCGTGACCGCCGATTGAGGGGTCACGCTTCTTTCCTAATTTAAGAATTATTTCATTGCAGGTCCGCCGAATAGAATGCGGTATTCCCACGAAGTTCCTGCGATGGAGTCAATGCGTACACCGCCGGATTCAGGGGAGTACGTATGAAGCAGGGAGCCGTTTCCAAGGTAGATGCCTACATGTGTGATGGTTTCTGTCGATTTATTAATACCAGCGTAGTCGGAAGCGTCGTTGCCCTTATAAGACATGAAGAATACGAGATCACCGCGCTTCATATCGGCAAGGCTGGCTACCGTGCTGCCTTGGCTCTTCACGTAATCACCTTGCTCACGGGAGTCGCTCGGAATCATGACCTTCAGTGCATCCCAGAACGCTTGCTGCATCAGATCGGAGCAGTCAAAAGTAGCGGTGTCCAGACGCTTGGAGCCGAATTCGTATGGTGTGCCCATATATTTGGAGGCAGCGGAAATGACAGCTTCAATGCGGTCGGCAAGCGGCATCATTACTGAGGTTACAGAGAAGTCGGAAACGCTGTACTTCGAGCCGCTGCTGAAATACCCTTCCATACCATTAAGATCCTGTGCACGGTACCAGTTGTCATTGACTTTTTCAAGAACAAGCATTTCATCGCCCGCTCTGAGAAGTCGGTACGCCGTGGAATCCGTCGTCGGTGCCGGACGGAAGTTTACGTTTGCGATAATAAGTGTATTGGAAATGACTTTAATATACTTTTCATTGCTGGACGAGTAACCAACTTTACCGTTGGAATCTTTCACTTGATACCAGTATTGGTTTACAGCGGCGAGAAGTGTGACAACCTCGCCCTTCTTCAGATAACGCATGATATTGCTGGATGTAGAAGGCTCGTCACGGAAGCTGACTCCGCTGACGACAAGGCCTTTTGTTTCGGCCCCGTTAGCTGAAACGGCTTTCGGGGAACCCATTGCTCCTGCAAAAACGATCGCGAATGCCAGAAAGATAAAAGTAAGTTTTTTCATGTTGTTATTCCTCCGTTTTGTATGTGTTAGTTTTCGTAGTTATGTCAGTGGGACGGGGGATCTGGCAATGAACTTTCGCTTGAGCGGGCAACACCTCCAGTGTGAAATAAAAAGGCACCTCCTCGATTTCCGAAGGAGGTGCCTTAAAGTGCGCACGATCTTTCGGCAGCTGGCTGGCATAGAACGTATTTGTTCGTTAGCCCCTCTAGCTTTGCGTCCCGGTTTTTCAACAGGTTTGCTATTATCGAGATGATGAGGATATGCAGTTTTGACGGCTGCTAGACTAGCTGGTTAGCATGTCCGTCGTGCTTCGTAGCCTTATTATAGTTTGTGGGGGTAGCTCCATAACATACTTCAATAGGCACAATTTTCATAGAGAAAAATTAGTAGATTCCGCAGGCTTGTTTGGTAAAACATAGGACAATAGTATTGGTGGCAGTTTCCTATAGACAAATCGGGATAGCTGCAATCAAGAAAATATACATTAGGAGCGCAATGATGAATAATATCGTATATTGACTGTAGCATGTCCTTGGTGTAAAAAATTTTTGACAAAATGGAAATCTTAGTTTACCTTTTGGATATAATAAAGTACATGTATGGGGAGTGTTGGATATGTCGTACCAAGAAAAGAGAAGTATTGCTTCACTGATTACAGCGATTTTCATTTTGGGAGCGTATAGTATCTACTCATACGGGAAGCTTCAGTCGGGTGCGGTTGCCATAGGCGATTTGAAATTTTGGGCTAATACTATGCTCATGTTTATCGGTCTAGGAATAGTTGCAGTCATTGTCATTCAAATCATTTTTCACATTCTACTTTCTGTGTCGGTTGCAGTGAAGGAAAAAACAAGGAATGGCCGGTGTGATGATAAAACAATCATGAAGACCATTGAATCAGAAATGGTTACCGATGAAATGGATAAGCTTATTGAACTCAAATCCGGAAGGGTTGGCTTCATCGTTGTAGGTATTGGATTTGTTACAGCGCTTGTGTCGCAGACGCTAAGCGATTCAAGTGCAGTCATGCTAAACATCATGTTTGTATCATTCTTTGCAGGCTCTTTGTTTGGGAGTGTAATTCAGCTTTACTATTACCGAAGGGGAGTATAAGGTGGCTAAGAAACTACACATTACAAACAACATTCGAAGATTGCGGTTCTTTGCCAATGAAATGACTCAGCAGCAGCTAGCTGAAAAAGTAGGAGTCTCAAGACAGACCATCAATGCTATTGAAGCGGGAAAATATTCTCCCTCGTTGGAGCTTGCATTCAATATTGCCAAAGTGTTTGGCGTTAAGATCGGGGATGTTTTTGATTATGAATAACAATAAATCGATCGCGAGATTGGTGGGACTTTTGTATATCATTGGGACAGCCGCAGGAATAGTAAGTGTTGTATTTACCGGGGCGGTGATGGGGAGTACGAATGTACTTATGAAGGTTCCAGCAAATGTTGATCAAGTCAAGCTAGGGACTCTCTTTATATTGATCATGGCTATTTCACTTGCAATGGTTCCGGTTATCCTCTATCCCATTGTAAAAAAGGTTAACGAGGCTTTGGCTCTTGGGTATGTTGTTTTCCGTGGGGCTCTTGAGACGGTTACTTATATGGTTACCGCGATTTGGCTGCTGCTGGTGGTGTTGAGTAAGGAATATGCTAATACCGTTTCTTCCGACATGGCAAGCTTTCAGGGCCTAAGTCATTTGTTATTGCAATCAGGGGAACAGATTCATTCTATTACAATGATTATATTTAGCTTGGGGGCTTTGATGCTTTATTATCTGTTATACCAATCGAAGCTAATACCAAGATGGCTATCGGGTTGGGGATTTTTTGCAAGCATAATTTACTTGGTTACAGGTGTATTTGCCTTGTTTGGAACCGTAGTTACCGTTGTATTGCTGCCGCTTGCTTTACAAGAAATGGTTATGGCGGTGTGGCTCATCATCAAAGGATTCAAACAAGAAAATGCTTGAATTCTGAATCATAAATATCATAACCATAATAGATCCCGTCTACTTTATCTTAGATGCGCTAACCGTTTTATGCGAACTGATTTTTGCTATATTTCTGTTTAGTTATAGGGTTCGATCCTGTTAGATAACACCTGGGGAAAACGAAGTGAGCACTTGCTCCCATTAGAAATCAAATCAAATAATGATAAAGTGAGCGGCGGTTCCCTTATGGAATTCGCCTTTTTTCGTTAGGGTAAGTCATACGAATGAGGAACAAGTGTTTGTATTTGTCCTTTTTCACTGGTAAAATAGGAGAACGAAATGGTTAAAGGGATGGGGAAAATGGGGACGTTTCGCTTTATTCATGCGGCGGATTTGCATTTGGACAGCCCCTTCCGCGGGCTGTCGGATATTCCGGCCGCCGTTCGGGAGCGGTTGCTGGACGCTTCCTTCCGCGCGTTAGATTCATTGCGCGAGCATGCGCTGCGGGAGCAGGCCGCGTTTGTAGTCGTCGCGGGCGATGTTTATGATATGGCCGACCGTTCTTTGCGGGCGCAGCTGCGGTTTTATGAAACGGCGTGCGGGCTTGCCGAGCAAGGGGTCGGCATTTTTGTCGTGCATGGCAATCACGATCCGCTGCAGGGCAGACAAATTCGGCTCGATTGGCCTTCGGGCGTTCATGTGTTTGGATCGGAGCAAGTACAGGCGGTGCCGGTGAGAGACGGACAGGGACGGCTTATCGCTGTTGTTCACGGCATTTCCTTCGGACAGCAGGCCGTGACGGACAATTTGGCGCTGCGCTTTCCCGCCGCTGACATTCCGGCCGCGGGGCCCGGTGAGATGCCGCTGCAGATCGGACTGCTGCACGCCAATGTTGACGGCACACCTGATCACGACAACTATGCGCCGTGCCGCAGAGAGGATTTGGCCGGACGGGGCATCGGTTATTGGGCACTTGGGCACGTACATACAAGAGCGGTCCTCGCGCAGGAGCCTTACGTGGTTTATCCGGGAAATTTGCAGGGCAGAAGCGTTCGTGAGACCGGAGCGCGCGGCTGCTATACGGTTACTGTAACCGATGGAAAGATCGCGAAGCTGGAATTTGCCGCGCTGGACGCCGTACGGTGGTTCCGACGCGCAGTTTCGATCGAAGGGCTGAGCCGGGAGACCGAATTGGCCGAGCTTATTGAGCAGGAGCTTACGACTATCCGCGATGAAGCTGAGGGTCGCGATGCGATGGTGCGGATTCAGCTTACGGGCAGGGGGCCGCTGCATGAAGCGATTCGAATCGCAAGCCTTCGAGAGGAGCTGGCTGGCGGTTACCGGAGCGCTGAGGCGGAGAAAGCACGGCGGGGCGAGCCTTTCCTATGGCTGGAGCAGCTGGAGGATCAGACGCTGCCCGAGCTTGATTACGAGCTGCTGCGGGAGCAGCCCGGTTTTCTTGGCGAGGCGCTTCGCTTGACCGACCGTCTTGCGGAGGACGAAGCCGCTTTAGTGGAATTGTGGGAGCAGACGATTGCGCCGATGCAGCACCAGCCGCGGTTAGCTCGATGGCTTCAGACACTGAAGCCGGAGGAGCAAAGAGCGCTCTTACGGGAAGCGGAGCTGCTGCTGATGGAACAATTGGAGCCGGCCGGCGAAGGGGAGGGGGCGCTGTGAGCATGCGGATCGAAAAGCTGGATTTGAAGGGCTTTGGCTCCTTTTCTGACCAGGTGTATACGCTGGATCAGCCGCTGACGCTGTTTTACGGCCCGAACGAAGCGGGCAAAAGCACGATGCTTGCGTTTCTTCGGGCGATGCTGTTCGGCTTTGCCGGCAGGGCGGGCATGCCGGAGCGTTATGCGCCACGCGGCGGAGGGCGTCATGGAGGCGTCGTGACGCTGAAGCGGGCAAGCGGGGAGCGGCTGCGCATTGAACGCTACGATGCAGCGGTCAAGGGCAGGGCTCCGCGCAGCGGGGTGGCAAGAGTGTATGCAGAAGATGGTTCCTTCGGGGGAGAAGAGCTGATTGGCGAATGGCTTGGCGGCATCTCGGGGGAGCTGTTCCGCAGCATTTATGCATTCGGGCTAACCGAGCTGCAGGAGCTGCGGTCACTGCAGTCCGACGAGCTGAACGCGTATTTGTATGGGGCGGGGCTGCATGGAGGGCGCGGGTTGATTTTGCGCGCGGATCGGAAGCTTACGTCTGGTATGGAGCAGGTGTATAAGCCGCGCGGCAAAAATCAGCCGTTAAATATGACGTTAGCGCAGCTTTCCGCTATGGAGTCGGAGCTGCTGCGCGGAGAGGATGAGATTGCCGTATATCAGCGGCTGCAGGAAGAGCTTCTGCGCCTGGAACGGAGCAAACGGGAGCTGGAGGAGCGGCTGTCCGGCGGGAACAGCGAGTCTTCCAGATTGCACGCATTAGTGACAGCTTGGGAGCCGTGGCTTCGATTGCTGCAGGTGGAGCGTTTGCTTGATCGGCTTCCGGAGCTTTCCGGTTTTCCGGAGGATGCGGTGCGCAGATATGAGGCGTTAACGGAAGAAGTGGAGCAGCTGACGGACGGGCTGCTGATTCTCGATGGAGAGCTGGACAAAGCGCAGCGGGAAAGCAGGGAGTATAAGGAGCAGCTGGCGGCGCTTGAAGCGGAAGATGGGGCTATCCGCCGTACGATGACGGCGGAAGAGCTGCGCGACGCCCTGCGCGATGCGGAGGTGGAGCTGGCGAAGCTGCGGCTGCTGCTGGAGGAGTGGCAGCGGCTGCTGAGCGAGGAGCAGGGCCGCACGCCCCCGGCACAAGCCGAAGCGGCTCCAGCCGGGGGCGGCCGCGCCCGCGCGCACTCGCGCACGCGACAGGCCGGCGGCGATCGCGCGCTGCCGTGGCCCGTGTGGGCCGCCGCCGCGCTAACTGCGGCTGGCAGCGCCCTGCTGCTCGCGCTGGACG
>NZ_WTLI01000012.1 GCF_011421635.1 Paenibacillus turpanensis
AAGGCGCAGCCGCAGCGCTGGCAGGCGCGGGCGCGGAAGGCGCAGCCCCGGCGGTGGCAGGCACGAGCGCGGAAGGCGCAGCCGCGGCGCTGGCAGGCGCGGGCGCGGAGAGCGCAGCCCCGGCGGTGGCGCGCGCGGGCGCGGAAGGCGCAGCCGCAGCGGTGGCAGGCGCGAGCGCGGAGTGCGCAGCCGCAGAGGCGTCGCGACGAGCGCAATTCATCCAATCGCTCGACCCGCGGGCGCAGTGGATCTTTTACATGCTCTTCTCAGCAGGCATACTTATCCAAAATGACTGGCTGGGCCTTGCAGCCGGTGCGGTGGCTACGGCGTTACTCGGCTTCGCTGTTCATATTCCAGTTCACCCGCGGATTCCTTTTGTCATTCCGTTTAGTGTGCTCATCGTGATTTCCTGTCTCTTGTCTGGACTTCATATCGGAGCAAAGGGAAGTCTTAGCTTTGATGATGTGCCAGCGCTGGAAACCTTGTTTCGTCTGCTCCCGATTTTGCTAGTAATGGCAGTCGGGGGGTGGTACGCCGCAGCTTCCAGCTTTACCAAAGTAAATAAAGCGCTGCAGCAAACACTCGCTTTCTTTTCGCGGTTCAAGCTGCCTGTCGAAGCAATCTCCTTGTCCGCCTCACTCCTGCTTCGATTCTTACCGCTTATCATAAAAGAAACCAAACGCTTTGTACGGATAGCTAAAGCAAGAGGGAAGGACGCATTTACCGGCAAAAGAATCCGGCTCCGCCATCTCCCGGCGATGCTGATCCCGATGATAATTTCGCTCCTCCAGCTAGCTTCAGAAATATCACTTGCCCTTCAGGCGAGAGGCTACAATCAGGTCACGAGTGTTCCCCTCGTTCGCAGCAAGCTTCGAATGTCACGAAACGATTGGCTGGTCGCGGCTGCTGGGATCACAGTGTTCGCTGCATTTTACGCGATAAGGATGCTCTAGCAGCAACACTCTATCCAGTCATGCTCCAACGCTTAATCAATACAAAAGGTCTGTTTCAAGTACAGTTCGTACCGAAACAGACCTTTTTCCCATATCAATACGCTGGCTCTTACATTTACCGGATAAGATGCTGGAGCTCGGCCGACTGCTGCATGGTTAACTTTTTTAACAGGTGGGATTGCGAAATATAGAGCTCGGCAAAACCATTCGTAAACCAAACCTCGATCTCATTGTAAATGGATTGTTGCGCTCCGTTCGTTGGGTCGACGACAAGCCTGTAATCAGGAAATGTGCCCGTTTCTCGTTTTACCTTTTCCCAGCTGTCCATTATCATTAACCTTTGCAGCTCATCAAGAGCGGCTTTGTCGGTAATGATTCTTCGCTGCTCGTACTTATTCTCATTGCCTACACGTTGAAAAACGGTCAACTGAATCCAAGCTGGATCTGTTGTGATTTCCGCAGTGGAAAGAGCAGCAAACCCTTCTGGGGCTGGGTTCCCTTCCCTAGGCGGAGCCTGACAAGCAGTGTGCAGCATCAGTAAAAGAACTAGAAAAACGAGTACCATCCATCGGCAGCGCATAATATCCTCCCAACAAGAGATTGGCGTCAAAAAAGAAGACTGAACTGACTGTGACTCATAGAAAAATGCCACGAGATAAGTCCAACAGATAACACAAGATTGAAAACGCGCTATGGGGGAGAGCGATCTTTTTAAATACTGGATAAAAAAGTAAAATAACTATCTTAACTATACGACAACCTTTTGTTTTAAACAAATCAGACGATCTGCGTTCTCAGAAACAAAATCAAATGCAATCCCATATTCACAAACAACCGTTAACATCTGCCGAGGAACTCTCTATTAACCAGTGAAAAATACATATTAGCCGGACAGCACACTTCAAGCCCAGAAGTACAAATCAGCAAATAACAACCACCCAAGCAGAAACCTCTCCTCCTAAGCAGAAACCCAGTCACATACGCAGAATACCTAACCTCTTAAGTAGAAACCGAGTCACTTAAGCAGAATACCCGCCCTCCTAAGTAGAACACTCTCCACCTTAGCAGAATACCCGCCTCCTAAGTAGAACACTCTCCACCTTAGCAGGATACCTAGCCACCTAAGCAGAATAACCAGTATCCTAAGCAGAATACCCTTCTTCTTAAGTAGAACACCCAGTCTTTTAGCAGATCCACCCAGTCACCTAAGCAGAAAACCTGTCTCCTAAGCAGAACACTCATCCTCTTAAGCAGAATAACCTTCTTCTTAAGCAGAATAACCTTCTTCTTAAGCAGAATACCCTTCTTCTTAAGCAAGATACCCTAGTAATACAAATTATTTGTATTGTTTTCTCAATGCATCCATTTGGCAGCCGAAATAATCACAATTATTTGTATTGTTTTCGATAAAAAGCAAGTAGAGGGCCGAATCGTCCAAACTAATACAAATCATTTGTATTATTGTCGATAAAAATGGCGCCGCTCGACGATTAATCACAATTATTTGTATTAGTGGTGGTGGCATTGGTTGTTTGCCAGGCGGGCTGAGTGAGTTGCGAGAAGGTGGGCCGCTCCGCCCCTCAAGCGGGGTATCCGGTCCCTAGGCCTCCCCCACCGGTCCTTGCCTCGCCTCGAGCGCTGACAAAGAGCCGGCCCCGGGGCCTCCAGCCCCTGTCCCTGGTCTCGCCTAGAGTGCCGGCAAACAGCCAGCCCAGGGGCCTCGGCCCCCTAGGTGTGGCCACCGGCCCCGGCACGCCCCAAGCGCTGCCGCGCATGCGGGGTCACGCCCCTTCGGAAGGCGGCGGAGCCCCCAAAAAAGCGGGACCACTCCGCCCGAACGGGTGCTCCGCATCGAACAAACAAATAATTTGTCGTTGATTGTTGCGGGGGCATATGTTATCATTTTGAAAATTTATTTCGTAGAATAGATTACTAGGAGGGGATTGAAACGTGGCTTATTATTATATGGAACCGTCACGCACATTCAGCGAGTTTTTGCTGCTGCCGAACTTGACGACGAAGGAATGCACACCGTCAAACGTTTCGCTGAAGACGCCGATCGTCAAGTATAAACGGGGGGAAGAACCGGCAATTTCGCTCAATATTCCGTTTTCATCGGCGGTCATGCAGTCGGTTTCCGACGACAAAATGGCAGTCGCTTTGGCGCGCTGCGGCGGTATTTCGTTTATTTTCGGCTCGCAGTCGGTGGAAGATCAAGCGGAAATGGTTCGTAAAGCGAAGGGTTACAAGGCGGGCTTTGTCGTCAGCCGTTCCAACCTGACGCCGGAACATACGCTTAGCGACGTGCTGGACCTGAAGGAGAAAACCGGCCACTCGACGGTGGCGATTACGGATAACGGCACGCCGAACGGTAAGCTGCTCGGTATTGTAACCAGCAGGGATTATCGTCTTAGCCGCGACCCCCTTACAAAGAAGGTCAGCGAATTCATGACTCCGTTCGCGTCGCTGATTTACGGCAAATCCGGGATTAATCTTTCGGAAGCGAACGACTTGATTTGGGAGCACAAGCTGAACTGCCTGCCGATCGTGGACGAGCAGCAGTGCCTGGAATATCTCGTATTTCGTAAAGATTACGATGCGCATAAGGAAAACCCTCTCGAGCTGCTCGACGCAAACAAAAGCTACATCGTCGGCGCGGGCATCAATACGAAGGACTACATGGAACGGGTGCCTGCTTTGGTGGAAGCGGGAGTAGATGTCCTTGTTATTGACTCCTCGGACGGTTATACCGAGTACCAGCGTGAAACGATTGAGTACGTGAAGGCGAATTTTAATGTCAAAATCGGCGCCGGCAACGTAGTCGACCGTGAGGGCTTCATGTATCTCGTGGAATCGGGCGCAGACTTCGTAAAGGTGGGTATCGGCGGCGGCTCTATCTGCATTACACGCGAGCAGAAAGGGATTGGTCGCGGACAAGCCTCGGCGATCATGGAAGTCGCTGCGGAAAGAGACCGCTACTACCAGGAAACCGGTATTTACGTGCCGATCTGCTCTGACGGCGGTATCGTTCATGATTACCACATTACGCTTGCGCTGGCGATGGGCGCGGACTTCGTAATGATGGGCCGTTACTTTGCACGCTTCGACGAAAGCCCGACCCGCAAGCTGAAGGTGGGCAATAACTTCGTGAAGGAGTTCTGGGGCGAAGGCTCGAATCGCGCACGCAACTGGCAGCGGTATGACACCGGCGGTAAGCAGGGACTCGTATTCGAAGAAGGCGTAGACTCGTATGTTCCTTATGCGGGCAGCCTGCGTGAAAACCTGGATAAGACGCTGAGCAAAATCCGCTCGACGATGTGCAACTGCGGTGCGATCAGCATTCCGGAGCTGCAAAGTAAAGCGAGAATTACGCTTGTGTCGGCGACCAGCCTTGTTGAAGGCGGCGCACATGACGTGATTTTGAAGGAAAGCAGCCTGTCGGCGGAGTAATTGAAAAGATTAAGCTCATGCAAAAAAGCTTCCCAAGCGACGATTTCGCTTAAGGGAAGCTTTTTTAATTGATCATTTATTAACCGTTAACTTCTGATCTGCCTGTCATTTCTGCAAGGTCTAATTACTTCAGCTGACCTGCGCCGGCTTTCATTTTCACGAGGCCGATCAAGGAATGCGCACGGTCAAGCTTGCCGCGAAGGGTTGGCGTCCAGCCTACATTTTCGTTTAGCTGCAGCTCGTTGTTTGCATTGAACTCTTGAACGAGATCTACATAGCCTTTTCTCGAAGGCGTTACAACGTAGCTGTTATTTTCGTAAATGGAAGTACCTTTATAATCGTTAATGATACGGGATTTATCGGCTTCGAAATCGAAAACAAACATGTTGTTTTCCGCGTAAATTTTCGACTTGTAGCCTACGCCCAGCGCGTAGCTGAAGTCATACTCGGACGCATCGTTAAACTCGTACAGGTTGTTGTAAACATGCACTTCGCCGAAACGAACACGCGGCAGACGCTGGCTTACATTTTTATAGTAGTTGTGGTGCAGGGTAACCTTCAAATGGCCATCGTCCACCTTACTGCTGTCGCTGGAGCCAATGATGGATGTCTTGTCATGGTCTTGGAACACGTTGTAGGAAATCGTAACGTAGTCGGCCGCATTTTTCACATCCAACAATCCGTCATGCTGCTGGAACTCTTTACCGAAGTAGGAGCCCGTCGAGCTGTCCGGCGTATCGCCATCACCGAAGGTGTTGTGGTCTACCCAAACATGGGTGGAGTTCTCAATGGTCAAACCGTCATACTCGGAGTTCCAAGCGCCGGTGTCACCGTCAGTCGGATCCCATTGCGGGAAGTAATCGAGCGGTGCGACAAACTCAATGTTACGGATAATAACGTTATCTACATTCTTCACAAGGAACGCACCGCCAACGATTTTGGCATCGTCACCTTTGCCGATCAGCGTCGTGTTGGAGCCGATGTTGATGACGATATGCTTCTTCTGGTTGCCGGAAGAGCGTTTACGAGCATCCTCAAGCGGTCCCTCGACTTCTTTCTCGTAACCCCAAACCTCAGGAGAATATGCCGCTAAATACTGGTCAAAATCAAATTCCGGGTCCTTGTAATCGTCGCGTCCCAGCGTTTTTCCGCTGTCGTCGGTGTTAATATCGATCGTTCCCTCAACATAAATAATTTTATGGGAATCGTTTTCCCGGTTAGTCGAATTGTCCCCACCCAGTGCTTTAATAAGCTCCGCACGGTTCGTTACCGTGAAAACCTGATTCTCTTCTGCTGCCGAGCCTCCTGTCGTTCCAGTGGAGTAAGCCGCCCAGCCGTCATTTTCCGCAAGTACCTCGCGCCCGAGATCCGCTTTGCCATACACAGGTGTAACCGATAGACCTACAGCACAGCTAAGTAAAACAACAAGTGCTTTCCGTTTCAATTGAAAGACCCCTTTGCAGTAAGATGTAATACAGGACAATGCACACGTTTGCAAAGTCTTCTGTTGTCTTCCTATTAAACGACATTTTGAAAACGCTGTCAAGCACAAAACTTGGTAACTGGTCATTTTCGAAAGAGTATGTTGAAGAGGGAGCGGCATCTTGTAAAATGCACAGCAGCAAGGCGGGAAAAGGTTATGGCTATAAAAAAATGCACCCCATCAATAGAAGGAAATCTACCGATAGGGCGCACATTAGATTAATGGATAGACAGTGCTACAACGCTGCTGCCGCAGTGCCGATTATTTCAGTTCACCCGCGCCGGCCTTTGTCTTGACTTGGCCGATTAATGATTGCGCCGGATCGATTTTGCCGTGGAGCGTCGGCTCCCAGCCTACATTTTCATCCAGCTGCAATTCATTGTTTGCATTAAACTCCGCGATGAGATCGACAAAGCCTCTGGAAGATGGGGTGACAACGTAGTTATTCTCTTCGTAAATGGAAGTGCCTTTGTAATCATTGAGAATGCGGGATTTATCCGCTTCAAAGTCAAACATAAACATGTTGTTTTCCGCATAAATTTTGGATTTGTAGCCGACACCGAGCGCATAGCTGAAATCGTACTCGGAGGACTCATCGAATTCGTACAGGTTGTTGGACACGTGAACCTCGCCGTAACGAACGCGCGGCAGACGCTGGCTGACGTTCTTGTAGTAGTTATGGTGCAGCGTTACCTTCAGATGGCCCTCGTCAGCCTTCCTGCTGTCACTGGAGCCGATGATCGAAGTCTTGTCGTGATCCTGGAATACGTTGTAGGACACGGTCACGTAGTTGGCTTCATTTTTAATGTCGAGGAGCCCGTCATGCTGCTGGAACTCCTTCCCGAAATAGGAGCCAGTCGTGCTGTCTGTTGTGTCCCCGTCGCCAAAGGTGTTGTGGTCCACCCACACATGTGTGGAGTTTTCGATCGTCATGCCGTCGTATTCGGAGTTCCACGCACCGGTGCTGCCGTCTGTCGGATCCCACTGCGGGAAATAGTCGAGCGGAGCGACAAACTCAATGTTGCGGATAATGACGTTGTTCACGTTTTTCACGAGGAAAGCGCCGCCGATAATTTTGGCATCGTCGCCCTTACCGATCAGCGTCGTGTTTGAACCGATGTTAATCACGATATGCTTTTTCTGGTTGTCGGAGGAGCGGTCGCGGGCATCTTCTAGCGGACCTTCTACCTCTCTGTCATAACCCCATACTTCTGGAGAGTACGCCGCTAAATATTGGTCAAAATCGAATGCAGGATCCTTATAATCGTCCGGCCCTAACGGGTTGCCATTGTCATCCGTGTTGATATCGATCGTGCCTTCGATGTAAATAATTTTTGGAGTGTCGTTGTTCCGGTTCGTCGCATTGTCGCCGCCCAGTGCTTGAATAAGCTCCGCACGGTTTCTCGCTGTGAAGACTTGGCTTTCCTGCGCAGCCGATCCTCCTGTCGTTCCGGTGGAATAGGAAGCCCAGCCGTCGTTCTTGGCGAGCACCTCGCGGCCGAGATCTGCCTTACCGTAGGCTGGAGTGACGGAGAGACCAACAAGACAGCTAAGTAAAACAACAAATGCTTTCCGGTTCAAATGAATGTCCCCTTTGCAGTTGGTTTTCAGCAGCCGAAGTCCTGCACACGTTTGCAGGTTCTGGTGCCGTGGTTCCATTAAACATTAAATTTGAAAGCGCTGTCAATAGTGAAGGGTGTCGAAAAAGCATAAGTTTTTCCCCGAATTTCGCAGAGTTTCTGCGGATGGGTGATTCCCAATTGCAGGAAGAAACGTTATGATGGTAGGCAACAGATTAGATAGGAAGCGCTTTCAATGGTGGCGCAGTTTTTTGCTGAAACAGGGGGATTTTTGATGAAAAAAATTTTATTTGTTTATGTAACGCTAGCGGCCTGCTTTCTTTTGTATTTTTTTCAATATCACTTTCGAGATCACAGTGACGATGCGTGGAGCCAACAGGGGCTGCGCGGAGAAATTGAAGAAAAGTATGTTATGGTCACGTTCCAGTCCGGGATCGATTATTGGAAAAGCTGCCTGAAGGGCTTTGAGGATGCGGCCCAGGCGCTCAATGTGTCCATAGAATACCGGGGAGCGACGCAGTATGACGTGCATGAGCAGATTACGGTATTAGAGCAAATCATAGCGAAAAAACCGGCGGGCATTGCGATTTCAGCGATTAATCCCGGTGCCCTGACCGATACGATCGACAAGGCCGTTGAGGCAGGCATACCTGTCGTCCTGTTTGATTCCGGCGCACCCGAAAGCAATGCCTATTCTTTTCTGGCCACCGACAATTATAATGCGGGCGTGAAGGCCGCGCATGAAATGGCCTCTTTATTAGGAGGCAGCGGGAAGACGGCCGTCTTGACGCTTCCAAATCAGCAAAATCATCAGGAGCGGACACGAGGCTATCTCGACACCGTTCGGAAGCATTATCCCGAGCTTAAGGTAGTAGCCGTCAAGGATGGCAAAGGAGATTCGCTGCAGTCCAAGCTGACGGCTATCGAAATCGCATCCGAGCATCCGGATGTAGACGGGATTTTTGCGACAGAAGCAAACGGCGGGGTAGGCGTAGGGGAAGCGGTGCAGCTGCTGCCTGCCGATGAGCGCTATAAAATTATTAGCTTCGATACGGATAAGGGGACGCTTGATTTAGTGAAAAACGGGGTGATTTCCGCGACACTCGCGCAGGGGACATGGAATATGGGGTATTGGTCGCTGCAGTTTTTGTTTCATTTGCATCACGGAATTTCGCAATCCGGCGGAGGCGGCTTTTCCGGCGATACGCCGCTGCCGAGGTACGTGGACACGGGAATTACCGTGGTGACCAGAGCGAATGTCGAGCATTACTATGCCAAATAGTGCGGCAGCAGGCGGGTGGACAAGATGAATGAACGAAGAAGGCTTGAAATGAACAACCTGCCGATCCGGTTTAAGCTGATCATCCATTTTTTGCTGGTCAGCATTCTTCCGTCGATTGTGCTGGCGGTGTTTGTATCCTATACGGTGGATCGGATTATTGAAAAGCAGGTAAACGAACATACCCTTCAACTGATCGGGAAGGTAAATAAATCATTGGAGTTTTACGCAGGCAATATGCAAAACATTTCGTACTTTATTAGCTTTAACCCGGAGGTGGAGCGGTTTTTGGCGGAAGAAAGCCTGCCTGAAGCAGCCGACCCGCAAGCGGACATGCCGAACCGCTATGAGCTGCGCCGGTTTTTGCAGGGCTTTACGACCTTATACCCTGAGGTGGCAGGCATTCTTGTGCTCAATGCTAACGGTGATTATGTTAGCAACGAGCTGTACGCAAGATCGGCCAAAAAGCTGACCGATGAGGACTGGTATCGCGAAGCAGTAGAGAACAAGGGGATTTTCAAAATTTTAGGCCATCCGAACGGGAGAAATATTACCTCGCATGTGAACTACAAGGACGAGGAAGTCATTTCGGTCGTTCGGGCGATCGTAGAGCCGGAAACGCAGCGCGTGAAAGGGGTAGTGCTGATCGATCTGAAGCTTCGCGTCATCGCAGAAACCGCTAAGGATGTTCGGCTCGGCAAAACAGGCTTTTTGATGGTGCTGGATCAAGCGGGAGAGTTCATTTATACCCCGTCGCATTCGGTGGTAAGTAAAATATCGAGCGAGTGGTTTGCGGACGGAAGCTCAGGAACCTTTTCCAAACAGGTTGAAGGAAGAAAGCTGCAGTTCATTTACCGCAAATCTCCATTTACGAATTGGACGACGGTAGGGGTATTTTCTACGGTGGAGTCGGTGCCTGAAGTGCGGGAAATCCGCTTCTACGTCGTCAGCTTTGTGTTTTTCGTCTGCATGATCGGAATTGCGGTTTCCTTCTACTTGTCGTACTCGATCTCGCGGCCGATCGGCCAGTTAATGTCGTTTATGAAAAAGGCGGAATCCGGCGACCTGACCATCCGTTATATCGGCAAGCGCTTTGACGAAATCGGGCAGCTCGGGAGAAGTTTTAACAAAATGCTGGCGCAGATCAACAAGCTGCTGTTCCAGACCGAGCAGCAGGAACGGCAAAAGCGGGAGGCGGAGTTGAAGAGTCTGCAGGCGCATATTAAGCCGCATTTTTTATATAATACGCTGGATACGATTCATTGGATGGCTCGGAAAAAGGGCGCTGATGACGTTGCAGAGGTGGTGGAAGCATTGTCCCGCCTATTCCGTCTGGGGCTCAGCCGAGGGCAGGACCGCATTCCGATCATGGATGAAATCGAGCATATTCGCAGCTACCTGCAAATTCAAAAAACAAGATATAAAGATAAGCTGAATTATTCGCTCGCGGTTGATCCGAAGGTGCAGGATTCGTTTGTTTTGAAGCTGGTGCTGCAGCCGGTTGTGGAAAATGCTATTTATCACGGAATCAAGGAGCGGCGCGGTCCGGGACATATTGATATCGAGGCGTTTACCGAGGGGGACATATTGGTGCTTCGGGTGCAGGACGATGGAGCGGGGATGTCGGAGGAGAAGCTTGCAGGGCTGCGAGCATGCTTGGTCAAGGCCAGCGAGCCTCCGGAAAGGCTGAGGTATGGAGGAGGCTTTGCGGAAGGCTCGGGAGCTTTGGTTTCTTCGGGAGCTTCTGGAGATCCGCGATTGCCGGAAGCGGGGGGTGGCTACGGTCTCGGAAATGTACAGCAGCGGATTCAGCTTGTTCACGGGGAGGCGTATGGCTTGACCGTCGAAAGTGAGGCTGGAAAAGGCACCGTGGTCACCATCACACTTCCCTTATTAAAGGATATTCGGTATGCAAACGGAGAGCGTTGAGACACAGTTGAGCTTTTAAAAAGAGAACTTTGGGACTATGGGAGAGGATATGATGTCTATGCGATGGAAGGTGTTGATTGCCGATGATGAGCCAATCATTCGGGAAGGCATACGCGATGCAGTCGACTGGGATGCCCTTCAGATGGAGGTTGTCGCCGAAGCGGAGGATGGGGAAGAAGCGCTGGAGCTTGCGGTCCGGCATGGCGTCCATGTCCTGCTGGTCGATTTGAACATGCCGATCATGAACGGGATGACATTGATCAAGCATGTGCGCGAGCAAAATGACCAATGCCGCATTGTCATCATCACGGGGCATGATGAGTTTGCTTATGCGCAGGAGGCGATTCGGCTGCATGTGGACGATTATATTTTGAAGCCGGCGAACCCTGCCCAGCTGCAGCAGGTGCTTGGGCAAATCCGCAGGCAGCTGGAGGAGACGATAAGCCAGGAGCAGCACGCGGCGCTGGCCTCCAAGCAGCTGTCGAAGAATATTCCGCTGCTGCGGGAAAGGTTTTGCTTGGAGTGGCTGGAGGGGGCACTGCAAGCGGAGGAAATCGCTGAGCAGCAGCGGTTTTTGCAGCTCCCTTCCGGCGCTCCGTCCGGCATTGCGGTCATTCGCTGGCCGGAGGCAAGGGCGGTGCAGCCGCTATATAGCGAGAAGGACCGGGAGCTGCTGCTGTACGCGATTGAAAATATCGTATCGGAGCTGCTTGCGGGTCAGACGAGTATTATAGTGCGGGACGCCCATCAGCTGGTTGTAGTTATCCTTTGGTCGGAGGTGGCGGAGGAAGTATGGGAGAAGCTGGAGCAGGCGGTTCAAGCCTTCCTCAAGCTTACCGTATTTGTCGGGTTTGAGCGGCTCGCGGGAGAGCGGGATAAGCTTGCGGATGCGTACTGCTCTTGTAAGGCGTCGGTCTACAAGGAGACGCCCTTGTCACCTATGGTTCGCCGGGCCCGGCAGCTGCTGCAGGAAAAATACGCGGACCGCGGGCTAACGCTTGAGTCGCTCGCCGAGGCGCTTCAGGTATCGCCGGTCTATTTAAGCCGGACGATGAAGCAGGAGCTTGGCGTGAGCTTTGTCGCTTTGCTGACGCAGCTGCGCATCCGCAAAGCGATCCAGCTTTTGAACGCCACGGAGCTGCCGATCGTGGAGATTGCGGCGCGTGTCGGTTATGACACGCAGCATTATTTCAGCACCGCCTTCAAGAAGGCGGTGGGGGTTTCGCCAGCGCAATACCGCAAGGGCGCGGCCTTTGCTGGCGGAAGCGGGTTGGATCGAGAGGGCTGAGAGCGAGCCCTCACCCAAGCAGGCCGGCTGAGCCCATCACCCAAGCAGGCCGGCCGGGCCCGTCACGCATACAGGCCGGCTGTGACCGTCACGCATACAGGCCGGCCGAGCCGTCACGCATACAGGCCGGTCGAGCCGCCTCAACCGGAGGGTCGATCTTGTTATGGCGGGGCCCTCAAACAGGGGGGGCGGCCCGATTAATCACAATTATTTGTATTATTTTCTCAGGAGGGTGATTTTCTAGCCGAATAATCACAAAAATTTGTATTATTTACGCTGCGGAAGAGAGAATCGGGCTGATACAGACCTATTAATCACAATTATTTGTATTAATAACCGCGTCAAGGGGGCGGGTGATCAAAATAATACAAATAATTGTGATTATTTCTGTGTGGTAGCGAGGGTTGGCGACCGAGCGAGCAATCTATCGAGCAGGCGGCCGTGCTTCCGACCATAATTTGTCATATCTCTAGAGCACAGTAAGCCCATGGCCCCCCACTAACCCACCAACCGAAGCTAGCCCCTAGGTACCAGCACCGACCCAGCACTTGAACAAACTATGATATTTCCCGATTTTCCCCGTATACGCCACCCCTAAGTTACTTCAAACCATCTTCCAACCCCAGTACCCGCCTCCGAAACCGATGATAGGCACAGTAACCCCGTGGCCCCCCGCTAACCCACCAACCGAAGCTAGCCCCTAGGTACCAGCACCGACCCAGCACTTGAACAAATTATGATTTTGCTCGATTTCCCCATATACGAACACCCTAAGCTACTTCAAACCACCTTCCAACCCCAGCACCCGCCTCCGAAACGATGATTGGCAAAGAAATCCCGTGGCCCCGCTAAACCACCAAACGAATCCAGCCCCTAGGTGCCCCCCGCTAACCCTTCAACCGAAGCCGAGCACAGGTACCAGCACCGACCCAGCACTTGAACAAATTATGATATTGCTCGATTTTCCCCGTATACGCCCCCTCTAAGTTACTTCAACCCATCTTCTAACCCCAGCACCCGCTCCGAAACCAATGATAGGCTTCGTAAATCCCGCCCCCTGCTAACCCACCAATCGAATCCAGCCCCTCCGTACCAGTACCGACCCAGCACTTGAACAAATTATGATCTTTCTCGATTTCCCCGTATACGCCACCCCTTAGTTACTTCAAACCATCTTCCGAACCCTAGCATCCGCCCCCGAAACGAATGAGCACAATCATTCCCGCGGCCCCCACTCCCCGAATGCTTGCACCAATGCTTGCACCAATGCTCCAATCATCCTAGCCAAGAATCCCCCGATCGCGAGACCGCAATCCCAGTACGATCGCCCAGTACCACATCGCCCCCCAAGAGCCCCCTCACCAAGAAGGTTAAAAATTTATAAATTTTGTTCCCTTTTTTAAAAAGACGCCTCCTCAGCCCCTCCGCTATACTAAATCTGCACCAAGGAAATAAAACGCTTACAAATCTAAATGGTGAACAACTCAACGCCAAATGAAACGCCAAATGTAACACCCAAAGAAAAGCCAATACGAGAGGGGTAAAAAAATGAGAAAAACAGCAGCACTCACATTGATGCTCGCACTGTTGGTCGCGCTTGTCGCGGCTTGCGGCGGCGGGTCGGGCAGCGGCGGCAAAAATGGCAAGGTCGGCATCTCCATGCCGACGAAATCGTCGGAGCGCTGGGTGAACGACGGAGCAAACATGGTTAAAGAATTCGAAGCGCTCGGTTACGGAACAGATCTGCAGTATGCAGAGGACGTAGTGGAGAACCAAGTGTCTCAAATCGAGAACATGATTACCAAAGGCGTGAACGTGCTGGTCATTGCGCCGATTGACGGCGAAGCGCTGACCAACGTGCTCGACAAAGCGAAAAAAGCGAAAATCCCGGTCATTTCCTATGACCGTCTAATCAAGAAAAGCGATCATGTAAGCTATTACGCCACATTCGATAACTTTAAAGTCGGCGTACTGCAGGGCTCTTACATCGAAGAGAAGCTTGGCCTGAAGGAAGGCAAAGGCCCGTTCAACATCGAGCTGTTCGCTGGATCGCCTGACGACAACAACGCGTACTTCTTCTTTGACGGCGCCATGTCCGTGCTGAAGCCGTACATCGATTCCAAAAAGCTGGTGGTCCGCAGCGGACAAACGAACTTCGACCAAGCGGCAACGCTTCGTTGGGACGGCGCAGCAGCGCAGGCAAGGATGGATAACCTGCTGAGCGCAAAGTACACCGCTGAAAAGATTGATGCCGTCCTTTCCCCATACGATGGCATCAGCATCGGGATCCTTTCTTCCCTTAAAGGCGTAGGCTACGGCTCGGCCTCCAAGCCGATGCCGGTCGTAACGGGCCAGGACGCGGAGCTTGCCTCCATTAAGTCGATCATTGCCGGGGAGCAAACCCAGACCGTGTTTAAGGATACCCGCGAGCTTGCGAAAAAAGCGGTAGCCATGGCTGACAGCGTGCTGAAAGGCAAGGAAGTTGAAGTCAACGATACCAAAACCTACGACAACGGGGTGAAGGTGGTTCCTTCTTATCTGCTCGAGCCGGTATCTGTAGACGTCAAAAACTACGAGAAGGTGCTGGTCGAGAGCGGTTACTACACGAAGGATCAGCTGGCAAAATAAAACGAACATAGCAGGACGCAGCGGCGGCGCCGGCAGTGCGACGGCCGCCGCTGCGTCTTTGTATTCCATAAAGAGGCGGTGACCCTATGGCTGAAACTGAACCTTTGCTGGAGATGAGGGGAATTACAAAGACCTTTCCGGGCGTCAAGGCGCTGGAAAATGTCAATCTCAAAGTGACCCAAGGCGAAATCCATGCCTTAATGGGGGAGAACGGAGCGGGCAAATCGACCCTTATGAAGGTGCTTAGCGGCGTCTATCCGCACGGTACATATGAGGGCGAAATCCGCTTTGAGGGCCAAGTATGCGAATTCAAGGATATTAAACAGAGCGAAGAGCTCGGTATCGTAATTATTCACCAGGAGCTGGCGCTGATCCCGTATTTATCGATCGCCGAAAACATTTTCCTCGGCAACGAACGGGCACGCAGCGGCGTGATCAATTGGAATGAAACGATCAGCAGGACGAAGGAGCTGCTGCGTAAGGTCGGACTGACCGAGCAGCCCAACACGCTGATCACCAGTCTCGGTGTAGGCAAGCAGCAGCTGGTCGAAATTGCCAAGGCACTGTCCAAACGGGTGAAGCTGCTCATTCTCGATGAGCCGACGGCAGCCCTCAATGAAGAGGACAGCGAGAATTTATTAAGGCTGCTGGTGGAGTTCAAGAAGCAGGGCATCTCCTCGATCCTCATTTCCCATAAGCTGAACGAAATTTCCAAAGTAGCCGATTCGATCACGATTCTGCGCGATGGGAAAACAATCGAAACCCTGCATACAGATCAGGATCCCATCACCGAGGATCGGATTATTAAAGGGATGGTTGGCCGCGATTTAACGCAGCGGTACCCGCCAAGAACACCTAAGATTGGTCAGACGCTGCTTGAGGTGCGGAATTGGACCGTGCATCATCCCGAGCAGAAAGACCGCAAGGTGATCAACAATGTAAGCTTCCACATTCGCAAAGGAGAGGTTGTCGGCATTGCCGGACTGATGGGTTCGGGGCGCACGGAGCTTGCGATGAGCATTTTCGGTAAATCGTACGGTCAAAGCATCAGCGGCCAGCTCATGAAGGATGGCAAGGAGCTGCGCTTAAACAGCATATCCGACGCTATCGAAAACGGGATCGCCTACGTAACCGAGGACCGTAAACACTACGGGCTCATCCTGATGGACGATATTAAGCGCAATATTTCACTGGCCAGCTTAAGCAAGCTTTCAAGACGCGGCGTCGTCAATGACAACCAGGAAATCGTGGAGGCAGAAAGCTTCCGTAAAAAAATGAACATCAAGACCCCAAGCATTTTACAAAAGACGGGCAACCTCAGCGGAGGCAATCAGCAGAAGGTCGTGCTCAGCAAATGGATTTTGTCCGGGCCGGATGTGCTGATTTTGGATGAACCGACGCGCGGCATTGATGTCGGCGCAAAGTACGAGATTTACAGCATCATTAACCAGCTTGCGAACGAGGGAAAAGGAATTTTAATCATTTCCTCGGAGCTTCCGGAAATTCTCGGGATGTGCGACCGCATTTACATTATGAACGAGGGCGAGCTGACCGGGGAGCTGAGCCGGGAGGAAGCTTCACAGGAAAAAATCGCGAAATACATGACGGGAGCAAAGGGGGCCGCACATGGGCACGGTCGTTAATCTGTTTAAAAGCAACATCCGCCAGTACGGCATGATCGTTGCATTAGTACTCATCGTTCTTTTATTCCAGTTTTTAACCGAAGGCATCCTGCTGAAGCCGCTGAACTTAACCAATTTGATTTTGCAAAATAGCTATATTCTTATTCTGGCAATCGGCATGGTTTTAGTTATTATTACCGGGCATATCGACTTGTCGGTCGGTTCGGTTGCCGCGTTTGTCGGCGCCGTTGCCGCAATAATGATTGTGCAGTGGCAGCTGCCTTGGTTTGCAGCGGTCATTTTGGCCCTGCTTCTCGGTGCTTTGATCGGTGCATGGCAGGGGTACTGGGTTGCTTATGTAAAAATTCCTTCTTTCATCGTGACCTTGGCCGGGATGCTGCTGTTTCGGGGCTTGACCATGGTCGTGCTGGAAGGGCAGTCGATCGCTCCGTTTCCGGAAGGCTTCCAGAGCATGGCTTCGGGCTTCATTCCTAACATTGGCAGCTCCGAATTTCATGTGGCCTCACTGCTGATCGGAGCGGTGCTGTCGGCGTTGTTTATTTTTAACGAGCTGAGAACACGCCGGACACAGCTTTCTTACGGCTTCGAGGTGCTTCCTCAAGGCTTGCTGTGGATAAAAATGGTGGCTATTACCGTTGTCATTATGTTATTCACGTACGTGCTGGCTTCGTATGAAGGGATCCCAAACATTTTGGTCATGCTGTTTTTCCTTGTCCTACTGTACTCCTTTGTAACGAACCGTACCGTAGCGGGTCGCCACGTTTATGCGATTGGCGGCAATGAGAAAGCGGCACGATTGTCCGGGGTGAAAACGCCGCGCGTGACCTTTTGGGTGTTCGTGAACATGGGCGTGCTAGCGGCATTGTCCGGGCTTGTGTTTGCGGCTCGTCTGAATGCGGCGACACCGAAGGCCGGCGTGAACTTCGAGCTGGACGCAATTGCGGCCTGCTTTATTGGCGGAGCTTCCGCTTCCGGCGGGATCGGGACCGTCGTTGGGGCAATCATCGGCGGTCTGGTTATGGGCGTCATGAACAACGGGATGTCGCTCATTGGCCTTGGCATTGACTGGCAGCAGGGGATCAAGGGCTTAGTGCTCCTGCTTGCGGTCGGGTTTGACATTTATAATAAGAACAAGTCGTAAAGGCTGAAGTTAAATTCCAATTCATGAGGGTGTTTGGATTCCAGAAATACTGGAGGTTTATGGTATAACGATTCATTAAGGAAAGCTCTGAAGTGAAAAAAGGCGGTAGTCCGAGACTGGGAAAAGGTCATGGACTGCCGCTATTTTCATGGGTACACCAGAGGTTGTTTCATTACTGGATGGGGATCGTGTAGAAAGCCCACTGGTTTTTCCCGCCTTTTTTTGCTTCATACATCGCGATATCTGCGTTCTTTAGCAGCTCGTCGAGTGTGTTTCCATCCTGCGGGTACAGACTAATTCCTATACTAGCCGAAATGCGTACAGGCTGTGATGGAATGGTGTACATTTCGCCGAACTTCGCAATGATGGCGTTGGCTAACGCGATGATATCTGCATGTTGATGATAACGTACAAGAATGACGAATTCGTCGCCGCCGTATCTGGCAGCAAGTCCGTCCACCTTTGCTAGGACAGGTGCCAACCGATTGGCGACAGTTTGCAGCAGAACATCTCCAGCCTCGTGTCCGAGGGTATCGTTAATCCTCTTAAACCCGTCTAGATCGAAAAATAAGAGGGCCAGGGATGAGTGTGCTTCGATCCTTTTCCTAAACTCCTCCTCCAGCAAATACCGGTTGGGAAGCAGCGTTAAGTGATCGTAGTAGGCGAGCTTTGTTACTTCGTTATGCTTCTCCTCCAGAGATTGCAGCATCATGTTGATCGAGTTTTCTAAAGTAGTGAGTTCATCTCGATATTTCGTAGATGTTCGGATTCTTTCACTGACGTTCTTTTCGTTCTGAATCCGATTCAGCTGCAGGGACATCCTGTACACCCTCGAAAGAATGAACCGATCCAATAACAAGAGGATAAACAATATGAAAAAGAGGCCTATGAGCACCAATAAAAACCCGAGCTGCTTGATGCTCTCTTTTTTCTCAAGATAGAAATGTCTTTGTCCAATAAAACTCATTTCGTAGGTGTACTGATTCATATAATCCTTGAGTGTGAGAGATCCTTTTATTTCTGTCTCGCTAACAGGTTCGGCTGCGACAGCCCAAGCATCTGTTGTGGAGTTCGAATCCTTCTCCTGAAAATGGAGGGTAAGCGACAGCTCCTTGGCGGTTGTAGAAAGATATTTAGAATCAATAAACCTTCCCATGATGATCGTCCCTGCGGAAGGGCCTTCGCCAATGCTTGTATATACGGAATGAAGTGAGGCCATGCTCAGCCCGTTACTTGTTTGGACAAGAAGTGCTTCGTTTAATTCCACATAACTTTGAGCTATAGGCAGGAAAGTCTCGTAAAAAGCACGCTCCAGATGTAATTCCTTATGCTGGTGAAGATCATAACCTTGCTGATACACCAGCTCATTTTTTGCATTTAAATAGATGATAAAGCTGACTTGATTATTTTCAAAGGTTTCACTTAGAAGATTAACCTCCACATAATCCGGCTTCGCACCGAGTAAAAAATAATAAGTATCGTCCCAAACCGCCCAGTCCCTATTTGTTCTGCTGAGCCCTTGCAGATCGGACTCCATATTATTTTTGATAAGTTCTGCATCCTTAAGAGTATTGTTGTCGTCCAAAAGCTTGGATTCTCTCAGAAGAATTGGACCGGCAGTCCCAAAAAGTAGAAGTAAAAATAAAATCATAGTGATAGAGACAACTAGAAATGCTTTCATTCTCAGCTTCATGATCTATCTTGCCTCTCTTAAGAAGATATGTTGTTGATAGCTGTATTCTCCCCATCATAGCATGAATAGTATTTCAAATCTTTAGAGAATTGGACTCTTTGTATATATAAAATGTGTGTTTTGGAAGCGGGTGGAAAGGGAGGGGATTATCATTCGAGAGGGAATCTATTATATATATCGCTCGAAGTGAAAAGAATTCATGGAGGGTAAACTGCACGTGGAAATTAAATAGAATGGAGGAGGATGTACAATGAAGGTCTGGAAATGGGACTATGAATCCGATAAATATGATTCGTTCACTATTCCCGACACTGGTAAAGTTATGGATCAATATTTTGACCCTTATTTTAACGGAACATGGATTGGGGACAAATGGGGAGAAATACAATTTGAAACCTATCGCTCTCGCAAAGCTTGCGACTGTACGGGGATTGGTAGCAACATACCAATCTTTAGTGGCCGAGCAGTCCAAACGCTAGCACAATTATTGAATCCTAATGTTGAATTGCTGCCTTTGCAACATCCGACTAAACGTTATTTTGCCGTTAACGTTACTCGGATCGTTGATGGGTTGGATTACGAAAAATCAGTTGTGGAGTATGCCGAGGGACTTCCCGGTGTGATTAAGGAAGCTAGTCGGTTTGAGTTTAAAATAGACGCTATAAAGGAGTATCCCATTTTTAAAATTCCAGAATTCAAAAATCGGCGAGTATTTGTGACTGACATTTTTAAAGATGCGGTTGAAGCAAACGGACTAAAAGGATTCGCTTTTGAGCTATTGTGGGATTCCGAGGAAAGCCGGGCAACAGAAGCAGAGCTGGAACGGCAGTATCAAGAACAGTTAGCTGCAATAGAGCGTAACAAAGGAGAGGAATTCACCTTCGAGGTGGCTCGAAAAAAGATGGAAGCCGGGGAAGGGATCGCAAGTGGGGAATGGAGGCTGCAAAAGGCAGATGATGGAACAGTAAGGCTTGGCAGCTTACAGGCAAACGGCAGTTACAACTGGATTCAGCCGATCTATTATCCACCGGTTCTTCTAGATCTGAAGTGGCATGTAGTCAATAAACTGCCTATAGAGTAGAAAGAAGCCAGATGCCGAGGGATGTCGTACTAGTGTGCTGAAATTGCTGCGGGATCTATGATAAAGAAAAACCGACGATCCTTCGTTGAGCTGGAGCCTAAATCGTAGAGAGCATCTACATTGTAAAGGCGGAGCTCAACTGCTGGAAGTCGGTTTTTCCATCTTGAAAGGTATTTTGATTTTGAGGTGCTGGAATTTAGCGTGCTTTCTTTTAGCTCGATTTAAAGTCCATAATTGTTTACGCGTTTTTCAACCCGTCCACGATTTGGCGTAATGCTTCAACGATTGGCGTTGTCGGCCGGCCGAGCAGCTTTTCAAAGTCATTGCTTTCGATTTCCAGTGCGCCTTCGCGAATGCCGCTCTGGATCGCGACCAGAATCGGAACGACAAAGTCGGGTACCCCTGCGCCCTTCATGATTTCGGCATACGCCGCGTCATCGACCTGCTGCACGACAACTTCCTTGCCGAGCACTTGGCCAAGCGCTTGCGCCAGCTCTTCCTGCGTAAGAAGCGGGCCGGAAAGCTCGTAAACGGTGTTGTCGTGTCCTTCTCCCGCCAGTACAGCCGCTGCTGCTTCCGCATAATCCTGCTGCGCGGCCCAGCCCACCTTACCGGAGCCGGCTGATGTCACCCAAGGGGCCCCCGCCATCACACCTTGAATGCTGCCGGTTTCATTTTCCAAGTACCAGTTGTTCCGCAGGAAGGAGTAAGGTATGCCGGTTTTCACAATCGCTTCTTCCGTCGAGCGGTGCACCGGAGCAAGGAATAAGGGGCTCTCGCTTGCATGACCGATGCTCGTATAAGCAATGAATGCAACTCCGGCCTGCTGCGCCGCAGCTACGGCATTCGAGTGCTGGCGAATTCTCGTATCGTTGTCGCCATCCGCAGAGATGATCAGGATGCGGTCGATCCCGGCGAAAGCCGAGCTGAGCGTGTCCGGATGGTCAAAATCCCCCTGCCGAACCTCAATCCCCCGCGCCCGGAACGCTTCCGCTTTCTCCGGATTACGGACGCTGACGACCAGCTGATCCGCAGGCACCGTTGTCAGCAGCTTTTCTACAACCTTCGTGCCCAGCTTCCCTGTTGCTCCTGTAACTAGCATTTTCATCGTATCATCCTCCAATATGTAATGGTCAGTGTTGTAACATATGTGGTTACAACGGTGGTATAAAATAAAAGCTCCGGAAGAGCTCTCATTTATTGAAATTTATCAGTAAGCTCACTTAGCGCTGTTTGCGCGAGCCGCTGCTCCATGGCCGCCTGCGCTTCGTTCATCTCCGATTGAAGCACGGTCTCAATATTGCGCCCGACGAGACAGCGTTCATTAGGCTCCTCGTGCATGCGGAACAATTGATCACCCTCGATCACATTTACCGCCCGGTAAATATCGAGAAGTGTAATTTGCTCCGGGCTCCGCCGTAACGAAGCACCACCGACACCTGGCCGCACCTCGATGAGTCCGGCCTTCTTCAGCATCCCCATAATTCGCCGGATGACAACCGGGTTCGTATTGACGCTGCCCGCGATGTAATCACCGGTGCATTCGGCAGTAGGACTAACGGCAACTAGGGACAGGATGTGGACGGCCATGGAAAAGCGTGTGCTGATCTGCTTCAAGTGTATCACCACCGTTGTAACCATTGTAGTTACTTCCAAAGTGGATGTCAAATGGAATCCATGAGCGATGATTAGCCGTTCGGATGATTCAGCGAATTCATCAATGAAATAAACATCCACAAAAGAAAAAATGGAATAAGACAAGCAACGATTATGCCAATCACAACAGCCTTACTTGAGAATTTTTGTTTCATGGGATGCTCCCTCCACCTGCGGTTTTTTATTTTAGACGGAAATGCGGGGGAAAAGGTTCATAAATAAACCAAAGAAAATAATTCCAAAAGAGCTGTTGACATAGGGGTGGGGGGTATATTAAGATAAGACATGTAAGCGATATACCCCCATGGGGTATTAAGAAGACTGCCGAGAGCAACACCTTGACCCTAACGAAAAAGTGGTCAACGAAAAGCTCGAGCACGGTCAAGGTCAATAGGTTAAATCGCATCGTTGGATAACGAAATAAACCGAAGAAAAAAACGGCTGATTTAACCGGTTCCGATTAACGAAAAACCTGTGGTAAAAATTAGGTTGTATCATTTAGGGAAAAGAGGAATGACGATGGAAGCAGGAGCAAACACAATGACGGCCCCGGTGAAGGGGTTATCCAAACAAATGACGACGGTGACGTTTTTGATGGGGATTTTTATGGGGGCGCTGGATCACGGGATCGTCGGTCCGGCACTAAGCTCTATTATGGCGGCATATGGGATTGAAACCTCCTGGGGGGTATGGAGCTTTACGATTTACACGCTGTTGTTTGCGGTAAGTATTCCGGTAATGGGCAAGCTGTCCGACCGCTTCGGAAGGAAGCAGACGTTCACGACGGGCATTACCTTGTTTGCCGCAGGCTCGGTGCTGGCAGCGTTCGCGCCAAGCTTTCCGCTCTTCCTGCTGGGCAGAGCGATTCAGGCTATTGGTACGGGCGGAATCTTCCCGATCACGGCTGCGCAGATCGCGATGTCGTACCCTCCGGAGAAGAGAGGGCGCATGCTCGGATTGATCGGTGTAGTGTTCGGAGTGGGCACGATCATGGGGCCGATCTTTGGCGGACTCATCATTGCACAAGCCGCCTGGCGCTGGATTTTCCTTATCAATGTGCCAATTTCGATCATCATTCTTGCCTTAATCTCGACGCTTCGCCAAACGCAGCAGCTTATGAAAAAGCCGATTGACGTTGCAGGAATCCTGTTGCTGACGGTTACGATTCTAACGCTTATGCTAGGCATAACGATGAAAAATTCGATGCTGATCCTTGTCAGCCTCGTTCTAGTGCCGGTGCTCGTGCTGGTCGAAAAGAAAGCGAAGGACCCTGTCGTACAAGTCGCCTATTTTCAAAAAGCGAATACACTCGTCCTGCTTCTCACGTCTATGGTTTCCGGCTTTGTTATGGCTTCGGCGACGAATCTTCTGCCGTTTTTTGCAGAGTCGGTGCTGGGAATGGAAAAAGGCGCATCCGGCTTCAGTGTGACTCCACTGGCGATTGCTTCGATGGTCGCTTCTCTGGCGGGAGGCTTCATGGTGGATAAAATCGGAGCGAAGAAGGTGCTGCTTCTTGGGTTCGCAATCAGCGCAGCCGGTGCATTGTCTCTTGCGTTCATGGTTGATTCGCTTGCACTGTTCATGGCCTCTTTGCTGGTGCTTGGTTTTGGGGTCGGTATTATTATCGGTGCTCCGCTCAACGTGATGATGCTCGGTGCGGTTGATCCGAGTCAGACAGGCACGGCGGTCGGTTACCTCAGCCTACTGCGCTCGCTGGGCTCCACCATGGGCCCTGCCCTTGCCGGTTTGCTCATCGTCCTGCTGCCGAACGGCTTCACTGTTTTGTTCGCGATTAGCGCAGTCGCTTCTGCAATAAGCATTATGCTTGTTCTGCTCTTTAGTAAAGCTAAAGCGCAAAGGGCATAATAGGAAATGGCAGGAAAAGAAACTTTCGGTGTTTTCTTGACATACCCTATGGGGGTATAGTAAAGTTGGAGTATGAGGAGGCGATACGCATGAAAGATACGGAGCATGCATCCGCTGCAGCAGATTGCTGCCATACTGGGGACGAGAGAAAAAGTCATCATTCCGATAAGACGAAAGCGGCATTAACGACACGATTGAACCGAATTGAAGGGCAGATTCGCGGGGTCAAAGGCATGATCGAGAAGGACACGTACTGTGACGACGTGCTGAATCAAATTGCTGCGATCCAGTCGGCCTTAAATAGCGTTGGAAGGCTGCTGCTGGAAGGACATATGAAGAGCTGCGTAATTGAACGCATTCAGTCAGGCGAACACGAGGTCATCGACGAGCTGCTCGTTACAGTCAATAAATTAATGAAATAAAAAGGAGAGATTCTCATGCAAAATGTAACATTACAAGTTGAAGGCATGTCCTGCAACCACTGTGTAAATTCGATCGAAGGCGCTTTGAAAGAACTGGGCGCATCCGGCAAGGTTGATCTAGCAAGCAAATCCGTTTCGGTATCGTTCGATGAGAGCAAGGTATCGCTTGCGGCCATTAAAGAAGCGATTGAAGAGCAGGGCTACGACATCGCCTAAAAGGCATTGAACTAAGTGTTGACGAGATAGGTAGAGGGAGCTCGTACACGATGCGGCTCCCTTTCGAATGTAGTTGATTATACCCACTAGGGGTATGGGGTGATCGGAATGACAGAAGCACAAACACAAAACAAACAATCGCAAACGACAATGCAAATTACGGGAATGACCTGCGCTGCCTGCGCGAACCGGATTGAAAAGGGGCTTGGCAAGCTGGAAGGCGTGTCGCAAGCAACCGTGAACTTTGCGCTGGAGCAGGCAAGTGTCACGTTCGATCCGGCTCTCGTGGATCGCGCCAAGCTGGAGCAGAAGGTCGAAGCGCTCGGATACGGCACGGCCAAGGAAGCGGTGGATTTTACGCTGACCGGCATGACCTGCGCGGCTTGCGCGGCGAAGATCGAGAAGGGCCTCGGCAGGCTGCCGGGCGTCTCGAAGGCGACCGTAAACTTCGCTCTGGAAACCGCGCGTGTAGAGTATGATCCAGCCGCGGTTACCGTCCGCGATATGATCCAGAAGGTAGAGAAGCTGGGCTATAAAGCAGCTCTCAAGGAAGAGCAGGCTGACGCGGGCGACCGCCGCGGCAAGGAAATTTCCGCGCAGAAGCGCAAGGTGGCGATTTCCGCGCTGCTATCACTGCCGCTGTTGTGGGCGATGGTTGGGCACTTTTCGTTCACGTCGTTCATCTGGGTGCCGGATCTTTTCATGAACGCGTGGTTTCAGCTGGCGCTGGCGACTCCGGTGCAGTTTTGGATCGGCGCCCCGTTTTATACAGGCGCATTTAAGGCGCTTCGCAATAAGAGCGCGAACATGGATGTGCTTGTGGCTCTCGGAACCTCGGCCGCTTATTTTTACAGCCTGTATGTAACGGTGGAATGGAGCCAAGCCGGCGGACATCATATGCCGGAATTGTATTATGAAACAAGTGCAATCTTAATTACGCTTATTATTTTGGGTAAGCTGTTCGAAATGCTGGCTAAAGGAAGAACGTCCGAAGCGATCAAGACGCTCATGGGCCTTCAGGCGAAAACAGCGCTAGTCATTCGTGACGGAGAAGAGAAGCAGATTCCGGTGGACGAAGTGATCGCCGGCGATATCGTCATTGTAAAGCCGGGGGAAAAGGTTCCGGTCGACGGACAGGTGCTTGAGGGATCATCTTCCGTTGACGAGTCGATGCTGACGGGGGAGAGCATCCCGGTAGAGAAACGTGCGGGCGATCTGGTGATCGGCGCGACGATCAACAAAAACGGCGTGCTGCGCGTACAGGCGACGAAGGTCGGCAAGGAAACGGCGCTTGCGCAAATCATTAAGGTCGTGGAAGAGGCGCAGGGCTCGAAGGCGCCGATCCAGCGGGTGGCTGATGTGATTTCGGGTGTGTTTGTTCCGATTGTAGTCGGTATTGCGATGGTGACGTTCTTGGTGTGGTACTTTGCGGTGGAACCGGGGCAGTTCGCGAACGCGCTGGAAAAGGCGATTGCCGTACTGGTCATCGCGTGCCCTTGCGCACTCGGCTTGGCGACGCCGACCTCGATTATGGCTGGCTCGGGCCGAGCGGCGGAGCTGGGTGTGTTGTTTAAAGGCGGCGAGCACCTGGAGGCGACACACCGCATTGAGGCGATCGTGCTGGACAAAACCGGCACGGTGACCAAAGGCAAGCCGGAGCTGACCGATGTGCGGGTGCAGCCGGAGTTTGCGCAGGAGGACTTCCTGCGCTGGGTCGGCGGTGCGGAGCGCAGCTCGGAGCACCCGCTGGCAGAAGCGATTGTGGCGGGCATTAAGGAGCGCGGTGTTGCGCTGCCTGAGGCGGAGCAGTTTGAAGCGATCCCGGGCTATGGCATTCGCGCCGTGGTTGAGGGCAAGGAGCTGCTCATTGGTACGCGCAAGCTGATGGCGAAGTATAACGTCGACGCGTCGGGTGCGTTCGATGAGATGAGCCGTCTCGAGGAAGGCGGCAAGACAGCGATGCTGGCGGCCGTGGATGGACGTTATGCCGGTATGGTCGCGGTAGCGGACACGATTAAGGAAACGTCGAAGGACGCGGTGGCGCGGCTAAAGGCGCTCGGCCTTGAGGTGATTATGATCACCGGGGACAACGAGCGGACGGCGAAGGCGATTGCTGCGGAAACCGGCATCGACCGGGTGCTGGCCGAGGTACTGCCGGAAGGCAAAGCCGACGAGGTGAAGAAGCTGCAGGCGGCGGGCCGCAAGGTGGCGATGGTTGGCGACGGCATCAACGACGCCCCGGCGCTGGCGACAGCGGACATCGGCATGGCGATCGGCACGGGCACGGACGTTGCGATGGAAGCGGCCGATGTGACGCTGATGCGCGGCGACTTGAACAGCATCCCGGATGCGATCTTTATGAGCAAGAAGACGATGCAGAACATCCGGCAGAACCTGTTCTGGGCGCTTGCCTACAACGTCATCGGTATTCCGATTGCGGCAGCGGGCTTCCTGGCGCCGTGGCTCGCAGGAGCGGCGATGGCTCTCAGCTCGGTGAGCGTGGTGCTGAACGCGCTTCGTCTGCAGCGGGTGAAAATGTAACGCGCCAGTTTCATATAGGAAAACGAAAGGAGACAATCCCTAGATGCATGGGGATGGTCTCCTTTTTTGTGGGTTCCTTCGCTCTTTATTGCTCAATCGATGCGGTTCTGGTTTTCTGCTCCCAGGTGACCGTCGCTCCCAGCGCCTGGGAAACAAAGCGCATCCTATCTTCACGATTTTACGAATGAAAAAGGGTCTGAAGCCGAAGCTCAAACCCTTTTTGCATATGAATTTTCGTGAAATTAGAATTTATAAATAGCAATGTCTATTCGTTACTTAATTGTGACTGGGATGCTGTTGCCTGTCCAAAGTCGTATCATATACTCTCCCGGTGCAAGACCAGCTGTTGAAATATTGATATCGACATCGATTTGAGTTTCATCGGCAGTAACTTTCACGCCGCGTTTAGCAACAACTTCATTTTCCAAGTCGTAAAGAATGTTCGGGCTGAGGCTGGCAAGCACAAGATAGATCGTTTCCGCTTGATTTACCCGGACGGCAATTTCTTCACCTGCTGTGAAAGAAGAAGCGTAGGACATCTTTGTCACTAGGGCTCCTGCTTCAATGGGGTCAGAAACGACTTCTTGGGAGAACACATTGCCCTGCTCATCTTTGAGTGCATTTGCAGCAAGCTTTAATGTGTTCAGCTTACCGGTATAAGGTGTCGCGAAATCGACTTCAATGCTGTTCGAACGGATGGTTACCGTATCTCCCGCAGCAAGCGGCTGGAAGTTTACTCCGTCTGCTGCAAAGCTGATGGCTGCTTTCAAAGCAGCTGTGTCCGCAAGATTGTTTACAAGCTTTTTATTAAACTTAAAAGCAATCATTTGATTGTCTTGAGGCGTATACGCGCTGTGAATATACTGCATTGGGTCAGCGGCGCCTGCCAGGAGAATGAGATATTCCGGGTTTGAAGCCTGGTAACCATTGCTTACAGCAACGATAATGTATTCAAGTGCTGTTTTGCTTAAGCCTGTTGTGTTTACATTAGTACCGTAGACGTTGTCCACAACGGAAAGCTGCTGCTTCACCGCCTTGCCGCCTCTGACGGCTTCTTCGAGAACCGGATAAGTTCTTGTTGTTCCGCTTTCAGCGATATAGATCCATCCACCCATGTTAGAGGAAACATATACGCTGTCGCCAACCGTCGCCGTATGGTACGTGACATGGAGAATCGACGGCACTTCACCGGTTGGCAGCGGATAGACGTTCACCGGATCGCTGGAATCGTCGGAATCATCGGATCCGCCGGAGGAGCCACTGCTCGTGCCGCCGCTCGTTGTTCCGCCGCCGCCTGCTGCCGGAGTTGTCGTTACATTTGTTTCCTTGTCGCCGATCGTTACCGTCGTATCACTGGATACATCCGCTCCAAGCGTTGTTTTTTCAGGAGCTTTTTCCATTTTAATGCCTGCAGCGTTAACCGTCGCATTTCCGATTTTACCTTGACCAAGGATATCAGCCGCTGCATTGACAATTAACGAAATGATGGCCGCTTCGCTTCCGACGTTGATTTTGGAGCCGGCGGATTTTTTGTCGACCTTCATATCTTTAACAGAGCCCTTAGGAATTTCTACAACAACGCTTTGCGCAACGACATTTACCGTTTCGAATGAGCCGACCAGCTCAACCTTCGAATTTTCCGGCAGCGCTTCAGACATGGTCACGTTGTTAATCACGGAGCCTGTTTCGGCTTCAATCTTCGCGTTCGATTCCACTGTAACATCGGCGATTTGCGTTGCGCCATTCGCTACGATCCGCACTTTTCCGGTAGCTTTGTTGACGATGACGGTAACCATAATCGAATCCTCGAAATGGATACTGTTTTCGCCGCCGCCTTTTACCGTAGTCGTACCGTGTACCTTGACGTTTTTCAGCGTAACGTCGCCTTCGCCGATCCCTTCGCCAAGAAGCAGGTCTCCATGAATTTCCACGTTTTGCAAAGTGATGTCGGCAGCGTTAACTTCAACATTGCCATAAATCTGCTCAACGCCGGATTCCGGTCCGTATTGGCCTGCCGTATCATATGTAACAGTAGCTGCGTCCAGCGCGCGCTGTAAAATCGTTACAGCCTCCGCTCTAGTCACGTTTGCTTCCGGTCTAAAAACATTTCCTTCGTAGCCGGTAATGATGCTTGCATCGATCACGGCGCCAATCGCATCCGTGCTCCAAGCGGGGCTGTTGGCGGTGTCGTTATACGCAGCGGCTGTATTGGAAGCTGGAAGCGAAAGAAGCTTATCCATCAAAACAGCGGTTTCTTGGCGAGTGATGAGATGGTTGGCACGGAAGCTGCCGTCCTCATAGCCGGAAATGTATCCGATGCTGCTTGCCTTTCCAATCTCTTTATAAAACCAATCTGTAGGTTGAACGTCGCTAAAAGCAAATTCTGCAGCTTGATCATAGCCGAAAACGTTATTGATCGTAGTTACCAGCTCTGCCCTTGTCATTGCCTGATCCGGTTTGAAGGTTCCGTCGGAGTAGCCTTTGACTTTCTTGCCGGCGGCAAACTCCTGAATTGCTTTCTCCGCCCAATGCCCGTTTGTGTCTTGGAAGGATGATTGCTGCACACTGCCGGATGTGGAGTTGACTGCCCCGGCCTCCGCCGCTAGCCCTGTTCCGGGTACAATCGTACCAAAAGCAACCACGGCGGCGGTCAAGCGGGTGAACCACTTGTTCGTCATATTCTGTAACCTCCTGAGGTGTAATAGGGACTAATACCCTTTGTAGGAAAATAGTCGCAGGTATAAGGTTAGCACGAAGGACAATTCTCGACAAAGAGAAAAATTTAACAGTTTGAAATGAGAGAAACAGGACTGGACACATATGAATATGTATAACCAGGGAAATGCTGTATATAAAGGGAGGGGATAAGATGGACGGATTAATCCTTCTTTTTGGAGGCGTACTGCTGTCGCTGCTTGTTATTTCCTTTGCGATAAGGAAGTGGCTGCCGGGTAGGAAGGCGCTGCTTTATGCTCCGTCAACGCTGGTTCTGCTTGCCGGGGGTGGAATGCTCGGAATCAGCTTTTTTAAAGGCGGATTTGAGGGGCTGGGGATGGCGATTTTCGGCGCTGCGATAGGGGCGGCCGGCTTATTGGCTTTGCTGGTTTTTGCTATTTGGGAGTATTTCTCCGATTCGGATGATCAAAAGGTAAGGTAACATTTTTTTGGTGAGAAAACGAAAGGGTGCTGCGTGCAGGCTTGGCTGGTCCGGAAGCTGGTTTCCGGGTCGCCAAGCCTGTATTTATGAATGGGCGGGCTACAGCCAGCGCAGCGGGTAGCTCTTGCCCTGCCGTGAGAAGCGGTGGTAAGCTGCCGCGAGCAGGACAAGCGTGACGGAGCCGATCAGCACGGGCGTAAATACAAAGCTCCAGGTCACACCGGAAGCAATCACGACTAACGGATCAGCTCCGGCGGGCGGGTGCGTGGTCTTGGTCAGCTGCATAAGCAGAATAGCGAGACCTACGCCGAGGGCCAAGCTCCACGGATGGCTGCCGAATAAGCCCAGCACCGTAAGGCCTGCCAAGGTGCTGACCACGTGTCCGCCGATAACGCTGCGCGGCTGGGCAAGCGTGCTCTCCGGCAGCACATATAAAATTACGCAACTTGCGCCGAACGGCGCCATCAGCAGCAGCATTTCGCTCCACTGTCCGACGAAGCTGAGCGCAAAGATCGAGATAAAGCCTCCGAGTGCGGAGAATAATGCCGTTTTCCAATTCATAACGAATCCCTCCTCTTTGTGCCACTAATCGTATCACGCTGATGAGGGATCTGAGAAACGAATGATTACGATGAAATCCATCGGATTTTCCGATTTCTCGGCGAGTCCATCGGATGACGCTTGTTGTTTGGGTCTGCTGCTATCGATAGACTTCGGACGGAAAGAAGGCTATGATCACAGGAGAATACATGCTGCGGATGCGGAGTCCGCGAAAGGGGCCGGAGGATGAATCGATATTTTGCTGTGCTGCTGCCAATGCTGGACGAGGAGAAGAGCCGTGTGCACCGGCCGGAGCATTTAGCGTATTTGGACCGCATGCGGGAGGAAGGGCGCATTTTTGCTAATGGCCGTTTTGCCGATGGCTGGGGTGGAATGGTGATCTATATCGCGGAAAATGTAGACGAGGCAGAGGCCTTAGCGAAAAATGATCCGTTTGTCCTTCATGGCGCGCGCCGCTGCGAGATTCATGAGTGGGAGCTTGTAAAAGGACGGCTGGAATAAGAGCAGAAGAAAGCAAGGAGGAATTCCAATGGTTGAGGTGAGGACAGAGCTGGTGGTGCATGCTTCGATCGAGCGCTGCTTTGACTTGGCGAGAGACATCACCGTCCATACGCAAACGGTGTGGCCGCATACCAAGGAACGAGCCGTAGATGGGGTTACAGCAGGTGTGATTGGGGCGGGGGAGCTCGTTACCTTTGAGGCGGTACATTTTGGAGTGCGGCAGCGGCTGACCTCTAAAATCACGGAGTATGAGCGCCCGCACCTATTTGTTGACCAGATGCAGCGCGGCGCCTTCAAAAGTCTGCGCCATGTCCATGAGTTTGAAGCGCTGGATCATGGCCGTACCCTTATGAGGGATGTGCTGATCTTTGAAGCGCCTTTCGGTCCGATTGGCTGGCTGGTGGAGCGAATCGTGCTGAAATCGTATATGCGGCGATTTCTCGAATATCGCAACGAACGCTTGAAGCAGCTTGCGGAGCGGGAATCTTACATTAGTTAAAAAAAACACATATTCACTTTAGTTGGGAATGTATATAATTACCTAAGACTTTAGTGCTATTCATTATGCAAGTATGCCCGGAAATATCCGGTTGTTATATACATGCTATCATTGTTAATCATCTGGGAGGTTATTATGAACCGCAAACGAAAAATCATGATTCCTGCAGTTACGATCTTAGTCACTACTTTATTATTTGGCTGCGGACAGGAGAACAGCATTCCCAAACTAAGTGAGGAAAACAGCCGGAATTCCAATGGAACAGCAGTTATACCAGAGGATAAAAACCAAGATAAAATACAAGAAAAAACCGAAATACAAGCTGTTCAGGCCATGCCCTCTCTAGCAGAGCAAGGATATAAAATAGAGCTGATGCAGACTCTTAAAGACGGGACAACGATTCTAACTTTAAGAAAGCAGAGCGATTATGCCTTAGCGATGCTTGATGAAAATCTAAATTGGATCTTAAAGCCCACTCCGAATCTAAAGGTTCTACGTGAAGAATTAGGATCCAATGATGGTTTGTTAGAAGTAGCCCTTCTTAATACCGATCCTCTTACGAAAAGTGGTTATAAATGGGTATGGGGTTTCATGAATACAAAAGGGGAATGGGTTGCCGAACCTCAATATGGTAAAGTGTGGGGGTACAGTGACGGTAAGGCAGTTGTTCAGACGATTGAAACCGACCGAGATGATCGAAGTAATGCAAGAATTATTGCGATTGATGAATCCGGAAAAGAAGTCATTCAACTTATTGGAAAGACAGAGCGAAGTAAAGTTCTTGATGAGTTACATGAAGGTGGTCTTCAATACCAGTATGGATATCTTGGAATTATACAAGGCGAGTTTAAGGGAAATAGAAATAAAGAATTCGTGATCACTAAGTCAGGGGTATATGATACGAAAGGGACGTTCCATGATTTAACCCCTCTGTCTATCAGTTGGGTTTCACCGGATGGTTTGTTTGCAGTAGAAAATAGAAAACCTAACGGAGACCTCATTAATACGGAGTTTTACGATTTAACGGGGAAGGTCGTTAAAACAATTGAGGGTGAACTCACTATTCTTACTGATGAAAGGTATATACTGCACCCTCTCAATTCTAAACGATTCCAATTAACAGATCGTAACGGAACCGTGCTGCTAGAAGGTGACAAGTACTCTGTAGTAAGCGAAGATAATATGCTTGTTCAGGACGGAGAAGCGATCGCTCTATTTGATTTTAATGGAAGCAAGATAGCTGACTCGACATTAACTACACTGTGGGATGGATTAAAGGAATTTAGTAATGGAGTAGCCTTTAAAGAAGGGAATGAATACTTTACATTAATTAACGCAGAAGGAAAAGTCCTTATGGACGAGTCCTATAAGCTGACGGATAACAGTAAAGTTCTTAGTCAATCAGTCGGTCCTCTTAAGGCAATGCGTCAGAGAGTCATTACGGATACTAGCAACGAATTCATTGATGTTCTAGTAAACACCAAAACACAAAAAATTATTCCTTTTGAAGAAATTATGAATATGAAAATACAATAATAAGACAAAAATAACCTCCTCTACTTTTGTAAAGGAGGTTATTTTTTATGACCGTTAAACCGCACACCGCTCATTCCCTCGCATGCTGATGATACCATTCATTGGCTTCCTGCAGCACCTGGGCTCCGCCAGCCGCCATAAATTGCTCCACAAAATCGTTAAAATGCTCCAAGGGCTTTTCGCCGGTTATGATGGAAAAATACGCTGCGTTTTTTAGCTTGGTCAATTCGGTGCGATTTTTGATCAAGGATGGAGTGGCAATTTCCAGCGCGTTGTAGATGCCGTCCTGTTCTAATCCCAATGTCGAGGCCCACTGCTCTCTGCGAGCCGTAGGTTTCGAAGGCACAACCATGCCTATATTGGCCCCGATCTTATTTTGATAGCTGAACATATTTTCGTAGGGAGGCAGCACAATGAAATCCTTCTTCGTATCATCCGCCCACTTCCAATGCTTGCCTTGAACTCCTTGTATCATCGACGTACGTATATCCGGATCAGGGTTCGCGCTGACGTAGTCTAAGATACTCAGGATCATTTCCATTTTGCCCGGTTCTTTAACAGCATTAGCGCCGATCGCTGTAAAGCTCATTAGCATATCATAAGCTTTAGAGCCCCGCTTTCCGTCCGGTCCGCTAAAAGGCTGACCAAACTGAATCCGGGCCTGCGGATGCTTAGCGGTGAGCTCCTTTACATTAAATGTGGCCTCTACAGGGCTTTCTTCCCCGCTCGTATTCCACTGCATATAATCCCCGTTTTGAGTCCAGTGATAGTAATTGCCCATGGACGTCATCCCGATTCTGCCGTTGATAAAGGCATGAGACAGATGCTTGTAGCCGCCCTTATTCTCACCGGTAATAAACTCGGGATCGATGACGCCGTCCTGATACCATTTGCGAAGATATTGCAGAGCCTCCATCATCTCCGGCTGTAGAGCTCCGATGACCAGGTTCCCGTCCTTCACATTGAAGTAAAGCTGGTCCGCGAATACGATTTGACCGAACGCGCCAAACACAACATTCATTCCTTCGATGGATAAGCCGTACGTATCCTTTCGGCCGTTGCCGTCCGGATCTTCATTTGCGAAAGCATAGATCACCTTTTCAAATTCAGCAAGGGTCTGGGGGACCGGCAAGCCCAACCGATCCAGCCAATCCTTACGGTACACCACAGGGATCCGATAAATGTTCGTTGCATTAATGACAGGAATGCCGTAATACTTGCCGTCAATTTTTCCGTAATCCTGATAGGCAGGTGCGAATTCCCGAATAGCCTTCATAATGTTTGGAGCGTATTTTTCCAGCATCTCCTTGGGGATTTCGGCCAGCATCCCTTGCCGTTGATACTTCAGCAGGTCCTGTGTCTGCCGAATCCGGAACAGGTCGGGGATGGCGCCCTGCGCCAGCTTCATATCGATGAGCGCTTCGTATCGATTGTTTTCCAGATTCCACATATCCAAATCGACATGAAAACGGTCCTCCAAGTAACGAATCATATCTGCATTTTCCGGGACGGGAAGATTTTGATGCATGGTCCAAGAAATTTGGTACGGCGGAGGAACTGACGCTAAATGCTCTTGGTCAATGGGAGACATGAGCCTGGACTTCATTTCGCAGCCGCTGACAAAACCCATAACAAGCACCAGCGTAAGGGCTGTTACACGTCGTAATTCCTTCCTCTCCATCATGCAACCTTCCTTCATTATCATCATCGTGCTGTCGCAGGGACGGTCAAAGTGCTATACCTGGTTCACTGTATTGCGTAAGTAATCCCTCGGTGTACAGCCGTGCATTTCTTTGAATTTTTTAATAAAATACGCCGCAGTCCCATAACCGACTGAAATGGCGATTTGCTCGATCGTCAGCTTATTGTTCGAAATTAACGCTTTGGCCTTTGCCATCCGCTGATTCGTGACATATTCGGTATAGGTGATGCCGAGCTCTTCCTTAAAGAGCTTGCTCAAGTATTTGGGACTGATAAACACCTGTTCAGCCACGATATTAAGAGAAAGATCCTCCGACAAGTGGTCATCAATATATTGCTTGGCCGCCTCAATCGTGGTGGAGGCTCTGTCGCTTTGGCGTTTGTCCATTTGATCAATGAAAGTGGTGAGCGAATCAATCAGCCAATCGCGAAAACGGGAGATATGTGTAATCTTGATATATTGATTATAGAGATCCAAATGATCTTGAGTCGGATGCTTATAGCGGACGCTTTTCAAATAATCCGAATAGACGAATACCGTATTGGACAGTACAAAATGGCAGTAATCGGCAGGATACATGCCCTCCCGGATCTCCATGACCAACTGATCGACCGCCATTACAATTTCCTGCAGCTGGCGTGACGGCAGTTTTTCCCGAAACCTTGCAAGAACCGCTTGAGGGATTTCGTCAAGGCTGTTCTCCCGGTCCAAGAGACGCCGATCGTTCAAAATCGTCAGCTCCGGCAGGAAGTAACTATATTTCATTAAAATTTGAGCCTCGCTGTAGCTTCGATGGGCATGGAGCATGTCCTGTACCCAAGACCCCCAGGAAATTTGAAAATCGAGGTTAAATTGACGCCTGCCCTCCGACAGCACATAGCGGGAGAGCTCGTCCAAAATGGCATCACCCGCATGCTTTGCACAAACAATAATGACAATGTTCTTGTCCGGAAGCTCTTCAGCTAATAGATGGACGTCCGGCATGGATGCTGCCTCAAGATGGCTGATGACCCCATACACCGCGGCCTGCATATCCCAGGAGTTTAAGCGATCTAAAGCTTCGCTCGTATTTAGAAGCATGCAGCAGGAATGCTTGTATTCCCGAGGCACCCCTAATAAAGGAAGCTCTTCAGCCAGCTCCTCGCTGCTGTACTGGTTGCGAAGCATATTCAGCACGATATTTTGCCGAATGACCGTGCTGTTGGCCTGCAGGGTTTCTTCAAGATTGTTGACCTTATCGTTTAGCTTTACGAAGGCCGTGTCGATGAGCCGGTATTCATTCGTTACATGGCTAAGCGAAGGGTCGGACAAATCCTTAATTTTTCCGACCAGTCGTTTGACCGGACTATAGTTGGCTCTAGCCCATATCCGAGATAAAACAATGCCGATCAGGATGGCTAATAGACAGATGCCCAGAATCAGCTTTTGCACAAATATCGATTTTTCATAAAAGGATATGGAAGGCGTATAGCTGTAAATCTTCCATCCGGTCGAAGGCAGTGTTCGATAGGAAATAACATAGGATTCACGATCGATCGTATCGCTGATGCTGCCAAATGCAGTCTCCGACATGAGCGCTTGCGTAATACTGGAGCCGTAATTGCTGCGCTCTCCTAATGTATTTTTATCCGAATCGCTAACCTTGCTTCCGAATGAATCCAATATAAACGTGCTCGAATACTGCGAAGGCATCATGTTATGAATGATGCTGCTAATGGCACTTTCCTTTACGTCGATGGCGATAACCAAGTCATGGTTCACGCCTCCCACCTGGAAGGGGTAGCTGTGCGTATAGGTAATTAAGGCATTGCCGCTGCCGCTGTCTCCTGACAGGCCGGAGAAAATATCCTGCGGGACGGTACGTGTTGGTGTCCAATGGCTGCTGCTGTAGCTGCTGCTCCGCATTTGACTGACCCAGTTCGCAAGAAAGTCGGAGCCGCTGCCTTGATCGGCCTGCAGGATAAGTCCGTATAATGACGATAAAAGCATATTTTGTCCGGGATCATAAAGGTGTACTGCATGCACGATATCCGAGTTGCTGGTTACCTTGGATGTAAGCAATTCCTGCAAGTCGATAACCCTGCTAGGGTGACTGGGCAAGGAAGAATCGGCCATCCAACGGACATCTACGGTTTTATCAAGAGAGAGATCCAGATAGATTTGCTGCACTCTTTGCAGTACAGTAGCTTCAATTGTTTGGACGGTATGCTCGAGGATCAACTGATTTTCGCTGCGCAGATCTTCTTTATAGTTACTCGAAAAATAGATATAGAAGATAGAGCAAAGCATGAGTACGATGACGAGCACGATCGATACATAGGAAATCGCTAGGTTAGCAAAAACCGAATTCCACTTTTTTCCCAAGAGTGTCCTACCTCCTACTGTGGGACTCTATCCATCGCGGTAAGCTTCTATTTCATCAAACCATAATAATGTAATGTGAATATTAAAATTAGCAATTTGAAGCAGAATCATTCCAAACTTTAATAGAAAAGAGAAATTGTTATACTGCCTCGTTACATTCCTCGTGCGGTATCGACCCCGAAACTAGTTATATATTAACCGTAGGTAAAAAATGGATTGGCGACCGTTTGGACGTCTGCTACAATGGGAAAAGTCATTTTTTCTATTGTGGAGGTTCTGCTTATGGATTCCTTTCAGCAATCCTTTCGTAAAGGCGTCAAATCCGGGCTTGTCATCGCCCTTGGATATATACCGATTGCCATCGCCTTCGGTCTGCTGGCCAAATCATCCGGTGTTCCTTGGTGGACGGCCTGCTTCATGTCGTTTGCCGTATTCGCCGGGGCGAGCCAATTCGTCGGCGCGGGCATGCTTGCGGCCGGTGCAGCCGGCTGGGAAATCGTCATGACGACATTCGTGCTCAACGTTCGCCATTTTCTTATGTCTACCTCGCTTTCCCAACGCCTCGAGAAGTCGATCAGCCGGAAAATGCTCAGCTTCATCTCCTTCGGGGTGACAGACGAAACCTTTTCCGTCGCTTCGCTGAGGCAAGACCTGCCGCTCAAGGCAGGCTTTGTGCTGGGCCTCAACCTCGTCGCCTACGCCGCTTGGAATGGGGGCACCTGGCTCGGGCTTGCCGCAGGCTCATTGCTGCCGGAGGCGGTTCAGTCCAGCATGGGAATTTCGCTGTACGCGATGTTCATCGGGCTGCTGATTCCTGCCCTGACCAGCTCGAAGCCTGCGGTCGTCGTAACGCTGATTTCCGTTGCCGCAGCTGCCGCACTGCATTGGCTGCCGGCATTCGCCGCCTTGTCCGGCGGGTGGAAGGTCATGCTTTCCGCGCTGGTCGCAGCCGCAGCGGGAGCGTATTATTTTCCGGAAAAGGAGAGGGAACAACATGAGCGCACTTGAGCTTACGCTAGTCGTATTAGGGATGGCGATTGTCACCTATCTTCCGCGCATGCTGCCCCTTGTGCTGCTGACGGAGTTGAACATGCCGCCGTTTTTGCGCCGTTTTCTGCAGTTTATTCCTTACGCAGTGCTCGGTTCATTGATTTTTCCAGGGGTACTGTATTCTACGTCAAGCATAACTGCTTCTGCGATTGGAGCGGTGGCTGCCGTTGTGCTGGCGCTGCTTCGGACGCATTTGCTAGTGGTTGTTATGGGAAGCATTGCAGCAGTTTACGTTAGTGAGCTGCTGCTGTAGTCCCCATCGTTAAACGCCCGGAAGCCTTTCACGTATAAAAGCTGCCGACAAACCCTCCCAGTAAAATCCTTGAATACATTTACATTTATTGTAAATGATAAAGAGGTCGCGAAATCTGTGTCGAGGGGCGAATGTCGTGCATGTCGTTGTTGTAATCGTGCTGATTGGATTGTGCTACAAATTTAAAGCGTTTTCGAAATGGAGACAATTCCACGCAACGCTGCTTTATATTATTGCTTGCGATCTGCTTTACCATTATTTTTGCGGGGGTTATCCACTCTGGGTTTACCACCCGGATTCGCTGATGCCTATGCAATATGGTACGGATTTAATTTACACCTTCTTTTTCCTCCCGTTGACTGCTCTTCTGTTCTTGGTTCGTTTTCCGCCTCACGAAAATACGTTTACAAAAAAACTGCTTTACGTTTTGATTTGGATGGGGATCTACTACGCTTGGGAATGGACCTTTTTTACCTTCAAACGAATTACCTATGACAATGGGTGGGTTCTGCCGTGGTCGATCGCATTTTACGCCATGATGTTTCCGATGCTGATTATTCATCACAAGAAACCGCTGCTGGCCTATCCGCTCAGCGCGGCGGCCATCGTTTTTTGGATCGTGCTGTTTAAGGTCCCCGTCCAATAAGGCGTCAAGGGGTCAAGGCGTCAAGATCGTGAATCCGCCGTCGTTCCAAGCAAAAGAGACCATTTTTCGTTATAATAATAAGAAAAATGTGCTTGGAGACGATTCATGATTCGAACATTGGCTGTAACCCATGACCATACGATCCTTCAAAATATTCCTTTGGAAGCGCTAACCCAAGAAAATGTGCTGTGGTATTGGGTTGACTTTCATATGCCTGACGAGCGGGAAGGGCTGGAGCTGGACCGGCATTTCAAGTTTCACCCCTTGGCGATCGATGATTGCTTTCACCTGCTGCAGCGTCCGAAGCTTGACCACTACGACGGGTACCATTTTTTCGTCTTTCATTCCGTGAATCCGGCAACGCTTGCCGCGCGGGAGGTGGACCTATTTCTTGGATCGAACTATGTCGTTACGTTTCACCAAGAGGAGGTTGCCGAGCTGGATGAGGTCTGGAAGCGCTTCTCGGAAAATGATCGGATGCGCGGGGAAGGGGCGATCACGTGCATGTACATGATATTGGACAAGCTGGTCGACTACTACTTTCCCTGCGTTCAGCGGCTGGAGGATGAGCTGGCCGAGGTGGGGGAGCATGGCCGGCGGCATCCGGTGCATCTGATTATGGACCGACTCTATGAAATTCGTATCAATGTGCTGAAGCTGCGGAAAACGATTATCCCGATGCGGGACTTGCTGTACCGGATTGTGAACTCTCAGAAAATCGAAGGAATGGAGCATCATGTCGCGTATTTTAAGGACATTCACGATCATCTGCTCAAGCTTTCGGAAATGCTGGAGTCAAACCGGGAAATGTCTTCCGATATACGTGACAGCTACTTGTCGTTAAACTCGTATCGCATGAACTCGATTATGAAAACCTTGACGGTCATTACCACGATTTTTATGCCGTTGACGTTCATTGCCGGCGTGTACGGGATGAACTTTCAATATATGCCGGAGCTGGAGTGGGAAAATGGCTATTATATCGTTTTATCGGGGATGCTGGTGATCGGCATCGGCATGTATTGGTGGTTTAAGCGAAAGGGCTGGTTCTAGGCTTTCGCCACGACCACCTTACCGACCAGGTCCCGGAGCTTGTCCAGCATTTGCGGCGCGATGCCGTCATCCGTGACCAGCACGTCGATACGCTTCGTTTCGATGCCGAAGAAAAAGGCGCTGCGGTTCATTTTGGAGGAATCGGCGAGCAGCACGAGCTCTTCCGCTTGTTCGGCCAGCGCCTGTGCGGTGCGCAGCGGCTCCGATTTGGAGAAAAACAAGCCTTGTGGGGTGATGCCCATGCACGAAAACATCGCCTTGTCAAAACGGTATTGGCGCAGCTCCTGATACAGCTTGTGTCCGGTTGTCATGCCGTCCTCGGCGACTTCCCCGCCAACGAGGAACACTTTGGTGCGTCCGCCCCGCTGCACGATATTAAGAGCAATCATCGTGGAGTTGGTTACCACGAGCAGCTCCTTCTGCGTGGGCAGGTAGCGGGAAACGACGAGACCGGTGGTATTTCCGTCGAGAAACAGACTGTCGCCGTCTTCGAGGAGAAGCACGGCTTCTTTGGCGATCGCTTCCTTCTGCTCATAGTGGAAGTTCATGCGCTGGTGGTAGGGCATGTCCCATGTCGTCTGCTCTTTCTTCACAGCGCCGCCGTACGTTCGGCGCAGCAGACCTTTCTCGTCGAGCAGGCGCAGGTCGCGGCGGACCGTCTCGACCGATACGTTGTAGCGGGTTACCAGCTGCTCTACGGTAACGCTGCCTGTGTTTTTCACAATGGATACGATATCATTTCTCCGTTTTGCGGTGCTCATGCTATTCCCTCCATCGTTGGGGCTTGGGACGGGTCGTTTCTTTGATTATAGCGAGCCAATGTTAATGGAGCGTAAATGCGGATTTTGTTTCATGTAAAATGAATGCAAAAAGGCTCCGTTCGCCGCTTTTATGCGGGAACGGAGCTTTTTCATGCAGGGAGGCTTTACTGCGGGGGGGTCTTTTTGGTGAGGATGCGAGCTTGTTATTTATACTGCGCAAACGCTTTGGATGCGTCGGCTTGCGCCTTCTTGAAGGCGTCCTCCGGTGTCGCTTTGCCTGCAAAGACGGATTGCACGGCAACGTTGACGGCATCGTTCACCACGCGGGATGCCGCTGTCGGCACGCTGATTGTCGCGTGCGGGAATACTTCGGCAAACGCCTGCTGCTTTTGAACGTTCGTGGTGTAGTCCTTTTTCAGCAGCTCCGTTTCAATAGAAGACTTCGTAGCCGGGAAGTAGCCGGTTTTTTCGGCGTAAATCGCCTGCGCTTTCGGTCCTGCAAAGTATTTGAGGAACAGCCAGCCCGCGAGCTCCTTCTCCGGAGTGGTCTTGAACAGCACTTGGTTGCCGCCGTACAGCTCGGTTACCGGCTCCTTAGCGCCGCCCTGCGGGATCAGGGTAATTCCCCATTTGAATTTGTCTTTAATCAGGTCCAGCTTTGTGCTTGTGCGCGCAGTCGTGCCGAATTCCATCGCCGCGCGGCCGTTCGTGAATTCCTGCTCCGTGTCTTGGGCGAGCACGATCGCTTTTTTGTCGACAAGGTTTTTCAGGATCGTTGCAAGCTCAACCGCTTCCTTGTTATCCAGGTCTACGCCGGACAGGTCTTCTTTAATCGACTCGATGCCGTATGTGCGCAGCCAAGTGCGGAAGGAGCCGCCATAGGTGCCGTAGCCGGTGCCGTTGCCGAGAACAAGGGCCGGAACGCCGGTTTTTTCGTAAATGTCGATTGCCTGCTTTTCAAACTCTTTCCATGTTTTCGCCGGCTTGTCGTAGCCTGCTTTTTGCAGCAGCTCGGCATTATAATAAGCGCCCAGGGAGCTGTTGCCGTGCGGCCAGCTCATCGTTTTGCCGTTGTATGCCGCGATCCGCTGGCGGGCAAGTACGCCGGGCATAATGTCGTTCAGCTCCGCCTTGCTGAGGCCGTACTTCGGATCCTCGATAAACGAGTCCAAAGCGACGATTTTGTCGGCTTTCATATATTCGAGGGTATCGCTCTCGTAAGCCATCGCAACAGCGGGAAGGCCGCCGCCCTGCAGCGCAGCGCGGATTTTTTTATTCAAATCATCGTAGGAGCCTTGGAACACTTCTTTTACAACGACCTTGCCTTCGTATTCCTTGTTGAATTCCGCCACGATCTCTTTGATCGCATCGCCGTAAATCGTCGCTTGAATGTGCCAGAAGTCGATTTCGACCGGGCCGTTTGCACCCAGCTCAACGCCTGTTTCCTTCGCTGCAGGCTCGCTGCCCGTAGTGGGAGAGCTCGCTTCCTTCACGCCGCTGCAGCCAGTTACGGCCGCGATGACCAGAGTCAGCAGCATTAGACTCCAACGTTTCATTTTCATCGGTTCTCTTCTCCTCCAAAAATGGTTTGTTTATCGCAGGCGGGCGCAAGCGGCTTGGTTGGGGTTGCGTTGGTGCTTGCGCCTGCCGGGACGAATGAGTGAGCATGGAACATTTGGTACGTTGTGCGGTCGGACGATTATCGGATGCTGCCGGTGGCTGCGGACGGCCTTGCGCCGATCAGCTGGTCTAGGACGACCGTTTCGCCGTATACCGGGAAGTAGCGGGCGATGCCGGCGCTGTCGCACAGCGACGGGTGCACGCTGTGGAGCGGAATGACTTGGCGCGGAGCCGCAGCCTGAATGAGCGCGGTGATGTCCTGCGGCGCGGCATGTCCGCCCGTCGCGCAGTAGTGATACTGCACGCCGAACTCGGTGAGCCAGCGGTGCAGCGTTTCATCGGACGGCGTAAGCGGGCCGCCGTCGGCGTGAACGTAATGGGACCGTGTGCTCCGGTCCCCGAAGCATTCCAGCTCCGCCATGAGCGGGAGCTGGTAGTATGGGAGGTAAACGGTGTATGCCCGTTTATCCGAGGTGATTTGCTCCAGCGTGACCGTGGCGAACGGCAGCTCCACGGCCGGGTCCACCGGCAGCGTCGTAGCCGTCGGCAGCACGCGGACGACCTCGCGCGCCGCTTCGAGCGCCGGGTGGTCTTCGAGGGCGCGGATGCCCTCGGTGACGGCGACATGCCAGACGGCAGCCGTGCTCTCGTCCATGACGAGCGTACGGCCGCAGGCCATCGCCGCCATGATGATATCGGCGACGCGCTCGACGTTGCGGGCGAGGATGTTCAAGTAGACGAGGCCCGGCGCGTCGTTCATCACATTGGCGTAGACGGCGGCGACGTCGGTTTCCAGGCGCTGCGCCGGCCGGCGGAAGACGGTGTCCGCGCGGAGCGTCGTGCCTTCGGTGATCAGCAGATCGACCTGCTGATCCCGGCACATTTGCGCGAAGCGGTCCATGCGGTAGGCGTGGCGGCCGTGGCGGCGCCAGTCGGCGGTGAAGCCGATGCTGCGGCCGTCGGCGGTATGGAGCAGGAAGCCGGAGCAGCCCGGGCTGTCATGGTCGACCTCGACGATTTGGAAGCGGTCGCCTTCCGGGAAGCCGGGAAGCGCAATCGTTTCGAGGTCGTCCAGCGCGATGATGTCGGCCTTTGTGCCAGGCACCTCGCCCGCCGCGATAATAGCTTTATAGACAGAGTAAGCGTCGCGGCTCATGTATACCTTGATGCCCTCGCGAAGGTAGGGGAGCAGCGCCATATGGTCTTGGTGAATGTGGCTGACAAACACGGATACGGTCTCGTATTGCGGTAGCTCCGGCTGGTTCCACACCTGCTTTAGGGTGTCGAGCGTAATGCCTTCCATCGCTTCTTCCTCATACAGGTTAAGAAGAGGGGGGGCGGATCGGGTCAGCAGATGATGACGGATGCCGTGGGGCGGGTTGGTCTTTACCTGTTCGGTAAAAAATCCGCGCATCGCCAGACCGAAGTCGAATACGAAACCGGCGTCTCCGCTTCCGTACACGATGTGAACCCCGCCAATCGTGTTGAGACCGCTGTAAAACGACAGCATTTCCTGTGCTTGAGTGGACATTCCTCGATACACTCCTTTTACCGCCTTTCGGCAGTGCGATATTGTTTCAACAAAGTTAGAAACTGGGTAAGATCCTCCAAGCTTCGCAGACGGGCATCCCATGGCGTTTCGTCCGCGCTTTCGTAAGGCGAAACCCAGACGCAGCGTCCGCCGAGCTGTTTGATTGGATACAGATCATTCCAAGAATGATCGCCGATCGTCAATATTCGCTGCGGCGAAATGCCAGCCGCAGCGGACAGCGCAGCCGCATATTGGTCCGCGCCGTGAGGCTTGCCGCCGCCGTACACGACTTGGTCGAAAGCGTCCGCCAAGCCGAGCCGCTCGACAAAAGGAATGGCGGTGGGACCGGGAGAATTCGTCATCAGCGTCAAATGAACATGCCCTCGCAGGCTGCGGACCGCTTCCGCGGCATCCCGGCAGCGGGCGAATGTTTCCTGATCCGTCGCCATATCCTCGCGGATCCGGTAAAACGCATCGCGCCTGCGGGGCTCCGGCACGCCGATGTGGGAGGCGATGGCGCCGACCACACTCCACGCATCGCCGAGATACTGCACCTCGTCGAGCGAGTGCTCGGCCATGTGCCTGAGGCGGCTTTGCCCCGGATCGCCTTCCCAAGAGAAGGCGTCCTGCACCGCGCCTTGGCTGTGGCGAAGGCCGAGCCGCTCCGCTCTGCTGTAGAAATGCCCGATGCGCAGCGGATGCGCGCCGCTTAAGATTCGTTCGGCTTCGTCCTGCCAATGGGAGGCCTCGCCTGCCCACTCCGTGCCTTCCAGCAAATATTCAATATATTTGCGGTAAAACTGCTCGTCCTGATACAGCGTTCCGTCAAGGTCGAACAGCACCGCTTCGATCTCCTGCAGCCAATCCCATGTCTTGTCAGTTGTTTGCTTCACTTGCTCCGTCAAAACCTCACTCCGTTCCCTTATCCTTTAATCCCTGTTGCGGCGACTCCCGTATGGAACCAGCGCTGCGCTGCAAAGTACAGCCCGATAATCGGCAGCACCGTAAAGGTCGCAGCAGCCATCAGGTGATGGTAATTCGGGCCTTCCTCACTGACAAAATACAGCAGTCCGACCTGCAGCGGTCGCAGCGATTCGCTGGATGTGATCAGCAGCGGCCACAGCACGCCGTTCCACTTGCCGATAAACCCGAGCAGCGCCGCCGTAATAATACCAGGAGCCGATAGCGGCAGCAATACGCTCCACAGGTAACGGAAGTGACCCATGCCGTCAACTTGAGCAGCCTCCCAGTACTCTTTTGGCACCGAAAGGAACGATTGGCGCAGTAAAAAGATCGAGAAGGCGTCCGCCAGAAAAGGCAGCATCATGCCCATATAGCTGTCGTAAAAGCCTTGCCCGCCTTCGCCAAGCCAGTCGTTTCCGCCTGCGAACGGAATGTGGCGCAGCGTGACGAAATTCGGGACCAGCGTAATATCGTAAGGAATCATCATCGTCGACAGCACCAGCAGGAAAATGAGCTGACGCCCGCGATAGGCGAAATGCGAGATCGAGTATGCAATCGGAATGCAAATCGCAAGCTGAAGCAGCGTCCCGAGCCCGGCAATAATGATCGTATTGTAAAAATAGCGCCCGAACGTCGATTCCGGCTTCATCCAGGCATGCGCGTAATTTTCAAGCAGCCAGGATTCCGGAATAATGACCGGAGGGAGCCGGTTGATTTCCTCCGCCGACTTAAACGAGGTGAGCAGCATCCAAATAAAGGGGAACAGCGAGGCCGCCGCAAAAGCAAGCACGAGTAAGGTCGCGATGGTCCACCATACGCGGGAGCTTGCGGATGTTCTAGTCATGACTTCCCTCCTGCTAATTGGTTTCCGTTACCAAGGTGATGAATATCGAGCGAATCACAAGCCGTGCTATCGAACTGCAATTAATGCTGGTAGTGCACCTTTTTCTCGCCAAAACGGTACTGGATCCAGGTCAGCGTCAGCACAATCGTAAACAGCACCATCGAAACAGCGGCGGCGTAACCCACCTGACCGTATACATAGAAGCTGCGGAAAATGTACAGCGGCAGCGACATCGTCGTACCGAGCGGGCCGCCTTCGCCCCCGGAGAATACATAAAACGTGTTAAACGACTCGAACGCGCCGATCACCGACACGATCGTCAGCAAGAAAAGCATCGGCGACAGCAGCGGCAGCGTCACGTGGCGCATAAGGTGAACCGTGCGCGCACCGTCGATCTTCGCCGCTTCATACAGGTCGGCCGGCACATTGCCGAGCCCGGCCAAAAAGATCACGATGTTAAAGCCGATGCTGTTCCAAATCGTGAAAATCATAATGACAATGAGCGCATAGGTCGGCCCGCCAAGCTGCGCCGGAAGCCATTCCGGCCAAGTGCCGCCGAACGCCGTAACGAGCTTCATCCCCACCGGATCGGGATCGCCGAGCCATTCCTGCTTCGGCAGCCCGAAGCGTTCCAAGGCTCCGTTAGCCACGCCGACGCTCGGGTGGAAAATCCATTTAAACACCAGTGCCGCAGCCACCTGAGAGGTGATGTACGGGAGGAAGAAGATCGTGCGCAGCGCGCCCATGCCTTTTCGCTGTTGAAATAGGTAATAAGCGATGAAGAATGAAATCATGATCGCCGGAGGAATAGTGCCGATGGCATAATATAATGTAACGAGCAGGCTTTGCCCGATCGGGCCGAGCTGCCAGCCGAAGGTAGGGTCCTTATAGATCAGGTCCTCTGTAAAAATCCGGACATAATTGCCGAGGCCGATAAACTGCTCCGGCACGAAGCCCCATTTCCAAAGCGAGATCCATGTGCCGAATAAGAGCGGCCAATAGCGGAAGAGCACGAGCAGCAGCAGAGCGGGCAGGGCGTAAGCGATCCCGATTAACGCCTGCCTGCGTTTCAGCTTGGAGGTACGCAGCCGTTTTTTAGGCTCGGTCTTCCGTTTGGCGGGGTTCAGCTCCAGCGCGATGTTGCGGAAAAGCATGTCCGTTCTCCTCTCTATCTTGGGAATTACTTATAGAATAGAGTTGAAATGTTAATAGGAAATTAGGATAATATGTAGGTTTTGTAGAGAGAGTGTTGTGTTTTTTACGTCGTTTTACATTTGTTTCGATGAAACGGGCATGTTTTGCCCGGAAACGGTCAATTTAGTGAAGAAAATGTGGATGTCGATGGAAAAATAGAAACATTTGTTCTTAAAAGCGGTTTGTATTATAGTAAGTAGTAAGAGGAAAAAATGTATAGAACGATTGGACAGGACATTAGGAGGCGGAGGCAAGGTGGAAACTATCTATTGGTCGGACGCGGTTTTCGGGGAATGGGAGCTTCAGGCGGCCGCGACGGAGCACGGCTTATGCTGGATCGAATTTGACCGCTCCTCTCTGGATTCGCTTCAGCGTTGGGCGGCAAGCGCCGTGCCCGGTGCAGTGCTGGTTCGCGACGAAGAGAAGCTGGCGCCTTATCTTGCGGAGCTGCGGGAATATATCGCAGGGGAGCGCATCTCGTTTACCGCGCCGCTCGACCTTCGAGGCACCGCGTTTCAGCGGAAGGTATGGGAGCAGCTTCGCGAAATTCCGTACGGCGCAACCTGCAGCTATGCGGATATTGCGCTGGCCATCGGTTCGCCCAAGGCGGTTCGTGCCGTCGGTGGGGCCAATGGGAGGAATCCGGTGCCGATTATCGTTCCCTGCCACCGCGTCATCGGCAAGAACGGCACTCTCACCGGTTATTCCGGCGGGCTGCATTTTAAGGAAAGGCTGTTGAAGCTGGAGCGGGAAGGTGCAGGAGGTGCACGGGCGGGTCTATGATGAAGGTGCAGGGCTTTAACCATATTACTCTTACGGTGAGCAGCTTGGAGCGATCGTTATCTTTTTATGTAGATATTCTCGGAATGCAGCTCGTTCATCGGGGGGCAAAGGATGTGTATCTGGAATGGGGCAGCGCATGGGTATGCCTGCTGGAGAGGCCGGATTTGGGGCGGGCAGCTGAGCAGCAGCTTGGAGTGGACCATGCGGCGTTCACGATTGCAGAGGAGCATTTTGACGAGGCGGTTCAGGTGCTGCAGGACAAGGGAGTAACGATTGTTCGCGGGCCGATTAATCGCGGGACAGGGATGGCCGTTAATTTCCTTGATCCTGATGGGATCCAGCTGGAGCTGCATACGTCGACGCTGGCGGATCGGATGAAGGTTTGGTCTTGATAGGAAGTGTCTTTGAAGCACGCGGGCGATGACCTGCGTGTTTTTTCTTATTGCCAAAAAGGTGCCGGAGCATGGATACTGTATGGTAAGATTTTTTAAAAGAAGCTGAGATTGGATTTCGTGATTTGCTGTGTTGGACATTAATTGTGGATAACTTCGGTTCGCGAAAACGGGGAGAGCAGAAACGTGAATCAATGGACAAAACGGTTCTTTTGGATAGATCGAAAAGGTGTGCTTGCAATGGGAGTTATGGCAGCTGTGCTGCCTTCTCTATTGGCTATTGCAGGTGCGGTGACGTTGGCGTGCGGGGGGAAGCTGAACATACTGACTACGCTGCTCGCCATGGCGGGTACGGCTGCTGCGGGTTGGAGGTTTGCGGGAAAGGAGCAACGGAAACGAGCTTTGGCCTGCTTCGGTTTGCTGCTTTTGTTTGTGGGGCTCGCGTCCTGGTGCGTGTATGATTTGTCGTATGACGGACAGGCGTACCATCAAGAGGCGGTTATTCAGCTTGCGGGAGGCTGGAATCCCTATGGGGACGCCCCTCTGCAAGAGGATACGAAAAATCCGCCGTGGGTATGGATTAATCATTACGCCAAGGGGCCATGGCTGGCTGCCGCTGCTATTTACGCTGCAACGGGATTCATTGAGATGGGGAAAGCGATTAACCTTCTGGCGCTTGCGGCATCCGGGCTGCTTTCCTATATTGTGCTTCGCGAAAAGCTTTCCGCAAGAGTTTCTGGTATTGGCGCTGCGTTGATCGCCTTCAATCCGGTGAGCTTGAATCAAGTGTTCACGTATGGAAACGATGGGCTCATTTCTTCGCTTATGATTGTTTTGGCAGCTCTCTTGGCTCTTGCTTACTGGAAAAGCCGCGCGATGCTGATCCCTGCGACCTTGGTCGTCCTGTTGCTAGTAAACATCAAGTTTACGGCGGTTGGTTACGCGGGACTAATTTGCGCTCTTTATGTCATTACGCTGATGCTTGGCCGAAAAAAGCGGGTTGTCCCCGTTGTTGTGCTGGCATTGGCCGGAGGTGTGGGGCTTGGGGTGCTGGGGTATAACCCCTACGTGACGAATTGGCTGGATCACGGCCATCCGTTTCACCCGCTGGCGGGGAGCGAAAAGGTCGATATTATCCGCTCAAATATGCTGCCGGCCTATGTAGATTTACCGGTTTGGGAGAAAACGGCGCTGTCTTGGTTTGGGGAATCGAGCAACCGGTTTGGCGAGTATCCGAGGCTGAAGGTTCCGTTCGCGGTGCTTCCTTCGGAGCTTGCGGCCATGGCCGGCGGAGACACGCGGATCGGCGGTTTTGGTCCGTGGTTTGGCGGGACGTTATTGCTTTCTGCCGTGCTGCTGGCCGCCGGGTGGCGAGGGATGAACCGCAGCGCAAAAAGAGCGTTCCTTCTATTTATGGCGGGATTACTTGCCTTAATCTTTGTAAATCCGGAGCCGTGGTGGGCCCGTTATGTACCGCACGCTTGGCTGCTTCCGCTAGCTGTTTGGCTCTGGATGATGGCGGGAGAACGCTTGGGTTCGTTTGGGATGAGGCTTAGAAGCATGCTCATCCTTGCGATCACGGTTAATGCGCTGCTGGCGACGCTGCCGACCGTCGGCTACACGGCATATCAGAATACGGCGTTGCGCTCGGAGCTTGGAGCATTGCGGCAGCAGGTGCAGGTGTCAGGCGAACATGCTGCGATTGAAGTGATGTATCGAAATATGGCATCGAATCGGGTGAGGCTTGAGGAAGCGGGAATAAGAACAAAGGTAACGACGCTTGACGGCTGCGCGTCGCAGGTAGTGCTGACCTCATCGGATACGGTTTATTGTAAGCCGTAACCTTTCAAATAAATTACGTTTCGGAGGAAGGTGCAGGATGGCGGCCATCGGTCGAATGAAACAGTGGGCACGGACAGTAAAGAAACAGCTGTACGTGCTGTATTTTGCATATCGTGACGAACGGACAGGCTGGTTTGCCAAGCTTTTCACTGCATTGGTCGTTGCTTACGCGTTCAGCCCGATCGACTTGATTCCGGATTCTATCCCTATTTTAGGCTATCTAGACGACGTCATCCTTGTGCCGCTAGGGGTCATGCTTGCCCTTAAGCTTATTCCGAAAGGAATACTGATCGAGTGCAGAGTAAAAGCCGACGAGCTGATGCAGCAAGGCAAACCTAAAAATTGGCTTGCCGCCGGGGTCATTGTTTTGATTTGGGTGCTTTTGTTTGTTGGGGTTGTGATTTGGGGGTACCAATATGTTGGGATGTGATGATTGTATGATCGAACTATTTGAATTGAACGACAAGAAAAAAAGCTTAGATGAGCTGACAGCATACGTATGGAGTAAGTGGGGGACGACGAGTAATTTTTCATTTTATCAGGACTGTATGCTGCACTCCCTTACCAAGAGCTCCGATGTGCCAAAGTTTTATTTTGCCGCAGATGGGGAAAAGGTCGTAGGATGCTTTGCCTTATTAAGAAGTGAATTAGTTTCCCGCCAAGATTTAACCCCTTGGTTCGCTTGTTTATTTGTTGAAGAAGAGTATAGAGGCCATAGCCTTGGGGCGAAGTTTTTACAATATGCAGCAGAAGAAGCTAAGAAGTTCGGATACGAAAAGCTTTATTTAAGTACCTCGTTAGAAAACTATTATGAGAAATATAACTGGGAGTACATGGCGGATTGTAATTACTTCAACGGGGAGAAGACGAAGGTATATGGTAAGGAGCTGTAATAAGAGAGGTGGACACTCATGCACATTCTTTTTCTTTGCACCGACAATTTTACAAGAAGCATTATTGCGGAATACTGCCTTAAACATTATATCGAGAAGCATTCACTAGACCAGATTGCTGTTTCATCGGCCGGTATAAGAGCCACTAGCGATGTAAGTAAATACTCGAAAGTACATTTTGAAATCTTAAAGGACATGGGGATTGACGCATCAAGCTGGGGGCGGACTCCGTTTCAAGATTCATTTTTTGAAAAATATGATTTCATCATCGGGATGAGCGAATTACATAGGGAATATATTCGTGAACATTATCAGAAGGACATCTATTTGTTTAATGAGCTGTATAAGAGGCAGACAGCTCCTGTAAATATCGGCTCGCCGGACAGTGAGGATTTTGAGGAGCAGATGAAGCTGCTGGTGAATTACATCCATGATGCAATGCCGGAGCTTGTAAACAACATTTTGGAAAAGAAGCATCGTGGCTCATGATATGTAATTGACGATTCCTTCGGCTATCAGTATCCGTCCAACAGGTGCGGGGACATGCCCCCGCAGCCTATGGATGGTGGGACGGGTAGGCTATTTCCAGTTTTCTTGAATAAACTGATCGCGACCCGACTTGTCCCGGTCTTCCTTATAATGCTTCGGGTTCTTTTTATGATAGTCTTGATGATACTCTTCGGCAGCATAAAACGTCTCGGCCGGCATAATCTCCGTCACAATAGGCTTCGTGAATAGGCCGCTTGCCTCCACTTCCTTCTTGGATTGCAGTGCCAGCTCACGCTGCTGTTCGTTATGATAGAAAATTCCCGTTCGGTATTGCGTACCACGATCATGGAATTGTCCGAATGCATCCGTCGGATCGATTTGCTGCCAATAAAGCTCCAGCAATTTCTCGTAAGGAAAAAGAGCGGGATCAAACGTGATTTGTACTGCTTCCGCATGCCCTGTTGTCCCCGATTTTACCTCTTCGTAGGTAGGATTCTCCTTCGTTCCTCCGGTATACCCTGATACAATGCTGTGGATCCCCGGTAACTCTTCAAACGGCGTGACCATGCACCAAAAGCATCCGCCTGCAAAAGTAGCTTTTTCCATAACGTGTAATCCTCTTCCTTATATGTAGTTCACTAATGTCGTTACAAATTGCTCCAGGCCTTCCTGGTCGTTCTCGTCGAATCTGTTTTTGATGGGGCTGTCGATATCCAATACGCCAATGAGCTGGCCGTCTTTGAGAATCGGAACGACGATTTCCGACTGGGAGGCTGCGTCGCAGGCGATATGACCCGGAAAAAGATGGACATCGTCCACTCGAATGGTTTCCTTCTTTTGCGCAGCGGTACCGCATACGCCCTTACCGATCGGAATCCTTACACAAGCAGGCAATCCTTGAAAAGGACCAAGGACAAGCTCCTCCGACTTCAAGAGATAAAAGCCGACCCAATTCACATCGGCTAAAAATTGGTTCAGCAGCGCCGAAGCATTGGACAAATTCGCGACCGAGTCGCTTTCGCCTTCCAGCAGCGCTGAAAGCTGCTTGATTACCATTTGATAATTTTCCTGCTTACTTCCTGCATAGTCTTCTTTATGAAACATGCTCATTCCCGCCTTATTTTTAAGATAACCTTATTAGAATATCATAGAAATCGCTTAAATAATTGACCGTTGGAGTTTTTTATCTTAAAAGCTCGTTTAGTGTATCCCGTTTCGATTTATAGTAGGAATATCAAACTATGAAAACCAGTATATGGAATCATGTATATTCATATGCGTTCATGTAATATTTGCCTTGTACACAAACGAATCCCAATTTACTCACAGGAGGTTAACATGAAGAAATACAGTCTTGTTCTATTATCTGCGGGAATATTGACACTTTCAATCCCCTTTTCCGCATCCGGCAGTACCGCTGCTGCCATTCCATTAGGGAAACAAGTTCTAGCCCCGGGTGACGGCTGGGCTTCGGAAGGTCGTGGGACGACCGGCGGCTCTGCTGCATCGGTTGTTCAGACGGTGACAACCCGCAAACAGCTAGTCGATGCCTTGACTGCTGGCGGTTCAACGCCCAAAATCATCGAGGTGTCGGGTGCCATTGATTTTAATGTAGATGATCACAATCGTCCGTTAACCTTCGAGGATTATATCGAGGGAACTCCATATATAAGCTATGAAAAATATTTTGAAGACCTCAAGAATGCTTCAACCAAAGAAAAGGCGGAGGGAGACCGCACCGCTGCCCATAAAAAGCAGGAGGCCCGTGTGCAGGTAAATATTCCTTCGAATACGACGATTGTCGGTAAACCGGGTACGAATGCTGCGATTATCGGAGGTAATCTGATTATAGGAAAAGGCAGTGACAATGTGATTATCCGTAATATCGAGTTCAAGGATGCGTATGACTATTTCCCGAAATTCGAAGCTAATGATGGGAAAAACGGTGCGTGGAACGCATATTACGATAATATTTCCATACGTGGTGGCACGCATGTGTGGATTGATCACTGCACCTTCAGCGACGGTGACCGCATCGATTTGGAGAATCATACTATTGAAAACCGGAGATTGCAGCATCATGATGGGCTCGTCGATATAGGGGGCGGATCCGATTTTATCACGTTATCGTACAACCACTTTTACAACCATGATAAGACGATGATGATTGATGGCACCAAGCCAAAAGAAGACAAGCACATTACAACTCCCATTCGTGTAACACTACATCACAACTATTTCGAAAACTTTGGTCAACGAGCACCTAGGGTTAACGATGGTCAGGTAGATATTTATAATAATTTCTACAAGGCTTCTAAAAGCAGCTCCAATGGTTATAACTATAAGCATTCCTGGGGTTATGACGAAGGGGCCTTGATGTATGCAGAGAACAATGCATTTGAAATATCCGGAGAAACCAAGATCGCAAGTAATCAATCAGGTATTCGCCAGCCTATAGTTTTATTTGACAAAGGAACCTTACTCAATGGAAAAAGAGTGGAGGTCGATAAAAATGAGGATTGGGCTTCCAATGTAGGCTGGCAGCCGACGCTGCGCCTAAATGTACAGCCGACAGCAGAGGTGAAGTCTACTGTAACCGCAGAAGCGGGAGCGGGTAAGCTGTAGTTCGCCGAGCTTTTTTACCTTTTTACGAGAATCAATAATTCATCCAAATCAGCGTCAGTGGGACATTATTCACGTCCAGCCAGACGCTTTTTCTATTGCATAATCAGGCCAATGTAAAAACGTTGGGGAATTTAAACTTCCCCTAGATTTACAGTACCATTTCACCCGGAATTTGGTAGTATGGAATTATAAATCTTGTTAAGAAGGTGGTCCAATCGCAGCGGTCTACGGATCGATTTTGCCTGAGCATGAAGCATTTATTCAGGAACAGCAGTTATTCTAAGAATTAATATAAATCATGAAAAGTAAGGTGCCTTCGAATGAGCGAATTTAGCAGCAGCTTTCATTTAAGAACAGAACGTCCGCAAGACGCCATTGACCTATTACAAAATGCCGGTAGCACAGGCTTTGTGTTCCCAGAAACGAATGGATGGGTAACCTTTTTGGCGGATGGCCCGGCGTTTCATATGGAGGATTCGATCATCTCCTACAATCCTGGAATTCTCATTCATTATACGTATATGGAAGATCACGGTTGGAGTCTGCAGATTTATAGCAAGGATGACCTTGTTTTTGATTATAAATGCGACTGGACAGATGAGCTTGTGATTGAAAAAGGTGAGTTTGATCTTGATCTCTTGAGAGAGCTAATCATCCGGCAAGGAAATTCTGCTGAGGGCTTGGAAGCGATTTTCGAATTGGACGAAAGCAGCTATCATTTTGAGGCCCCACCCGCCTATGTAATTGCTCAGAAGCTTGGACTCGGTTACTACGAATGGTTGTCCTCAGATAATATCGGAAATGGGGAACATTACGATAATATTGTTGCGGTGAAATAGAACAGATAGTTATTTGTAATTGAAATTTCTAGTAAAGGCAAGTTCTTTAATGGAGCTTGTATTTTATATCCAATAAGAAAACTGGTGGCATAATCAGGCAAAATGTCACCGAATCGGGGGAGAACAAGTGAATTGTTTTCATCATCAAGAGCAGGCATCAGAATTTGAATGCTCGCAATGTAAACAACATTATTGTAATGAGTGCCGGGATCATTTTTTTTCCGAATACTGCACGGTTTGCAGCGAAGAAAAAACGAAATTGTATTTACGTTCGCATCATAAGGCAGAACAAAACAAGCAGTTATGGCGGAATGGGCTTGGATGGTATCAGATCATCAGCGGTTTAATCGGAGCTGCTATGATGATTATTGTGTTCTTGTTTTCAATAAAAATATCCAGTTTTTTGTCTGCCGTAATCTTGATTCTTCTGTTTGGAATCTTTTTTGGACTATATTTGTTGGTCGCCGCTGCCGGTTATTTTATTCTAAAGGATAAGAGACATGGTAGAAAATTAACGGTATGGGTACAAGCCCTGCAAATTCCTAGCTTCAGTATTCTTGGACTCTCTTATAAGTTTATAGCGGGTTTGTCAGTGTCACTTGGCTTGCAGCTCGTTCCTAATCTAAATATGGGGTTGAATTTTTATATTTTAAATCAATTTAATTTATCCTTTTCAAACGGCCATCATCAATTATTTTTATCCATTAATATCGTGCCGATTTTGATCTTATATTTTTTATATAAAAATAGAACCGAATACCGGTAAATCAATTTAGAAAAGAAAGGATGAGGAAGTAGGTGAAAGTAGAAAGCTTGGATCATTTGGTGCTGACCGTTGCTGATTTGGAGAAGACGATCCGTTTTTATACGACGATGCTCGGTATGGAGGAAATTACATTCGGCGAGAACCGGAAGGCGTTGGCATTCGGGAATCAGAAAGTCAATTTGCACGAACGAGGAAAAGAGTTTGAACCGAAAGCGAAAACGCCCTGCCCGGGATCGGCGGATTTATGCTTCCTTACGTCAATTCCTATTGAGGAAGTTCATGCGTTTCTGACCGAGTACGGTGTGTCTATCGAGGAAGGTCCGGTCATGCGGACGGGGGCGGTCGCCAAGCTTCGTTCCATTTATGTTCGGGATCCAGATGAGAATCTAATTGAAATTTCGAACCAGCTTTAGATGAAGGAATGATCTGAATAGGGGGAGCGATACATGTACACTCATCGGCCGGTGAATTGTAGTGACTTTGAAGAGATCGCTCTTTTTCCTCAAGATGCGAGAGAGTTATTTTTCATGTACCCGAAAGGGATCTATCCGTTAACCCCGGGCCAATTAGAGGAAGCGGCGAAAAGCCGAGTAAACGCTACGGTGATCCTGAGTGATAAATACATCGTAGGATACAGCAATCTGTATGATGTAACGGAGGAAGAGTGTTGGCTGGGGAATGTCATTATTCACCCTAACTATCGGAGTAAGGGAGCAGGTCGGTACTTAGTTGAGACGATGATTCATATCGCAAGAATGGAGCTGAAAATAAAGCATTTTCGGCTGGTTTGCCATAACATCAACACAAAAGCGCTGTTGTTTTACACGAAGCTGGGCTTCAAGCCGTTTGACTTGAAGATTATGCAGGATCAGTATGGCAATGAATTGGTGGGGATTAAGCTGGAAGCGGGGACATCGGTTGATGAGTGACTCATTTGATCAAAAGCTGGGACTAGACCAGACGAAACGGTATCTGGATCGGCTTGGTCTAGAGATCAGCGCGCCAACAAAGCATTTTTTATTTGCGCTTCATCGGGAGCATGTTTCGAGAATCCCATGGCAGACGGTCGATATTTTTGCAGGAAAGCCGACCTCGATCGATCCCAAGCACTCCGTTCCGCATATTGCGAGCGGTGGGAGCGGGTACTGCTTTCATTTGAACGGCGCTTTTAGCTCCCTTCTGCAGACACTGGGATATCGAGTTTTCCTGCATCGGGCGGGAGTACAAGCACGCGGGACGGAGCCGAGGGTAGACTCCTTTCATTTGGGGCTGTCGGTCATGCTGCCCGATAAGGAAGGCAAAGATCAGCGCTGGCTGGTCGATGTGGGCTTGGGCGATATGCCGTACGAGCCGCTTCCGATTGCCGCCGGGCATTACCATCAGTCTCCCCACACGTATAAAATCAGCGATTCTAAGGTTGTTGAGCAGGGGTGGAGGCTGGATCACGATCCATATGCCTCCTTTCCGGGTGTAGATGTTGAGGAGGCGGAAGTGCAGGGTATTGACTATTTTATACCCAAGCATGAGTATTTGAGCACTTCCCCGGATTCGGTGTGGGTAAACCTGCTTCTGGTACGAAATCGTCAAGAGCAAGGCAGTAGGGAGCTGCGGGGCTGTATTTTCAGTCAACGTGATCCTTTAGGAATTGAAAAAAGAGAGGTTACGAGCCGAACTGAATGGTTTGATTTGTTGGCTGAGGTTTTTGGGGTGAAGCTGGAGCAGTATGATCGGACTGAGAAGGATGAGCTGTGGTCGAAGGTGATCAAAAAGCATGCCGAATGGAAAAGGAGCGTGCGGGTGTGATGCAATCGCAGCGTTTTCCCATCGGTGAATTTAAAGCGGGTGATATGGTGTCGGAACAGGATCGTGCACGTTACGCCGTTGAGATCAGTCGTTTGGTTCCCAATCTTCGAGCACTTGTCCACAATTATACCGTGGAACAAATCGAGAGCTCTTATCGGCTGGGAGGCTGGACAGTAAAGCAAGTGATTCACCACATGGCAGATAACGATACGAATGCCTACATACGGATGAAGCGGGCTTTGACTGAGGAGGAGCCGCAAGCCCACTCATATCGGGAGGAGCTTTGGGCCGAGTTGAATGATTATCACGATACTCCGATCGAAACATCGCTTGTTCTGTTGGAGGCGCTCCACCAACGGCTCATTAACGTAATTCAAGGTATGGAACCGGCGGATTTTCAAAAAAGACTGCATACGAACGCATTAGGGTGGATTTCCATAGATACCGCAATACAACGGTTTATTTGGCATAATAGGCATCACACTGCACATATTCGTCTTGTTCAGGAAAGTCAGGAAGGGGATATGTAAAATAATGTATGAGTATATTTTCGTAGAAACCTCGTTGGGCGGATTTTTTACCGAAGCGACGTATCAGGAGACGATTACCGAATATGCAAAGCAAGGCTGGCGTTTAGTTCAGGTGCTACCGACAAATTACAACGGGCACGGGAAGCCGACGGGCTATGAAATAATTTTTGAAAAGCCTGTTCAAGCGTAATCGTCTCAACACAAATGATGAAACCAATTCTAGACGCCCATATTCATTTTGACCTCTACCCCTCAGACGAACGTGAACGGATGATCGCCTCCTTTGCAGACGAGGGCATTCAGGGGGTCATCACTGTTTCGAACCATCTGCCCTCCTGTAAAGAAAACTTGAGGCTGCAGCAGCACGCGCCGAGCATGATCTTTCCGGCTTACGGCTACCATCCGGAGCAGGAGCTCCCCAGTCCGCAGGATGAAAGGGAGCTGTTTCAGTGGATTCGTGAGCATCATACCGGTATGGCGGCCATTGGCGAGGTGGGGCTTCCCTATTACATGCGGAAGGAGCATGAAAGTGAGGGCCGTCCCTTTGAGCTGCAGCCTTATATCGATCTGCTTGAAAGGTTTGTGAGCCTGGCAGCAGAGCTCAATAAACCGATTGTGCTGCATGCGGTGTACGAGGATGCTGAGACGGTCTGCGATCTATTGGAAAAGCACCGCATCCAAAAGGCGCATTTTCACTGGTTCAAAGGGAGTTCGGATACGCTGAAGCGCCTTGAGGCGAACGGCTTTAGCATCTCAGTTACTCCGGAAGTGGTGTACCGGGACAAAATCCGCGAGATCGTGCGTCAATACCCGCTTGAGCTGCTCATGGTAGAAACTGACGGACCATGGCCGTTTGATGGTCCATACGCAGGCAAGCGGACGTATCCGTGCATGATTCGCGACGCCATTTCAGCCATCGCTGCGATTCAAGAGCGCTCGCTGGAGGAAACGACGACGATTCTTTATGATAATACCTGTAAATTTTATAACCTGTCGTTTTAACCGGTCCAGTCATTTTCAGTGGAAATTATTATTTTTTGAATTAGATATTCAAAAGCATTCACAAAATCCGACCCTTCATTGTCTTAAGTAGTGAAGCCACTACGAATGGGGGAAGGAACATGGAAATGAGAATGAATTACCGCAAGGTGCATCCCGAAGCGTTTGAAACGATGCTGAAGCTCGAGCACTATATGCACACGAGCGGCATTGAGAAGACCATGTACGAGCTGATCAAAATACGGGCATCGCAGATCAATGGCTGTGCGTTTTGCCTCGACATGCATACGAAAGAGCTTTTGGGAATGGGCGAAGCTCCTGAGCGGGTATATTTGCTCTCGGTTTGGAAGGAAGCGCCATGCTACAGTGAGAAGGAAAAAGCGGCTTTGGAGCTGACCGAATCGCTCACACTTGTGGCCAGCGGCGGATTGCCGCAGCAGGTATACGACCGGGTGAGGGAGCATTGGTCCGAGCAGGAATTCGTTGTGCTGATTATGGCGATCAATACCATTAACAGCTGGAACCGGATCGCGATATCGACGGGGATGTACCCGGGATGCTTTTCGTAGGGGGAATTGCTTTTGGCTGAGGCTGGATGGATGGATGAGAGGACAATTGCCGCCGCGTATGCTGAATACCGGCCGCTGCTGTTTTCAATCGCTTACCGGATGCTAGGAGTCGCTGCTGATGCTGAAGATATTGTCCAGGACGTCTTCAGCGCGATTCATTCGTATGGCGTCAGCAGTGTGCGAGAGATGAAGCCGTACCTATGTAAAATGACGATGAACCGCTGCCTTAATGAATTGAAGTCGGCTCGAAAACGCAGGGAAACGTACGTTGGCCCGTGGCTGCCGGAGCCATTGATCGGCTCAGCCAATGAGCCGCTGGAAGCTGTGGAACAGAAGGAAACGTTATCGTACGCGTTTCAAGTCATGCTTGACCGCCTAACTCCTTTGGAGCGGGCGGTTTTTGTGCTTCGGACCGCCTACGAGCTGGAGTATGCGGAGATCGCCGCAATCATGGAGCGGGCGGAAGCGTACTGCCGTAAGCTGGTGAGCAATGCGCGCCGCAAGCTTGAAGCCAAGCCGGAGGCACAAGTCAAAGCACAATTGATTGTACAAGCGAAGGGGGCAAACCCTGAGCCTGCCTCTGCCGGTTTTTATGCTGCAGGAAGTGGGGAATATATAGGAAGACAAGGCCTTGAGCGTTTCTTAGAAGCATTCTCGCAGCGGGATATTCCGCAGCTGGTCGCTCTTCTTTCGGAGGACGCAGTACTGCTGACCGATGGAGGCGGACGGGTGCGTGCTGCGTTAAAGCCGATTATAACCCGAGACAGAGTCATCGCTTTGCTGGATGTCATCGCCTCACGGTCATTATTCGGAGTTTCGGCGGATATACTGCAGGTTAATGGACAGGAGGCAGTCGTTTTTTACGAAGGGGCGCAGCGCGTGAAAGCCGTTATTTGCTTGGAATGGTCGCCTATGCTGAATACCGTTCAAACCATTTATCATATTTGCAATCCGGATAAGCTGCTGCGGGTAAAAATGTAAGGGTATGACATCGATTGAATCCTTTTGGAAGGAAACAGCGTATGAACCAGAGCGTGATTTTGGGCCTGGATGCCGGATGAATGGGGGAAAACGTATGGGTTATGGCTTCGGATTTGATTTTTTTGGTATCATGTCGGTTTTGTTTCCGATCGTTTTTATTGTTGTCCTTGGGATGATCGTATTGCGCGCATTCAGCGGGGTTAGGGAATGGCAGTCGAACAACAAGCAGCCCGTGCTTTCGGTGGATGCGGAGGTCGTTTCCAAGCGTACGCATGTTTCGAACCACGCCCACAACCATAATGGGCACGTGCATAACCAATCGAGTACGAGATATTTTGCAACGTTTCAGGTGAGGAGCGGCGACCGGATGGAGTTCACGGTTTCCGGGCAGGAATACGGTATGCTGGCGGAAGGCGATCAGGGTGAACTGACGTTCCAAGGCACCCGGTATCATTCGTTTTTGCGAAAATAAACACTGCACGGTTTTTGTGCACTACCTCCTCCTTACGAAATAATACAGGTGTGATGAATGTTACACTTGCCGCCCCTCTTTTCCGATATACTGAGAATAGTTTCTTTCTAGCTGATTCGGTGCAATTTGCGTAAAACATTTCGGAAGGAGGGCGGATAATGGACCCGGGGAATGATGTCATCGTGCTGCTCAGCGGCTTGAAAACGGCGACGAACAGCGATTTTGCCGGTATAGCATGGCGTAAGGATGAAGAAGGCGATATTGTTTGGAAATATGTCCTTGGCAACCGGAATGACCGTTACAAACGGATGGTGAAGCGGCATGGTCAGGGCGTTGTCGGACTTACGATGCGGCACGGACGGCCTATGGTCGTTACCGATCCCGGCACAAGCGAAGCCGAGCTGAAAAACTCCCCGATCCTGTTGGCCGAAGGCCTGTTGTCCGCCGTAACCGCACCTATCATGCGGGAAGGCAGAGTGGTTGGGGTTTTGCTGCTCGGGCGCCGAACCGCACTGCAGTATGAGCAGGAGCAAACACTTCTTATAGAAGAGGCGGCTGGGCACCTACATCCCTTGGCCGATCCCGCGGAAACACTTACAGATATAAGCTAGCCGCTTGGGGGAGCCTGAGCCGCTAGCTTCTGTTATTTTCCGGGAAGTCTTGTGCATCGGAGGTATGAAAGCTAAGATTACAAGTATAAACGCAAAGAAACGGAGGCTTTCAGGTGATTTCGATCCTTATCGTAGACGACCACGCTGTGGTACGCTCGGGCTTAAAGATGCTTCTTGGCGCGAGGCAGGATTTTCGTGTCGTGGGGGAAGCGGCGGAAGGGAATGAAGGCATACGGAAAGCTCAGGAGCTGGGTCCGGATGTCGTACTGATGGACTTAAGCATGCCTCAGGGGAAGGACGGATTAACCGCTACCTCAGAGCTCAAAAAGGTGATGCCCGGCGTTGCCGTGCTTATGCTGACGATGCATGACGATGAACAATATTTGTTTCAGGCGATCCATGCGGGAGCTTCCGGTTATGTGCTCAAGAGTGCGCCTCACGAGGAGCTTCAGGCGGCGATCGAGTCCGTAGCGAGAGGGGAAGCGTATTTGACACCAGGGGCGACAAAGCGGCTGATGGGAGAATATTTGGACAAGATGAAACAGGGAGAAAATTTGGATGTGTATGAAACATTAAGCGATCGGGAAAAAGAAATTTTAGCGCTTGTTGCCAAGGGCTATGCCAATAAAGAAATCGCCGAGCAGCTCGTCATTAGTGTAAAGACAGTTGAGACGCATAAAAGCAATGTGATGGAAAAGCTGAATTTACGGACGCGTCCCGAGCTTGTGAAATATGCGGTGAAGAAAGGACTGCTTCAGTTTGAATAACCACAACGAAAAAAATCCAAGTGAATGGTTAGATGGAGCAGATGGAATCGGGCAGGTCGGAGAAAATACCCTGAAGCTGTTCAGCCAATTAAATGAAGCGATGCAGACGATGCGCAACGATTTGGAAAAGTCGGTCAAGCAGCTGGTCGATCTTAAGCTGGCGCTCGATGAATCGTCCATTGTGGCGGTGACGGACCATCGGGGAGTAATTCAGTATGTGAACGATAAATTTTGCGAAATATCGAAGTATAGCCGGGAGGAATTGATTGGAAAGGACCACCGTCTGATCAATTCGGGCTACCACTCCAAGGATTTTATGCGCCAGCTGTGGGGGACGATTTCCCAAGGCAAGGTATGGAAAGGTGAAGTCAAGAACCGGGCCAAGGACGGCACGTTTTATTGGGTGAACACCACCATTGTCCCGATTCAGCAGGAGGACGGGTCTCCGTATCAGTACTTGGCGATCCGTAATGAAGTAACAAAGCTAAAGCACGTCGAAGAAGAGCTGCAGCTCATGATGACGCAGATGCTGCGCGTACAGGAAGAAGAGCGGAAGCGGATCTCCCGTGAGCTTCATGACGGCATCGGACAAACCTTATTTTCCTTATTAATTCAGGTTGATAAAATTAAGACGGAAGTGGAGCATGAAGGCCTGGGGCTGCTGCGTAAGGACATTACCCATTTAATAGAAGACATCCGCAGCATTTCATGGGAGCTCCGTCCATCGGTGCTGGACGATCTGGGTGTGGTTCCGGCGATCCGCACATATATTCAAAATTTTGAAAGGCACTACGGTATCTCTGTAGGGCTGGACTGCAATCTTGGCAAACGGCTTGAGGTTCATACAGAAACGACCATTTACCGGATTATACAAGAGGCGCTGACGAATATTGCAAAATACGCTGACGTCTCGGAAGCGAAGGTATCGATCAGTGAGTCCGTTGGTGCTGTAAATGTACAAATTGAGGACCGCGGGGTAGGGTTTCGGCCGGATACGGCGGCGAAGGGTGTAGGCTTGTTCAGTATGGAGGAGCGGGCACGCTCGGTCGGCGGCAGTTTAAGAGTACAGTCTGAAGTTGGACATGGAACGACAGTAACCCTGAGCATACCTAACTTACAATGAAAACAACATAGGAATGATGTACGTCTTCAATAAAGAAACATGCGATACCGCATTGCAGGCCGGGGGAGGCTATAGTGCAAGCGGGTACCGCATGTTTTTATTTTGTCTATAAAGCTTCTTGTTTCTTTTCAATTGGGCCGGCTGAATCAAAGGTTAGCTCCGGTCCGTTGAGGCCCGGCGGCTCCTGCTTCGTCCATTTAATCTTATCCAGGAAATGATCCCAGGTTGCCATATCCTTTGTAACCAAGTCATACAGCGTATCATGGCATCGTTTGCGGTAGATTGCGTGATGGAGCAGCGGTAAGCCGTGAATCACCGGAAAAGCGGCATGCTCGTTGCCCCGGACGATCTGCTCCAACAATTGATGCGCAAACGTTGGTGAAAGAAACGGAGAATCCACGTCAACAGCCCAGACAAAAGGGTTACGGCTAAGCGACAGAGCGGCGTACAGCCCTCCCAGCGGCCAATCCATTCCGTTATACCCCGAAAGGACGCGGGTAGAGGATGGGACATGCGCTAAAAGTGCACGAGGTTGGTTGGTTACAAGAATAACCTCATTGCAGGTGGCTTCCATTTGCGAAATGACAGATCCGAGGGAACGGGGAACATGTCCGCTCGGCTTAATATAAGTAAGCAGGGCGCCGGTTAGCATCGGCATGGCCTCCTTCGTTCGTTTGACCTTAGTCTAAAAGAACGGGAGGTTTCTCACTATGATTTTAGTCACGGATTTTTCACAATCCGCTGTTTAAATACGGCACACTTCCTTCGGGCAAGCTGGGAAGGAAGGGCATCCTGCAATGCACTTGAGCTGCGTAAGGTTGCAGATGACGATATGGTTTTTGTCGTAATCGATGACGCCTTCATCCTTTAATCCGCTTAGCAGCCGGTTGACACTTTCACGAGTTGTGCCGATAAATTGGGCAAGCTCTGTGTTTGTCAGCTTCACATTGATTTTTACGCCGTTTTTATGCGGCTGGCCGTACGAATTGCTCATCCGTACCAACGTGGAAGCAAGGGCGCCCGGTTTTCCGTACAGCAGCAAATCGCGGAACTTGGACTGGGTTGTGCGATGGGTAAGTCCCATCCACTTCATAAAATCTACGGCGAATTCGCCATTTTGATAAATGAGTACTTCAAGATCGGCGGTTTGCACGACCCCGATATCCGCATCTTTGGTTACCACTGCGTTGAAGCTGTAGTGCAGGTGGCTTAGACCGCCAAGCTCTCCGAACAAATCACCTTTTTGCAAGATGTACAAAATTAATTCTTTCCCATCTTCGGTTGTTTTATAGATTTTTACCTGACCGCTTTTTACATAGAACAGCTTGTCGGCAGGGTCGCCTTCCCAGAACAGCGTTGTGTTCGCTTGAAACTTCCTTGCATACATCACGGACTCAAGACGCTGAAACTGCTCGGCAGTTAGAAAATCGGAAATTTGATATTTCGAGCTGTTCGCTTCATTTGTATTCATTGTGTTTGTTGTTGTCATTGTTATAACCTCCCCCAATTCGTTACCTTAAGGATAGCGCAAAGTGATTTCGATCACTATCGGGGGATTCACTGAACTTTTCGGGGAAAAAACCCCTAGTTAATTTCAGGGGACAGTGATTTTTGTAGCTTCCGGCGGAAAAAGCGAGTAATTGTGACAGCTTTGCAACGGTTGTGTAACAAGGGCGAAAATAAGGGATAGTATGTGATTATTTTCACATTAAGAATGAGGAGCAGCAGGTACACTGAAAACATAAGAAATCAAATCAAACACGACCCGGGAGGTATCCAAAATGCAAGGATCATGCACTGCTTATGAACACAGCGCCCACCCGACCGAATTGGCATATGCTTTAGAACGTCTTAAAGAAGAACATCACGTCCTGCGCCAAGGCTTGCAGGCACTGAAAACTTTTGCTAAACAAACCGGCGCGGCGGTTACTCCTGTTGAAGGCTTCCGCAAGCTGATGGAGCTTATGCAGCAGACTGGAGCATTTATGCTTAAGCTGGAGCGTCATGCGGAATGGGAAGAGAATGAGCTGTTCCCGCTTATCTCTGAATATTATCATCGCCACAGCGGCCCAAGCATTGCGCCATCTATCTGGATGATGGAGAAGGATCATGAGCTTGCTTCCCAATTTGTTCGTTCCTTTACGGAAGAGGCCAACAAAATTACTTTGCCTGCCGATCAGAGAGCAGTGAAAAGAGCAACAGATCATCTCATTCAGGCTTGTTACATCTTTGGCGAGCATTTTGATTTGGAAGAAGAAGTGATCTTTGCGCCGGCGGAACAAATTTTAATGGATATTGATTATTTGTTTTCGTAAGCTGCCCTTGGGAATTATTTAAAGGCATATAATGAAGCGGTTTTTACCAAGCTTGGCCGGTCAAAAATGGGCGTTTGCCTAAATTTAATCAAAGTGAGGTTTATCACAATGATGAGGCTGGCCTGCAGATAAGATAGAGACCATATAAAACGTTTGGAGGCGGTTCGGATGGCCGTGAGAGAAAAGCGTATGGAAGATCGGATGTCGGCGCAGGATGAAGTGAATCAGCTGGCAGCTAGAGCCCGGCAGTCACTCGAGGAGTTCATGCAGTACGATCAAGAGCAGATTGACAAAATCGTTCAGGCGATGGCGCTTGCCGGTCTCGACAAGCACATGATGCTGGCGAAGATGGCGGTAGAGGAAACAGGGCGCGGGGTTTACGAGGACAAAATCACAAAGAACATCTTTGCGACGGAGTACATTTATCACAGCATTAAGAATGTGCGCACGGTCGGTGTGATCGAAGATAACCCGCATGAGAGCTATCGCGCAGTTGCGGAGCCTGTCGGCGTAATCGCCGGTGTTACTCCGGTAACGAACCCGACTTCTACGACCATGTTCAAAGCATTGATCGCCATTAAGGCCCGCAATCCAATCGTTTTCGCGTTCCATCCGTCCGCACAGCGCAGCAGCGTAGCGGCAGCACGTACTTTGCTCGAAGCAGCTGTTAAAGCAGGCGCTCCGGAGCACTGCATCCAGTGGATTGAGAATCCGTCCGTAGAAGCTACACAGCTGCTGATGAATCACCAGGATGTGGCTTTGATTTTAGCGACCGGAGGTTCCTCCATGGTAAAAGCGGCATACAGCACCGGTAAGCCGGCGCTTGGCGTAGGTCCGGGCAATGTTCCTTGTCTGATCGACAAAACTGCAGATTTGCAGCAATCGGTAACCGATTTAATCCTGTCGAAGTCGTTCGACAACGGCATGATCTGCGCATCCGAGCAAGCAGTCATTATTGAAAAGGCTATTTATGAACAGACCAAGAAGCTGATGACCGATTCCGGCTGCTACTTCCTTACGGCAGAAGAGACAGAAGCCGTCTCCAGACTGGTTATCAACCCGGAAAAATGCGCAGTAAACGCTGTAATCGTGGGCCAGCCGGCAGTGAAAATTGCTGAGATGGCAGGACTCAAGGTGCCGGAGGATACGAAAATCCTCGTTGCCGAGCTGAAGGGTGTAGGCGAGCAATACCCGCTATCCGCTGAAAAGCTGAGCCCTGTGCTTGCTTGCTATAAGGTGAATACGGCGGAAGAGGGCATCGAGCTTGCGGCCAAGGTTGTCGCTTTTGGCGGCATGGGCCACTCCTCGGTTATCCATTCCAAGGATCAAAAAACAATCGACGCATTCGCAGCGCGCCTGCAAACCGGCCGTGTTATTGTGAACGCACCGTCGACGCATGGCGCAATCGGCGATATTTATAATACGAACCTTCCGTCGCTCACACTCGGCTGCGGCTCCTACGGCCATAACTCAACGACGAGCAATGTGACGACGGTGAACTTGATCAATATTAAGCGTGTTGCTTACCGGACGGTGAATATGCAGTGGTTTAAAATCCCGCCGAAGGTTTACTTCGAGAAGGGCTCCACGCAGTACCTTGAAAAAATGCCGGATATTTCGCGGGTGCTGATCGTTACTGACCCGATGATGGTTCAGCTTGGCTATGTAGAGAAAGTGGAGTACTATCTCCGGAAGCGCAGAACGCCGGTTGCGATCGAAGTGTTCAGCGATGTAGAGCCGGATCCTTCGGTAGACACCGTGGACCGTGGTACTGCCATGATGGCTGCCTTTAAGCCGGACTGCATCATTGCTCTTGGCGGCGGTTCCCCAATGGACGCTGCGAAGGCAATGTGGCTGTTCTATGAATACCCGGATACGGACTTCCAATCCTTGAAGCAAAAGTTCATGGATATCCGTAAGCGTGTCTATAAATATCCGCGTCTCGGCAATAAAGCGAAGTTTGTTGCGATTCCAACAACTTCGGGCACTGGCTCGGAAGTTACGTCCTTTGCCGTTATTACCGACAAGCGCCAAGGCAACACGAAGTATCCGTTGGCTGACTATGAGCTGACGCCGGATGTGGCGATTATCGATCCGGAATACGTGTACACCCTGCCGAAAACAGCGGTTGCCGATACCGGTATGGACGTGTTGACGCACGCCATCGAAGCTTACGTTTCGGTTATGGCGAATGACTACACGGACGGCCTTGCGATTAAGGCTATCCAGCTCGTCTTTGAGAACCTGGAAAAATCGTACGCAACGGCTGACCCGGTTGCCCGCGAGAAAATGCACAATGCATCGACGATCGCAGGCATGGCCTTCGCCAACGCGTTCCTCGGCATCAACCACAGCTTGGCGCATAAGTGGGGCGGAGAATTCCACACCGCACACGGACGCACCAACGCGATCCTGATGCCGCATGTTATCCGTTATAATGCACAGAAACCGACGAAATTTGCGTCGTTCCCGAAATACGGCCACTTTGTTGCCGATAAGCGCTACGCGGAAATTGCCCGCATTCTAGGTCTTCCGGCGCGTACGACAGAGGAAGGCGTAAACAGCCTCATCGAAGCGGTACGCAAGCTGAACAAGGCGCTCGGCATTCAGGAAAAGTTCCAGGATCTTGGTTTTGAACCGGCTGTATTCGAAGCAAAAGTCGAAGAGCTGGCGGATCGCGCATTTGAGGATCAATGTACTACAGCGAACCCTCGCATGCCGTTGGTTAAGGAACTGGCTGAAGTGTACCGTAAAGCTTTCTATGGAAAATTCGAATAAATAACTGAAAAATATTTGGAGGTGCTTTCGCCATGGTGATGAAAGAAAAAGATGTTCAAGGAGCAGCAGGCGTACCTGCCCCTTGGCGGGGATTCCGTCCTGGCAAATGGCAGACTGCGACGAATGTAAAAGACTTTATCGATAAAAACATCACTCCGTACACTGGAGATGAAGCGTTCTTGGCTTCGCCGACAGACGCGACCCTGGCCCTTTGGGATCAGGTTCGCGAGCTGATGAAAAAGGAACGGGATAACGGAGGCGTGCTGGACGTCGATGTCAATACGGTATCGACGATCGTATCGCACGGTCCCGGCTACATTGACAAGACCAAAGAAACTGTTGTCGGTCTGCAGACTGATGAGCCGTTCAAGCGTTCCCTGCAGCCGTTCGGCGGAATTCGGATGGCGATCGACGCTTGTGAGGCTTACGGCTTCAAGGTTCCGGATGAGATCATCAAGCTGTTCACCGATATTCGCAAGACGCATAACCAGGGCGTGTTTGACGCTTATACGAATGATATGCGCGCAGCGCGCAAAGCCGGCATCATTACCGGTTTACCGGATGCATACGGCCGCGGCCGGATTATCGGCGACTATCGCAGAGTGGCGCTGTACGGTGTCGATCAGCTGGTGAAAGAGAAAAAGAATGATCTGCTCCAGCTGGAAGTCGGCTACATGTCTGAGGACGTCATTCGTGCTCGCGAGGAAATTTCCGAGCAAATTCGCGCTCTTGCCGAGCTGAAACAGATGGCGAAATCGTACGGCTTTGATATTTCCAAGCCGGCGAACAATGCCCGCGAAGCGGTGCAGTGGGTATACTTCGCGTACCTCGCAGCGATTAAAGAACAGAATGGGGCAGCGATGAGCCTTGGCCGCGTCTCCTCGTTCCTCGATATTTATATTGAACGCGATCTTATGGAAGGCACGCTGACAGAAGCACAGGCGCAAGAGCTGATGGACCACTTCGTCATGAAGCTCCGTATTGTGAAATTCCTGCGTACGCCGGAATATAACGAGCTGTTCAGCGGCGACCCGACATGGGTAACCGAGTGCGTAGGCGGTATGGGGCTTAACGGTGTAACGCGTGTAACGCGCAACTCGTTCCGCATCCTGCACACGCTGTATAACCTCGGCCCAGCGCCGGAACCGAACCTGACCGTGCTGTGGTCGGTTGACTTGCCGGAAGGCTTCAAGCAGTACTGCGCGAAGGTGTCGATCGAAACGAGCTCGATCCAGTATGAGAGCGATGATCTCATGCGTCCGTACTATGGCGACGATTACGGCATTGCCTGCTGCGTATCCGCAATGCGGATCGGTAAGCAAATGCAGTTTTTCGGGGCAAGAGCAAATCTTGCGAAGGCGCTGCTGTATGCGATTAACGGCGGTGTTGATGAGCAGCTGGGCGCGCAAATCGGGCCGGTGCTTCCGCCGATCACCTCGGAGGTTCTCGACTACAACGAAGTCATGGAGCGTTATGACCTAGTGATGGATTGGCTGGCTGGGCTGTATATGAACACCCTGAACGTCATCCACTACATGCACGATAAATACAGCTATGAGCGGATTGAAATGGCGCTTCACGATCGTGAAATTATCCGTACGATGGCATGCGGCATCGCCGGCCTGTCCGTCGTAGCCGATAGCTTGAGCGCGATCCGGTATGCAAAAGTACGCCCGATCCGCAATGAAAAGGGCATCGCCGTAGATTTCGAAATCGAAGGCGAATATCCGCAGTACGGCAACAATGACGAGCGCGTCGATTCCATGGCAACGGCCTTGGCGGAGACATTCATGAATAAGCTTCGCAAGCACAAAACGTATCGCGACGCGATCCCGACCTTGTCGGTTCTAACGATCACATCGAACGTCGTATACGGCAAGAAAACCGGCAGCACGCCGGACGGCCGCAAATCCGGCGAGCCGTTCGCACCGGGCGCCAACCCGATGCACGGCCGCGACCGCAACGGAGCGCTGGCATCGCTCGCATCGGTAGCGAAGCTGCCTTACGAGCACTGCCTTGACGGCATCTCGAACACGTTCTCGATCGTGCCGAAGGCGCTTGGCCGAGAGATCGATGTGCGTGTAAACAACCTCGTATCTCTGCTTGACGGTTATGCGGCAAGCGGCGGTCATCACTTGAACATTAACGTATTTGATCGGGCGCAGCTGCTCGATGCGATGGAACGGCCGGAAGAATATCCGCAACTTACGATCCGCGTATCGGGATACGCCGTAAACTTCATCAAGCTGACCCGTGAACAGCAGTTGGACGTTATCAATCGTACGTTCCACGGTGCCATCTAACACATCTTAGACTACTACACCAATGGAAAGGGGCGCGGTCACCATGAAAGGCCGGATTCACTCTATAGAAACGTTCGGGACGGTTGACGGGCCCGGAATCCGCTTCGTTCTCTTCATGCAGGGCTGCGCCCTTCAATGTGCGTACTGCCATAACCCGGATACCTGGGATACGACCATCGGAACCCAGGTGACGGTTGAAGAGGTACTGGCGAAGATCGAGCCGTATCTCGAATATTACCGCCGGTCTGGCGGTGGAATTACGGTTACAGGCGGAGAGCCGACCCTGCAGGCGCCGTTTGTAGCGGAGCTGTTCCGGGAATGCAAGAAACGCTGGAATTTGCATACGGCGCTCGATTCCTCGGGCTTTTGCGATCCTCAGCATGCGAAGGAGCTGCTCGAGGTGACGGATCTCGTGCTGCTCGATCTAAAAATGATGGACCGTGAAGGCCACATTAAGCTGACGAGCCAGCCGAATGACCGCATCCTACGCTTTACGGCGTATTTGGCCGAGCGGCAAAACCAAATCTGGGTGCGCCACGTTTTGATTCCGGGCATTACGGACAGTCCTACTGACCTGTATGAAATGGGCAGGCTGATCGGTACGATGCCGAATGTGCAAAAGGTCGAGCTGCTTCCCTACCACCGGATGGGTGTTTATAAGTGGCAGCAGCTTGGCAAAGAATATCCGCTAGAGGGTGTACGCGAACCTGAAAAGCAAGAGGTAGACCGAGCGAATGCCATGGTCCAAGCGGGGATCAAGGCGGGTAAAGAAGAGAAGAAGAACAAGGTGGGGAAGCCTGCTAGCTAGTAAAACCTAAAGGCGCGGTGCTTAGGCATCGCGCCCTTTTGTATTGGAAAAGAAGTCATGTTGGGACACTTCCTTGCCAAATGATTGATTTCGGGAACGAATGTATAGGCCGATGATTCCTTCATCTCAAGCGTTTTTTACATGAAAAATATGAATTTGTATGTATCCTTGGTATAGCTGCCAGGCTGCCCTGAATATGGATTAGAAAATGGTGTCGTTTGACGAATGTTTTTGGCAGTCTGTATAATTACAGGTAGAGCAATTTAATTCGAGGTGCTTTATTAAAGGAGGAAGATTTTTTTGGACAGTGACCCCTTATCATGGACGATTAATTTGGTTGCGGTTTTGCTGCTGGTACTTCTAAATGGCTTTTTCGTCGCTGCGGAATTTGCTTTGGTGAAGGTGAGAGGCAGTAGAATTGACACTCTGGCAGAGGAAGGAAACTTCAAGGCGAAGATCGCTCGACGTATTCTTTCCAATTTAAACGCATATTTGTCGGCCTGCCAGCTGGGGATTACGTTGGCGTCGCTTGCGTTAGGTTGGATTGGAGAGCCGGCTGTCGCCGATCTGCTCGAATTCGTTCTAGGGACATGGGTACCTGATTTTATTCTTCATACCCTATCTTTTATTATTGCATTTAGCATTATTACCGCGTTTCATATTACGATCGGCGAACAAGTACCGAAAACGTACGCCATCCGCAATGCGGAACCGGTTACGCTTTGGTGCGCTCCGCCGCTTCTGCTGTTTTATCGTATCATGTATCCCTTCATTTGGGCGCTGAACGGTTCCTCTAACTGGATGCTGCGCAGAGCCGGTGTTGAGCCGGAGGGCGAGCATGAATCCGTGCATACGGAGGAAGAAATCCGTGTACTTATGCAGCAAAGTCATCAAAGCGGGCTGATTGACAAAACGGAAATGACATTGATGGATAACATTTTCGAATTTGCGGAAACGAATGCACGGGAAATTATGATTCCTCGTACCGAAATGATCTGCTTGTATGCGGATGATTCGCTTGAAGAAAACAAGCGGATTGTGATGGGTGAAAAGCATACGCGTTATCCGGTTTGCGATCCGGATAAAGACAATGTGATTGGATATGTGCATATCCGTGACCTGATGGAGAACGACACGAAGAAATCGTTAAAGCAGCTCGTACGGCCGCTGTTAACAGTGCCCGATTCGATTCCGATTTCGACGCTGCTGAAGATGATGCAGAAGAAACGGACAGAGATGGCGCTGTTAATCGATGAATACGGCGGTACATCAGGGATCGTGACGACGGAGGATATTCTCGAGGAGATCGTCGGTGAAATTCACGACGAATTCGATGAAGGGCGTCCGCAAATCGAAGAGCGGGGCGAATCGGCCTATTCCTTCGACGGGCTTTTATTAATCGAAGAAGTTAACGATCTGTTAGGTTTGGAAATCGAAACAGACGATTACGATACGATCGGCGGCTGGATGTATTCGCAGGTAGAATTACCGCCGCGCAAGCAGCAGTGTGTTCGGCTGGAAGGCTTCGAGTTTATTGTTGATGAGGTAGACCATATGCGGGTTTCCCGTTTATCCGTGCGTAAGCTTGAAGACGTGAACGAGGATACGCTGAAGGGCGTCTCGTGATATTCATAGAGTGAACTGGCGGCCCTTGCAGGTGCAAGGGTCGTTTTGCGTGTTAAGGCATGGTTGGGAAGGGCTCGCTCTTATGGGGCGGGCTAGCAAGTAATGTGCGCAGCAGAATGGGGACTACTGAATATGAAAAAAACATATGCATTGTTGGCGCTGGCTACGATCTCATGGGGCGGCGCCTTTCTTGGCGGGAAAATTTCAACGCAAACATTAACCCCAGAGGCGGTGGCGTTTTTCCGGTTTTTGGTTGCGGCGCTGCTGCTGTTTCCAATGCTATGGCTGGACAGGCGCAGGCAGGGAAGAAAGCAGGCTACGGCTGGTGGGGATGCGGGGTCTACCATGTCCCTCGCTCGCAGCAAAACCTTTGGCGATTGGCTGCTCCTGTTTGCACTTGGCGCGACGGGGATGTGTCTTTATAACCTGTGCTTTTTCTTTGCGACGAAGCATGCGGCGATCGTGAAAAGCTCGCTTGTCATTGCAGTGAACGCTCCGATGATTACGGTGCTGTCAGCACTCTTCTTGAAGGAGCGCCTGAATGCGAGCTCGCTTGCTGGACTCATCGTAGCGCTGACGGGCTCCGTCTATGTTATCGTCGGCGGCGACCTTGGAAAGCTGTCGGCGCTGCGCTTCGAGCCGGTTGATCTTGTGCTGCTGGGCGCCTGTGTGTCGTGGGCCGTGTACTCCGTGTTGAGCAAGGTGGCCATGCGTAAGTTCAGCCCGCTGGAGGCCACTGCCTATGGCGCAGGCTTCGGCGCTTTGCTGCTGCTGCCGTTCGCGTGGACAACGACGACCTGGCAGCATATTGTCACGACCGGCTGGGATGGTTGGGCAGGAGTACTGTATGTCGGGGTGATCGTGTCGGTCGTTAGCTTCCTGTGGTGGAACAGCGGGATTAAAGAGGCCGGTGCGTCCAAGGCGGCAATCTTCGTCAATTTGATGCCGTTGTCGGCGATCGCGATGGCAGCCGTGTTTTTGGGCGAGACGTTCACATCGGCTCATTTGATCGGCGGTATGCTTATTTTTAGCGGGATTTATTTGAATATCCGGAAGAAACGTACACAGACCCGAACCAAGTCGTTGGCGGGATAGGTGGTAATCGAGAAGGTCGGCAGAAGGAGGGGGAGAGCCCGGATTTCTGCCCGACCTTTTTTATATATTCTGGAGGCGGAGTTATCCTTTTGGTGATATGTTTATGTATCCAGAAGCCTCAGCCAAATCGGCAACAGCCGTAAAGAGATTCGCCGGATGCTCCGCGAGGCGGTGGCATAAATATAAGAACCACTCCGTTCCGTAAGTGACATAAACTCGAGCGGAGATTCCTTGATCGCGGTATATTTTGATCAAATCCGGCCTGACGCCGTACAGCATTTCTACCTCGACAAAAGGCTGCTCCAAATATCCGCGCCGCTCCGCCTCATTCAAAATCACTTCATCATGCGTTGCAATCGAAAGCGGCTGCTGCCGCTGGACGCAGTGGTCCACCAGCGAAAGGTATCGTTCGTTCAAGGCTTCCGAACGAGGCAGCGCGATCTCCGGCGCTTCCAGAAAGGCGCCTTTCACGAGACGAATTTTACCGGGCAGCCGGACAAGCTCCTTAATGTCAGCCTCCGAGCGATGGAGATGGGCCTGGATGGTGATACCGATATTCGAAGCCTGCTGTACCGCATCTTTATAAAGGTGAACAATATTCTCGCATTTGGCATGCTCCTCCATGCTCACCATAAGCTCAAGGCCGTGCTTCCTGCCCTCATCGGCAAGCTCCAGCAGCTGGCTTAGGGCCAAATCGTAGTCAACAAAAAGCCCGATGTGTGATAAATCGAGACAAATGGAAGCGGGGACCTTCTCCTGTCGCAGACCGTTCATAAGTGCGAGAAACTCCTGCTTTGCAGCGATACATTCCTTTACGGTAGCCGTGTTCTCGCCCATAAATTCGGCAGATACGCGGTATCCCAGAGCATGAAGCTGCGCTGCGGCACGTATCCCGTCCTCGCGCCGGTCCCCGGCTATGAATCGTTTGGCTGCGCGCAGCAGGGTTTGATATAGCTCGGGCGAATGCAGCAGCGAGGCCTTCAAGGATGGATCCCGGGCTATACGCCGCAGTGCTTCCGCCGCCATTATTGCATGGTCCCTTACGGGTATTACCTCTCCCCCGAAGCTACCGTACGTCCCCTCAAGCGAGGTGTTGTTCAAGCAAAGGTTCATCGTATTGTCCATATTGGATACCGTCCTTTCCGCCAAAAAATATTCAACTTACGGTTGCTATTTTTAAATTCCATTGTTACCTTATCATGGTAAACTGGTTATGAAGAGAACCGCTTGATGGCATTTTGGATAGTACCGGTTTGAAAAGAGGGATCCGCTGTGGTTTGGTTTACGATTGATCGACAATCGTCGGTACCGTTAATTCATCAGATTTATATCGAACTGAGCGAACGGATTTTGCGAGGGGAGTTAAAGGCAGGAGCTGCTATCCCTTCCTCCCGGCAGCTGGCCGCCGAGCTGCACGTATCCCGCAATGTTGTCCTGCAGGCGTATGATCAGCTGCAGGCGGAAGGGTACATCGAGAGCCAATACGGCTCGGGTACGTTCGTATCGGAGGGAGCAAGCTTCCCGGAAAGCGGAGAACGGATGGTAGAGCCGTTCATCCCCGAGATGGAAGTCTTGGAAATGAAACAGCGTTCCGGCGACAGCAGTTATATCAGCTTCCGTTCCGGAACTCCTGCCTTGGATTTATTCCCCCGCAGCAAATGGGCTCGTCTCGCTCAGCGCATCATTCTCGAATCTCCGGAGTCGGCGTTCGGCTACGGCCAACCGGAAGGCCGCGAAGAGCTTCGAAAGGCTCTTACAGCCTATTTACTGCGCTCAAGAGGCGTTCGCTGCCATCCGTCGCAGCTGGTCATTACCTCAGGGGCCACGCAGGCGATTTCACTCATTGGAAGACTGCTTGGCGGTGAGGGTCGGACGGCCATCCTTGAGGATCCGATCACAAGGGATATCCAAACCATATTTGCCTCCTTGGGAGCACAATTGCACCCTATACCCGTTGATGAGCAGGGGATGCTGACGCAGCAGCTGCCTTCGGATTACAGACCCAGTTTTATTTATCTGACCCCCTCGCATCAATTCCCGACAGGCGGAACCCTGCCGATTCAGCGCAGAATCCAATTGATCGAGTACGCTCGCACAACAGGCTGCTACCTTGTCGAGGACGATTATGACAGCGAGTTTCGTTACGAAGGAGCGCCGGTGAGCGCCCTTCAGGGGCTCGAACCGGATAAGGTCATTTATATCGGTACGCTGAGCAAAATTTTATCTCCCGCCCTGCGCATGGGCTATATCATTTTTCCACATCCATTAATCGAGAAGGGACGCAGGCTAAAGTGGTTCAGTGATTTGCATACCCCGTCGCTTGAACAGCTGACGCTGGCTCATTTTATCGAAGAAGGGCATTTGGAGCGCCATGTGTTAAAAATGAAACGGGTATACCGAAAAAGGCGCGATATGTTGATTCGGCTGTTGAAGGAGACGTTTGGGGAGCAGGTGACGATTAGGGGCCAGGGGACGGGGCTTCATTTGATAGCCGATTTTCAAGGAATTCAGTTCACAGAGGAGCTGCTTGCAGAGCTGGATCATGAAGGTGTTGGGCTTCAGGCGGTAGAAAAACATGCGATGGAAAAGGGAAAGCGCGAGGGGCAAGTCATACTGGGGTTTGGACATTTAACCGAGCTGGAGATGGCCTTGGGATTGCGAATCTTAAAAAAAGTTATGCTACAATATGAATGAGGAGGGATAATCTACCATGGTTGAAGTTGTTTATCACGGACATTCTTGTGTACAGATTAACACTGGAGAGGTATCGATTGTGATCGACCCGTTTTTCACGGGGAATCCGCAAGCCGTATCCAAGCCGGAGGATATTAAAGCGGACTATGTGCTATTGACGCATGCGCATAAGGATCATACGGGCGATGCGCTTGCCGTTGCACAGGCAAATGATGCGACGATTGTCGCGATTCATGAGCTTGCTGTCTACATGGGCTGGAAGGGCGCGAAGGCCATCGGCATGAACGTAGGGGGCACCATTGACATCGGACCGGCCAAGGTACAGATGGTACCTGCCATTCACAGCTCGGCCTTCATAATTGAAGAGGAGCAGAAAATCATTTATGCCGGTACAGCGGCAGGGCTGATTGTTCGCGTGGACGGCTTTACGATTCTGCATGCCGGGGATACGTGCTTGTTCAGCGATATGAAGCTGATTGGTGAACGCAACGACATTGATTTGGCGTTTATCCCGATCGGTGATGTATTTACGATGGGGCCGGAGGATGCTCTTACTGCAGCAGAATGGTACAAGGCCCGCTGCGTTGTTCCGGTGCATCACAGCACTTGGGATCCAATTGCGCAGGATGCCGAGCGGTTCGTTCAAAGCTTGAAGGAGAAGTTCATCGACGGTCGTTCCATGAAGCCTGGCGAATCGATGACTTTGTCGGCGAAGTAGCAAGAGCTTTTATGAGCAGCTGACTTGAATACACGTACATAAGAAATCCTAGCATCTTAAAGGGTCCTGGTAAGCGGCACAAGCTGCGGCAGGATCTTTTTTAGCATAGATCGGGTACAGGTAAGAAAATATGGAGGTGCAAAAAGATGGAGTATACATTGACGAGTGTAACGTTCGTAGCAGTCATTTATTTGCTTCTTACCGTAATTAGGCTGGAAAGCCGAATCAAAAGAATGAGCTATAAGCTGGAACAGGTGGCGCAAAAGGTAGGGGTTCCCGAAGCTCCGATCGATGACGATTTGCGCACGCTTGTAAGAGAAGGAAAGAGGATTGAGGCGGTAAAGAAAGCAAGGGAGGTCCTGGGGCTTTCCTTAACGGAAGCCAAACAATATGTAGATTCGTTAGATCAGGACAAGTAATAGCCGGATTGTGAGAGGACTGCAGGAGGGAAAGCCTGCAGTCTTCCGTGTTTACTGACGAATAACTATGGTCCGTTTAGCGAACCCATTTTCTAGCGATCAAAAGTAGAAAATAGGCTGTAACCGGAATAGGAAAATAGGCGAAATAGGATAATCGATCATGCAGAATAGGCTGAGTAATGACGAGATACAATCCAGTGAAGAAAACCCCAACCACGATCGCATAGGGGATGCTGAGGGAAGCGCGTACAAAGCGCTTTTTAATCCAAGCCACTGTTATATAGAAAATAAGCAGTCCCAGAAAAATGAAAGGGGAATAGAGTAATAATAAAGTAAAAAACTCGGATGCCGACAATGTCATGGGTTCCATGGGAGGGCGAATCAAGCCGTACGTAACCGTTTCGACGATAATGATATACAAGGTTAGTGCTGCATGAAGTAATAAAAATGGCCCGATTTGAATTTCTCTACTGGCGTTATTGTTCAAAGTAGTGGCCTCCTTGCAATTCGGCGGTTGTGTGTTTGGCGGCACAAGAGCGATCATACTGGATGGTTCTGACCCAACCCTGAGTCGCTTAAATTAGGGCGAAGTAAAATACAAGCTATCACGGGGAGGACCGCTATCTATTCAACATTATACGCCTCATAATAGACATGTGAAATAGCCAAATCTAGTAACAATTGGGTCGTTATGAGACTCTATCTTCGCAGCTCTATTAACCAATGGTGAAACGTTTGTTTGATGTGGTAAGATAGTTGTTATCGCAAGTAAGGGATGTGTTCTTCATTGTCTAATCATACGATCAACCGTGATATAGAACGTTTTACCGCAGATTGTGAGCAGTGCTTCGGGTTATGCTGCGTTGCGCTGCCTTATGCAAAATCGGCGGATTTTGCTTTCGATAAAGAGGGAGGAATTCCTTGCCGAAACCTGGAAGGAGATTATCGATGCGGAATTCACAGTAAGCTGCGGAACAGCGGTCTGAAGGGTTGCACCGTTTACGAATGCTTCGGGGCAGGCCAGAAGGTATCGCAGCATACGTATGGGGGAAAAAGCTGGCGGGATCACCCGGAAACGGCCCAAGAAATGTTTCGAGTATTTCCCGTGATGCAGCAGCTTCATGAAATGCTCAGTTATTTGAATGAAGCAGTGCACAGAGAAGAAACGGCTCCTCTTCACGAAGAACTGCAGCAGGCCATTGAAGAGACAGAAAAGCTAGTCAGCCTTGATCCGAAATCGATTTTGAAGATTGACGTACCGATGCATCGTGCTGTTATAAACGGACTGCTTCTGCAAGCGAGCGAGAGGGTTCGGGCGAAATCGAAGAAGGCGGCCGAGAACAAGAAGCTGGATAAGCAGATCAAAGGAAGAGACTTATTTGGGGCGCAGCTTAAAGGTGTCGACCTGAGAGGCGCCAACTTAAGAGGGGTATATCTCATAGCCGCAAACCTCCGCGGAGCAGATCTGCGAGGTGCTGATTTGATTGGTGCGGACCTGCGGGATGCGGATTTGCGAGGCGCGGATTTGACCGGGACCCTATTCCTCACGCAGGCACAGGTAAACGCGGCAGTGGGCGATCGCACTACGAAGCTTCCGGATTCACTAAATAGACCTGCACACTGGAAATAATAGAAATCATTTGGTGAAACCACTCTAAATATTTGGAGTGGTTTTGTCTGTATTATGTACTTTTTTCGACATATGGGACCAATTATTGACACTCTATTATCTATCAAATATAATACAATTAAAGCGCTTACATAGAGTGAGTGAAAGGAGTGATAGAGCTTATATTTATGACTTTTAGCTTATAAGTCTTTAAAAAAACAAAGAGAGAAGGTTATTGTGATGAATCGAACGAAAACGAAAATGGTTTCTGTATGTTTGGCTGTAGCATTGGTGACGGGGGGTGCAGCTTCATTTACATTACTTCCTTCAACAGCTGTTTATGCAGCAGATGCCAGCGGTACGACGGCAAGCATCTCGGATATTGTGAAAAACCAGCGCTCGGATGGCGGCTGGAAAAAGGATTACTCGGTAACAAGCGGGGAATGGGCCAAGTCGACGATCGATAATAAAGCGACTTATACAGAGATCCGGAGACTCGCGGCAGAATATACGAAGACGAAAAACAGTACGTACTCGGCTGCTGCGGTTAAAGGAATCAACTTTTTAATTAATATGCAGTACAGCAACGGCGGCTGGCCTCAAATCTATCAAGCGTCCAGCTCCACATATCATAGACATATTACCTTCAATGACGATGCCATGGTCAATGTGATGATCCTGCTTGACGAAATTGCCAATAGAAAAGGTGATTTCTCCTTTGTCGACAGTGCGTTAGCTGACAAATGTAAAACTGCGGTTGCCAAAGGGGTGACCAACATGCTGCAAACTCAAGTTGTAGCCAACGGAAAGCTCACGGCCTGGGGGCAGCAGCATGACTCCGTTACCCTGAAGCCGGCGGGCGCAAGAGCGTACGAGGTTCCGTCTCTTTCCGCGAAAGAAAGCGTCGGCATTGTAAAATTCCTGAAAACTAGACCGGCTACCTCGCAAATCACGGCTGCGATCAATGCAGCGGAGCAGTGGTTACATGCAGTGAAAATAATTGGGATCAAGGTTGTAAAAACGAGCGACGATGTTGTGGTGGTGAATGATCCTAGCGTAACGACTCCGATCTGGGCGCGTTTTTACGAGATTGGAACAAATAAGCCGATCTTCGTAGGACGTGACGGTGTCGTTAAATATGCACTGAGTGAGATTGAGAAGGAAAGAAGAACGGGGTATTCCTGGTACGGAACTTGGCCATCTTCGATTATTAAGTAAACAAGAAAAAGCCGCTGAACTACCAAAAAAGGTAGCCTGCGGCTTTTTTGCTCTTCATTAATTGCGAATCAAGTAATCAAATGCGCCGAGAGCGGCATTTGCACCGGATCCCATGGAAATGATGATTTGCTTATAAGGACTGTTAGTGCAGTCGCCTGCAGCAAACACACCCGGTACGTTGGTAGCGCCGTGGCTGTTCACAACGATCTCTCCGAAGCGAGTGCGCTCCACGGTATCGCCTAACCAATCGGTATTCGGTACGAGACCGATTTGGACAAATACACCCTGTAATTCAACATGGTGCTCTGCACCGCTCTCACGATCGATGTAGGTAATGCCGTTTACTTTATCGGTACCGGTAATTTCTTTCGTTTGCGCATTTTTAACGACGGTTACGTTCGGCAGGCTGTACAGACGCTTCTGAAGAACTGCGTCGGCTTTCAGCTCCGGATTAAACTCGATCACAGTGACGTGTTTTACGATCCCGGCAAGATCAATCGCTGCCTCGACGCCGGAGTTTCCGCCGCCGATGACGGCAACGTCTTTCCCTGTAAACAGGGGACCGTCGCAGTGCGGGCAGTACGCAACGCCCTTGTTCTTGAATTCGGCTTCGCCTGGTACCCCGACATTGCGCCAACGCGCGCCGGTGGACAGGATCACGGACTTACTTTTCAGAACCGCGCCGCTTTCGAGCTCGATTTCGATGAAATCCTTCTTCTCCAAACGCTTTGCGCGCTGAAGCTTCATCACATCGATGCCGTACTCCTTCACGTGCTCCTCAAGGCTAGCTACGAGCTTCGGACCTTCGGTGTATTTCACGCTGATGAAGTTCTCGATGCCCACGGTATCCATGACTTGACCGCCGAACCGCTCTGCAACGATGCCGGTGCGGATCCCTTTACGCGCGGCATAAATAGCCGCACTAGCACCTGCAGGACCGCCGCCGACAACGAGTACATCATACGGCTCCTTGTTGGAAAGCTCCGATGCGTCAGGTCCGTTGCCCATTTTGGCAAGAATTTCCTCAATGGTCATACGGCCGCTGCTGAAAAACTCACCATTCAGGAATACGGATGGCACAGCCATAACGTCTTTGCTTTCAACCTCTGCTTTGAACACAGCGCCGTCAATCATGACATGGCTGATGCCCGGATTCAGAATGCTCATCAGGTTCAGAGCTTGAACAACATCCGGACAGTTGTGGCAGCTGAGGCTGACGTAAGATTCAAAATGGAATTCGCCGCGGATGCTCTTGATTTGATCGATTACGCTTTGATCAACCTTCGGGGCTCTTCCGCTAACCTGCAGAAGAGCAAGCACCAAGGAGGTAAATTCATGGCCGAGCGGAATACCGGCAAATGTTACTCCGGTATCTTCGCCTACACGATTTACACTAAAGCTTGGCGTTCTCTGCAATTCCGCTGTTTCTACACTGATTCTGGAGGACATGCTGGCAAGCTCATTCACAAGCTCCAGCATTTCGTTGGATACCTTATCGGATCCCAAGCTGACTTTAAGTATGATGTCGCCCTCCAAGAGCTGGAGGTACTGGCCTAGTTGAGCTTTTATGTCTGCTTCTAGCACGATGGATCGCCCCTTAAATCTTTCCTACAAGATCAAGGCTAGGCTTCAGAGTTGCTTCGCCTTCCTGCCATTTTGCAGGGCAAACTTCGCCTTCATGGCTGCGAACGTATTGTGCAGCTTTGATCTTGTTGATCAATGTGCTTGCGTCACGGCCGATGCCGCCAGCGTTGATTTCGATCGCTTGAATGACGCCGTCCGGATCGATGATGAATGTACCGCGGTCAGCAAGTCCGTCTTCTTCGATCAGTACGTCGAAGTTGCGGGAGATCGTGTGGGAAGGGTCGCCGATCATGATGTATGTAATTTTGCCGATAGCTTCGGAGCTGTCATGCCATGCTTTATGTGTAAAGTGAGTGTCGGTCGAAACGGAGTAAACCTCTACGCCAAGGTTTTTAAGCGTTTCGTACTGGTTTTGCAGGTCTTCGAGTTCTGTAGGGCAAACGAAAGTGAAGTCTGCCGGATAGAAGCAAACAATGCTCCATTTTCCTTTGAAGTCAGCCTCGCTAACTTCGATAAACTTTCCGTTGTGGTAAGCAGATGCTTTGAATGGTAATACTTCTTTTCCGATAAGAGACATTGATTTTTCTCTCCTTCACAGTATGGGTTTTTTCGGAATTATACAGCTTGTCCAGTATTTCCAACATATGAAAATGTTATGCTGTAATTATTCCAAAGTAGTTATAATTATCGTATAGTGATTTGTTCTTGTCAAGGAAAAACACTGAAAATGAGAAAAATTATCATTTGCATGCACTTTTATTATATACAAAATTTTCAAATAAATATCAAAATTCACGAGAATACCCCACTCAAACAATAGAGTGGGGTATTTCTGCTTCGAATAAGCGTTATTCGGCTGCTGCGGCAACCGGGGCTGGTTGTACCTCGGCCTGAACCGTCCGCTTAGGCGCGGTCTGAAGCCTTCGGATGAGCGTATATTGTGCGATTCCGGCAGCGACAAGGAATAGGGCGATAATGGCGAAAGCGGTTTGTCCGTTAGATATTTCGTAGATCGAGCCGAACAGCACCGGACCGAGTCCTCTTGACACCTGCCAATTCATGCTGTAAATCGAGAAGTACCGGCCGCGCATATCTGCGGGGGCGATCATGGAAACCGCTTTTTGCATATGCGGTCCGATCAGCATTTCGCCGATGGAAAACAACACCTCGCTGACAATTAGCAGCGCCAAGGTTGGGGCGAAGCCATAGCCGAGAGCAGTGCATACCATGAGGGAGAAGGAGAGCAGGACGATCCGGTAGGTTGCGTAATGCTCGGTTCGATTGGCGATAAACACTTGGAACAAGGTAACGACGGCGCCGTTAAGAGAAAGCATTGCAGCCAGCATCCACTTGTAGTCGTCGCTGAAACGGTCGCGCAAATGCAGCGGCAGCGTCGTTTCGACTTGGGCGTACAGCATACCGACCGGCACCATGAACAAGGTCATCCACAGCAGCGTCCGGTGCTCGCGCCAGTTCATCTGCAGGAGTGGCTGCTTTGCAGGCTTTCCGGAAGTCTGAGCACCGCGCGCCTCTTTCGGCAGCGTCTCAGGCAGCTTCAACAGCACCAGCAGCAGGAAGAGCGCGAAGCCGAGCGCAGATAACGCAAACACCAGCTGCGGCTCGCGGTTGAAGACATAGAGACCGAGCAGCGGGCCGACTGCGGCCCCGACGTTGAACGCCGTGTGCAGCGCGGCAAATACTTCCGCGCGCCGGTCTTCCGGCACCACGTCGGCGATTTGCGCATTGGCCGCCGGGCCGAACATGCTGTGCCCGATGCCGTTGAGGATCGCCATGGCGGCGAACATCCACACGGACTCGGCAAAAGCGAAGCCGGTCATGGCAAGCATATTCAACGCCAGCGAGGCGATCATAACCGGCTTGCGTCCGTATTTATCGGCGAGCTCTCCGCCCCACAGCCCCATCACGAGCCCTGTGAGAGGCTGTAGTCCTACGATCAGCATCGGCAGCAGGATCGAGCCGTCCATTTTATCGTATAAGTAAAACACAAGAAATGGCCGGATCATAAAGTTCGTTACCGTAACCATTAACGAACCGGCAATGCGAATCCAGATGGCGGTGTCATACCGCTGAAACAGCTGCATCATTCGTTGACTCATCGTTCTCACTCCGTACTCTTGGATTGGATGAAGTTAATTATAGATTGATAAGGGGAATTTAAAAGTGTATATTTATCCGCATAAATTTCCTCTTTTATTTTTGAGGAGAGCGGAGGCGGAGCCATTGCATTTATCAGATTATTACCTTGAGCTGCGCAGGCGATATGAACAGGTCGGAGAGGCGGAGCCGGCGGCGGTCACCTTGGAGGAGCTCTCCGGCTTGTTAAACTGCACGCCGAGGAACGTGAAGCTGCTCTTGAAGCGGATGAAAGAAAGCGGCTGGATTTCGTGGCTGCCGGGACGGGGACGTGGAAATACGTCGAAAATCATTTTTCATGTGCCGCTGGATCAGCTGCTGCTGGATCAAGCCAAGCAGCTCGTGGAAAAAGGCGATTTAACGAGAGGCTTGGAACTGATCGGAGGACTGGAGGACGCGCAGGCAAGGGTCGTCTTTTTTGATTGGCTGGGCGAGAGGTTTGGGTATCGGGAGGAGCGTAAGGCGGAGCGGCTTTGTGAAACGCTGCGCATCCCATTTTATAAGAAGGTCATGACACTGGATCCGGCCTATACGGTGTATGGGCTGGATTCGCATTTTTCCCGGCATATCTTTGATACGTTAGTAAAATACATTCCAGAGACAGGACAGTTTGTGCCGCATTTGGCCTACGCATGGGAAACGGATGAGGAGCGGCTGGAATGGACGTTTCATTTGCGCAAGCAGGTGTTGTTCCACCACGGCAGAGAGCTGAAGGCCTCCGATGTGGTGTATACGGTGGAGCGGATGCGCAGCCCGAGCTGGAATTCGCCGTTTAGCTGGATGGTGGAAGAGATTGAGGGTGTCCGGGCGGTTCGGGAGCACACCGTTGTGTTCCGCTTACATCGGCCAAACCGGATGTTTCTGAATTATATTAGCTCGGATCGCATGTCGATCGTACCCGAAGAGGTGTGCAGCAGGGAGAGGGAGGCTTTTGCGTCGGCTCCCGTCGGAACCGGGCCGTTTCGGGTCGTCCAAAATGACGACTCCAAGCTGGTGATGGACGCATTCCCGCTGTATTTCAAGGAAAGAGCCCTGCTCGACCGGATCGAGCTGTGGGTCATCCCGGATTTCAATCAAACAGAAGGCTGGACATCCGGAGTTGATGAAGCGATGACCTATTTGCCGTTTATCGACCGTGATGACGAAATGCCCTCCGGCTGGGGGCAGGTATATGATGCGGGAGTCCATACCAAATACGTTGTGTTCAATCTGCGCAAGGATGGGCCGCATAAGGATGAACGCTTCCGGCAATCGGTGCTTTCCTTTATCCGTGAAACGGGGTTTTGGCGCGGAGAGGGCGCGAGTCGTCTAACGCAAGCGGAAAGCTTCTATTATACGGAGGGCGAAGCAAGCGGATCGGTTATGCGTACGGGGGTGTCTGAAAGCAAAGGAGCGGTAGGCGATACGTCTGCAGCTCTTCCAAGGCCGGGCTCCTTCGGCATTCCATCGCTTAAGCTGGGGTATACGTCAATCCGACCGGAGGAGGAGGCGCGTCTGCGCGAAGCCTTTGCGTCTGAAGGGATTGAGCTCTCGATGGAACGGATGCCGCGAAGCCGTGTAGAAATCGGTGACGAGTTTGGAGACACCAAGGAAGGACTGCAGTTTGATGCAGTGATCTCGGGTGTCATTATAGACGGCGACGATCCGCAGCTTTCCCTCATTGAAACCTATGAAACGAGAGCCTCCTGCTTGGCGGGGTATATGGATGATGCGGCTTATCAAGAAATTAAGATGAAGCTCCATGCGATTCGTGCCGAATCGGACAGTCGAAAACGTGGTGAATTGTTCGCAAAATTAGATCGTTGGATGGAAAAATCGGGCTATTTGACGTTTTTGTATCATAAACATATGAAAACGACACATCATCCTTCCATGAAGGGCGTGCATGTGAACGGGCTAGGATGGGCGGATTTCCGTAATATATGGTTTGAGAAATCCGTATGACAAAAGAAAACGACCTGGAATAAAAATCCTTGCCAATAGGTTGGGACCTGTGTAAAATAACTTTTATGTTATATTTCTTAACGCAAACTGTTACATAAGTAGCGAGAAAGAGGGGTGAGTATTTTGATCCGGTTTCAAGAGGTCGATAAGTACTACGGCCAGTTCCATGTACTTAAAAAAATCGATTTAGAGATTCAACAAGGGGAAGTCGTTGTTGTTATTGGGCCATCCGGTTCCGGGAAAAGTACACTGCTCCGCTGCATCAACCGTTTGGAGACCATTTCAAGCGGTACGCTTGCGGTCGATGGAGTTGCTGTTAATGACAAAAAAACTGACATTAATAAGCTCCGTCGTGACATTGGCATGGTATTTCAGCATTTTAATTTGTACCCGCATATGAAAGTGATCGACAATATTACGCTCGCTCCCGTTAAGGTGCTCGGTGTGTCCAAGGAGGAAGCGAAAAAAACCGCAATGTACTACCTGGAAAAGGTAGGGATTCCGGATAAGGCGGATTCGTATCCGTCGCAGTTATCTGGAGGCCAGCAGCAGCGGGTTGCGATCGCGAGAGGACTTGCCATGAAGCCAAAGATCATGCTGTTCGATGAGCCGACCTCGGCGCTCGACCCGGAGATGATCGGCGAGGTGCTTGATGTAATGAAGACACTGGCCCGTGAAGGTATGACAATGGTGGTCGTCACGCATGAAATGGGATTTGCCCGAGAGGTGGCCGACCGTGTCGTCTTTATGGATCAGGGACAAATTGTGGAGGTAGCTCAGCCTGCCGACTTTTTTGCGAATCCGAAAGAAGAGCGGGCGAAAGCGTTTTTGGGGCGTTTGTTGAACCATTAATTATAGGGGAATGAGAAAGGGGTCTATTCAAATGAAAAAACCGTTGAAGTGGCTGAATGTGAGCTTGGTTGTTTTACTTTTTGCAATGGTGCTTGCGGCATGCGGCGGCAAGGAAGAGCCGGCGCCGGCTAACAATGCCGGAAGCGGCGGTTCTGCCGGAGGCGGTGCTGCAGCTGAGGTGGACAGCGAAACGCTTAAGGCCATTCAAAAACGCGGCAAGCTTGTTGCCGGCGTGAAGTACGACACGAAGCTGTTCGGTCTTAAGGATCCTGCTTCGGGGAATGTAGAAGGCTTCGATATCGATATCGCGAAGGCGCTGGCGAAGGAAATTCTCGGCGACGAAACGAAGGTGGAGCTGAAGGAAGTAACGTCCAAGACACGCATCCCGATGCTGCAGAACGGCGAAATCGATCTGATCATTGCGACGATGACGATTACGGAAGAGCGTAAACAGCAGGTGGACTTCTCCGATGTTTACTTTGCTGCAGGGCAATCGTTGCTGGTGAAGAAGGGCAGCCCGATCCAAGGCATCGACGACGTGAAGAAGGACACGAAGGTGCTTGGCGTGAAAGGCTCAACATCGGTGAAAAACATCCGTGAAAAAGCGCCGGAAGCAACAGTTCTTGAGTTTGAAAACTATCAGGACGCATTCACTGCGCTGAAAGCAGGCCAGGGCGATGCGCTGACAACAGACAACGCAATCCTGTACGGCATGATGAAGCAGGACCCGAACTTTATTGTCGTCGGCAAGCCGTTCACGGATGAGCCTTACGGCATTGCGATTAAGAAGGGTGACGCAGGCTTTGTGAAGACCGTCAACGAGTTCTTGGCCGAGCTGAAGAAGAGCGGCGAGTACGATAAAATTTATGAAAAGTGGATCGGCGAAACGCCGGCTAAATAAGACCGATCGTATTGACGGGATAGGCGGCTGCCGCCTGTCCCGTTATTCATTTGCTGGAGAGAGGAGGCCGATGGGAAGATGAAAGTATCCGATTTCTCGGTGCTGTTTGACTACTGGGACCGGTTTGCGGAAGGGTTTATGAATACGCTGCAGGCTAGCATCCTGGCACTGATTGGAAGCTTCCTGCTGGGGACTCTGATTGCTGTGATGCGAATTGCGCCGGTGAAGCCGCTCAATTGGCTCGGAACCGCTTATGTTGAATTTATTCGTAACATCCCTTTATTGCTGGTCGTGTTTTTCTTTTTCCTGGGGCTGCCGTCGCTTGGTGTACCGCTGGACGGGTTTTCTGCGGGAACGCTTGGTCTGACCGTATATACGGCATCCTTTATCGCGGAAGCGATTCGTGCGGGTATCCAGTCCGTGCCGAAAGGCCAAAGCGAGGCGGCACGTTCGACGGGCCTTACTTATGGGCAGACGATGCGATTCGTTATCCTGCCGCAGGCGGTAAAAATCGTCATTCCGCCGCTCGGGAATCAGTTTTTGAATTTGGTTAAAAACTCCTCGATTCTCGGAGTGGTCGCAGGTCTGGATCTCATGTATTACGCCGATTCCGTGAATTCCGATACGTTCAAGACGTTTGCCGTGTACCTCCTGGCGGCCGGATTTTATCTTATTATAACGATTCCGCTCAGCATTGCCGTTCATTATGCCGAACGGCGGCTGGCGAAAAGCTCGTAGAGGGGGGACCGACGATGGATTTTCTCGGTGCCTATTCGCCGGATAATTTAAGCTTTATTATGGAGGGCTTCGGCGTCACGCTGAGGGTGGCATTTTTATCGATATTATTCAGCTTTATTCTCGGGACAATTATTGGAGTTGTAAGGTATGCAAAACTGCCGGTGCTCTCCCCCGTGCTTGCCCTTTTTGTCGAGATCATCCGGAACCTGCCGTTGCTGCTTATTATCTTTTTTACTAAATTTGCGCTCCCGCAGGTTGGCATTAAGCTCAGTATCGAGTGGGCGGCGATCATGGCCTTGACGGTATTCGAAGGGGCAATGATTGCAGAGATTGTGCGCGGCGGGCTCAATTCGATCGAAAAAGGACAAATCGAAGCTTCGCGCTCGTCGGGTATGACCTATACACAAACGCTGTGGAATATCTTGCTGCCGCAGGCGCTTCGCCGCATGTCGCCGCCGATGGTCAGCCAGTTTATTTCGCTTCTGAAGGATACGTCGTTGGCGATCGTGATCTCACTGCCGGAACTAATGCACCATGTGCAAATTGTCGGAGGCCAGCAGTTCAGCTTCGTAGTGCCGCTCCTGCTGCTTGCAGCTTTGCTGTATTTTACAGTGAACTACATTCTCTCCATCATCGCTCGGCGCTTGGAAGCACGAAGAGTGTAGCAATCCGCTCCGTGTGAGCTCCCAGCGCGCGGTGTTTTGTTTAACAAGCGGTATAAGGATAGAGTGAATATTTAGGATCGGAATTGAAAAATCAGGAAAAAATACGAGAGAGTTGTCTTTCTAGACAGCTCTCTTTGTTTTTGTAAAAATGAAATAAAGACTGACCGAATTCAGAGTGGATTACTGGGTATTAGCGGAGAAACAGGGTGTTATCTAACCATTTTTGCTCAACTTTATTCCAAAATGAAAAAAACTAAGGTATACTAAGTGTAACCGAAAGTAATCGGGAGGAATTGCGAACCAAAGAAAGGGGGCGACAGCGATGGCAGCAGCAGGGGAAGGCAAAACCGTGTCCAAACCGGCAGCCTGGAGAACGCTGGTACAGCTGTTTTGGTCGTTTTTCAAGCTTGGTCCTGCGACCTTTGGCGGAGGTTATGCGATGATTCCGCTTATCGAGCGCGAGGTGGTGGAGCGGAGGCGCTGGGTAGAGCAAGAGGAAGTGACCGACATGTTTGCGGTGTCCGGTTCCATTCCGGGAGCGATTGCGATCAACTCGGCGACATTCGTCGGCTTTAAGATTGCCGGAGTTCGCGGAGCTGTCGCGGCGACCATCGGTGTGGTATTGCCCACCTTCCTTATCGTTCTTGGCCTATGCTTTGCGTATTTGCAGGTGCAGACGCACCCGATTGTTGAAGCGGCATTTAAAGGCATTCGCGCCGCTATTGTTGCTCTTATCGTTTATGCGGGAATCAAAATCGGCCGGACGGCCGTTATCGATAAAACAACGCTGGCTGCAGCGGCGGCGGCGGTACTGCTTCTTCTATATTTTAAGCTTCACCCGATCGTCATCATTGCATGCGGGGCGCTGACCGGAGTAGTTGCGGTGCTTTTAAAGGAAAAGATGGGATACCGGATCCGCCATATTTCCAAGGAAGAAGAGAAAGAACAGGATAAAGAAAAGGACAAATACGTCTATCAGGACTATTTCGTCGGGGATGGGATATAACCATGATCCTAATGGAGCTGTTTTGGACGTTTTTAAAAATCGGGTTTGTTTCCTTCGGCGGCGGTTATGCCATGATCCCCGTCATTGAGCGGGAGGTGACGGCGCACGGCTGGTTGACCATGGAGCAGTTCATGAATTCGATCGCGCTGGCCGGGATGTCGCCCGGACCGATCGCTACGAACAGCGCGGTGTTCGTCGGGTATCAGACGGCGGGGCTGCCTGGCGCGGCTGCGGCGCTGGCCGGGATTGTGCTGCCTTCGCTGGTGCTGGTTATCGGGGCGGCGGCATTTTTCTATAAGGTGCACCATAACAAATGGGTGAAATCGGCGTTTTACGGCCTGCGTCCGATTGTAACCGGCTTGATCTTGTACGGAGCGATCCGCTTCGGTTTGGGAAGCTGGAGCGGGGGCTTCGGCGCCATTGAGTTTGGCAAGCTGCTGCTGCCGGCGCTCATCTTTGCAGGAGCGTTGTATGCACTGGTAAAGGTCAAAATGCATCCGTTCTACGTGATTGTTCTAGCCGGTGCGGCCGGTATCGCAATTTTTTCATAAGCGCTTCTCTTGATCGAAGAGAGCGCTTTTTTTGTTGTTCTGCGGGGTGGGAAATTGTGATAGAATCGAACCGGGAGGGACCTCCAATGATGCCGATAGAGGAACGGATTACGAACCGCAAGATGAAGGATTTATATGAGCTGATCCGCAGGCAGGATACGGTGTCGAAGCAGGAGCTGCTGGAGCGCAGCGGCTTGAAAGGCGGTACGCTGACGCGGCTGCTGGAGGAAATGGCCGGGCAGGGCTTGATCGTGGAGGTAGGCTTCGGCGAGTCGACCGGCGGACGAAGGCCGATCTTGTATCGAACGAACCCCGGCTACGGTTATGTGTTCGGTTTAGAAATATCGCGGATTCATACCCGCTTGATTTTGTTTGATATGCAGCTGGAGAAGAAAGACCATAAAACATGGCTGATGGGCGAAAATATGACTCCCGGCGTGTTCGTGGAAGAAGTGTCGGCGGAAATGGAGCGGATGCTGCAGCGTCACGGCTTGCCGGTCACGCTTGTGCTCGGCATGGGGATCGGCGCGGTCGGGCCGCTTGATCGGGAGGCCGGCGTGATCGTTGATCCGCTGTATTTCCCGGCGAAGGGCTGGCGCGACGTGCCGATCTGCGCGATGTTCGAGCAGCGCTTCCGCTTCCCGGTGCAGCTTGATAACGGCGCCAACACAGCGATTCTTGGCGAGTATTGGGCGGACCGGCCGCATGAATACAAGCATCTGCTGTATGTGCATGGGGGCGTGGGCCTGCGGTCGGCGATGATGACCGGAGGCAAGGTGGTGTACGGCGCCGTTGATATGGAAGGCGCGGTCGGGCAAATGATCATTCAGGCGGACGGTGTAGCCCCCCGCCAGGAGGAAGGTAATTTCGGGGCGCTGGAATCATACGCCTCGATTTATGCCATTGAGCAGCACGTGCAGGCCATTCTGAAGACGGGCCGGCCGTCGCTGATTTTGGAGCTGGCGGGGCACCCGGAGCGGGCCGTATTCGGCCATGTGGTGGAAGCGGCGCGGCTGCAGGACCGCCTAGCGGTCGAGGTGCTGACGCAGGCGGCGGTGTTTTTTGGTATCGGGCTCGCCAATCTGCTCAACGTGCTGCATCCCGAGAAGGTCATTCTCGGGGGACCGTTGATCACGAGCCATGATCTCGTGTTTCAGACGGCGACGCAGGTTGCGATTCGCAAGACGTATTATTTCCCGCAGTACCAGGTCGTGTTCAGCCGCGGCAAGCTTGGCGACGACGCCCTCGCCGCGGGCGCCGGCGTCATGATGCTGAACAGGCTTACGGAATAGCGGCAGTAAGAAAACATAGAGCGTGAACACGTATTTACACGGACCGGCCCAGGAAGGCCGGCCGGTCGTGCGGTGTTACGCTCTTTTATCGTTTTGCGGGCGCAGCCACAGCTCCTTGAACGAGACCCATCCGGCTGTGCGGTCGTCGATACCGCCGATCGAGGGGTGGAACGCGACGTGCAACCGGCGCCGGTACAGTACGTGCAGGACGCCCGCTGTCGTGAGCTCCCGCTCGATCGCACGGAGCAGCTCGAGCCGTACTGCGGCGTCCTCTGCTCCGGCGAGTTCCGTCAGTAGGCTGTGCGCTGCCTCGGCGACTCCCGGCTCCATATGCCCGCGCATCGTGTGATACAAGTCGGCGAGCCGGAGCTCGGCATCGTTGTCGAGCATGATGCCGAACAGCAGCAGATCGGCCTCCAGACGCTGCGGGCCGCGGAACTGCTCCGGCGTCAGCAGCTCAACGGTAAGCGACAGGCCGGCTTGCTCGGCCGCCGCTTGGACAGCGGCTGCGTCATGGGCGTAGCTTGGAATGGTGATGAGGCGCAGCGGGCGCTCCTGCAGCTCCGGGGAGGGCGCTAGAGGCGGCTGCTTCTGCGCTTGGGACGAGACGTGGTTCGAATCCTCCAGCACACCGGATTCGATTTTTTCCGCCGCTGAGTCCTCGGTCAAGAAGCTGCCGCCGGCCAGCAGCTCCCCTGTTGCCGGGCCTTGGGCTGCGGCAAGGCCGCGTACGACGGCTTCTGGCGCTAGAAGACGAAGCAGGGCAAGCCGGGTATCGCCGCATTGCAGCGGACCCGGCTTTTTCGTATTTACGGTAATGAACTTGCAGGATGTGCCGACATGAACGGTATGCCGCTGTGAAGCTTTTCCGCCGGCGCCTGCATCGGTGGCTGCTAAATGATGGAGCACGGGGAATGATTCCAGCTCCGCGTCCTTTTCCTCGGGGGTAATCCCGTTGGCGAACCACCCTGAAACATTCCACAGCTCGATCCGGTCCAGATGTGCCCGGCCGGCATAATGCCGCGCGAATGCCTCAAGCACGTACACCTCGCTGTGATCCGCGTTGAAGCGATAGGCGCCAGTGCCGACAGGGTGGAGCCGGAGCCGTTCCGGGTCGGAGCTGACCAGATCCATGGGTACAATGGAGGCCCGGCTCGTCCCTAAGAACGGCAGAAAGAAGCCGTTTTTCTCCTTAAGGCGTATCTTGACGGTAAACGGATCGGCGGCCTCCACGTGAACCATCTGCCGGTATACCCACTGGTGCAGACCGGCCCCGCCGGAGGCAAGCAAGCGCTGCAGCGAAAAGACGACATCCTCGGCATCCATTTCTTTTCCGTGATGAAAAAGCACGCCTTTCCGCAAATAAAACGTCCACACCGTCCCGTCCGGACTGCATTCCCAGGCGTGGGCCAAAGCCGGCGCGTCCAAGCCGGTCATACGGTTATAGGTGACAAGCCCGTCGTACAGCTGACGGACAATATGCGATTCCACGGCAAAGGTCGTATGAATCGGATCCAGCGAATAGAGCGGCTGCCGCAGCGGAAAACGCATCGTATCGACGCGGCGCGTTTGCTCGTAGGCGATGCTTTCGCCAAAGAGGTTGTCTACGAGCGCCGGAAGAGCGTCGATGGCCCCGGGACGCTGGCGCTTCATCAGCTCGTCCCAGCCGCTGCCGCGCAGCACATCCTCGAGCCGCTGCCGTCTTTGCAGCGCGGCTCTGGCGGCTCTGGCAAACCACGCCTGCAGCGAGCATTTCAGCACGAGCCGGGAGCGTTTGCCGCGGCCGCGTTGGGCCTCCCACTGCACCCAGTCCTCTTCTTCAAGCCTTCGCAGGATGAGGGCGACGTTGCGTCGCGTGCAATCCAGCACTTCGGCAAGCTGATCGGTTGTGACGAGCACGCTGGGCTTTCCGCCCTGTGCTTCCTCCGTCCCGAAGGCGTGCAGCAGACGCAAATAATGCCGTTCGATGATCATGCGAATGAACCTCCCGTACGTTTCGAGAAAATAGGAACTTTTTCATGCGTAATGTTTCACTTTTATTTCTTATTTTAGCAGGTAAAATAAGAAAGGAAAGTAAAATGATGAAAGGAAGAGTGAACATGAGTTCCGAAAGCAACAGCCACTCTGTCCCTTACAGCCGCTATGACCTGACGCTTCTCGCCGTGACGGCGGGGTTCGGTATAGGTTTTGATGTCCTGTTCGTCCAGCAAGGCCTTGGAATTTCCGTTCCGCTTTTTGCGGCGGCCTTATACATAATGAGCATCCGCGTGCTGCGGCTGGAGCGAAAGGAATGGCTTCGCGACGCCTCGGACATCGTACTGCTCGCCTGTATTACACTGCTATGTCTTACCTACGCGCTCACCGATCAGCCGCTGTTCCAGGTGCTGAACGTGGTGGCGCTGCCGCTGTTGATTACTGCGCATTTGCAGCGTGCGGCAGGGGGCGTCGTGCTCCTGTGGCATGATTGGCGCCGCGGATTTAAAGCATTAGGAGGAGTGGCAGGTCCCAAAACGATCGTAAGAATGGCCATTCCGTTCCGCATGGCGGGGGCCATGTTCTCTCCCCGTTTCCGAAAAGAGCGTTCGCGCCAGCTGCTGCTTGTGCTGCTGGGGCTAATCATTTCGTATCCGCTGCTTATCGTTGTACTCACCCTGCTCTCTTCTGCAGACCGTTTATTCGGCAGTCTTCTGGAGGTGCTGCCGGAGTTTCTCGGACAATTGAACATACAGACATGGCTTCCCCATCTGATCTGGATTGTACTGGTAGCGATCTATTTGTTCGGCTACATGAGCCGATTGATCGAGGCGCGCAAGCAAAGCGTATTGAATGATTGGGCAGGAGGCCCGGCTTCGCCCTCCACTTATGTTTCGATCGGCCTAGACCCGATCATATCGGGCACCGTGCTGACCGTCGTCAATCTCGTATACGTCCTGTTTGCGGTGATCCAAATTATTTCGGCATTCGGCGGTCTGCGCGGGATGCTGCCCGAAGATACGACTTATGCGGAATATGCGCGGGAAGGCTTCTTCGAGCTGTTGGCCGTGTCGATCATCAACTATGTGCTGTTCCTAGGTATGCATCTCGTTTGTCAGCGGAAGGACAGCAAGCTGCCTCGCGGGATTAAAATTTTGCTTGGTATACTTACGCTTTGTACATTAGTTATCGTGGTCTCCGCCTATATTCGTTTATCGTTGTACGAAGAGGCGTACGGCTTCAGCTATTTGCGTATTCTTGTGCATGCGTTCTTGATTTACCTTGCGGTGATGTTCGGGCTTGCCATCTACAAGCTTTGGAAAAGCAAATTTAATCTGGTCGGCTGGACGCTGGCGGCAAGTGTCATTGCTTACACAATCGTCAATGCTATGGGGATTGATGCGATGATCGCACGCGGCAACATCGACCGGTACCGGGAAACCGGAAAAATTGACGTGGAATATTTGGGAGATCTATCGGCGGATGCCGTTCCTACGCTTGTAAGGTGGTATGAAGCGGATGGGCGGGAGGTTCCCGGATTGGAAGTGCAGCTGGCAGATAAGCTTCGACGCTTAAAGGAGGATGCTGCGGAAAGCTCTTGGACGGAGTGGAATCTACCGAAGCAGCGGGCGTTGAATTTGCTGGATGAAGCGCTGAATAAGAAGGATCGCGAATTGTAAAATACGAATTTCAGGCTGTCGGTTATCTATCGTGACCGGCGGCTTTTTTGCTATCAGGTACTAAAGAAAGATAGTCCTTACGAGAAGCAGCATCATTTTAATACACTAAGGTTACCAAACGAGAAGGGTGGTAGCTCAAAAATGGATCTACGTAAAATTTGCGCTTGGCTCTCTTTCATCTTGTTTCTGTCGGGTGTAATAAGTTTTTTGCGTGATTCTACGATAATTTTTCATTCCGAGTATTTTGTGTTCTATGGACTGGCTGTGGCTGGGTTTATTGTCAATCTAATTGGCCGTCGTTTGGAAGGAAACTCAAATTTCTTTTATAGATGGATAGACAAGATCGGGTTTTACGGGAATGTAGCTATTACGGCTGCATTTTTCCCTCCGTTTTTCTTTTTATGGGGAACGGTGATATTCGGTCCTTAAGGATTATTAAAAACCGCTAGGTAAAGAATCCCGCCCCGAAAAGGAAAGTGGAGAACGCAAATCGAATAGTTTCTAGAAGCCGTTTAGAGGGAAGTGCACTGTTAATTTTGTCTGGAATTTTGCTGAAAAAGGGATGAGGCGAATGAGCGATTCACTGCACATTTTGGGCACGGGAGATTCGATGGGTGTTCCGCGTGTGTACTGCGATTGCATCGTATGCGAGGAAGCGCGAACGACCGGCGTGAACCGCAGGCTGCGCTCTTCCGCGATGCTGCGCACGGGGCAGGGCGATGTGCTGATCGATTGCGGACCGGATTTTACGCTGCAGATGGAGACGGCGCGCTGGAGAATGGTGACGGATATGCTCATTACACATGCGCATTTTGACCATATTGGCGGTCTTCCCGCTTGGGCCGATGCATGCCGCTGGACGCAAACCAAGGGACGGCTGTATGCGCCCGCTGAAGTGCTGGCCACGCTGCGCGTGCAGTTTCCTTGGCTGGAGCGGCAGATCACCTTTTTCCCGAACGATCATGGGGTTCAGCTTGCGGGCTGGACGGTTCGTCCTTGGAAGGTGAACCATGGAAAAAACGGCTTCGCTTACGCATACCGTTTTGAAAAGCCAGGCTTTACCTGGGTGTACGCTTCTGACTGTATAAATTTATCGGATGAGCAGCGTGCTCCGATGTACGGCCTCGACCTGCTAATTATAGGCACGAGCTTTGTGAAAGAGCCGTTCCCGATGGAAACACGGTCGCTGTACGACATGACCGAAGCTCTGGAGCTGGTCCAGGTGCTGCAGCCGAAGCAAACAGTCCTAACACACATGTCGCATGGAGTAGATCTTAACCATCTTGGGCTGGAGCTGCCTGAACATGTCAAACCGGCCTCCGCAGGCGATATCCTCGGGCTTGAATAAGAGAACGAACGCTTTTTCGAGAGAATTGCGCCGATTTGCAAGATGGAACCGCTTTTTTGAGCAAGAATCCATCTTTACAGCCGAAGCTTATTCGCAGTATATTCTTGAGGTGATGCAAAACAACCAATTCGTACGATCGCTGAATTTCCGTATCCGGAGAACGGGGGACCCAACAGGCCGTGTGCCAGGGGTGAATCGCGGATGCCTGCCAAGGCAAACGCGTAGGGCGACTCTCACGCCCGAATCCGCCAGCTAACCTCGTAAGCGTCGAATAATGTGGAGGGAAGAACGGTTGGAATTTGTTCTCATCTTTGTGAACACGTTTATTTTGATTTTCGGATTGCTGCATGTATTCGGATATACAGGCGGAAAATCCGGTCCGTTTTGCAAAAAAGGGTTCCGTAGAAAACTAATGGTTTCCGCATCGCAGGCACTTGTCGTGTCTCTAGTTGTGAAGCTGATGATTTTTTAAAAAACGTTATTGGCAAAAAGAAAAAGCCTGCCGGGGTTCGTTATGACAACGAGCCTTCGGCAGGCTTTTGGCGTTGCTGCTGCGCTAAAAACATCCCTGACAAGGAAGCGAGCATTTGCTGAAACAGCATGCCGAGAATAACCGGCACGGCAACGGCCGCAGGGAAAAAGGTGGTCGCCAGCACGGCGCCTGCGCTAATGTTGCGCATCCCGCTGTTGAACGTCAGCGTCACGGTCGAGTCCCGATTCCATCGAAGGATGCGGGCGGCGAAGTAACCGAGGGCATAGCCGACGATAGCGATGACGAATACGACGGCGGCAAGAAAGACGAGGTCGCGGTCTGGCTGCTTCAAGTATGGTGCCACGACAGCGCCGTTCATCGCGACAACGACAGCCAGGAACATTTTCGTAAACGGGGCGAGCTTCGGTGCAAGCTCAGTTTTGGACCGGCCCTTGCTGAGATGGAACAGCAGCATTCCGACAAGGGAAGGCAGAACGACCATAAAGAAAAGCCCCTTCATTAGCGAAAAGGAATCGACATGAATGCTGGTACCCGAGAACAGTGCGATGCCCGCAGGCACCAAAAAAGGGGACAGCAAAGTATCGACCAAAATAATCGTAAGGGTAAGCGGCACATTGCCTTTGTGGATCGATACCCAAATTAAGCTGGTTACTCCGGTTGGAATCGTCATCCCGAGCACCAGGCCGGTAATCGTATTGGTATCGCCGGGATACAGCATGCTGCCGAGCGCCCAGGCGAAGAGCGGCATAATCGCGTGAAGCACAATAAGGACGGTAAGCAGCGGCTTCGGCTGCAGCACCGCCTGGCCCAACTGCCCGAGTCCAAAGCCAAGACTTCCGCTGAAGGTCATAAAAGCAAAAAGCCATGGAATCAGGAACGTTACCGGTGCAAGCTGATCCGCATAAATAACACCAAGCACAAGGCCGATTGGAGTCATAAACGGCATCGCTTTTTCCAGAATGCGATTTACAGAAGCTAACATATTAAGGCCCCTTTTGGTTAAACTAGTACAATCGAAAAAGCCGATGGGGGAGTTTGCAATGCTGCGCTTTATTCAGACGCTTTCCGTCCTATTGATTTTGCTGCTGTTAGCCGTATTTACAGGCTGTTCAGCTCATCAAGAGGACGATTCGCAGAAACTGGAACAAGCGCCGGCGCCGATCGTCAAAGACGCCGGAAAACGTCAAACGATCATTCAAGGAATACCTTCCGGTCCGCCGATCATCGTAGAAGCTCCGAAAGCGGAGCCGGTTCCGGAGCCAGCTCCAAAGCCGGCGGAGACCGCTAAGCAGACTGCGGCCGATCAAACGACCAAGGCCAAAACGAAAACGAAGGAGCAGGCCAAGAAAAAAGCGGCTTCCTCCGATTCCTCGGATCAAACGAAGCAAAAGGATCAGAGCAAAGCAGAACAAAGATCAACCAAAGCTTCCTCGAAAAAAATGAGTCCGAGCGCATTGTCGCGAAAGTTTCCGAACGGATTTTTTATGTCCGGTTCGAAAAAAGAAAAGCAGGTGGCGCTCACATTTGACGACGCTCCCGACGATAAATTTACGCCGCAGGTGCTCGACATTTTAAAGGAGAACGGTGTAAAAGCTACTTTCTTTGTCGTTGGCTGGCGGGCGGATAAATACCCCGACATCGTCAAACGGATGGTGAAGGAAGGCCACATTATCGGGAACCATTCCTATGGCCATGCGAATTTGAGCAAGCTGAACGATACGGAATATCAGAAGGAGCTAGACAAGACGCAGGCCAGTATCCGCAAAACTGCCGGGTACGAGCCGCGCCTGCTGCGCCCGCCATACGGCGAAATTACCGAGTCCGAGGCCGAATGGGCAATCAATCAGGGCTTTACCATCGTCCACTGGAACGTGGATTCCGAGGATTGGAGACAAATCGCATCGGACAAAGTGATTCATAACGTATTTAAAGACGTACGAGCAGGCTCGATTATTCTCCAGCATTCCGGCGGCGGAGTCGGTCAAGATTTGTCGGGCACGGTACAAGCACTACCGAAAATCATTGAACGGCTCAAGTCCGAAGGCTACAAGCTTGTAACGCTACCGGAGCTACTCGGCGTTACGAAGAGCAAATGACGGCTCGAACCATAACGTCGAAAAATCAAACCAGCCGAGTTCGTTCAGACGCACTCCCTGCAGGGAGGAATGAAACTGGGAGACCTGCTTCAGATGCGCCAAAAACAGCACCGAGTAATCCTTGTAAAGAAGCTCTTCGATTTGAAGCAGCTTCTTTACGCATTTTTCCGGATCGCTGCGCGATAGCGCATCGGACAGCGCCTCATCGACAAGCCGCTGCGCTTCCACATCCAGGTGGGTGCTGATGACGCTGTTGTCCGAAAGAAACAAATCCATCAGCTCCAGCTCCGCCGGTCCGGAAAATACGACACCGCTGAGCAGTACATCGGCTTCTGCGATCCGTTCCTTGCGAAACAACTCCTCGGCAGGAAGAGCGGTCACGATCGTGTTCACGCCAAGCTTCGCCCACTCTTCTTGAATCCAAGCGCAGTCTTCGTGATTCACTGCCATTTCATAAGTATACATATGAATCGCTTGTCCATCGTAGCCTGATTTTTCCAGATGTTTCTTGGCCTTGACCGGATCGTATTCCGGTTTGTAGCGTTTTTTGGTTGCATCGGGAAAAAAGCTGGCTGCTGGCGTAATGCGAAAGCCGCCGAGCTCTTCGACGAATCTCTCCCGGTCGATGGCGTGGTGCAGCGCCTTACGGAAGGAGCGATTCTGCATCGGTCCTTCCTTGGACCGGTTAAAGCAAATATAGGTGCTGCCGGTCTCAGGCTGCTCCAGCAGGGTGAAGGGCCCGCTTTCGGACAGCTGTTTGCCGAACGGGGAAAGATGCGCATCGTTCGCCGGAAGGCTGTCCGGAACGATCCACATTTCCACCGCGTCCAGCAGCGGCCGTTCTTTAAAATAGGCCTCATTCGCCTCGAAGACGACCATGGATGAATCATTGCGCGTCAGCTTGTAAGGTCCGGTGCCGATCGGGAGGCGGGCAAATTCCGGATCGTTCGGAGGCGCTTTATCGCTCGGAACGACCCCGAGGCGTGACGAGCTTAACAGAACCGGGAGCATCCGGTTCGGCCGGTGAAGCGTCAGCTTCAGGCAGGTTTCACTTAATACGGATACTTCCTTAATGTCACGGCACAACCAGCGGTAGGGCGCGGAGTTCGCCGGATCCATAACTCTTTCCAGCGTATAGGCGGCATCCTCTGCAGTCATCACCTTGCCATGATGAAACCGGACGCCTTTACGTAAGTATAAATGCCACTCGGTTAAATCCGGGCTGCATTCCCAATGATGAGCGAGGTGTGGAAGCACTTCCTTAGACGACGGATCGTAGCGCAGCAGCGTATCGAAAAGCTGTGCTGACATATGCGCCTCGGTCCTGCGGTGCAAATAGGCCGGATCCAGATTGCCGAGCGGGCGGTAAAATGGAAAACGCAGTACATCCTTTCGTTTTCCCGGCCGCGGCTCGGAAAAGAAGCCGAATTCTTCAAGGAACCGGGAGATGAAGGCATCCATCCCCGGGCCTTCTTTGGCAGGGCCGCCGAGCAGCGCCAATGCGCCTTCGACATCGCCGGTGCTCACGTAGCGGACGGCAGCTTCTTGAAGAAGCGCTCTCGCATCGGCAATAAAGGTAAGGGACGAGGAGTTGCCCCTCCCGCGTCCCGGGGTCCACCGCACCCAGTTTTGCGCCTCCATATTTTTGATAATAAAGTTGACGTTCCTTCGGGTACAGCAGAGCATACCGGCCAGCTCATCGAGGGTGACGCGCACCGTTTCCCCCGGTACGGCATCCTTGAAATGCTGCTGCAGCCTTATAAAATGCTCAAGCGCCTGCATCAGATCTCCTCCGTTCAGTTAAATTGTTCAATTGGCTAAATGGATGCAAAAAGACGAAGTTATTAGGTTCATTTTACAGCAACACTTCGCCTTATACTATATACTGGAAGTGAAAAAATGTTTATCCGACATAAAGCTTCTGTTTATCGGTTAAAATAGGGGTTGAAAAATGACGCTCGGCATAGGCCGGCAGGAGGTAGACGAGGTATGGCGGATCAAGAGGAACAATTTGAGGGGACGGAGCTGGAGCGGCGCATGTCCGAGGTGCTGACCGAGGGTGAGATGGAAAAAGCCGATCCTAGCGAAGCGGCTCGGAGAAAGCTCCCGCACCCGCCTGAAATTCGCATTCAGGCGAAGTTTGATCCGGTCGCGGAGGAGACGAAGCGGTTCCGTGAAATCGCAGAAGAAGTGGACGGGCGCTACGATAAATATGTAAATCGCCAGCCGCAGGGAGGCGGCGGGGAGCAATCCCGTTGAGCGGAACGTTCTGGCCGACGAAGCAGTGGCGAATCGGAGCGCCGGAGGAGCATGGAATTGACCGCGAGGCAATACGCGCTCTTTCGGCTCATATTGGAGAGAAGCTGCCGAAGCTTTATTCGGTGCTGGTGATTCGCCATGGGGTGCTTGTGCATGAGCAGTATTATAACGGCACGAATGAGAACTCGCTGATGAATGTGCGTTCCGTAACTAAAAGCTTTACCTCTACGCTGATCGGCGCCGCCATCGGCGACGGATATGTCGAGAGCGTCGATGTTCCGGCGGCGGCCTTTTTTGCGTCGGACGAGCTGCCCAAGGACTTGGGAGAGCAGAAGCTTGCGACGACGCTGCGCCATTTGCTCACGATGAGCAGCGGATTTTTTTGGCTGACGGGCAGCAAGCTGGGGGAGAAGCATTTGTCGCGCTTCCACGAAAGCAAGGATTGGCTGCGGTTTATATGGCGGCTTCCCGTGGTGGAAGACATGCGCGGAAGGTTTCAGTACCGCAGCACGGATTCGCATTTGTTGTCATGTGTGCTGACAAGAGCGACAGGGCGCTGTGCGGGAGACTATGCGGCGGAGCGGCTGTTTGCGCCGCTTGGCATCCGCGATGTGATCTGGCCGCCGGACCCGCAGGGAAATACGGCGGGGCATGTGTTTCTGCAGCTTCGCGCAAGAGACATGGCGAAGCTGGGGCTGTTGTATTTGCATCGCGGGGAATGGGACGGCAGGCAGCTGGTTCCCCGTGAATATATCGATGCCGCGGCTTCCGCGCAAATCGAAGGTCATCCGAGCTACGGCGAGTACGGCTTCAAATGGTGGGTGTCCCGGTTTGCGGGGCAGCCTTATTATTTTGCGCAGGGCCACGGAGGGCAGTATATTTTTGTTGTCCCGGGCTTAGAGCTGGTGTGTGTGTTTACCGCGGATCCGGCGGTAAGCCGATGGAAGAGTGTACGGCCCGCGTTTGAAAATATTCTTATTAAAGGGACTGTTCCCGACCGGTAGCAGCTGCGGCTGATGCGCCCGGGATGGGGGTGTGGTGATCATCATCACAGCAGTCTCTTTCTTTTCAAGTTATGATGTGAACAAATTCACATATATCGGAGGAGCCAACATGACCGATAAAAATAACTTGAATCAACCTGCTGACATGAACAATACGACAAACGTAAACCATACATTGAACCTCAACAATACAACGGACGCAATCCATACAACGGATACAGCAAACGGAAACGATGCTATGCAAGGGATAGGCAAATCCGCTGCAAAACGCAAGCTGGTCCTCGTCGGTAACGGCATGGCCGGCATGCAGACGATCGAGCATATTCTCAAGCTGGGCGGCGCGTTTGATATTACCGTCATCGGCAGCGAGCCGTATCCGAACTATAACCGGATTATGCTCTCCTATGTTCTTGAGGGCTCGCAAACCCCGGCGGACATTATTCTTAACGATCGCGAATGGTACGCGCAGAACGGTATTACCCTTCACACGGGTACAATGGTTACCAAAGTAGACACCGCCCGGCAGGTCGTGGAAACCGATCAAGGGCTGGAATTTGATTACGATGAGCTGATTGTTGCTACCGGCTCAAAGCCTTTCGTGCTTCCGGTACCCGGAGCTGATCTGGAGGGCGTAGTCGGCTTCCGTGATATCGCGGATTGTGAGGCGATGATCGATGCCGCATCGCGTTACCGCAAAGCGGCCGTCATCGGCGGCGGGCTGCTGGGCTTGGAGGCGGCTAAAGGGCTGAGCAGCCTCGGAATGGAGGTTACGGTCGTTCACTTGGTGGACCGGCTGATGGAGCGTCAGCTGGATGCTGCTGCGGCGGAAATGCTGCGGGATGAGCTGGAGCGGCACGGAATATCGTTCCTTATGGGCAAGAAGACAGAGCGCATCCTCGGCAGCGGCCGAGTGTCCGGTTTGCATTTCGCGGACGGAACGAGCCTCGATGCGGATCTGGTTGTAATGGCGGCGGGAATCGTTCCGAACATCAAGGCTGCCGCAGCCAGCGGTCTGGACGTTCATCGCGGAATCGTCGTCGACGACTATATGCGCACAAGTGCGCCTCATGTGTCGGCGGTCGGCGAGTGCAGCGAGCATCGCGGCATTTGCTACGGCTTGGTGGCGCCGCTTTTCGAGCAGGCGTTAGTGCTTGCGAAGCGGCTTTGCGGCGTAGAAACAAAGCCGTACGAAGGCACGGTAACGGCAACGAAGCTGAAAATTTCCGGCGTAGACGTATTCTCGGCCGGAACCTTCATCGAAACACCGCAGCATCAGGTGCTGCAAATGAAGGATGCGTGGAAGCGGACGTACAAGAAGCTGCTGCTTGAGGATGACCGTATTGTAGGAGCGGTGCTGTTCGGTGACACGAGCGAATCGGCCCGTCTTGCGAAATGGGTGGCGGCCCGTGAACCGATGACCGACGAAATTTACGCGGCGCTGTTCGGCGGCGGAGGCTGCTGCGGGGGCAGAGGCGAAGCTGGTGGCGACGCCGGTGTAGCGGCAATGAGCGACGAAGATATTGTGTGCGGCTGCAATGGGGTAACAAAAGGGGATATTCTCGTAGCGATCCGTGATGGCGGTCTGACGACCGTAGATGAGATCAAAGCTTGCACAGGGGCGACTCGGTCTTGCGGAGGCTGTAAGCCAATGGTAGAGCAGCTGCTGAAGGCTGCGCTGGGCGATTCGTTCCAGGCAAATGCCGCTCCTGCCGGCATTTGCGGCTGCACTCCGCTGGGCCGCGACGAGATTGTAGCTGCCATTAGAGAAAAAAAGCTGACCCATGTGCGCGAAGTGATGCATGTTCTCGGCTGGAAGGATCAAGAGGGCTGCTCGAAATGCCGCCCGGCACTGAATTACTATCTCGGGATGGTGTGGCCGGAAGAGCATGAGGATGAGCGCGACTCGCGCTTTGTCAACGAACGGCTGCATGCGAACATCCAAAAGGATGGCTCGTTCGGGGTGATTCCGCGGATGTACGGCGGTGTTACGACCCCTGCCGAGCTTCGTAAAATTGCCAACGTCGCCGAAAAATACGGCGTCGAAATGGTTAAGGTTACCGGCGGACAGCGGATCGACCTGCTCGGTGTGAGCAAGGAACAGCTGCCGGCCATTTGGGCGGATCTCGGAATGCCTTCGGGCTTTGGATACGCCAAGTCGCTGCGTACGGTCAAAACCTGTGTCGGCTCGCAATTTTGCCGCTTCGGTACCCAGGATTCGATTGCTATGGGGATCCTGCTGGAAAAGCGTTACGAGCAAATCAATATGCCGGCAAAGTTCAAAATGGCCGTCAACGGCTGTCCGCGCAACTGCGCCGAGTCGGGGACAAAGGACATCGGTATTGTTGGCAATGACGGCGGCTGGGAAATCTACGTCGGCGGCAACGGCGGGATTAAGCTGCGCGCGGCGGATCTGCTCTGCAAGGTGAAAACAGATGAAGAATTAATCGCAATATGCGACGCCTTTATGCAGTATTACCGGGAGCAGGCCAAGTACGGCGAGCGCACCTCGGACTTTGTGGAGCGCGTGGGACTGGAGACTGTTCGTGCGGCCATCCTCGACGATGCGACAGAGTTTGCCGCATTGGGCGAGCGGCTCGCGGAGGCATTGGCGGGACGTAAAGACCCGTGGGCTGAGGTGCTGGAGGATGCAAACCTTCGCACGATGTACTATGAACCGATTCGGATTCGATAAGAAGGGGGATGGATGGAATGCTGCAAATGACTCCATTCGAGCAGCTTCAATATATTGAGGTAGGAGCTTCCGAACAGTTTCCGCCGAGAGCCGGCCGGCAGGTCATCATTGGCGACTATAATTTAGCAATGTTCCGTACAACTGACGGAGCGCTGTACGCCTTGGAAAACCGCACGCCGCATAAAAAAGGCGGGCCATTAACCGAAGGCATTGTGAGCGGCGGTTATGTGTACTGTCCGTTAAGGGATTTGAAGATTGAACTCTCAACCGGTCTCGTGCAGGCCCCCGATACAGGGGAGGTTCGGACCTATCCGGTGATCGAGGAAGCGGGCATTGTGAAGGTCGGAATCCCATTCTAAAAGAAAAGAGAAAAAGCCGCCCCCAGTCTTGGCGGACCCTAAAGGGTTCGATCCATCCGACTTGGAAGGGCGGCTTTCTTGCTGTAAACGTTATTCCTTCTTTAATGGGTAGAAAATGAGATCCACTGGGAAAGCAGAGCCGGCCGGCGGAGAAAACTCGATATTCAGCGTCTTCTCGTTGCCTGTCGTTCTCCACATGAGATGTACGCCGTCCATCGGCGTCATAACGCCGCCATGATTCGGCACCATCAAATACTCTCCGTTAATTTTAAACGGCCCTTTGTAAACACCGCCGCGTGCCAGCAGCATGATCGCCATCGGCGGCGGGTTATCCATCTCTACATGGTACATGACGCCATAGTTGCCGAAGTTGGTCGCCGCGCGTTCTTCAATGGCGTCGTAGCCGGTCACATAACGGTCAATTTCTCCGTCGCCGATCGTAATGAGCGCTGGCTCCGATAATTGGGCAGGATCGATTTTCCATTTAATATCCGCCGCATCAAAGGTTCCCCTCACATTTTGATCATAAGGAAGCTTGCGCATGCTTTGGAAGTTTTCGATCTTATCCCCGCGTCCGAAGGCGATGAAGGAAATCGTTGTTTCCCCTGAGGTTTCCAGATCGTAGAACAGGTTAATGCCCTGCTCAGGCAAAATTTCCGGGAACAACGCATACACTTGCGACTCGCCGGGAGGAACGATAACGTCAGCTTTTTCCGAATAATTGGCCATAAAATCCACTGTAGCCTCGTGACCAATCAAGTTTGCGTAAATCGAAGGGTAAACTTCTCCCTGCTTGGTCGTCTTGATCGTGACCGGCTCCGTGCCATTGTTTGTTGCCATAATTGCGATGTAAAGGCGCTCATCGGTTCCGTTCATATGGTCCGCATACAGGCGGGTCTTCCCGTTTACTTTATCTTGATATAGAATTCCCTTTTCAACAACCGTTTCCGGGCTGTCGCTTACGAGCAGCTTCCGTTCTTTCAATTGGGTAACGGTTTTCGGCAGCTCTCGCATTTTGAAAAAGCGTCCCGCGACTTCACCGTAAGACAAATCGATATACGTAGAGGTCGGGTTGTAATGCATTTTGTAGCCGAATTCATCTAAATACACTTCATCGACGATTTCAATTTTCCGCTCGTACCAATCGCTTTTGTTGCCGCTCACATCCGTCACCTGAAGCGAAATGCTGTAGGTGCCCGGCTTAAAATAAACATCTTGGCGGCCTCTCCAATCCTTATGGCCGATGCCTTCCAAATCCACATCATAGCTTAAATCGATGATCTTCACCGGCTCTCCAATCCGATACGTCGGCTTCTCAAATAAGAATTTCGCGACCGGACGGGAGTTGTTCTGCGTGCTGGTCAGCAGGCTTTTCGGCTTCTTCGTGTAGACGATTTCCACTCGGTTTAATTCACTGTTATATTTGTATTTAGCACCCACGTAATCCATAATCCAAGTGAGGCGGAACAAGAGCCGATCCTCTGAGATGAGCACATGCTCGTCGTATTCCAGCGGTAAACCGTCGGCGAGAACGGTTTTTGCAGCGTTATCAATAATAAGAGAGGATTCTTCGGTAGGCTCCATATGTATGGTGTTCGTTTCCGCTTCCCAGCGGATCGGCAGTCCGAAGGTTTCGGCTAAAAACCGTGCGGGAACATACATTTTACCGTTATGGATTTTGGCGGCGGCATCAAGGGTAACCTGCTGGTTCCCGATGAACGCTTCCTTTTGACCGCTGTAAAGAATGACAAATACGGACGAGGTGGCGACGGTTTTGGCGGATGCCGTACCGGACAGTGCGGTAAGGGCGACAACCCCTGCAAGCAGGTAATGAAGTAAGGTTCTTGCTCGTGTCATGAAGCGAATCTCCTCTTTCTTTTGTAGTGTTAATATAGACGCAGGCGAAAGGTAAAAAGTTCCGTAAGTAGAAAAAATACATAATTTGTGTAGGAGTGTTTGGGCGTATGGATAAGGACCAGCTGCATCAAAAAATCGAACAAATGTCAGACCGGGAGCGTGCCGTCATTGCGCGTACCGCTGAGGCGTTGGAAACGATGAAGGAGAACGGCTATCCGTTTCTCGGCAATTTTATGAATATTGTTGAAGAAGCGTCCGATCAGGACGGTGTTTTCGTGTGCTCCATGCCTGTTGAGCGGCACTGGTGGAACCCGTACCGGATTGTCTACGGAGGGGTCACCGCGACCTTGGCGGATATGGCGATGGCTTGGATGCTGGAGCTGCGGGTGTCGCAGGACGACAAGTTTGTGACGCTCGATATGAATGTGAATTATCATAAGCCGGGGACAGGAAAAAAGCTGATTGCCAGGGCAGTCATTCAGCATCAAGCGGGTGATGTGTACCAGATGGGCTGTGAAATCCGCAACGATAAGGACGACCTGGTTGTGACGGCAACCGGATCGTTTTTACGCTTGCGGCGCGGGCGGCGCGAGGAATAGCGGATGCAAAGCAGGCTGGACGCTGCGGGAATGCAGGCCAGCCGACTGTTGGAGTTTACGGTCTGGAATAAGTCGGCGGGTATTCCTTACTTTGCCCGTCTGCGGCGGATGAGATACACGATGAGGAACACGGCGGCGCAAAATACGATGAAGGCAACGGCATACTCCGCGACAAGATGGAATAGTTTTTCCCAAGCAGGGCCAAACCAAAGGCCGATTCCGACAAAGGTTATTACCCAAAAAAGCGCGCCGGTATAGGCATAAAGAGCGAACGTTCGGAAGGGAAGGCGGATAACACCTGAGAAGTACCCGGTCACATGGCGGACGCCGGGGATAAAATAGGCGACGAAAATTAAGGCGTTGCCGTAGCGCTCGAACCACTTCTCGGTCTTTTTTACTTTGTCGGGTCCGAGCCCGAACCGTCGGCCGTAGCGTTCAAAAAAAGGCATTCCAAGGCGGTAGCCGATCCAATAGGTGATCGAAATGCTCGTAGTTGTGGCAATAAAGGAGAGCACCATGCAGAGAAACCAATTGAGGCGTCCTTCGTATGCAAGATAACCGGCGTAAGCCATGGAGGTTTCCCCTGGAAACGGTAAAGCGATATACTCTAGAAAAAGACCGATAAACAATACGGCATAACCGTACTGCTCAAACCACATTTGTATGGTTTCCCACATTAGTTAGTAACCTGCCTTACGTATAAGTTTGGTTTTTCATCCTACTAAAAATATCAAAAAATCCGGGACGTATTCAACAAGCCCGGGCAAGGGAGAGGGAACAGATGAAGAAGATTGCGATTGTAGCGGGAAGTAACCGGAGCGGCGCGACCAGCACGCTGCTTTCAAATTACATAGGCAGGCTGTTGAAGGAAAAGGGATTTGCGGCGGAGGTACATGATTTGTTCGAACGGCCGCTTCCGTTTTATTCGCCGGATCAAGGCGAAATGACGGATGACAACCTGCAGCGCTTTAAGCAGCTGCTTGGCGAGGCGGAGGGCATCGTGCTGGCGACGCCGGAGTATCACGGAAGCATTTCGGGCGTATTGAAAAATGCGTTGGATCATGTCAGCTCAGCGGAATTCAGCGACAAGCCGGTGCTCGCTGTCAGCTCGGCGGGCGGACCGGTTGGCGTAAGCTCCTTGAACCACATTCAGACGATTGTGCGCAACATGCACGGGATAAATTGCCCGGAATGGATTTCAGTCGGCGGGGATCAGCGCAGCTTCGACAGTGACGGCACGCCTTCGCATGAACCGACCCGGGAGCGCGTCGAACGGGTTGTGTACTATTTTGCTGGTATGACGGAGCTGCTTGCGAAACGGTAAGTTACGCGGGGAGTCTCTGGTAGCTCAGCCGGAGCCTCAAGCCTCGTGCTTCGAGCCTTGTGTTTCGAGCTTCACTAGGCTTGGAATTGGAAGTTTCTATTGAGGGAACGCTACCCGGGTACAACTTAACGGGAGGAATGTTTCCTTGAACACACAAATAGCGGATCGCAAAGTAGATGCTTATAAAATCGGTGTCGGCCACCTGAAGGCGATGGCTCCGAATCAGATCGAGGGCTATCATCGTTTTACCGGAGAGTGTTTCCGCGAGGGGGCGCTGTCTGCGAGAGAAAAGCAGCTCATTGCGTTAGGGATCGCGCTCTTTGCGAATAACGAGGTGTGCACCTTCTATCACGTGGATGAGGCACTTTCCGAAGGGGCGACCCCGGAGCAAGTGGCAGAAGCCGCGGCGGTCGCGGCTGCAGCCAGCAGCGGTCACATTATGTCGCAGAGTGTGACCAGAGTGCAGCAGGTGCTGGAGCAACGACATCCGCTGCAGTAAAACAGCAGCAAATGAGCCGCCTCCATCTGGAGAGCGGCTCTTCGCTTATCGGAAGGGATGGCTGCACAATATCCAATCCGCCAACAAACCTATTTCGAATGGTCTTTCTCTGTGGAGGGTTTTTCTTCCGGCTGAGCTGCCGATGCAGGTGCCGCCTCTTGGGCTGATTTGCCAGCCAAGTGCGAGGTAGCGGCTTGAATGCCTTCCTTTACGGAGCGAAGCTCGGTTTCCTTCTCGGCGAGCGACGCTTCGAGCGTGCGGATCTTCCGGGACATCCGGTACTGGCGGATGATTCCGAATAAACCGACTACGATTCCGCCGAACAGAGCAGAGCCAAGGATGACGAGAATAAGAGGAACCATCGATTCGCCGAAGACGAAGCGGACGGGCACCGGATCAACGTTAACAACGGCAAATATGCCGATGAGCAGGGCAAACACTAAAGCAAAAAGCATCGTCCATTGAATTTTCATGCGAATCACTCCATTTACGCAAGTAGTTCTTAGTATACCATAAGAAGCATTTTTCTTGCGGCGAAATGGCGCAGAAATGCTGAGCATAAGGAGAAGAGGGAGTGGGGCAATGTTCCGCGTTGTACATTTTGAGCTGCAGACAGACAAGCCGGAAGAGCTGGCGCAGTTTTATTCCAAGGTGTTTGGCTGGAAGGTAAGGCAGGTAGAAGGGGATATTCCGTATTGGCATCTGCAAACCGGAACGGGGGAGCAGCACACGAAAGGCATCAACGGCGGGGCCGCGCTTATTCGTGCAGAGGAGCGCCAGGGCAGGGCTGCTGCCGTGAATACGGTCGAGGTGCCGTCGGTGATAGAGATGATTACTTCCATTGAAGCAAACGGCGGGCGGCAGGCATCGCCGGTCATGGAGCTGCCAGGGGGAGAGAAATTCGTATACTGCGAGGACCCGCATGGCATCGTTTTTGGTCTTATTGAACGGCAGGCGTGAAGCGGCCTGCATAAAGAATGCCCCAAGGAATTGCAAGTTCCCTGGGGCATTGTTATTCACTCTACGTATCGCGGCGGGCCATCTGCTGCCACACCGTGCCGGCCGCGCTTTCGCCGCGCTCGATCCGCTCAACGGCCATGCGCGCCTGCAGGCTCACCTCGAACTCGGGGTCGCTAACCGCCTCGCGCAGCGCCTCCAAGGCGCTGTCTTCGCCGACCTCGTACAGGAAGCGCGCCGCGCGCCAGCGCACGATCTTGCTCGGGTCGCGCAGGGCGGCCGCCATCTCCGGCGTAGCCGCCGGGTCGCCGATGTCGGAAAGCGCGTCGCCGGCCGTCCGCCGCACGGCAGCGGACGAATCCCGCATCGCCTCGTACAGCAGCTTCAGCACCTCGCCGGAATCGGCGTCCTTCAGGCCGCCGATATAGACGACCGCCAGCCGCCGCACCGAATAATGCTCGTCGCGCAGCGCCTTCACGAGCAGCGGCAGGTCGTCCGCCTCCGGCTTCATGCGCTCCAGCGCGGCGTAGCGCACCTTCCAATCGGCATCGTCCAGCTTCGCGCGGAGCTCCTCCGGAGAAAGCGGCTTCGGCGGCTCCGGCGCCTGCACGCTTTTCTCGAGGATCTGCTGCACCATCGAACGCAGCCGATCCTCATCATACGACGCCTCGAGCTCCTTGCAGACGTCCTCGGCGATTTCCTTCAGTTCGCCGTAACGCACGCCGAACTCGACGAGCTGGCGCTCCTTGATCAGGTTCGGCGATGCCGCCCCTGCCTCCGTCGCAGCATTCACAAACCGCTCCGGCATTGCAATGCGCGCTTCCTCGCCGCCGGCCTTCACGCGGATTTGCATCGGTATGCCGCGGAACATCTGCACAAACACATTCGCCTCGCCGAACGCCCCGGCTTCGCCGGTCACCTTCAGCAGCTCGGCCGCGCCTTCCGCGTTCTCAAACAAGCGGCTCGCATCCGCCAAAATCGACTCCCACTTGCCGCTTCCCGCGCGCTCCAGCGCAATGAAATCGGCGGTGTGGAACACGCCCTTTACTCCTTCTATGTCCAGCATCCGGCGAATAAAGGCCGGAGCTTTGTCCGCCTCTTCGGACGTATAGTTACGCTGTACCCCCTGCGGCAGCGATTCGCTCACCGTCAGCTTCATTACATTTGGGCTCGGCGTCGGTTCAACTGAAAGTAATCTCATGATTTTTTACCTCCGCTTTCCATTCTCTGCATTATCATATCATAAGGAGGGCCGAAAGGCTTTTTCACAGCCAGTACTTAGGCTTTTTTCGTGAAATGTTTGAACCGAGGCGTTATATTCAGTATGATGGTAGAGATGGTTTCCGGCAGGAATAAGCGGAACACTTAATTTGGCATACTGCGCATTTGGCGTTTAGCGCCAGAATGTGTGCGTTTAGATGTACTATTTTTGAAAGTGAGGAATTATTCGATATGATCGCAACGAACGGAATTTCTTTGCGCTTCGGCAAAAGGGCGTTGTTCGAGGAAGTAAACGTCAAGTTTACGCCGGGCAACTGCTATGGCTTGATTGGAGCGAACGGAGCGGGGAAGTCGACGTTTCTGAAAATTTTGTCCGGCGAGGTGGAGCCTTCGACGGGTGAAGTCATTATCTCGCAGGGAGACCGGATGGCGGTGCTGAAGCAGAACCACTTCGAATTCGATGAGGTTCAGGTGCTGAAAACCGTTATTATGGGGCATAAGAAGCTATTCGATATTATGGAAGAAAAGGATGCGCTTTATGCGAAGCCGGACTTCAGCGACGAGGACGGTATGCGCGCGGCGGAGCTTGAGGGCGAGTTTCAAGAGCTCAACGGCTGGGATGCAGAGCCTCAGGGGGCTGAATTGCTGATCGGTCTTGGCATTCCGCGCGAGCTTCACGACAAGCTGATGAAGGAGCTGGACGGCAACCAGAAGGTACGCGTGCTATTGGCACAGGCCCTGTTCGGCAATCCACAAATCCTGCTTCTCGACGAGCCTACCAACCACTTGGATATGGATTCGGTGCGCTGGTTAGAAAACTTCTTGATGGATTATGAAGGCACCGTTATTGTTGTATCCCATGACCGTTACTTCTTAAATAAAGTATGTACACATATTGCTGACCTCGATTACGGAAAAATTCAGCTTTATGTCGGCAACTACGATTTCTGGTACCAATCCAGCCAGCTTGCCCTGCAGCTGACTAGAGATGCGAATAAGAAGAAGGAAGAAAAGATCAAGCAGCTTCAGGAGTTTATCGCCCGCTTTAGTGCGAATGCTTCCAAGTCGAAGCAGGCGACAAGCCGGAAGAAAATGCTCGATAAAATCCAGCTCGATGACATCCGTCCTTCTTCCCGCAAATATCCGTTTATTAACTTCAAGCCGGAGCGAGAGGCAGGCAAGCAGCTTCTGACGATCGAGAACCTAACGGTCCGCACGGAAGCGGGGCAGGATGTGAACGGCCTTAATCTTGTAGTGAACAAGGGTGATAAAATTGCTTTTGTCGGGCCTTGGGAGCATGTGAAGACGGCATTGTTCCAGGTGCTGATGGGCGAGAAGGAGCCGGCGGATGGAACCTACACCTGGGGGGTTACGACAAGCCAGGCCTACTTCCCGAAAGACAATTCGGAATACTTCGAAGGCGTTGAAATGAACCTTGTCGATTGGCTGCGCCAGTATTCCAAAAACCAAGAAGAGCAGTATATCCGCGGCTTCCTTGGCCGGATGCTCTTCGCTGGGGAAGAGGCGTTGAAGAAAGCAAGTGTGCTTTCCGGAGGCGAAAAGGTTCGCTGCATGCTCTCACGCATGATGATGACCGGCGCGAATGTGCTGATTCTCGATGAACCGACGAACCACCTTGACCTTGAATCGATTACGGCGTTGAACAATGGCCTGGTTGATTTCGACGGTACCGTGCTCTTCGTGTCACAGGACCATGAGTTCGTTAACACGATTGCCAACCGGATTATCGAAATTACGCCGAAGGGCATTATCGATAAGCAAATGACCTATGATGAATACTTGGAAAATGAAGACGTAAAACGCCAGCGTGAAGAATTGTGGGCTTAAAGCATCGCAATCCAATGTGGGCATAAGGCATGGCAATCAAATGTAAGGCTAAAAAGAAAGGCCGCTCTTGTAGGCGGCCTTCTTAATGGCGTTTTGCTGAAGGAGCATGGATCTGGCATGGAACTCGGGGATTGCGGGATCGCGCAGTCTCTTCAATTACAGTGGATTACTCCCGGCCGGCGAACACGCTTTTTACTAATCCGTTAAAGTCCTCGAGATGAGGCTGAAGGTCACGGCCAAGCCAAGTCTCTTGGGCGTAAGTATTCATTGTGTTCAAAAATGTGCGGTTGGCGGAAATATGAACCGTGCGGACATAAGGGTACAGCGTGCGAAGACGAACCGCGATTTTTTGCTTCAGCTTATCGTTCATGTCGTCTTCATTTAAAGTAGGAAACGTATAATAAGAATTGGTGTCCGTAACCACGTCTCGCCAGCTGGCTTGCGGATTATGTGTAAAGGGATCGTATTCGCCTTCGGATTGTCCGGTGTTGTTTGTATCGATGCGGCCGCCGTGTCCAACGGTACCGTGCGCAGTATCATCCAGGGCGACAGCTACATAAGCGTTTTTGTCGGTAAGTGCTACATAAGCTCCGAAAATACCGTCCATCTGCGCTACGGCATTGGCGGCATCCTGATTCATTTCAAAGCGAGTGTTGTTGTGATCGGTAGGCGTACCGATATCGCCATAAGCTTTGGTTTGGGGCGTCATATCATCGCGGCTGGAAAGGTCGGCGTCCGAGCCTTCGTAGTCTCCTTCATATGCACATCCGCCGGTAAGGAGTACGATTCCGAGGAAAGAAATGCGAATCCATGCAAGACCATTCCGTTTTTGGGTAATCATAGGAATATAAGCCTCCTTTTTGAGCGATCCTGATATGGTTAGGATAACTTTGCGGGGACGAAATATTCGCAGCGCTGAAAGCCGAAATATGCCAATGCGTCAAGGGTTTCAGCGTATTAAGAACAATTTGTGACGCTTTTGCCACCGGATTGACAAACTACAAGGGCGACTTTATAGTTATAGAAGTGATTTCGTTCATAGAAAAACGCTAAAAATTGTGTACCAGGAAAGCCTTTTTTGCGGGATTGCGCACTGCGCCCGGCGGGGGCTTTCTTGTTTCTGATTAGGTTATGTCGGAATATGTAGGTTTTAATAAAAAGACTGGGGTTGATAACTAGATGAAGCGGTGGAAACTAACTAAGCGTCTGCTGCCCCTATTTGCGGCGTTTGCCCTTCTGCTTGCGGGCTGCAGCACGGCTCTGAGCGAACCGAACCCGTTAAATCCGGACGGGCCGATCGCGAAGGAACAGCTAAGCTTGATGAAGTTGTCCTTGGGCATCATGATTTTAGTCGTTGTGGTAGTATTCGTACTTACTTTGTACGTCCTTATCCGGTTCCGTAAGCGTCCGGGTCAGAACGACATTCCGAAGCAAGTAGAGGGCAGCCATAAGCTGGAAATCATCTGGACGGTTGTTCCGCTGATTTTGCTCCTCGTACTGGCTGTACCGACAGTCCAGTCAACCTTTGGTTTGGCAAAAGATTACTCGCAGGATGACTCAAAGATTCAAGTTAAGGTCACTGCTCACCAATATTGGTGGGAGTTTGAATACCCGCAGCTCGGCATTATTACAGCACAAGATTTAGTGCTTCCGGCCAACGCGCGGATTTCATTTGAACTGACCTCTGCGGATGTAAAGCACTCGTTCTGGATTCCAGGTCTTGCAGGCAAGATGGATACCAACGCTGGACTGAAGAACAAGATGTTTATCGACACTCCGGAATTAACTGAAAATAAAGTGTATAAAGGAAAATGCGCGGAGCTTTGCGGAGCATCCCACGCATTGATGGACTTTAAAGCGGTTGTAATGCCTGAAGATCAATTTAATGCTTGGGCAGAAAACCTCAAGAAGACAGCTGCCGTTTCTGCAACAGCGCAGCAGGGTGAAGAAGTATTTAAAGCGAAGTGCTTGCAGTGTCACGCTGTGAATGCGGGCGACCGCGGCTTCGGACCAAACCTTGACGGCTTTGCAAACCGTGAAGTTCTTGCGGGCTTCGTTGAAATGAATGAAGAAAACTTAAAAGAATGGCTTGATAATCCTCAAGCGATTAAGCCGGGCAACAACATGCCGGAAGTAGAATTGAATGCGCAGGAGCTTGATGCGCTTGCTAAATACTTGCTCGAACTTAAATAAGAGACGGTGGTAAAGGAGGTAAAACGCTACAATGGCAACTACGGCACATGCGCATGCTGCGCACGCACCAAAGAGATACAGTGGTATCATGGATTGGCTGACCACCGTTGACCACAAAAAAATCGGTATTCTGTATTTGTTCTCGGGCTTTTTCTTCTTTGTTGTCGGAGGACTTGAAGCGATTCTGATCCGGATTCAGCTGATGAAGCCGATGAACGATTTCGTATCCGCGCAGACGTATAACGAGCTCTTGACCATGCACGGAACAACAATGATTTTCTTGGCGGCCATGCCGATCATATTCGGATTTATGAACGCGATTGTACCGCTCCAAATCGGAGCGCGCGACGTTGCGTTCCCGTTTGTAAACGCAATCGGCTTTTGGACGTTTTTCTTCGGAGCGCTCTTAACGAACCTCGGATGGTTCATGGGTGGAGCACCGGATGCAGGCTGGACCTCGTATCCGCCACTGGCCGGACCTGCTTATAGTAAAAGTATGGATTTTTATGCCATCGGCCTTCAGATTGCCGGTTTAGGTACGCTGGTCGGGGGTATTAACTTCCTCGTTACGATTATCAACATGCGTGCACCTGGAATGTCCTTTATGAGAATGCCGCTCTTTACTTGGGCATCCTTCATTACTTCCGGTTTGATTTTGTTCGCATTCCCTGCTCTTGCAGTAGGTCTTGTTATGTTGTCCTTTGACCGTATGTTTGAAGGGAACTTCTTTAATACGGCAGCGGGCGGTAACTCCGTACTTTGGGAGCATATTTTCTGGATCTTCGGTCACCCGGAAGTATACATTCTCGTGCTTCCAGGCTTCGGGATCATCTCTGAAATTGTTGCGACGTTCTCCCGTAAGCGTCTGTTCGGATACAGCACAATGGTATTCGCGACAGCGCTGATCGGTTTCCTTGGCTTCATGGTTTGGGTTCACCACATGTTTACGGTTGGTATGGGCCCAATTGCAAACGCATTGTTCTCGATCGCTACGATGCTTATTGCGGTTCCGACCGGGGTTAAGATCTTTAACTGGATCTTCACTATGTGGGGTGGACAAATTCGTTTCACTGCAGCAAACCTGTTCGCCATCGGCTTTATTCCGATGTTCGTAATGGGCGGCGTTACCGGGGTTATGCTTTCGGTTCCGCCGGCGGACTACCAGTACCATGATACGTATTTCGTAGTCGCTCACTTCCACTACGTTATCGTAGGCGGTTTGGTGCTAGCACTCTTTGCAGGCTTGTTCTACTGGTGGCCAAAAATGTTCGGCCGTACGCTGAACGAGGGTATGGGTAAGCTTACCTTCTGGCTCTGGTTTATCGGCTTCCATCTCACGTTCTTCATTCAGCATTTCCTCGGCTTGCTCGGCATGCCGCGCCGTGTATTTACGTACCTTGACGGCCAAGGCTGGAATGAAATGAACTATATTTCAACCGTTGGCGCAATGTTTATGGGCGTTTCCACGATCCTGCTTGTTGCCAACATGGTTGGTTCCTTCTTTAAGAAGGCGAACGCACCGGCTGACCCTTGGGATGGCCGTACGCTGGAGTGGTCGATTCCATCTCCTCCGCCCGAATATAACTTTAAGCAGACTCCGCTCGTTCGCGGGCTGGATGCACTTTGGGTAGAAAAAATGGCAGGCAACAAAGAAATGACGCCTGCTGAGCCAATCGGTCCAATTCATATGCCGTCTCCATCGATCCTGCCGTTCTTTATGTCGCTCGGCATGTTTATCGGCGGTCTGGGACTTATGTACGAAGATTTGGAAGGCAGCCCGCTTACACCGATTTTGTCCGATTATAAGTTGGCGATTATCGGTATTGCGATTACGTTCCTTTGCATGCTGCTCCGCTCCGTATACGATGACCACGGCTTCCATATTGAGCCGGAGGAACTGAACGACAAGGGGGTAAAAGCATGAGCCAAGTAGCTGATCATCATGGACACGGCGTAACCGGAGTACTTCCGGATGAGCCGGAACGCGCTACGTTAGAAGGACGCAATAAGGTCCTCGGGTTCTGGCTGTTCCTCGGCGGGGAAACCGTGTTGTTCGGTACCTTATTCGCAGCCTACATTTCGCTCCGCCAGCAAATTAACGGCGGTCCGTCAGGCGCGGAATTGTTCGACTTGCGGCTTGTTGCCATTGCAACACTGCTTCTCTTAACAAGCTCGTTAACGAGCGTATTCGCTATTCAAGCTATGCACATTCAGAAGAGTGCAGCTAAGATTCAACTTTGGCTGGGTGTTACGGTTCTTCTCGGTCTTGCATTCTTGGGTCTTGAAATTTACGAATTCATGCACTACGTGCATGAAGGACATAAATTTAATACAAGTGCTTTTAGTACTTCGTTTTACTCGCTTGTTGGTTTCCACGGAGCCCACGTTGCATTCGGTATCCTGTGGATTACGCTGATCATTTTGCAGCTCAGCAAAAAGGGTCTTACTGTCGTAACTGCACCGAAGGTGTATGTGGCATCCCTGTACTGGCACTTTATCGACGTTGTGTGGGTTTTCATCTTCACTGTCGTATACCTGATGGGAAAGGTAGGTTAAAGCCATGCAGCATTCTCATGAGCAAGCAGGGCAATCCGGCCGTAAGCACCGTCACGAAGGGCCTCGCAACCATATCTTGTCGTTCGTGCTGTCCATCGTATTAACTGCACTCGCCTTCCTGGCAGCTGCGAATACTGAGTTCAGCAAAGGGTTCATTTACTTGTTCATTATGATTTTGGCGATTGTTCAGGTCGTCATCCAGCTTTACTTCTGGATGCACATGAAGGATCGTGGTCACCAGTTTCCGCAGCTCTTTTTATGGGCAGGCGCATTTGTCGCACTTACTGTCGTTGCAGCAGGCGTATTCTGGTTATGGTGGTAATATCAGATAGGCCGGCGAAAGCCGGCCTTCTTTTTCCGCAAAGGAGGAGTTAACGATGCCGAATATGGACGCTTTCGGCTTTGCCGCGAAATGGAGTCCGTTCCTCATGCTGTTCACTGTCGCGCTTATCGCTCTTTACCTTATTGCGGTTGGTAATAAACGCGAGGCATGGTTTCCGGGGATGAAGCCGGTTACCGGTACTCAAAAAGGGTTTTTTATCAGCGCAATGCTGTTGATGTATATTGCCTTGGGCAGCCCGATCGACTTGGCGGGTCATTTGATGTTTACTTGGCATATGGCCAGCATGTCTATCGCTTTTATGATTGCACCGTCGCTGTTACTGATGGGTATTCCGAAGGAAATGTTCATCGCTTTCGGTAAAATCCCAGGAATGAGGAAGTTACGCTTCTTCATCAAGCCGATGGTAACGCTGCTGCTGTTTAACACATTGTTTTCTCTTTACCATATGCCTGTTGTTCACGATTTTGTCATGACTAACTACGTGATCCACACTATTGTATATACAGCGCTGTTTTTGACGGCAACGATCATGTGGTGGCCGGTATTGTGCCCGATTCCGGAGTTGAATAAGCTGACCGATGTGCGTAAAATGGGATATATATTCGCAAACGGTGTTTTATTAACGCCGGCCTGCGCGCTGATCATATTCGCGAGAGAGCCGATGTACGCTACGTACACCGATCCGCAAGTCTGGGCGATCGCCATGGGCTTTTGTATGCCGGGGGATCCGGCTATGATTTTAGAGGCGCTGAAAGGGCCGAATACATTCGCTATTATGCCGGCGATCGAGGACCAGCAGCTTGGCGGCGTAATTATGAAGCTCGTTCAAGAGGTCGTGTATGGAGCTACACTGGCTTATGTTTTCTACCATTGGTACCGCCGCGAAAATCCGGCTAACAATGAAATCGATCCTCTTCCGGCGAATGCAGCGCCTGCTGCGGAAGGCTTGAAATAATCTAGGACTGGCTGTAGGAAGGTGCGGTGCAACGATGCATACGTTTTATCCGTTTATGACGACGTCTTTAATCGTAATTAGCGCGATTTTCGTCGCGATTGGCTGGCGGCAAATTATCGCGGGAAAACGAGAAGCACATCAACGAACGATGCTGTGGGGAGCTTTTTTCGCCCTTGCATTTTTCATTCTGTATTTAATCCGTACCTTGTTCTTCGGAAGCAAGCCTTTTGGGGGACCGGACGAGCTGCGGATCGTATACTTTGTGTTTCTTGTTTTTCATATTTTGCTTGCCACGACTTCGGGGGTTTTCGGGCTGATTACGCTGAGTCACGCCTTTAACAAGCGTTGGGCGAAGCATAAGCGGATTGCCAGACCTACTTCTGTGATGTGGTTTGCAACGGCGATTACAGGCGTTACCGTTTATTTATTGCTGTATATCATTTACCCGAGCGATGAAGTGCAATCGTTGTTTGATGCCATTTTCCACTTCTAAAACTCACAACCTTGTCTCCGTGCGCTTTTCGTGCGGAGACTTTTTTCTGTGATCGGAGGTTTGTTACGATGAAGCCGAATACGATTAAATGGTTAATCCTGATCATTCCGACGGTGACGATCGGGGTTTGGGAATATGTACGGCATACCCCTGCGCTGCTGCCGTACATTTCGATGGAGACCGGTAATTTATTGGCTCCGGTTATCGTGCTGGCAGTTACACTAACGCTGGTGTTGAAGCTGTTTTCGTTGTGGGAGGATATTCAGGAGCAGCTGCAGGAAGAAAGATCATTAAAAGTGAGCCTGATGGAACGCGAGAGAATGGCAAGGGAGCTGCATGACGGGGTTGCTCAGTCGCTGTTTTTGCTTTCGGTAAAGACGAATAAGCTTGAGCGGCAGCTGCATGAAGGCGAACGGGAAAAGCAGGCTGAAACGATTGCGGAATTGAAAAAAACCGTTCATCAGACCAATGAATATGTACGCCAAGCCATCGCAAGCCTAAAGCAAAAGCCGCAGCCAGACACAAAACCATGGTTTGATTCCTTGATTCGTCTCATTTACGACTATCAAGAGGAGACAAGCGTAAAGGTACATTTTTCATGGGAAGTGGATCAGCAGCTGCTTTCGGATAAGGAAAAGGTGGAGCTGTATTCTTCCATTCGTGAAGCGCTTATCAATGTGCAAAAGCATTCGGATGCGAAGCAGGTATGGATTGAGATGAATCCGGATGGGAAAGGCTGGGTTTGCCGTATTTCGGATGATGGCTCCGGCGCGAAGCCTTGGGATGCTCAATTGGCGAAGCACCCGACCTATGGCTTGCAAATTATGAAGGAGCGCTCCGAGGAGCTGGGCTGGAGCTTTCAGTTTTACCGTTCGGAAGACCCGGTAAGAACCGTCGTAGAATTTGCAGCGAAAAGGGGATGAATGATGAGATCGGCTTGTAGAATGGTTGTGATTGATGACCACCAGCATGCGCGGGAAGCCGTAAGTGATATTATATCCGCAGAGCCGGCCTTTGAGCTTGTTGCTGAAGGACGAAGCGGCTACGATGCGCTGGAGCTGGCGGAGAAGCATCTGCCTGATTTGATGCTGATGGATATTCAGATGCCGGGCATGAGCGGCCTTGAAGCGACGAAGCACTTAAAAGAGCGCTACCCGGCGATGAAAATTGTAATTATGACGGTGTCGGATGATGTGGCCGACTTATTTGAAGCAATTAAGCGGGGTGCGCAGGGTTATTTAGTGAAAAGCGTCCATTCCGAATCATGGCTTGACTACCTTCGGGCCGTTGCGGTAGATGATACTCCGATGTCGACAGAGCTTGCGATGAAGCTGCTGGCGGAGTTTACAGGAAAAGCTCGCCGGAATTCCAGAGCTGTGCCGGAAACAGCTCTTACGGAAAGAGAGATGGAGATCCTGCAGCATGTAGCAGAAGGCTTATCCAACAAAGAAACGGCGCAGGCATTATACATTACGGAGAATACGGTTAAAAACCACTTGAAAAACATATTGCAAAAGCTGCATTTGGAAAACAGGGTGCAGCTTGCCCGGTATGCGTATGAGCAAGGGCTGTTAAAGTCAAACGAAAACTAAATACAAGATTGATTTTTATGGGGGAGAACTTGGAAAGCGGGTTCTTCCTTTTTTTATGTAAAAAATGCATTGACAGTGAATCAAACTGTTTATATACTGTGTATATATAATATACAGAGTAATCACAGAGATCATAGTAAGAAAATATGGGTTGTACAATTCATCAGGAGGATGATAGTTATGCATTGGGAATCGGTTTGGCGGTTAACAAAGAAGGATTTGAAAGCAGGAGGATTGCTTGCTTTAGGGGTTATGGTATTTCTACTGATCTATGGATTGTTTAGCACGCAGAATGCCCTTGAATTTTTATCCCTGGAAGATGGAAATAGCGGCTGGAGAAAGCATTCGTCCTCCGTGATTATGGATTTTACCTTTTTATGCTTTGTCTCGGTGCTTGGAGCAGCCTTTTACAAAGATCATTTCTCTTCTTATTGGAGAACCGACATCTTTACGAAGCAGCTGCAGTTTATAAGAAGGCTTCCGATTGATCCGAAGCACATCGTACAGAGCAGGGTGCTGCAAATCTTAATCTCTACGGTTTTATGCGCTGCCTGCTTTCTGCTGCCATTTGGAGTTATAGTGGCTTTCTTTTCCGAAACACCGGTTTATGCAACGGACTTCATATTGTTCACCATATTTTGGATGAGCTACAGTATTTTTTTTGGGATGATTTACTTAATGCTAGAGCTCAGCATGTCTGGAAAAAAGTACGCAATCTTCGGTAGTCTTCTCTATGTCCCGGTTTTTATTACTGATATTGTGATGATTTTCGGGTTTAAGAAATCATTTGTGATAGAAACCTTGTTCTTCGGGCGTTCGGTTCCGGGAACGATCATGGGTAGTGGACTAGTGATCCTTGCATTAGCTTGCGCTGCAGCTGCTTATAAAAAAACGATTACCATCGTGAAAAATAGAGATTTAAGCGCATGAACAGTGCCGATAGAAAGCAGGTGACGAAGAGATGAAGATTCCGATTCAGGTATCGGCAGACAGCTCGGCGCCCATGTATCTGCAAATCGAAGAACAGCTGAGGGCACTTATCTTAAGCGGCGAATTAAAAGAAGGGACGATGCTCCCCTCGATTCGAGAGTTTGCACAAGGGGCAGGCTGCAGCGTCATTACGATTCGCAGAGTCTATCAGGATTTAGAAAACGAAGGCATTCTGCTTACCCGTCAGGGAACCGGAACGTTCGTCGCTAAGGTTGGCGATACGAACCGGGAACGATACCGCCGTGATGCTGTGATCGCAGCTTTAGTCGAAGCGATTGAAACGGGTAGAAGCCTGCAAAGCGGCATTCAAGAAATGAGAGATTGGTTTGAGGAAGCATTGAAAAAAGTGTATACGCTGGATGATGGGGAATAAGGAGGCTGGAAATATGGAAGCAATAAGTATGAGCGGGTTGGTGAAAAAGACCGGGCGTTTTCAATGGGGGCCGAGTGATTGGCATGTGCCGGAAGGGTACATTGTTACCGTTGTCGGACCAAACGGAGCGGGGAAAAGTACATTATTTCGAATGCTGATGGGGCTAACGCGTCCGGATGGCGGTAATGTTCAGCTGCTGGGTAAACGCATGGATGCGGATGAAGTAGAGCTAAAGCAGCGTATTGGCTATGTTCCGGAGGAATTCGATTATCCGAACGAGCATGAAACGGGGGAGCAGTATGCTGCTATGGTTTCGCCGTGGTATCCCAATTGGGATCACGCTTATTTTCTTCATTTGTGTGAAGAGCTCGATGTAGATCTGCAGTTAAAAGTAAAGCAAATGTCCAAAGGGACCAAACGCAAGCTGGCTTTCGCTCATGCATTGGCTCAGCTGCCCGATTTGCTGCTGCTCGACGAGCCGTCTTCAGGACTGGATCCCTTTTCGTGGCGAAAAATGATGCGGGAAATTACGCGCTTTATGGAAGGCGGAATGAACCGGACGGTTGTCATGGCTACACATATTATGGAAGAAGTTAGAAACCATGGCGATTATGTCACGTTAATAAATAATGGAAAAATTATTGGGATGCTGGAAAAGGATGAGCTTCTGGACGGCTGGAAGTCAATCTGGGTCAGCGGACCGGTTGATTCCGCCGCATTGGCTAGGCTGCCGGGTGTGGTGAATGCGGAGGAGCAGGGGAGCGGTGCGTTTTGCCTAACGAGCAGCTTTACAGAGACGGAAGCGGCGCTTCACGGAGCCGGATATACGATTACTCGTACGCAGGCTGCGGAGCTGGATCAAATTTTATGGTATCTCATGGAACGAAAGAAGGGATGTGTAAACGATGAGCGTACTTGAGGTGAACAACGTCAGTAAACGCTTCGGAGAGAAAACAGCAGTGGATCAGGTACATTTTACAGTCGGTAAAGGGGAAATTTTCGGTTTGCTCGGCGCCAATGGGGCAGGCAAAACAACTACCATGCGGATGTCGCTCGGATTAATTGCACCTGACGAGGGAGAGATCCGTTGGATGGGGAAGCCGTATCGTGAGGAGCTGCGGCGTACCATGGGGTATTTGCCGGAGGAGCGGGGCTTATATCCAAAGATTACGGTCAAGGATCAGCTGTTATATTTGGCAAAGCTGAGAGGGATGTCCGTTAAAGCAGCGGATCAAGCCCTAAAGGAATGGCTCGAGCGCTTTCAGGTTCCCGATTATTATGGGAAGAAGGTAGAGGAGCTTTCCAAGGGGAATCAGCAGAAGATTCAATTTATTGCAGCTGTCATTCATAACCCCGACATTATTATTATGGACGAAACCTTCAGCGGCCTGGACCCGGTGAACGTAGAGCTGTTGAAAGAAACGGTCAAGGAGCTGCGGGAGCAGGGGAAAACGATGCTGTTTTCCAGCCATCGGATGGATCATGTTGAGGAGCTGTGCGAAAATATTTGCATCCTGCATCGGTCTCGCATGGTACTCAAGGGCAGCTTGAAAGAAATTAAGCGTTCCTATCCGAGGGAGCGGGTTAAGCTGGTGACAGAAACGGATGTAAACGGCTTGGAGCAGGTTCCGGGCGTGCTTGAGGTGAAAAAGCATCTAAACGGGTATGAGCTTCGTATTCAGAGTGAGCAGGCTGCACAAGAGGTGCTTGCGACGGCGATGAAGATGAGCTCGATAACGAAATTTGAATTGCTGGAGCCTACACTCAACGAAATCTTTATTAAAGCGGTGGGGGGGCAGAACCATGAATAGTATGGGTACGGTCATTTGGTTTACCTTTTATCAGCGGGTGAAGACAAAATCATTCTGGATTTCGTCGATTATATTTGCACTCCTTATCGTGCTATTTTCTCATTTGCCGACAATGATTCAAAAGTTTAGCGGCGATGTTCCTCACAGGGTCGGAATCGTAGCGACGGAGTCCGTTTCTCCCCAGACGCTGCAGCGGCTCGTCGAACAGGGCAAGCAGCTTCCCGGGAAAAAGCTGGAGCTGACCCTGCTGCCCTCTCAAGGGAGCTTGGAAGCCAATGAGAAGGCTGCCGCGGATCAGATGCTCGAAAAGAAAATTGACGGTTATGTCGTGTTCGAGAAGGCTGCGCCGGAGGAAGTACTGCCGGGTATCGTATACAAATCAAAGGATTCACAGGATAATGCAGTCCGGGAGGCGCTTGTACAAACCTTCCAATCCGTACAGCAGCAGCTTGTTGCGGAAAAGCTGGGTTTGTCGGAGGGGCAGCTTGGACAGCTGTTTGCCCCTTATCGAATCGATACGGTGCAAATCGCCGAAACCGGGGGTGAGGGTAAATCGGAGTCTCAGCTGGAGATGGCCTTTATCCTTGTGTATGTGCTGTTGTTCTTGCTTTACGTAGGCGTCATTGGTTATGGAAATATTGTTGCGACCGAAATTACCGCGGAGAAAAACTCGCGTGTAATGGAGGTTCTCATTTCTACGGTTTCGCCGGTGAAGCAAATGTTCGGAAAGATTATCGGCGTCTGTCTTGTCGGACTGCTGCAGGTGCTGCTCTTTGTCGGCTTTGCGATCGCTAATGTGTACGTGAGCGGCAACAGCGATTTACTGAGCATGCTGCGGTTTGGGGAAGGTGGCTTGGAGCCATTCTTGCTGGTGGCCTTCGTCGTTTTCTATGTGTTAGGCTACTTGATCTACGCGACGATTTTTGCCGCTGTAGGCTCCTTAGTAAGCAGAACCGAAGAGGTTGGCCAGGCTATTATGCCGGTGACAATGCTGATTGTAGCTGCCTTTGTCATTGCCATGATAGGGCTTAACAAGCCGACGGCACCGTTTGTGGTGATTTTATCCTTTGTGCCGTTTTTCTCTCCACTGCTTATGTTTGAAAGAATCGGGATGAGCAGCCCAGCTGCATGGGAAATTGCTTTGTCTATTGGGATCTTGATTGTTTCGATTATTTTGCTGGGCTGGCTGGCAGCGAAAATTTACCGCGCCGGCGTGTTGATGTACGGGAAGCGTCCGTCCTGGAAAGAGCTGTGGAAGGCAATGCGTTCGTATAGTTAGGATTCGGTAAGGTACCCTTGATGCTCGCCCTGAAAGGTTGGCGAATCAAGGGTTTTCTTTTTGCTGGGTAAATCAAGGCTTTTCTTATCCGAAACGCTTCATGTTTTACCAGCTTTTTAATACCTTATAAATAACATAAAGTAGTAAATAAATATTTTAATCTATTAATAATAGTGATACACTATGATAAGGTTAAATTGAAAACGTAAGGTATAAGGACGGTAAAAATGAGCATTAGACAAACGAAAACAGACGTTATCTTAATTGGTGCCGGAATCATGAGCGCAACTTTGGGGTCACTGCTGAAAGAATTAGTACCGGACTGGGAAATCAAAGTGTTTGAGAGACGCGCCACTGCTGGAGAAGAAAGCTCTAACGAATGGAATAACGCCGGGACGGGGCATGCTTCACTGTGCGAGCTTAACTACACTGTTGAGAAGTCGGACGGTTCTATAGATATTAGCAAAGCGATCAAAGTGAATGAAGAGTATCAGGTTTCGAAGCAGTTTTGGTCTTATCTTGTCAAAAGCAAACTGATCCGAAATCCGCAGGATTTTATCATGCCGGTGCCTCACATGAGTTTTGTGCAAGGGGAACAGGATGTAACATTTTTAAGAAAACGCTTTGAAGCGATGTCCAAAAATCCTCTGTTTCAAGGGATGGAATTTTCCGATAACCCCGAAACACTGAAGGAATGGATCCCGCTAATGATGAAGGACCGGACATTCGATAAACCGATCGCGGCGACAAGAATCGAATCGGGTACGGATGTCAATTTCGGGTCGTTAACCCGTTTATTGTTTAACCACTTAAAGACAAAGAATGTTGATATCCAGTTCAACCGTAACGTTGACGATATTAAACGTACGAGCGACGGTTTGTGGGATTTGAAGATTCGAAACGTCGATAGCGGAACCGTTGAACGCCATACCGCAAAATTTGTGTTTATCGGCGGCGGCGGCGGAAGCTTGCATCTCTTGCAAAAGTCCGGTATCTCCGAAGGCAAAGGAATCGGAGGATTTCCGGTAAGCGGGCTGTTCATGGTGTGTCAAAACCCGGAGGTTGTGGCGCAGCATCATGCCAAAGTATACGGCAAGGCATCAGTTGGCGCTCCGCCTATGTCCGTTCCGCATCTTGATACACGCTTCATCGATAACAAGCAATCGCTGCTGTTCGGACCGTTTGCCGGCTTCACACCGAAATTCTTGAAATTCGGCTCCATGTTTGATTTGATCACGTCCGTAAAGCCGCACAATCTAATTACGATGCTGGCGGCAGGCGTGAAGAACATGTCGTTGACAACGTACTTGATTAAGCAAGTGATGTTATCAAAAGAACAGCGCATGGAAGAACTGCGGCAATTTGTTCCGAACGCGAAAAGTGAGGACTGGGATCTTCTGGTCGCTGGCCAGCGTGTACAGATTATTAAAGATACTGCGGCCGGTAAAGGAACGCTGCAATTTGGTACGGAGGTTATTAGTGCAGCGGATGGCTCGATCGCTGCTTTGCTTGGTGCTTCTCCGGGTGCTTCGACGGCCGTATCCGTTATGCTTGAGGTAATCAACAGATGCTTCCCGCAGCACATTAAAGCGTGGGAGCCGAAAATTAAAGAAATGATTCCTTCGTATGGCATTTCCTTAATGAAAAACCCGGATTTGGTCCAAGATCTTCATACGTCGACTTCAGAGACGCTTGGGTTAATCGACTCGGACATTACGAACCGTAACAACCAAATTATTTGATTAGTTATTATCACCTATTTTCTAATTTGTACGCAATTGAAAGAAAGCGATGGAGCCGATCCATCGCTTTTTTTTATGAACAAGACCCTTGACTCCCCTGTGGCGAGTGAGGGTCATTTTTATTGTGTGGATTATCTTCGTTTAAGGCGCTTTCGCATACCCCTATACCGTATTTAAAGTTCCTTGTTTACAAACTTTTATAACTGGATAAAAAGGGATGTGGAGGTGAAAGGAGGAATTAATCTCGTTAATAAAGTATAATATGGATGATGCTGTAAAAATAGTAAGAGAAATAGATGTAGGTTTGGGAGGTTATGATGACGAGACTGAAACGAAACCAGATTGAACTCATTGCCGTTTGTTTGTTTGCGACCATCGTTCTCTATACTTTGTTTGTCCGTTCGCTTGGGATGGCGGACAATGGGGATTTCGGAAGGCTGATGGCTGAAATTCACCTTTCCTACCCGTCCCATGTGGCGGATCAGCATAAGTTTTTCGGATATTTTCTTCAATCGTACCCCTATGAGCACAACAAAGCGTATTGGGGAGAGGAAAAGGAAACCTACCTTTCTACGCAGCTTGTTTTTCTGAAAATAGCTTCCGTGTTAAATAAGCTATTCATTTCGGAAAGCTATTTCTATGTACCGGCGCTCGGTATGATTCATGCTGTGCTGTTAACCGCAGCGATCCTGCTGCTTCTGCTTGCTGCGAAAACGGAGAGCATTCCGCAGCGGATCGGCTATGCCTGTCTAATCATCCTGCTTTTCTCCGATACGGCGTATATTACATTTCTCAACTCCTTATATAGTGAAGCCTCGCTCTATATTAGTTACTTCTTTCTGCTGGCGGCGAGCCTGTACTGTCTGCGGCAAAACAATCCTAGCCCGATCAGCATGGTCTTATTTACGCTGGCGGCATTTCTGTTTATGTTTGCAAAGGTGCAGAACTGCTTTGCCGGCGTGCTGATCGGTTTGTTTTTCGCCACGTTTTTATTTCGCACAAGGCCATCCTGGAAAAAGGGTCTCGTTGTTTTCCTAAGTGTTTCACTGCTCGCCGGCTCGCTGCTGCTTTATATCAGTCACCCGAAGGGGCTGAACGATGTTACTACGTACGACAGCTTTTTTTACGGGATACTCAAGGATTCCCCGCATCCGGACAAGGATATGGCTTTTTTCGATATTGATCCTTCTTATCGCGCTCTAGCCGGAACAACTTACTATATGGATAAAAATGTCGATATCCGTTCGGACAAGTTCCGTGCAGACGTATACGACCGGATCAGCCATATGAAGATTGTTCACTATTACGTGCTGCATCCGCAGCGTCTGCTGCAAAAGCTGGATGCGGCGGCCGTTCAGGCGAATGTGGTACGCGAACCGGCTATCGGCAACTACACGAGAGCGAGTCTCATGCCCGAGCAGTCCAAAAGCGAGCTGTTTACGGCTTGGTCTCGATTAAAGCCGATGCTTCTACCGGACCGGTTTGCTGGTATAATGGTTTATTTTATTCTCTACAGTATTTTGCTGGCGCTGATATTCTTTACCTCGAAGGAACGGAGCACGAAATATGTAATGGGTTGGTTTTTTGTGCTTGGCTTAATTGCCTTGGCATCGTTCGGCATTACTGTCGTAGCAGAGGGAGAAAATGATTTAATTAAGCATTTGTTCGGCTTCCATATTGTTTGGGATAGCACTTTGCTTATTTTCATATACTGCTTGATCCGCATAACGGTTCATTGGACGCAGGTTTTACGACTGAAGAGAACGGCTGCAGCAGGCCAATGAGAATGATGAGGGCTTGAAGTGGAGTAAATGCCGATTAGGGGGAACGTTGATGGCCATTTATTTTGACGAGAACGCGCAGCGGTTTCATCTTCAATCCAAACAGACGAGCTACATGCTCCAGATCATAAAAGGGTTTGTCACTCATCTGTATTGGGGGCGGCGGCTTGCCGAAAATACGTGTCGCTTTCCGCGCCCGATTCGCTTCGGGGACCGGGCCTTCTCGCCGAACCCGGCTGGAGAGGGAAACGAATTTTCGCTGGACACGCTTCCGCAAGAATATCCGGCATACGGGACAACGGATTTCCGCGTGCCCGCGTATGAGCTCCAAGCGGAAAACGGATCGACGATCACGAAGTTTATCTATACTTCACATCGGATCGTCCAAGGAAAGCCGAAGCTCGATGAGCTGCCGGCGACTTATGTGGAAAGCGACGGGGAAGCGTCGACGCTGGAGCTTACGCTGGTGGATCAGCTGCTTCATGTGAAGCTGATCCTCACGTATACGGTGTTCGAGGAGCTCGATGCGATTACGCGCTCCGTACGCTTTATTAATGAGGGGCCGCAGCAGGTAAGGCTTCTGCGGGCGCTAAGTATGAGCGTCGACTTCGCCGACGCTCAGTTCGAGCTGCTGCAGCTGTCCGGCTCTTGGGCCAATGAACGGAATGTAATTCGCCGGCCACTCGTTCAAGGGCTGCAAGCAGTGGAAAGTCGCAGGGGAGCGAGCAGCCATCAGCATAATCCGTTTATCGCTCTGCTGCGTAAGGGTGCGGATGAGGACAACGGGGAGGTGTACGGGCTAAGTCTCGTATACAGCGGAAATTTTCTTGCACAGGTCGAGGTGGATCAATACTGCTCAGCACGGGTTTCGCTTGGAATTAATCCGTTTGACTTTTCATGGCTGCTTCTGCCCGGTGAAGCATTCCAAGCGCCGGAGAGCGTGATGGTGTTTAGCTCCCAAGGGCTGGGCGGGATGTCGAGGATTTATCACAGGCTGTATCGAACCCGGCTGTGCCGCGGCGTGTTTCGGGATCAGCCCCGGCCGGTGCTGATTAACAACTGGGAAGCGACGTATTTTCATTTTAACGCCGAGAAAATCGTGCAAATCGCCCGGAAGGGGGAGGAGCTCGGCATCGAGCTGTTTGTATTGGATGACGGTTGGTTTGGCCGGCGGGATCATGACCGCTCTTCGCTCGGCGATTGGTTCGTTGACCGGAAGAAGCTGCCGAACGGCTTAGCGGATGTAGTGAATCGGGTTACGGCGAGCGGAATGCAGTTCGGGCTGTGGTTTGAGCCGGAGATGGTATCGCCGGACAGCGAGCTGTACCGCAAGCATCCGGATTGGTGCCTGCATGTCCCGGGGAGGGAACGGTCAACGGGCCGCAACCAGCTTGTGCTCGATTTTTCGCGCCCGGAGGTAGGAGATGCAGTCGTGCAGATGGTATCCGATATTTTATCGAGTGCGCCGATTACCTATGTCAAATGGGATATGAACCGCCATATGACGGAAATCGGTTCGGCGGCGCTCCCTCCGGAGCGTCAGCGTGAAACCGCGCATCGTTATATGCTGGGACTGTACCGGGTGCTGGAGCAAATGACGAGCCGCTTTCCGCATATTTTGTTCGAAAGCTGCTCCGGCGGAGGAGGGCGGTTTGACCCCGGAATGCTGTATTACATGCCGCAAACGTGGACCAGCGATAACACCGATGCGGTCAGCCGTTTGAAAATCCAATACGGCACAAGCCTGGTATACCCGATCAGCACGATGGGCGCGCATGTGTCGGCGGTGCCGAACCACCAGGTGCACCGCAGCACCTCGTTAACGATGCGCGGCAGCGTAGCGCTGTCCGGCAATTTCGGCTTCGAGCTCGATCCTGCTGCGTTCACCGAGGAAGAGGAGAAGCTGGTGCGAGCCCAGGTTGCGTTTTATAAAGAAGTGAGGGGGCTGGTTCAGTTCGGCACCTTCTACAGGCTGCTGAGCCCGTTTGAAGGCAATGAGACCGCGTGGATGTTTGTTTCCGACGATCAAAGCGAAGCGATGGTCGCGTATTTTCGGGTGCTTGCGCAGCCGAATCCGCCGTTTACATCGCTGCGGCTGAAAGGCCTACATGCGGAATACGCGTATAGCGTCAAGGAGGCTGACGGGGCCGAAGAGGTATACAGCGGCGATGCGCTGCTGTATGCGGGGCTGAATGTACCCGTACTAAAAGGTGATTTTCAAAGCGTGGTCTGGAGGCTCAAGCTAGTCGAAAAGGGCTAAGAGTCGTGTCGATGCGATTAGGAGGATGTTCCTGTAATTTTAGGATGAACGTACCTTTTATTCCATGAGGTAATCATTAACAATAGAAAATGTTGCTTATTACTGACACGGGAGGTAGTTTACATGAAAAAGCGCATGATCTTATTGTTCGGTCTTATCGTTTGTTTATTGGTTCCAACAACGGTCTGGGCAGCGGCTAGCTCGCAAATTACAGCGCTGCTGGCACCGCATTTTAAGCTGGTCCTCAACGGAAGGGTCTTGGATACTTCTACGGATACGCCAATCGTATATAACGATAAATCTTATGTGCCGCTGCGGCTGGTGAGTGAGGCGCTGGGCTATGAGGTCAAGTGGGATGGCGAGAACAGCGCGATTCATTTCTCAGTGCCGGAGGAGGATTACCCTCTGATCAAGAATGATGCGGTGCAAGTTCATTCCATGGAGCCGAATTATGATCTGACTAGTTCGTTGACCAAAGACAGTTATTTGGGCGGCATTAATTTGGATATTGCCTACACCATTACTGAGGATCAAGAACGTCGTCCAGTTATAGTCATGGAGGTAGTGAATAAGGATCGTACAGTGTTAAGCTCCGAAACGGAGCTCCTCAATGCGAAGGCGGGGACGTATAGCGGCTTTATTCATGCAGATAAATTCCGGCTGCCATACGATGTAGAGACGGAGCGGGAAGAGATTATCAAGATGATGACGGAAGATTATTATTATCGGATTACCGTGAAGTAAATGGTTGGCCCCTAATCGTAAAAGATTGGGGGCATTTTTTTGTGCAAACGCTGGCTGAACGGGGGTAAATATGGTACTTTAAAATTATACGAAAAATGTCGAAATATGTCTGATAGAGGTTGATATAATGAAGAAAATCGTCCGTTGGTTCAGCATTGCTCCTGCTGCGGCTATGCTGCTGGTCGGCGCGGCTTCTGCGGGTCCGTCCGTTGGGGCAATGCTGCCCTCCGAGAGTCTATATTTCTACGCGATAGAAGGCAGTGCCGATGGCGGGCCGATTGCGGCCGAGCTGAAGGGGGCGGATCGGTTCGAGGCGGCATGGCAGCTGCATGTGGAAGACCCGACGCAGCTTTATTTTTCATCCGACAGTACGGCTTACTACCGTTCGGAGGGAATGTGGCATGCCGTGCTGCCTTCAGGGGACCGAATTTCTGCTGTGGATCGCTCCAATGGTACGGCCTACGAGGGAAGCTTAAAGCAGCGCCTGCTTGCGGAGGATTCAGCAGTGAGCTTAAGCAGCAGCGGCGGCAGCGAATTGTTGTGGACGTACCGGCTGCCTGAGCCCAAACGCATCGACAAGGCAACGCTGCAGTCGGACGAGCTGGGCAATACCTATTTTCAGGATGAACAGGGCTATTGGTATTCCCTGAATGCGGAGGGAAGAGAGCGTTACATCCTGGAGTGGCGGCAGAAAGGTGTTAAGGCGCTGTGTAAGGCAGCGCCGTCGGGTGACTCGGTGTGCGCTTCCAGTTCGTTCGGTATCCTTGGTATACGGGAACAAAATAACGCTCCCCGCATCATGGTTGATGGCAGAGAGCGCTTTTTTCCACAGAAGGCGCAGATTCAGGATGGCTCAACGTTTGTCCCTATGCGGGCGTTATTCGAGGCATTGGGGGCCAAGGTGGAATGGGATGCTGCAACCCGCACAGTAGAAGCGGAAAAGCAGGGAAGAAGCGTACGCTTGACGATCGACAGCCTGGAAGCGGAAATAGATGGCGAGAGCACAGCCTTACGGCAAGCGCCGTACTTGAGTGAAGGAGTAACCTACATACCGCTTCGTTTGGCCGGTGAGGCGCTCGGGGCCGCTGTCGTTTGGGAGCAGCATACCCGTACGATCCAGATTGCTTTACCGTAACACGCAGCGCTTGCCCTGAGGCCTCATCTCATCGATTCCCCGTTTACTGTGCATAATCCCCTGTGTAATTAATCAAGGAAACATCCTCGACGCCTTCGATTTGCGACAGCTCCGTTACAAAAGCGGTGTTGTCGTCTCGGAGGCGCATTTCCAAGGTGAGCTCGGTATAGTTTTTACGTACTGTTTTCGATTTCAACGTGTACTTGAGCTTATTTAAGCTCGTTTTTACCGGGATCAACGCTTCCTCCGTGTGGCGGATGATCAGCAAATACGGCTGCTCGCGCACCTTTTTTCGGGAAAGCCAAAGCAGGGTTAACCCGATGGCGAGGGAGCCGATGAGGGCTACGGGATACAGCTTGGCGCCGGTTGCAATGCCGGCTGCTACCGCCCAAAACATATGAATGATATCAAGAGGGTCCTTCACGGCAGTTCGGAAGCGCACAATACTTAACGCTCCAACCATGCCTAAGGAAAGTACGATGTTAGTACTGATTGTCATGATGATCATTGAAGTAATGATGGTCATTAGAACGAAGGTCACATTGTAATTGTAGCTGTATACGACACCGCGAAACGTATGGCGGTAAATATAAAAGATAAACATGCCGATCGCAAACGAAGCGATTAGAGCGAAAAACAAGTCCACATAAGAGACGCTGCGAAACGCTTCCAGATTGAGGATGCTTTTTTTGAACATGTCTTGAAATCTAAGCGTATCGCTCATATCCTTGATTCCTCCTCCAATAGTTTAAGCTTTAAAATGACGAATGCAGACTTCGCGGCAAATCACATATTTAGATATCGCGGAACGGTTAGCTGCGGTGGGAAGTGCTAACTTCCGGATTACATCCGGCAAAAATTCGTTGAATTTAATCTCTAGAATCATCCGGGGCTGATCCAAAGCTTCGATGAGCACTAAAGCCGGATCAAAGAGATCAAACGTATTAACACCCGCCGAAAGCTTTTTATCGAACGTAATTCGGACATCGCCAGGCTCGTACACGTAAGCCTCCCGTACGTAATCGACAATCGCTGCCGGGCGATAGCCGCGCTGCAGGGCGCGATAGAAGTCCTGAAGGAGCGGGATGCCCGCTTCCTTCAGGCAGCCGCTGTCGCCTTGCAGCAGGCGATCGTACGTTTCGCGGGTTAAGGAAGCGGCTTCTTTGCTTACGTAATCGCCGTATTTGCTTTTCCGCTCCAGCTTAATGACTCGGTCGCTCCCGTTGTAGATTCGAATCCGGTATTTTTCCCTTGAAAAAATACCGTTCGTTTTATCGTAAAGGGCATGATCATGCGGCCCGTCAAAATAGAGGCTGCGAATCCCGTATCCTTCCCGGTTCTGCGAATTTCCGTCCAGCCGGAGCAGCAGCGAAAGCTGCTGACGAAGCGTAATATACTCGTGCGGATGGATGTAGTATTTTTGCTCATGCCTTAATTTTCGGCCTAAGAATTTCATTCCACCCTCACTTCCCGAACCCCGTAATAAGGTGTTCCTTCCGTATCCTCAAACATATCAAACGAGATTTGCGTATTTTGCTTGGAATCCTTCGCGATGACCTTCCAATAATACGTTCCCTTTGGCAGATCGGAAATCGTCATCCGCGTTTCCTTCAACTCTGCTTGCTTAACGATTCTCGTAAAGGCTGGGTCGTAGGCCAGGACCCACTGGTACGTTAAGTCGTCTCCCTGCAGATCGAAGGAAGGATCCCATGTGAATTGAACCGCTCCTTGCTGCTCCAAATTAAGGTCATCCAAATAAAAAGGCTTTGGCTTCTCCAGGTCTTCGTTAAACCGCTGAATCGAGCGGAAGGGGACTCCCGCAATCTTTTCGTATTCCTGCTGAAGCTGATCCTTACGGATCGTTAGGAAATTCAAATCCGGCGTCTTATTCAGAAACGGCTCAACGACTGGCCGGTATAACGTGGTTAATCGGTTTTCGACAGCCTGGTTATTAATGACCGTGTACAGCTCGTCGATTTTGTTTTTGAGCAGCTCTACATGTTCCGTTTTACGGAAAAATCGGTTATGAAGCTTATTGCCCCAATAGTTGCTGATTCCGCTGGCATAATCGCTGATCGAACGAAGCCCCCGCTGCAGCTCCCATCCACCGTCATAATCCCATGGAAGGAAGTACCATTTATCGGAATTGAGCGGCGAATAGAGGATATAGTTTTGGGCGTCGGTGTCCATGTTGTCCATTAAGATATTAACAGCCAGCCAGGTTAAATAATTGTCCAAGTCAAAATGCTTTTCAAACACTTCTTCAATAGGCATGGCCATATTGTTGACATCGTTAAGCATCGCAATCAGCTTGCTGTGATCGTCACTGCCCTGGATTTCCAGGCGCTCCTCGAATTTCACTTTACTGTATTCCGGGTCGGAAGCAAGCTTGATCGATTCCGGATAAGTGAAAAATTCAAACATGATCGCTTTATACAGCTGTCCGTTCGGATCGAGCCAATGATTTTTCAAGAACATTTCATTCGGGTTTTCGATATGCGTGTACAAGCCGTAATCTTCATAAGGCGCATTGTTGCCTCCTCCGGAGGACAAATCCTTCACGTACAGGTGGACAAACTGTGTCCGCAGACTCGCCATATTCGGCAGAGTCTCCATAATATCGAAGCTCAGCTTGTTGCGAAGCCGGCTCGGGTCATACGGATGCTTGTTTAGGTTCAGCACACGCTGGTCCCTCCACAGACCTGCCTGATTGTTCAAGCGGATCTTATAGGAGCGCTGCGAAGCATAGCGTGCCGTGTTGCCGCGAAGGCTGATCTTCGCGTTGGCTTCCGTGGTTCCGTAGCCGAATGAACCCGAGGCAGGGCCGGAGCCGTCAGAGCCGCCTTCTTGCACCAGCGCCTTTAAATTGCCTTCTTCCATCCGGCTGGAGATCCGGTTAAGCTCATACCAAGTGAGCGGCTTGCCCTGTTCCGGCTGGTCAGGGAAGATAGTTATATATAAAGGAATAACCGAGCTATCATCATCCCGCTCGTATAGTCTTTTATCTTCAACTAGGCCGTTCGCCGGTGTTTGAACGACAATCGAGTCGGCCTTCACTGTATCTTGTCCGGCTGAAGGAGCTTCGCTGGCCGAATCAGCTGTGCAGCCGGTGAGCATAAGACTTGTGGAAATCAACAGGGTCAGCGTCAGTGTTGCGGTGCGCTTCCCATACTTCCAGATCTTCCAGCGTTCCCAGAGCGGCTTTCTTGGTTTCATGGCAATCGGCTGGTTGCAGAAGGTGTAATAGTCAATCTTATTAATGTAAATAAACAGACGTGTTAGAGAGGCGACTAGCACGAGGAACGAGGCGATAAACATGCCTAACCCGTGGAAGCCGATCTCCATCGTCCAATAGCTGAACGCTGCATTCAAAAGCACGAACAGGCCGCTAATCGCAAGAACCCCCTTCCGATCGTCGAAGTAAAGCATAATAAGCATCAGCACGAATGCGATAATAAACAAATAATAGCCGAGCACCAAAATCGTAAAGGTATCGAGTTGCTGCATGGAAAACCCGAGGATCGGAAGAAGCTTGAATCCAAGGGCGATAGAGAGAACCGTAAACAGCAGCTGCACCTCCATCATGTAGCTCACCTCATGAACAAGGGAACGCTGCATCGCTTTTCGAGCCGTCGCGATATCGATCCAGGTGCCTCCATTGTTTATCAGGGAGTAATAATCCCGGTACTTCTCATAGAACGACGTTTCCACCGATACGACAAAAGTTACTAATGTCGGAATGACGGTTAAATAAGCGTAGAACACCGGCGTATCATAAAACGGTGAGATCGCAAATTTATCTGCAACACGAATCCCTTCGCTTCCCATCCAATACACAAAACTGTGAATGTATACGCCGGAGTAGAAAAACGTGCCGATGAAAAATAACGCAGGGTATTTTTTGAAATACGATAAAAATTGAAACGAAATCCGGCTGTCTCTGGACGGAAAGACCGTTTCAAAATAACGGGCGCTCAACAGCAGCACGACAAAAAAGCCAAGATCGATCATCGCTAGTGCCGCCGTTACCTCCTCCATGTCGGTGTATTGAATCATAAACCATGCCCCGATCAGAGCGATAGATACCCCGATGAAGAACCCGCGAACAATCCGTGTGTAATCCTTCAGAGCGGATAAATATACCGATTGAACCCAAAGGATTGTCAGCTCCGAGAAAAAAATATATGCGGTTACTTTATAACCGAAGGAGGCGGGGAGATCACGTAAAAATAACCACGCCCCTATAGAGCCGACCGGAAGTGCAACCGCTATGGCTCCATACAGTGAAGAGAGCAGATGCTCATATTTTTTGAGAAACAGCATGTCCGCGAGAAACCGGTTGAGCAGCATGGACAGTCCGCCGGTCAGCAGCACGGAGAAGATGAAGCAGTAGACCGTAGTGGCCAAGAATAGCTCCCGCTGCAAAAAAGGTGTGTCGGAGATCTGCATCATCCACTGCATCGTGAGCATCATGAGTACACAGAGGATCATGGGCCCGACGGTCGTAATGGAGGAAAAGGCGTAGGCTTTCACAAGGCTTAGGAGTCCTTGCTCCCGGAACAGCTTCTTCAGTTCAAATCCGACGCCGGCCATTAGTTCACCTCCTGGTACGATGCATATAGGCTTCGATAGCTCTCGATAAACTTCTCGCGGGTATACCACTGGCGGGCGCGCTGCAGGGCGTTGCGGCCCATGTCTTCCCGCTGCCTGCGGTTTTTGGCAAGACTCACAATCGCGGCTGCCATTTGATCGTAATGCATGACAGGCACGGTCATGCCCGCGGGCCCGATGCCGTCGTCATTTCCGTAAAGAAGCTCGCGGCAGCTTCCGACGTCGGTCGTAATACACGGCTTGGCGCAGGCCATCGCCTCCAGGACGGCAAGCGGCATCCCTTCGCTGACGCTGGACAGCAAAATCATATCCATCCGGGCCAAATATTCTTTGATTTTTACCTCTCCGGTAAAAATAACGTCTCGTACCTGCAGGGTTTCGACCAGCTGTGTGCATTCTTGGTAGTATTCTTCGTCTTCGCCCGTAGGGCCCATAATATACAGCTCCGCCTCGGGAACCTCGTGTTTTACCAAGGCAAAGCTTTGGATCATCGTTTTGATATCCTTAATCGGCACTACACGTACAATCGCGCCAATTTGCAGCTTGGCATCCTCGCTTTTTGCAGGAGCCTCGGAGATTTCCCGATAATCGTCCACGCTTACCCCATTCGGGATGATGTCGATTTTCTCAGGCGGGCAGCCGAGTTCAATTTCGATTTCCTTGTTTCGGTTAAATAACGTAATGACCTGGTCTGCGTAATCGTAAGCACATTCGGAAAGCCGGTAAAAGTACTCAATCCAAAGATCCTTATAATACCCTTTGACCCATTCCGCTTTAATAATTTCTTCTTCTCTCTCCCGGGAGTAGATGCCATGCTCTGTCAAAAGGAATGGCTTGTTGTACAAATATTTCGCGTGAGCGGCAATGACTCCGGCGTAACCCGTAGATACGCTGTGATAAAGGTCGGCCTGCGGGATTTCGGTACGGATAATCATTAAGAGCGGCAAAATCATCGAACGAACGGTCCAAAACATTTCGGTAAAAGGGACGTGGGAATAGTTCGTTTCCGTCAAATCCGTTAAGATGTCGAAATAGTCCTTGCTCATCAGGAAATCGGCGGCCGTTCGGAATTTATCGGAACGAAGCAGCTGAAAGATTTTATCCCAGTGCACGTTGGATTTACCGCCTAGCAGAGACCGGAACGCATTTTGCTGCTCCTCGCTTAACCGGAACCGGATTCCCGGAGAACCGTTTTCCTGCAGGTAGGCGTCCAGAAACGTTTCCTTTACCTCAACGACATTGGAAGGGAGCGTATACTTAAATTTTCCGCGCTGCTTTTCCTGCGCGCCGATCGCGAAAATTACAAATTCATGTTCCGGCATTTGGGTAATTAACGTATGGATCCAGCTGGATACCCCGCCGGTAATATAAGGGTAGGAGCCTTCCGCGACAATGCAGATTCTCATCTTATTCACTCAATTCAATCAAGAAATTCGGCTCCAGGGCTTCGACAAGTAAGACGCCATCGTCGATCTTTTGCACCTGACAGCCGGTCAAATGGGTTATGGTTCGATTTGTCCGCATAATGAATTGCGGTTTTCCCTCAAATGGACTGATCGTCCCTCGAATGGTCTTGTTCTGTTTCTCGAGGCGAACCTCGCTGGTCAACGTCTGCATGACATCGATACCGGCTTCGACCGAAGTTCGGGCACGCAGCCAGGGGTATGTTTGATTCAGCTCGGCCATCATCTCATCGTACTCCTTGTAGAGCTTTTCCCAAGGCAAGCCCTTACTGCGTACCGGGTCGAGCATATCGTCCGGGTGAATAAAATGGGAGAACGCTCCAAGCGAGGTAATCGCATTGGTGACCTCCCAGTTTGTGAACGCAGATTTGGTATATCCGTCCGTAAACCGCGGCATTTCCAAGATGTTGTCCGGCGCAATTTCAAATTCCTGTGAATAGGAAAGACCGGATGCATCCTCTTCATACAAGGAGGAGATTATTTTCAAAGACGGCCACGCCAGCTTGAGCGCTTCCCGGCCCTCCGGGCTTAACACGTTGGAAGGAGGGACGTAGGAATAGAGCTTATAGCTTGGAAAGCTGCGATCGGCAAAGCGGAGCGATTCCTTTACCGACTCCGCCATTGCCTCGATGCTCGGCCATGCGTTGTAGCCAAATTCATCCGCGACCTCTTGGCTCAGCTGCAGGGACTGGTGGTTGTAGCCATGCAGGCCGATTTCGCCGCCGCTTTTAATGACTTCTCTCCCGTAGGAGATGAGTCCCTTCGTGTCCTCGTCAACCGGGCTCGTGAAAGGCGGCTCGACCTTGTTGTTATACGTCTGGATGAGGACAGCCGTAAACTTCAAGTTGTGTTTCTTCGCTGCCTTTAACATATCGGGCCACCATACATCCTTAAAAAATGCCGGGGTATCCCGATTAAATTGGCGAAATATATCTCTGCGCACTCCTTTGGCGATAGGAGCGGGGAAATCGTCAATATACATAACCTTCACGTTGAAAATCGGATAAATGAAATCCGGCTCCATCATGCTAATCGTACCGGCAAGAAGTCCTCTATTAATCTTCTCCTCCAGCATCCTGCCATTAAAAACGAAAAATTTTCCGGACCCATAAGGAGTGCTCCAAAGCAGCGGCACGCCCTCGGAGGTTTTGGCCAAAATCGTACTTTCTTTGTCGAGCTCTACGGGCATGGAATCATTCTCCAAAAAACCTTCCTCGATACGCAGACCCTTCGAACCAATCAGCACATTTGAGGTAAGCTCGATGCCTTTCGTAAGGACCATTTCGGATGCGGATACCACACCGAGCTTCCGGTAGATCCGATAAAAAGCATCGTTTAGGTTAGGGGCCGTAGCGAGAAAAACGGATCCTCCGTTTTCAACGTATGTGGAAAGCCGGTCGAGATCGTTCAGTTGGTTGAGTTCCTCAATGGATACGATAACAGCTTTGCAGCTGTCGGGTGAGAAGGACGATTGACGCACATCTGTCGATGCCGCCGGTTTTTTCATATAATGAAGGACTTTTTCGGCGTTCTTCTGAATTTTGATGCTTTTCTCGTCCTCGCTGTCATAGACTAGGCAGTAGGACAAGCCGTCTGATGCGGCCGACTGCACGGCGCGTCTCGCGGTCAGCTCTTCTAGTTGATCGGAGACGGAGCCGTTACGAATAAATTGCAGAATAAATTTCGAATGGGTAATTTGATCGGCTGCGGCAAGCAAAAGAATGCCCAATAAGATAAAGTATACGCTGCGTTTAAGCTTGATCTTGGACCTCATGGCGTACCTCCTCTGACCAGAAACGAACGGCATTAATTCCTCGATTGGAGAGCCGGACAGGCGATTGCTTCAGATCGGCCAAAACCGCATTAAGCTGGCTGAATGAACGAATAGAATAATAGACCTTTAATAAAGCCAAGTAAGCTTCCTCGAGAATGGGGAACTGCTCTAGAAAACGTTTGGCGGTACGTTCCGCCGATGCAAATTCGCCAAGCTCAAGATCGATTTCGATTTTTTCCGTATACGCGTCGATCCCGTTCGGAAGGACTTCAATAAGTCTTTCCAGCACGAGGGAATAAGTGTATTGGTGCTTAGTTACCGTGCGTTTGTCCAAAAAACCGCTGCGGATATAGTTTTTAAGCACATCGGCATAGGAGCGGAGCACATGCGGATTGTTCTTGTCCTCCTCGTATTGGACCGCCAACTCCTGCAGCGATATGCTGAGCTTCCGCTTGACCTCCATAATGGCGCTGACGGCATAGTGAGAGGTTTCCGTATCGTCGTTGCTGACCGCCATTTTCAGCACTTCCAAGTATTCCAAAGAGTCCTGCTTGAGAAGATCGATCATCATCCGTCTGCGTGTCGTTAAATCGTTGACAAGCAGCGACTCCTGCAGCGGAACCACATTGATTTCCTTCTCAGCCTCCGGCTTTCGGATTATGTCCGAAATATCTTCACCCTGAATAATGGTGTCCAGATACTTCTGCAGCTCTGCTGCCCGGGTTTCGCTGTCTCGCCGTTTCCCGCGGCGAAACGGCGGAAGAAGGAAGCCGAGACCCGGCAAGGAGGCGACGATCGCGAAACGAATCATAAATTCCTTCCGGTCCTTACGGTGCCTAATGCCCAGAATAACGGCGCACAGAATCCAGTAAAGGAATAAAACAAGCTCAAACATAATACTCATCCTCTGCAACGACACGTAAAGAAATGCCATTTTTCGAGAAGCGGTCCAGCACAAACTGCGCTTCAGTCAAGCTGGAGTTGGACAATAGGACGTAGAGCTCTCCGTCGCTGCCAAGGCCCGTGTAATCTGTTTCACGAAGCAGGCTTGGAATACGGCTTTTGGATTCCTCGGACAGGGAGGAGGACGTACCGGCCGAGAGAAGAATAAATTCGATGCCGTATCGATTTTTGGCTGCCTGCTTGCTTTCCACAATGCCGGCAAATACCTCATCCTTCAAAATGCTTGTGCCCTCGATAAAACGTGTGCCGCTGGTCGCTTCCACATATGAATGAGCACGCGTGAGGGTCGAGGAGATCAAATCGGCTACGATTTTCAACAGATTTTGATAATACATCGTGAAATGCTCGAATTCGATATCATGAAGCTCGATTACCGCGATCACTTCCCCTTTGCTTAGGACGGGCGCGGCCATCAACGGGATGCCGGCTTCCAGCTTCCGGTTCATAAATACGGTCTGGCTTTTCATGAGACCACGCAAATAGTCATGATCCTCCACCTTAAGGGATTTATCAATTGGCAGATCGGTGTTGGACCGCGCTACGAGACGAAGGTAGCTCTGGTATTTGTTCACACTATAAATCGATACCGTTTTTGCCTTCATAATCGATTCCACGACATGAATGGTAGATGTAAAAATATGTTCTGGCTCTAGGCTTTCCAGCTCTTTAATGACGGAGTAGATTTTACCGAAGCTGTCTCCGTTATTCATAATTTGCTGCTGGAGCTCGGCCTTGACCATTCTTGTATCCTCGTAAACCTCAGATAAGAAGCTGTACTTATCCTCAAGTACCGTAACTTGATCGGTTTTGGCTTCGAGAAGGCGGTTCTTTCGCTCAGTAGAATAGCCGACAACAAGCCCGATAAAAATATACACCGCGAGTTGGAAAAAGAAATCCGTGTCATACAGCAATGAGACGAGTTCGCGGCCATTAATAATGGACTGGTAAGCGGACAGCGCGGTCGACATTATCACGGCAATAATGGATTGCTTGCTTCCGTATAAAGCTCCCATGACAATAATGTAAAGCAAACCGAAATCAATAAAATTGTACAGATCATCGTTGAAGATACTAGTCAGCCACACTGCTAATAGAAAGGCGATACCATTTTCAAGGTAAGGCTTAAGAGCCGTCATCCATTTGCTCTGCGTTCGAACCGGCTTTGCCGCTGCGATTCGTTCAGCTGCGGCCGCCTGTTGGCTTTGAAGCATGAACCATTCATAGGTCTTGCGGAGTCCTTCCGTTAAGGAATATTTCGGGACCCAATCCAGCTCGTGGATAATACGTGAATTGTCCAGAACAGAGCGGTGAATGTCACCTTGACGGCGTTCTGCAAAGGTCGTTTCTACAGGGGAATGAAGCTCTTGAATTTCATGGATTAGCTCATTTAGGCTCGTTTCGGAATTGGTCGATAAATTGTACACCCCAGATAAGCTGGAATACGAAGCGCGGTAAATCGCTTCCGCTATATCCTCGACAAAAATAAAGTCTCTGCTCTGGCTTCCGTCTCCGTGGATAGTCAGCTTTTGGCCAGAGATGGCCTTTTGCAGGAAGATTGAAATGACACCGCCCTCGCCGCCGTTTCCTTGTCTTGGCCCGTAGACGTTGGAAAACCGGAAGCAAAGCGTATTAAGTCCGTACATTTCGTTCCACTTGGAGCAGTACGTCTCGCCGACCCACTTATTAATTCCATAAGGGGAGTAAGGATTGCATACCGCGCTCTCGGGCAGTGGAATTTGCTGCGGTTCGCCGTATACGGCTGCTGAGGATGCAAAAATAAATTTACCCGCACCGTGTTTTTTCGAAAGGCTCAGCATGTTGGCGAGTCCGAGCACGTTGGACTGCGCATCCAGCCGGGGATTTTCGATCGATGTATGTACATTGGGCTGGGCAGCAAGGTGTATTACCGCATCAAAACGGTTGTTCCGAAACACTTCCTCGCACTTCGGATCTTCTACTGACAGAAGATACGACTTATGCTTAAAAGGAACGTTTTCCTTGGCTCCGGAGCTCAGGTTATCGATGATCGTGACCTCATAACCTTCTTTATAAAAACGTTCTGATACAAAAGACCCAATAAATCCGTACCCACCGGTAATTAAAACTTTCATCCCTTGCCTCATTTCTTTACGAACTATAATTCGACATTTTGTATTATAATATCATAAACAAGGCTGAATTTGATAAGAAATTGTGTCAAAAATTACAGAAATCATGCGGTATTATGGAAATATATAATCTATTATACTTGAAAATTGATTTCTGAGTTCACGCTAGATAATGGAAGCGCAGCCAAAAGGGGATCATGGATATGAGGAAAAAGATAGGTGCTATAGCACTATTTATTGTTTTATGCATTGCTGGATTTTCACTTCATGAAGTGCTGCTGGCCGACCAAATGGGCAAACGTGTCCATTATTATCCTGCGGAGACCGATGAGGTGCTGAATAACCCCTATATGGGCTTTTCCGTTGATGCGAAGGAAAAGAATGCTGCTTCACAGCCCTTCCGTCTTGCCCATGCAAATGTAACCTGGCGGCTGCTTGAACCGGAAAAGGGGGAGTACGACTTCGCCCAATTCGAGGAAATGATCAATTTACAGTATTGGAAGGAGCGGGACGTTTCCATTGTGTTGCGGCTCCTTCTTGACTATCCACGTGATTATTCCCATATGGATATCCCGGATTGGCTTTACGAGGAAATTGGCGAGAGCGGGACGTGGTATGAGCTGGAATATGGAAAAGGCTTCAGTCCGGATTATGCCCATCCCCTGTTGATTCAGTATCACGAGCGTCTTGTTAAAGCGCTGGGAGAGCGTTATAACAATAACCCGCAGATTGCTTTTATCCAGCTGGGCAGCATCGGGCATTGGGGAGAATGGCATACCTGGGATGAGGATGACGGGAACAAAATCAAATTTCCGGATGAGGAGATTACCGACCAATATGCCTTGCATTATGTCCGGTATTTAAATAACAAATTTTTGCTTATGCGCCGTCCGCATGAGGTTGCATTAAACCATAACATGGGTTTATTTAATGACGCATTCGGCAAAACAGAGTCGACGATAGAAGGTTTCCTCGACTGGTACACGAACGGTTATACCTCTTGGCTTACTGGGGAAGAGGAGCCGGCCATGCCGGATTTTTGGGTTCGGTCGCCGAGCGCGGGCGAATTTTCTCATGAGACCAAATACGTAGAGGATGCAAATATCGAGGAAACGATCCGCCAGGCGAAGCTTACGCACGTAAGCTGGATGGGACCGTACGCTCCGTCACGGGAAAAGGCAGGGAGCAGGCTGCAGCATAACATCGACCGTTTTTTGAAAACCGTTGGATACCGTTTCGTGGTGGCGAAGGAGTCGCATGAGCCAAGTATAAAGGCAGGACAAACGCTGCATATCGAGATGAAGCTGGTGAACCGAGGAGTGGCGCCATTTTATTTTGCCTGGCCGTTGGAGCTTTCTTTGGTGGATTCAACAGGGAGAATTGCAGCTGCCGGTTTGGGGAAGACGGATGTGCGAAAATGGCTCCCGGGTGAGAATACGGCGAAAGAGACGCTGCAAATTCCTCATGATCTGGTACCAGGGGTGTATACGGTCCATGTAGCGATTCTCGATCCGGAAACGGGAAAGCCGGGTATTCGATTTGCGACTGCCGGGGGCCGGAAGGATCTGCGGTATCCTCTTGGTCAGGTTACGGTCAAATAAGAGTTACACTGCCCAAATTCGCCTGTTGAAGAAATGGTGAAGCGCGGGTTTTGACAGACAATGTCGATGCTTAGGAAATTAAAGTAAAAACGGTATTACTGAGTTGAACCCTTCTGGAAAATTGGATATGCTCATGTTCTAACGTGTGAGAAAGGGTGAGCAGTGAGCACATCTATGGAAACAGTTTCTTTGCTTTTAGTCGATGATCTTGCGGAAAACTTATTGGCTTTGGAAGAAGTGCTCGCCGACCCGGGGTACAGGCTGATATGTGTCCGGTCAGGGCGCGAGGCGTTAAAGCAGGTGCTGCTGCACGATTTTGCTGTCATCATATTAGATGTCCATATGCCGGAAATGGACGGGTTTGAAACGGCCAAGCTGATCACGAGCCGGAAAAAATCCAAGGATATCCCGATCATTTTTTTAACGGCTAGCGAATATGAAACGGAATACGTTACGAAGGGCTACGATGTCGGGGCGTTTGATTATATTACGAAGCCTTTTCATCCGGAACAGCTGCGCAAGAAGGTAGAGCGTCTATCGAACCTATACCGTGAAAAAATGGCGGTGGAACAAAGGCTGGAGACTGCTCATAGGGAGCAAATAGCGGAAGAACGCTTGCGGGTAGCGGGAGAAATTGCTGTCGGTGTGGCTCACGAAATTCGCAATCCGATCACAACGATTCAAGGCTACTTACAGCTGGCGAAACAAACAGGGCGTCAGATTGACGACGATAAAATTGCACTTATGATGGAAGAACTGAAACAGACCAATTCGTTCTTAGCGAACTTTATCCAGCTTGCTCCGAACAAACGGTTGAATAAACAGCCCCTGACCCTGAATGGGCTGGTTGAACAAAAGTTTCCGGAAATCTTGCGGAAGGCGCTCGATATGGGATTGAATGCAAAATTTCTTCCCGGGAATTGCGGAAGCTTGGAGGCGGACGAGCAGGAGCTGTCCATGCTGCTGGAGCAGCTGACGAGCAACGCGATGGAAGCCATGTCGGAGGGAACCGTGACGATTCGCACCTATATGGCCGGATTGGATCATGTGCTTGCCGTCAGGGATGAAGGCTGCGGACTATCCGGGGATGCCGTAGAGAAGCTGGGTACGCCTTTTTACACGACTAAGGAAGATCGAAGAGGGCTGGGTATGGCGATTTGTTTCGGTATCGTCGATCGGCATGGCGGGCGAATCCACGTAAGTTCGAGTGAGAAAGGAACGGAATTTCTCGTGTTCCTAAGGTAATAAAGCATACCCAAAGAGAAGAATGCGGAAGTTAGGGAGAATGGAATGGGTCAATCACTGATGTGGTTGGCCCTTCTTGCTGTATACGGAACTCTCAAGCATATTTAATACTAGGCGAAATGAACGGCTGAGTTGTAAAATAAAGGGACTAAAACGTAGGAGGCTTTCCGATGAAAGCGATTGTAGTTACTGCCTTTGGCGGGTCGGAGCATATGCATTATACAGAAATGGAGATTCCCGCGATTGCGCCGACACAGGTTCTCATTCGTGTGGAAGCGACAAGTGTGAATTTTGCAGACATCAAGACCAGGTATGGGAAAAAAGGGGCGGGCCCGCTGCCATATATCCCCGGGCTGGATGCCGCGGGGGTAATAGTGCAGGTTGGCGAGCAGGTGAAGGGGCTTCGCGTCGGGCAGCGGGTTGCCGCATTCCCAGTAGGGGGTTCTTACGCTGAATATGCCGCTGCGGAAGAGGTGCTGACGTTTGCGCTGCCGGACGGCATTGATTTTGAAACAGCCGCGGCGTGTCCGACGGTATCGTTTACCGCCTACAAGCTGCTGGCCGATGTGGGACGGCTTCAAGGCGGAGAAACGGTGCTGATCCACGCTGCAGCCGGCGGAGTTGGAACGACAGCGATTCAGCTGGCGAAAAGGCTTGGCGCCGGTAAAGTCATCGGAACGGTAGGCAGCCAAAGTAAGGCCGCGGCGGCGATCGAGGCGGGAGCCGATCACGTCATTTGTTATGAGGACGGCCAGTTTTCCGAGCAGGTGAATGAGCTGACCGGCGGTCGCGGCGCCGATGTGATTTTGGACTCCATCTCGGGCTGGGTATCCGAGCAGAGCATGCTGTGTCTTGCGCCGTACGGCAGACTGGTTCATTTCGGCAACGCGGGCGGTAGAGCGGGAACGATTCTTACCCAGGATCTGCACGCAAGCTGCCGGTCCGTTCTAGGCTTCAGCCTCGGAACGACTCGAAGCCAAAGGCCGCAGCTACTTCAGGAGACGGCGGAGAAGGTGTTCGGTTTTCTACAGGAGGGCAGCCTCAAAATGCAAATCGGCGGACGCTTTGCTTTGAAGGATGCTGCACAGGCGCATGATTGGGTGGAGAGCCGGCAGAGTACGGGGAAGACGCTGCTGGTTCCGTAGATTGGAAAGGTTCTCCTATATAAGAGAAGCAGCCTCCCTTTAGGGGCTGCTTCTTTTTATTGTAGGATAGGGCGGATTGCATGCGAATACAGGTGCCTATCTCGGCGACAGCCATACGGAACGCAGCGTCAGCAAATCCTTCAGCTCGGTCGTTGTAAGCTCCGTAAGCCACTGCTCGCCGGAGCCGACCACCTTTAAGGATAAGTGCTGCTTTCGCTGGATCATTTCATCGATTCGCTCCTCCAGTGTGCCAAGCGTCACAAATTTGTGCACCTGCACATCCCGCTGCTGCCCGATGCGGTAGGCTCGATCCGTCGCCTGATTTTCCACCGCTGGGTTCCACCAGCGATCATAATGGAATACATGGTTGGCCGCTGTCAGGTTAAGGCCGGTGCCGCCCGCTTTCAGTGACAGTACGAAAATAGAAGCGCCTTGCCCGCTTTGGAAGTCGGCAATCATTTGGTCCCTGGCTGTTTTGGAAAGTCCTCCATGTAAAAAAGCGACATTTTCCTGAAGAGCTTCCTCCAAGGTATGTTGAATGAGATGTCCCATCTGAATATATTGTGTAAAAATAAGTGCGCGTTCCTTCTGATCCCGAGCTTCCTGCACCATTTCCATTAAGCGCAGCAATTTATCCGACCGTTCGGGCAGCGGTGCTTCCGGATCCGCGTCGCCGAGAAACAGGGAGGGATGCCCGCAAATTTGCTTCAGCTTCGTAAGGGAAGACAAGATGAGGCCGCGCCGTTCCATTGGAGGGAGCGTGTCGATTTTAGTGAAAATGGTATCGAGAACTCCCTCGTATAAAGCCGCTTGCTCGGGGGTAAGGCGGACATAAACATTGTTTTCCTGCTTTTCGGGCAGATCAAGCTGGATGGCCGGGTCCTGCTTCACCCGGCGCAGCAGGAACGGACGAATGAGCTGCTGCAGCTCTAAGGTTCTCTCATCATCTCCGGTCCTCTCGACTTGGCTCGTGTACCGGCTGTGAAAATCGGAGAGAGTGCCGAGATAGCCTGGATTGATAAAGTCAAAGATCGACCACAGCTCGGCCAAACGATTTTCTACAGGTGTTCCGGTTAAGGCAATCCGATGTCGCGCGGGAATCCGTTTGATCGCAGCCGTTTGCTTGGCATGCGGGTTTTTGATGTTCTGCGCTTCATCCAAACAGACGGACGTCCATTCGATGGAGCAAAGCTCCTCTTCGTCAAGCTGGGCAAGCGTGTAGGAGGTTAAAATGACGTCAGCTTCGTTGGCCGCCCGGCTAAAGGCTGCGCCTTTGGGTCGATTTGCTCCGTAATGTAAAGCTACGCGTAAGGAAGGGGCGAAGCGCTCAAATTCTTTTTGCCAGTTACCGAGGACAGACGTAGGGCAAATAAGCAGTGCGGGAGCGTCCCAGAGATCGCCGCGTTCCTTACGGTGCAGCAGGTACGTAATCAATTGAATGCTTTTCCCTAGCCCCATATCATCGGCAAGAATACCGCCTAATCCGCTGGTGCTCAAATACAGCAGCCATGATGAGCCGTGCATCTGATAAGGACGAAGAGTGGCCTGCAGGGTAAAAGGCGGCTCCACAAGCGGCATCGATTGCTGCTCCAGCCGTCCGATCCGATGCTGCAGCTCCTCGGTCAAATCAACATGCATTTGCGGAGCATCGGTTGCGGACACGGGATGAACGCCGTATTTTTGCCTCGCCTGCAGGGCGAGCGCTTCGCCTAGTCTCATACCGCTGCGGAACCGTTTGATCTGCCGCTTGAGCTGCGTAAGCATGGCGGGAGGCAGGGCAAGCCATTTGCCGTCCACTTGAATCAGATTCCGTTTTTGATCCAGCAGCTGTTGAAACTGGTCGGCGGACAGCTCGGTTTCGCCAAGAGATACCCTCCAGTCGAAGCGGATGAGCTGCTCAGCGGAAAACATCGATGGACCTGATCCGGCAAGCATCGTTGCGCGAACGGCTGTTTTCGTTTGGAATGCTTCTTCCCACCAAGGAGGAAGCACAATCGACGCCCCAGCCGCGAGCAGAGCTTCTACGCCTTCTGTCAGCAGCTGAAAGGCTTCTTGATCGGTAAGCTCAGAACGGAATCGTGGAGCATGCTCAGCTTCGGTAATGCTCGAATGCTCGGTATGAAACGGCAGAAGCTCCTCCTCGGAGGCTGCAAGCCATGGAAGACAGCGGAGCCATTTCGTTTTTTCGCGGGAGAGCCTGCTTTCGAGATGAGGCTCCCATTTCGGAGGCAAATGCACCCTCTTGTGATCTTCCGCTGCGGCGGGGAGCGGGAAGCCGTCCCAATCGCATAATAGCTGCAGCTTCGGTTCGTCTATGGATTCAAGCTGAATCGCCAGCTTCCAAGGGGCTTCCGGCCGGTCGGGCTCCAATAAATATAACGCTGGACGGAAGGGGGCGGCATCGGTAATCCAGCCGATCGCTTCCAGCCATTCCTCCTCTGTAGGGAGAATGGCTGCCGCAGCGTCGACGCCGGCGTAGCCCGCGTCCACGGCGCCGCCACCGCGCGCCTGCGCGCCCGCAGCGGCCCCGCCCGGGATAGCGCCGAGCCGCCGCGCCGCGCCCGGGCCCGCGCCGCCGCCGCGCTCCGGCGCTGCTGCGCCTGCGCCCGCGCTGCGCGCGGCCGCCACTTCGCGCGCCCCGGCAGCCGCCTGCGGCACCGCCAAAACCGCGGCTAAGCGCCGCCACTCCGCAGGCCCGTCAGGCCCGGGCCCGCTGCGCACTGCACGGTCGAGCCAGCGCTCGACCGTCGCTACCGCTTGCGGCGCATAACGCGCCTGCAGCGAAGCCCACTGCGGCTCCGCTTCCGCGGGGAGCCGCAGACCCGCGCGCAGGCCGCGCCCGGCCAGCCATGCGCCGTAGTCCGGCGCGGCCCAGCCGTTCGCAAGCGCGCGGCAAAGCAGCGGCGCCGCCTCCAGCGCAGGCGCAAGCTCCGCACTCCAGCGGAGCTTGCTGTGCAGCAGCGGCGATGGCGCCGCCAAATACTCGAGTGCCGCAGCAGCCGGCACCAGCAGTCCCTGCGCCCGCCCGGCATCGGGCCGAGCCGCCGCGGCTTCGCGCACCTCAAGCAGCGCCCCGTAAAACAGCGGAGCGTGCCAGCCGAACAAAAGCACGCGCAGCTCTTCCACGTCAACCGGCTTTCCGCCGCCGTTGACACCCCAGAGCAAAAATCCGCCATCGCCGTCCAGCCACTCTCCGTGAACCGTAATCTCCGCATGAAGGATCATGAGATGAGCTTTCCTTTCCTTAGTTCTTCCATTAAAGCGCGCAGCTTTCCGAACCTCGCGCTGAACTGGGTCATGAACAGCTGCCATTGCTTCATCTGCCCAAGCAGCATATACATGCTGCGCAGGCGAAGCAGATAACGAACCGCCAGCCGGTATGCCTCCCGCTGCTTTTGCCGGATGCATTGAGTGACGGCTTGATGGTACAAGGGAAGCAGCAAGGAGGGGTCCGAGCGCTCTACCTGCGCAAGCAGCTCCGCCTCTACATCAGCCGGAGTTAGACCCAGTGTCAGCAAAATGTCGACAAACTCGCGGAATCGTTTTTGCTCGATCAGTAATTCCGAATATAAATAAAAGCTGCGGGGCAGCAGACTGCGCATCGCCTTCAGCTCTTCCTCCACCGTTCCGCAGGGCTCTCTAAGCTCGTTCCAGAAGCTGAAATAGCTGTACACATCCTCCTGCTCCGCATCGTCCATCGATGGAAGAAGCCACCCAAGCCACAGCCGCAGACGATCCCACTGCCCGCGTTCCCGAAAGGAATGCAAATACGGCAGCAGAAAAGCATAAATCGGTTCGTCGTTTGCTTCCTGCAGCATTTGCTTCGCAGAGGCGTCTTGTCCCCCCATAATCTCGAAATGGGCAAGCGCCGAGCGGATCGCTGTTAACGCGGCAGCTTTACTGCGTGCGGGGCCATTCTGAAGAGACTGAAGCAAGTACTGCTGCTCCTCTTCCTTCCATGCCCCGGTGTACAGCAGGCTCCACCAAAAATACCGATACACAAAGCCCCAATGAATATGAGGCTTCGCATTTTGAAAAGCGAGCTCCCGCAAAATCGGGATAAACGCTTGCAGCTGGGCACCGTTTTCCTTTTGGGCCCGCGCGATATCCATTTGGCTCACAGTATCCATTAGCCGGTGCATCAGCTCCAGGACCGATTGCTGATAGCCTTGTCCGTATATTTGCCGGTAAAGTCCGGTGGATGGCGAAGCAATCGCTTGTTCCCCTCGCTGCAGCAAATATAAGTACAGATGAAGCTTTGCGATCAATTTAAGATTTCGGGAAAAGCCGGCGGTACGCTGTTCATGCTCCTTTTCGGCCCGTTGAATGAACTGTTCAAAGCTATATGCGGTATCGATCGTGACGGAACGGTAGCTGGAGTGAAAAAACTGTGGCCATTGTTCATCAGCCGGAGTAGGAGAGGGGACACTGAGTACAGGAGAAGATTTTGGTGCGCCTTCGTCATACCATTGAAGCCAGCTTTCCGGCTCGATGCCGAACTGCTGCAGCAAATAAAAGCATAATGCGGCTGTATGCTCGCAGGAAAACCCTTTTGCACATTCGCATTCACTTAACGTTATGAAATCGGCGTTGAGCGACACAGAATACGTTGTTTTCCGTCCTAAAACAGAACCGACGCACAGCTGTCCGTCTTTGCTGACACAGGAAAGTACGGCCCCGTTTTGCAAATGAGCTATTCCCTTGCGCAGTACCGAGCGGGGAAAAAGGTCTGCCATCGCTTCACTAATATAAGTAAGCTGCTCTTCGGTGATCGTGAAGCCAGTTGAACGCATCCGGACTCCCTCCCATTCTCTCCAATCTTTCATTTATCTCTATGTTTTAATTGCGGCTTGCTGAACTAGATTCCGAATAAAATAACAACACTTCTATCAATAAACAGTTATTGCATTTTTCATGTCAGCTTTCTTAGCATCGTCTTATATTAAAAATTATCTTACGGTATAGCGGGATAGGGGTCAATGCTTCATTTTTAATAAATTTGAAAATAAATGACCGGACTGAAGATTGATTGATATTAATATTTGCCCGTTTGCTCAGCGCGGCGCAACGTGGGCAAATGCACAATAGCACATCTACATAGCTAGACGTGCTGTTGAATGCCTGTTCTTGTTAAATGATGGTTAGTGGTGGGAACATTATTACTGACGGACAGGTGGTGCGAAGACTGGAGCTAATCTAGACGGGTGTACCTTTTCCCCGATACCATAAAACTCACAAAAATTCATGATCAGCGGATTCCACTTATCTGGATCGATATAATTCACCTCTCCATCCATCAATATCTGCTCGCTTATGTGCGACTTCACAATTTTCACCTCGATAGCAGCTAATGTACTCGGATCCTCTCCAAAATCATGAACACGTTTGACGATTGCTTCAAGTTGAACGGGGCACTCCTTAACACATGATGGTTTTACGATATCTGCTGGTGTTTGAGTCAATTGGGCTGTGCCAAATTTGTCTGGTTCATACTTATACCCCTGTTGTACTTTGTAATCAGGAACAGGATTACGTCCGGTGAGAAGAGCCAATCGATCTACAGCATGAACAAGATCTACGGAAGGCAGGTTTAAGACACACTCGCGTTCACGCAGAAGATTTTGTACGGTTTGAGATCGGTTACTTATTCCAAGCATAAACGATTGATGCAGCGACCATGCAGATGAAATAGGGGCTAAATTTACCGAATTATCCTCGTTTAGAGTGCTGATTAGTACGACTGGAGTTCCGAAATAGAAAATTTTAGGTTCCACAATTTTATGCATAGATAAGCTCCTTCACATTTGATTTTTCTCCATGATTTTAACAAGGGAATGAGATGGTGATCTTTCGAAATCTTGTTGTCTCATTCAGAAATCTATAGGATAGGAGAGATTGTGAACTATAATAAACATGTGAGGAGGGATCTACTTATCATGCTAGAAGAACACTGGCAAGCAATTGCCCAATGCGATCGTTCATACGATGGGAAGTTTTTTTATGCGGTAAAGACTACAAGGATATTTTGTAGACCATCATGTAAATCACGAGTTCCAAACCGTGGTAATGTTGATATATTTATGTCTGTAGATGAAGCTATTCATGGGGGTTACAGAGTCTGTAAGAGATGTAGACCAGACCAGATTTTGTGTCCAGCAGAAGAATTGGTCTTCCAAATTACTGAGTTTTTAAATAAAAACTATAAAGAACACTTAACACTCAGCTTAATAGCAGAAAATTTTCACATCAATATGTATTACCTTCACCACACATTTAAACAGGTCTCAGGCATAACGATAATGGAGTATCTCATGAAAAAACGGATTGAAAAAGCAAAACAATTATTGGAAAACTCAAATTACACTATAACGCGTATTGCTGTCATTATTGGATTTTCTAGCGCTGCGCATTTTTCGACTACATTTCGTAAACGGCTTGGAATGTCACCTTCGGAGTATCGTACAAGTTACTGCATATAACGTTTGCGGAGGAGCATTAATGTAGAGGCATATTCATAAAGGCCGTATGCCTGGGCTGAGGTAACGGTACCTTCAGTTTTTCAAACTCGGAAACCGCGTCAGATCAACAACTGTAGTCAACACTTTATTTTCTTCGGACACAAAAAAGGACCCGGGAGATATCACTCCCATGATCCTTTCATCCTTAGCCTCTAAGCCATGCGTCGATGGAAAAGTCGCCCGCGCCAACAAGTGCAACGCCAATGACAGCGGCAATCAGCACCAAATGGTACTCATACCCATTCGAGGTTGCCCATAGGCCGTTCGCACCGTGAACCTTCACGATCGCGATCAGCATCGTCGCCACAATCAGCGCCGCTCCAAGACCGGTCAGCCATCCCGCGGCAAAAAGCAGTCCGCCGACAAGCTCGGAAGCTCCTGCGGCAAAGGCCATCGCCACGCCGGGCTTCATGCCAATCGACTCCATCCATCCGCCGGTGCCTTTGAGGCCGTAGCCGCCAAACCAACCAAACAGCTTTTGAACGCCGTGCCCGATAAATAACAAACCGATAATGACCCGAATAATCAATATACCTGCTGCTGCTGTAACCATGAATACCATCTCCTTGAGTTTGTAATAGTAACTTACGTTTTGTAAGTTTAAGTCGATGAACTGATCATAACTCCTCTCGCTTACTTTTGTCAAGCGGATAATTTTTAGTGGGGTTTTATTCGTTTTAAGATTGACTACAACTGTTTAAAATACTGTGCAGTTCATGAATTGTTTGCCGTTCGGGCAAGCTATTCGTGTAATTCATTTCAACGATTTTTACAAACGAATTTTTGAAAAAAATTTAGAAAACGAAACTGTTCTGAAAGGAAGAATTACGATGAGAGAAAATGCGATTTCTTTTCAATTTCCGGATCGTCATTCTGCCTATGCCGCTTTCGATACATTGGAAGAGCTCGGTTACGAGCCGAAAATAAGGGAAGAAAGCGGAAACTGCTGCGTTGATTTTGAAGTGGAACGCAACGACATAACCTCAGCACTGCAAATTGCCCAGTCGCATGGCGGCAAGCTGCTGGAGACGAAGGACTATCCTACGGAGCTAAGCGCCTATAACAGCGCTTATGGGATGGATGAGATTCGGATTCCCGCCCACACCGTGAACGAAGATTGGCCGGAGCATTATGCGACTGCGGGAAGCGATGCGGATGAGAACGGGGTTTTTGACCCGGGAGGAGATTCTTACGATCATTTTGAGCCGGGGATCCGTCTGTAGCAACCATTTTTGACTTTCATACGCGGTTCAAACCCATGCAAAAGCCTCGGAAGCGAATTCCGGGGCTTTTCGTATAGAAACGAAAATTATTTTATAAGACCCTATTTACGAACCTGAAATAATTCCTTATAATACAATAAAACATAGTGGTTTACTCGGGATTATGGAGAGGGGATAAAAAAGATGAAACGATTGCTCATCTTCGCGTTAATCGGTTTTGCAGCTCAGCTTGTGGACGGCTCCTTAGGGATGGCATACGGCGCAACTTCTTCGTCTTTATTGTTGATGTTTGGTGTGGCACCGGCCGTGGCATCGGGCTCCATTCACATGGCGGAAATTGCAACAACTGCAGCGTCGGGAGCATCGCATCTTTACTACAAGAACGTAGACAAGACGATTCTGATGCGGCTTACGATTCCTGGAGCAATCAGCGCCTTTATTGGAGCGGCGTTTTTGTCCAGCATACCGGGAGATATGATCAAGCCGTTTGTTTCAGGGTTCCTGCTTGTGCTCGGAGTGTACATTCTGCTTCGTTTCATGCTGGTCCGCCAAGCTTCCAAGCCGGGCAAGAAAATATCCAGCAAGTTTTTATTGCCGCTTGGCCTAGCGGGAGGCTTTTTCGACGCCGTTGGCGGAGGCGGCTGGGGTCCGATCACAACACCGATGCTGCTCGCACGAAAAATGGAGCCGCGTAAAGTAATTGGCACCGTCGATGCCAGCGAGTTTGCCATTGCGGTATCCGCAACACTTGGTTTTGTCTTGTTTATGGGCTGGGATCAGTTCCACTGGCCGTGGGTGTTCGCCTTCATGATCAGCGGCGTGCTTGCGGCACCGATCGCGGCATACCTTGTACGAATCATTCCTGCCTATATGCTGGGTGTTCTAGTGGGCGGTTTTATTATTTTGACCAACCTGCGGACGATGCTGCAATCGATCGGCGTGGAGGATGGACAGCTGCTGGCTTTGATTTACGCAGTCACGATTACATTATGGATTGCGGTGATTGTGTGGCAGGTTGTGAATCGTAAAAAGTTTGTGGAGGCCGTATCGGTCGAGCACTAGATGAAACAAGAAAGAGCGGGGACGTGGTGTCCTCGCTCTTTCTTGGCTTGAAAGCTGTGCCGTTCCTTCCGGTCGATGCTTTGAATTGATGACGCTCTCTAGCTTCATCGCGCTAATATGCGGCTGTTTCCTCCGCCTCCAGAGCGAATTCCGCTGCGCTTTTCCCAGCCGTAAAGCCGGTCGTAAAGGCTGCCGTAATATTGTAGCCCCCGGTGTAACCGTGGACATCAAGCACCTCTCCGCAAAAATACAAGCCCGGCATCATTTTCGACCCCATCGTTCTCGGATCGACTTCCTTCAAGTGTATGCCGCCTCCAGTCACAAACGCTTCCTCTATCGATAGTGTGCCGTGAATATGAACAGGGAACGCCTGAATCAGTCGGCACAGCTCCGTCCATTCCTGCTTCGGAATATTGTCGTACGTGATATCGCCGGACAGTCTTGCCTTGAGCAGCAAAATCGGGATGATTCGGTCGGGCAGCAGCTGCTTGAGCACATTTTTCACAGCCTTTTTTGAATCGTCCCGTGCCGCAGCCATCGTCGTTTCATATACATCGGCGGCAGACCTGCCCGGCATAAGGTTAATCGTAAGCGTGACGTAAGGCAGCTCAAACTGCTTTAATAGCTTAACCACAAAGCTGCTGCAGCGGAGCGCGGCGGGCCCGGAAAGGCCGAAATGGGTAAAAATCATATCTCCCGGATGGGTGACCACTGCTTTGCCCTTCGGGTTCCATACCGTAAGGGAGACGTCGCGCAGCGAAAGGCCCTGCAGCTCCTTGCTTTGAATGAACGCATCGCGGGAGAGAAGAGGGACTTCAGTTGGAAAAAGCTCGGTAATCGTGTGACCGGCCTTTTCCGCCCAAGCGTAGCCGTCGCCTGTAGAGCCAGTGTGCGGGACGGACTTGCCTCCGGAAGCGATAATAATACAAGGGGCTTCGAGCCGTTCCCCCGTTTTGAGGCGCACACCGGAGGTGCGGTTATTTTCATACAAGACCTCTGCAACCGGGGTGTTTACACGGATCTCCACACCGAGGGTTCTCACCTTGGACACAAGGGCGTCTACGACGCTTTTTGCTTTATCGGTTACAGGAAACATGCGCCCGTTATCTTCTTCCTTCAGACGAATCCCCATGCCTTCAAAAAACTCGATAATGTCGCGGTTGCTGAAGTTGGCGAAGGCACTGTACAAGAAACGCCCATTGCCTGGAATGTGCTTAATCAGCTCTTCAATTTCTTTGGCATTCGTTACATTGCAGCGTCCGCCGCCGGAAATGCCCAGCTTTCGTCCCAGCTTATCGCCTTTATCAAGGAGCAGTACCCTAGCTCCGCCTTGTGCTGCCGCGATGCAGGCCATTAGCCCGGAAGGGCCGCCGCCGATCACAATTACGTCGTGCTTCACAACTACATTCATCCTTTCAGCATGCGGGAAAATGTTCCGTATTTTGTCTGTTCTTATTGTAACCGGATTCGCGCTGATATGTACAATGGCAAGCTGAAAAGCCCGCCGGACGAACCGGCAGGCTGGTGTGACTGTGATCCCTTTACATGCAATTTCCCGAGTAGTTTACATAAATGAGTTTATATGAAAATGAAGTTCGATTTTCGAGTGCTGCTTATAATGTGATGGTGCGGGAGATGATAACTAACAGGATGAAAAGGACCAGAATCGCCCCCGTCGATGTGAATGCGCCTGCGCCTGTTACTGCTGCCATTGAAAATCACTCCTTCCTGTGTAGTTAATGTATCCTATGCCTTTGGGGCGTTGGCGGTATGGACTCGTGCCCGGGTTGTCGATTTTTCTCATAAATACACTCGTATTGACGAATCCTCCTGGCAATGGCCAATTAACTGCTTCGATTCTCGGACAGTTTCATTACGCGTAGGAAGCCACGGATCAACGACTGACGTCGGGGCGTTATATCGATAAGGTGTGTTAAACCGGGTGGTGAGAAGGATAAAGTCGCACGGTTTGCACATACTAGCCAAAACAGAAAGGAGTGTGTTCTCATGGCGAACAAAGGATCGCAGGATTCCAAGCTTCAGCAGATCCAGGAGAAGGAAAACCGCAAGTTTTCCAATGGAAACGACGAGCCGATTATCGATAAGAAGCTCGACGGACCGAACCGGCCGTCCACCTAAAACGCTGCCGCGGGAGGGATTTGTATGGCAAACGAGTTTGATCCGAAAAAGGAGAAGGAGCGGCTGGGCGACCCCGCTTTGGATCCTTTTGAAATAGAGTTTTTGCCGGAATTTCAGCAGGGCCGAGGGCCGCGCGAGGCTTTTATTAATGAACACGGCGTATTGATCGGCGACCATGATTATGAATCGCCGAACAGCCCGCTGAACAGCTGGTCGAAGGATACCGATCCTGCCGTAATGGCGGGTGACGAGTGGGTGCATCCGTATAAGGATGTCGGTTTTCAGACGGCGGAGAACCGCAATTATTTTGAAAAGGGCATCCAGCCGCAGGGTGGTATTTTCATGCACCCTACTCATGACGTAGCCTTTGAAGGCGACAACGATCCGAGTCAGGAAAAGGAAAAAAAGCAGGACAAGTAAGCAGTATTTGGCAAGGGGCAATGACGGCCTTCGTTTATGTTGACTCTATAGCCGGAACCGGTAGCTTTAAAAAAGGTTTTTCGCTCACCAAGTTTTGGGGTTTCAATGCAGCGCTGGATCTACGTTAGCTCTATTTGCTGGCTGCCCATTTGTCTCTTATCATGAAGACCAATTTTCAGAGGAATTCGATGATTGCCTAGCGAATTTCCATGCAGAGCAGTCGCTAAAAAGGCAAAAGTCATACAGTTTAAGCAAGCTGCAGCGGCAGGCCGGACATTATCGAGGTCTGCCTTGCTTGCGTTTTTCTAGATGGGAACCGTATAATAGCACATAAGAAAAGATAGCGTCTAAATATTCAGCTGTTTTCTTAAAATGCACTTATAAGGAGTGAAGCGTCATGTCGATGTCGTTTCAAATGTATATGGACGATTTCGTCCAGCCAATGCGCGATGAGCTGACTCGGTTGGGAATTACCGAGCTGCGCACGCCTGAAGAAGTAGAAGAGGCGTTCAACAACATGAAGGGCACAGCTCTTGTAGTCGTGAACTCCGTTTGCGGCTGTGCGGCAGGCCAATGCCGTCCGGGCGTAGGAAAGGCGCTGCAAAATGAAGTGAAGCCGGACCGCCTGTACACTGTATTCGCGGGGCAAGACCGCGAAGCAACGGCGAAAGCACGCGAATACTTCGCGCCGTATCCGCCGTCGTCGCCTTCGATCGCTGTGATGAAGGATGGCGAGCTCGTTCACTTCATCGAGCGCCACATGATCGAGGACCGTTCTGCCGAGCAAATCTCCGCAGAACTGGTAGAAGCATTCGAAAAGCACTGCAAGTAAGCCTTAAATTATAAGGCAGGAAAAGATCGTTTCTTCCGCAGGCCGCGGAGGGGGCGATCTTTTTTATGCGGCTATGCACACGAATCCACGCCGCCGACCGCCGACGCTGAGTATGCGTAAACCATGACAACAAGAGCTGCCGCTCGAGTATACTCGGGTGCGCCAACAAACCAACTTGTCGCTCGAGCATCCTCGAATGCGCCACCAAACCAACCTGGACGCTCGATTATACTTGGATGCGCCACCAAACCCATCGCCGCTCGAGCATCCTCGGATGCGCCGACACACCAGCCCGCCGCTCGAGCATACACGGATGCGCCACCAAACCCATCGCCGCTCGAGTACACTCGAATGCGCCACCAACCATCGGCTGCCCAACATACTTGATCAGCCACACCACAACATCGGACGGTAATACAAATAATTTGTATAAGTGATCGCAGGATCAGCGAATCCTCCGGAAATAATACAAATAATTTGTATTGTTTCTGAGATTGGTCCCCAAAACGAGCACGTCCGAGCGGATAATACAAATTATTTGGTTTATTTGATGTGTTTTTTGTGAGTTTCAACTAAACAATACAAATTACTTGTATTAGCATCCTGAAGCATAAAAATACAAAAAAATTCCTGCGATTCTGCAGGAATTTTTTTACTCATTTTTTACTCATATTACTGAAAGTCTCGAGGAAGAGGGGATTCTAGGTTAGTTCTCGACTGTTTTATCGGGCTAGTTTTAGAAGTGTCTTGGAATCGTTTTAAGTTATTATAGTTAGCTTTAGATTAGTTTCAAGTCTTAAGTTGATTTTAAGTTTTGGTAAGTTTGCAAGTTTTTATATTGTTTGAGCTTCCAGTTCGTTGAAATTAGTTTCGAGCTTGAGCGGTTCAGAACGGGTCGAGCACGCATCACATACGATCCACCATCTAAGTGTGCGGCAAATCATAAGTTACTGGCTTCAATGCGCTGCGGCTACGATCGGGTTTCCACCTTGGCGCCGATCATGGGCGATTGGGGCTCGACGTGGATATGCACATGAGAGATTTGGTGCGCCTGCAGCATTCGCTTCTCGATTTCGTCACTGATCTGATGTCCTTCCACGATCGTTAATCTCGGATCGACGAGGATCGTAACGTCGAGCAAAATTTGATTGCCGTGCGTTCTAGCCTTAAGATCGGCAACCCGTTTCACACCGGCCGTCGCTTCGATCGTTTGTTTATACTCCTTAAGCTGCTTGTCGTCGAAGCCGTCGGTCAACGCATGCGTGGCATCGTGGAAAATCCGATAAGCCGTTTTACAAATGAGCAGGCCGACGATAAACGCGGCCGCAGGGTCCAGCCACGGCATTCCGAACTGCGCTCCGACGATGCCGGCAAAAGCGCCGATGCTGACCAGCGCATCGGAACGGTTGTCTTCAGCGGCGGCGGCTAACGCGCCGCTGTTAATTTTGGCCGCCAGGCGGCTGTTGTACGCGTAGACGGCAAACATTACGGCGGAGCACGCCAGCGCCGTCCAGGCCGCGGTCATATCCGGCGTTTCGTGCACGCCGGTAATCGATTTGCTGACGGCCAAATAAATGACCTGCAGGCCGACCGCTGCAATAATGAACGAAGCGACGAGCGAGGCTACCGTTTCCGCACGGAAATGGCCGTACCGGTGGTTGTGGTCGGGCGGCTTCTGGGAAATCTTTAGTCCGACGAGGACAGCCAGCGAAACGAAAATATCCGTGGCGTTATTCAAGCCGTCTGCCGTTAACGCCTCTGATAAATAAGCATATCCGATATATAATTTTAGAATGGTTAAAAGGATGTATGCAGCGAGGCTGAGCCAGGCGCCTTTTTCACCTTGCTTCATCTCCGTGTATTGATCCATCAGGCATTTTCCCCCAATCTCTTAGGTCCTTTGTTATCATAAACGTCAACCATCGAGTGGGTCTAGAGAAACATAGTTGGTACTTTTAAATAGAGTAAGACCGGCAAAACACTATTGGGAGGACAAAAATGTTTTGCCCATTTCCAATTCCCGCTCGTTTGCTGCAAGCGCGTCAGCCAGGCGTAATCTATAAGCAGGAGAAGCTGCACGCCTCCCGCCAAAATAAAACAGGACAGCGCCTCAACGCTGTCCTGCTTCTTTTTCAAAATCATTATATCGAGCCTTACTTCGCCGGAATCATCGCGTTCATCCGATCACGGATGACTTGTGCCGCCGCCGTGCCTGCATGGCGCTCGACAATGCGGAAGCCTTCGGAGAGATTCGGCCTGCGCAGCTCATTATGCGCATCCGTAGCAAGCGTGTGGCAGAAGCCGCGATCGATCAGCGAGTAGGCGAAAAACCGTACGTCCTCGCCATTTTTACCGACAAGGCTGTCTACCGAAACCTGCGTCCACGCGCCGGCATGGATCAGATCCTCCAACAGCTCCGGCTTCTCGCGGAAAAACAAATGGCGCTCCGGATGCGGGATAATCGGCTGTGTACCGCGTTCACGGAACCATTTTACCCCTTTCACCGCGTCCTGAGGATAGCCTGTAAACGTCATTTCAAACAGAACATAGGCAGGATTTTCGGCAAGATAGCAAAACCGGCCATTTTCGGCGCTGCTTTGCACAAAGTCCCAGCTTTCGAGACGGACCTCGTTGCCCGGATAAATTGTAATGCCGATGCCATTCGTGTCAAGGGCAGCTTGAAGCTCCTTTACCTTCGCGCGAACGGTTTCCGCTTCAACGAGAAAATGATTATTAAAATGAGGAGTCGCAATAATGTGGCGAATGCCGTCCTCATACGCAAGCCGCGCCATTTCAAGCGCATCCTTCATCTCTTTGGCGCCGTCGTCGACACCGGGCAAAATGTGGCAGTGAATATCAATCACGGTCGTAACCTTCTCTCCATGGGCGCAAGCCTTTATTTTTATACCTGTTATCGTATCAAAGACCTTCTCCGTTGAAAAGGGTGTCTTGCAGCGGTATAATGCGGTCATACTAGGAAAAACCGGGAGGGATTGGCGATGTCGTTGCAGCAGGAAATCATAGCAAAGCTAGGTGTAAAGCCGCAAATTGACCCAGAGGCGGAAGTTCGCCGCAGAGTGGATTTTTTAAAGGATTATGTGCGGAAATCAGGGACGGCGGGCCTCTTGATCGCGATTAGCGGCGGCATTGACAGTGCGGTGGCGGCGGCCCTCTGCAAAAAGGCGACGGATGAGCTGACAGCCGAAGAAGGCAAGGCATATATGACGCTGGGCGTGTTCCAGCCGTATGGAGAGCAGGCGGACATTGAGGATTCGTATTCGGTGGCGCAGGCAATCGGGCTGAAAACGACGGTGGAAACGAACATCGAGGAAGCTGTGAATGAGATTGCGCTCGAATCCGAGTATGCGCTGAAGGCGATGGGAATACATAAGCATTTGAGCCGCGGGGGCAAAGGTAACGTAAAGGCGCGTACGCGGATGGTGGTTCAATATGCGCTGGCTTTTGAGCTGAACCTGCTGGTGGTCGGCACGGATCATGCATCGGAGGCGATCACCGGATTCTTCACGAAGTATGGGGACGGAGCGGTCGATATCACGCCTCTGTCAACGCTGAATAAGCGCCAGGTGCGCCAGCTTGGGGCGGTGCTTGGCGTGCCGGAGCGAGTCATCACCAAGGCGCCGACGGCAGGGCTTTGGGAAGGGCAGACGGATGAGACCGAGCTTGGCATTACGTACGACGATAACAGCGATTACCTCGAAGGCAAAGATATCGGCACGGAGGCCCGCGAAAAGCTCGAGAAGCAGTACCTGCGTACCGAGCACAAGCGCGTACCGATTCCGGGAATTTAAGGGTAGGGCAGGCACTTCTTGATGCCCTTGAATAAAAGAAAGACACATGCCCTTACCATGCGGCATGTGTCTTTTTTTGCTTGCAGGTGCTCTGTTTGCCGCCCCTGCTAACCTTGCTAATCGTCTTGGAGTATCCGAAGAGCGGCGGCTTCCAGCACTAGCGGCTGGCAATCGGCTACAGCCCTAGCCGATCGAGCACGCGCTCCGTGCGGTCCGCGATATCGCGGACCTGCTCAGGCTCCACGCACAGCGGGAGCCAAAAATACAGCGTGTCGCCGAGCGGGCGCAGCAGCAGTCCTTCCCGCAGGCCTTCCAGGTACACCTGGAAGCCGGTGCGGCGGGCGGAATCGAAGCGGACGCCGGCTGCCGCGTCTGCGAACAGCTCAAACGCCGCGACATGGCCCAGCGTGCGCAGGCGCCCGGTATGCGGCCGGGCGGCAAAGCGCTGCGCTTCGGCGGCGAGCGCTTCGGCTCCCGCGGCCATGCGCGCCTGCGTTTCCGGCTCGTCCAGCATGCGCAGGCTCTCGAGAGCGATGGCGCATGCCACCGGGTTGCCGGTGAAGCTGTGGCCGTGGAAAAATTGCTTGAAGCGTTCGTAGTCGTCGTAGAACGCTTCAAACACCTCCGCCGTCGCCAAGGTGGCCGACAGCGGGACAATGCCTGCCGTCAGTCCCTTCGACAGGCACATAAAATCCGGCGTAACGCCGGCATGCTCGCACGCGAACAGCCTGCCCGTGCGCCCGAAGCCGACGGCGACCTCGTCGGCAATCATGTGCACCCCGTAGCGGGTGCACAATTCCCGCACCCCGGCGACATAGTCCGCCGGGTGCATCAGCATGCCGCCGGCAGCTTGAATCATCGGCTCCACGATGATTCCCGCGATGCGGTCCGCCTCGGCGGCAAACAGCTCCCGCAGCGCGTCCAGCGCGCGTTCCGGGCCAACGCCCCCTTCCGCCTGCGGGGAAGGGGAAGGCACGCGGTAGGCGTGGAACAGCATCGGCTTAAAGATCGAATGGTACAGATCCACGCCGCCTACGCTGACCGCTCCAATTGTATCGCCGTGATAGCTGCCGTCGAGAAATACAAACTTCGTTTTGTCCGGCTTGCCGCTTTGCCGCCAATATTGGAACGACATCTTCAGCGCCACTTCCACCGCTGTCGAGCCGTTATCGGAATAAAACACCTTATCAAGTCCAGCCGGAGACCTCCGCACCAGCTGCTCGGCAAGCTCAATGCCGGGGCGGTGCGTCATACCGCTGAACATCGTGTGGTCAATCTGTTCCATTTGCCGGGCTGCCGCTTCACGCAGACGAGGATGCCCGTGCCCATGCACGTTGACCCACCACGAGGAATTCGTATCATAATAGCGATTGCCTTCCGCATCGTACACAAAAACACCTTCGGCGCGCTCCACAAGCAGATGATCGCGCTCCGCGTAGTCCTTCATCTGAGTAAACGGGTGCCATACATAGGTCCGGTCCTTGTCCAGCAGCTCCCGGCGTTCTTTTTCCAGCATGTCCTCATTACCTCCGATCCGTATGCTCCTACTGCGCTTCATATTGTACTGGAGTGTCCGGCCTGTGTCCATTTTCGATGAAGACGCATGCAGGTGAATCGTGAATCAGCCGGATGACGGCAACGGCAGCCTTTTCCAAAACCAAGCACAAAAGGATCGGGTAATGAAAAAGGTGAGGTAAAGCGAAACCCAAGTCCATGCCGCATTCCATTGAATGTAACGTATTAGATTGGTATGGTTCTCCAGAAAAATTTCCGTTACGGTCAATGCTGAGCAGAAGCTCGCATAATAGCCCAGCTTCACCCACCATTTATGCTTCTCCGGGAAATGTGCATTAAAGAAGGCGCAAAGAATCGGGTACGCCCAAAATTCAAACGTAAGGCTAGCCCGGTTAATTTCAGGAAGCAGCCGGACCGGATAAGCGAGCAGGTCATACTCAACAACAAGGAGTCCGAGCGGGTACGTAATCATTTGCTTAAATAAAAAGGCGGTGACAGCGAGTCTCCGTTTGGCCCGCGGTATTAAAAACCATAGGAGAAGGGAGAGTCCCCAAACATAGGCGATGATTGCATATTCCGTGTTCAATCGTCCCCCCTCCTTTTTAGGAACAGGACGGGTTCGCGAAAAAACCAGCGGACAAGGCCGTTCGTCGTTACAAATACAGTTATAAAATACAACCATGCAGTCAAGGCATTATATCGGACAAACTCCATCAAATCGGTGAAAAACGCAAGGGCGGTATGAAGGAAGGTAAGCGGTACCGTGAAGAGCAAAAGATGCAGTACTCGTCGCAACCAACTTCCCTGAGGTTCTGAGATAATATATAAACTGCAAATCAGCGGGTACAGCATGTATTGAGGGGTAAAACCAAAGTTGGTGGCATTTGGAAATTCGCGGACAGGAAAAATGACCATATTGAAATAAACATGGTGCGCCACTTTAATCCACACAAGGGATCCGCACATCATGTATGCGAGGATAAAGCGATGAGGCTTTGGACGTGTCACGAAAAAGGCGATGGTAGCAAGGCCAATCACCCAAGCGAATAGCAAAATGGTACGTTCCAATGTCATAGGTCAATGTCCTTAGTATAAAGGGCTGATAAACATCACTTAGTATGAGGTGTTTGTAAAAATTACATACGCTAAAATTGTGAAGAAGTGATGGCGTTGGCTGAGTGGGAACTCTTTTTGTATACTATGAAAAAGGATTGGTGTGTTTGGTATATCGGAGGTAAAAGGATGATCATTGGCATCGGAATGGATCTTGTGGAAATCGCCCGTATTCGTAAGGCCGTTGATAGCGCTGCGGGTGAACGGTTTATCATGCGGGTGCTGACGGAAGGGGAGCAGCAGGCCGCGCGCGGAAAAGCGGGCAGGCTGGCGGAATTTGTGGCGGGGCGTTTTGCCGCGAAGGAAGCGGTGGTGAAGGCGCTTGGCTGCGGAATCGGCTCCAAGGCGGGCTTTCAAGATATAGAGATTTGCCCGGACGAGCTTGGAAAGCCGGTATGCCGCTTGTCGGAATCGGCAGTGCGCCGGCTTGGACTTCATCCGGATGTACGCATACATGTCACGATTACGCACACATCGGAGCTGGCCGGCGCCTATGCGGTCGTTGAGCAGGCGGGCTGTGCAGAATGATTACGCTGAATGCGGGAGATAACGTGTGAAGCGGGTTTGTTTTGTTTACACGAACTTATTTCTTCCCGCCTGATGCAACGCGGTGCCGATTCGCATACTCGCGCGGGGGAACGCCGACGATTTTCTTAAAGATACGGCTAAAATAAAATTCGTCGGTATAGCCCACGCTGCCTGCGATCGCCTTGAGCCGATAATCGGAAAGCACGAGCAGCTCTTTTGCGCGGTCCATGCGCAGGTGATTTAAATAGTCGATCGGGCTGTAGCCGATGCATTTTTTGAATAACCGGGAATAGTGGCTGACGCTCAGGCCGGCCATTTGTGCCATTTGCTCCAACGTCAGCGGGTCCCGGTAATGGTTGATCATGTAATCCTGCGTCATTTCGATCGCTGCGGTTGTATCCCCGGCGATTTTTTGCGCGCGAAAATCGGTCAGCAGGGCAAGGAAAAATTCGTACAGCGCGATTTTGCGGCGCAGGGCGTTCATATGGCCGCGCCGCTTCCATAGGGTATCGAGATGTTCAATGAGAGAGATGAGCTGCGGGACATTGTGGACAGAGTACATGCCGTGAAAGGGGAACTCGGCGCCTCCCGGCTGGCCGATGACCCATTGCTCTTTTTCCTCGTAAGCCTCGGTGCAGTGGAAGCGCACAAAATAGTATTCTAGCGGATTCCCTTCGTCGCTGTCGCGAGATACCTGCATGCCCGGGTTAAAGAAGAACAGTTTGCCCGGCTCTGCGGGAAACCGCGTTCCGTTAATGGTAAAGTGGCCACGGCCTTTCACAATGAGCCAAAAGGAATGGTGCTTGATCGTTCGGAGCGTATGGCGCCAGCCCGGTTCGCAGCGTTGGTGCCCGACTAGTAAAATAGACAGTACGAGACGGTTTAATCTTGCGGCTAGCTCTCCTGGTGTTAGCATGACAGCCACCTCCAATAGCTGGTAAGATTTTACGGTCCTATTATTATATATGGTTTGCATAGTTTCAAATAGCACAAATATGGCAAAAAACGAGCGATGCCGGCGGTTGGCCGCATTTGTTTCCGGTTTGGGTGAGTGAGGCGCAGCGCATGATCTAGTGGCAACGCAACTAGCTGCGCTTTTCGAGCAACGCTATAATACAAATTATTTGTATTAATTTTAGTTGGAATGATAAATTGATACCAATAATACAAATTATTTGTATTAATTCGGACGAATTGCCCCGATTGCTCGATACAGGGGGAAGATAATACAAAATATTTGGATTATACCGGGCTCCGAGAGGCGCCTCGAGGTAAACAACGGTTAGGCCCCCTAATTCCGGAGTCATGCC
>NZ_WTLI01000013.1 GCF_011421635.1 Paenibacillus turpanensis
GATGACTTCTTTGTTCTCTTCCTTATTCAATGCATAGGCAACCATGGCTGTAGCTTGTATTCTTGCACCAATGACATCAAGCGGGGAATGCATGCCGGTTACGATTCTATTTTCACCCATTTGAGCGGCCCTTGTTAAAAATTCAGCGTATCTTTCAGGCGTTGCATATGCGAACCCTAATACCGTCAAGTACGATGCACTCGTATGTCCGCTTGGGAATGCTCCGTCTTTCCCCATTCCGTCTTCCGCTTTTCTTCTTATATACTGCAATGCAGGAATGACCTTTACGTTCGATTCATATTGCTGGAAGTGTCTTTCTCCCGTTGATTTCTTTCCGCCGGACGGTAAAGCTTCAGAAGTTCCTTGGCCGCTGCCGAGCGTTTCCCAAACAGCTAAGCCATTCTCATCGACTACCTCTACAACCTCTCCGTTCGAATTCATTCTCCACGGTCTTGGCGAGGAGTAGAAATATTTCGAAGGATTGGAGGAGGCCGGAGTTCTAAAGCGAATCAAGCTCACCAAATCCAACATTTCGGAAAGCTCGGAATTTTCCCAATTCCCCATGCCTTGGCTCTGATCTTCTACGGTTTCTTCTTCCAGTACCAAGTTCATTTCATATACGTTTCGTGTCACACTCGTCGTCGGCTTAACAATATCGACGTACTTATTCGCCAGTGGACCGAAAGCTTCCATCATACTGTAGATCTTGTCGCGCTGGTCGTCATAATAGGCTGCCAACGCCTCTTCATCGGTGCGGTTTTGAGTCACATCTTCAACGTACTTGATATTGGCAACCCAAGTATTCGGATCTCTAATTTCTACGTTGTCGTAGGTNAGTACGGTTTTGAGTCACATCTTCAACATATTTGATATTGGCAACCCAAGTCGCCGGATCTCTAATTTCTACGTTCTTGTAGGTTTTCTTCTCCGCAACGACTGCTGCTGCATTGTTTTTGTAGCCGTCAAAATAAACCTCAGGTCCATCCCCATACTTCGCAGCTTTTCCGTTTGCTCCAGGCTCCACTAATGCCGTTCCGTCTCTCCAATTCGGTTGGTTCAAGGACCATACCTTATCAAAGCCATCTAAAATCTTAATGAACGGATTCGTGGCAGGAATATTTTTTAATGTGCCATCAGCGGCATTTTCTCCATTTTTTACAACGGGTAAAGGATACTCTACAGTTGGTACAGGTACATTCAGTTCGTTCGTCGTTCCCACTGGCTTCGATGGCTTCGATACCACATCATCATCATCGTCATCATTAGATGAGGACCCACCACCCCCGCCGCTGCCTCCGCCACTTGTGTTAGCTTGTGGAGTAGATACATTCACATTTTTGGCATCAGGATCGATTTCCGTTTTTTTCACGGTTCCGCTACCAGATATATTCGTTCCGCCTGCCTGTGCCCCTACTTTCACGATCTCAATAGCAGCACCTTGTTCAACAGTGATTTTCACTTTTGCTCTTACATTCACTTCCGTAAAAGAACCGTCAAACACAACGACGTCGTCCTCAGAAATTTCTCCTCCAACTACGACGCTGCTAAATCCTTCTGCACCTGAATCCAAATCTTCTTCTAATTTAGCTCCGGATTCAAGCATTACGTTATTGACCTTCGTGCTTCCTTTTGCAACAATTCGAACGTTTCCGCCTTTTTTATTTACCCTTACTTCAGGCAATACTGAATCGATAAAATACACACTGTTTTCTCCGCCGCCGAAGACAAAGGTTGTCCCTTCTACAGCAACATTCTCAAGCGATGCTTCCCCTTCTCCTACTTTTTCGGTTACGGTGAGGTCTCCTGAAATGTTCATGTTTTTCAGAACAACACCTGTTGCAGCAATCAACACATTTCCTTTAATCGTTTGACCTTCATAGGTACCCGCTTTGTCATAAATTACGTCGGTCAAACGGTCCATTCCTAAAGCATTATGCAATGCAGCAACTGCTTCCGCACGAGTAATTTGATTCAGGGGTTTAAAACTTTGGTCTGAATATCCGACCATAATATTGGCAGCTGCAACGGCACCTACAAAACCTTTGCTCCAAGCTGCAATAGAGGATGAATCACGAAAAGAATTCGCAGTTTCCTGATCCTCTGCTAAATCTTTAATTGTCGCGATAATCTTTGCTGCTTCTTGACGAGTTATTGGATGCTCCGGCTTCATCGTCTGATCCGTGTACCCATCCATATACCCCGCTGCTTTCGCTATGGATACTGCTCGGTAAAACCAGGCATCCTTAGCAACGTCTGTAAAGCTGATTCCCGTTTCAACTTTGTATCCAAAAACATGATTAACCAAACTCATAAATTCCGCTCTAGTGATGAAATTGTCAGGTTTGAATGAGCCGTCCGTGTAACCTTTGATCAAACCTTTGTCAATCCATACTTGAATTTTTCCTTCTGCCCAGTGTCCCTTGATGTCGGAGAACTGACCATCCTGATCCACAGCGAAACTCTGACCGGAAAACGTTGGGATTACCATAGAAAGCATGACAAGTAATACCAACGCCCTTTTTAATCGTCTTCTGAAAACTCTCAACAACATGATCCTCTCCTCATATTTTTGGTTTTTCTACTGCACCAGAAAATGATGAGGCAGACTCAAATTGGGTTTGAACACTCCAACGCCAAGCTGCGCTCCATCATCCTGTCCGGTACGCCGTTACTTTAGCATTTGAAGTGTTCCTCTATCTATAGAACGATTTCCTCTTTATATCAAAATCGTACGTTCTGGCTTATTTATTAGGTAGAACGAAACTTTAATGGAATATATTAGGAAACGTTTCTTGTACTACACACATAGAAGAAGTTTTTTTGGAGTTTTCTGGTAGCTTTGATGCAGGTGGAGTGTTTAGAATACGGGGGTTACCTATTGCTGCTTCATGTGAATTACTAGTTTCGTTTATTTAAAATTGGTTTCGTTTTTTACAAAATTCCTTAAAAAAATACCTCTTACTTCAAAATTCCCTTCGTCACCTTCATTCATTTTCTCGATAAGATAGTTTCTCCATCTGCATTCAATTCTCCATTCCTAATAATGTAAATTAGTAACTGGGACAAAGTTTCCTAATATTTGTGAGTACACCATAAACTCTAGTCATCTGCTTTTAAAAACTGTATAAATAATTCTCCTGAGTAAGTTAAATTTCCTCTATCACCTTGATTAATCGTGTTGTAGTAATCGGTATCATTTGTCTGTACTTTTATACGATTCCCGTACATATCTCTAAAATGAAAAATATAAGTTTTAAAGTTAGGAGAAGTCATACCCACTCTAAGTGTTTCCTTTTCTTTTCTTACTAGTTCACAAAAAGCTACTCGTTTATTTTTTTGTATAATCGCATTTAACCTCTTGTTAATAAAGAAATATAAAATCACTAAAAATATAAAAGGTATCGAAGCAATCATGATTGTTTTAAACATATTTCACCTTCCTGAAATGGTATACACTACTTCACGCTCAACCATACTTCTTTTCGAGGGTATACGTGAACTATCGCTGCCTCAACATGATGTTCCCTGATCCGGTCTCCGCTACAAGGCTTACCGATCCGTCACCGATAGTACCGGCTTTATCTGTTTCTTCCTCACGTATGAAACGTGCGGATTGATAGGGCCAACCAATGCTACTGTGCCCCGAATAGGTTTTTTAGTGGTAAGTCAGAGTCTTCGGCTCATCAACCAGCTATTTCCACTGCCTGCTTTTAGACTATAGTAATATCAATACCCAAACTCAACGAATTATTTTATGTCGATTATAAATGCAAAAAAAAGCTTGATTTCTCAAGCTTTTAGTTCATTGAGCCAAGTCACCTTCTGCTCCAGCGGCTTGCGGGCTGTGGCCGGAACCTCGTCTGCCGGGTACCCGATAAACAGCGAGCCAACGATCTTACGATTCTCCGGCACGCCGATCAAATCGTAGCTCCTGCGGTCTCGCACAAGACCTACGCCGCGTGTGCGCCATACCATGCCAAGGCCGAGCTCGGCCGCGGTCAGCCACATCGAATGAATCGCGCAGGCACACGCATACTCGTTGTCCTCGGAGGACGCCTCGTCTCCCTCAACGATGTCGGAGGTCACGACGATAATCAGCGGCGTCGTTTCCAGCACCGCCAGCGAATCCTTAACGAGATGCGGCTTTGTCGGGAAACGCTCCTCCAAAAACTGCCGCGCCGCTTCCTTGTACCGCTCAATCGCCTCGCCCCGCAGCACGTAAAAATGCCACGGCTCGCGCAGCCGGTCATTCGGCGCCAGGACCGCCGCCTCCAGCAGCTTCACGATTTTTTCGTCCTCGACCGGCTTCTGCACATAATTCCGTACCGCTCTGCGCTGCTTTAACAGCTCGATAACCGTCATTATTATTCCCCCTCTGCTACTAAATCACTTTCGGCAGCCAATGCAAGAAAAGAGCCATTAGGCGCATCAGCAAGATGCCCTCGCTAACCGTTCTAATGGCCCCGCCCAAGTGCAGCTGTTCTTCCTACTCAAACTTGAAATCGTCGTCGGTCAGCGGCTCCATGTTAATCGCGCGCACGTAGCCATTCCCCTTTTTCGAGAAAAAGTCGTGCTGCTTCGTATGGGTGCTGATGCCGTTCAGTACGATCGGGTTGATGTCCTCTTCCGGGAACAACGGCTCCTGGCCAAGGTTCATCATTGCTTTATTCGCGTTATATCGAAGATATGCTTTGACCTCGTCAACAAGTCCAACAGCTCCGTAAAGCTCCTCCGTGTAGGTCTCTTCATTTTCATGCAGAAAATGCAGCAGCCCATGCAGCGTCTCCAGCGCCTCGCGCTGCTCGTCTTCGCTCAGATCCGCGTAAACCTCCTGAGCCAGCACGCCGACATACAATCCATGTACGCTCTCATCGCGCAGGATCAAGTCGATGATTTCACCGCTGCTCGTCATTTTACCCTGACCGGCCAAATAAAGCGGATAGAAGAATCCGCTGTAGAACAAGTAGCTTTCCAGCAGCACTGAGGACGCCATCGCCAGGTACAGCTCCTTCAGGTTCGTGATCTGGTTATAGTAGCCCGAGATCGTCTTCGCCTTCAGCTGAAGCTGCGGCTGTTTTTCGACCCAGCGGAAAATAGCGTCAATTTCCTCCGTCGTCGCAAGCGTCGTAAAGATGCTGCTGTATGACTTCGCATGAATCTGCTCCATCATCCCCATAAACCCGAGCACCGCTTTGCGCTGTAAACCGGACACATGCTCGGTCAGCTTAGGCATACCGACGCCGCCCTGCACGGTATCCAGCAGCGTCAAGCCGCCAAGCACCTTCATATATAATTCCTGCTCCTGCTCACTCAAAGCGATCCATGACATTTTATCGTCGGAAAGCGGGATTTCATCGTCGGTCCAAAACTGCATAATATTTTGATTCCAAAAGGTTATTGTAAAGTCGTCATCCGGGCGATTCCAGTTGACTGCTTGAATTGCGCTCATGAGAAATCCCCTAACTAATTAATAGTAATCGTTTCGTTGCAATAAACGGGTGCATCCGATTTTCTGTGATCCGGTTCCCGATAACTTCGTTGTTTGCTTTACACCGAGCAGCTTAAGCACTCTTCTACTGTCAAGCGGTTCGTACGCGTGTAGTACAACGATTTCAAGCCCTTGTGTGCCGCATAGATGTAGTACCGCGCCAGCTGGCGTGTCGTTACGTCGCTGTTCACATGGAGCACCGTCGAAATGCCCTGGTCAACATGCGCCTGAATTTCTGCGATCAGATCCAGCACCTTGAACTGGTTCATCTGATACGCCGATTTATAGAAGAACAAATTATCGCGGCTTAGATATGGCATCGGATAATATGTCGTCGAGTTCGCGTAGGTGCGCGTTTCGATCAGCTCAACGACCGGCATGACGCTGGACGTCGCGTTTTGAATATAGGAAATGCTCTGCGTCGGAGCAATCGCGAGCCGGTACGCATGATACAGCCCGTGCTGCTGCACTTCTTGACTCAGCCTGCGCCAGTCATCCGGCGACGGGATGTCAAAGCCCTCGAACAGCTGCTTCCCCTTCTCTGTACGCGGACGGTAATCCGTTTCGAGATAACGGGTGAAATATTCGCCGCTCGCGTAATCCGAACGCTCAAACCCGTCGAATGTCACTCCGGTATCCCGCGCAATATGCATGCTCTTCTCAATGGAGTAAAAGTTCATCGTCATAAAGAAGGTGCGGGCAAAATCCTTCGCTTCTTCGCTTTCATAGGCAATCTTGTTTTTCGCCAGGAAGCCGTGAAGATTCATAGCTCCCAGACCGACGGAATGCAGCTCGCGGTTCGCCTTTGCTACCCCCGGTGCGTTCGAAATGCTGGTCATGTCGCTAACCGCCGTCAGCGCAAGCATGCCCTCGTATACGGATTCGCGGATTTTTTTCCGCTCCATCACATTCACAATATTCAGCGAAGCGAGGTTGCAGCTAATGTCGCGGCGAATAAGATCAGCTTGTCCGTAGTCGCCGATCTCAGATGTCTCCTGCAGCTGGAAAATCTCCGTGCATAGGTTGGACATTTTGATCGAGCCGATTCCTTTCAGCGCGTGGAAACGGTTCGCATTCGACTTATTCATGATGTAAGGGTAACCGGATTCCAGCTGCACCATCGCAATTTTCACCAGCATGTCGCGGGCGCTCATGATTACTTTCTTCTTGACGCGGTCGTCGGCCAGCAGCTTGTCGTACATTTCGTCCAAATCCATGTCATCCAGATGCTTGCCGTATGCTTTATACACCGTATAAGGAGCGAATACATGCAGCGGCTCATTGTCCTCCGCCAGCTTGTAGAAGCGGTTCGGCACGATGAGGCCGATCGACAACGTCTTCAGGCGAGTCTTCTCGTCGGCGTTAATTTTCTTGCTGTCTAAAAACTCCATGATGTCCCAGCCGAAAATGTTATAGTACGCTGCACCCGAGCCCTTGCGCTGTCCCATCTGATCGGCGTACGAAAAGGCGTCCTCCATCAGCTTCAGCACCGGCATAATGCCCTTCGCCGCGCCTTCCACGCCTTTGATCGTCTCGCCGCGTCCGCGCAGCTTCGACAAATTTACCGCGACGCCGCCGCCGATTTTCGACAGCTGCATGCAGGTGGACAGCACGTAGTTGATCGAATTAAGTGAGTCGTCCATTTCCAGCAGGAAGCAGGACACCATCTCGCCGCGGCGGCTTTTCGCTGCATTGAGGAACGTCGGCGTCGCCGGCTGCACCCGCTGCTCCATCATCGAAGCGGCTAGCGCGCGTGCCGTATCCATGCTGCCCCGTGCCAAATGAAGAGCCACAATGGCTACACGATCCGGATAATGCTCGAGATAAACGGAGCGGTCATTGCTTTTTACCGCATAATCCGTGTAAAACTTGCTTGCCGCCATATAAGAAGGGAACTCAAAGTTGTATCCGTGTGTAATCGCATAAATTTCTTCGACCTCAGCCTCCGAATACTTCTCATATACGTTCTCATAGTAGTCGTTGTCAATCATATAACGAACCTTTTCGGTCGTTGTGTTGAAGGTCAGGCTTTTGCGCTGCACCTCCTGCATAAACTCCTGTACCGCTTCCTGATCCTTCGAAAGCTGGAAAAATCCATCCTGGTCCCGCTGCATCAGCAGGTTATTCAACTCAATGTGCCGCAAGCGCACTCACTCCAGTCAAAAAAGATTCAACATCCCGTTTTGTCCCCGACAGCTCAAACTTCGTCACAACCGGGATTTTGTACTCGGCGGAAATTCGATCCGCGCTTTTGGCAAAGCCTTCGCCCCAATTGCGGTTCCCGCTCGCGGCTACCCCGCATAGAAAGGAATGATTCCGCTTTAGAAAACCCGACACCTTCTCGGGAACTTGACCGAAACCGGTCGTATACGTAACCAAAACATACGGCTCGTCCACAACGAGATCCTCATGAATCTGCTGCGAGGGTAAATTCAGCTTTTGAATAAACCGCTTTACGTTGCCTGTCTTGGAATCAAACAAAATCAGCATAGCAGCATGTCTCCTTTACTCTAAGCGGTGAGGCTTAAGAGGCTGTTCAGCTTTACGTTTGCATACTGACTTCATCCGTTAAAGACACAAAAAAGCACACCCGGCGGAGTAATGTTAGTGCCGAATGCGCTTTAACGACAGTCAATGACAAATTTCGCCTGAACTTCGCAGCAAAGCAGCTTCGGACACCTTCCTATCCATCGTAGGGATTGTGTCATGTACAGGCAGGTCTCCTGGCTCGGAGTCAGCATGCGCCCCGCCTTCCCGGCAAACATAACCAGTGGCGTTCTCGGAGCAGCACTCCATCCTTACAGTGGCGGGACCGCGCCGGCATTGCACCGGACTTCCCTATTAAGTCTTCTTCCCTATTTCGAAAAGAAAGACACCCGTACAACAATATATAGTCAGCGAAGTTTAATTTATATCAATATATTGTATTTGTCAATGAAATAATTGGATAATGATGCTAGAGTCATAAACCGCAGAACGGAGCCGGCGGCATGAAGAGAAAACCATTGATTACATCTGCCCCACGAGATTCATTTCACCCGGCGAACCCATGAAGTTTCAAAAAAAGTATTGACTATTTGGATGGATTATGCAGGTACTTGACACCCGTGTGCTATAGTAAAAACGATATTTATGAAATTCTTAATAGAAAGAAGGATAGTCGATATGGGAGAACCAAATCAAGATCATCAGCTGCACCAATTCCTTAAAAATCGCCAAGTATGCACGATCATTACAACTAATGGAGTACCCATTAAGGGAACCATTGAATTTTTCGATAAGTACATCATATTGCTGCAATCACCCTCAGGCAAACAGAGTATGATCTATAAACATGCTCTATCGACAATAATTGGTTAAAATAAAGGTCCATGATTCAGGAGGAGCCAAATGTTCCAACATATCAATCAAAACTATCAGGATTTAGATTTCGGCAGCCAGGATTTGAGGTACGGCGAGCTCATGAATTGTACTTTTTATCGCTGCTCATTTGCTAATGGATCACTAGAGGAGATAAATTCTACAAACTGTCGGTTTGTTGAATGCGATTTCCGTGGTGCTTTATTGATTGGCTCAATTCATCAAGAAACTGCGTTTGAGAATTGCAACTTTAACGGAGCGAACCTCTTTGTTTCGAAATTCGAGGATTGTAAAATGATGGGGTCTGAGTTTTCCAACACAAATTTGGACGGCATTTCTATAGTTCGAGGCGACTGGTCTTACACAAACTTGAGGAATACCGGGTTAGCTAAGCAGGATTTACGGGGTATTAAGTTTTTTGAGGCTGACTTATCAGGAGCCAATTTAGAAAAGGCAGATTTAAGAAATAGTGATTTGTCTATGGCGATACTGGCAAAAGCTAACGTAAGGGGGGCTGATGCAAGAGGCGCTGTTATGGAAGGGATAGATTTCAAAACTTTTACCATTACCGGTATGAAAATGGATCGGGAACAATGTATTTTGGTAGCTCTGTCTTATGGAGCGAAAGTAGAATAGATCACCGGCTGCTCGTAATCCCCTTGACTTAATGTAAACGGCAGCCAACGACAGGCTGCCGTTTACATTAATGGTCAAAATAAATACGCCCAGCAGGTTATTTGAATTAACACTATCATGAGGGAGTCCCGACCGATTTTGCCTGTCACTCCCCTGTTCATTTACTTCATAATTTTGCACATGTCGTTCGTAAATTGCACCGGGTCTTCAACCGGCAGCCCTTCAATCAGCAATGCCTGATTGTATAGAAGATTCGTGTACAGCTTCAGCTTCTCCTGGTCACCATCTGCCGCTTCCTTCAGCGACTTGAATACGTCGTGGTTAACGTTGATTTCCAGCACCTTGTCCGCCTTCACATCACGGCTGTCCGGCATCGCCTTCAAAACCTTCTCCATTTCGATGGTGATTTCACCCTCGGTGGACAAGCACACTGGATGCGTCTTCAAGCGCTTGGACGCTTTTACCTCTTTTACCTTGTCCGCAAGAATCGTCTTCATCTGCTCGAACAGCTCTTTGTTCTCCGTCTCGTTCTCCTGCTGCTTCTCCTTCTCATCAGCTTCGATGCCAAGGTCGCCGCTCGATACCGATTTAAACTCCTTCTCCTTGTAGCTGCGCAGCATTTTAATAGCAAATTCATCAATTTCATCCGTGAAAAAGAGAATTTCGTAGCCTTTATCGGCAACCAGCTCGGTTTGCGGCAGCTTTTCGATGCGCTCTACCGACTCGCCTGAAGCGTAATAAATGTACTTCTGATCCTCAGGCATGCGCTCGACATACTCGTCAAGGGTAACCAGCTTCTTCTCCTTGGAGGAGTAAAACAGCAGCAGATCCTGTAAATCGTCCTTATGCGCGCCGAAATCGCTGTAAGCGCCGAATTTCAGCTGTTTGCCGAACGACTTGTAAAACTTTTCGTACTTCTCGCGCTCTTCCTTCAGCAGCGTTTGCAGCTCTTTCTTAATGCGGTTTTTGATGTTTTTCGCAATCAGCTTCAGCTGGCGGTCATTCTGCAGCAGCTCGCGGGAGATATTGAGCGACAAGTCCTCAGAGTCAACCATCCCTTTAACGAAGCTGAAATAATCCGGCAGCAGATCGGCGCATTTATCCATAATAAGCACGCCGTTGGAGTACAGCTCCAGCCCCTTCTCATATTCCTTCGTGTAATAATCAAAAGGCGTATGCTCCGGAATGTATAGGATCGCATTGTAAACAACCGCGCCGTCCGCGCTGATATGAATATGCTTCAGCGGCTTATCGAAGCCATAACGCTTCTCATTATAAAAACGCTCGTAATCCTCTGCGGTCAGCTCGTTTTTATTTTTGCGCCAAATCGGCACCATGCTGTTGATCGTCTGCTCTTCCTGGTACTCCTCAAATTCGTTCTCGCTGCCTTCCTTCAGCCGTTGCGACTTCACATCCATCTTAATCGGGTAACGAATGAAATCCGAATACTTCTTAATGATGGAACGCAAACGGTATTCCTCTAAATACTCGTCGTAGCTGTCGTCTTCCGTGTTTTCTTTTATTTTCAAAATAATTTCTGTTCCGACCGTATCCTTCTCTGCTGGAACAATGGTATACCCATCGGCACCGGCGGATTCCCATTTGTAGGCTTGATCGCTCCCCAACGCCTTCGAAATTACCGTAACGACGTCAGCCACCATGAAGGCGGAATAGAACCCTACACCGAACTGGCCGATGATATTATGACCGTCTTTAACTTCATTCTCTTTCTTAAATGCGAGGGAGCCGCTCTTCGCGATTACTCCCAGGTTGTTTTCAAGGTCCTCCTGCGTCATGCCGATGCCGGTGTCGGCAATCGTCAGCGTGCGATTCCCTTTATCAGCAGTAATTTTAATAAAGTAATCGTCTTTATTAAAAACCAGCTGCGAGTCAGATAAGGCCTTGTAGTAAATTTTATCGATCGCATCACTTGCGTTGGAAATCAGCTCGCGCAAGAAAATTTCACGCTGCGTATAGATCGAATTGATCATCATTTCCAGCAGGCGCTTGGATTCGGCTTGAAACTGTTTTTTCTCCATTAGACAATCTTCCTTTCATCGTCGCTTAATTATTACACTTCGAAGGAGGCGGTCCGCCTCTGTTTCGCCTTCTTTAGCACTCGTTAGGCAAGAGTGCTAGTCCCTGCTTTTTATATAACATATCCCATTTTTCGATGTCAACAGCAACAGCAGCGGGATGTCCAACGTTCATTTTACCATTTCATGGTACGATGCGGAAATACGACGAGACTCTCTAAGCTTCTATACGGAAAGCTCGAATAGCAAAACAAATCTCGACACCATTATATTTAATGAGATTAACATATGCATAAAGAGAATAAGCTTTTCGTTCGACTCGAAATTTATCGAATAATAGCGGGCAAATTATAGTAAATGACCTTTATATTTCACTTCATTAACTATTATACAAAAAGAAAGGACTGCCATATAAGCTTCTCTCAGCTTTTACCGGCAGCCCGATCACAATGGTTACAGCATTCGATTTACATTTGAATGTTCTCTCGCGTTACTTCGTCCCTTCACTCTTTTCAAGGTAGCCACAATCAAGAAGCTGACAATGACCAGCAGAAGCCAGGAATGCGCCTTGCCAAAATGAACGAGTCGCCACGTATCCGATTGATTCGGATACTCCCATGCCCCGAAATACGTTGCAATATTTTCCGCAATCCAAATAAAAAATCCGATTAAAACAAAAGAAAGCGCAAGCGGCATTCGATACCGAACGCCTCCCACCTCGTACGAAACCGCTGCCCGCCAAAATACGACAATCACAAGTATAGATAGAATCCACCGTACATCAAACCAGTAATGATGTGTAAAAAAATTCAGGTATATCGCTGTGGTTAAAGGAATGACGATCGGAGCTGAAGGCCAGCGAATCAGCTCGACCCGTAAACGGCGCCACGCTTGGCAAAGATAACTGGCTACACTCGCGTACATGAAGCCGCTGTAAAGAGGAACATTGAATATCTTCGTATATGCGTCCTCGGGGTAAGACCATGAGCCCATATGTACTTTAAACCATTCCAAAGCTAAGCCAATGAAATGAAACACGGTGATCACCTTGAGCTCATCCTTCGTTTCCAGACCGGATTTGAGCATCCATAGCTGCATGATCAAGCAAATCAGCAGAAGCCAGTCATACCGCGGAAGCCATGGCAGCGGAATAAGCTGAGTCAAGGCAAGCGATGCAAAAATAACGACAGGGAACACGCACGATAGCGCTTGCTGCCAGCCAAAGCGTACGAGCTGTTTTAGTGCTCCCATGGCTAGGGTCCAACCTCGAACCATGTTTGGTACCGATCCAAGTTTTCTTCGGAATGATTGCTTGCATCCGCCGTTTTAAAATAATTGGTAGCATAACGCATCGGCTCTCCACCTTCCGCAGGATATACGTTTAAGTAAAAGGTAGAAATTTCAAGATCCCAATCGACCTTCTCCGCAATGCTTTCCATCGAGTCCACCGTTACAAAAGCTTTGACCGCACTAATGATTCCTTCTACTTCCTGCTTCGAGGCTGAATCCTTTAGTCTGATCGTACACGTAACCGAAGGCCGCATAAACGTAATTTGGATGCTCTCCACTGGGTACTGCTTCTTCAACTGCTGCGTAAGCTCTCGTGTCCCTGCCGTTGATACAGAGTGTGTCACACTGCAGCCGGCCAACAATAGCACAACGAGAAATATCCACACTCGATAGTTTCGCTTCATCCATGTTTGCTCCTTTCAGCAGGAACTATAGCTTAACCAGCCTTATGATGCTTATAACCACAAGAAACAGACCAACTCCTTGAACGATAAGCCGCCAGTACCATCGTAACGGCCCCTTTTTACGGTAAGGCTTAATCCCAAGATAAAACCATTTCCAAAAACGCTGCGGCAGCAGAAGTGCGAACAATCCCACAATGAAACCAAAGCCACAAACTATTATGGAGAACAATACTTGTACATTCATACCGACCACTCTTCTCCCTCATTCTACTCCATTAATAAACGGCAGAAGTGCGAATAATGTTTCATGTATTAAAGGATACGAGCGGCACGCGGAATTTTCCGCACCAATGAAGCAGCGGCAAAGCTGATTGGTACGGCAATCCCTCCCACAAGAATAAATTTCAATAATGGAAAAATCTCCAAGCCTTGAAGAGCAAACGCAATATACGTCACAGCAAGTGGGTGGAAAATATAAGCACCAAAGGCATGAGTTGACCACCACGCCGTCCTTTTCTCCCCTATATCTTTCCGTTTGCGGTACCAGACAAGCAGCACCATCGAAATACCAAGCCCCAAAATTGGATCTACGATAGAATAAAAAGCCGACTGCCAAGTCATCCCGCCTTCGAAGGCGGAAGTATCTCCCTCTAACGCGCCGCCAAAAATCATGGCCACTGGAAGAGCGATAAATGCAAGAATAGCGGCAGTTCCCCACCTACGCGCAGAGGGGACGGTAAGCTTATGCAGCCACTGTCCGCGATACGCAGCAATCCCGCCTGCAAACAACCCGATATAAGCCGGAAAATATCCGAGCTGCAGCGATAGCAGCTCCTCGCCGATCGGCATCCACAATCGGATCACGAAATTGCCGAGTCCGACAAGAGCGAGATACACGAGAAGCTTGCGAGCCGTAAGCTTCGGAGCGCCGAGTGCCGAGTGGTCTTGTCCGGCGACACGGTCCACTCTCCGATAAGCAGCGTAAGCTCCATTGAACAACAGGAGAGCAAACAAAAACCAAAGCGGGCCGATTTCAAAGCCCGATAGTCCAAGGCCTGCCTGCCGAAGAAAATCCCCCCACATATAGTCCCCGAACGATTCCTTTGCTCCTAAAGAAACGTACTGCAGCAGCGGCGTAATGATCATCATATAAAAGAGCATCGGCACTCCAAAGCGAAGAATCCGGTCCTTCATGAAGCGAAGCTCACCCTTGCGGTCGAAAGAAGCTGGTGTAACATAGCCTGAAATGAAAAAGAAAAGCCCCATAAAGAACGATTGATTGGTGACCGTAAATAAGGTCAGCAAAATGGCCGACGCTCCAAAGTTTTGATTTTCGTAATAGTACCAGCTGCCGCTCCCGCCATACATAATTGCCGTGTGATGCAGCACAACCAGCGCCGTCATCAGAACTTTTATCCGATCTAAATAGATAAGTCGATTCGGTTTCTCCATCATCGCACCTCGTCATCTTCGATATGGTTCACCTTACCATGGCGAACGCGCAGCGATCACCGAAAAAACGAAAGCCTCCCCCGCAAAATTTTGACAACGACACCGAAAGCACGATTTCGGTTTTCTCCAGCGGGCATTCGGTGAAACACTCCAAGTCCTATGGTATAGTGAAAAGAAGTAGGTACAGCCTTGAAAGGAACGACTGACGATGCGGATTTTACTCGTGGATGACCACCATACCTTTTTAGCAGGCTCGGCTCTCATCCTGCAAAAGCACGGCTTCTCGACCCAGACGGCTTCCTCAGGACAGGAAGCGCTGAAGCGAATACAATCCGAAGAGCCATTTGATTTGTACTTGTATGACCTTAAGTTCCCCGAAATGAACGGCTTTGAGCTTACGGAGCGCACACTGCAAATAGATACAAACGCAAAAATCGTCATTTTAACCGGGGAAGATATAAGTGAGCATTATGATCGGCTCATCGAGCTCGGCGTTTGCGGCATACTGGAAAAATCGGTTGGCGAGCTGGAATGGATTGCTTCTCTGCGTCTGGCCGCGAAAGGGTTTATTGCCCTGCCCCTTCCACTAGCCCGAAAACTGCGTACCAAAACACTGCTTGAAGACGTTAGCACCGGCACCGGCTCCCGCTCCCCGCTCACCAATAAAGAACTTTCGGTGCTAAAGCTGATCGCACATGGGCTCAAAAATAAAGACATTGCGGAACGGCTTTTTATGAGCCAGCGCAATGTCGAATATCATATTTCGCATGTGTTTGATAAATTGCAGGTCCAATCCAGACAAGAGGCCGTAGCCAAAGGCATCGAGCTGAAGCTGCTTAAAATCGAGGGATAAGTGCAGCCGCAATGGCAGCACTTCCTCTAAAGCTTCATTTCAGCTGCAGGGGATCGAGCACGTCAATCGCAGCCCTTTTCCCGGTCCGCTCTGCAGCTCTACATCACCATCCAGCATTTTTACGCGCTCGCGAATTCCCTGCAAGCCAAGCTGCTCCCCCGCCGCCGACCGTTCCTCTGGATTAACCTGAAGTCCTACCCCATCATCCTCATAGCGAACGAATAGCTTCTGCCCTTCTTGTCCCGTCTTCAGCCTGACCACCGCTGCCCTTGAGTGCTTCATCGCATTATGAAGCAGCTCTTGAACAATCCGATATAGTGCGAGCTGCCGTTCTTCCTCAATATGTCCAGCTATGGGAAGCGTCTGATACTCCAATCGAAAGTCCGCACGAAGCCGCGTCTTCTCTACTAAATGAGAAACGGCTTGCAGGACACCATGCTCCAGCAAAAAGGACGGCATGAGCTCCGTACACGTTTCCCGAATCATCCATTCCGTATTTTCCAGACCCATTCGAACCTCGTCTAGGGCAGGCGAGTGCTCCAGCAGCCGGCGGAGGTGAAGAATTTCTTGCAGCACCTCGTCATGCAAATCGGAAGCAAGCCGTTTACGCTCCTTCTCTGCGATTTGCAAAAACAGCTTTGACGCCCATGGCTGACGCCGGTTATCATCCAATTCCAATAAGCGTCGTTCGAGCAAGGATAAATGTTCGGCAAAGATGGCCGCATATTTTGCAAAAAGCATGAAGGAAAACCGTTCGCCTTCCTCCAGCTGCAACGCTCCATGGAACGTTACGAGCGCAGCATAAAGCTCCTGCTCATGCAGCCTGCCAGCCGGATAGACGACCGCGGTGTGATCGGCCACCCGAACGTATGAGGAAGCGGAAACGTCTTTAATCCGCTCGAGTAGGCCGGCAGGCACCTCTCCGCCCAAAGCAGAAGCCTGTTCCGTGCGGGGATCCCTTACGATCAGCCGAAAGGCATGCGGCGTAAAGTAATTCGCTCCCTCGCGAAGCAAAATCTGCTGTAAATCCGCGGAGCGGTAAGCTTTCGTCAGCTTCGTCAATAAACCGTCCAGCGCCTTCCGCGTCTCCATTTCCTCTCGGTTGTCCCGAAGCGTGCGAATAAATCGTTTTAGAAACAATGTTCCAAACAATAGGATTAACACAAGAAACGCCCATGGAAACGTATCCTCCAACGCCTGCTGCCAGAAAATCGGCTGATACCCGATGCTTCGGCCCAGCCTGTCCTCCATAACATCCTTGGCAAAGTCCGGAAGAAGCAGTGCAAAAAACAGCATAAATCCGCCGGCCATCGTTCGCATTTCCCGGTTCAATTCTTTTTCCCGGAGCAATTGCAGGAAAACAAACAGGTGAACCCCAATCCCGATGAAAATAACAATGTACAGTAAGCGGTTCAGCAGCAATCCAATGGACTCATCTGCCCCTGCAGCCGTGAACAGTACTGCGGCCGCAAACAATAGAGCGACTACGCCGAGCAGCCCCCGCAAAAGCGGTCCGCGTGATTTGGGCATAAGCCGATGAAGAAGAGCAAACGCAATGTACGTTAGTCCTGCTTTTACGGCAAGGGATTGATAAGCCGCTGAAGGGATTGGACCAAACAGCATCACCTTCTCATCCCATTCAGAGAGCAGCTGAAGTCCGGAAGTAAACGAAAAAGCCGATAAATACAAATAGCCTTTCTCCTTCGGTAACACAAAAAACATCGCAGCAAACAAAAAGCTGAACACCCAAAACAGCAGCACAAAGCCCGCATCGTCCAAATGGAAGCGCAGCCGGTTTATGTCCTCCCCCACGTAGGGCAGCGGCGACATCAAAAATAGATTGATTAACCCATTGCAGAGTAAAATAGCGATCCCCGCTAACACGGGCAATAAAATTCGTTTGACCTTATTCATGTGTATCCGCTCACTCCGGTTCGACGTTCACTTAAGCTATCATTATAAGGGACAAGCGTTCTGTCGAGCGAGCAAAATATTCCGAATTGTCCATCCGTGCTAATCACCGTGACTCCTTCCTTCGTGAATTCATCACATTCCTGTATAATAGGGTCATATGCAGTAACGGTAACATGTAAAGCTGAAACCTTTTACGCGTAACCATCGTCTGATTCTATGGAGGTGCTGACATGACAAAGAAATCACAACTTGTACTACTGTTAACCTTATTTCTCGTCTTGGTTGCTGCCGCATGCGGCGGTAAAGAGGAAGTTCGTACAGGGGAACAACCGGGGAGCAACCAAACTACAGGGTCGGGTCAAACCGGCAGCCCTGCGGAGGAAAAACCGGCAACAATTAAAGCCGAGGGCACTTTTAGCGGCTTGGTCGATAACCACACGGTTGAAATTATTTTGAAAGACGGTCCGACCGCCTTCCAGCATGAGGCCGGCTTGCAGAAAGCACTTTCCGAGATTACGACCAACGATAAAGTAAGGATTGAATATTTTGAAAAGAAAATCGAGCAAGGAGAGCAAAAGGCAACTCAGCTATGGCTCACCTCGATTGAAAAGAGTAAATAATAGCTGGAAGTGCAAATGCCCCGCTGCAGAATATGCGCGGGGCATTTCGTCTTGATAAAAGCTCTATTCCTTCATAATATTCCAAAGCACATAGGACAGCTCCGCCCTTGTCGCCGCTTCCTTCGGTGCAAAATTCCGGCCCGGGCGACCCTTGAGCAGTCCGTACTCTGCCAATCCAGCAACAGCAGGCTTTAGAGCCGGATTGATCTCCCCTTCATCAGAAAAGCCGGTCTCCCCAGCAACGCTCAGCACTGGCTTTGCCGTCTTCACCTCAAGCAGCCTCGCCGCCACAGCAGCAAGCTGCTCCCGTGTGACCGAAGCGCTCTTCTCGTTACGGTCGAAGCCGACCTCCGTCCACCATACCGCATCGGCTGCTTCCGGCATTCCTGCAGTGACTACTTCGTAAAGCTCCGCAGGAGTTACCGCTGCATTCGGAGCAAAGCGTCCTTCGCTTACTCCCTGCATGATGCCCTCAGACGCAAGCCTGCGCACCGCTTCCTTGGCCCAATGCCGGTCTCCAACATCCGCAAAGCCTTTCACGGTAATTCGTCCTTCGGACTGAACATCCACCGTTTTCTGCTTAGAGGCATACGCCGCCAGCAGCTCAAAATCGGTTCGCGCTTCGCCTGCTCCCACTTTCGTTTTCGCATCGGTAAACATCGTGTAGTTATCTCCGCCGGTATACATAAAGTTCGATAATGCCAGCGTGTACACGGCATCCTTACGGATTGGCGCGCCACCTACCATCACATCCGAAACCCGCTGACCAACCGGCTGATCCGCGTCGTACACATACGAGATGCCGGATACCTGCAGAAACGCGCCGGCCATCCGGTCCACCCCGGAAACGCCGTTTTCCAGCGCCTGCAGTACCATTTCCCCGTCAACTTCGGCAACAACGATTTTGTTGCCAAACGGCAAAATCGCTTTCGCATCCTTCAGCGTAAATTCGCCCTGCTTTGCACTCGCGCGAATGCCTCCGCCATTGGCGAACGCGAGGTCCGTTCCATAATAGTCGCGGTACGCGTCAGCAATCCAGTTGCCAATCGCCGTTTCCTTAAAGCGCGATTCATGGTTTTCACCGTACAGCAGCTCCTGCTTCATCGTGGCGACGGTTTTGCCCAGCTCTTGATCGAGCTTGGCTTGGTATTCCGCAGCGAGCTTGGCAAGCGCCGGATCCTCCGCAACCGTTTCATCCGCCTTGAGGATGTCATGGGATAAACGGATGCCTCCGGCAGCGTCCTTTTCCACGATTAAACGAATGATCGAGCCCATATTGCCCTGAGGCGAAAAGACAAAGCGCCGTCCTTGATCGACCTCGTGTACAAACGACTGTTCCTCCGCCTCTTCCTCGGTAAATACCGCGTGAATCTCAGGTACGGCGGCCAACAGTGCTTTATCCTTGGCAGAAGGCTCCTGCGTTAAGGCGATAATTACATCCGGCTGCTGGGACTCCAGCTTTTGTACCGCCTGCTTCGCCGCTTCAATGACCGGAAGCTGCTTTACGCGCTCATCCCTGACGGTGGTTTCCATCGCACTGGTCAGCCCAATGATTCCCACTCGGATCCCCTGCTTTTCAATCACCACATGGTCCGGCACCTGCCCGAACGGCTTACCGTCGCTGCCGACGAGATTAGAAGAAATCCACTGGAAACGGGAGGCTTGGATCAAGTCAAGAGCATTGTCCACCCCCGCGTCAAAATCATGCTGTCCGAAGTTGGCCACATCCACCGGAATATGATGAAACGCCTCTACCATCGGGAAGCCTTTGAACACGCCGCCGAACAGCGTTCCGCCGCCAAGGTCTCCGCCGAAGGCAACGATTTTCTCGTCTTGGACGGAATCGACAAGCGTTTTAATGCGGGCTGCACCGCCACGGGTGCCCAGCTTGTCTGTAACCGGAGCAATTTCGTGTCCATCGTTAAAATACAATATCGACACGCGCTGACCATCGGCATTCGAAGCACCTGCAGCTGCCGGCGATTCAACAGCCTTGACTTGTCCAGCCAACGGAACGGTCACGAGACTAATGGCCAACACCATTGCTGCTGCGTATCGTTTGGTTAAGCGGTTCATCGTTTAATTCCACCTCATCCCATGAATTTTCTCTTTATAGTGAAAATGTTTTGCCGATTTCTGCGAGCTCCACCGAACCGTTAAAAACGGTCGATGCTTGCCGGACCATCTCCTCCAGCTCGCCAAATTGTGGGAAATGGGTCAAAACAAGCTGCTTGACCTTAGCTTCCTGCGCAAGCTGCCCTGCCTCAACTGCATTCATATGTCCAAAAGGCTTTGCATCCTGACCCTCATAGAAGCTGGACTCCGCAATCAGCAGATCACAGCCCTCGAAGAAGGAAGCCAGCTTCGGCGTATAGGAAGTATCCGCCGTATACCCGAAAGACGTTCCGTCCTTCTCAAATCGCATCGCCAAGCAATAAACAGGATGCTCAGTCGAGCAAAAATGAACGGTCATACCGCACAGCTCGATCGGCTGCCCTTCCGATATTTCGTGTCCCACCGTGGCCTTATCCATGGTCAGCGTTTGGAACTGCTCCGACTTGGAGTGCCCGTATACCGGCAGCAGCTCCGAGCGTTCACCGGTGCGGTTCGCAATGAGCGAGGCGTATTGCAAGCAGCCGACATCCGCGATGTGGTCGTTGTGGTAATGGCTCAAGATCGCCGCGTCAAGCTCCTTCATGCCGCTGTGGTGAAACAGCTGGGCAAGCACTCCGCTGCCGCAGTCGATCAACACGGCTGAATCGCCTGTGCGCAGCAGCAGCCCCGCTGTTGCTCCTCCAGCCGGAGGGTATGCGCCCCAGCAGCCTAAAATCGTTATGTTCATCGTGCGTTTTCTCCCTTCTTATGAATAGACCGCCAATTGCTGAGCCATTGGCTCGGTTTCCTTGTATCCGTAGCGCGGCTTCGGAATGGACGTCATCAGCTGCTTCGTATACGGGTGCTGTGGATCGTGAAACAGGGTTCCCGTATTCCCATGCTCGACGATCCGGCCTCCAGACATAACCAGCAGCTCATCGGCAATGAGTCGTACCACGCTGAGATCATGCGTAATAAACACATACGAGATCCCGTACGTCTGCTTCATCCGCTGCAGCAGAAGCAGCACCTGGGTTTGCACCGAAACGTCCAGCGCCGATACAATTTCATCGCATACCAGCACCTTGGGACGAATGCCGAGCGATCGCGCAATACTGACCCGCTGACACTGGCCCCCGCTTAATTCATACGGCCTTCGATCGGCATATTGCTCGGACAAGCCGACTTCCGAAAGCAAGCGCAGCGCCTCCTGCCTCGTTTCACTTTTGGAAGCAAAAAGCCCTTGAATACGCATCGGCTCGGATACACTTTCCAGTATGGACATTCGCGGGTTCAGACTATCGTACGGATTTTGGAAAATAAGCTGCACCTCGCAGCGATACTGCTGCCGTTCGGCCTTGGTCATATCCGCCACGCACTTTCCTTTATAGCATATCCGCCCGCTGTCCGGCTGCTGAAGACCGACGATCAGCTCCCCGACCGTCGACTTGCCGCTCCCGCTTTCCCCAATAAGCCCCATCGTCATTCCGCTGCGTAAGCTGAAAGAAATCTGATCCGCTGCCGTGACGATTTGAGGCTTTTGCATAAATAACCTTCGCGTAAATCGCTTGTTGATCGCGTGCAGCTCTAACAAATGATCGATGGCTGCTCCTCCTCTCGTTCTGGAGCTCCGTAGTGCTGAGGATAATGACAAGCATATCCATGGCCCGGATGAAGTACCGTAAGACCGGGCATTTCCTGATGACACCGCTCCTGTGCAAAGCTGCAGCGAGGATGAAACACGCAGCCCGACGGCTGCTCCGTCAGCGCAGGCACGGAGCCGGACAATGCGGCAAGCCGGTCCAGGCTGTCCGCCATCGAAGGTGTGGCGTGCAGCAGCGCTTGGGTATACGGATGAACCGGCTGAACAAACACATCCTCTGCGCTGCCAAGCTCCACGCCCGTTCCGCCGTACAGTACGAGCACCCTGTCGCACAGCTTTCCAATCACGCTCAAATCATGGCTAATTAAAACCATAGATAAGGAATACTGCTTCTTTAGATTAAGGAGCAGGTCCAAAATTTGCGCCTGTACCGTCATATCGAGCGCCGTTGTCGGCTCATCCGCGATCAACAGCTGCGGATCGTTCATCATCGACGCTGCGATAACTGCGCGCTGCTGCATTCCTCCGCTAAGACGATGTGGATATTCACGAAGCACGCGCTCCGGATCCTTCATGCCGACACGCTCCAGCCAGCCAAGTGCCGCAGCCTTCGCTTCGCGCATCGTCGATTTCGGGTGCTTGGTACGATATGTATCGGTGAGCTGCTCTCCGACCGTGAGCACCGGCGATAAGGATGTCATCGGATGCTGCGGAACATAGGCAATTTCGTTACCGCGAAGCTCTCGGGAGAACACCGTCTCCGAACAATCGTAAATCGACTTCCCCTTATATAGAACCTGACCGGAAGCAATCCGAAGTGAGCTGCCGAGAAGACGGGCCATCGCCAACGCGGTCAACGATTTACCGGATCCGGATTCACCCACAATGCCAACAATTTCTCCTTCTTGGACGGCAAATGAAACATCCTTCACGGCGGGCAGCCATCCGAGGCCGGTTTTCACTTCCACCGTAAGACGATCCACCTTCAGCAGTTCACACATGCCTTCCTCCCCCTTTCCGGTAGGAATCCGCCAACAGATTAGCCCCGAGCGCTGTCATCAATATGGCAATCCCCGGCACAAAGGGAAACCACGGCGCGATCGAGATATATTTTCGCGACTCCTCGAGCATCGTTCCCCAGCTTGCATTCGGCAGCTGTACTCCAAGCCCGAGAAACGAAAGCGACGCTTCCGTTAGAATCGCCAAGCTGAAGCTGGCTGCAGCCTGCACCGCGAATTTCGGCAGTACTGCCGGGAACAAATGGCGGAGCAAAATATGGCTGCGGCTTGCCCCATAAACGACGGCCGCCCGGACATAGCCCGCCTGCTTCGTTTCCAGCACCGTGCTGTAGGCGAGCCGGGCAAACACCGGCACGTTGAATACGCCGATCGCCAAAAGCGCATGAAATTCTCCGGCCCCTAATACGGTCACAATGAGCAGCGCCAGCAGCAGTGACGGAAAGGCATACAGGCCGTCGACAATTCGGATGGCAAGCTCTCCAACCCAGCCTTTCACGTAACCGGCAGTGCTTCCGATCAAGCCTCCTACGGCCATACCAAAACCAACCGCACCAACGGCAACAACATAAGCGTGGCCGGCCGCATCCATCATCCGGCTCAGCACGTCCCGCCCGTAATGATCGGTTCCGAGCCAATGCTTGGCATTCGGAAGCGCAAACCGCTCCACCAGGCTCATCGCATTCGGATCGTACGGGGTATAAAACATGCCCACCGCCGCAAACAGCGCTGTGAACCCCAGCAGCCCAGCCGCCGCCCAGCGTCCTGCTCCTCGCATCCTTGCTCCTCCTTCCGTCCGTTACACCAGCTCAATTCTTGGATCCAGCCTTTTATACAGCAAATCGACGGATAAATTGACGATGATAACAACACAGGTGATAAATACCGTGATTCCTTCCAGCAAAATAATGTCGCGCTGCTGTACTGCAATGAGCAGAAGCCGGCCGAGGCCCGGCAGAGCAAAAACTTCCTCGATCACAATGACTCCGCCCAGCAGGCCGGAAATCTGCATGCCGATCAGTGTTACCGGTGCGATCAGCGCGTTTCGCAGCCCGTAACGAAGGTACAGCCGGGCAGCGGTGAGCCCTTTGCTGCGGGCAAAACGCATGCTGTCCTGCTGCAGAGTTTGCAGCATCGATACGCGAACCATCCGCAGCAGGATGGCGATTTCGACGAACGACAGCGATAATGCGGGAAGCAGCAGGCTTTTTAGAAATACGGCCAGCCCGCCCTCCTGGACCGATACCGTCCCTCCCGGCGGCAGAATCGGAATATACAGGGCGAACAGAAAAATCAGCACGATGCCCACCCAAAACGGCGGTACGGCCAATCCGAGCTGCATGACCGTGCGGCTGAGCCGATCAGTCCAGCCGTTCTGCTTCACGGCCGACCACACGCCTAGCGGGATCGCGACAGCCACACTGATGCCCATAGTCAGCAGCATCAATGCGGCCGTAAGGGGCAGCCGGTCGGCAATCAGCGCGCCGACCGACTGTCCATAGATTTGCGATTGGCCAAGGTTCCCCTGCAGAAGCTGAACTAGCCAATCGGTATAACGCAGCAGCCAAGGCCGATCCAGTCCGAGCTCCTTCTGGACCGCCTCCACTGCCTCCGCACTGCCGTCGATCCCTAGCTTAATCTGCGCGGCGTCCCCCGGAATGAGATGCAGCACGAAAAACGTGAGAAAGGATACGACGAGCAGCAGCCCTGCGGCACCTATCAATTTCTTCAATAGGAAAGTAAGCATCGGATCACACTTACTGCAAGCTCACGTTGCTGAGCTCGTAGATATCGATCGGATACGTTTCAAAGCCCTTTACCTTGGCGCTCATGCCAAGCAGCGTATACGGCGCTTGGAGGTAAACAGCGGGAACTTCACTCGCCAGCGTCTCCTGAACGCTTGCATATATGTCTTTTCGTTCCTTCGCGTCGATCGTAACGGTACCTTTTTTCAACGCTTCATCCACTGCGGCATTGCTGTAGTTCATATAATTTTCCTTGCTGTCGGTCGCGTAACGCGACAGCATCGCATCCGGGTCGAGGCGCCCGGTATGCGCAATTATCGTTGCCTCATATTGGCGGCCGGTGTAAATGTCCTTTACCCATTTGCCCCAATCGACCGTTTCCAGCTTCACGTTAACGCCGATTTGCTTTAATTGATCCGCCACAACCTCGCCTGCCTTCACGTGCACGGCATACGGCTGTGGAAGCGAAAGCGTAAGGTCGAAGCCTTTTTCCAGCCCGGCTTCCTTCAACAGCTCCTTCGCCTTCGTTACATCATGCTCCAGCGTTTTCGTAAAATCCTTATAATACGTATCCGACGGCGACAAATGGCTGCCGATTTTTGCCCCAAAGCCCCAGTTCGAGCCGATAATTACCTGCTCCTTGTTCACAGCTAACGCAATGGCCTGACGCACTTTCATGTTGTCCAGCGGTGCGACCTTATTATTAAGTGCCATCAGCTGAACGGAATTGGAGGGCTTCGTATAGAGCTGAAGCTTTTGATCCTTCTTGACTTCCTCTGCCTGCTCGCCGCTAAGTCCGGCGATATGGACTTGTCCGCTCTTTAAATTGATCAGCTGGGTCGCCGAGTCCGGAATGACGAGGAACTCCACTTTATCTAGGGAAACAGTTTTGCCATAATAATCGGCATTCTTTTCAAGCACGACCTTCTGCTGCGGCACCCACTCGACCAATCGAAAAGCTCCCGTGCCAACCGGCTTTTGCTTCAGCTGTTCCACCGATTCCTTCGGCACAACAGCCGCCCATGGCATAGCCAGCGAGGATAAGAACGAAGCCGAGCCCTGCTTCAGCGTTATGGTCAGCTGCTCCGGCGAATCGGCCGTCACCTTGTCAATCACAGAAGAGTAATCCTTTGCCCGCGGACTGCCTTCGCCCATCAAACGCTCGAGCGAAAATTGTACGTCTTCGGCGGTCATGTCGCGTCCGTTGTGGAATTTCACGCCTTTCTTCAGCGCAAACGTCCATGCTTTGCCATCTGCGCTCGGCGTCCATTTTTCAGCCAGCCTTGGCTGCAGGTTGCCGCTTGGATCTGTACCGATCAGCGTGTCGAAAATGTTGTTCGTCACTTGAAACGTGGATGCGGAGACCGTGCGGTGCGGGTCCAGTCCGTCAACATCATTGGACACGGCGATTTTCAGATGGCCTTCACTCTTGGGAGCTTGTGTCTGTACGGCGGTTTCCGCTGCCGGCTTAGCTGCCTCCGCCTGAGTCGGTGACGACTGCTCCGGTACTCCTCCGGCGCAGCCGCCAAGAAGTGCCGCTGTGAGACTGGCAATCACGGTGTGCTTCCAACTAATTTTCATCATACGCTGCATGGCTTGGATCTCTCCTTTTGGGATATATGGATAAAGGTAACGCGGGGTTATCCTTCACCTCTCACCTTCTACCTTTCACCTGATTGGTGCAGGTCCTTAAACGCCTTTAAGCTGTGTTCCATTTTTTCCAGCTGCTGCATGACGCGCTCCTTACGGATCTGACTGACAGTTTGCACAAGGCTGTTGGCAATGGAAAACGGCGCGGTATACGAGTCGAGAAAGCCCTCCGACGACGTGGCCGCGAACAACGAAACGTCCGCGTACCGGCAAAACGGTGAAATCGGGTGATCGGTAATGACGATCACGTTTGCTCCGTTCGCCTGCGCCATCTCGGCCACCTTCAGCGTCGCTGCCGAATATCGCGGAAAGCCCGCGGCGATTAGCACATCGCCTTTTCCTAGGCAGGCCGCACGTTCGGCCATCTCCTCCATCGAAAGCATCTGCGCGCAGCCGAGCATAAAGTTGAGGCAGTACGCGAGATAGCTGCTGATGCCGCCGCTTGCTTTCCAGCCTGCCGTAAAGATACGGCCTGCTTCGCCGATCAGCTTGGCCGATTGCCAAAGCTGCTCTCCTTGATCGAGCTCAATCGTTCTGCGGAGGTTGTCCATATCCGTCTGCATGACACGCTCCGGACGGAATGTTTCGCTTAAGCGGCCGGCCGTGGAGGCACGCAGCCTAACGACGGTGCGGTTTTCAATGACACCCGCTTGAATATGCTTCTGCATGTCGGCGAAGCCTTTAAAGCCGAGCGCGGCGGCAAGCCGGTGCACCGACGCTTCGCTGACGCCGGACAGCTCGCCGATTTGCGCCGCCGGCAGAAACGCCACTCCCGCCGAATCGCGAACAATATACTCCGCCGCCTTCTTCATGCTGCGGCTTAACGCTTGGAAATGCTCGTCGATGATGCTTTCAATCGATTTTCGTTCCTCAGCCAACGTGATGCTCCACTCCTGTATTGAAATAGGTTGGGATTTCCCTAATATCGCGAATCACTCGCGGATGACGCAGCTCCTCTATTCCCAGCTGCCCGAACCGGTTAATCAGCAGCGTGTCCATTCCAAGCTTCGCCGTTGCCGTGCAATCGTCGTAATAATTGTCGCCGACATATACGACCTGCTCGGGCTCCAGCTGAAGCTCCTCCAGCGCGATGCGGAAAATACGCTCGTCCGGTTTTTCTACTCCAATTTCTGCAGAAATGAGTATCCGCTCGAAATAGTGGTCCAGCTCAAGCCTCCGCAGCACATCCTTCGCCGAGTGATCCCAATTGGAGATCAGGAACAGCCGATAGTTCTTCGACAGCTCCGTCAGCACGCCGTGCACCCAAGGGTACACATGCCAGCCGCCTTTCGTGCGGGCTTGCTTGATCGCAGTCCACAGTTCCGCCAGCGGGAGCCGTATACCCAGATGATAATTGACTAGACCGGCGTACCACGGGTAATACGTTTCCGCATCCTTTCCGAACACACCCGGGTATTCACGCATCATCGTCTTATCCGCAAGATGGAACGCAATCTCAATGTCCTGCTCCGCTTTATCGATCCCGAAGCTTTGAAGAACGTTTCGGTACAGCTCCTCCCTTTTCAAATACACTAAGGTATACCCGAGATCGAAGCCGATCGCTTTTTTCATCCGTCCCTTGTCCTCCTGTCCTGCTGCATTCCGCTTTTTTGTAGCCTCAACTACATATTGACACTGTTTTGAGGATCGGCTACAACTATGATTCTAGTGATGTTTCGTAAAAGGAGTGTCAATACAAGGTTAAGAGTTTTTGAAGATGGAATAAGCTTTATGACGTGTGGTGAAACTTTTTTGAATAACTACCGTATCGAATGAAGAATTTACTTTTTCTGGGAGTTGATAAAATGAAATTTCAATCGAGAAAAGACTGGTGGTTAACCTTCATCTTGTGGGGATCCATGCTGTTACTAATAGGAATTGGCGGCTTTACACTTTTTGCAGGAGAGTTTCATCTCAGTAAAATTTTCGTTGTGTTCCCATTGATGATCGTTTTTCCGATCTTTATGCTGTGGATGTGGCTGACAACCTTTTATGTCATCGATGACAGCCATTTGCTTATTCGGTACGGTCCGTTCAAAAAAAATATCCCCTTAAGCGCCATCGTTTCCGTTAAAAACACGACGAACCCGTCTTCAAGCCCCGCATTGTCTCTCCAAAGATTAGAAATTGCGTACAATCGCTACGATTCGGTGCTCGTTTCTCCACAAAATCGGGATCAATTTTTGGAGCTTCTTTCGAAGCGTTGTCCGAACGTCAAGCTCATGAGCTAGTGTAAATCAAGACGGCTTGATTCCGGTTGACTCCCATCCAATCGAAAATCTCTTCCTAGCTCATTAAATCAACGAAAAAAACCGGCACCCCATAAGGTGCCGGACCAAGCTTTCGGATCATTTTATCCTTTTTTCGTTAGCAGCGTCGTAAGCTTCTGGCCGGATTGAGAAGCTGCTGACGACTCCTCGACCTTTTCATCGGTAATGCTCTGAAGCTGAACAATAAGCTGATCCAGCTTGTCAAACTCCTGAACGACCTTTTCAATCTGATTGCTCTGTTCCGTAGTAGAAGCGAGGGTTTGCTGGACGCCCGCCGAATTTTGTTCAGTAACCGCTGCAACGGTCAGCGTGTTCTCTGAAACAGCATTGCCAAGCTGCTGAAGCTTTAACGATTTCGTTTCGACGGAGACCGCTTTATCCGTAACCATTTCTACATTGGAAGAAATGGCTGCAAAACTATTTTCAACCTCTCGCGTTGCTTCCATACTCTTTGTCACCGATTGACGTCCGATATTGACCTGCTCCGTAACCAAACCCGATTGCTTTTGAAGATCAACGATGATGGACTGAATATCTCCTGCGGATTGCTGTGAATGCTCCGCCAGCTTGCGGATTTCGGTGGCTACTACAGCAAATCCCTTGCCATGCTCCCCTGCCCTAGCCGCTTCAATGCTCGCATTCAAAGACAGTAGATTGGTTTGTTCCGCGATTTCCCGAATTACATCGAGAATTTTTTGAATTTCACCTGTTTTGTCATTTAATTTTTGCATGAGATCAACAGTAGAGTCTGTGGAATGATTCAGCGTCTGGATACTTTCAAGCAAGGAACGAACCTTCTCACTGCCATTTTTGGTTTCATTGCGTGTGTTTTCAGCCAAGCTCCTCACTTCGTTGGAATCATCATGCACCGAATGGATATGCTCTTGGATTTCAACCATCGATTCATTAATGTCGTTAATGTTGTCGACCTGCACATTCGTTCCCGAAGCGATCTCTTGAAACGTTACCGACATTTCCTTCGAGTTGCTACCCGCTTGCGTAATATCGGTTTTTAATTGACTGCTGAACGAAGTTAAATAGTCAATTGACTGCTTAATGTTGGCAAACACACTCTCCATATGATTCTTTTGCTTCAAATTTTCTTCTGCAACCGTCGTCGCTCGTTTAAGAAGCTTGGTGTTAACAGCAGCGATAACGACTAAAACAATCGTAATAAATATCAGATTCTCAACGACAACGATACCGGCAAGTTTAATTCTTTCCGGGGGTAGTCCAAGAAAGACAAGCGAGGTTTTAAACACCATCAAATAAAGCGTATATCCAACCGCCGAAATACCGGATAAAAGAATGAGCTTGAAGCCGGGATAAATCGAAGGCAGGACAATGGAAAGTACGATGGAAAATAAAATATAAATGCTAGATGTGGTCGAAATGTTAATGCATGTAAAGATAATAAACACAATCGTTAGAGGGTATTGCATATGAAATACGAATTGTTTTCTCCAGTTCAAATAGCTAAAGATGACTAGAGGAATAATTAAAAATGACATTCGTAGCAAGTGACCAAGGAGCGCGTCCTTTCCCATGCTGGAAAGGGCTAGTGCGCTAATCCCTATTAATACCCACAGCGTGATAATAAACAGTTTGTTACGATGGGAATATACATTCGTTAATTCATGGTTCATTTGTGACCCTCCCTTGCAATATGCCATAAGATTACCTTGGATTACGACTTTTTCCAACATAAATCGACACGCTTATTTCGACATTGACATCATCATTTTTCTATGATTTGCGCCTCGCTTAGCGAATACATCTTGTACATGAGCTTGTAGTTGGAAACAAAAATGGGGATGTCCCTCAGCCATCTACGATGACTTTTGGGACACCCCCCTCACAAGTTATACGGAATCAATATTTTCCTTATTCCATCACTTTCTTTGAATAAGACCAATCCCTAAGCCAGTCGGATCAACCAAATAGGCAACAAAGAAATCATCAAACTCCATTTTTTCCCGTACAATCAAAGCCCCGTATTCCTGCGCCTTTATTACGGATTCATCAATGGAGCTCACTTCGATTTGGATTCGAGTGCCGTGAGGATAATCCTGTGGTCCCTGGGCGATTCCGCCAGAAATCCCGCCAGTTGTAACGGACCGATACCCCCAATTCGGTTCGCTAATCTCCCATCCAAAAACATGAGAATAAAACTCCGATGCTTTTTGAGCATCCTGACTATTTAACTCAAAACCGACAACCTTCCCCACTTACATTCCTTCTTCCTATCGTTGATTTTAGAAGTAACTAAAAGTAAATATTCTAAAGTTTCCAAAAATATCCTCTTTATAGAGCTTTACTTTTTTCATCAATAAGAAAAAAAGCCGACCTTGTCAGGTCAGCTGCCTTTCATATGCACATTAAATTACACCCTGCTTAGCTCGCTCTTTAAACGGTCGAGCTGCAAGAGATGATGCCGGTAATGCATTTCGACCAGCAAAAACCACTCTTTGGCATTTAATGCCCCGAATCCGGGATGAAGAACCTTTTTCCCTTCGGATGCCTGACTCACCGCAGCTTCCGTACGTTTCATTCTCTCTACAACAGCACGCAGTCCTTCTGTTATATACTCTTTGCTCTCCGGCTGCGAGGGTGTATATTGCGGTGAAGCCGGAACCTGAATCCGGATGGGCGGAAAACTTCCCGATTCATAAGTATTCCTGCCATTCTCCGTTTTCTCCCCATTCGAGTCCAAGGTTCCCTCGCTTTCGCTCAAGCATCGATCGACATTGTTGAGGTGCATAAATTGGGCCGACTGAATCAAATGCATATACATTTGACCTATGGACCACTCCTCTTCGTTCTTTTTTTCAAGCAGCTGCTCCATATCGAGGTTTTCCAGTTCAACGAAGTATCGTCCTACTGTCACTTCAAATGCCTTCAAAGCTTCCTTTGTACTGATCATGTTTTAAAACTCCTATTCATAGTTGGGATTAGTCCCAATATAAAACAACGCTACTGACAACAGTGTGTCAGTAGCGTTTTAACATTTTTTCTGCTTCTTCCCGAATGCGCAGGCGAAGAGATTCCGGTTCCAGCACCTCGACATCCCCGCCCCAGCCGAGGATATAAGGCAGCAGCTCCTCAGGCTGTCGGACGCGAAAGTGGGCAACCAAACCGTCCGTCCGCTCCTCAGTCTCTTCCAAATAATATTGACTAACTTCCGTAATTTTGTCAGCAATATGGGGATTTACCCGAATTCGCACCCACTCCTTTCGAACGTCAGCCGGACGGTAATGGTTCAGATTAAAATCGTGAGGCATACGAAAGCTAGCCTCAAGCACCTCAAGCTCCGTCATCCGCGATAATCGAAAATGACGAATGTCCTCCCGCAGATCACAGCGCGCAATCAAAGTCCAATTTCCTTGAACAAGAACGAGTCCGTATGGAGCGATTACCCGCTTATTCTTGCGATTTCCGTCGGATTCCGCAATTTTTTTCAAATATGTAATGCAAAGCTTTCGCCGATCCATAATCGCGCGCCGCACAAATGCCAAATATTCCTTTACCTTCTGGCCGGTTGCCGGTTCTCCAGCGTGAAGAAGGCGCATCGTTTCCCGAACGCGCGCCGCCTCGCTTCGCACCTTCTCCGGGAGGACCACTTCAATTTTTCGCCGAGCCGCCTTCGCTACGACGCTATAATGATTGTCCAGCCTCTGCTCGATAAAATCAGTCCCCATCAGCAGAGCTACGGCCTCTTCCGAAGAAAACCCAATCGGTGGAAGGAAATACCCCTCCATAAGGGAATAGCCCTGCCCGGGAGCACCAACAATCGGTACCCCCGCTTCACTCAACGCTTGAATGTCCCGATATATCGTCCGCACGCTCGTTTCGAATAGAGCCGATAAATCCTCCGCTCTGATTGTCTTGTTCCGCTGCAGCTCCAGTGTAATCGCGAGCTGCCGTTCGGTTTTGTTCATTGTTCGGATCCTCCACTACCGTCCATAAACGTTCTTCTGTATCACACTAAACGATACATTAAGAATAGATCATAAACAATCACGACTGCCTGCTCACCGGGACTACGCATTATAATCCATGATATTCGTCCTATTTTATGGAAAAAACCTAGGAAAAACCTACCAATCTATCCGCAAAAAGCAGGTAAACCGTGATGTAAAACGAATTGTTTTTCTCTGCACAAGAGATGACTAGGAGGATCCAAATGAAGAAAACACGATCATCGTTACGTTTAACCCTCGCCCTCACGGCAGCCGTTTTGGGCACGCAAGTATACCCTTTTTCCGAGCAAATTTCCGCTGCCAGCTACGACACTTCCTTCATTAAGCAAGTCTCGGATCGCTACGATCAGCTGGAAACGAAATACCATGACCTCTATGAGGCGGACCGCAAAAAAATCACAGGAGATTATGAAGCGTTCTACGATATGACACACGATAATCACCGTACGCTTACTACATTGCTCGAAAATGATTTGGATTACTTGACCGAGCTGTTGGATGACGATTATAAAAAGCTAGCGGAACAATATTCCGGAAGTACATACCGGGATGCTCTGAGCAGCTATAAACGTGAAATCAATCCGAATTATTCCTCTGGGGCTTTATGGAAATATGCAACGGCGTCAAATGAGAACTATTCCTCCAGCACCCATTGGGATTACGACACACAAATCAATGAAAATTACACCTCTAGCTTGATGTGGAATTACAATAATGAAGTGAACCCGAATTATTCCGGCAGTACGATGTGGGAGTTTACCAATGAAATGAATCCAAACTACTCCGGCGCTAAAATGTGGGAGCTTCGCAACGAAGCCAACGCGAACTATTCCGGAAGTACAATGTCGGAATACAGACTCGGATCGCTGACAAGGAAAGAAGCGGAGACGAAAATCAATCAAATTTTGACGGAGGGCGAACAAGATCTTCAGAGCATTCGCGACTCTGCTGTAGCCTCGTTGAACAAAACACACCAAGAAACCGTGCAGGAATTAACGGAGCTCCGTGACAGCACCATTCAGAAGTTGATCAAACAGCGTACGCGTTCGCTTGAAGATATTATGGCCATCCGGAAAAAGCATTTTGGAGGAGAGCTCGAGATAAAGCCGCTGCAAATCAGCTTCGATAAAATCAAGGTTACGATTGATGGCGAGCTGCAATTCTTTGAGCAGCCTCCAGTAAATCTGGCGGGTAATGTTCTTGTTCCGATGAGAGCGATCTTTGAACGGCTTGGAGCAGTGCTTACTTGGAATGCGCAGGAGCAATCCGTTACCGCGACGAAGGGCAGCACATCGATTTATTTGAAGCTGGGCAGCATGAATGCAACGATTAACGGTGTGGAGAAGCCTCTGAACGTTGCGGCCCAGCTCGTGAATTCGCATACCATGGTGCCGGTTCGTTTTGTGAGTGAGGCGTTAGGCGCTGAGGTCAGCTGGGATGCCAATACCCAGACAGTCATCATTGAGACGAAGTAAATCCATTCGTTTTGGAGAATAAACCAAAGATAATGAAAACACGGCAGCCAAGGATTGCATTGATATGCACCGGCTGCCGTTCAATTTTCTTGAGCATTTTTCACCAATAGCCGACAAAAGACTTGGGTCAAGTTCTTGTCGTTCGTCTATGAGAGGAACTTGTCCGTATCAAAGGAAAAACCCGCGTTCAAGGCGGGTTTCAATTGGGTTATGTTGTTGTCGTCGGACACAAAAGAAGTCGCGTCATTCACCGTATCGCTTCATCACGATAACGGCGTTGTGCCCGCCGAAACCAAAGGAATTCGACATGCCAATCCGCAGGTCCGCCTTACGCGCCGTGTTCGGAACGTAATCCAAATCGCATTCCGGATCGGGGTGCGACAAGTTGATCGTTGGTGGAATGACACCTTCCTGCAAGCTTTTCACAAGCGCGATGGCTTCCACGCCGCCGGCGGCGCCAAACAGATGGCCGAGCATCGATTTATTCGCCGTCACCGGCACTTGATAGGCGGCTTCTCCGAATAGCCGCTTAATCGCCGCCGTTTCGGAACGATCCCCCAGTTCAGTGCTCGTTGCGTGAGCGCTGATCATATCCACTTCTTCCGGAGAAACTCCAGCCTCCCTTAAAGCCTCTCTCATCGCGCGATAAGCCCCTGTCCCTTCCGGATGAGTCGCCACCACATGATAGGCGTCCGAGCTTGCTCCATAACCGATCATCTCGGCGTATACTCTCGCCTTGCGGCGCTTCGCATGCGTCAACGACTCCAGGACAAGAATGCCGGCTCCCTCTCCAATGACGAAACCGTCGCGATCACGGTCGAACGGCCGGCTTGCCGCCGCCGGGTTATCGTTCCGCGTCGACAGCGCCGTTGCGTTAGCGAAGCTGGCCAGAGAGATGGGAGTCAAGGCCGCTTCCGCTCCGCCGGCGAGGATGACGTCCGTTCTTCCGGCTTGGATGCGATGGAACGCTTCCCCGATCGCCGTATTCCCTATCGAGCAAGCAGTGACGGGCGATAAGGTCGGACCATAGAGGCCAAGACGAATGCTGATCGTCGCAGCAGCCATATTCGAGATCATCATAGGAACTAGCGTCGGGCTCACTTTGCCGGGGCCACGGGCAAGCAAATTCGACTGCTGATCGACGAGCGTCTGAATACCTCCTATGCCGGAGCCGACATAGACGCCAATGCGCTCACGGTCCAGTGCGTCCAGCTCAAGTTCGGCGTCTTGGACGGCTTGATCCGCGGCGGCAGCGGCGTATTGGCAGAATCGGTCCATGCGTCTCACTTCTTTCGTGCCAAGCAGCTCAGCCCCATCAAAATCGCGAACCAAAGCCGCGATCTTCACCTTCTGGCCTTCCGTTTCGAAGGCATCGATTTTCGTTACGCCGGAATCCCCGTGTACGAGACGCTCCCACATTCGATCTACGGTATTGCCAAGTGGCGTGACCGCTCCCATTCCCGTTACGACGACGCGTTCCATTAAATCCCCTCCATACTTGCTTAATATGGATTATCCTGCCACACCCAACATCCTATTACAAGTTGCTTTTTATCATAGTATAATAAGTACCAGTTTAAGGTTACGAGGTGAGCGAATGAATCGCCAAATAAGACTCCAAGCTCTATCCGATTTTTTAAAACAAGCCCGGTCACGGATTGCTCCCGACTCGGTCGGATTGCCCGAAGGAACGCGCCGGCGTACTCCGGGATTGCGAAGAGAGGAAGTCGCGCAACTCGCGGGCGTCAGTTCTACCTGGTACACTTGGCTTGAACAAGGCCGGGATATCAAGGTATCCGCCTTCGTTCTCGAATGTATCTCCACCGCGTTACGGCTGACGGAGGACGAACGGAAATACGTATTCTCTCTTGCGCTTGAGTCGGGACCTGTCGTCCGGTTGCCGAAGGAAGACGAGCTGCAGGTCAGCCCTTCGTTGCACAAAATCATTCAGGAGCTTCGCAGTTGTCCGGCGATCATCTCGAACCGTCGTTGCCAAATCGTCGGATGGAACGAAGCGGCTGCCCAAGTGTTCATCGATTTCGAGCAAATTCCGCCCGAACAACGGAACATGATCCGGCTTGTGTTCGCCCGCAGGGAATTTAAACGGCTCGCCGTGAATTGGGAGCAATTCGCGAGCGGATTTCTAGCCATGTTTCGCGCTTATTACGGACAGTACGTTGACGATGATTGGTATGAAGTGTTTCTAAACGAAATGAAGAACACGTATCCCGAGTTTCAAACGATTTGGGAACGAAGTGACGTCAGCTTCGCGCCGGAAATGCTGCTCGAATTTCGTCATGCAAAAGCCGGCAAGATGTTATTCCATCTCACTTCGCTTCAGGTGCACGGCGAAACCGACCTCCGATGCAGCATTTATACCCCCGCGCCTGATACGAATACGGAAGCCAAGATGAAATCATTGTATTAATTCGCAAGAAAACCTTGCCTACTTTCGGCAAGGTTTTCTTGCGGTATTGTTTTATCTTACAACTCGTATTCCCCCGAAAAACCGATTTTATAAAATACGATGAACCGTACTTTTGGGGAGACTTTAGAATCTACTGTCTACTTGACGGGGTGCAGTTCACATTCGTTCTAGTTCCGTAGTGATTGAATTCAACATTCCGTTAGCTTACTTCTTCGATTGGAAAGTCCCAGAGAAAATAATATTTTGAAAACTGTCGGGTTTCTACAATCGTCGTCTGCTTATCTTTTTCAAAGAGAAGTCCCGAACCCATTTGCTCCTTAAAATTCCAACCCCGATCCTTCATAAATCCCTTGACTATATCGTACCGAGAGCCGCCATTATTTTCTGAAACATATCTAATTTCTTGATCAGATTCCGAGAACTGCTCATAATCACTGCCGGTAAATTCCAATTTGGAAATCGAGATAAGTATCGGCAGCGGGTTTCCCTCTTGCGATAAGGCACCACCAAATCGAAGCGCAATAAAACCAAGCGCTATCATGGATATAGAAAGCACAATTGTTAAAAGGCGTTTCAAAAGTACATCCCTTTCCAGTCCCATGATATTTCCTCCTTTGTTAGGTAAATTTCCCACACCTTCCATTGTTGTAATCGTTGCAATCAAAATGGTTCATTGTGAATAATAAAAAAAGCACAACGCTGCAAAGGTCATTGAACTTAGAATAGTTAATGTAGAACCGTTCTTTTCTTCCCTATACATAAATGCTCGAATAGCGCTCAATAAGAAAAGTATAAATAAAAACCCGAGAAAGGCAAATACAATATCCATTTTCTCCCCTACTCTGGCGCACCCAAAAATCCTTCTTTTTCTAGATGTAAAAGAAGCTCATGAACACATGGACTCCAATGCCCCGTGGGACGGAGTACCGTGTTTCCACTACGAACTATGTAATTAACATTACCGCCTGTTAATACCTCTTCCTGGGTCATAAATTTTCGTCCTCGCTTTTCAGTACTTGAGTATTTCCATTAGCTGTTACTTGCCCTCTGCCCCCTAATTATAAGAAACAGTAACGGGCCATTCCTTATAAAGTTCAATTATTTCTAAACTGCCCCACTTGGAATGCCGCCGATCATCGTCTCCTTAGAACATTACAATGCATAAAGAACCTCTTCATCCGTAAATGAAACGGTTTTGGAGGTTCTATCACTGAAGTATTTGCTTTTATCCCCTACCCTCGCAGTTCCTTGCTCAGTGGGGCCGGCCGGTAACGAAAGCCCGCCGCTGCAAACACAATATACACACTCCCCATAATGGTAAAAAAACTCGCAAGAGACACATGCTGCAGCAGCCATCCCCCCGCATTCGGTCCGATCAAGCTGGCAACGGAAAAATGAACCGAAGCAATCACATTCGCTGTAGGCAGTATCGTTTTCGGTAAAAGGTCTGCGGCGTAAGCGAGGCCCAGAGAGTAGAACGATCCAATTGCTCCTCCCGCTAGTAAAAACAGTGCACCAATCATCCATGTATTTATTCCAGCCAGCGGTACTGCCAGGAAAGCGGCCGCACCAACAACGCCGGACAGCATTAAAATCGGCTTTCTGCCCACTTTATCGCTCCAAATCCCTAACGGAAGCTGCAGAATGAGACTACCCGCCCCAATCAGCGGCAGAAGATAAGAAATTTCACCGGAAGTTAGCCCCAATCGCAGTCCATAAACAGGAAAATTCCCGTTCATGGAAGCTTCCATATACCCGTACAGAAAAGCCGGAATAAGAGGGAACCAGGCCAGCCGGTACACTTGGAGAAAACGATTTTCCCGCACCAGGCTGCTCTTTGCGTCATTTGCTCCGGGCGGGCTTTCATTGCGCAAACGAAGCACCATAAAGAGCACGATTAGAAAAAGCACATTCATACTGACTAGCGGAACAGCCGCACCATAGTGCTGCAAACCAATTGCTAAAGGTCCAATGGAAAACCCGACCCCGTACGCCATGCCGTATAGGGAAATGTTTCGGCCTCTGCGCTCCGGCGGGGAATTCGACACGATCCAAAGCTGAGTAGCATAATGAAGAGCACTATCGCCGATCCCGACCAGGAGTCTCAGCAGAAACCAAATCCACAGGGTATGCGTGAATGAAAATGAGAGCGTTGCAGCGATAACAAGGACGATGCCAACAAGGATCACCGGCTGAAAACCGTACCGCCTAACCGGCCGTTCAATAAAAAACATCGTTCCAAATACGCCGAGATACAGTGCCGCAGAATTCAACGCATTCATTTGTGGCGATACGCCCCGCTGCTCCAGCCAAATGGACAGCAGCGGCAGCAGAAGCCCTTGGCTCGCCCCAGCCACGATCACAACGAGAATAAGTGTAATAAATACAAACGTTCCAAAATCTTGTTTTGCAGAATTCATGGGGTGACGATCCTCTTTCCTTGAGGTACAATTCTACTTCTATTACCTTTTTTCATCCATCTCCTGCTCCATCATAAAATTAACCAAGGGTTAATGCAATATATTGGTAAAATTATTTACGTATGAATATACTTTTGCCTAACAAGCTTCCCAAGCTCCAGCCCGCCCCAAACCATAAGAAGCGTAAGCGGCAGCCCTAACGCCATCCCGCTCAGCAGTCGATAACCCTCAAGGTGTCCTTCTGTAAAAAAGCGAGATAGCGCGAATGCTGCATAGGGAATTTCTACGAGGAGCGCCGTGATAACCCCGGGAGTATAGCTGCGTACAAGGACCGATAATCCGACATGCTTTACCCCGTCGAGCAGCATCACTGCAACAATACCAGCGTACAAGGGCAGCAGTTCGCCGCTTACAGCAAAGTGTTCTGCTGCATTGTAGGTTAAAATCAGGATGGCCAATGCCATGAGTGTTACGGCAACGGTGAGCTGAAACGTCACGTGCTCCTCAGATAGCAGCTTGCGCTGTGCAGCAGGGATTCGAAGGTCTGCTCCTTTGCTTCTCAACCACTTTTTCGTACATAGAATCTCTTCCCCATCATGAATAACAAAAGCGACCGGCAGCAGCCAAATCAAAGGATACAGGCTTATCGGAGGTAACCCTAACACATTATTTATGAAATCCATGGTGATCTGCCTTTCTCTGCCCGTGTTCCCACTCCCGAAGAAGCCCCGGTAACGATGGCCCATGGACCATAAGTTTGTTGAATAGAATACATAGAAAAAGCACCTCCAGCTAAAATGGATTTGAGTATTTACTCAAAATTGCGGTAAAAAAAGAGACTGGGTCGGGTATTCCAGCCTTAAGACAAGCGGCGTTCCTGCGAATGCGTTAATCCGTTCACCAGCAAATCCACAAGCTTACGCACATAGGTTTCGTCATCGATCGTCTGCAATTGGGCTCCGAAACGCGATGTAACCATATAATGGACCAACAGCGATGAAGTAAAGGTTGTTAACGCAATCACGTAGGTATCGGTATCTTTAGCTTGTTCCTCTGACGATCCGCGGTTCAGCAAGGCCTCACCGGCTGCCCCCATTTTCTGCAACAGCTGCAGCACCTCCTGAGATACCATCTCATCCTGGAACATTTCCGGCGACCAAATGAGCAGGATGTAATCCGAATTCTCTTTTAAAAAGGTAAGATACTTCAACCCGTATTGGACGAGAGCGTCCTCAAGAGACAGGTGACTCAGCTGGGCCTGCGAATCCTCTACATGCAGCAGGAAGGTGAATTTTCTTACGATTTCGAGCAGCAGCTTGCGTTTATCTCCGAAATAGTAAAAAATGAGCCCTTCCGCCACGCCGCATTCGGCCGCGATTTCCTTCGTTGTCGTCGACCCAAAGCCCTGCCGGGAAAACAGCTTCAGCGCTGTTTGAAGGATCCGGTCTTTCTTAAGATTTTTGTCTTCTTTTCTGGACAAAACGATAGAATCCTCGCTTTCAGCAAAACTTGAGTATTTACTCAAATTATAGCTTGAGACTTTATAAAACGCAATCCTAGAAAAAACAGCCGCCCTAGCAGCAAAAGTACAAACCTTTGCACTGCTTGGGCAGCTGTCCCAGCATCGAAGCTGCTTATTCTTTATCCTGTTGCTTCAGCGCAGCCTTGAGCGCATCACCGAGGCTATTTGACAGCGAGGTATCGTCACTGAACTGCTCCACCAGCTTACGCTGCTGCTTGCGTCCCATTCGGCCACCGGCTCCGCTGTCCTCCAGCTTTTCGACGAATTGGCACGGACGGCATTGGAAGTACTTCCCTGCCTTGCCGTCATGGATTTCCATTCGCTTATGACATTGCGGACAGCGCCGGTTGGACATCGGGGGCTCCGCCGAACGGCGATAACCGCATTCGCGGTCCGAGCAAACCAGCGATTTCCCGCGTTTGCCCTTCACATCCAGCATCGGCTTGCCGCATTCCGGACAACGCGAATGGGAGATATTGTGCGGCTTGTACTCCTTCGTCTCCCGCTTCACTTCAGCAACCCAGTGCACAGCCTTCTCACGGATTCCGGCCATGAAGCGCGTCGGATCACCTTTCCCCTTCGCTATGCTTTCCAGCTGCTGCTCCCACTCCGCCGTCAGCTCGGGACGCCGCAGCTCATCGACCACCAGCTCGATCAGCTGCTTGCCTTTGCCAGTCGGAAGAAGCCGATTCTGCGCCCGCTCGATCGTATCGGTTGAAAGCAGCTTCTCAATGATGTCGGCGCGGGTTGCCGGTGTGCCAAGCCCGTACTTCTCCATCTTCGCGAGCAGCGAAGCTTCCGTATACCGGGCCGGCGGCTTGGTTTTCCCCTCGCGAACGCGAGTGCCGCGCAGCTCCAGCGTCTGACCCTGCGTCAGCGCCGGAAGCAGCTGCTCCGGCTCGCGATCACCCGCGTCACGGCCGGTTTCATCCTCGTCATCCTCCAGATCGGAGGATGAACCGCCGCCCCCTCCGAATGCTCCTTCGTAGACGGCTTTCCAGCCTTCATCCTTGCGAATTTTTCCCTTCGCGTAGAAGGAGTCGCCGCCAACAGTAATGACCACGCTCGTTTCATCGTACCGATACGGAGGATAAAACAACGCAATGAAGCGGCGTACGATCAAGTCGTACAGCTTCCTCTCATCCGCAGATAACGCCGACAAATTGACGAATTGCTCGGTCGGAATGATCGCGTGATGATCGGTCACCTTACTGTCATCGACAATACGCTTTGTTACCGGCAGCTGGCTTTTCAACAGCTTACGTGCGATCGACGCATACGGGCCGACCGCGATGCTTTCGAGCCTGCTTTTCAGCGTCGGCACCATGTCCGACGATAAATACCGCGAATCCGTGCGCGGGTACGTCACGAGCTTATGCTGCTCGTACAGCCGCTGCAGCACATTCGACGTCTGCTTCGCCGAGAAGCCGAGCCGCTTGTTCGCGTCGCGCTGCAGCTCCGTCAAGTCGTACGCCTGCGGATGCGGCTCCGACTTTTCCGTCGTGCGCAGCTTCTCTACCTTGGCGCCGCGACCCTTCACGCGCGCGGCCACCGCTTCCGCTGCCGCACGCTCCCAGACGCGCCCGTCGTGGCCATCCTTCTCGCGCCACTGCGCTTGAAAGCCGGCAAAATCCGCGCTGACGCTCCAGTACGGCTTCGGCTGAAACTGCGCGATTTCCTGCTCGCGCTCCATCAGCATCGCAAGCGTCGGCGTCTGCACCCGGCCGGCCGCCAGCTGCGCGTTATACTTCGTCGTCAGGGCGCGGGTGACGTTCAGCCCGATCAGCCAATCCGCCTCCGCCCGGCATACCGCCGAAGCATACAAATTGTCGTAGGCTTTGCCCGGCTTCAGCGACGCAAACCCTTCGCGAATCGCCTTGTCCGTCTGCGACGAAATCCACAGCCGCTTAAACGGCTTCCGCCATTTCACCAGCTCCATGATCCACCGCGCCACCAGCTCCCCTTCGCGCCCGGCATCGGTTGCGATAATAAGCTCGGAAAGATCGTCGCGTTTACATAACTGCGAGACCGCGCGGAATTGATGCGACGTTTCCTTCAGCACCTTCAGGTTCATGCGCGCCGGCAGAATCGGCAGCTCCTCTAAATTCCATGTCCGGTATTTGGTATCGTAATCCTCCGGCTCCGCCAACGTCACCAAATGACCGAGCGCCCAAGTGACGACATAGTTCGGCCCTTCCATATAGCTTTTATGCTTTTGTCCGCAGCCGAGCACACGGGCAATTTCTTTGGCCACACTTGGTTTTTCGGCTAATACGAGCGATTTCAACGACAACACTCCTCATCCACAGCGGAAGCTTCACCTTTTCCGCTGCTGTTTTTTTCCATAATCCGGTTTTCATCCTCATGCCAAGCTTATTGCAGCATTTCAATCCATCTGTTCATTATCCTAGCTCGCCGCATGCATGTCAAAACGACTGCAAAAACAAGAAAACCTCTATCGAGGCCTTTTTGATGATAAGGACCGCGTGTAGAGGTTGGTTTTCTTGAAATATTGAAACGTTATCCTTCTATTTCGTTACAAACAAGGCGTCAAACCGGACGCTTCGCCTTCGGCAAGCTTTTCACCACAAGGTCGTATGAATGATCGATCATCCAAACCAGATCCTCACGAGGCACAGTCCCGTCGACCACGACGGTATTCCAGTGCGCTTTGTTCAAATGATACCCCGGCTTCACCGATGCAAACTGCTGCCTGAGCAGATCGGCGGTCTCCGGCTTGCATTTCAGCGATAAATGCGGTGTATCCACGGTGCCACCAAGCAGCGCAAACATTTTAGTCGACACCTTCAACACAAGCGGCTCCGGGCCAAACGGATAATCCTCCCACGCCCCCGCCTTTTTCATACAATACGATACGATTTCTTCATATTTCATCACGGCCACCGCCTATCAAATAAGCTCTATGAAAACCAGTTTACATATAAAAATGCCGTGAACGCAAATGTATTTGTTAAAAAATGGGCGATGATCGTCGGAACAACCGTTTGATAACGAAAAGCATACCATCCCCACAGCATGCCCATTCCCAATGCTCCACCAGCAAAAGCGGCAATTCCGCCGTCCATCCCGGAATCCTTGGCGAGTGCGGGAGCAAGATGCCACGCCCCGAAGCATACGGTCGGCAGCACATAACCGAGCAGCACCCTCCCTGGGAAAACCGCAGGAAACACCTTGCGCCACAGCAGCTCCTCCAGCGGTGCGTTGATAAGCGCAAAAAACACGGCCAGCGCAACGACCGTCCAGCCGCCCGCATACGCAGCAGGCGGAAATACGGTGAGTCCGGTTCCCATCGCCGGTAAAAATACCGCTAGCAGCGCAATCCATCGGGCTCTGCTAAAGCTCGCTCCGTCGCTGCGCTTCCAGCCACCCATTATTGTATCCGCGCGAAATACTCGCCGGTCATTTCCCTTATGTAGAACATTTCGGTAAACAGCAATAATCGGGACACACCAGCAGACCCAATAAACCACATACCCGAGCAGGTATCCCCACGAATCCCCCAAAAGACGAACAAACAATTGAAAGCATATGATTTGTACCGCTACAAGCATGGGAGCCAGCAGTACAAGCGCCTTTTGTTCACGTGTCAGCAAACGATTCATCGATGTCATTCCTTCCTGTTAGGACGGTAAACTCCAGTAAAAATAGTGTCGGATGTATTCTAAGGTAAGAGAATGAATGGTTTCCGCTTCTCTGTATTCCCTCACAAGCTGAACAATCCCTTCCATAAAGCTGGCGGAAGCCGCCGTTGCGATGCGCGGATCAAAGGGCTTTTCCGGATGCTTCGTATTGTACACCCCAAAAAAATAAGTAAATAAGTTTGCGACAACCTTCATCCAGCTTGATTTCACCGGTGCATAAGGCGAGCCTTCACTTCGGTCATACAAAATGAGAAACGCTTCCCGATACGTCGATAGCAGCTTAGGAAGCTGTTCACCTAGAATTTGAAGCGCAGCAGGCAGCGTCAACCCTTCGGCCGGAGCGGCAAACAGCTGCTTCATCTCCTTGTCCATCGGAAGGACAAGCTCCTCAAACAAAGCTTCCTTGTTTACATAATACTTATATATGTTACCCGTCGACACCTTCGCCTGTGCCGCAATGCTTCTCATCGAAGCTGCCATAAAGCCTTTTTCCAAAAACTCCTGCAAAGCAGCTGCTTCAATCGCCTGCTTCACTGCTCGTTTCTGCGTCTGCACGCTGCCCTTCCTCCTCCAAACTCCTACGCCAAAAGAAAACACTCGTTCACTTTTGAGCATAGGTTCATGCTACAAGATATTTCCAACATCGTCAAGCTCTTTTATCAAGTATCAAGCATGGCGAGTAAATGATCGATCACACGCCAAAAAAGTCGGCCTTGGACGCCAACCTCGTCCTAGACCGACTTTCTTCATGACCTTCATGTCGATGCGCAGCTATGTAATGTGTACCGTTATTGGAGAGCTCCTTTGCAGCTTGAGCCTGTGGCCAGTTCCCCAGTTCCATGAACAGCAGATCTTCGTTCAGCAAAAAATCGGCGTGCTCGCTTGTTGTTTTCCATGGCTATAAAAATACAAAGAGCGCTTACGCCAACCAAAACAAAAATAATAAGCGGAAATAACACATTCATTGAGCATACCCCTAACACAGCCGAATTGGTAATGATAATTATTTTCATTATATCGTTCGCGTTAAAGGATGGTCAATAGTTTTCCAGCTATCGGATAATTTTCAACAGCGGAACCAAGCTTTTCACAGCAAAAAGCACCCCTCTTCAGCTCAAACAGGGGTCATTCCCTGTTGTAGCTTGAGGAGTGCATCGCCGCACCTTCCCTGTGTTCTATTAGCCGCGCAGCAGCCGCAATCCATTCAAAATGACGAGTATCGTGCTGCCCTCATGACCGACCACGCCCAGCGGAAGCGCGATCCCTGTCGAGAAATTAGCCGTTATCAAGCAAGCGATCACCGCTGCAGCAAATAGCAGGTTTTGCTTCACAATCCTTTCCGTGCGGCGCCCAAGTGCGATGGCAGCTGGAATGTTTTCTATCCCGTCGTTCATGAGAACGAGATCTGCGGTTTCGAGAGCAGCATCGCTTCCCGCTCCACCCATCGCAATGCCAACCGTTGCCAATGCTAACGCAGGCGTGTCATTCACCCCATCGCCCACCATTGCGATGTGGCCGTGCTTTTGTTTTAACCTCTTCAAATGTTCAACCTTTTCTTCTGGAAGCAGCTCGGCAAACACCGAATCGATTCCAGCCTCTTTGGCAATCGCTTGGGCTGTTTTCGTCTGATCCCCAGTCAGCATTACGACTTGAACGCCAAGATTTTTCAAATCCTCAACCGTTTTTCTCGCTTGTTCCCGAATAGTATCCTGAAGGGCAATCACGCCAATCACCTGGTCGGAATCATGCATCACGGTCACGGTTTTGCCCTGCTGCTCGAGACGGTCAATGACCCTTTTTAACTCATCCGTTCGTAATTCAGCTTCCAATAGAGTCGGTTTCCCGATTCTCCACGTTTTTCCTCCCCACTTCGCCTGTACCCCCCAGCCTGTTAACGCTTGAAATTGGGTTGGCCGCTCGAGCGTAAGCCCCTGTTCCTTCGCTTTTTGCACGATGGCTTGCGCTAGAGGGTGCTCCGACAAGCTTTCGATGGATGCGGCAGCGCGAAGCAGCTCATTTTCCGTATAACCTTGTAAAGGAATAAGATCGGTAACGACAGGCCGGCCGTTGGTAAGCGTTCCTGTTTTATCGAAGGCAACGACCTTGATGCGTGCCAGGTTTTGAAGATGCGCCCCTCCCTTAAATAGAAGCCCTTTACTCGCACTGTTGGAAATGGCGGAAAGCATCGCCGGCATAATCGACGCAACGACAGCGCACGGGGAAGCGACAACCAGGAAAACCATCGCTTTGTACAGCGTATCGTTCCATGACCAGCCGAGGAGCAGCGGCGGAACAAGGATCAGCAACACGGTCGCCAAAATGATACTTCTTGCATAGATCCGTTCAAACCGCTCAATAAACATTTGGGCTGCAGGCTTTTCGCTCTGCGCCTCTTGAACAAGACGTATGATCTTTGCAAACAACGTCGATCCGCTTGTTTTTGCAGCTTCGATAAACAGCGCTCCTTGACCGTTAAGCGTGCCGGCGAACACTTCGTCTCCGACTTTTTTGTCAACGGGGATGGATTCCCCTGTAATCGCAGCCTGATTCACTGCTGAAGCTCCTTCTGTGACGATGCCATCGGCAGGGATCCGTTCGCCGGGCTTTACGAGAAGAAGATCTCCGACTTCAATCTCTTCAACAGCTACGATGGTTTCTGCTCCATTACGATAACGCGTCGCCGTTTCCGGCTTTAGCTCCATTAGGGAGGAAATATCTCGGCGGCTGCGCTCCATCGTATAGCTCTCTAAAGCGCCGCTTACGGAGAAAATGAAGATCAGCATCGCGCCCTCCGCCCAGTAACCAATGCTTGCCGCACCGATCGCGGCAACCAGCATAAGCAAATTCACATCTAGGTCCCGCTCCACCATTAAAGTGTGAAGCCCCTCTTTCGCTTTGACAAAACCACCGACAATGAATGCCAGCAGGTAAATGCCAATAGACCATTCATGGGACACATCCCCTAACTTCCACGCTACTGCAATGAGAATCCCGCTTACCAAAGCGGCTAGGCCCTCTCCATACCGCTCAAGCCATGCATAGTCACGCTTCTTAGCCCTCGATTTCGGCCGTTCTGGTATTGCTTTCTCGGCAGTTCCGAATGATGATGATGTTCTCATGTTCTCCCCACTCCTTTACCCTTACTTGAGAATGATTTGCATTTTTAATCCCCTTAAAATGACACATGCTGCTCCTAAGCAGGAGCAGCATGTGTAACGAGAATGATTCTCGTTTTTGATGTATTCAATTATTTTGGTGGATAGCAACTTTATAATAATAATTTTAATGTAGAGCATTGGAAATGTAAAGTAAAAACTTTCCTCCAAATGAGGCAATTTCTTAGACAAATTGTGTCAACACATGGTTAAACCTCTCGCGCTCCTCCCAAAAAGGGCCATGTCCACTGTAATGAAACGGAATCAACACAGCGTGTTTTATCTTATGGCTGAGCTCTTGGGATTGTGCAAACGGAATGACCTTATCGTGAATCCCGTGTATGAGCAACGTCGGTACATGAATCTTTTGCAGGTCAGCATCCAGTGTTTCATCTCTTAACGTTTCGATGATCGCGGCCGTGGACCACCCTGCTGCCTCGAGCCCCAGCTGGAAAAACCAATCGGAGAACGAACTGCTTATATATTGAAAGAAAAAGGTGTCCGTCACATTCTTCATCATTAGAGGACGGTCATGTAATGCTTCCGTCAACAGCCGGTCTGCCGTTTCTTTCGTAAAGCCACGGGGAGCCGCCGCGTCAACAAGGACGAGCTTGTTAACTCCAAACCCGTGATGGCGCGCCATATACCGCACGGCAATCGCTCCGCCAGTGGAGTGGCCTACAAGTGTAGCATTGTGAAGCTGAAACGCCTCAATGATATTGCGAATATCATCCGCTAATCGGTCAAAGCTGTATCCGTGGATTGGTTTATCGGACTTCCCGAACCCTCTCCAGTCAATCCCAATACACCGATAACCCATTTTCGCTAGGGCCGTATACTGGTATTCAAATTGCTTATGATTCAAGGGCCAGCCATGCAAAAATACAATCGTCTTCCTGCCGGCAGGGTTAAGCTCCTCCACATAAAGGTTAACACCCTGCTCTACACTTACGTAGTATCCCATTCCAATTCCTCCGCTTCATGTCATGACCTCAACCATAAAATACTCACCTACCGAGAGATAGGTGAGTATCACAGAGTGGCCGGTCTGCCGGCGGTATTCAATTGGTAGTCATTCCAATGTATATCTTCCGGTTACGTTTACGTTATACCCAAAGTATGTCTTTCCGTTATCCCGAACATAAAGCTCCTTATTGGAAAGAAGAGAGATGGTGAGTTCAAATTCCCCATCGCGGTAGACCATATCCCCGTTGGAGGCAACCGCCTTCCCCGAATGGATCGTACCGATGTTGGGCCCGCCGCTCTCCATCGCTTCTTTGCTCGAAGCATAAATAGCATCAATGGAAAAAATAAGACTTTCTCCAGATGTTTTCTCGATCGTTAGGATAGATCCAGCTAGTTCATTGGAGCCTTCCAAATGGTAAAAACCAGGCTTTACGCGCTGCCATGCCTTCGAAATGCTCTCTTTCGGGTCCGTTTGTAAGCCGGTAAGCACATCGTCAATTGTCAAGATTCGATACGGAACGCCGGCCCTCACCCTCTTTTCAAGGTCCTTCTGCTCAACAAAACCGGAGTCGCTCTGGGTAAAAATGAGAAGCTGCGATACTGGAATTGCCCCCATTTGGCCAAAGCCTGTTGTATAATCCAGAATCACGATAATGTCTTTTACTCCGTTTATTTCCCTGAACGACACAGCTGAGACCGTATAAAACGACTCCGGCGATTCCGGCTCATACTTCAATTCGGTAACGGAATCACCCTTTTTCAGATAAAAATGCGGCCGGTCTTTGCCATTGATGGTTTCAATTGTGGTAATGAACTCCGTATCCCCGAGGTTTTCAAAATTGACCTGGAAGGATTGTTCCTTCAACGGTTTGCCGATAATCGGATCCGAACGTGTAGAACCGGTCTGTGCTTCGGATGGCGGAACCGATCGGCTCGGGGAAGCGGAACCTTCTTGATGGTGTGGCGCGGTACCGTTTTCGGTTTCTCCCGACGTCGGATTACTAAAACTGCACCCGGCTAGCAGCAAAACAAGAATGAACATTATTGAACGTTGAATTATTGTCATTGTTCGGCCTCCTCATGAAAGATGTTGGGTTAACGGAATACTAGGTAAAACAAGTCTCAGACACTAATTAGGTTGCCCACGATTTGGAAATCATAAAAACCCGATAAAGAAGAACAGAAGAATGGAAACAGCGGCAGCCTTGGACGAAGTTGATACGTCCAAACTACCGCTGTCATTTATTCCGGCTAAACCCCCGATTTGCTAATGTCATGCAGGATGTTGTAAAGGACCACCGAGTGCATACCTTTTCATTACTTTAACTCGTTCGTCCATACATCTTGTAAAGGCAGTCCTTTTTCTCTTCTTGCTGAGTCAATTACGTGTTGTATAAACTCCGTTTTGGATCGCGTGTATTCCTCCAGGTTACCTATGAATGTGTTAGCGAGATTTTTCTTAAGCTCTCCATATTTTTCAATTAAATCGGGGTGTTCCTTCAAAAAATCCCTGAACAACAATTCGTTTCTACAATAGAACTCATCGTCATAAGGTAGAATGTGCAGATTATGGGTCCAGACTCCACGTGTGAATTTATTGAATAAGTATCGATCTTTCATGTCTGTTTGAACATAAACATAGGACTCTGAGTTAAATTTAGATTTATAGTATACGGCCTCATGAAAAGGCGACACTCCGATAAAAATGTCGATGATTGGCTTTGCTTCTTGCCCTGGGATCGATGTACTTCCCACATGTTCGATAACAATAACTTCATCACCAAGGATAGAAGATATAGCGTTCTTTTCTTGAAGAAAATCTATTGCCCATTGCGGATTATATTGAACAACCTTGATTTCCTCAGCCATGATTATCCCCTTTCGTTATAATCATTTGCAGTAAACAAAACTGTCCCATGTGATAAGGTTAACGACTCTTTTGGCGAGAAGCTTTCTGTGCTGCTGTATCATATTCATTTTTTAATAAGATGAAGCAGAGGGAACGGGCGTCCTGAGCCGTCTAGTTCCGATCGTCCCGCTATCACAAAACCTTGCTGTATATAGAACGCGTATGCTCCATCGTTTTGCTCATTGACATCAACTTGGAGGTGGCTGCCTTTTAATTTCTCGGCATGTTGTATTAAACGACGGCCAATTCCGTTCTTATGGAATGCCGGGTCAATGAAAAGCATCTCGATTTTGGTTCCGTAAAGACCGATAAACCCCGTCGGTTCATTATTTTCGTTATTTGCTACCCAGATCTCAACTTCTTTTAGTGCTCCATTTTGTACAATTTGGTGGTAGAACTGAATGTCATCCTTCGATAAAAATGTATGGGTATGACAAACAGCCCGGTACCATATATCTACCAGTTTATCATGATTACTTTCATGAAAAGGGTCAATTACGATGTGCATGAATAACCCTCCAGACTTAATTCTGCCGCCACTCCGATTCGAGCAGTCCCATAAAATAAGTATCAAAATATTGCCCGTCTACGTAAGCATGCTGTCTCAGCGTGCCTTCAACAACAAACCCCAGCTTTTTGTATAAAGAGATGGCCTGCTCATTAAAGCCCCTCGTCGTCAAATAAATCTTATGCAGCCGAAGCCGCTTAAAGCCGATCTCAAGCATCTTCTGCATGACGATCCCGCCGTACCCTTTTCCCCTTGCTTCCGGAGCCAATAAAATACCGATGCCGGCTCTGCCGTGCTCGTAATCGATATCTTTGAGAAACACCCAGCCGATAAGCTCGTTTTCATTATTCACCGCAGCTAGTAATAGATCACCGTTCTGCCTTTTCTTCTCTACTTGTTTCACCATCTGCTCGTAGGTTTGTGGAAGTCTTCCTACCGTTGCAAGGGAAACAGGATCATTGGTCCAGCGATGCAGGTCCTTCACATCGTCCGATTCAAAGGCACGTAAATGAATCCGCTTTTCATCCATGAACAACACTCCTCAATTGTGCCAAATCGGTTTAATCCATAATCCATAAATATCGTTGTCATCAACCGCACATGAACGATCTGCTGATTGACTGCATCACTCCATTCGTTCTGGGAGAATGATCGGCTCATACGCCAAAGCTCGTTCGACGATTTCCTCTGGCTCCAATTCATCCCAATACACAAGGTCTGACACACCCGGCATCGGTACATTTGCTTCCAGCAGCTGAAGATAAAACGCCGTTTCTCCATGAGGAAGGTCGCCTTGTAGACGGCGCACGATTTCCACAAGCTCCTCTTTCGTTATATCCGAAACGCGCTGCGGGTCTGGGTTACAGGCCTCTTCGATAAGCCCATCAAGTGAGATCGATCTCCAATAATGCGCAAATATATGGGAATCCCACTGTTTTCCAGTCAACTCTTGAAACGCAGCAATTTCTTTCTCCGCTGTTTTTCCTTCGTCAAGGAGAGCTTCAATTTCTTCAATATTTGTTTTTACTCTTGCTTTAAATTCTTCATCCCGCGTTATAGGCAGCAGGCATTCCCGCAATTGCATCCTTTCACTTCCTTTACTGGTTAAAATGAATGGACTACTCTTCAGATGATGCTCGCTTCAAAGCACCTCCGGACAGGGTCACCTCAAAGAAATACGGACGTTCCTCAGGAGTTTTGTTCGGAGCATGAATCGTAACCATCAAACGACCGTCGAAGGTGCGGAAGATCATTCCGTGCCCGCCGTCGTCCTGATAAAACGGCTCCGCCTCGTGCACCCAAGGTCCTTTGACGCTGCCCGATTCACTTCGTGCGATCCCAAGAGCGTAGCGGCCCTCCCGAAAGCTTGCCCACAGCATAAAAAGTTCACCGCTTTCTGTACGCATGAGAAAAGGGCCGTCCGTAACATACACGTCCCCCTCAACCTGTTGCGGGTGAACCGGAGTCGTCCAAGGAGCTTCCGATGCGCGAAACAACGTAATAGGCTCTTCCATCGTTGAGCGTAGATCCGGCGCCAAACGAACTGCACAAATTTCACCATCGATAATTTGCTGCCACTCATGGCAAAACACCATCCACGGCTGACCTTCCTCATCCATATACAGCGTGCCATCCAGCGCGTCCCAGTCCTGCGGTGTTACCGGACCATCGCTGTAAAGCGTATACGGCCCAAGGATATGATCCGATACAAGCACTGCTGTCCCCAGCCGATTGTTCGTCTTTCTGCGAAAGGTTGCGAACATATAGTACTTGTCCCCGAAGACATATACCTCCGGCGCCCAAAAATGATTTTCCGCAAAAAACGTTTCATCTGGACGAAATACTGGAAAAGGCCCCTCCCAAGACTCTAAATCCTTGCTCACATAGGCATCAAATCCGGTGCCTTTGCCCCACACATTTCGATCTGTGCTGCCGAATAAATAGTAGTTTCCTTCCGCTTCAATCGGCACGACAAACGGATCGCGAATTTGGATGTCCTTCGCTGACAGCTTCATAAACTCGTGTCCTCCTCTTTCGGCTGCACCTCTACACCGAGTATTGGCAGCAGCTCGCCCATATGCCTGATGCTCGCCGCCGGCTTCACGTTGGCCCTGTTTAATCCGGCTTCGTCTGCACGGTAAGCGATAAAAGGCACTCCCGCTTCAGCCGCAGCTTTCCCGTCGATCCAAGAATCGCCGACTGCCAGCCACTCGTTCCGGTGTATGTCCGGATATTGGCCCAAGATGGATAGAAAGCCGTCCGGATAAGGCTTCAGCCGTCCCATCGTTTCTCGGCCCGCTACACAATCGAAATAAGCAGCGATGCGGTTTTCCTCCAGCGCCTGCATCGCCGCTGTTACGGAATTATTCGTAACGATGGTAAGTAGAAATCGACCTCTCAATTGCTCCAATAAAGAGGTCACCCCAGGCTCAAGCCGCGCACCCTTCATTCCACGCTTTTCATGAGCCACAGCGATATTCCATACCTGCTCTAGCTGCTCCTCACTCATTCGCTTGACTTCCACAGCCGATTCAATAAGGGTGGACGTCGTCTGACCCTCCAGCCCTACTCCCTCAGGCAGCAGCCTTCTGCTCCTAAGGAAATCGTACGTGTCCTGCTTCATCGCCGCAAAATCAATCGTCGACTTTAGCAGCGTGTTGTCCATATCAAACATGATGCCTCGAATGGAGTTGCTCATAAAGCCTCCCGTTCTTCCATGTTAATGGAAAATGTGCACAATCAATCAGATGGCTGCAAGCAATTTTTTATAAATGTTGGACCTAATTTATCAGCATTTCAAACTCGATCTCGTGCCGAATCGGAATCCCTTCCTCATTCACCAGCGGAATGGAAGGCTTGATGATTCGAGCCTCATCCACCGCGAAGCGATGCAGAGCCTTCATATCAAAGCCTCGTTTCTGATAAAAACGGATCGCATGTATATTTTCGTTCGTTGTAATGAGCCAGACCCTTGCGCAGTTCTCCCCATGGGCTGCCTGCTTTACGAGCTGGATCATCGCACTGCCGATGCCTTGGTTTTCGCGATAGCTGTCCAAGGATACGATTTCACATTCTCGCTCTGCAATCCGATAAAAAATAAGCCCAACAATTTCTCCATCGATTTCCGCTAAATAGCCCGGCAAATCTTGAAGGGAATGTCCGATCCCGCGGGATACGACGAGGTTTCCCCGAAGCTTCAAAATCCGCTCCCTGTCTGCCTCCATAATCTCTCGGTAAATCACCGTTCCTGCGCTCCTTCCTTCTATTCATTCTTCTTTGTCAAAAAGTCCGGCATTCTCCGCATATAACGCTCAGGATCTCTTGAAAACCCATACTGCTCGTACAAGTCATGCGCATCGAGCGTTCCTAACACGCCCATAAGATTATTCCACGGCTCCGATGTCGTAATCGTCTCCACCAGACGTTTGCCGATCCCAAATCCACGAAAATCCTCGTCGATAAATACATCGCACAGCCAGTACATCGTCGCTCCATCACTCACCAAGCGGGCGAAGCCGATTTGCCTCCCTTGATAATAAACACCATAGCAATATGAATTTTCGATGGACTTGCGGATCTTGCTTTCCGATCGCTTATTGGCCCAATAGCTGCGTGCCAAAAACCCGCAGATCACATCCAGCTGCAGTAAGCTTTTATCGTCACTGATCACAATATCCTCAGTATGCATGGCCATTGCCCTCTCCGATTTTTTGTATCCGATCGATGATTTACTCCTCAACGCTCCATACGGTTCTGTCTCCATCGGGTCCACAGCCAGTAAATGACCCAATACAGGACCATACCACCAGCCAGCCGAGATAAAAACATCCATGGCCCCTCCGGCTTATAAATCACCCCGAAGCTTACCTTATGCTGCATGTAGTCGACAGACTCGTACGCAGCAGCAATATCCGGCTGATATGTTATCGTTTGAAACATCCCCGCCCCCACTTGAATAGCCGTATAAACGACCATCAGCAGGAGCGAAAACATGATGGCCTTCATCCAATGGCCCACCGATCTAAAGCTTTTTTTCATTTCAATTCCACCTTCATTTTAAAAAGAATAACAAGGTCGTCTTCTTTGATCATATTGGCCACATGCTCGGGATTTTGCATCGAATACGTTCGCAAACTCTCTTGATCTCCGCGAAAGCCTCCAATGATCTCCTCTTTCCCAGCCTCAAATTGAAGCGGCTGTTCCCCAATCGAGTTCTCCCAGTGGCCGATACCAGGGAAGTAAGGATTGGGATGAAACTCGGAAAGCGCTGACCGAACCCCCGGCGCATGCAGCGAGAAATACATTTTGTCGTTATTGCCTTGGAATAAAGCGATCCCCATGCTGCCTTCCACCTTCTCCTTCGTGCTCAATCCGTAAGAAAGCATAACGGGTGACTCCAAATCTATTTTGCTGCCTTTCTGGTATACCTCAGCCCAAATCGTCATCCAGCTGCGATTTGCTTGTGGTAGTGTTAGGTGATAATGCAAAAGCTCCCCGACAAACATCTGTGTAAAGGACGTAACCAACTCCGAATCTTCATCCTTGGACAGGATTGCAATTGCGCCCGTCTCATCGCTCTTACTGCAGCCGCTGCCAAAGATGATGAGCAATGCCGCAGCGATCGCAAGAATATAGCCTTTTTGTTTCATAGCTTCTCCTTCATTCCACTAGATTCCATTCGTCCTTCAGCAGACCGTATACGACATGGTCGAAAAATTGATTCCCTCTCTTTTCCACTTTCCGAAGGATGCCTTCCTCCCGGAATCCGAGCCGTAGCGGAATCGCCCTGCTTTTTTCGTTATCCGTGCGTGCGCGAATTTCCATTTTGTTTAAATCCAGAGTATCGAACGCATGCCGCAAAAGCTCCTTACAGCATATAGTCACGATCCCTTTTCCCTGGTATTTATTGCTCAGCCAATAGCCGATCGAGCTAAGCCTAGCATCCCAATCAATTTCGTGAATGCTGATATTGCCCGCGTGGTCTTTCCTCCTCAAGCGTAATCTGCCACCAATCTGCATAGAAGCCCGTTTATCTAGGAATGGCTAGATTAACATAGCCCTGCCGGTTTCAATCGCATAGGCGTAATCCTCACGGCCATTTGCCCTTGCAGCGGCGCTTGCTCGCTTCCAATCATAAGGAAGCATGACATGCTCGAATCCCCATAAGCGCTCTCCGATTTCTGTTGCAATGAGATAAACAGCGTAAGGTGAACCGGACTCCATCACATGAGGATACGGGCATTCATCATAATATGCGGGGAGACCGACGCTCCCGGCGTTTACAATCATTTTCCCATTGGGCAAATAAACGCTTCGAAACACATGGCTGTGTCCGCAGACCACATACGATTCGGATAAAAGCGCTGTCTCCTCGGTTAATTGATCTGCCTCTTTATACCGGGCACCCTTCTCGCCGACTTCCTCCAGCATGTACTGTTCATTGGAATGCGGAGTGCCGTGGCAGAACAAGATGTTGTCTATGGAGCATTTCTTACGAAATGAACGGAGCCAATCCTCCACTTCGCGATGGATCCGCGGCTTTACGAACTGATATGTAGGCGAAGCGTTTTCCCGCTCTAACAAAAGCTGGTCACAATTTCCCATGATATGGATCATGTTTTCATTTTCCATCAAAAGCTTTGCCGTTCCTAGAGGGTCAATAGGACCAAATAAACTGTCGCCTAAATTGACTATGGTTTGGATGCCCCGATCGGAAATATTCTTCAGCACCGCCTCTAAAGCAAAGCGGTTGCTATGGATATCAGAAATCACAGCGATTTTTTGCGGCATCGGCTCTTTCCCTCCCTTATCTTTAAGATCGTATGGAGCGCCTGATCCGGCAATCTCTACCATCACGCAAAATCAAATTCGCAGCTGCTTGAGCTGAGTGAACACACGGTCCGCCTTCTTCTTTAGCGCGCCTCTGGAATCCGGCTGCAGCTCTACTCCTGCCATTTCCGCAATTTGGGCAACAACCTCGTCGATCGTTAGGTGACTCGTATCAAGATGAAACGCAAAGCAAGGATCGGAAAGCCCGTCCAGGCAGCGGTCGATTTGCTTGGCCGCCCAGGATTGGGGTCCCTCCCATCTGCTTCGAAGGCGTTTTAGGAGCACTTCCTTCGTTGCCAATAACGAAAAGTGGCAGATGTTTACACCATCATTTCGCAGTCTGCCGACGATTTCGTCGAAGTACTGCTTGTTGACGATCGTCATCGGAACGATACAGGTACCCTCAAACTGTGTGGCGATCGCACTCAGCATCGAATAATTACACTCCCGCCACATGGGAAAATCCTGAAAATCCTTTTTTACGATGCTGCGCGGGAGGTTGCTGCGGATAAAATATCCCGCATTCTCCGGGTCATAGACGAAGGAACCGGACAGCCGCCGGTGCAGCTCGTAGGCGGTTTGCGTTTTGCCGGCCCCAAATGCGCCGTTAATCCAAATGATCATGGTCTCACCTTCGCAATCGATTGTTTCTACCTTTTTACTTTTAGCTAGATTTCTTTTCTTGTACGCAGTCGATCAGACCAGCAATTATAAGACCTAAACTACATCCGCTTATGGAAGACACCACGAGCATACCCAATTGATTTCCGCTCGAAAAGAACGCAAATTTGATAGAAACCGTTACAAAAGTGACGGCAAAAACGACCGCCCAGTACAAAGATTTCCGCGTGCTGCTATGTGAATGGAGGTGTTCGTTCGGCTGCTTCGATTTAAATAAAAATACGAGTAGAATCAGTGCTTCTGCTGCAAGTCCCACAATGGATAGGGAGTATTGTAATAGTTTATATCCGGGGAGATCGGGAAGCACTCTTTGCTGCAGGATTGGGAATTGGGTTACAAAGCCGCCCGATTGATGGGTAAACGCGTCAATCCCAATATGGCTATAAAAGCCAAGCGTTACCGAGGTGAGAAATACCAGTGCTTCACGGAGTCCGCCGATTTTCCAAGGTAAGATAAGGGCGTACGCCCTTCGATCAAGACCAAACACGGAGGGCAAGTTTCGGGCAAGCGGCCGTTTGATAAAGTAGTGAAATAAAAAAGCAAATAATATACTAAGTGGAATTGCCTGCAGGAAAAGCCCCTTCGTCGTATGCCCAATGCTTTGGTATGGCTCCAAGGCAATGAAATATTCAAAATCCGGCGACATACTGCCGAGAATAATTCCTGTTAAGCTGATCCAGCGGGGAAACAGCCTTTTCACCGGTGCGGCATAGAGCGGATGAGCAAATGTAAACGGCATAAGCTCCTCTCCTTCCTTTTTACAGTCGGATCCAGCAATTATTCATACAGTAGCATGAATCTACTAAAATGGAAATATAAACCTTGCGACTCCGTTTTTTGGAGAAAAGACAAAAAGGCTGCGCGACAAGTGTGCACGCAGCTTTATGAATTATCATCTATTCAGGTATGTTCACAATGAACGAGACAAGAAAGACTTTTCCTTCACGCTGGAACTCCGCCCATATCTTATACTTCCCGCTCTTCGGGAAGTTCGCATCGAATTCAAGCTCCGGTCCAGTGCTGGCTTCGTCGTTCGGGTGGGTATGAATATACGAGGTAGAATCCTCACTCATGATGACAACATGCCCTTTGGACCCGATATAAAATTCAAGATCATGAATCGGCTTCTTCGTTTGCGCATCCTCAAAACGGTACGTCAGCTGTACGGTTTCGCCTGCTTTTCGCTTATTAAATGACAATGAGATCTTCTTTCCGTCAACTACCTTCGTCAGCTCTTTATCCGGTTGAATCGGCGGAGCCGTAGGGGCCTCTCCCTCGACATGCACCCATTGTTTATTGACGATGGCCGGCTTCCCTTTGCCCATTCCGGTCGGGACAAAGGTAGAAATCAGCTGGTAATCACCGCCCTTGGGAAAACGTGTCGTAATCATAAATTCGCCGTTTTCCTTCAGATGCGGATGGATATGCTGAAATACGGACAAGTCCCGGCTAATGACGATCAGGTGCATTTTATCGACGTGGACGTCCTCGAACTCGGTAATCCTCTTTCCTTCCCCATTGTATGCGACGAGTGTTAGATGCTCATCCCGTTTACTTTGCGGAGTACCGTGATCAAACGAAATTTTGAGGCTGACGTCATTTTCATCGTATTGCGTTTGCGAGCTTTTATTCGAAGCTTCACTGGCCTTGGCCTTCGCCTGCTCTGAAGCACTTTGTTCTTCCCTAGGAACCGGTGCCGCCGCAGGTTTGGAATCCGGTGCAGCCTGACAAGCGGTTAGCGTAAGCGCGATGCACATAACAACAATAGCCCACGTATTTTTCAACGATCATCATCCTTTCGTTCAGTTACTCTTATTTTTTGAAAATATGCTAAGCAAATAGGTTCTTAAAAAGGAGGAAAGTGTAAGGCCGATCGTCAGGTAAATAAACTGTAAAATGATTTGTACCCATTCCATCAGCTGTCCTCCTTTACCTTGCCCGACAGCTGCTGCCGCAGAAAATCGGGTACGTTTCTTTCCAAGGCCGAATTCACCCGTGCAAACAAATAGAGGAACACGAGAACAAAGATTAAAAACAATCCAATAATCAAAATAGCAAGCACAATTCCAAGCGGCCCACCGGAAAGCGACCCCATGTAAATTGGGGCGTCACGGAAAAAGAGCATCACCAGCAGCTCAAAAAAGGCGGAAAACGCAAGTCCGATAAAGGAAACTTTAACGGTCTTGAGCCATATTGTTTTCAAACGATCCCCTCCTCTCATGTTAGGAGGGCCCGCTATCATGCACTGTCATTTGGCTGGAAGGTGCTTGTGGCGGTTTCTTCCGCCCTCTTCCAGCACGGCTTCTCTCTATGGAGCCAGGCCATATCGAAAGGAAAGCCATACCGACTAAGCCAACACTCAGCGTAATCAGAAATAAAAGAATGAGAGCTCCAAAAGCGTGAAAGAAAAAGACACCCCAGCCTGAAGAGATTTCAGGATTAAAGATGTCAAAAGAGAAAACCGCTGAGCTTGCTGAGGAGTCAGAGGATGCGTTTGAAGCTTGTGAGGAGCTCTGCCCGGAACTGGTAGAATTATCTCTGCCGGAGGAGCTCGATGAACCCGATGAGCCGCTGCCGCTCATGGAGCCACCTCCGCCACTACCGCTCATGTCCATTCCACTCATGGAGCCACCTCCGCCCATGGAGCCCATACCTCCCATACCCATCATCATCATCATGCCACCCATCCCGCGCATTCCACCCATGCTCATGCCGCTCATGGAACCGCCTCCGCCGCTACTGCCGCTCATGTCCATTCCGCGCATCGCGCCGCCGCCGCCGCTACCGCTCCTGTCCATTCCGCTCCTCGCGCCGCCTCCGCCGCTCCCGCCGCTCATGTCCCTCCCGCTCATCGCGCCGCCGCCGCCGCTACCGCTCCTGTCCATTCCGCTCCTCGCGCCGCCTCCGCCGCTCCCGCCGCTCATGTCCCTCCCGCTCATCGCGCCGCCGCCGCCGCTACCGCTCCTGTCCATTCCGCTCCTCGCGCCGCCTCCGCCGCTCCCGCCGCTCATGTCCATTCCGCTCATGGAGCCACCGCCGCCACTACCGCTCATGTCCATTCCGCTCATGGAGCCGCCTCCGCCGCCACTGCCGCTCATGTCCATTCCGCGCATCGCGCCGCCGCCTCCGCCGCCGCTGCCGCTCATGTCCATTCCGCTCATCGCGCCGCCGCCGCCGCCGCCACTGCCGCTCATGTCCGTTCCGCTCATCGCGCCGCCGCCTCCGCCGCCGCTGCCGCTCATGTCCATTCCGCTCATCGCGCCGCCGCCTCCGCCGCTGTTAGACCCGCTGCTGTTCGAGGAGGAAGAACTGCCGCCGCCGCTTGAACTCTGCGTCGCGCCGCCCCCCGTTCCCATCCCAGGCAGTCCTACTGCTCCATTGGCAGATGACGATGCTGCCCCACCTTGTGGAAACAATAAAAAGAGCAGTAGATACAAGAACAAAACGATAACAATGGCGCCAGCTGTATAGCCCGTTATTCGAAGCCATATGTTTTTCAACCGTGTTTCCCCCCTCTCTACACCCCATCATAATCCCCACTTATGAATTACTTGTTGAGACAATCGTTTTTCCAAAAAATCCACAGCTGCTCCACGCCTTTCTGTTACATTCCAAATTACGGAGGTGAAATAACATGGTGCGCAAATGTGTGAACCGATTTCTTGATAAAATGGAAGCCATAAAAAGAAAAGTGACGCGATGGTTCGGTATTTTCCTCCTCATCACAGTCACCTTCATCGTTATTATTTTACTGCTGATTTTAACTTGGGCACTTCGTCAGTTAGCGCCTCCTTCCGCCTACTCGGCTCAGCCCCCTGCAGCTGCAGCAACTCAGATCGACCGGCAGGTACAGTCCGGACAAAACAACGAAGGCCAGTCCGCTCCGCAGACCCGAACTCATCCGCCAACAAGCATGTCTGGCAATGAGACAGAGTTAGACGGCTCTACAGCTGAGGCCAATAGTCAAGTAGAGAAGCCTCTCCCCGAAGATTTGCTTGGCACCGCCCAAAAGTTAAGTCAGGATTCTACGGCGGATCTCCAGGATTCGCCGCTGCTTGGAGAGCGCACGCTTGCCGAAAGAACCATAACAGACGACGGGACCATCGAGTTTCGGCTTTCCGCCGCACCGGAGACCGTTAACATCAGTCCTACGCTCCCCTTTGAAGCATGGACCTATAACGGCATGCTGCCCGGCCCTATTATCCGGGTAACAGAAGGAGAACGCGTCCGCATTGTTTTTGAAAATCACGTTCCCGGCATCGGCACAGCCGTCCATTGGCATGGCATTCCAACTCGCAATGAGGTTGACGGCGTTCCTGAGCTTACCCAACCCAGCGTAAATACCGGCGAATCGTACGTATATGAATTTACTGCCTCTCCCTCCGGAACGTATTCCTACCATGCTCACGGGGCCAACAAAGGTGCCGAACAGCTCGATCGAGGGTTATATGGACCGTTTATTATCGATCCCGCTGAACCGACATGGCTTCCGAAAGCAAGTGTGGAATGGATTCTGAGCGTCGATGAAATGCAGATTCCCGGAGCCGGATCCGCCCCGCCGGCGAGCGACGGCAACCTGATGGATCAAGAAATGATGCAGCGGATGATGCCCCGTGCAATTCTCGGCTCCGCCGACGTGTACAATGTGTTTATAATAAACGGTAAGCGAAGCCCGCAGCAGCCGCTGGTGGCCCGTGCGGGAGAATGGATCCGCATTCGACTGCTGAATTTCGGGTACCAAAAGCACAGGTTCACGATTGACGGGCTGAAGCTGTTCGCCACGCACATGGACGGAAGAGCGCTGCCCGCAGCACAGCCGGTTGAAATCCTGGAGATTGCCCCATATGAGCGGCTTGATGCCTACATTTACGGCATGACCCCAGGAACCTACACATTAAAGGATATCGACCCGGGCCACAGCGAGTCCGGTATGAAAGCAAAGATCCGGCTTCAACCGCCGAAAGGGCCGAACCAGACCGAGGACATGGATAATTTGAAAAATACACCGTCCGCTACCGGGAGTCCTCTCCCCATTCCCCGTATCAAAACAGCGGATATCCCTGAAGGAGCGCCGCGTTACCAGCAGGTTGCCGCCGGAGTACCCGGCCCCGATAATACCACGTACGACCGTATTTATAATATGACGCTTGGCATGACCATGGATGACGGGCAAATGGCTTGGGCGATTAACGGCCGGAGCTGGGACTCCTTTGAGGATACAGAGCCTTATCTTCTGAAAAAAGGAGAAAAAGTACGTATTAACCTTACGAACATGTCTCCGGAAAGTCATCCGATGCATCTTCACGGACACTTGTTTCATATCGTCGAAATCAACGGACAGCCGATTGCTGAGCCTTGGCTGCTCAAGGATACGATCAATCTTCGTCCGATGGACCGTATTTCCATTGCCTTTACAGCCGACAACCCCGGAGACTGGTTCTTCCACTGCCATCAAGAGCTGCATGCCGACCACGGCTTGAAAACCTATTTCACCTACGAAAAGATAGAAACCCGGAATAAAGACGCGGGCGGGACGCCAGCAGATCGCTGAATGGTGTCAATAGCTGCACCGGCGGAAATACTAAAAAAAGGAAAGGGGCGTTTACCCTTTCCTTTTACGCTTTGACGAGAGTGCACACTGCCGTGGGACGCTTAATGCGGGGAACTAAGCATTCATATACGCGGTAATAGTAGTTCATATTATCATCATTTAAAAAAGCAACGTCGACGTCCTGGGCAATGGCGAGATCGACATTTTGCCCGCCTGTCGCAACCAGTACCCCTAGCCCGTTCTTGATCTGCGAGGATTGGTAAATGCCTTCCGTAAACAAATCCCGAATATGCTCAATCTCCAGCAAATTTGAGCCCGGCTGCACTTGATGAAGCTGTGCGTACGCATCGGGCGACAAGGCCAGTGCGAACGGTCCGTTATGGCCGTTTTTCAAGAGACGGTTGCGCGCGTGAACAATATCTTGAAACCCTCGCCCTGCCTCAGACCAATTTCCGCATGGCTGCACCTCTCTGCCGTCCACATTCATCAAGCCTGGAATGTTGAGCGGAGGATGGCCGTTAAAAATCAACTCATCCTCAAGCAGTGCCACATCCGCCGTAGCGCTTACCGCCGCCGAATAGTCGAGCGGATTGCCCGTTTCTCTGGCCTGCTCGATATCTCTCCAATACAGCACAAAATCCTTATACAAGATCGGAATGGTCAACGTTTCCTTTTCATCCGGCTTAGCAACGCTAATCTTTTCCCCGTGGAGACTAATGTTTCCTGGCTCCGGCTCCAAATATACCGGGTTGGAGACAGATTGGGCCCCAGCGCCGATCGGCCCATAAATGTCAAGAAACTTCGCGACAACAATATGCTCCCTCGCCGTATCGACTACCGTATCGATCAAGCGATCCCATTGCTTTGCCGTAAGCGGCCCGCGGGAGGAGACTCGTTTCCGTTTATTGCTCATCGGTGTTCCCCCTTATCTAACCAAAGATGATGTCACGGATCATTTTCCGCCGAATCCGCGGCTTCCGCCGGTTGTTCCCTAGGTTTATTCGATTTCTTTTTTTCGGAAAAGAAGTACATAAGAACGACGAAATAGAAGGCGGAAATATCAAACGATGTCTTGTAGTTAAAAATCTGATTAATGATGGGCAGCTTATACGTGAAAAACCCGAGTAGGATGCTTAAACTCAGGAGGATAAACTTCTTAACCGTTAGCATCGGATCCGGCCCAGCTCGCCATCATCGATGTGTGGTGCGGCGTCCTCTTCTTGGGCCGCGATCGTCATCCTCGTCGTCATAATCGTCGTCCTCGAATAAACGCACATCATGCCGTTCGAAGTATTTAATCGTAATGCCGATCAACCCGACAATCAGCCCGATCACTGCCAAGATAATTAACGTGATAAATATAAAATTAAATATGGCAATAACCGCGCCCGCCCCGGAGAACGCTGACCCGCTGCTCGAGCTGCTTGAACCGCCTCCCGATACGCCGCTATAACCAACAAACCCTACGAATAGAAATTCGATGAATCCGAAAATCAAAATGGCTACGACCGAATATACGGTAAGCTTCAAAAATGGTCTCTGCTGTCGATTCATAGCTCTCCCTCCTTTGCTACCATCATAGCCGACACTTATGGAGGGACAATGGAGAAGCCATTTTTATAACAAAATCGGGCTAAAATCGGTCTGGGAAATATTTCTGAATCGCGCGTACGAATAGCATTGCGATTCCGGCTAGCAGCGTAAGAAGAAAGAGAACGGTCAGACTGTAGAATAAGAAGTCGATCACCTGGACAAATAAGACGTTAGCCAATCCCAGTCCTCCGCGAAAGCCCATCATGGTGTGAGTTGTGAATGCCTGGATAAAAACCAAGTCCATAATGCCAAAAAACACAATGCCGACCAGTAGATAAATGACCCACGTTAACCAGCTACCGAGCCCCCAACCGCCGCTGTCTTTTGTATTGCGTTCTTGTCTTGGTCCCGACACACCCGATACCTTACCCCATAACGCCTGAATACCGCCAATAAACAGTGCTGCCAGCACCAAAAAGATGAGAATGATAAAGAAGATACTTAAAGCTGCGCTGATCAGGTGCCCGTTTGCGTTCATTTGCGAAGACCTCCTTTTCCTCTCCCCTTCCGATCCGTTCGTGGCAGCCAAAGTATGACCCATACAATACAGGTCCCCGTAAACACTGCCGTCACAACAACAAGAAGCAGTGACAGGACGTAGTTAATCGGGTCAAGTACCGGGTTCGCCATCCCGGACATGTGCATATGCATATCCATCCCCGTTAGCTCCTCGCACATCCGCATGCAAACCTCGATCATAGGGGTAAGGGTGTGAAATGAATTCATCATAGTGTGACCGAACCACATCATCATCGCCATCGACAACATATCCTTCATCGACGGCTGCGCACGGTATTCCGGCTGCACGAAGACCAACACCGCCGCCCCTGTATACAGCAGCACTATCGCCAGCATCCAATGCCCGAAGCTTGACCGCTTCGGCTTCATTTTGCCGCACCCAACCGTTTGCGTAAGCAACAGCCAACGATAAGGCTAAGAGGCAGAAGCCCAAACGATACGAGTGTGACACTCCAAAACAAGGTGCTCCAACCACCCGCAGGGCCGGACATGCCCATCAGCTGCCGCATCATGGAAGACATCAGCGTGCCGGATTGACAGGCTTGCATCATGCTGGTCATGTACTGCATCGCCTGTTCAGGGGGGAGTACCGGATTCACAAGCGATAACAAGACGGAGGCGGCAAGAAAGGCAAATAAAAAAGAAAGCGACCGGACGAATAGAACGAACCAATGATTCATTCCAACGGAATCACCTCCTCTCCTTTAGATAAAAGTAGGGGCTTATTGTTTTCTACCTCTGCGTTTTGGCTTAACCAAAGGCAGACGATACAAGTGGCGCTTTTGCACCATATGCCAGACGATAACCGCCATCAGTACAAATGCGAGCAGCTCATGAAGCATAAAGCTTACAACCGCCACGCGGAAGGGAACCGCCGGCATAAACCAAAGAATCACTCCTGTTATCACTAACACGAAGGTGATCGCAAAATTAAACCCTGCAAAGCCGCTGCTGCCAATCGGCAGCCATTTTCGGACCATCGGCTTCTCTGTGATCAATTGCTTTACCTCGTAGATCGCAACCCAAGCAACCCAAATCACCCACACAAAGCCCACCAACCGGTGCACGGTATCCATTAGCGGGAAGTGATTCCCCATCATCCAGCTAAACCTTCCTCCAATAATCGAAAACCCGCTGAGCAGCAGGAAAAAGGTTAGCACACCCCATATCCAATGCGCGATGAAATCAAACGGGATTGGTCTCAAGATTCTTCCTCCTTTCCGGCTTCCTCTTTTGTGATTTCCTGCTTCTTTTGTGATCGGCTCTTTTGCAGCTGCTTCTTCGCCTTCGAAGATTTGGTAATCCCCCGATCTTTGATCACGCTTACCACATACGCAATGATACATATGAATAGCACGAGCAGCAGGATCATGAGGATTATTTTAAAGGCAATCACCATAGTCTCGTAGAAGCTTCCTTGAGCCTTGGGGCCACCGGTGTAATCAACACTGACGTTGGACCGCATGGAGCCCATATTCATACCGTTCATGGCCCCGCTGCCGGAGACGGAGCTCTTGTTCGTATTCATGCCCGACATATCAGATGAACCGCTGCCCATGTTCATCTGAGAGCCGACTATATTTTGTGCGTCGCCCATATCCATAGGAGAGCCGGAAGAACTCTCCATCCCTCCGCTCGTTGTCCCTGTGCCTTCCATGGCATTCATTCCGCGCCCCTGCTTGCCCGCTTGCCCGCTTCCGGTATCCTCATTCGTGTTCCGATTGCCGTCCACACCGTTATTCTGGTTGTTTGCGTTTCCCTGCGCTTCCATTCCGCCCGGTGCATTCTCCACGCTTTGCTGCAATAAATCAATCGCCTGCCGTACAAGCCGGAGCGCTTCCAGCTGCTGCTGCTTCCAAGTCTTCTGCTCTTGGCTTGCTTCCGAGCTGCCAGAATTCTGACCGGAGGCTGCCGCATCCCCTTCCGACGCTTCTGCCCGATTTGATTGTTCATGGGCCGAATCGGGCTGCTCCTCTTTTGTCATCCCTTCCATCGAGCCTTGCTGCTGCCCGGCCTCAGTTCCCTCCTGCTTCGGCTCTGTCTGCTGCCTTGAGGCCTGAGCGCTGTCCTGCATCTCTGACATTCCTTGTTGTTCGGCAGATACAGAACCCCCCAGGAAAAGCAGCAAGCAAACGGAGCACCACAATCCTTTTAGCAGCTGCTTCCGCTTCATCATTCCCCCTCCTTCCGCTTATCTAATGGATTTGACATTGGGAGTGTAAAAGTAAATCGGCAGCCTCCTGCCTGATCACATTCGACAAAGACATGACCGCCTTGTAGCATGATCAAATGCTTTACAATACTCAGCCCAAGGCCGCTTCGGCCAGATCGTGTCCCCTGATGCAGCTGAACGCTCCTTTCAAACACACGATCCATTTGTTCCTCCGGAATGCCCGGACCTGTGTCGCGCACCGTTGTCACAGCGTGCTGTTTTATCCTATCGACGCGAACCTCGACGGTGACCGAACCGCCATCCGGCGTATGCCGAATTGCGTTCTGAAGTAAATTGTGCAGCACCTGACGGATACGCTCCCGATCACCAAGCACATAGATCCCGTACGAGGCAGGCACCAAATATCGGACCGAAACTCTTTTTTTGGCTCCAGATAGCCTTTCGTCCACGGCAACATCCCTTACGATCTCGGTAAGATCAAAGGAATGGCACGAAACACGAAACCACGGGATTTGTTCATCGGAAGCCGTTTCGATATCTTCAACCAACCGAGAAACATGCATCGCTTTTTCATAAATGATCTGCAGCTCCTGTTCCGTCATAGGAATCAAATGGTCGTTTAACGCTTCGAGACGGGTACAAAGCACATGAACGACATTGCGCAGCTCGTGGGAAACTTCCTCATAAAAATGCACCTTTTCCCGATTGCTCACCTGATGCATCAGCTCTAAACGCCTATCGTAATACCCGCTTACGGCATAAGAGGACAATAATGCGAAAACAAGACTGGCCACAAGGCATTCCGGTACCCTAACATAAGAAAAAGAAGTCCACGATCCGGCCATTGTGTTATGCTCCATCACAAAGCATAGCACCGTGGAACAGATAGACACCCCAAATATCGCAACCGTCATTTTGTACTTGGGTTTAAGCATTGCAGCCTCTGAAATTGATACCCTTCTCGAAACACGGTAACGATATATTGAGGGTTTTTAGGATCTTCTTCGATTTTGCTTCTTAAATTTTTGATATGGCTGTCCAGGGTTCTATCCATGCCTTCGTAAAAATGACCGTGTACCCGTTCGATCAACTGCTGTCTCGAAAGAATCTGCCCCGCATGTTCCATGAAAACCCGCAGCAGCTTAAATTCAATCGGCGTAACCTCTACCTCGTGGCCTCCCACCCATACGCGTTTTTGTTTCTTTTCAATGCGGATATCGCCGACCATGATATTTTCCAGCTTAGGTTCCGGCATCCAAACCCGCCGCAGCATCGCCTTTATACGGGCAACCAGCTCCCGTGGTCGAAACGGCTTTGTGATGTAATCATCCGCTCCGGCCCCAAGACCTCTTAGAATATCCTCCTCCTGATTGCGACCTGAAAGGATAATGATCGGGGTGTTGGAACGGGATCGAATATCTTTGCATATCTCGATACCGCATGCATCCGGAAGACGAATGTCAAGCAATACCAATATTGGCTGTACTCGGTCAAATGCCGCCGTTGCCTCTGCTCCGTTATAAGCAATCTCCACTTTGTATCCTTCACCCTTTATATATGTCTTAATAGTTTGGGCAAGCAGTCGCTCGTCTTCCACTAGCAAGATCGTATTGGGCGTGCTCATTATAACCCTCCTCTAGGTGTATTGAACTTGTCGTTCCGTGGTGCAAGAATAGGAACGCAAGATTAAAGTGAAATCCCCCTTTCATCCCGATTCTATGACTTCCTTCCAACTCTTGAATTTATTTGTGCTATACCTATGAGACAAATATTTTGATTATTCTCCATCACTTCTCCACAACTAGCTGGTATTGTTTTCCACAGGTTCGTCAGGAATTCTTGTAAACTATTTTCGGAGGAGTGTGCAAAATGTTCATGAAAAAAGCCAAAACGTTGATTCTGCCTGCTATGCTGATGCTATTGTTTTCGCTGCTTGCCGGTTGCTCCAGCGAGCCTGCCAAGCCGATTGATATCGTCATTACGGCCAAAGACATGATGTTTACGCCGGACCGCATTACCGTCGATAAGGGAAGCTCTATCAAGCTGACCTTCCGCAACCAAGAAGGTGTGGTTAACGATTTAATGATGAAAGGAACCGATGTCATGATACAAGATGTGGGGCCGAATCAGGAGAAATCAACCACATTTACCGCTGACCGCGCGGGGACCTTTACGATCATGACCTCCGCCCCAGGCATGGAGAATATGACAGCGGATTTTATTGTCAAAGAGTAAGACCTTCAGACACAAAAAACGGGGGCTCCCCTGAGCCCCCTCTTAATCGCGAACTTGTATTATTCGTCATCCACATCCATCAAAACAACTTCAAAAATCGTCGTTTCATTACTTTCGAATGGCTTCTCGCTGCAGATGGTTTATCCAGCCAAGTGGTGTTAAAACAAAAGGTTTCAGCAACCCCACCTGTGTCAACAGCTGACTCCATGCAAAATTCTTGAATGACGTTTTAAACCTTGGGTCACCGCTGGTCGCCGATTAACTGCTCTCCCATACTTCATGTAAATCTGCTTTTATGAAGTCGGGAATCGCTTGCTCCCTTATCAACCGTTGCAGCAACTCACGATTTGGCGCCGCACCGCCGGACTTCAAGTATTTCAATAGCAAATCCGCCTTCGCCTTTCTCTGCATTAAAGAATAAGCGACAAACCACAGTTCAGGGCTGGAGAGCCGAACTCCATTCCAGCTTCTGGAATCGACCAAAGGGACGCGAAAAATACCTGTTTCGGTATGTAATGCAAATCCACCGATCAAATCCACATTAATATCCGGAATACAGATTCGGTATTGACTCGCAAACGGAGGGTCACCACTGTGTTCCTCTATCCAAGGAAACGCTTCAATGCTGCGAAGCAGGTGATCCTTGGGACAGTCAACCAGCACATCCCAATCATTCACCTGATCCGTTAGCTTCATCGAATAAAGCAGGGCGCTCCCGCCAAGGTTGTAGCTGATCTTGTTTTTCTCTAGCGATTCGATAAGTGGTATTAGTCTTTTGATATTGGGTGTCATGAAATCATCCAACTTTACGGTCGATTTTTTTACTTTCCGAATTCAATAAAATCCCGGTCATCTTCCAGCATCCGGAGCCCTATTCAAGGCATGAGCCACCTCAGCCTCTAATCGATTACTTCCTCGATCACGGAAAATCCTTTAGAACGGTCTTTACACGTCCATTCCCATTCCTCATGCATTCTTAGGCGGCCATCAGGCAAAACCTCCGGCTTCGATTTGCAAATTCCCGTCATCCGCTCAAGAGATTCGTTAATATGATGGTATCTCATATCCAATCCGCCCTCATCGTCAACAACCGCTACCAGATGCCCGACGATAATGCCGCCTCCGGAATAGTCCGCCCATACGACTTGATCCTTCTGATAATAACGGAAAATCGTTTGTTGATTGACCTCGCCATTCGCTGTGTTATTGATCGTTTTGAATATTCTTCCGTCATAATGAATTGTGCTCATGTTTACACTCTCCCTTATTATTTCAACAGCACCGGTCGGTGTTGACTTGATCTCGTTATTCGCGGGTTTCATTTCAATTTGTCTTATGATATGATTTGAAGTAATGAAGCCGAGTGCTGCGAACACCCGGCTGTACAATTGGCTTGGATGGGGTTCCCTTCCAGGTCGTAAACCTAAAGAACCCACCTTCGGCCGTTAACCTTGGGGTGGGTTTTTACTTTCTCTTGAAGTTATTCCCAATGAACGTTAAAAGAGCAACGACAAAGGTTGCAAATCCGATCATGATGAGAATTGCGTCTTTAACTTCCATGGCCTCACCTCCTTTCGAAGGGAAACCATGCCCACCCAAGATTCAATTGTACTTGTCTATTATAACACTGCCTATCACACAAAAACAGAACATTTGTTCCTATTTATTCGGTTACTCATCGATCCCAATAAACGTTAAGATTTCTCGTTCCCCTGCTTTGGCGCCTGATCCTCCACGGGTTCACCGCATGCGCACTTTGTCGAATGGATGCATCCGCTAAGAAGAAGCGCGGTAATCAAGAGCAGCGACAAGGTTTTTATACGAAAACCTTTTATCATAGAAAGCCCCTCCTCATCTCCTTTTCTTATTCTATCACCAATGACAATTTCAGGAAAACAACAAAAGGATACAACGTCTCTTTCAACGCTGTATCCTCTAAAACGACATGGACCTGCTTAGCTTATTGTAATGTGCTTACATCGTTATTTATCCCTACCGGCTGAGCAAGCACCCACATAAAATATAACGCCTTTGCCGCCTTTGCCCGGGTTACGATCAGCTTCGGTTCAAGCTCCGTACCATTCATCATTTTCCCTCTCACAATGCCCTTCTCTGAACGGAAAAGTCCGAGTTCATAAGCTGCCTTTACTTTATCCGCCAATTGCGGATCAATCTCAGCGGTGTCCGTGAGGCGATCGTATGAAACCATAGTATCATAGCCTGTCGCGGCAGCGCCCGTATCCAAATTTGGGTCATAGCCCGCATCACCGGGCTTCACCGTTTTCCCATTATAATCCGTCATATACTTAGGCTTATTCTCGAATCTAGCCATATAAGCGTCGTACAAGATTGCTCCCATTACCTCGCGCGAAAGCTCCTTCGCCCGTTCATAACCCGCACAAACCGCACTCAGCGAATGCCCAAGCACTTTGCCGAGAGCATCCATAAACTCGCCTGCCATCATCGGCCTGCTTGGTTCGAAGCTTCCATTCTCACCGCACTGCATAACGCCCAGCTGCCGCAGCTTTTCAATCTGGTTGCGGTAGTAGGAGCCTTGCCCGGTAAGCGTGTCTGTGGTCATTTCCGGGTAAATGCCCGACCAGTCACCGCTTTCCACAGCTTCCAGCACCTCGTCCTTCAAGAAGGCCGCAATTTCTCCTGCAACACGGTCTCCGGCACCGCCGAGACGGACAAGCTCGGCTACAACGAGCCGGGCAAACTGCTTGGAAAGCGCCTCTTTATAATGCGTACCGTCAATCTTATTGGACGGATGCCCGTTGGCGTAGCTGCCGTCATTCGTTTTCCCCGGAGTCTCACCGGCTTCGATAGACATAAAGAGCGCTGTCGTTGCCTCAACGCCAATTTCATTGTAATACTCCACGCTGCGCGCGTTTAAATCGACCACAGGGATGCCGAGCTCGGCGCCAACCTTCCGCATAATCTCGGGAAAACGCCGGTTCACAAAGGAATCCGTGTATACATGGCCCGGCTGTGCAGCCCCGAGAACTCTCGACATCGGTGTCACTAAAACCGGGAGCATCCCCCTGGCACGGACGGCAGGAATATAGACCTCTCTGATATAAGTTTCATAGGAGGACTCGATAGAGCCGCGGCCAAAACGCCAATGTTCATCCGCTCTCTCGTCATTGTGGCCGAACTGGATAAGCACATAATCGCCGACATTGCCGCTTAATACAAGATCGTTAAACCGCCCTTCTGTGTAGGCATTCTTAAACGAACGGCCGCCCATGGAATAATTTACAATCCGCACTTTCTTCGGATCAAACAGCCGATCAATGACCTGTCCCCATCCGCTCATCGGCGCTTCTTCAAAAATATAAGACTTCACAGTCGAATCTCCCAGCAAAAACACCGTCGGTAACTCCGTGGACTCGCGCGGCTCCAAGGCGATCGGCTCCAGCACAATTTCTTGTATACCGACAGGGGTACCTACATGCTTCGGCTCAATCTCGATTTCAATAAACGATCTTCCATTTGCGAAAGCAAACGTCCACTCATTCCCGTTTGCTTCGGCGTAATGCTTTACAGGAACTAGCTTCGCGGCATCCCAATGTCCACCCTGCACCAGCTTTGTGCCCTGCATCGCGGAAACCGACACTGTTGTGTCCGCTGCATTGGAGGTTGTTTTTACATAGATCCGGTAAGCTCCAGGCTCCGCTTGCAGCCGAAATGCCATACCAAAGTGATTATAATGATCCTGCTCTAGGCCCTGCTCCGCAAAAAAAGAAGACTCCTGTATCGTAAACCCCGAACCGTTCGCTTGAATCTGCTCGACATGAACCTCCCGAGCGGGAATCGCGCAGGTTTCCATTACAAATCCATAGCCTGTGGATGCTTGGTAAAGAGGAGCTCCTTGCTCCGGCTCGAAAGGAACCGAAACATACCCTTCCTTCGGCTCATCGGTAAAGTTATATTTGTATTTCATCTATCTTTTTCCTCTCCGAATTGTTTTTTCTTTCTAGTATAACGGCCGCTTATCGGCCTAACAACTCAAAGACCCGGCCTAAGGCCAGGTCTTTAGGTCGTTACTTAAACTTCGCATGCTGCTCGTTATACTCTTCAATTACCTTGTCGCCGCCCTCCGACTTCCACTTTTCAACTGCGGCTTGGAAGCCTGATTCGTCCATTTTGCCCAAAATATATTGGTACGTCGCGTCTGTGATGATTTGCTGGAGCTGCAGCCCCTTATGGTCCTCGGTTGGCGAGCTGTACGCCGAAGCCGGGTTATTGATCAAAATATTGTTGTTATCGGCCATTGCGGCGTTGGTCTTCTCCTGCAGCGGGTCGTCTACATACGCCTTCAAGCCGTCGATGGTCTCTTCGCCGCCGATCCGCAGGCTGAGCAGCGGTCTTACCTCGCGGTCTTTAATCGCAACATTTTCGGCATCCCGGTAGCCTTTGGCCTTGCCGTCAACAAGATCGTAATGCTTCCCTTCGATGCCATGCGTGAGCAGATTGTAAATTTCCGGGCTCATCACGTGGTTAAAATACGCCAAAATTCTTTTTAGCTCGGCTTCGTCCTTCACCGCAGATTTCGGGAACAGCACCATGTTGCCATAGCCCGGCACCGACCATACGCCTTCCTTGCCATCCGGCCCTGTAATGCGGTTAACCACAGCCAGCTCTACATTCGGGTTCGTCTTGCGCATATCCCTTTGGTATCCCGGAGCGGCACAAAGGCAGCCTACATATACACCAGCCTTACCGGATTTAAACAGCGCTTCGTGATCGGATTTGCTCGTTACCGGGAAATCGCGGTTAATGAGTCCTTCCGACGAAAGCTTTTTGAAGAAATTCATCGTATCGATATACTGCGGGAACATAAACTCCGGCTGAAGCTTACCATCCTTCTCTCCCCAGTAGTTCGGGGTTCCAAAGTAAGAGCTGATCGTCTTAAACGCTCCGTATACAAGATCGCTCCGGTCGCCCACGCCAATAGTATTGTCCTGTCCGTCGCCGTCCGGATCCTTTTCTTTAAACGCTTTCATCATTTGGTATAAATCCTCGGTTGTTTTCGGTTCCGGCAAGCCGAGCTTATCCGCCCAATCCTTCCGATAAATGACACCCTGGCGCGATAATGGCGTCGATTGATACAGTCCGTAAATCTTACCGTCAATCGCACTATTCTTTAGGACGACCGGATCGAGATTGCTCAAATAAGGATAATCCTTGAGGTAAGGTCCGATTTCCCAAAACTGACCGTCACGAAGCGAGCTTTTGAATTTATTGTAGATCGCCACATTCCCGACAAATACTGCTTGCGGCAGGGTTTCAGTAGCCATTCCGGCGTTTACCTTTTCCTCATATACCCCTTGAGGGACCCAGTTGACTTTGAGATTGGTGTTCGTTTTCTTCTCGATCTCGCTAATAACAGGACCGCTTGGAATATCTGGAGTATGCAGCACCGCCATAATCGTTAAGTCCAGCGGCTTATTCGCGTCTGCTTCCTGTGTACCGGAGCCGGTTTGCGTACTCTCCGGAGTCGAGCAGGCCACACTGCTAGCCAGCAACCCGACCGTTCCCATCGCAGCCAGCAAACGTTTTGTTTTTGTCATCATCGCCATTCCTATTACCCCCTAAGCAAAGTACGGACATGTTTGATGGGTGAAAATGTGCGCAGAAAGACGCCCCAGAAGCTCTTACCTCTTCCCGAAACAGGCTAAGCCTAGCTTCAGATAAAAGATCGATGACTCGACTCCCAAGTTTCCTTCTTCTTATAAAACACTCCACACGAATGCGATGCTAAGCGTTCCTTCTGGGCACATCCTCCTCACCTTTACTTAGCTGGAAGGCATTTTTGATAGCGCTTCCAACCTCTGCGAATATCGTACCACAGGATTGTAACCGCTTTCGATGATTAGAATTGCGAAAAAAGCAATTGTTTGCTATTTCCGCACATACAAAATTGCCTTTTTCTTAAAAGTTATCTATTTCCGCACTTCCAACGCCCTATTTGTTCTTTTCCAAAAATTCACTTGAGTATCTCAGCGTAACGTCGTCCATTCCTTCCGTCATTTTTTTATACTGGAGCGGAGACATCTGCGTGATTTGCTTAAACGTTTTGTTAAAATGCGTTTTGTTGATATATCCGACCCGCTGGGACACATCCTCGATTTTCAACTGCTCCTCACGAAGCAGCCGCTGCGCCTCGCGAATACGAAGCGAATTCAAATACTCCGGGAATGAAAACCCTGTATATTTTCGAAATAACCGTCCCACATACGATGGCGATAAAAAGAAATCCTTTGAGATTTGATTCAGCGTAAGCTGCTCTTTGTAATGCTCGTTGCAGTAGCGAATGATTTCGTGAATGGATTTTCCCGCTGCCGAGAGCGTCTCTTGATCCGGCTTATCCGGTATCTTTCGTATGACAAATAAAAGCAGCTGATTGAGCAAGGAGCGGAAAAACAAGCTTCTCCCCTTCTTCTGCGGATCCGAGTACTCACTTATCATTTGCAGGAATAAATTTTCTGCGAACGCCTGCTCCTGCAAATTCAGCTCAAAAACTTTCGGTGGAGCTGTAAAAGGCAGCAGCAGGTCCGGCTGCTCTTGAAGCGAAGGCTCTACAAACGAATCGGAGAAATAAATCAAAAAACGTTCATGCTCCGGACGGCTGGCCATCATCGTTTTATGCAGCGCATTCTTATTAACAAACACCAAGGAACCTTTTTGGATAGGGAAGCACTGATCTTCGATATAATAATTCCGTTCTCCGGAAAGCAAATAGTACACTTCATAATAGTCATGGTAGTGAACCTTTGGGAAATTAAACGGCGTGCTAATTTTTGAAATCGAAACTTCAAACTCACCCTTCACAAACGTCCCTCCTCACCGAATGTCGGGTGCACTTGGCACCTAACCTTTTTTCTAGTCTCATAAGTTCTGCATGAATCTCCTCGTTCCTTCTTTAGAAAGGAAAAAGGCAGCCGAGTCGGCCACCCTCATTTCAATCCTATTGTAGTCCCTACCTGTCATTAGAAGCTGCAAACTCCGATCAAGTGACCATTGAGATCGTAGAAGTCAAAGCCTTGCATTTTGCCAAAATCATTGATGGCGCTTACCTCGACCTCATTTGCTGAAAGAAACGCATGTGTTTGACTAATATCTTTTGTATACAGATTAATTACCGGATGCTTCCGATCTTGATAGCTGAAATGTAACGGCTGGAAATCACTCGTTTGAACGAGCGTCACCATGGCCTGTCCAAGCTTCGTATTGGCCTGCCCTTCTTCCGGATGTACGCTGTTTACATTTAGCGCCGCGTAATCCCCATGAATCCACATCAGCTTACAACCGATTTTCTTCGTGTACCATTCCACGGATGCTTCCAGCTCACGTACAGGGATGAAATTACAATCGATTCTTGCAAAAAGCTCCATTCTTTCTTATCTCCCTTCTATCGTATATTCATGAACACTGCATAAATCAACCTGACCCGGACCATACCCCTTTAGAATCGCGATGACCATTCCATGACAAACGACGATTACATTTTCGTAGGTTAGGTATCTCTCCAGCACGGCTTTTGTCCGGTCCAGCACCGATTGCTTCGTCTCCCACAGTCTCGTCTCGCCTTGCGGGTATATGCCGTCGTTTTTATAAAAGTCGCGATGCAGGGCTTGAATGTCCTCGTAACTCTCCTTTTGAAAAGAGTCCGGCACCCACTCATGCAGATCAAACTCCACCTGTAAGGGCAGACCTAATCTGCGGTTAAGAATCGCTGCCGTTTGCAAAGATCTTGTAAACGGTGAAGATACAATGAGGTCACAAACCGAGAATAGCTGTTGATGGCTCGCCCCTGCTTCTTCGGCTTGAGCAATCCCGCGCTGGGTTAAAGGTACATAATCCCGCATTGGCCCCTGAAGCTTTCTCGCATTTTTTAAGTCCCAATCCGGTTCTCCATGTCGAATGAGATAAAAGGTGGTCATGAAAAGTCCCCCTGTAAGGCTTCACTTAATTTTCAAGCATCGATAGCCGCAGGGCAGTGTTGATTACGGCAAAATATTCCCGCAGCATATAGTTGATTCTAACCAGAGCCGGTGTTGGACTGGAAAGGCCAAGGGTTGTGAAGCCATGAGCCTTGGATATCATCTTGGAACGAAACATGTGGAAGTCACTCGTGACAAGAAGTATGGAAGGTGCCTGAATGCCCTTTTCCGATAAGATAACCTTGGAAAATGCCAAATTTTCCTCCGTACTTGTCGATCGGTCTTCCATCGTGATTCTCTCACTATCTAGTCCCTTGCGGAGCAAATACTCTTTCATGGCAGCGGCCTCCGTTCTCGTCTCTCCCGGCCCCTGACCTCCTGATAGAAGAACGGGGACATTCGGGTTGCTCTGAAGATACGAAAGGCTCGTGTCCAGCCGATGCTTTAACGTATTCGATACTTGGTCTCCGCGCAGTCCGGCACCGAGAACAATGACATAATCAACCTTTTGCCGGTCGCCCTCAGCGCAGTCATATTCGGAAATGACGAGAAATTCAATCATGAGGAAGCTGACAAGAAAAAGCATACCGCCCGCAACCACAATCCGTTTCAAAACGGGCACCTTATCCCAAGGGATTCTCCTCATCAGCAGTAAAAATGCGCCCAGTGTACACCAAAAAATCACCGCAAAGCTCGGTCCAAAGCTAAAAAACAAAATTATGCAAATAAGGACGAAGACCAGCTCCGCTCGCTTTCCTACCAACCCATTCACGGTTTCACCTTTTCGCTGATTTATACTTTTGAAGCCATTCCTTGCCGGTGGACCAGCCTTAGACACCTGTTATTTCCAGCTCCTAAAAAACTTCAATATTTCGAAGGATTGAAACATCGCATGACGGTTCATCACATTTAGATAGATCGGCTTTAGCCAGGGATCGAGGTTCATGAGCAATAAAGTAGCAGCGATAATCAGGGCAGCCATTGTCCAAGAAACTCGGGTTTTTCGAATCAACCAAATATTTCCGAGCACCCATACGGTCAGCACAAGAACAGGTCCGCCTATGAGAAGCGCTGCGGGGATGTAACCTTCCAAACACCAGTACATCAACCTTGACCCGTAAAACCAGATGAGCATCATCAATATATTAAAAGGAACGAAGATGAGAGTTTTACGCAGATAAATCCCCCTTACTTGATCAATATACATATCATCTGGTCAGATCGTCGGCTCAGAAGGTAAACGCACATTCGTGCTTTTACTTTTCCCGGCTTCCTTCCATGTGAGTAGGTCAACCCCATCATATTCATTAACCACCGAACAAAATATCCAGCACCGTGCCAAGCTTGCCGCTCTTCTTTCCTGCTAGGATGTCCGGATTGTATACCTCGACATAGCCGCAATAATAACAGGACACGAATAAAAAGTGATTATGCTGGAAATCAAACAGCTTGCTGATGCCCGTGCCTGTCATGGCAACCTCTTTCACTTCGCACTCGGAATGACCGCATTTTACGCATTTGAAACGTTCTTTCAAAATTTGATCGATGCTTTTATCTATGTAAGGGCTTTCGTCTTCGTTATCATGAAAGCTTTCGAATATTACATTGCCCCTAGCATCAAGCAGCACCTCATGGTTGCATTCCGGGCAAACATCATTATGAATTTCTACCTTCTTCGTGCACCATGGACATTCGATCATACAACCACTCCTTTTCAACAGGTACGACTCCAATAGGCAAAGCAATAGATTTACCTTATTGTACTACATGGCAACCAATCTAGGAACGATTTGGAAGTAGATTCTCACGCCGCTATATAAACAAAAAAATCATTTCGCTGCTCTTAACCTTTCGTTAAGCAGTAAAATGATTTATGTATCCTATATTTTTTGCTTCGCTGCTTCAAGCTGAAATCCCCGCGTCTCCAAATACTGTGCGATATACTCTTCACGAAGCCGTTCACTTTCCTCAATCATCGGATCAAGCTTCGAGCTATGCTGTGCAATCAACCGATTGCCTATGTACACGCTGTGATAGTGATAACAACCCAAATCATACAGAACCTTTTCCAGACAGCCTGGGATATTGGAGGCTACTCCAGTATTCTCTTGATGCAAGATCCATTCGGCTTCCTTCCAATCCAAAATGCCCTCAACCGTTCTTCTCGGTGTGGGATAGCATACAACGTCCGAAAGCTCCGCTAAATATAAATAAAGGCCGCCAAAGCCCTCACCTTCCGGTGTTGACCACGTTATGATTCCTTTAAAAATGGCATCGGGAAGATCAAGTCCCGTTTCCTCACGTATTTCTCGCAGCATCGAAGCTTTTGGCGACTCCCCATCCTCGAGCTTTCCTCCCACTCCGTTCCAGCTGCCCATCCAGGGAGGATTTTCACGGTTCAGCAGTAAAACCTTCGTGTCTTGTCTAATTAACCCTAAGGTATATTTCATCATTTCGCTGCCTCTCCTCATCCCCGATTTCTATCTATTTCAATAGTAAAGTTATGCCAACCGCCAACACCATTATGCTTCTTCGAGGTCGATTTACTCCCAGATTACAATCCTCTCTTCATCACCCTGCACAAAATGAACGCCTCCGGCAGCCGTAGATCCGCTAGAATTCCTTTTTCCAAAAAGCAGCTGCAGCGGCTGTGCCGTGTAATTCAGTGTATAACGATGGCTAGAACGCGGCGGGAGCAGCACCTCCTGATGCTCGATCTTAAGCTTAGATAAGCCAATGTATTTATGAAACTCGTCCTGCAGCAAGGGCTTCACGCCTACCTGCATTGGACTTGAACCGTAATTCATAAGCTGAAGCTCACACCGTATATTGACCTCTTCTTTCCCAGTATTAAAATTACATTGACTATCCTTCGCCGAATAATCAAGTGTGGGTAGGCCGGATCGATTCACATTCAGTGCGAGCGTTGACCAATAGCTAAGCGTCGGAAAAGCAAAAATAAGTATGACACAGCTTAACACAGCCCTTCGGCCTATTTTGGGGTACCGCCCCCTGCAGTAATCCATGAAGAGCTTTCCGCTTACCACCAGCAGCAGAACGCCGAACACAATCGGGTAATGGATTCCTTCGCCGGGACTCTTACTCCACGGAGGAATGCCAATCGACTTAAAAACAAAATCACCAAAGTACATGCCACGATGATCCACCACTAACATGAGCAAGGATAAGCAGAACAGCAGAAAATAGCCAATCCCTTTGTTCCATCTCCATTTCAACTTTATTCCCCCTCGCCATTACATAACTCTTGTAAACAACGTACCTTCCTCTTTGCGAAATCCTGCTTATGTAAAAAAAGTCTCAGGATACTGCAGCTCTCCGTTTACCTTCTCCAGTTCACCAGCCGCAAGCTCACAAACCATAAACACTTCGTCCGGTACCTTGAATTGGAGCAGCTCAAACTGGAATGCTCTAGCAGGCTTAAAGCCAAAGCGCGGATAATAGCTTGGATGGCCGATCAAGAAAACAAGCCCCGCTCCAAGCTCACGGCATCGGCTTAAACCTTCTTCCACCAGCATACTGCCAATTTTTCGCTTCTGCTGATCTGGGATCACTGCAATAGGTGCAAGCACAATGACCTTATGCGCAAGGTCATTCTCTACCACGACGGCCTCACTCAGCAGGATATGCCCTACAACCCGTCCGTCCTGCTCCGCAACGATTGAGAGCTCCGGCACGAAATGGGACGAAGCCCGAATTCGCTCTACTAATGTAGATTCGTCTTCCCGTCCCCCAAAAGCATGATAATGAATAGAGTAAACCGCCTCGTAGTCCTTTTTTTCTTCGGTTCGTATGATCATCTGTACTCGTATTCCCCCTTTCCTTTAAATGCGGTGATCAAATAACGCTTCGAGTTCGTTCGGATCCCCTTCTCATCTCGATTCACATTTACATAATCACGCAAATACTGAAAGTCACAATCCTGTTCGCCAAAATGCGGGATAATCGGGGTATGCTTCAGCAGAAAGATCAGATCCTCCACCGACGGATAGTACTCCACCGCATTGTATTCTTGAACCTCAATGCGGGCGAAGCCAGCGGCATGCAGCGCTTCTACATAGGCCGCTCGCTGAGCTCCATCTTTTACCCCGAAAGACTGACCGCGTTGAAACGCCATTTTCAAATCAAATTTATCGTGTTCACTTACCTGCTGCGTGACGAAAATTCCATTCTCCCCAAGGACGCGGTATACCTCATGCGGGTGAAAAGGAGCGTGCCTGCACGACACGATGTCAAAACTTCCGTCCAGAAACAGCAGCTCCGCGGAATCCATTTGGCAAAATCGAAACGGCACGCCCCCGTGTAGAGAAGCAAGCTCCTGCGCCTTCTTTATCATTTCAACTGATCGGTCGATTCCTACAACGTGCCGGAAATTCCGGCAGTTCTCGAGCAGCAGCTCCCCGCCCCCAGAACCGATATCCAATAAACGCGGCCGTTCAGTTGAATAACTCGCCACCAGCGGATAGAAATCCCACAACGCTCCTTCTACATGAACCTTCAGAGAACGAAAGTCCCAACCATTTTCCCTGCCGATCCGCTCATAAAAGTCCTTTTCATCAAAATCGGTCATGATATCCCTTCTTCCCCTTGCCCAGCGCGAGAATCCTTTTCGGACCAACTCGCAAATGGTTCTCCCATGATCGGGGCGCGGGACCCCTATATTCCAGACGCACGCTTCGGCCTTAAAGCAATCTCCCACAATACCTTTTTATTTTCGTACCGATCGAGCTCGTACTCTTCCATATGCACAAACTCCCACATTTCATTCGTAAAAAAGCGTTGGATTTCGTCCCGATTAAAAAATCTTCTAAAAATCCCTTCATTTTCGAAAAGGTAGCTATCCGTGCTTTCTTTTACTTCCCCTACGTTACCCATTTCGTGAATGGAGTTTAAGCGGCAGAGCAGCAACCCGCTTTCTGTAAGCACCCGATGAATGTCTTGAATGACTTGAATCGTCGTTTGCGCGTCAAAATAGTGAAGACTTAAGTCCGCAATCAGCACCTTAACCGATTGATCCTCAAACGGCAGACCCTTCGTCATATCAAAACAATACGTGACGCACTCCGGCAAAACGCTTTTTAACCGGTGTAACGCTTCTTCGGAAATATCGCATGCAAGCGGCTGCATTCCCTTTTCTACCAAATAAACGCTATTGTTACCCAGCCCGCAGCCGAGATCAACAATCGCACCGCTACCTGCAGCGAGCTGCTCCGCATATTTATCCAGCCACAAATCGTATCTCGGAAACAGCTCAGGTCTTTGAAACATAGCGTTCCAATATTCTTTCAGACTTTTCACGTTCGCGCGCCATCCTTTATGTCGAAATAAAAAGCTACCTTCAAGGGGCCCTCCTCGTATCCTGCATAATCAGCTTATGCAGTACGCTTTTACCGCTGACCAGCTCAAAGCTTCGAATAAAAAACCATAGAAACCCCGCATAAAATCCGACCCAGGGGTACCGAAAAGACGCCGGCTTGTTGCCCTCGAAGCAGAAGTGTCCGACCCACGAAAAGAGATAATGCAGCACAGCCAATACCAAGGTTGCCCAAATATTCACAAACAAAAAGATCCAACCAAGGAACGCAAATAAAAAGGCAAAATAATGCAATATTTGATTCCAATGATTTTGATGGGCGTTCACGTAATACGTTACATCTCTTCGTACCGTCTGCGTAAGCTTCGGCCAAGGCGTCATGTCTGAATATACCCAGTTTTTCGAAGTAAGAGCTCCGAAAAAGGGTTGAGATTTGCAATTGGCTTGTCTAAGGGAAAATAAGCGAGCTCCAAGCCCTCATCGTCCTGGATTGTCGGTTCTCCCGTGACCCCCGTCGCTTCATAAACCGCCAAAACGTTATAAACCTCGTCCCCGTGCGGGTACTTAAAGTACATCTCTTTTCCGGACAAAACGGTGACGAACGTGAACTTCTCTGCCGTCAATCCCGCTTCCTCAAGTAATTCCCTAGCGGCGGCTTCCTCTAAAGATTCACCCAGCTCCAGCGCTCCGCCAATCGTGCCCCAGTCCTTGGTATCGGTTCGTTTTTGCAGCAAAATATGCCCTGCATCGTTTTTCACTATGACACAGGCACCTGCCATAATTAGGGGCCGGGAGCCCACCATTTTACGCAAATCCATAATGTATCCCATGTTTTCGCCTACTCTCACATTTCGTAATGAACTTCATAAGGACGATCGTACTCTTGCTTCACGTCAGCACCTTTTCCATACAGAAAAATGGAAGTGTCCTCCTAGGAAAATGAACCTGACCTCGCAGCTCGTATCCTAGCTTGCGGTAAAACGAAACCGCTCTATCATTTCCGCTATATACATCTAAACGGATGGAATTGTAGTGCTCTCGAATGCAAGAGGCATGGGCAAATTCCATCAATTCCAACGCAATTCCTTTCCCCTGGTGCTCTGGCCTTACCGATAACCGATGAATGATGGCATACTTGTCGTTCGCATCGTTCCAATCGATGGATCGATAGGGTTCTGGCTCTAGCTGATCCATGGTTACAACACCTGCAATATCGCCATGAACTTTCAAGATATAAATCGTATGGTGCTGGAGATCCTCCTGAATCACTTCTCGATTCGGATAAATTTCGTCCCATTGATGGATGCCTTGAGCCTCTAGCTCCAATCTGCATTGCTGAAACATGGAGTATATCGACTCCACATCGTGTTCACCAGGCCTTGTGATGACGATAAGAATCCCCCCTGCTATTAAATGAAGTCAGTTTTGGGGTTTCGCGGCTCGATCTTACTGTATCGAATAGTGATACAAAAACATTCCGGAATATCGGACGTGAAATCCGTTCTTTATCTTTTCATACTCACTTGGATCAATACCAAAAGAAAAATCGGAGCCCGGTCCAATCCCGATTTGTCCAATTCGGATATCATTGCCCTCAAGATCCGTTAGCTGAAAATCCTTATACGAGCCTACCGTGGTAAAGGTCCCGTCATCATTAATGACCATATTGTACAGCAGTGTTCCCTCGCTGTAATTCATGTCACGGAATGTCGTATGAAAGCTAAAATAGATGTCGTTCTGTTCGACCACGTAGCGATCCCGGTCCAAAATATTTTGCACAATTCTACGGTCACCGAAGCGATCTTGAACGTATTCGTAGCTCAGATAGCCTCCAATGATGAGCAATACTACCAAGAAGGTCCTCATTACGTGTCTTTTTTTCATTGTTTCGATCCTTTCCGAAGACCCGCAGCGCTTGCCTTCTTAGCGTTGTTTCAGTTTAATCGTCCACCCAAAACTTATAATTCAACCCGTTGACGTTTGCGAGATAAATATAAGTAGAAATGCCGGAGACGGCACTAACAATCAAGGATTTGATAATCGACTGGTTTAACCCCAGCTGAAGAAGAAAGCACATCATAAGAAAGGTAACGACAAAAAAAATGCCTCAAGGATGGCCATAATATACAGAACCTTAGATTTCGATACGTTGACCTCCTTCGCATAAATGACGTTCAGACAAACTTTTGCTCATCGTATACCAGCGGTCCCTCTTACAGGGGTACTCGTGTTCCTGGATGAGAACATAGTTCAGCTTCGTATAGTAGTTGACGTTCTCCGGCAGTGACTGTCGCACTTCCAGCCTCACTTGAGCAAGACCTTTCGTTCGAGCCGTATCCTCCAAATAAGCAACGATCCTTCGGCCGATCCCTCTTCCTCTCCAAGCTGGCAAAACGGAAATCCGACCGATATACAGATAATCCTCTTCCACATAATACTGGGCCGAACCAACAGGCTCCGACTCCGCCCAAACCAAAACAGCACCGCCACGACCCTGAATTTTTTGCCGAATCGCGTCCACCGTTTCCGTGATCGCCCCGCTAGGAGGGATCAGCTTATCCTTGTACTCTATGAATGACTCAAACATAATCATTCTTACTAACTCCAGCTCATTGTCTTTGGCTTCACAAATCAGCATCCCGGCAACTCTGCACTCCTTATCATTTACAGGTGTAATGTCATCTTTTATGCATGATTCCTTGATTATTTAGCTAGACTTTCCTCATTGATTTTCGGAAAATTTGCATCCTGGATATGGAAATCCCGTAATGGTGCGAGGTCATGTTTTCCCAGATTGCCTTTGATTTGCTTCGTTTTTCCCTGCTCATCCGTTCTTTGCAGGATATAATCTCCTGTCAACAGGTTATAGTCCTCTTCATCCGCATTCTCTTGAATGGCATTCCCTGTATAATAGGAGCCCGTCGTCACCCCAATCAAATACCAATCGTTATCCTGGTATCGAAACCGATAATCGTTATACCATCTCCAATTACTGCCCCCATAATGGCTGACCACAATGGAGCCTCGATTTATCGTAATGCCCTCAAACGGATCTCCCCATATTCCGCCCTCATCTGCTTTTAAAATGACATGGTCTGCAAGGATCGAAAGTGAATACGAATGGTCCTTCTCGCCAAATGCAATAAGGAGCGAGCGGGCCGGGGCTTCCTCATTTGGACTTTTCGTCTGCTCTAGGACGACCGCAGCATCCAGAATGCCGTCTTGGTTTATATCCCCTTCAGCTTTGACAGGTACATCCTTCTGTATCTCTAGGATTCGCCAGCCTTCCGGAATAAGAGAAACGAATGGATCTTCCGGTTGTTGAATCTTCCTGTCCTGCGGAGCGGGAGCATCCCCGGCTTTCGCCTCCTTCCGCACCTGTTCAGGCTCTTGTATGGAGGGCGTTGGCGTTGGTACCGGAGCAGGCTCAGGACTTGGTGAATCATTACACCCAGCGAGCATCCCGCTTACCGCAGAAACAAACATACAAACGAATAACAGCTTTTTCATAAAATCTCCTTAGATGATGAAGTTTTGAAGTATTATCACTTTTCCTGGAATTTTAATTTCGTCCTTAGGAGAATCCCCGCCAATAGAAAATATAAGAGTCCGACATTACCGAATAAAACCTCTGACTCCCCGGTGGAAAAGAAATAAAATCCCACGAAAAGGCTGGCTACCGGAAGGGCATAGAACAAGCTCGTTTCATAAATCGCTCTGAATACGTCCTTCAGCCGTATGAGGTGATAAACGAACAAGAAAAGCATAAGCAAAAAAATAAAGATCGGATTTAATAAAGCGATTCCTCTATTCACTGCAAAAAAATAAGCGAAATCAAGGTTAATGTAGCCCGATGCAATCAAATACGTAATCGGTGCTGCTCCGGTCACAAAACCAATCCCATACATTACACGCAAGCTATTGCAAAATCTTTGCAGTAACTTTTCCATTTCTAATATCAACGTATAAATCAAAACAAAAATAAAGGATAGAAATAATCCAGCCAATAAATAAAGGTAGTTAGGTTCTGTACGAATAAACAACATCGGTCCAAGCCATGCAGCGGCCGAACAAATGAAAATGATCATTAGCTGAATTTTGAAATGATTCAACGCGATTGCTCCTTTATATCATTTTGCTTACACTCCTCCAACTATTGTACATGATTCCATCCATTCAAGGAACGATTTGGAAGAGCGGAACGAGAAAAAGAGGACGCAGCGAATGCATCCTCCTTCAAATTCAATTCTACTAAAAACCGTAACCCAGCAGGGTTAACGCCCAGCCATCAAAAAGTTTCTTCTGCTTATTCCTTGATCTGATCAATCAAGAACCCAAGGTCAGACAGCAAATGCTGCGCAAACGTTTGATCAATATGCTTCCCGCTTTGGGCGGTAACTTCGTGTTCCAACGCAATGAGGGCATTTCTGGCCTGCTCTTCGCGATTGGCGTTTTGCACCTGCTTCACCTTCGCCCGCAAGCTATTGTATACGCCGTGATTCGAGATCCATCCGTTGTCGGAGGCCATTTGCAGCGCCTTATCCAGGTGAGCGCGGTCCATCGTTACATGCAGCACCGACTCGTAAACCGTAACGTTTCCGGCATGGTCTTGAGCGGTAATGACAATGCGATGATCACCTATCGATAACGTGTACGGATTCACGGTCAGCGGCAGCTCTGCGGCTCCCCCATTTAATGAGGCCTCCACCTTCGCAACACCACTTAACGAATCCGTGATTTGGAATGGCAGGGACAGAGAGTCCGAACGGTAAACCGTTGTGGTCACGGTTGGCACCACATTGGGTCCAGTAACATCCACCTGAATCTCAATCTGTTGGATGGACTCTTCATTTCCTGCCGCGTCCACACTGTAATAGCGGAGGGTATGGAGTCCTTCTTCATGAATCGTCACTTCATTTCCAGAAACAAACGGTTCATCGTTTACACTATAGTAGGTGGCGCCAACCACTCCTTCGGCATCGACAGCTGTTAGTATAATAACCTGCGCTGCATTCTGCCAACCGGTTTTCGCGTTTGTGGTCGTTACAGGAGGAGTAACGTCCTTGGGTGTTTCCAGCGTTTTTACCTTCACGACATTGGACGCTTCCGATTCGCCGCTGGCGTTTTGCGCTTTAATATAGTAAGTGTATTCGATTCCCGGTTCTACGGAACGATCATAGAAGGTATCCACCTTGGCGTATCCTACCATCACGACCGGGCTGCCTTCCGACTCCCGATAAATATTGTACTGAGCGGCACCGCCATGCGAAGTCCAAAGCAGTCCGACAAAGTCTTCCCCTTTAGCTCCTACCGTCAGATTGGACGGCGTAGCAGGCAGCGGCATCGCCAAGGCAAGCTCATCAGACGGTACCGACTCGCCCATCTCGTTGGCGGCTGTAACGCGGTAGCTGTAGCCATTCCGACTCACGCTTACGCTATCGTCTACGTAGGAAGGTGCTGTAGCGCTGCCCACTCGCACAAAGTCATTTGCGCTTTCATTGGCCGCTCTTCGATAAATATTGTAGGATTCCGCTGCTTCAACCGGATTCCAATGGAATGAAAAATTCGATGTGGTTACTTCATCCGCTGTTAAGCCTGCAGGCTTTTGCGGGATCGCCACCGGCGGCTTGGTTGTAGCACTGACCGTGTCAGACATTGCCGTTTCACCGCCAATTCCAGTCGCCGTAATTCGGTAATAATAGGCTGTCGCTGGGGTAACGGTAAGATCGTTATAGTCTGCATATAAAGAGTGGGCAATTTTCGTAAAAGGACCATCCTGCGACGGTGCCCGGTAAATGCTATAGTACATCGCACCTTCGACAGGTCCCCACTCGAGTCCGACGGAAATACTGTTAACGGATGTAACGGATACTTTAGCCGGTACGCTAGGCTTCGACTGTGAAGGGTCAAACGTAGACACCGAGACTGATGTAGAATGCGGTGATTCCCCTCCGGCGTTGACAGCGGATACCTTATAATCATAGACCATTCCCTGCTCTGCACCCGTGTCCGTATATCCTTCCGTCCCTGCACTTGCAATCACGCGGAACCGGTGATCCAGCATGGAGGCGCGATAAACCAAGTACCGTTCTGCACCATCAACGGCAGACCATTGCAAAGCTACGACATTATCCTCTGTTTGCGCAGCTGTCACCTCAGCCGGGCCCGCTGCAGGAGGAGCCGCTTCTGGACTTGCAGGCTTCACAATAACAAAGTAATTCATCCGAGAGGTGCTGCCATTCGGACCCATCTGAACGAAAGATCCCGCAGCGAAATTCTTCTTATAAAGCTTAAACTGAACCGGCTGGCTGTCCTCGATGACCAAACCGGTGTCCTCATACGCCCTAAGCCATGCAGGCAGCGTCGTGATCCGTGAATCATGCCCCACATACACTTCAGTATCCGCCGTTATATAGAAGGAGACCAAGTCGTCGGTCGAGGAACTTCTCGAGCCCACGGCCGAACGAATCCATTCCATCCCCTTTACTTCATCAGGTACGGTGACAAATCGATAGCCATTGCTTCCGGTCATGCGATCCCCGGCGACAAAGTCTCCCGGCTGAAGATTTTGCTGAATCGAATAATTCGCCGCGTTCGTACTGCCGCTTCCGCTGTTATCGTGAATCACTACATTACGCAGGAGCTCCCCATCCAAAATCGGCGCCGGCGTAGGGTCTGGTTCCGGTTCCGGTGTCGGCTGCACCGGTGGAATGAAAGGAGATCCCGCCCATGGCAGCGGCGACATCGGATAGATCGCTGGAAATCCGGGTGCGGCCAGCTCATTTAAGTAGTCCTCCAAATGCGTGTACCCGTCGCCATTGCTGTCGCCGTTCCGGTCCTCCGGATTGGAAGGGTCCAGCCCCTTCGCCGTTTCCCACGCATCCGGCATTCCGTCCCGGTCGCTGTCTGCTGCAGCAGTTCCCTTCGGCAGCTGCGGAAATCCTCCCGCATCGTCCTCGTGACCGATGATGACACCCGTTTGATAACGAACACTATCCGTTACGCGCTGATCGACGGCGTCCCGATATAAAGAAGCGCCCGCGTAATCCAGCACATACTCATAAGCGGCTTCCGGCTCCTGGGTATGTACCGGCGGATATTCAAAGCGCTCCGGTACAATCAGGCTGGGACGCTCGGCTTCCATCATCCCGATTCCCGTATCGCTGCCGTCCAGCACACCGTTTTTATTGCTGTCGATCCGGTTGTTATCCAAGTAGAGGCTGTAATTTTCATTCCCGCGGACAACGGCATATTGAGGGTCGGCCGAGTTTAATCCCGCAACAAAATAGTTGCCGACCACGTTTCCGTAGCCCTTCGTTCCAGATTCTCCCCCTGCCACATAAGGGTAACCGCCCCAGTTGTAAACGATATTGTTGACAAAATCGATCTGGCCCTTGGTCTTCGGGTTACGGTCATTGTTATGGGCATACAAATTGTGATGCATTGTGATCGTGTTCATCTCAATTAAGCCGCCCATCGAGTGCGTGAGCAGTCCTTCCGAAATGATCGACCATTGTACGGTAATGTTTTTGGATTTCGGGTCTTCGTAGTTCTTACTTTTAATGGACAAGACTTCATCGGTGCCCCATGAAAAAGAGGAATGGTCTATGATTACATTTTGGCAGTCTTCAAAATACATCGTATCGTCCTGGAACGACTGCCTTCCCAAACGGAAGGTCATGTACCGGATGATGATGTCGCTGCAATTAATAAAACGGATGTTATTCCCGCGGATCGTTACTCCGCCGCCAGGCGCCGTTTGCCCTGCAATCGTAATCTTTGACTTATTGCGAAGCACAATCTGTGGAATGGTAATCTCACCGGAAATATCAAAGACGATCGTACGAGGTGTGGAGCCGGCTGTTGTAAGCGCGTCGTGGAAGGTTCCCGGACCCTTAAGCTCATAGCTTGTGACATGATATACCTCTCCCCCTCGTCCGCCTACGGCGGCATAACCGAACCCTTCGGCTCCCGGAAACGCAGGCAGCGCATCATAGCCCGCTTTTACGGTAGAAACCGGCAGCTGGAACAAGGACAAAACCATCACAACAGACAAAAGGAACGTCAACAGCTTCTTCAAACGCTGCACCTCCACAAATCTAAATTTTTCAACCCTTCAAACTGCACGGCAAGCAACGAAAACCGTAAACGCTTTCAAAACCTCGGGTACCAAACGCCCCTCTCCTTGATCTCCTCAATCACCTCCTTTGTTCGATGTTACCGCCATCTTACTCCCGCTGGAACTCACTGGCAATCAATCGATCCTACACACAATGTGCAAAAATTGGATGCGGATACTAACGCGCTGTGCACAAAAACTGTGCTTAAAAATCACATATTTGTTGATGTCCTGTAACAATTGTGCCCCGGCCTTGCCCTCCTAGCAAAAAAAGCCAACCGGCTTCGGTTGACTGCGAGCATAATTTAATGGGGTCAAAAATTCGGTACATGCTTATCGTAACATGGTAGTGGAGCTCCCTTGCCGAAACTCTTGATTCCGGACTACCAACCGGTTTTTACCACTAACATAAATGGTCAGAAAGAACTTGTTTTCAAAAAAGGGATATGAAGACGCAGAGAAGATGGTGACTAGATAATAAAAAATAAATAGACGTCGTCCATATAGACGACGTCTTGAGAAAGATTTAGTTTACAGCTAATTGATAATAAAATTGATTGACATCGCTATTTTCGCTATAGGGTGAAACATGCAACTTATATTTCGTATTAGGTGACAATTGGATTCTTACTTGTGTCAAAGTTTCATTATCAATGAGCCACTCTTTTGAAACATAGCCACCGTTTTCTGTAGTAATTGAAAGTGAGTATCTTACACCACCATATGGATTTACTAGTGTAATTAGAGCAGTATCACTAGGGAAGTTTTGTGGAATCTCAAGTAAATACCAATCATGGTCGGAAGTACTGCTAAGAGTACCCAATTTATTAAGACCAAAAGGATTTGTGCTTACAGAACCAGCTGTATATAACTCTGGAGTGTAATAACTGTTATTCTGAATGTCGTTTTGTTCATAGATATTGCTATTAGCGAAGGCACTTTGTGATCCAAAAGTTAATGATGCTACTGCTGTTAAAATAACTGCGATTTTTTTGATTTTCATAGCTTCTCCTCCTAGAATAAAATGGAACGGCTGGCCAACCTATCCATGTAATATATTACCATAGTAAATGTAAATATCAACCATTAATTGTAAACTACAATATTTAATATAATTTCCCCCAATGTATAAAATATAATAATTACCAATCTTACCCTAAAACACTAATAACCGTTTATTCGTCATCATGAACATTCTTCCGTGTAATTGATAGATTTGGACAAATTCCATTCAGAGTTATCGCAAGCTATAAAACGTATAGCTCTGGCCCCCTCCTTAGCCCAAAACTCAAAATTCGGCACATGCTTATCGTAACATGGTAGTGGAGCTCCCTTGCCGAAACGCATCCGATTTCATTGGAGTTGAACGATATTCACCGGGAGTCATTCCCGTCAGCTGCTTGAATCGCCGAATAAAGCTGGAAACATTATAATAACCCACCTCCTCCGATACGGTCTTTAGTGGCAATTGGGTGGTAATCAAAAGCTGCTTCGCTTTCTCCATCCGTAAAGTGGTTGTGTATTCCAGTAAGGTCTGCCCCGTTCGTTCCTTGAAAAATTGCCCAAGGTTGGGCAGAGCCATGCCGAAACGTTCGGACATGGCCTGCAATGAGAACTCGCAGCTGTCGTAATTGGTTTCAATATAGCCAAGCATAGCTTGGATTGAACGTACATCCGATGCATCTTCGACTTTATCCAAAGCAGGTTGACGATTTGCAATGGCATTGTATAAGTCCGAGCTGACTTCCTTCATCAGATACTCAAATTCATCAATGGTCTCCATTTGCTCAAGAGAGAAAATGTCAGGGTAACGATCCGACACTTTGTCATGCAAGCCGGCCTCTCTCCAAACCCCGTTCATGATACGAATCATTTCAAAACAAAGACCTCGAGTGATGAGAAGAGGAGGCTGCTTTTCCTTAATGAACAAAATGAGTAAAGAAACGCTCTCTTGAATGCTCTCTTTGCTCCCCGCTTGAATCGCCCTTTTTAAGTCTTCGACCCCGGAAACCGGATAATCGTCCACTCCATTCGGCCGCAGAGGGATACGGTCAAAATAGATCACTCGATTGATCCCTTGGATAAAACGATAGCCTATCGCCGTTTGCGCCTCGAGATAAGATTGAGGAGCATTCCCCAAGCGAGTGGGAGCCCCTACACCGATCGTTACGGATGCTTTCACGGATTGGCTTATAGCCTGGTGAAATGCTTGAAGTCCTACATCTGCTTCCTCCATGAACTCCATTTCCGTAAATATCACAAACACATACCGGTTACTTTCCATATGCTCAATTCCGTAGGCCAGACATGACGATGTGAAACGTTGTTCCATCTCTTCGATTCTCGGATGCTGGTTCAGATGCAAGTGGGACGGAAACTCAACAATTGCTACACGTACATAAGGATAAATAGGGATTGCCAACCCGATTTCCCCGCCATACTGAATCATCCCATCTAAATCTCGAATCTCTCCCTTTAGCAACGAGAGCATCAATTGCCTTTTGGCTGCCGAGGCCTGATTTTTCACCCGCTCATCCAGCTCTTGGTTTCGGATCGCCAAGCGGGTTAATACCTCCCTGACCGTATCCAGCTCGTTCAGAATCTTCCCCTTTGGGAATAAAACCTGGATGCTGTCATTCCGCAGCCGATGGATGGGCTTATAATTGAAAAGCATGCTAAAGTAAATGATCGCTCCACCAAATATCAATAATAAAACAACGCCTATGGTGAACCATTTTTGCGCAAGCTCGACCTTATGTAAGACGAGATGGACGGGCTGTAAAGAAACATACTTCCAACCCGTTTGTTCCGATTCCACGAAAAACATGTAATAGGGTTTCCCCTCAATATCGAGCTTCTGATATTCCAAGGAAGGTTGATGTGCCACTAATTCCGCTATGGATTGCTTAGTAGGACCATCCCTTGTCTCGATGCCGGTTACGAGCTGGTTGTTTTGATCAAAAATCCAAGTCGACCTCTCTGCCTCCGTGGAATCATAAGAGGACATCAAACGATGAATTGCTTCTTCCTTGATCAGATAAACAAGTGTTCCGTAGGATTCCTTCTGATTCGGAAATAGAGGAACAAACATTCGAAGGTATTTCTGTCCCGATACCGCATCCTTTTGCGGAGTAAGGATTTCTGTGCGGACCGTACTATGAAGGCCCCGTTCCAACTCTGTCTCCGAAAGATCCTCGAATTTATAAATTTGATTCGCCAGAACCGGAATGGTGTAGACACCGCTGCTGGTGAAAACCGAATTTTCATTTTTATAATACAGCCAAATTTCATGAACGTATGGGGCAAGTCTTTGAAAGCGCTTAAGTTCGCGTGTAATCCCCCATGCTTTGTACCCCCATTGATTGGAGATACGGTATGGATAAAGACTGTTATCATACAGGAGCAGCTGACGGGTCATATCCTCAATCCATAGTAGTTGGTTATCCATGGAGTAGCGGACCTTATCCAGGTTCGTAAGGTTATTGGAAATTACCTCTTCCTGCAGCTTGTTTACAAAGAGAGTATTGACGACAAGTGTTAGGACGGTAATTGGGATGAGAAGAATCAGCAAATAAGAAGCCAGGTATTTCAAAAAAAATCGGTACGCATTTGTACGCACATCCTGCCCCCTTGACTCGCAAATGGATGCAGGTTGGCTACATTCGATACGTAACCAACCTGCTTCACACGATTATCTTTTTTGGTAACGGTCGTAAGCCGCCTGATATATTTCGATCGCTCTTTCAATATTCATTTTCTTCAACGTTCCTCTGTAATTCTCGAAGTTCTCTAATGATTCATTGCCCATAATGAATTTGAGCAGCATTTCTTTCATATACGTATCCGCTTCGCTCATGATTTTACTGATTTCCTGACTCTCGTCCCCCTTAAACAAAAGCGGCGGAAGAAGAAGCGTTCGATCTGCATTGAACCAGCGCTCATTGGCTTCTGCAGCTTCGGGATATTGCAGCTCAAACGAAGCCCATGCGTCGAAATCCATCACTTTTACCATACCGGAAGTCGGATAGGCATAGCGTGAAATGGCAACCCTTGCTTCATAATTCGGGTTCTTCGTAATCTCATCGGTAAACTTCTTTTTTCCGTTTTCTACAATATAGCTTTTTCCTTCAATTCCCCAGTTTTGCAGGTCGCTGCCTTCCGGGCTGATCATAAAATCCAGAAGCTTGACGACAGCTTCCGGGTCCTTGGCTTGCGAACTGACTACAGCGCCTTCTAATGGAACATACTGCGCCAGCTGCGCACTCGCACTGAAGGATTTTCCAGCCGGGCCGATCGGAGGAGTGACTCCAATTAGCTTGAATTCCGGAATGCTCCCCTTCATCAGGTTCTTATAGGAGTTGATTCCTGTAATGGTCCCGCTGTACGCCCCGACCGTGTTGTTGGAAAATTTCGCCTCGAAGCCCTTCTTATCCGTTGCGGCAAATTCACTGTCGATAAGCCCCTCCTGGTACCATTTATGCATCGTTGTCAGGAAATCCTTAAAGGCAGGATCGTATGGACCGTAAGTAACCTTGCCGGTATCCGGGTGAATTTGGAAGGTGGTCAAAAGACCATAGGCCGTCGCAAATGCAGAAATACTGCCAGCTCCGCTTTGATCTCCCAACGGAATTTCATCGTTTTTACCGTTTCCGTTCATATCAGTGCTTTTAAAGGCTTTCAGAGCCGTATACCACTCTTCGATCGTCGTCGGCATCTGTAAGCCCGCTTTGTCCAGCCAATCCTGCCGGATCATCGTACCGCTCCAAGCATTCCGACGCAGGTCTAAGTTGATTTGAGGGAACTTCGCGATCGTACCGTCATCGAGCATCACTTGCTTTTTTATTTCGGGATGCTCATCCAGAAGCTTCTTATAATTTGGCGCGTGCTTCTCAATCAGGTCATTCAATCGGATGGCCACGCCATCCTCCACCAATTTCGCAACCCCACCCGGATACGCTCCCGGAACATAAATGATATCCGGATAGTTGCCGGAAGCCAGCATAATATTAAATTGCGAAAGATTAGACGTATCGTTATCTTGAATTTTCAAGGTCACATTAGCGCGCTTCTGAATTTCCTTATATGCCTCAACGTCCGCGTACCCTTTGACCTCTGGAATCTTGCTGCTGAATTTTCCGTTCCAAAGAAAACTGATTTCCTGAGTTCCCGACTTTGTAGCCTCTGCCGGTTCCTGTGCTGTATTCGAAGAACCGGTACACCCGCCCAGGACGGTTCCTGCCATCAAAACGGATAACGATAGTAACCCCATTTTTCGTTTCGACATGCTCGTTCCCCCTACCATTTTGTAAAATGTCTTATCCTTTTAACGCACCGATCATCACACCCTTGGTAAAATACTTCTGGATGAACGGATATAAGACCAGAATTGGGACAGTGGCAACCACAATCGTGGCATATTTGACAACTTCACCGAGGAATGGATCCCCTGTTGTTGTCGAAAGGTTCGTTGTATCTGTCGTGCTGTTCTCGATTAAAATTTCCCGGAGTACCAGCTGCAAAGGAAAGAGCTCCCTGTCCCTGAGATAGATTAAAGCACCGGCCCAAGAATTCCAGTGCCCAACGCCATAAAATAAAACCATGACGGCCAGCAGCGGAACCGATAAAGGAAGAATAATTTGGGCAAACACTCTTGCATCGGAGGCGCCGTCAATTTTTGCTGCTTCCTCCAGCTCATATGGAATCGATTGAAAGGAGGTTCGCATAATGATCAAGTTCCAGGTGGCGATCAAGCCGGGAATAATAAGTGCCCACCGGGTATCCAGCATGCCTAGATTTTTGACCAAAATATAGCTGGGGATCATACCTCCGCTGAAGAACATGGTTGCCACAACCATCATCATCATGTGTTTCTTCCAATACACATTGCGCCTGGACAGTACAAATGCGAATAAAGCCGTAAAAAAGACGTTTAGAATCGTACCAACCACAACATAAAAAATCGTATTTTTATACCCCGAGATGATCATCGGATTCTGGAGCACCAGCTTATATGCTTCCGTAAAAAACCCTTGCGGCCTCCACAGTATTCCGCTGTGCTTCACCAGCTCAGACGGAACGCTTAAGGAAGCAAAAACCACGTAGAGAAAGGGGTACAGTGTTACGAGCATCAAGCCGCATAAGAGCAGGACATTACATGCGTCGAAAATTTTGTCTCCTAAGCTGCGTTTTATCATATCGTCCCTCCTTCCTCACCAGAGGCTCGTTTCATTGACCTTCCTGCTGATTCGATTTGCCAAAATGAGAAGCATAAAGTTAACAACGGAATTAAATAAACTAACCGCGGTGCTGTAGCTGTAATTCGCCTCCAGAATCCCCCGCCGGTAAACGAAGCTTGAAATCACATCGGCCGTCTCATAGGTCTGGGAATTATAAAGAAGAATAATTTTCTCAAAGCCGACATCCATCATCCCGCCGATACGCAAAATTAATAAAATGACAATGGTCGGCATAATCCCCGGCAAGGTCACGTGAAGCATTTGCCTCCAGCGATTGGCGCCGTCCACCCTGGCCGCATCGTATAATTGCGTATCGATGGCGGTTAAGGCAGCCAAATAAATAATCGTACCCCATCCAATCCCCTGCCAAATCCCTGACCCAATGAAAATCGTACGAAATAAGGACGGATCCAGAAGCAGATTTTGAGCCTCAACCCCAAACCAGCCCAAAATCTTATTAAATAAACCAGCTTTACGGGAAAAATCTACAATCATCCCGCAAATTACAACGATGGAAACGAAGTGCGGCAGGTATGTAACCGTTTGCACAAGTCGTTTGAAATAAGTATTTCTGACCTCGTTCAAAAGCAAAGCCAAAATGATTGGAGCAGGAAAAGCAAAGAGGAGTTCATAAACATTGATCAGCAGCGTATTTCGCAGCAGTCTCCAAAAATAAAAGCTTTGAAAAAACTCTACAAAATGATCCAAGCCTACCCAAGGACTTCCCATGATCCCCTTTACCGGAGAATAATTTTTAAAGGCAATGATCACTCCATACATCGGGATATAACTGAAGATCAGATAATACGCTATCCCGAAGGAAGCCAGAAAATAAATGTATTTATTTTTTCTGAAATCCTTTTTGAGCATTGCAAAGTATGGGATCGGTCGGCTTCGCCCCTCCAAGTCTCCCTTTCTAGCTACATTCGCTTCATTCATGAGCGGTCTCACCTCCCTCTCTCTGTTTTTTTATGCAAGGCGAATATATCACCAAGAAGGAAAGCGCTTCAATTCCCAATAATTATGTGCAGAATTTATGAAACCGGGATGAAAAAGGGCATTATCCGAGCCAAGTCCCGTAATGGTAACCCAGTGATAATGCCCCTATCCATTGTCCGATCTAAAATTTACTTCGGAGCAGATTGAGATTGAAGATACGATTCGTTATATTCATCGATGATTTGCTGACCGCCTTCGTTAAGCCATCTTTCGATCTGCTGCTGATAACCCGCCTCATTGATATCACCCAGCATGAACTTATAGGTTGCATCCTTAATGATCTCTTGGAGCTGAGCCCCTTTCGTAGCATAGGTCATCGAGAATAACGGAGCCGTTGGATCATGGATGAGGAACGACTCATTGTCCTTTACTAGACTCTCCGCCTTGGCTTGGATCGGCTTGCTGTAGAACTGCTGCAGCATGTTAATCGTGTTTGGCCCGCCGATACGCAGCGAGAAGTACGGCTTCAGCTCACGTTCGATCAATTTGCTGTCATCCACACGGGAAACCTTCCCGCCTTCGGCAGATTTATAATGCTTGTTTTCTACGCCAAAGTTCATTAAGTTGGCTATTTCCGGGCTCATAAGCTTATCGTAAAAGCTCAGAATCGATTTCAGCTCTTGTTCGGTTTTCACTGAGGTCTTCGGAAAGAGAACTACCGCGCCATATCCCGGAAGCGCCCAGATCCCAAGATCTTTCGGCCCTTTAATTCTGTTCTGTATATCAAGCTGGGCTTTCGGATTTTGCGCTGCAAGCTTATCCTGTAAGCCTACAACGTCCTGCATGGAACCGATATACATTCCCGCTTTACCGGAAATGAGCAGGTTTTGCTGATCCGTTTTACTTGTTACTGGAAAATCCTTATTCATCAATCCTTCTTTGTGCAGCTTTTGAATGAACTTCATGGTATCGATGTACTCGGGAAACATAAAATCGGGTGCAAGCTTACCGTCTTTCATCCCCCAATTGTTCGGCGTGCCGTGATAGGATGCTAATGTCTTAAAAGCCCCGTATTGAAAATCATTGCGGTCGGTCAAGCCAATCGTGTCATTTACACCGTTTTTGTCCGGATCATTTTCGGTAAACTGCTTCGCCATCATATACAGCTCTTCAAGTGATGTAGGCGCTTTCAATCCGAGGCTGTCAGCCCAATCCTTCCGATATAGAACACCCTGGCGTGAAATAGGCGACTCCTGATAGAGGGAATAAATTTTCCCGTTTACGGATGTGTTCCGTAATACATCCGGGTTCAAGTTTTTTAGATTCGGATAGTCCTTTAAGTAGGGTCCTACTTCCCAAAACTGCCCATCAAGTATAGCCTCTCTGAAATTGCTGATTTGCGCATACACCACTTGCGGCAACGTCCCTGTAGCAAAGGAGGCATTCAGCTTCTCATTATAGGTCCCATCCGGTACCCATTGGATCTCCAGCTGAGTGCCTGTTTTTTCCTCCAGCAGCTTTTCAATGGCATCCGAAGGAACCTCCGGGGAATGCAGCACGGTCATAATGCTTATGTTTGGGGCAGAGGCTGGTTCCCCCGCCTTACCTTCGTTCGCAGGAGCAGGAGCCTGCCCTTGGGAACAGGCCGAAGTTAACGTTAAAGCTGCTGCCGTTGCTAATGCTAAATACCGTTTATTCGTCATTATGAACAATCCTCCGTATGCTTGATAAATTTGGTCAAAATCCATTCAATGTTATCGTGAGCCTTAAAACATATAGCTCTGGCCCGCCTTGGCCCAAATCTCAATGATTTCCTCACCTATACCGCGTATTCGGCACAACCCGTCAGCGGAGGCCGTCACCCTTGCCTCTATGATTTTGCCTTCCGTCCATTTCATGTCCACGGTATACCCGCCTCGGGCACGCAAGCCGCAAACCTGTCCATGCTGCCATTGCCGCGGCAGTGCAGGGAGGAAATGAAGAAGCCCGGCATGACTTTGCAGCAGCATTTCAGCAATTCCAGCCGCTCCGCCAAAATTTCCGTCAATTTGAAATGGCGGGTGGTTATCAAACAGATTGGGCAGGGTGGAATGAGAGAGTAAGGCCGCCACGTTGCTATAAGCTTGATCCGCGTCCTGCAGCCGTGCCCAAAAGTTGATGATCCATGCCCGGCTCCACCCTGTATGCCCGCCTCCATTCGCTAACCGGCGTTCCAGGGTAACACGTGCGGCAGCGGCCAGCTCCGGAGTCCCTTCCACCGTAAACTGTTCCCCTGGATACAGACCGAACAAATGGGAGATATGACGATGCCCCGGATGCACCTCCTCGTAATCCTCCATCCACTCTTGAATCTGCCCGTATTTTCCGATTTTCGGCTTGGGCAGACGATCGAGTACTGCGTTAAGCTCTCTGCTGAAATCCTCATCGGTCTCCAGAATCCGCGAGCTTTCTATACAAGCGTAAAAGAGCGCATGGATAATTTGGAAATCCATTGAAGGACCCGCACACATGACACCGGATTCACCGTTCGGCAGGATGTAAGTATTCTCAGGAGAAACGGATGGGCAAGTAACCAGAGCACCGTCCGGTCCTTCCAGCAGGTAATCCAGCAAAAATTGCGCCGCTTCCTTCAAGGTTGGATAAGCCTGGCGCAGGAACGTTTCGTCGAGGCCGAATTGATAATGCTCCCACAAATGCAAGCACAGCCAAGCTGCACCCATCGGCCAGAATGAGGCAGGCAAATACGTATCCTGCGGGGCGGTATCCGCCCAAATATCGGTGTTATGATGAGCTGTAAAACCACGGCAGCCATACATTACCTCGGCCGTATGACGGCCTGGCCCCCGCATTCGTTCAATGAGTTCAAACAAAGGTGTATGGCACTCTGCTAAATTGCCGTTTTCCGCAATCCAATAATTCATTTGGGCATTAATATTAATGGTATACTTGCTGTCCCACGGCGGCAGAAAGCTTTCATTCCAAATCCCCTGCAGGTTTGCAGGCAGCGATCCCGGCCGGCTGGACGAGATCAGTAAGTAGCGCCCGAACTGAAAATATAATGCCATAAGGCCCGGATCATCCGCTCCAAGCTGCACCTGCTTCAGCCTTTCATCGGTAGGACGCGATGGATGGGAATCGCTGCCGTCGGATAGCTGAAGGTTTACTCGGTGAAAAAGCTCACGGTAATCTGCGGTATGCCGATGATGAAGCTTCGGATAGCTGAGCTGCGAGATTAGCTCCAGCTGCTTCTTGCAAGTCTCTTCCGGCTGCTCATGACGGAAAGTTGTACCGGCCGAAAGCAGCAGAGTTACACTATCGGCTTTCTCTATGACGAGATGCTCGCCAATCGTATAATGACTTCCTCCATCAACAACGGCTTTCAGAACGGCCACAAACCGGCTGCCCCCTTCACCGCCGCAATTCCCATGCATCACAAGTCCGTCGCTTTCCCACTTATCCGTCCTTTCGACATATCTCCATTTATTGCGATCAAACCGTGCCTTCAACGAAAGGCTCCCCGGTTGATCCGTGCTTAGCCGAATCACGATCGTATGATCCGGATAGCTGGCAAACAGCTCCCTCTTATATTGAACCGTGCCGAGTCGGTAAGTAACCCTTGCAACACCGTTATCCAGATCAAGCTCTCTACGGTAATCATCTGCAGCTTGATCATGCCCGGAAAAGTGCAGCAGAAGATCGCCCAACGGTAAATAATGACGCTGCTTTTCCGGCAGTCCGGGTAAAGCAAGCGCTGCCAGCTCCTGTGCTTCTTTTAGTCGGCCGGCAAAAATCAATTCACGAATCCTGGGCAGATTGGGCTTCGCGTCACGGTTGTTGCGGTCCCGCGGTCCGCCGTACCATACCGAATCCTCATTCAGCTGGATTCGTTCCTTCTCCACTCCGCCGAAGATCATAGCACCGAGGCGTCCGTTACCGATCGGCAGCGCCTCGTTCCACTCCCCGGCAGGCCGGTTATACCACAGCTTATACTGTTGTTCGTTGTCACCTGTCCCTGTCATTCCGGTTCCCTCCTCCTATCCATGCCCTAACCGCTTTTTTAAAATTGTACAACTGCCTTAATGACGCCCGTTTCCGGCCGCATTAGATGATCGTATTGTTCAATCAATTCGGTAAATGCCGTACGGTGCGTAATAAACGCGTCCGTATCGATCCGTCCAGCTCGAATGTTATCAATAACCTCCGCGAAATCCTCTTTATTCGCATTCCGGCTGCCCATAATGACCATCTCCCGTTTATGAAAATCCGGGTCATGAAAGGTAATGTCCGATTTCACTAAGCCCACATACACCAACCGGCCGCCATGCGCGACATATTGAACGGCCTGCTCCATCGATTTCACATTGCCGGTAGCATCGAAAACCGTGATCGGATAGTCGCCTCCCGTAATCCGTTCCACTTCCCGCAGGGGTTCGTTCATGGCGTTCACGGTATGGTCCGCAGGCACCCAGCTTTTGCAAAAATCGAGCCGCTCTTCATTCAGATCCATCGCGATTACCTTCGCACCGGCCAGCTTAGCAAATTTCATTGTACTTAGTCCAATCGGGCCGGCTCCAATCACCAGTACAACATCTCCCGGTCCGATCCCGGCGATTCTTACAGAATGGGCCCCAATACTAAAGCACTCCACAACCGCCGCTTGATCCGGAGTAAGCCCTTCAGTTCGAACCAAGTGCCGGATCGGCACCGTCATATATTCACGCATTCCTCCGTCCTGATGAACTCCGATAACGCTCATTTGGGTGCAGCAATTGGTTTTCCCTCTCCTGCAGGCGATACACGCCCCGCAATGAACATAAGGGATCACGCAAACCTGATCGCCGACCGCTAATCCTTTCTCATTGTTACCGATAACAAAAATCTCCGCAGCTAACTCATGTCCTAGAATGCGCGGATACACAAAATAAGGCTGATTTCCGCGATAAGCATGCATATCCGTACCGCAAATTCCGACGCGTAAGATGCGAAGCAGGGCTTCATCGGGACCTGGCGTAGGGAGGTCTGCTTCCTTCATAACCAAACGACGCGGTTCTTCACACACGATACACTTCATCGCACGAACACCCCCTTATCATTTTCAGGTCTGCCGCTCGGCCAAGACATTCTTTGAATCGGACTCAAGAGCTCGCGTATCTCTTGCATGGCCGCGGAATCCGGTTTTTCCAGGGCGAATGCGATGTTCGCCTTGATGTTATCCGGCTTTGCTGTGCTGACGAGCGTGGTCGGAATCTGTTCATGCTGTACGGCGAATTGAATGGCCAGCTTCGGGAGAGAAATCCCTTTCATCTGGCAATATTCATAAGCCTCCAGGCATTTATTGCGGATGACCGGCGCTGCCGGATGCCACTCAGGCGGCTCATTCCCGGACAGCAATCCCATGGATAAAGGGGAGGCATTCACTAAACCGACGCCCTTCTCTTGTACTAGAGGGAGAAGCTCCAAAAGAGAATCATCATTTAAACAATAATGGCAGTAAGAAAGAATGACATCAACATGCTCATGGGAAAGCACCGTTCGAAACACCTGAAGCGGCAAGCCGGATACGCCGGCAAAGCGGATTTTGCCTTGCCTTTTCAAGTCATGTAAGGCGGGTATCCCTTCGTTGATTACCTGATCCATATGACCAAACTCGATGTCATGCAGATAAAGGATATCGATATAGTCTGTGTTAAGCCTCTTCATGCTTTCTTCAACACTGCGTATAATTCGTTCATACGAAAAATCAAAATGATCCTGCCCGTAACGGCCGGCCTTGGTGCTCAAAATGATTTGCTCTCTTGGAATTTCCAGCAGCGCCTGCCCCAGCACATGTTCCGCTTTCAACAATCCGTAATATGGAGATACGTCGAAATAATTAATTCCGTTTATGAAAGCCTCATGTACGGCGCGTATCCCCTCCTTCTCATCAATCGGATGAAAAACGGAGCCAAGTGAGGATGCGCCGAAGCTTAAAACGGATACTTTCAATCCTGTTGCGCCCAATTGACGGTAATTCATATTCTCTACACCTTTCCATATGTGTCAGCCATTATCCGCTGCGGCCTGAAACGCGACAATCCGCGCAGGTGCACCGCTGCTTTCGCGGATTTTTACCGGAAGCGCCATGATATGCCATGGCCCGGAATAGAGCTCGGGATCACAGAGAGTCAGTCCTTCCGCAATCCATATGCCAGCCTGAAGCAAAATGCGGTGCGTTTCTTCATTCTGCTCCCCCGTACCGCCAATGCTGAAGTGGTCAATGCCGACTCCCCGGATGTTTTTATCGACAAGATATTGGGCTGCCTCATTCGAGAGAAACGGAGATTCGTAGATAAACTCCTTTGTCCAGGAACGTTTCTCCCCCCACCCGGTGTGAAGGAACACAATGGAATCTTCGTGAAAGCATTCTTCATATGCTTTCAGATCTTCAATTTCGATAGGAGCACCGGCTGGCTTCGATGTAAGCGGAACCAAAACTAACCGGCCTTGAAAACGATCAACAGGAATCTGATCCAGCGTTTGCCGGAAGTCCGCCAAATGTGCAGGTGCGTCCATATGTGTTGCGGTATGCAGGTTCAGTGTGATCTGCTCCAGATTCCAGCCGTCCCTCGGACCAATCAGCAAATATTCGATTTTTGGCGGACTGAATTGTGGCAGCACCGGGCAATTATGGTATATGTCCTGAGATAAATCGATCATTTTCTTGATATACATCTATCGGAACCTCCCCTCTGTTATTTTTATGTTACCGATAACATAAAAATAACAGAAACATTTCCTACCGTCAACGGATGAATACTTGAAATCTAACCTTCCTTGTCTCATTATTAGGATTAGTCAGGCTTGAAAGGAAGGATTTCGTGGTTACCATTTACGATATAGCCAAGAAAGCTAATGTATCTCCTATGACCGTCTCCCGTGTTATTAATAATTCTCCTCTGATCAAGGAATCCACACGCCTTAAGGTACAGCAGGTCATACAGGAGCTGGAATATATACCGAACAAGCAAGCTAGAAGCTTAACCTCAAGAGAAACCAAGCTGGTCTCGCTCGTTCTTCCCGACATTTCCAACCCGTTCTTCACCAATATCGCCAGAGGAGCGGAAGATAAAGCGTTACAGCTAGGCTATCAGCTGATCTTAGGAAATACCGATGAAAATAAAGAGAAAGAAAACAAATACGTCAATATGCTAATGTCCACCGGCGTAGACGGCGTTCTTTTCGTGCCGACCGGAGACGCCTCGGCAGCCAATCTAAAGAAGCTGATCAAACGCAACGTTCCGTTCGTTTTTATCGACCGCACGATTGACAGCATTCAAGCCGACGTGATCTCGGGAGATAATCCGGATACTACACGTCAGCTAGTCAATCATCTAATTGAGCTCGGGCATACGCGGATTGCCCTCATTAACGGTCCCACAGACCTATCCAACGCAAGGGAACGGGCACAGGCCTTTAAAGACACCTTGACGCTTGCTGGAATCGGGCATGATCCGAAATACATGATCGAGACCCACTTCAGAAAGGACAATCTGAATGAAATCGTGAGCAAGCTGTTCTCGTTTCAAAAAGACGAACGTCCCACAGCGATTCTCGCGACGAATAATTTTATCGGAGTCAACACACTCCGGGCACTGCGCGCCTTGCAAATACGTGTCCCGGAGGATGTTTCCGTGGCTTGCTTTGACGACCCCGATATTATCCCGGACTATAATCCCTTCCTAACCGTAGCCAAACAGCCTGCTTACGACATGGGATTTCTAGGGATGCAGCTGTTAATCGAACGGATCCAACAAGCCGCCCCTGCTTCATATCGCAAAATTGTTCTTCCAGCGGAGCTCGTCATTCGCGGATCCACATCGCCCAAAACATAAATCTCGAACCGGCTCAGATCAAAGAACGATCTTCAACGAGCATACGAGCCTCCCAACCGGGAGCTTTGAATTAGGAGTCATTCCGCAACCATACGGTTTGTTAAGACGCCAAGCTTTTCAATTTGGATCGCCACCTCATCCCCGTCCTGCAGGTATACCTGCTTTTCCGGCGGATAGCCAAGCACGACGCCTTCCGGTGTGCCGGTTAAAATGAGATCTCCGGGAACGAGTGTCATATGCCGTGAGATGTAGCTCACAATTTGGTCGCAATGGAAGATCATATCCTCCGTATTGGAGTGCTGGCGCACCTCTCCGTTAACAAGGCACTTGATCTCGAGCTGATTCGGGTTCCCCACCTCATCGGAAGTGACCACATACGGACCGATCGGCGAAAACTTGTCACAGGTCTTACCGAGCATCCACTGCGCGGTACGTGTTTGCAAATCCCGCGCCGACAGGTCGTTCCCGTTACAATACCCGAAAACATAGTCCAGCGCGTTCTCCTGCTCCACATCCTTCGCTTTCCTGCCCATAACAATGACCAGCTCCGCTTCATAATCCACCTTGCTCGAAGCTTTTGGCAGCGGGACGTCGTCATTATGAGCCGCCAATGCATTATGAAACTTGTTAAAAAGAATCGGATACTCAGGAATCGGCGCATTCGTCTCTTCCGCATGCTTACGGTAGTTCAAGCCGACACAGATGATCTTATTCGGGCGGGAAACACAGGGGCCATAGGTAAGTTCGTCCTCGCGTAACCAGACGGAGTCGGCGGCCGCCCCCTTTTCATTTACAAGCTCCAGATAGCTTGCCAGCGCAGCAAGCGCCTCCGTTCCCCCTTCAATTATTTCATCCACAAGCGTGGGGAGCTGCAGTCCTGCTGGCGCGGGGAATTGCGCCAAAGCTTCGCTCACATCCAATACTCCGCGATCCGTTTGCACCCCTAAATGCAGCCTATCATTTTTGACAAAATGCAGCAGCTTCATTTGTTTTCCTCCCTAAGCATTTTTGCCGAACACCACTCCGCCGTCGATATACAGCGGGGAGCCCATCATAAATTTTGAATCCTCTGATGCTAAAAATAATGCCGCCTGCGCAACATCCTCCGGTCTGCCCAATTCGCCGCCGAGCTGTCTTTTCTTGATGGATTGCAGAGCGGATTCGGGATCATCATACGATTTTTGCAAATATTCCTCAACAAACGGTGTCAAAATGGTACCCGGCAGCAGCGCATTTACTCTGATATTGTAGGCAGCGTAATCGACCTGCATCGATTTTGTTAAAGCAAGCACCGCTCCCTTCGTAGCTGCGTACGATGCCCTTCTCGCCAAACCGATTTCGGCAATGCAGGAAGACATATTAATAACGCTTCCCTTGCGCCGCTCCATCATATGCGGAAGAACATATTTGCAGGGCAAAAACACACCGCGGATATTCACTTTCATCACTTGATCCCATTGCTCCGGCTCCAGCTCATGGATCGCTCCTACGCCACTGATGCCTGCGTTATTAAACAGCACATCAATTTGGCCATACTCGTTCAGCGCCTGACGAACCATACTCTCCACCGATTCAGGATCTGTCACATCCGCTTGAACATAAACCGCCTCTCCCCCTGCACGGCGTATATCATCTACTGTTTGTTGTCCATTCCCGGGATCTATGTCATTGACGATCACCTTAGCGCCTTCTTTTGCAAACAGCAAAGCGGAGCTTCTGCCGATTCCCGAGCCGGAGCCGGTGATCAATACTGCTTTATCCGCTAATTTCATAGCAGCAGCCCTCCTTGTCTATTACATCCCCTCAAACTCCGCTAAATACACCGGTCTGTCTTCGCTGATGGACCTGTACGCCCCAAACACAATCTGAAGCGTTTTCAAATTGTCCTTGACACTGTTTATCGGCTCCCGATCTTCTTCGATGGCCCGCATCAGCTCACCCATCGTTCCCATAAAAGCATGCGGAAACCACTTGCCCTCAAGAGAAGGCGTGAACCAATAATCCGAGCGAATGCGTTTGGAAAAAAAGCTCAGCGTATCCTCACGCCCAATAGGATAATTGTACAGAGAGCCGTTGGTGCCCTTCACGATGCCCTCGGTTCCTTCAAAGCGGTACGTCGCGTACCAATCGTCCGATCCGGCTATATGGTTATGATTATCTTGAATGAGGCCTCTGGCTTCACCCGGAAGCTTCATGTGCAGCAGCGTTCTTGTTTCGCCTGCGCAGGATTGTCCGGGGAACCGGGCACCGTCGGCAAAAATACATTCCGGATCTCCAAACAAGTAACGGATGGAATCGATATAATGAATGCTGTGATACATAAATTCCAGTGTCGGTGTTTCCCGAAGCCAGCTCCAATTGGCAAAATCCTGCCGCACATTCACCGCGATCGTTGCCTGTAAAAGCTCGCCGAGCCAGCCTCGCTGGATGATCGTATGACTCGCTTGGATTGCTGGAGACCATCGCATCTGCTGATTCACCGCAGCTTTGATGCCCGCTTCCCTGCAGACGGCTTCGATCTCCAAAGCCTCCTCGTAGGTTTCCGCCAAAGGCTTTTGGCATAAAAGATGCTTACCTGCCGCTGACGCCTGCTTCACCAAAGCTGGCTGCGCCTTGGCCGGCACCGCTAAATCCACAACCTGTACCGATGGATCGCTTAACAATTCATCGAGCGATCGATACGTCTTGCCGATTTCGAACTGCTCCGCCAACCGTTCGGAGCGCGTTGAATCTTGGTCGTATATCCCTACGACTTTAAAGCCCGCAAGACGATACGCCGGAAGATGGCATGCCTCGACGATTTCACCGGCGCCGATTAAGGCAATGCCCTTCGTTTTGTCGGCGGGCATCGCAGGCTTATATTGTAAATCCAACCAATCCGCTGTAACGGAAGTAATTACGATCCCCTCCTCCCTATAAGCTTGGGCCGATACGATTAATACTGAACTCCTGGTGACCTAACAGCTCCGCCTTTGTCCATTTTCCATCGGCGACTTCTCTGATTTCCTGCCAAATTCGCTTGCCGGCCTCCTCTAGGCTAAGGGTACCGGATAACATGTCGCTTACATCCACATCCATGTTGTCCTCCATCTTTTCAAACGTTCGTTTATTCCCGGTAATTTTAATGACTGGAACGACGGCGGCTCCCGTTGGTGTTCCTCTCCCCGTAGTAAAACAAACGATATGCGCCCCTCCAGCGGACATGCCGGAAACGCACTCAATATCATTTCCGGGCGAATCCATGAAGTAGAGTCCCTGCTCCGGAATTGGCTCGGCATACTCGATTACGGCCCGGATCGGAGCTGTTCCGCATTTGCTGATGCAGCCCAGCGACTTTTCTTCGATCGTCGACAAGCCTCCGGCAATATTGCCCGGACTCGGGTTTCCGCCGCGCATATCTTCCCCCATTCGTTCCACTTCCTTCTCAAATCGGTTTACGATCTGATAAAGACGCTCCCTCGTATCCCCATCAGCGCATCTTCTCGCCAGCACATGCTCAGCGCCGATAATTTCCGTTGTTTCGCCGATTACGATGCTGCCTCCCTCGGCGATTAACGCATCGGCAGCCGCTCCCAGCGCAGGGTTGGAGGCTAAGCCGGACGTCGCATCGGAGCCGCCGCATTTGACGGCTACCTTCAGCTTGCTTAAGGGAACAGGCACCTTCTCCATTGCATTCAGCTCGCTCAGCATTTTGCCGGCAAGCTCAACCCCATGCTTGATCGCCTTCACGGAGCCGCCTACGGATTGAATATCAAAGGCCTCAACCGGTTTACCGGTAACTCTTATGGCATCGGACAATTCGTCCGGATTAACTACCTCACACCCCAGGCTGACAATGATGACCCCGCCTACATTCGGATTTTTCCCCATACCGGCCAGCACCTCAAAGGTCCGATCCTTGTCGACCCCAATTTGACTGCAGCCATGCTGGTGGGGAATCGCGATCGTCCCGGGTACGAGCTGCATAATCCGGCTGCATACCTGATTGGCGCAAATCACGGTAGGGATCAAAAGCAAATGGTTTCGGATTCCGATGTCACCGTTTGCACGAGGGTAACCTAATAGGGTACTCGTACTCATTTCTTATCCCCTTCTCTCATCGTTGAAATCTGATCCCCACGACCGCGAATCCCTTCAAGATTGTGGATGTGCACATGCTCTCCTGCTTCAATGTGCTGGGTTGAGCATCCAATGACCTCCCCATATTTCCGTACAAGCTCCCCTTGTTTCACCGGAGAAATCGCAACCTTATGGCCAAATGGAACCGCATTCAACAATAGGAGCTCGTATACTTGATTTCCCTTTCGATAACGAATGGCTTCCCCAGCGGAGAGATCTCGTAAGGTCGTTGCGACCTGGTCCATTTCATGCATGACCAGCGCATCAGCGCCGGATTCAATGGAATGTGCCATGGTTTCGGCTCCTCTCTTCAATTTTGGGTTATCGATAACTCCAAAATATCAAGCCAACCATTTGCTGTCAACGCTTTTTTTACGTACAATAAAGTTCATTAACAATGCGAAAGGTGTGCTCCGCTTGACAACCATTTACGATATCGCGAAAAAAGCCAATGTCTCCGCGATGACCGTATCAAGAGTTATCAATAACACAGGCAGAATCAGCGAAGCGACTCGGAAGAACGTCAAGAAAGTGATGGAGGAGCTTAACTATGTCCCGAACTCCATGGCACGCAGCCTCGTCCTGCAAAAAACAAAGATCCTCTCTTTGTTGATTACCGATATTACAAATCCCTTCTATACTACACTCGCCCGCGGAGCGGAAGACAGCGCCAAACAGAATGGCTATAAGCTTCTTCTCGGGAACAGCGACGAGGATTACGCCAAGGAAAAGGATTATGTCGATATGATTTTATCGACACGTGTAGACGGCGTGCTGTTTGCACCCGCAGGCGATCATTCTCTTGACCAGCTGAGGCAGCTGCAGACGCATCAAATTCCATTCGTGCTGCTGGATCGTGAGGTGCCGGAGCTTGCGTCCGACATGGTGCTCGGTGACAGCAAAGAGGGGGCAAGACGCTTGGTTGACCATTTGATTGAGCTTGGTCACCGACGAATTGCCTTAATCAATGGTTCGATGGACGTTTCCACCGCCCGATTGCGTGAGCAGGGATATGTAGAAGCATTAAAACTAGCAGGGATTCCGGTGGATGAGGAGCTTATGCTGCCATTAAGTTACCGAAGCGTTGACGATCTTCAGGTGCTTGACCCGCTGCTTCAGCTGTCCGACCCGCCAACTGCGATTTTCGCCGCCAACAATTTTATTGCGGTTGGGGTGATCAAAGCGCTCAGGGCCAAAGGCATTTCGGTGCCTGAGGAGATCTCCATTGCATGCTTTGATGACCTAGGTATCGCATCTGAGCTTCATCCGTTTATGACCGTGGCCGCCCAACCGGCATATCAATTCGGCGTGCTCGGCATGCAGCTGCTCATAGAAAAGATAGAGGGGAAGACGGATCCGCAGACGCATCGAAAGCTTATCCTTCCTTCCGAGCTGTTGATTCGGCAGTCTACCTCAGCATTGAAATGAGCTGGATCTCAACAATGGAAAAATCCCAGAACCATGAGACTTTCGCTGCCAAAGGCTATACGATCTCTCTTGATTCCGGGATTTTTTTATGTTTATAAGATTTTTAATGCCTACAATTCGAGAGTCATAAACACACTATTCGGATCCTCGATATAATCCGCAAACGGCTCGCAATATTGAAAGCCGAAGCTTTCATACATTTTTCTAGCCGGCTCGAAAGCGGCCATCGATCCCGTCTCCAGACTTAACCGCACATAGCCCCTGCGCTTGGCTTCAGCTAGAATGTGGGAAAGCATGGTCCTGCCTACGCCCTTATTCCGATGGACGATCGCCGTACGCATCGACTTGACCTCACCGTGCTGGCGGTCCAGCTCCTTCAGTGCGCCGCAGCCGAGCAATTGATCTTTTTCCCATACACTCCAAAACGTTACATCCGGCTGTTTCAGCCCGTCAAGATTAAGCGCGTGAATGCTTTCCGGAGGGGAGTGCTCCGCCATATCCTGCAGGTGCTCCAAGATTAGTCCTTTAATTTCCGGTCCCGTTAAATCATCAGCACGAATTTCCATCTGCTTTTCCCCTCACCCTATAATGAATGGTAAATATTCCTATTAGCAGTATTATAGCTTCGATTGGTACAAGGAAAAAGAGAAATGTTGCAGACCCGCATTTCCGCATTTCCTCATTTCGATTCTAGCGATAGCGGTGTTACAGGCACACATAATTCGCATAATTCGTCGTTCAGCAGATTCACCGTATATCTCTCCAAGATCGGTCTGTTGTCCATTTGGTACCCGCTCTTTTGGATCGCAGGAAAAAGTTCCATCCATGCTTGTTGAATATCCTCCGCCGTATGTTTGATGGTACACATCACATATTGTCCGCCGGGAAGCTCAGCTTCGGATATAGCTTCATCAGCTGGAGCATCCTTCGAAATGACGATACACGCATCATATCTGCAGTGCTCCGGGGGTGTCGTTTCAGGGTTGTCTTGGGCAATGCCGAATAAAATAGCCGATTCCGTAAGAAGATGGTTTTTCGCAGCCCATTGCTTCAATGTTTCCATTGCTTGTTTGTTGTGCGGGCCATAGGGACCCACCTGCCGCACATAGGCAATACGATAATTCGGGAGAGCTTCGAGTTTCAAATTCATAGAGTCACGTCCTCACTTTTCTATAAGATTTGATTACATTTCGAATGCTAACATGGACTAAAATGAGATTCACCCAAAATTTTTAAAATTTTCCCCTTTTTCGCTAGGATGCTAGAAAAAATAAAACAGCGGCAATCGAGGACCCCGTTTTCGTCCGTGATTGCCGCTGTCTATTTACACCCTGCCAGCGCGTGCTGCCGCTGCTTCACTAGTGATGTTTACTACCGCCCCTTGCTCTAAACGAAGATAAAGCTTTGCGTCCTCGACCCTCTCAAACAATTGACCATCCTGCGAAACCTGGAAAGGTGCAAAACGTTGAGGCAGCTGAACCGTCAGCTCACACGCTCGTTCTGCTTGCAGCTCCACAGTGAAAGAACGCGTGTCGCAATCCCATTGTGCCGACACCCTTCCCGTATAAAAACGCCATTGCGCGAAGCGACCCCTCTGCCATTTCTCCGGAAGAGCCGGCAGCAGCTTCACCAGCCTCGGCGAAACGTACAGCAGCATCTCCTGCACGGCATTCACCCAGCCCATGTTGGCGTCCAGCTGGATCGGGGCCATGGGGATATTCATGCAAACCCCCATGTTCCGCCAATCATTGTGAAGCGTGAACAAGTTCGGAAGCAAGCACGACCGTGCGAGAATGTCGAGGCACGCTAAGGCCTGCTCTCCATCCCCAAGGCGTGCGTAGATGGAAGCCATATGGGCCAGCGACCAGCCGCTTTGCGCCCCTAAATTGCGCAGCTCAACCGCCGTTCGGAACGCCTCAAACAGCTCCGGCTGCTCCTCCTGCTGAACCTCGTATCCCGGAAACACGGGATACAAATGCGAAAGATGCCGGTGGTCATACCGGTCCTCGAAGGCAGGATCGAGCCATTCGCGAACAGCGCCGTCTTCATTGGCGGTATACGAAGGAAGCCTGGAGAGCAGCCCGCTCCACTTCTCCAGCTCTTGAGCATCGCAGGATACGATCCGCCCTGCCTCGATCGAGGACGTAAGAAGCTCCTTCAGCAGCGCGATATCCATCGTTGCATTGACCGCGGTCGGCATCGGATGGGCCAGCGCCCTTCCATCCGCAGGCATAAAGTTCTGCGGGGTATTCTCAGGTGAAACGGATGGGTACACCTTGCAGCGCCCATTCTCGTCTTCGACGAGAAAATCCTCGTAAAAGGCTGCGGCCTCCTTCATAAAAGGCCAAGCGACCTCCCGCAGAAACGCCTCATCCCCCGTAAAACCGTAGTGCTTGTAAAAATGACTCGCCAGCCAGCTCGCCGCCCCCGTCCAGTTCAGAATCACTGGAACAATCTGATTGGGAATGCCCGTACCCGGCGTCGAACCTGCCGGAATATAGATGCCTCTGCAGCCGTACAGCTTGCGGGCGTTGTCCCGAAAGTCGTTCAGCAGGCCTGTGTAATAACGGTGTAAGGAGGCCGTCAGCTCCCCTAATCCTCCGACATGAGCATGCCAGTACATCATTTGTACGTTTTCATTAGCCATGTTATGGCACCACATGAGCCGGTAATCGCCGCCCCACAGCCCATACAGCCCAAACGGCTGATCCTTCGGGCCCGCACCGCTGATAAACAAATAACGGCCGTACGCCCACATCAGCTGCACAAGTGCGGCTGGGGCTTCCCCGTCATACGCTTCCAGCAGCAGCTGCTCATTCGTGACGGAAGCGTGCTCCCCGGAACAAAGCTCCAGCTTCGCAGATTGATATAACGGCTCATGGAGAGCCCGATGCCGTTCCAGCAGCTCGTTGTACCCGCCGAACCGCTCTAGGCCCTCAAGCTCCTCCCGCAGCCGGGTCCATTCCTGCTCACGGTCCTGACAGGACACAAAAACTTTCACCAATACTAGCACCCGATCCGCGTCATCGATCCGAAGCCGCTCCGACTCCGCGACAAGGCGTCCGCCTTGCGGAACGACACGCAGCACCGCGCCAAAGTCGGTGCCGTCATCGTTTCGTCCGGCGTACAGGACATCGCTGCCCTCCGCCCGCACCGTGACGGACCGCTCCAGCTCCACATATTCCGGCTCCCCCTGCCAGCGGTCGCTCGGGTGCAACTGGAGCGTAATGCTGCCGCTCACCGCTCCCGGCGCATCTCCTCTGATCTCATACACGATGCAATCGTCCGCCCGCGAGACGAACAGCGTTCGCGTATACCGGACCGGACCGTCCTCCCACGTTACGGAGACCTCTCCCGTTCCCAGCTCAACAGTCCGCTCATACCGGCGGAAAGCCTCTTTGCTGGGCATGGTCAATTGGATCGCCGCAAGCGGAAAACGGGAGGCCAGCCGGGTACCGTAGCCTCGCTCCTTTAAGGCATTGGTCAGTACCCAGCTGGCTTCGGCAAATCGCTTCTCATCCATGAGAGCTCTGGTCTGCTGAAGCGTGAAGCTCACATCGGGCAGCTCATCCTTATGGCCCCAGTGCCACAAATCCGCATGACCCACAAGGATCGTTTCCTCCGAAACGGCGCCAAACACAGATGCGCCGATTACGCCATTGCCGGACGGCAGTGCTTCGCGCCACATGTTTCTCCACCACGATGCCGGGTATTTCAAGCGCATTTTCATGCTTGCAGCTTCTCCATTTCCATGCTGGCCAGCAGGAACGGGGCAACGCCCATCAGCGCATCGCTGACCACCTGCTCGCTCAAATAATAAGCATAGGAGCCGTCCCGATAAATCCGGTTCCCGCCGAGTCCGGCCCCGTGACAGATTTGGTGAAGGTGAACCCCCTCCGAGTCCTCCGTGACAAAATGCTTCAAAATTCCTTCGTACGCCCGCTGCACGACCGAAATATCGAGTTCTGCCACGTACTCAAGACGGATCGCTTTCGCCAGCGCATACGTCAGCATACAGGAAGCGGATGCCTCCAAATAATTGCCTTCACGTCCGTTATGGTCCATCACCTGATACCAGAGCCCGCTCTCCTGATCCTGCGCGTCTTTCATCGCATGGGCCAGCCGGTGAAAGATACCCATGATCTGCCCCCGCTGCGGATGCTCCTCCGGAAAATGCTCCAGCGCATCAACGACCGCCATCGCATACCAGCCCATCGCCCGGCCCCAGACATGGAACGAACGCCCCGTTTCGGAATCGCACCAGCGCTGTTCCCGGCTTTCATCCCACGCGTGGTGAAGCAGCCCGGACTGCCGATTCCGGGTTTTGCTCTCGATCAACAGGATCTGATTCGCAACGACATCAAACCAGTGCGGCTCTTGAAACACCCTCGCATACTGAGCTAAGAACGGAGAGGACATATACACCCCGTCCAGCCACATTTGGAACGGATAAATCTTTTTGTGCCAAAACCCTCCTTCGGAGGTGTGCGGCTGCCCGACCAGCTGCTTCACCAGCAGCTTGATCGCTCCCGCATATTTGCTCTCCCCTGTATGCTCCCACAGGGTAAACAGGTTTTTCCCTTGATTGATATGGTCCAAATTGTACTCATTCAAGCGATAGTTGAGGATGGAGCCGTCGCCTTGCACGAACAAATCCATATGGTGCTTCATCGCCTCGAAATAGCGAGAATCACCGGTGTGCACCGATGCGCGATCCAGCGCCATCAGCGCCATTCCAGCGACGTAGCCCCATTTGTTCGCCATTTTCGGATGGCTGCCATTCTCACGTTGCGCAAGAATCGAATCAGCAATTTTAACGGACCAACGGGTACGACATAACGTGATTTCCGTCAAAGCCTAAACACCTCCTAAAGGTACTTTACTTTGGAAGCTTCACTCTGCTTTCGCACTGAGAATCGCCAGCTTTGTTTCGTCCTGCTCCTGTACCTGTACCCTAGCACCTATCCCTCACAGCTTCGGCAGCATGCTAAAAGCATCCGGCAGCTCGACCAAATACAAATTCGCATACCCGTTCTTATCGCTGGTGAAAAGCACTTTCGTTCCGTCCGCCGTAAAACGCGGGTGCGCATGCACCTTTTGCGAATGGAAGCTGCAGCGCAGCTCACAGAGCACGCGCGGCCCGTCGTAGGTCCCGCTATCTTTTCGCCAAACACATAACGTTCTCACATTTCCTTTGCCGTCCACAACGGCCTGGCCGTAACCGTCCGCATGAGAATGCCAGGTGTCAAAATCAAACTCCGTTTCTTCCATTTCCGTATTGTCGTAGCGGATTCGCCCAAAGAAGTTCGTGCCGTTCACCCGAAACCCGTGATAGCCGATCGTTTCCCCATCGGGATAAAAAAACTCGTGACCGACCTTCTCCGACGGCTCCAGCCGCTCCCTAATTTTCCAAGCCTCTCCGGTGCGGAGATCGAGACCCCAAATCCGATGATCCACCAAATGCCAAGGCCCTTCATGACAAAAGGTCATCAGCCACGGATGAACGGGGGACGTATTGATGTGCGTAATAAATTTTCTCGCCTCATACATCACTTCCGCTTCGCCGGAGGAGAGATCCACCCGGATAATACGGCTTTGCGGCGCAGCCTCCATCAGCTCGCGGTGACCGACATAGCCGTTGCCAAGGTCCAGCCGGATCTGCTTCGACAAATCCTCTTGAATACAGGTCATCACCGACCGCCCGTCCGCCGTGCAGTTCAAATTGCCGATCTTAAAGCCTTCCGGCGCCGTATACAGCTCCCGCTCCTCCAGCGTATCCAAGCGGAGCTGCACGATGCTTCCGCCCACCTTCAGCAAAACAAGATCCTCCCGAGGAGACAAGCAGGCGCCCAATTCATGCTCCTCCCGGTAATCCGTCAGCTGCGTAATGGTGCCGTCCTGCATCGATAAGCTGTATAAGTTCGTGCTGTTACCGCGATCCGAAAAGAACAGCAGCTTGCGCTCACCGTCATACCAGCCGTTCTCCGTAAAATACAAATGATAGCTGTGCGTTTTATAATTCGTCAGCTGCTGCACCTCAATGCCCGTAAAACGGTCTGTGTAGCGGCTCCACTCGGCGGGCCAAATCCGTCCTTTGCCTTTGTCCAATTGCTGCCCCTCCTCTCGTTTATAACAGCGGCTGCAAGCCTTCCCACTTCACGGACCAGCGGCCGTTCTGCGGGAACCCCGGCAGCTCGCGGTCCGTCCCTTCGTTCCAGCCGCAGGCCATCATCGCGACGGCCGTAAGCAGGCCCCCATTACCCGGCAGATACACCGTCAGCCCCGGGCGCTGAAAATTGTGCCCGTTCGCAAGGTACGTGTTCTTCGTTGCGTTCAGCAGCAGGAAATCGACAGCCAGCTCCCGTTCCCCGAGCCTTGCCGCCGTCATCGCACACATCGGAAAATCCCAGCCCCACGCCGAGTCCCAGTTCCACACCTCGTTCACCTTGTGAAGCGTGCGGCGCATCACTTCCCGGTCCACCAGCGTGCCCGGCAGCATGCCAAGGGCGCCCAGCATCGACGGATGATCGCGGTTTTTCGCCGTAAACGTGTCCGGGCACAGCTCATGCGCCAAATAGACCCCGTCCTGCTGCGGCAGCCGGGCCATCGCGCCCGCTACTTTGGCCCAGGCCGGATTGGCCGGACGCCCTAACCGCTCGGCCCAGCGCAGCGCGATTTCAAGGCCGTATTTCCAATATTCCAATTCATAAGGCGGGTTCATGCCTTCATGAATGTGGTGACATTCCTGCGCAGGAATGAGCGGCGGCCCGAGGTCGTACGATTTCCGCGCTTCGTTCCAATGCGCGTACGACACCATAAAATCGGCCGCTTCAAACACAAGCTCCGCGTAACGCTCCAGCGTGCTTCGCTCTGGCTGCGCCCGGTAGATCAGCTCCGCCATGGTCATCGGGTGCGGCTGCTGCCAAATGAGTCCCGGTGCAACTGGGGACGGGCTTTGCACGCCGTCAAAGCCGACCATCTTCGGCCAGCGGGCGCCTTGATAGCCCTGCGACGCCGCAAGCTGCTTCGCCAGCGGCAAAATCGACACATACCAGTCCATGCTTTTCTGCAGTAAGGACGTGCGTCCCCACAGCGGAAAATGAACGGCATGCCACCAATGCATTTCCAAGTGGAATTTGCCGAACCAGCTGTTATACATCAGTCCCGTTTCCTGCGGGGGAAGCGATCCGCCGCTGTGAATGGCCGTCAAATATTGAGACAGCACGACCCGGCGCTCCAGCTCCAGCGCTCTTTCGTCCGTTGAGCCGGAAAAGTCGACGGCCCCGCCGCTTTCCCAGAAGGCCGGCCACTGCGCACGGCTCGATTCCTCCGCTTCTGCCGCCGTTAGCGGCTCCGGCTCCTCCGGCGCAAAATGCACCGTGCATTCCAGCCGCTCTGCTCCCTCCGCTCCATGGAGCGTAAATTCATGGGCTCCGGTACGCTTCAGTTTTCCAGCGCTCCATTCCCAGCGTACGCCGTAGCAGTCCTGATCCATCGACCGCTGCAGTACGACGAAAGACGACGCTTCGGCCGCAACTTCCGTACCGTGGCGCTCATCGTTCCCCCAATCGGGGAACACCGCTTTGGACCAGCTCGTGTGGGTCATATCCGGAGCGGGAAACCGCACGAACAGCTGCAGACGGTCCTCGGCCAGCAGCGCAGATTGCACACGGATGCCCACCGCGCCATGCTCACCGTGACAGCTCGTTGTAACGGTCACCGGCGTTCCGTCCACCGTAAACTCACTGCGAATGATGCCGCTCCACAGGTCCAGCTCCTGCCGCACATGCTGAAGCTCCTCCAGCCGCACCACCGAGCCGTCGCGGTGCTTCAGCTTCAGTCCGATACGGCCCAGCTGCAGCCGGTGCGGGTTTTGCCGCAGCCAATGATAAGCCTCCGCCTTGTCCTCGGGCTTCATCGGATAGCCGACCTGGCGGCCATACGTCTCGTAGCTTTGATACGCTACATCCTTCACGGAATACACCCCGCGCCCGCCGGTATAATGCCATCCCCAATTGGATTGTGTACCTAACGGCGTTTTGTAATCGTCATAAAAGGTTTGCAGTCCGGTCACATCCACACTAAAGCCGAATTCACCGTTTCCAATCGAAAGCGGAGCGAACGGCTCCGCTTTCGTGAGAATCGGGTTGTGGCGCGACACGATCTCTTTTCGATTCAGCTTCACGTCAATCCCTCCCCCGCCGCCTTATACGAACGGCACGGCTCCGCACTTCCTTCCACGCTTTCCACGATTCGTTTCGGAGCCTTCCTCATTTCCCGGTATTTCCCCGGGGTGATGTTCTTGTATTTGCGAAACACCCGGATAAAGCTATTTTCATGCTGATAACCGACCTTCATGGCGATATCGGCTATCTTATCGTCCGTTTCAATCAGCAGTTCACCGGCCCGATCCATCCGAAGCTTGGTAAAGTAACCATAAATGGTCTCATTCATTTCCTGCTTGAACAGCTGACTTGCCAGGCTCACGCTAATCCCAGCCGCCTCCGCGATCTCCTGGATGCCAATGGGGCTCGCAAGCTCTCTCTTCATATACTCGATCATCGCTTGGCAAAGAACATACTCCTTGCTTTCCAGGAGGCTGTGATACCGCTCCGCCAGCGCAGTAATCTGCCGGCTGAACAGCTGCCCGATTTCCTCCAAACAAAGCGTATTCAGCTCATCGAGAGGCTCCGCCTCTTCCCAGCTCTCCCGCTCCTCACCGTGTTCGAGCTGGCGCAGACGTCCCCCTACCGCCTTAAGCAGCTTTAAGGCCGTGGAAGGATAATATCCCTTTTCCATTACTTCGCGAATCATCCCGGCAAGAAGGGCTTGCGCTCGCGGTTCATCTCCCGCTTCAACGGCTGCGGCGAGCTCCTCCGTCAACGGTTCCTTGCGAGCCTCCGCTTGATGCTCATGACTGGATACCTCGTGGAAGAAGATCACACTGCCATAGCCGCGGAACAGACGATAGCCGAGAGCATTTTCCGCCTCAAGCATCGCCTGCTTCAGCTGTCCCGCATCCTCATGAGGCAGGCTGACCCCGATCGTTACGCTGAAGCCAAGCATACGCTGCACCACCCCGGCTGCCTCGCTGCAATGCTCTCTGGTGAGCATGCCTTCATGCGCGGCTTGCAGCAGAAGAGCCAGCTTATCCTTGCCGAAATCGGTGCATACCGCCCGCCACCCCGGCGCAAACACCTCGGTAACGACATTCCCGAGCGCAAACTTTAACAATGAGTGGTCCCGGCTTGGATAGCGCCTCGACCATGCTTCATAATCATCGATGGATACAACCGCGAAGGTGAGCGGTGCATTCGTCCAGCCTTGAAAATAACTGGCCCACTTCTCGCGCACCTCTCTCTTGCTGTTGATATGGCCCAAGTAGATGTCATATAAAAACTTGGAGGAGGCTTCCGGCATTGTTTGCCGAATCAGCTGTGACAGCTGCGCATGGTCGCTCACCAGCTCCGAGGTCATTCGCTCCAGATGAACCAGGTCGGCATGAGGAATGTCCCGGTTGTTCTTGCGAAGCAGCCGCTGCATCCGTCTGACCGGCCGGAACGCGACAGAATGAATATAGATAATGGCGAGTACCCCGAGCAGCAGCGCGGCGGAGGATACCGACAGCACGACATTGCGCACATGCTTCGATTGCGCTAGCAAACTGTCCTGAGAAACAAAAGAAATATAGCTCCAGCCCGTTAGCGGCGATTCCAGACGATTGACCAAATAGTTGATCCCTTGGTACTGAAAATCACCAAGCCCAAGCTCCGTTGTTTCGGCAACGGCCTCCCGAATTGAATTCGCGTCAAAGCCGCCCCCCGAAACGGAATACAGGATGTCACCGTTGTGATCGGCGATAAATCGGGCGCGCTGCAAATTGGAAAGATGCGGCGGATGAAGCTGCTCAAACAGCTCCTCGGACTTCAAATTAATCGCAACGATCCCTTTGAATTCACCCTGAATCATAATTTTGCGAAATAGCGTGATATCCGCAGAATCACTGCGAATCCCTCCGCTTCCCGGAAGCATGCGCTGCTTGACAACCATTTTTTGATCCCCAAACTCATCGGCGACACCGATCCAGTCCGAATCTAAAAAATTGGCTTTACTGGAGCTGTAGCCCTGCGGCATCGATACGAAGCTCCCCCGCTCCAGGTCATACACATAAATGCTGTTGATGTACGAGGTATTGTTAATAAGCGTCGATAAAAAATCGTAGATCCCCGTGATATTGCGATACGAATTTTGCTCCTCGCTGGTCAAAAACGTATACACATTCGGATGAAGCGCGACCGTAATGGCGATTTGGTCACTTTTTCCGATATACTCATCGATAACATTCATGCTGATTTGCAGCATCTGATGCTGAGGCTCGCTGAGCTCCTTCTGCAGCACGGATTTGGATGTATAATACGAAGTGATGCTGACCCCGAAGATGATGACGCAGACAGACACCGTAAGAAGCAGCACAAGACGGGTTTGTGTGTTGGTTAACGTGTACGTAAGCCATGCTTTGAGAGACTGTACCATTCGGATTTCCACCTTTCCCGGTATGCTCTCATTATAATGCCAACCAACCCCATTTATGCAAACGCTTCCAACGATGCCTCGGCTCCACGCAGCTCACTGCTCGGGGCGCATTCTCTTTTATCCTGCCGAATACGCCGAGTTCCAAGTTTTTTCCAAGTGTTCCAGTATCCTTAGCGTTTCCAGCCCAGCCAGCAGCACGAACCCGATCCCGCCGGTTTCATTCAAGTTCCAAGAGAGCTCATGCTTTCCCCGATATCGAAATAAGGATTACTGTTCACGCCCCTCTACCCGTACTCGTTTGCCGCATTGGAATTCGGTTTATTGCTTCGTCTTGGCGTACCATTCCTGTACGCGTTTGGTCACCGTCTCCCCGCCTGCTTTGTACCAGCGATCGACAAACTCGTCGAATTTCTCAATCGGCCATTCCCCGATGACGATCTTCGTCAAATACTCTTGGAACAGCTTATGGGACTGGATATCCGGGAAGCCTTCATATACCGTGCTCGGCAGGCCGTCGCCCGCAATCCGCTTCGCATCCTTCGTGCTCACTTCAAAAATATCGCGGACCATTTGCTGCATATCCTCAGGAATGGTCTGATCAATACGCACATCCATATCCGCCTTCGTCGTCAAGTTACGCATGCCCAGCCCAATCGGCTTATCATCGGATTGAGGCAGCAGCACCTTTTTCCCATTGACCACCTCGTGCTGTACCCCTTCGATGCCGAAGCGCACAAACTCGCTGTGCTCCTCGTTATAGAAGAAGTCGAGCAGCTTCAGTGCGGCCGGCGCCTTTGCCTCGGATGCCTTCGGAATGATCCACTCCGGCTCGCCCATGCTCTTCTGCGTGACAAAGCCTTCAAAGCCTTCCGCCTTCGGAAGCGGCATGCCCGCTACATAGGCATTCGGAGCGCCCGCCCGCATCGCGGTAAAGCGGTCCCGCAGGTTGGCCGGAAGGTGGTACCAGCTTCCGACGAGATTGTTGTTGATTTTCGCCGTCCACACATCGCCCTTGTTCAAGAAGGTCTCGTTATCGAGCAGCTTCTCTGCGTACAATTCACGGATAAATCCAACCGCCGCCTTCATATTGTCGGTAACTCCGGCGTACTGAATCTCGCCGTCATACAGCGCCCACTCCGGGAAGCCTTCCCACATCGCCACGCCATAGATCGCAAACAGATGATCCATCCAGCGTCCGAATTCACGGCCGCTCGTCGGCAGCTCATCCTTTTGCCCGTTGCCGTTCGGATCCTTGTCGCGGAACGCGCGCAGCAGCTCCTTATACTCCTCCACCGTCTTCGGCATTTCCATGCCGACCGCTTCCACCCAATCCTTGCGGATCATAGGAGCCCGCTCCGGAATGAGGTATACCTTCGGCACATAGTAAATTTTCCCGTCGTCGGATGCCGAACGGACAATATCCCACGCTTCCTTCGGGATGTTTTCCCAGACATGCGGCGCGTACTTCGGCAGCAAATCGTCAAGCGCCAGCGCTCCGCCCTGCTGAATAAGCGTCTGCTCTACGCCGCCGATCGGACGCAAAATGTCCGGTAATTCATCGGAAGCGATCATCAGGTTGATATATTCCGCAGGCTCCGAGCCCGGCGGTGTCGACATCAACTGATATTCAACGCCGGTATGCTTCGCCACATATTGAACATGCGGATCGTCACTTCCGGGGATCTTCCCTTTTCCCATATGACTCTTAAATACCTTGACCTGCACCGGCGCATCCGCTGATCCGCCTTCACCGCCGCTTCCGCCAGGCTGCGTTCCCGCTCCGCCCCCTCCGCTGTTCGTACATCCCGATACGACCGTAATCGCGAGCATGGAAATCAATGCAGCCTTAACCAACGGTTTTCTGCTCCAAAATGTCATTCGGCATTCTCCTCCATTCGTGTTTTACACCCTCGAGTTATTCTTTTAACGACCCCAGCATGGCACCCTTCACAAAATACTTTTGCAGATAGGGGTAAACCAGGATGATCGGAATCGTAGCGAAGATGATTGTAGCCGCTTTCAAAGTTGTCGTATTAAAATCGTAATCTCCTAATAAGAGGTCGACCTCCGCCAAGCTCTCCGGCTGTACGAAATAAGCGCGCAGCTTCATTTGCAGCGGCCATAGATCCGGATTGCGGATAAACAGCACGGCGCGCTGGAACGTGTTCCAATATCCGACCGCATAAAACAATCCGACGGTGGCCAGGACCGGCTTTGACAGCGGCAAGTAAATCTGGAACAAAATCCGGAAGTCGCTGCAGCCGTCAATTCTCGCCGAGTCGTCCAGCTCGCTCGGAATCCCCATAAAAAACGTACGGATAATGATCATATTAAACGTGCCGATCAATCCGGGGATAATGAGGACCCATAGCGAGTTCATCAGCCCCAGCTCCCGTACGGTCAAGAAATAAGGGATCATCGGCGCGTTAAAAATCATCGTGACCACGATACAGAGCATAATTTGCTTTCGGATCATAAACTCTTTGCGAGAGAGCGGGTACGCCATCAGAACGGTAAAAAACATGCTCATCAGCGTTCCAACGACAGTAATGTAGACCGTAATTCCGAAGGAGCGCCACAAATCCTGCGATTGCAAAATATGCACCCAAGACGCCGTCGTAAAATCAACGGGCAGCAAAAACACTCTCTTGGAGTCGGCAGCGAGCGGCGAGCTGAGTGACACGGCAAGCAGATGCAGAAGCGGAAAGATCATCGTCGCCGCAGCGGCCGCAAGAAACGTATAGTTCACCCATTGGAAGCTTTTTTCCCCAACTGTTTGTTTCATCACCACAACCCCTGTTCTGTTTTCCGTGCCAGCCGGTTAAAGATCCATAACAGAATAAACCCGATGACCGATTGGAACAGGCCAATCGCCGTCGTTACGCTGTATTGTCCCTGCAGAACCCCCGCCCGGTACACATACGTCTCGATAATGTCGCCCACCGAATACGTCATCGGCGTCAGCAGGTTGAAGATTTGGTCGAACCCAAGCTCCAGGAAATTGCCGATGTTCAGCAGGAACAGCACCAGAATCGTAGGGAACATCGTTGGCAGCGTAATATAGATGGTCTGCTTCCAGCGGCTGGCCCCGTCCATGACCGCCGCTTCGTACAAGTTCGGATTGATGCCGGAAATCGCCGCAAGGTAAATGATCGTTCCCCAGCCTACTTCCTTCCAAATCCCCGACAGTACGACGATCGTCCGGAAGTACCGCTCCTCCTGCATATAAAGAATCGGCTCGAATCCCATCCAGCCCCGGATTTGATTCATGACGCCCTGTGTAGCCAGCAGCTCGAACACAATGCCGCCCACGACAACCCATGATAAGAAATGCGGCAAGTAAAATAAGCTCTGAAGCACCCGCTTAGCCAGCATCAACCGCACTTCGTTAAACAGCAGCGCCAAAATGATCGGTGCCGGAAACGAGAATAGGAGCTGATACAGAGCAATGGTTGCGGTGTTGCGAAGTACGAGGTAAAAATCCTGATACGTGAAAAGGAAAATAAAATTATCTAAGCCTACCCACTCACTCCCCCAAATCCCTTTAAAGATCTGGTATTTCTGAAATGCGATGACGCTTCCCGCAAGCGGAATGAATTTAAATACAATGAAGAATACGATCCCGGGAAGAATCATCAAATACAGCATCCAATGCTTGATCACATTATGCAGAAACGGATTTCGCTTTCGCTTCTTCTGCGGCCCCGCTGCAAGCGAGGGACGCGATTGCTCCTCAGTCATTACACTTGATGCCATTGAGCCCGACCTCCTTTCGTTGATGGTTATCGCCATCGTACCGTCCCGGGGCCGGAAAGCTCAATCGATACATCTTCCATTCGGTGCGCAATTATGTGAAAGCGCTTAAATTCATTGTAGCTGAAGCGGGATAATCATGAATTGGCGGGATCGTTGATGGAATGGAAAAATCGTTTGTTTACTTGAAGAATGGATATTTATTTTGGCCATTGCTGTATATAAAAATTTCCATTGAAACAAAATAGGAAGAATTGTGCAACAAAGTCTAAACATATAGGTAAAGGCTGGGGTGATTAACGTGGAGTTTGCTTCTTATTTCTTTGTAGCTTGGGCTGCGGTCGCTTTTTTTTCAGCAATGAAGAAAAGCCTTACTTTTCTGGAAAACACCATCGTTTATTTGGTCATACTCATTATCAGCGTAAATTGGTCGTGGATTATTTACGAGCAGCTGAAATTTGTTAAGCTCACGAGAGATCCGCTTCCTTACACCGCATTTTTAATCAACCGAAGCATTGCGATCCCCTTAATCATTGTAATCACGCTTAACTTTGTGATGGCGGAGAACAGCCGAAAAAAAACAATGCTTTACGCGGCCGGATCTGTAACCATCCTTACTCTGTTGGTTGTCATGGGGAATTATTTCGGAATTACAACCTTAATCAATTGGAATCTTGCGTTTGATGTGATGTATTTTATCGGGCTGCATTTGATAGCTTACTACGTATGGAAATTCTTTCACCAACTCGAAAAAAATGAGGTGCAGAGCACGTGATCTTATGGACAGCCTTCGATCGGAATGAGATCTACCTGTTGATCTTAAATGCAGTGATTTACTCCGTCTTTTTTCTACTCCCCAAAAAGTTCAGTCCTTCAGTGACCGTCATCAGCTTAGTCTGGGGTTATTCGATCGGTGTTTTGTTCGATTTTACGATCGGCGGCGGATTAGTTGATTTGTACAGGGTAAATGATTCGAACGAATATGAGTTATTTGATATGGTTTATTATTTTCTGTTTGCCCCATTTGGTTATCTCTTCTTTTACTTTTATGACAGCCTTCGAATTAACCGAAAAAGGTTTCTTCCATACGTCGCCGCATGGGCTGCGGTTGGCGTAGGCGCCCATTGGCTGTTCACCCTTCTTGGAATCATTAACCTTCAGAAGGGTTATCAGCTTGCCTATTCGTTTCCAATCTTTTTAGTGACCCAGACGGTAACAGGATTGTTTTATGAAAAGATCAAATCGAAGCAAACGCAACAGCCGAAACAGCCTGAACCGGAACGTTCAAGCGCAAAAGAACGCATGCCGACGTTTTATATTGAAGTTGATGTGGATTCCAGACTGAAACAACGATAAAAGCAAGCCCCACTCCATCATGGAGCCGGCTTGCTTTTTTTGGTATATTCTCTAATTCGCTTTAAAAAAGGTCTCGTTTGCGATTTGCAGCAGCTTGTCTGTAGCCTCTCTGCTGTCCGGACTCGTCATCAGCTTGAAAAATAGATCATGTAATTCTTGCGTTCTCTGTAGCACCTTTTCTCTGGATTGTTCGTTCCGTAGAGCAATAAAGAGATTATGTAACGCAATATCCAAATCATCATTATTCGCCTCGAACGTGGTGATCTCCGCCATGGATGCAGCACTTAGGACGCTTGCCAAAATCATCCTATAGCTGTCTTCACTTGCTTTCAGGCTTAAGCTATCGAGAACTCGGCCAATGTTACTTTTAAAGGTTTGATCAATGGAAGCTTGAAGCTCCTTCTTCGCATGGTGTACATTCATAAAGGCAAAGCCGACTACCAATAGGGTGATTATGAGTACAATGTAGGTAAAACGCTTGGTCTTCATTCCTCCTCCTCGCGGAAAAGCTCATCCAGAATCACCTTCTTATTTTCCAAAAAACGCCGTGTGATCTGGTAATGCTCTGTTTGCTCATAGCTGATCTGACTTATCCTGTCTTGATCAAAGCTGAAGATGGTCGCGTCGGGATAGCCTAAAATGATCGGAGAATGGGTAGCAATAATAAATTGTGAGCCTTGCTCCAGATCTTTCATGACCCGCAATAACGACAATTGCCTCATAGGCGATAATGCTGCCTCCGGTTCGTCTAATAGAAATATTCCTTTCCCATTAAAGCGATGCAGAAACAAGCTTAAAAATGATTCTCCGTGGGACTGCCGGTGGAGCGATTTCCCTCCGTAAGGGACTTGCCCGCCGATTTCGTCAATGTGTGAAGCGAATTGATAAAACGATTCGGCGCGAAGGAAAAATCCGTTCGTGACTTTGGGCAGCCAGGATAACCGGATATAATCGCCCAAGGCCGCTTCCGCGGAGTCGACCTCATAAGCGTTATTCCGTCCACCGCCCGCAGTATGAAAGCCGCACTGGTAAGCGATCGCTTCAAGCAATGTCGATTTCCCAGAACCATTTTCACCGACGAAAAACGTGACATTACCCGTAAACTCGAGCCGATCCAAGCTGCGAATTGTAGGAATATGAAATGGGTATTGCTTGGCCGATGTTATTTTCTCTTTTAACAATTCAACACTTCGCAGATACATAATCCTGACCTTTCCTTACCATTTTTCTTAGTGACAGAACCAGACTTTTTTTCTTAAAGCTACATTTATGAAGGCAGCACAACTCGGTCGTATTTGGTGCTTGGAGTAGAGATGACCAAAAATTCGAGGTCCTCATTCGATTTATTGAATACTTGGTGTACCGCTTTGCATGGAACCTCAATTCCTTCATGCGTGTTTATGACCTGCTCCATTCCGTTCATTTCCATGGTCAACGTTCCTGATAAAACAAAGAAGAACTGTCTTGCATACTCATGGTAATGCCTTACTTCCTTCGTCCCTGGCGGCATACGCTCATGAATAATGCTCTGCTGCTCGTCGTTGATCAAGCGCCAGCCGTCACAGCGATCCCCCCAGATGTAATGCTCTGCATTATTTTTGCTGATCATATTGCTTCTCCTATAGATTAGAGGGACTTAGTATATTAATTCAAGCGATATACCATAAGGTCCTCATCAAAATAAACGTCGTTGAACTTTAAAGCCCTTCGTTCGATGCCATAGCTCTCGAACCCCACGGATTGATAAAGCCTTTTTGCGGCTTCATTGGTCGATGTGACTGTTAGATTGAGCTGCTCGAGCCCTTCGTAGTTGCGGGACATCTTTATCAATGCAAGCAAAAGAGCCTTCCCTACGCCAGCTCCACGTGCTTGAGCTGATACGTACATCCCGTACACATTTCCTTTATGCTTCATTTTCATGCCGCTTTCGCGTACAAAGGTTACGATTCCGGCCAACGAACCATCATCCATGAAAGCCCCCAAAACAAACTTGTCCTCAGTTGGTCGAATTCGATCCACCACAGTTTCTAAGGAAAAGGCAGCTTCTCTTTCATACGTCGAACCAAACGCATCGGGATCACATTGTAGTCCGGCCAAACGTAATGCTTGATATGCCTCGGCATCATGCTCTTGCAATACCCGGATATTCATTTGTCTTCACCCCCAAGACTATCATACTTAAGAACTCACTTCGTTGTAATAAGATTCAAAACCAGCAGCGCTAAAACGATAACAACCAAAACAATGAAAAATGCTTTAACAAACCCTTTCACAAACTCGCGTACGCCCGTTTCGCGGTTCGTTATTGTAAAATACTCTTTTATCCCTATTCCCACGATCGTTAAAATCGAAAGTAAAGCTGAAAATCGTACAAGCTGCATCACATAAACTCGCAAAGGAATATAGTTCGTTTCGACAAGTCCTCTTCCCAGGTTTATCGTTTCTTTATCGGGGAACACGACAATTCCGATCAACAGCCCCACGATAAAGCTGTAAATACCGCCTTTAACTAATTTGCGTTCCATAGAACCTCCTTGGTTTGAGACTTCATCTATTTGTATCGGTTCAAGCTCACTTTTCATGGCTATTTCTCCATTGTACATCACGGTACCCATTAAAGGAACGATTTGGAAGGTAATAAAGAAAGAAAAAGAATCATTTCACCGCATACCTGGTATCCAGTACAGGCTCGGTTCATGATTCTTTCGTCTCGTTCAAATTTCTAAATCATCGCCTTAAAGCTGTTCAAGACTTGTTCCCACCGTTTTTTCATTTCATCACGTTCCTCCAAGTTCGGCAAATGCTCTTGGTGGAAGCTGATCGTGCTCTTTAAGCTGTCTTGGGAGATGGTTCGGATTTGTAGTATGGATGCTCTTGGCCATCCTTCTTTTTTCCAGTTCATTCGTATATTTTGATGCTGGTTTACGACTCTGATGTCACCCGAGATTCCCTCGTCGGTATGAAAAGAATGCCCGATTTGGAGTGGAAAGGAATCCACCTTTCCTAACCAAATTTCGATTCCCTTCGCTGTGGTAACAAGCTCCCAAGCTTCCTCTACACGGAGTGGAAACGTCTTTCTTACTCCGACTTGAAATCCTGCAGACTGCGTCAAGCCAACAACCTTTTCCCCGTTCATGACAAATGCATCCTTTCTATAAGAAGATCGGTAACCCTCTGGTTTTCCACTGACCTTATTACAAATGAAAGCGCATTCCATTACATATAAAATAAAATTGCTAGCCTTGAACCGGCCGCATCGCTCCTACAGCAAGGGTATACCCGTCAGGATCTTGGATATATGCGTTTTTAAATTCAAAACCACCATGTGCTCCGGTAAAAGGAGGTACCGCGACATTTTCGCCCTTTTCTCGTACTTCTTCCACGAATTGATCAAGATCATCCCAAGAAACATGGATGTAAGTATCCCAGCCATGATCAGGACCTTCCCACTCCGACGGATAAGTTGAACGCTTCTGTGAGGCGGCATTCGGACTTACATCTTCCGCCGATTTCGCCTGCTGCAAAATAAAGACCATCCCGTCTCGTTCAGCATGTCCCCAATCATCTATTTTGCAGCCAAGAACATCACGGTAGTACGCTTGGGAATTCTTTAAATCTGAGACCAGGCGTACTTGAATGGTTCGTCCCAAGGTTGCTTTCGATGCTTCCATAACCTCTCCGTTTTCTTTATTCATCCTCATCGCTCCTCCCAAAATGTAACGCCATTTCTAGTGCTTTTTGGTCAGCATCATTAAACCCGTTGACCAGTTCATTTTGCATATATAGAAATCCTCTCTTGCTTCCAGTTCAGTAATGAGCTCCGCCACCTTGCTCTCATGACCCTCGGGCCAATTCTCTTGCGGATTTAGATCATCGATCAGGTAAATCCCTCCAGGCTTTACCATGTTCAAAACTTCTTCAATCAAATAAAATTTTCCAGGCCAAGTATCGGCAAAAATCAAGTCGAATTTCGCATTTTTATGCTCTTCGATGTACTTTCCTCCATCTTCAACGATGAGCTGTAAGCGTGGATCACTTCCAAGCACTTCCATCGCTAGAGTCGAACATGCTTCATCCATTTCGACGGAATAAAGCTTGCTTTCTTGATCCATTCCATCAAGCATCCAAGCCGTAGAATAACCAACGCCGGTTCCTAGTTCTAAAATCGCACATTGTTTTCGAGATGCCGCTAAAGCCCTAAGAAAGCTTCCAGTTAAATCATCGCATGAAGCTGTAAAACCGTGCTGAGCGGCTCGCTCCCTAATTTTATCAATTTGGTTGGGTCTTTTTACATCGATAGTGTATAACACTATTGCACCTCCTAGAGATTTAAAGTGTTGCAATTTAAGGTTTGACGCATCAACCTCACCTGTTTACCGAACAGCAGTCATATAAGCATTGTACAAGCTAGATCCTTGGTCGAGACACTCCCAGTATACGCGTCTAACTTCTTCATCGTGGCACAGTTTCAAATACGCCTCGTTCTCTAAAAGCTTGATCAATGGAAGCACTTCTTGATAATATTCCGGATTGTTTTGCTTCCGCAGAAGGGTTTTATATGTATGCAGAATAGAAACGTAAACAGGATCGATTAGTCGAAAATGGCACTTTTTGCGCTCTTCCCGAACGAAATTATCGATCTCATGTACTAAGAACACTCCGTTGTTATGAGGAGGCGTTCCAAAGAAACAGTTGCTCACCGGCGAGCGATACCGGTAATGGTCCTCGTACCATTCTCTTCGAACGGTAAAATAATGCCACCTCTTGATCTCTTGATATCGAGGCCCAAGCACTCTATGTTCCGTTGAATACATCCTTTCATTTGAAAAGGACAATAGTAAATTAATAATAGCTGCATTGATTTCTTTCTCGGACAAATTCGTAATCGAACACCAGCAAATATAGTTATGATCGACGTTGCCCACGATGCATACTTCGTCTTGCGGACTCACATAGATCTGGAAATAGATGCTTTCGTTTCGAATATCATAGCTGGGTTCTACATCGTTATCCGAGCGAAGGAGATTGTATTCGCGCACATCGCACCCCCATGGATTCGTAAGCTTCATTTACATATCATTAACACATTCCCATCAGGGTCCTTGATCGTAAACCAATGATTATTCTGAATATCGGTGATGATCTCTATAGGTTGCGATTGAATAAATTCATAAGACCTTTCAATATCATCGGTGGCCAACTGAAATACAGGGACTTTATGTACATTTTCTGGCGAATAAATCTTACTGTCTAATACGATATTGCTCTCTCCCTGCATGGGTAATACATAAATATGACCAAAAAAGATTTCACCATCCGCTGGGAGGCCCAGTAGATTACAATACCAATCTCTTGCCTTCTCAATGCTGCTGACTGGGATAAATACACCTCGGACAAGGTTTTGAATTGGACTAGTCATAGAAAGCTCGCCTCCATTTTATGCATAATTTTTCGTTCTTATTTCTTTATGCTATCTAGGCCATATGAGAAATCATAATCTGCGATCATTAAAAAAATGATGTTGTCGTTTTTGTCAAAAGCCATCGATAACGAAAGAAAACGTTCTTTCTCTTTCATGTCCATCCTCGATTTTAAGATTCTAAAATTACCTTCATCCGTACGTTCAAACAAATAGGTAATCGATTTTGTTCCATAATTGACATCAACAAACCCGCCTGTACCATAAGCATGAATAACATCAGAAAACGAGTCGCCAAAGCCAATACCTTTTAAAGTTTTAAATCTTTTGTTACTGGGAGTGTTGTCTCTAATTAAGATTGCATTTACTTTTTCATTCTTATAGTGAATTTCTAGGCCTTCAAAAAGATATATATCTATAAAATCAATGGTGTCAACATGGTTTCCAATCAACTGGGTAAGCTCATCCTTACTCATACCAAGGCCAATCGTTGCACCGCCGGCATCCTTAAGCTCCAAATCCTCTTGCACAAATGAATGGATCTCGAATGTTTGAACGGTTTGCAAAGGGATACTATTCTCCGAAATATGAGAACCTGTCATCAACAGCACAAATAAGAGGAAGAATTTTAACATGGAAAACAACCCTTCGATATTTTTTGCACGATTTGTTTTTCGCCGTTCTTTTCGATATTTTTATAAAACTCCATACCAAGCTTTGTTGCTACCTGTTGTGATGCTAAATTACGATCGGACGTATACGAAAAAACCTCTTTATACTTACACACGTCAAAAGCGTAGTCCAAACAAGCAGCCGCAGCTTCCGTTGCATAGCCATAATTGCAATATTGCTTGATGATATGGAATCCGATTTCCGGCACCCATTCATTGTCAATACATTGCATCGTAATCCCGCAATCCCCTAGAAATTGCTCATCTTCCTTGCGTATAACTGCCCAAAGTCCGTGTTTATAGGTTTGATAGTTATCGATATTCCATCTGATCCAATTTTCAACCTCTTCTTCGGAAAAAGGATGTGGATAATATCTCATAGAATCCTCGTCAGACAATACTTTCATTAGATCCTTTTTATCATCAAGAACAAGTTCTCTAAGATAAAGTCTTGGGGTTTCAATGACAGCCAAGCGCTAAGCACCTCCCATGTTTACATGATCGCTGATCCACTAGCGCAGTTTAAGAAGCATCACAATCTCTCTTCACCATTTTTATACTCGTATAATGTGATATACGGCAAATTTGTTGAAGATAAAAGATCCTGGAGATACTTCTCCTGCTCATCAAAAGGTACGTGATAAGGCTCCGATTCGTCTTTTACATTTGCAAAAAGCACCCAACCAACGTCATGATTCGAAAACTTACATTTCCCTTCTACGTCCTGGTTGGGGTAAACTTCGATGTACACCTGCTTGTCTTTATTCAAATTCCAATAATAATGTTTATAAACATAGGGAAGCTTCGACTCTAACAAGCTTTTGTTTTTCACTTTTGAGATCGTTCTGTTCATATATTCGAAGAAACGGGTAAGTTCATTTATGAGCATCTTCTCATCCTTGCCGCTGCATAAAAAACCGTATTCAACCATTTTATTCATTTTTACATCTCCGCTCTCATGGATCCATTACAAACCAGATTCAATCTTTTTCTGTAACACTTCAATCAGTTGGCCTTTCCTTGATGGAAAAGCAATCTCGATATATTCCAATAGTTCTGGGTTGTTAAGGTAATAGCTTCTTTCTTTATTGGAACCTTCAATAAACGCAAGCAGCTTCTCATGATCTTTTAATACATCGATATAGGAAATGATATGGTTATCGATAAAATGAATGATGTTCTCGAATTTCTCATGAGTAATACCGTACACATTACAGGAATGATTAAGCTTTTCTGACTTGCCTTCTTCATAACGCTCCATCTCGTCACCGAAAATTTGTCGGATCCGAACCGTTCCGGGCTCTCGACCAGGCAAATCATGAAGAAAAATGGCTGGGTGGCCAAACAGGTATCCTCTCTTTGACCTTGGCTGCGCAGTTTTTTTAACTCGGGCTATTTTCGTTGAAAAAAATGCAGGGATTATTTCTACATTTACATAATCACCGGGTGTATTATAACCACTGGACCAAAACGCGATTTGCAGCGTAATCTCCTTATCTTTATACGTTATGGATGGTCTTGATTTAGCGTACTTGAATCCTTTAGTCGTATAATACGTACCGATCTCATCACAGACCGCCTGAAAAATCTCCTTGCATGATGTATAGGGTGAATCGTTATTTAAGATACTGTCTTGTCCTCCGATCCACTCCATGATGTTATTCCGCCTCTCTCATTTTTTGCAATTCAACGCCGGATTACAAGTTTTTGATTTGTCATTTATGGGCCTACTTTCGTTGCAAAGTAGGGGCCACACATCGATTCGTGGGTATTAACATAAGTCCAAGTACAGCTTTTATCGAAAATATATATATCTTGTTCATTATCAAAATCAGTAGAAATAAGTTCGGTTGCATTACTGTACAGCATCACAAATGGAGAGTTCTGATACATTACATAAATTTCATCTTTCAAAACCACATCGAACGCTTCTCTTGCTGCCTCCTCCTTTAAACAATCTTCTTTTTCATAACTGTAAATATGCCACTTGAACTGGTTATAATAAATGCTTTCTTTAGTTTCATTGCTTATTTTTCTTGTAAAATTATATTCCCAAAGTTGCATTAATTTTTCTGATTCTTCAAACAGATATGTAACCTTCACTCCTTTTCCAAATAAATTCCATTTATGAAGGTAAATATTCCGAAGATAATAAACGAACCAGTAAACATTGTCTAGTTCCTCTTCCGGTAAGGTGTCTAACATTTGATTAATTTTATCTTTTATAATCATGCCTCTACCTCTCTGTTCGTTCATCAAATCCATTTAGCAACCGGAAAATCATCATGATAAATTTACGACGAAAAATAGAATGATAAGTGTTATTTATTCTCTCTCATTTGTTGATATTTTTCCCGTGCAGTCAAAAATGATATCCCCATACCTACAATTAATATAAGAGCCTGAGAATTTAAGGTTCCTTGGTTTACGAAGCTAATCACAATCTCTAGCACTCCATATAAAATCAATAAACAAGTAAATACCATTAAAATTTTCCACATCATGTATCACCTCAATTTATATTGACATGCATATACATACTTTCCTTTCGCACTTCCCTGTTCATCCATTCTACAACACTTCATCCATTATAGGAATGATTTGGAGATTCGCTTCTTCCTATTCATGTGCACTCGTTTGAATGTAGGGAAAATATTTCTTGACTACAAGGACAGTCTCTCATACAATTCAGTGGAGAATGATTCTCATTCGCAAAAACATAAAAATACATACTTCTTGGAGGTCAAAAGAATGAAATCCCGTTGGTTTACGCCGTTCCTTCTGATGCTTTCCCTGACGGCAATTCTAGTTACAGGCTGTGGAAGCAAAGTCGAAACGACTCCGGAGCCGGCCAAGCAGCCTGCCGCCGAAGCACCGGCAAATTCATCCAAGGAAGCTACCGTGGCGGACGCTCCTCGCTCCATCAAGCATGCAGCCGGCGAAACGGAGATCAAAGGAACTCCGAAGCGCGTCGTAGTGCTGGAATGGACCTATGCCGAGGACGTGCTTGCACTTGGCGTGCAGCCGGTCGGTGCGGCCGATATGAAAGGATACAGCACAAACGTGAACGTAAAGCCCGCATTGGATACTTCGACCGTTGATGTTGGCACCCGGCAGGAGCCGAACCTGGAGACGATCGCCAGCTTGAAGCCGGACCTTATTATCGGAGTCAGCTTCCGCCATAAAGCCATTTACGAGAAGCTGAACGGAATCGCGCCAACGCTGCTGTTCGAACCGTATCCTCCGGAAAATGGCCCTAATCAATATCAGGAAATGGAAGAAACCTTCCTAACGATCGCTGATGTTTTAGGCAAAAAGGAGCAGGGCGAATCCGTACTGAAGCAAATGAACGAATCGTTCGCCAAAGCCGCGGAAAAGCTGAAAGCAGCCAATAAAGCAGGAAGCGATTTCCTGCTGGTACAGGCGTTCACTTCGAAGGACGTCCCTACACTTCGTATTTTTACGGATAACTCGATGGCCTCGCAAATTTTAACGAAAGTTGGGTTGAAGAACGCCTACAAAGCGAAAAAATTTGAGGTCTACGGCTTTGCATCCACCGGAATCGAAGAGCTGCCCGCATATGAAAAAGCGAACTTCCTCTATGTTGTGCAGGAGAAGGACAACATCTTCGAAAATCAATTGAAGAACCATCCCGTATGGAACGGCCTTGGCTTTGTAAAAGAAAAACGTACCTATTCGCTTGGCGGCAGTACGTGGCTGTTCGGCGGTCCGCTGTCAGCCCAAGTCTTTGTTAACCAAGTAGTCGGAGAAATGACGAAATGATTCACCTAAACAACGAAGCCGCGCAGGATACTTTTTCCAAGTCTCTTGCGGGGCTTCGCTTTCTGTTGGTATTTGCAGGCGGGCTCGGCCTGCTTTGGCTGCTGCTGGCGGTCCATATCACGCAGGGGCAGGCTCAGATCGGCTTCCGCACCGTGATGGAAGCCGTTTTTGCGCCTTCGGATGAGGCGGCTCATCATATTGTGCGCACGCTTCGAATGCCGCGTGCGGTCATGGGCGCACTGGCCGGAGGTGCGCTGGCTGCAGCCGGCGTGATGCTGCAAACCGTCACCCGTAACCCGCTCGCCTCGTCAAGCACACTTGGCATCAGCGCGGGCGCTTATCTTTCCGTCGTGCTGCTCACCGTATTTGCTCCGGGGCTGCTTGCGTCGGCTTCACTGCCCGTTGCCTTGGCCGGAGGCTTCGGCGCAGCCGCTTTTGTGTTTTTGCTGGCCGGCGGCATGAAAGCGGCGCCGGTTCCGCTGGCGCTCTCCGGAATGGCGGTAACGCTGGCTCTGTCTGCCGTTACCGGAGCGCTGCAGCTTATTTTTGAAGAAGACACCTCTAAGCTTTTTTTATGGGGAGCCGGAACGCTCATTCAGAACAACTGGGGCGGAGTGCTGTATTCATGGCCTTGGATTGCGGGCTGCATCGGTGCCGCTATACTCTTATCCCGCAAGCTTGATTTATTAGAGCTGGACGAGGAGGTAGCCGAGTCGCTCGGCCAACGGGTAAGGACGATGCGCCTAACCGCTCTCTTTATCGCGGTATTGATGGCTGCCGTAACGGTCAGCGTCGTCGGACCGATCGGCTTCATTGGCCTGATCGCACCGCACGCTATGCGTTTCCTCGGCTTTCGGCGCCATGCGCTGCTGCTGCCCGCCAGCTTCCTGTGGGGCGCCGTATTGCTCGTCGGCGCGGATGTGCTGGCGCGGCTGGTGGACTTTAGCGCAAGCGAAATGCCGGTCGGCGCGGTGACCGCCCTGATTGGCGCGCCGTGGATGATTTGGCTCGCGCGGCGCAGCTTCCGCAATCGAGCCGCACAGAGCGGCGCCGCCACTGGCGGGACGCTGCTGCAGGGCAGCCGTTCCGCGGCGGCGCCGTATCCTGTGCTTCTCATTGCAGCAGCCCTTGTTCTAGCCGCAGCATGGGCATGCGGTCTCATGTTCGGCGGGCTGCACATTCCGCTGCGCGAGGTGTGGACGGCGTTAACCGGGCAAGGTCCGGAGCTCGCCGCGAATATTATTTGGGATCTGCGCATGCCGCGCATGCTGGTCGCTTCGCTGGCCGGGGCGGCGCTTGCTGTTAGCGGGCTGCTGCTGCAGGGCGTGGTACGCAATCCGCTAGCCGATCCATCGATCATCGGCATCACCTCAGGGGCAGGCGCGGGCGCGCTGACGCTGCTGATCATTTGGCCGGCGATGCCGGTGTCGCTGCTGCCTGCGGCCGCTTTCGCCGGCGCGCTGGCCAGTGCCGCCGCCGTCTACGCGCTGACGAAGCGCAGCGGGCTGCAGCCGGCGATGGTCGCGCTCGTCGGCATCGCCGTGTCGGCGCTCGGCGCGGCGGCCATCCAGCTGCTCGTGCTCACGGCGCAGCTGCGGGCGGCGGTCGCGCTGGCCTGGCTCGCCGGCAGCACCTATGCGCGCGGCTGGGAGGAGCTGCTGCGGCTGCTTCCTTGGCCGCTGCTCCTGCTGCCGCTGGCTTGGGCCGCTGCCCGGCGCCTCAACCTGCTAGCGCTGTCCGACGAGTCGGCCATCGGCCTCGGCCTTCACGTGCCGCGAACGCGCCTGTGGCTCGCCGGCATCGGCGTTGCGCTAGCCGCTTCAGCCGTCGCCACGGTCGGCACCGTCGGCTTCGTCGGACTGCTTGCGCCGCATGCCGCCCGGCTGCTCGCAGGCCCCGACCATCGGCGGCTCGTGTGGCTGAGCACCCTGCTCGGCGCTGCGCTCCTTGCTCTGGCCGACCTGCTCGGCCGAGTCGTTCTGGCGCCGAAGGAGATTCCTTCCGGCCTCGTGGTTGCCATCATCGGCGCCTTCTATTTTTTATGGCTGATGCGCCGGCGCCGGCCGATCCGTTAATCGCTATCGGCTTACTAAAAATATCGCTACGCACAAACGCCTTCTCCATTGATCGGAGAAGGCGTCCTCTTATTCATCAAAATTCTTTTCTTCGCCTATGGGACCCATTTAGCTACTTCTTCGAAAAAATTTTACTTATTTTTTTCCAGGCTTCATGATAGAAGTCACTTAAATATTTGTTGACCAGGAACCGTACCAAGCTAAAGATCAGTGAAAAAAGAGCTATAAATAACAATAATTTAAATCCTATGTCCATGTCGATTTCTTCACTCCATTTCCATATTATACATAAATATGGATATCCAACCTATCATTCAACGACCTCACATTGGTATTTGTGCTCTGATGAATTGAGTCACATCATTTTTTGTTATAGTGTAGTAATAAAGGTGATCTCGTAGCTCCTCCGATTTATGAAACCCGAGCCTCTCTAACAGGGCTTGTGATCTTTTATTGGCCTGCTCAACCGTAGCCTCAATATAATCTAACGACATCTCTACAAAGCCATATTCAAGTAGTACTAAAACGGTCTCCCGCATCAATCCCTTGCCCCATTCTTGCTTAACTAAATCGAATCCAATTTCCGCTTTCCTTATCTCCCCTAACTCCAGACAATGATAACCACAAGTCCCTATAAATTTGTCGGTATTCTTATGAAACAATCCCCATCTGCAACCTAAGTCTTTTTCGTGGAACTTAACTATTTCCTTTGCTTCTTCAATATCCTTGCATGGTTCAATGTCCATAAACTCAGTTATTTCAGGATCCGAAAAATGCTTATAAACCTCTTCCGCATGTTCTTGTGTTAATGGAACTAAATATACTCTATCCGTTTCTAGAGGCGGATACTTATGATCTGATCTCATCATACACTTCCTCTTTCTAACTACCATGATTGAAATTGTATTGGATCACGTTCGTGTCATTACTAATCCTCGTCAATACAAGTATCCACCTTAGTTCAGAATTTGTACGATTTTATTGTCATCAACGATTTCAAATCGGGCTTTATCATGATTTATAACACTCGCCGCTTCCGTAAAATCAGCTTGTTTTCTGCGTAATGTAATATCTAGCACAACTTCTTCTCCTCTAACAAAAACGAGCTTATTTAGCGACTCATCATCTAACGGGTGATCCCCTAATATGGTCTTATGATCTAATAAATATCCAAAGTACGAGTGGGTTGTCCATGAACGGCCGATCGTTTCCTCCATCTGCTCTCTAGATGTATAGGGATAAAAAATATACATTTTATCCCACATAAAATCGGTTAGTTCATTCATATCGAAAGGCTTTTTCGCTTCTATCGCATGAGAAAGCCTCTTTTCAAACTCATCATTATAGTTACTACTAACTTTAATTTGTAAATACGGGATAAAACTAATCGAAAAAGGGACGACGAGTACGATCAGTAATACAGATAGAATAACCGTTTTTTTATTGATTTTTACACTCCTCACTCCTCTCTATGTCACCTACATTAGGTCCCTTGGTTAAAAACTTAATTTGTTAGAATAGAAATAGCAAGCAACAAGAGAAGCGCAGGTACCATCACGATGGCTAGAAGAATTAGAATCGAAGTAGAGAGTTTCTTAAAAATCGAGCCTGGCTTTACATGTTGCTTTAACGAGAATTCTGGCGGCAACTGAATCGAATTTATTGGGCTGACTTCAATTGGAGTAATTGTACTTAAGTGACTTTCAAAATCCTCGTATTCACCCAGCTGATTTGGCACAAAAAGAGACTTTTGCGGATCGACCGTTTGAATCGTGAATCCCCCAGCTGCTTTCACTATTCTTACTACATCTTTTTTTAAAATCTCGACGTCTGGAATATTTACTTGTGTCTTCGTTATGGATTCATTGGACACAGTAATTTTAAAGCTTATCCAATCTCTTCTTATATTTAGAATTTTTATCGTTTCTTTTATGACTCTATATAATATTAAAATCAAGATAAAAACAAATAAGATTCTCGATATGAATGCTTCATTTATTTGTGAACTAATGACAACAAATATCACAATAGGAAGAATGGCTGAAATAATTGAAAAAGGTATTGCCTTCTTATAGATGTTGAGTAAATCCTCTCTCTTTAACGTATATTCTCTCAATCCTAATCGTCCTTTCGTATGGGTGGGATTACCTCTACATTGCAAGGTTAGATCACTTCATCGATTCCATTAATTCATTAAAATATTTCGATTCTTTTGTTTTATGTAATTGATACCACGCTTCTATGGTTTCCTCTTTCATGACGTTACTCTTTTTGAATACCTCGTACGAGAATTCCAATGAAGCGAGTCCTGTGGCCGTTATTACATTGTCATCTGCCACTGCTGGGGCATCTACATAATGAGAGCTTCCCGTGTAATCAGGACAAGACATTTTTAAATAGTCCTTATCGTTACTCGTGTGCTTTCTATTATTTAACAAACCAAATTGAGCTAATGCTACTGTAGCGCCGCAAATCGCTGCCACGATCACATTCTTATGAATAACGTTGGATACCACTTCTAAAATGTTTTTATGTTCCTCATCCATCCAGGTATTTGCTCCAGGAAGGACGAGCATATCTCCATCTTGAAAATCGACCTCATGAAGTTCCTTATCGGGTATGATCGTTACTCCACCCATTGTTTTAATTGGCTTCAAAGTATTACCGATCCATACAAGCTCTAATTTTTTATTTTTAGCAAAAAACCTCTGGCTATTGAATTCGGCGGTTATATAACCAATTTCCCAATCTGCTAACGTATCCAGAGCATATATATAGCATTTTTTACCCAATTCGTTTGTCATTATTTTCCTCCTATTGAATCTATTCATATCAAGGATTCATCTTTACTTTAGAATACTCAATATGGTTTGTTTATTTCATGTCCTTCGTTAATAAGTACCTCTATCGCTTTCTCAATATTTTCCGATTTTATTAATAAGTAATCTGTATTAAATGTAGATATAGCAAATATACTAATTTTATGTTCAGCTAAAGGTCTCAATAGTAATTGGAGAATACCCGTTAAACTAAAATCGAGAACACCTTCTATCTTCAGACAGTTCCATGTTTTTTCTATGTTTTTCATCCCTATTGGTACTTTATCTTCATTACACACTATTGATAATTCGTCTGATGTATAAGTAATAGATAAGAGCCCGCCATCAAATTCTGATGCCCAGCTTGGTATAGCTTCGCCTGCTTGTAATTTGACTATCGCATAATTCTCTTTTAGTAAACTTAGCCTCATCAGGTTTCCTCCAAATTCTTATGCATTGTCCTGAATTACGATTTCTTTCTTCATATAGTCCCTTTCTCGTTCCGTTTTTGTGCACCGATTTTCCATAACATTCTTGCATGCACGAACTACTGTAGCTACATTTCCTCAGTTAAATGTGCCTACGATTTTGATCACTTTGTGATCCTTAAAAGTAAACTTCGTTCCGATATATTCCGCATTACTATTAAAAGTCGACCAAACTTCACTATCATCTTCGCCAAGCTTTCCATAAGCAAGCTGTACGTCCGAGCGTGATGAACCAATGGAGATTCCTCTATCATTCATAAAAACAGGTTTTGTCAGCACGTAATAATTTCCCGCTTCAACAAAACCAATTTCAAGGCCATCCGTCTGATATATTGTTGAATATTCGTCTTTTGTCGTAACACTCATGGTGTTTGTTAAATCTCTTAAGCCTTCCTTAGATAAATTATAAATAGAGTTTATCCCAATTAGCTTCTTTTCAAGGGGCAAGCCTCTAAAGATCAGATAGGGAGGATATTCATCATCTACTCCATAAAACTCTTTCATAAAATCTGCCGAAACGTAGGTTCGCCCCTCGTACTCCAAAATATAATCTTGATGATCAATAGAGAGGGAAGAACCATCAATACTCAATTCCCCGCTCGATTTTTTCTTAGGTTGCTTATTCGACAATCTCGTGATCTCTTGCTCTAATTCTTTGATTCTGCTTTGCAGTTGACTATTCTCCTCTTTATATTGAGCTATCGGATCATTGCTAGTTGCTAATTGGGAATGATTCACTTCACATGAAGTTAATAGAAGCATCAGAAGCATAAGTACGAATGCTTTCGAATTCATCTTTTACCTCCACTATTTATTGAAAGTCTTACGAATTCTCTTACTGGCTAGGTTGATCTTCATCTCTCATGCTAAATCAATCTTTCCATACTCTTTGAACATCAATGAGTTTCTCATTGTCAAATGTCATCTTGTATATATCTGGCTTTGTCATATTCATTAAAAAATCATAGTCAAATTTACGATCAAAATGTTCCATCATTAATGTCATGACGCTCCATGAGAGCCGATCACCATTTTTTGACCACGATATTTTTTCAGAATTTCTTTTAGAACAGCAACTGCTCTTGTTTGACATCCCGAAATTGTTTCGCCTCCTGGCGAAGGCAAATCTCGTTCTTTAAACATCTTGGTTACTAAGGGGTACAGTTCATTGTCAGGCATGATTTTGTCATCGGATAAAAATACTACCTCTTTAAGGTCTTCAAATATTTGTATTTCCTTACCTACTGCCTCCGCTAAATCTTCTATTGTCAATATAGCTCGCAAATAGGGACTCGTGAAAAAGCGATCCATGCTTTCATGCCTTAACAACTCAGTTATACGGTTTGCATCGGTCTTCCCCTTATCCGTCAATCCACGAGATCGTTCACTTCCATCCACTTTCGGTGATTCGCCATGTCTTACCATATAAATATGTGTATTCATCCCAGCTGCCCCCTTCTCTATCCAATCATTGTACACTAAAACATCCATAGGAGGAATAACTTGGTAGTTAATCATCCTTATTGACCAAGCGGCTGAGCCTTCTTGATCCCTATATATTCTGAGTATCCATAAACTCAACACAAAATGGTTGCAATTCAGGTTTTAAACAGTACTCTATTCTTTGTCTAAAATCTTTCCATTGTACTTTATTGAGCGCTTCATCGATCGGGAAAAAACCTACATCCAAGCTCTCCGATGATTTAGTTAATTCCCCGATAATTGGCTTTGCTAAAAATAAGGTGTTGCAAATGGAATTCCCTATATTCTGAAAGATTCCGCAAAATTTAATAATTTCTATATCAATTCCAGACTCCTCTCTTGTTTCTCGGATTGCCGCTTGGCTTAACGACTCTCCTTCTTCTACCTGTCCACCGGGCATCTCCCAGCCTCGTCTCGGTCCTTTTATAAGTAATAATTCATTCTTATCATTTACAACAATAGCTGCAGCAGAAAGGATATGTTTTGGTGGTTTCATTCTTTCGCCCCTTTTGATTTTTTATATACGATTACAGAAGACTCTTTAACATATGGATGTCTAAGGGTTCTTTTGCGAATAACTCTTCGTCAACCTGATCCGTTAACACACTTCCATTGGATATGTAGAATGAAACCGCTGATCTTGTTTCAGTAGAGGAGATGTATAACCAGTTAGCCCCTCTGCTTCTCGCTTCATTACTTAGTTACTCTAGTATCCGAGTACCTATACCTTTTCTTCTATAAGATCTAGAAACATACATGAGGTCAACCTGTAATTGATCATTTGATTGTCCTCGAAACATATGGGCCAATACCCCAAAACCAATTAGTTTCTCATTGTCATAGGCTCCGATGGCAAAACCGGCATTCTCTAGTTCATATGCGAAGCGAGATTCAATTTCCTTAAGCATTTGATTAGACCAATTTGGACATTCGTGACCAATATTGTTCACCTCGATTAATTGGCCATTATCCATTTTATACATGAGATCAATGTATTCCGACCGATCAATCTCACATAATCTGTTAACTTCATGTATATCCATTTCTTTATAAAGAATCACCTATATGACTCCTCTCATTTAGTTGGGTTCCCTTCGGAGATAAATGGGCAAAACCCACCTTCGGATGCAACCTAGTGGTGGGTTTACTTTCTCTTGAAGTGTATTCTAATGTAGTTTTAAAGCTTTATCTCGAATTACTTCCGTTACTATGCTTCTAAGCAAATTCTGAAGCATATTGTTCGTATACCTTTAATGTATTAAGCTTTCTTGCTGACTCAGTCATAATTTCGTTCGAGGAGTCACTAACACAAATGACAATAAATCGATTATCATTTTTGTTCCCAAACAACCCTTCAGCCTCAAGCTCCATTAGTACATTCAATGATTCTTTTAACAATGTGTTTACCCGATTATCAAAGCTATCCTTGACTGTTTCATGATATTTCTTGATCATGTTGTTGACTTCATCAAATAATCCGAAATCGTCCCATTCGTCCCACTCCACAGCTCCGTATCGATAGTAATTGTACAAGGGATCTGATTTATTCACTTTAATAGATCTTTCTTTGTTCGCAACTGGCCCCATACTCGTAACGCAATCGTCTGTAAATAAGGAGTATCCGTATATGGTTTCATCACCGCAGCGAGATAATAGTTCTTTATAATGGCTGGAAACTGCATTTTTGAGCTCAGTATGTAAGTTTTCAATAAGCTGTATATTCACTTATTCATGACTCCTGTCTTAAATGTAAGGTTTCTTTTAAAGCATTATCCGCTCGAAACTCTTGCAGCAATATAAGACCTATTCTTCGATCTTAACTCCCTTTTCTCTTACCAAACCTAGAAATTTCTCTTGATCAACCGACAAAAATATCTTCTCCGGGAAATTCTTGTTGTTATGTATGAGTTGCAAGCCTCTATAAGTCAGTTTTATACATATAATTTCGGAATAACTCATTTGTATTTTTTTATAATAACTTATTATTAGAAACGTCTGGTAAAACCTAACCTGAACAAAAGGATACGAAAATTTACTTGTTATCATTCCGTTCTGAAATTGAGCTCCACCCGTTAAAGTACTTAGTAAATCAGCTTCTCTCTCAATATCAATGAATTCGTTCCTTTTCTTGATCATCTGCCAAAATACAATACCCACAACGATCGGTACCAATATAGCTCCTATAACAACTAGAATCTGCTCCAACTTTTCACCCTCAAAGCGATTATTTTATATTCTTAGATTGCTGTCATGGCTAATATACCCTTTATACCATTTGTAAGGTATAGAAAATCTGTAACAAGAGCAGTTAACTTCACCATATATAATTATTCCAGTCCTGAAATTGTTTCTTTAACATGTTTATAATCATTTCTCCACCGAAAGTAATTGTGTCTTCGTGAGAACAGTACACCATCCATTCTAGATCCCTCTTAAACCAATATCCTTCTCCACCATTACCGTACCCAGGTCGTAGATAACATTCTAAAATACGATTTTACTTTTTCTTCACTTATTATCTCCTTATATTTATCTGGAACGTATTGATGTGTCATTTAATTTCCCTCGATTAATTCTCCATGACTGTTATTGGTATTAAAGCACTCTCGTGTTTCGTTATAAGACCATACATCTAGCTAACTTCCGTATGATTGTTCTAATTCACTTTTTATTTTTTGAATATCTTCTAGCAATGTTTTAACTAATATTTCATTAGAAGGGTCACTTATATCTTTGATATTTAACTTATTATGGTAATCCATATCTATTTTCATTATCTTGCGCACAAACTCCTTCTCAATCTGATTAAAACTATCATCATCAAAATACTTATTTTTAAATGTCCTTTCCGTTTCCGTATATAAATCTAAATGCACATATACTTCTGCCATTATATCTAACATGACATTACTATTATTATAAAAGGCCTGAGAAATTCTATTATTTACAGTTTCACTCTTCAATTCATATGGTATTTGTGGCACAGGTCTCAAAACATCTAATGATAGTAGAGAATAACTTATTGAACTTATCACGATACCTAATACTACGTAGTAATACAAATAGTTGATAAAATGACGTTTGAACTCAGTATTCAATGTTTACTCCTTTTAAGTGTTTTCAAAAATTCATCTAACGTTTGAGCATTCATGAAGCCTCTGGACAATCTTATGATGCACAACGTTAAGGGACGGAATTTCGTCTCATCCGCCGGATCAAAAGTAACTTATCACATATACAAAAGAATCATTCCACCATGATCCTTGTTTTCTGTACAAGTCTAGTGTTAATACTACTCTAACCTTTTACAGTTACTTCATAGTCAGGTCCTAGGATTCTTTTTAGTCCAAAAGATTATTATAACCAGATCAATTATGACAAACAAAAAAAATGTAAATATAGGATATGGCGGTACAGTAAATGGATACAAAAATAGAACGAAAAAGAAGCTTGACTCTAATTCATTAACAGATAAGAATAATAGAATCATATACCAGATTAAATTTACAATTCCAAAAGCGTAAGTGACTTTGTATCCATAAAAACCCAAAACAGATACAATAACACCAAATACACTTAATACAATGTATAAAAGTAATGGAAATCCAATATCAAAGGAACGATATTTTAGTTCCTCAATCCAACTAATAATTGTGGCGATTATTACTAATATATTTACCATCAAATATAATAGTTTGTTATTCTCTGGTCTGTAAAGGGAGGTAATTAATTTTTTCATATATCATCCTCTTTCAGTTGTATCGCATAACTTCTTTCATTCACGAACCCGAGAACCTTAAGGGAGCGAATCCATCGGCCGTGACACGGTTGGTTCGCAGGATTGTATGCCTGAATTCTCTTGCCACCCGAGGATTCTCTTGCATACCAAGGGTCGCTAGCCCACCGCTTGATTCATATGCCACCGATACGTGAATGCTGCATTAGACGAAGTGCATGATTTTTCTATATATTCAAGTATTCCATTACTTTCCTTGTGAATATTTCCTCGATACTAACTAATTCGTTTTGTGCATCTACATCCGATAAATCGTGGATCTCTTTATAAATTGAAAAAAACTCATTCGGATCTTTCCGTCTTTTTATCATTATATATCTAATAATCAGTTCTCGATCCTCATCCATAAAACTGTAAATCTCTTGAAAGTCAAAAACAAATTTGCTATCACTTATTTGAGTAAATCCGAGGTATAGCCCAAGTATTTTATTAATGGGAAGATCTAATGCATAAAATATTCTTGCAATCTCAACTAATGGCATTCTTCTAATGTCTTTGATATCTTTGGGACCTTCATATTCAAAAGCAGGTTCACTAGGCATACCCATATTGATTTCAAACAACTTTTGAGCTTGTCGTAATGAAACTTTGTTAGCTCCACCTTCAAAATCCGGGTCATTGTATTGTATTGGATCATCTTGCCAATAACACACTTCGCAAATTTCAAATGTTCCCGGCGGTTTAATGTTTAATGATTTGTAACCACAACAAGGACATGCAAATCTCAAATGCTCACCCCTATGTTATAGTTTGCACTGATTTCCGATAATCGTCTTACTTTCACCAACCCTTACCGCATAAAAAAACCAATGCGTCCGGCCGGGATGTGGTTAGTCGGCAGGGTTGTCACCTGATCCCGCTTCCTGAAAATGCCTCTCAGCGCCCAAGGCTCGCACAAGGTGCGGCCCGCCCGTGAATCTGGTGTTATCGGATGTTATCGCCATCTTCGAGTTGGTCTCTAAGAATGAATTCCATTCTTCTGCTCCTGGTTGTCAAACCCATGGATTCATAAAACCTTATTGCATCTTTATTGAATTCGGATACCCCTAATTCTATACACTGAGCAGAAACACCTTTTCCAAAGTCAAGAATGTAATTCATTAATTCTTTTCCTAATCCGTTATTCCTGTATTTTTCATCAATACAAAAATCATCAATTGAAATGTATTTTCTGCTTCTATAGATCTGTCGATTGGGAGGAAGGTTTATTCTCAAGACCGAGTACCCAACCACCTTGTCTTCAACTACAACAACAAAAAGCTTGGATTTCTGATCCACAAGCAGTTTATTAAAATAGTCATTACTCATAGGACACGGATCCGGGGCATAAATATCCGGACGTTCTTTCACATGTATTTCATGAATTTGAGCCACTAATCTGGCCACTTCATGATAATCGGATAAGATTGCTTCCCTTATAATACTGTTCATTAAGATCTCCTGGTTTATGATTTTGGGTTGATTTCCGACAACGCTCTTGCATTCGCGAACCGATAGAGTGTCCGCTGAATCAACTTCACCCAAAACTCCTCACTCGGACCTAGCACCATAACACCATTGAATTCCTTTCTATTCAAACGTTGTACATCACAACATCCATATGAACCTCTGTTTACATTACCAAGTTTTTTAAAAATAATAAATTATCGATAATAAATGCAATCACAATTACATTTAAGGTATCCTTAAGTTTCGTATGTTGCAAAAATAAAAGTCTAATTAACAACGTAGAGCAAGTAATTATTAGTACAGTGGCGAGAAGACGAAAACCTACTAATAATAAGTTTTCACTAATAGAAAATTCTGACTGACCACTTTCTAGTCTAGACTTCTCATTCATTAAGTTTGCAAAATCAAAGAAAAATTCTAAAGGAATCAGAATTATGAAACAAACTAACAATGCACATATGTAAAATAGGATTTTCATTCATGCCCGCCTTTGATTAATTGTATCGATTACTATAGCAAAGAAAACAGCTGGTCATTATTTGCTTTTAACGCTAAATCAAATGGGCGTTCCTCATTTTTATTTTTAAGATTCTTCTTTACCCCAGATTTAATGAGTAATTCTACTACGCCGGAGGTATCCTCAGAAAGATATGAACTGGCAAGCAAATGTAGGGCAGTATCTCCGTATAAATTTGCAATATTGGGGTCCGCATTATTTGACAATAAATCTACAATAACTATACTTTATTCCTCTCCTCACCTAAGAATATCAACCTTCTGTTTCAGAAAGTTCTGTTGTTCTTTGGTTAATTTTCTTTATACTTATCACTGCTTTTGTTCTCTTATAATATTGTATTTCAATATCTGTTTCCTCAACTAAATCATTTATCAAATCATTCTTCACTCTAAATTTTTTATCCTTTCCATGTTCAATCCTTACTACAATAATGTCTTTTCCCTTAGTTATTACACGACCTTGAAGAGTAGTGTAGTCCTGTTTCGCTAAATCCAGAGAAATCATTATTGCACTAAAAATAAAAAATGGAATTGGAAATAATAGCAATGTGACTAGCCAATAAGGTCTTTCTTGCAGAATATTTACAAATACTTGTATTGAGGAAGTAAGCGTCAGTATTAATGAAGTAACCAAAAATAACTGAAGAGATGCCTTTGACTTTGTATCTTTCATTCAGTCTGTCCTTTCAAAGTTTAACGTTATTTCAGGCAGGGGCTGCCGCGACTAGCGGTTAGCCAGTGCAGGGTTGTCTGCTGAATTCGCTTCCCCAAAATGCCTCTGTAGACCTTGCGCCTTCAGGCCCGCAGCTTGAATATGGTGTGATCCCATTCTCTTACCATCTCCGAGACACTTACTAAATCACTTGATTTATTATCGCGCTCATTTTATTGTTTCCTTCAATTATTCCAGTTTTTTCTATTAGTCTATTATAAATTCTTAATAGTTCTGGAACCATACTTGTCAAGGTCTTCATTATTTCGACTTCATTCCGACTACAATCCCAACTTTCAAGCATTGTTAATTGCCATGGCATTAAGTGAGTTCGTTCTCCTTCGATCTTGACCAGTCCCAACCTTCATTAGGCTGTCTATCTATCTCCATATCCCATCCTTGCACTATAAATTGTCTTATGTTATTCAGATTCGTTAGTGCATAATAATATTCCCCACGCATAACCCTTCGATAAACCTCATGAATATAGGCAAAGACCTTTCCCCTCCAACGCAATACATTACTCTGATTTACCGTGTAATGTAATGCCTCTGATTTCTTGAGGAGGTGGCTAATGATCTCTTCAGGATCAAACAAAATCTTAATGCCTTTAAGCCAGATAGACGGATGTAAGGTTTGCGTATTGTAAAAAAACACATCTACCTTTATAAAGGTATCGTAATGTGCGATTGTAAAGGGAGCTTTCGGATAATAGTCTTCAAAAAACAGAACGTTTCCCCACTCTTTTGCGAGTTCCTGTTTAGATTCTATGTATCGTGAGAGTGCTTGTTCCTGAACAACTACTCGCAAGTCAATATCAGAGAAATTGTCTTCATTGCCTAGAGCTATTGAACCACCTACAAAAATACCAATCACTTCTGGTCTTAGCTTTAATGAATGAACAATCGTTTCTAATAATGCTTTCCTGACATTAGGTAGGTTTTCATCTCTTTTGGTATGTTTTGAGTAATACTTCAATAGAATTCACCTTCTCAAATAATGTGGTAAGCAATGAAGACGAAGGCCGCATGAGTCATCCACAAAAGTCATAATCCCACCACACTGTGAACTCTTATATCTTTCTCTAGTTCTGGCGCTGCTTTTGGCGCTCCATATTCAAAGCCTTCACTTATGTCACTTAGTTTTATGATTGAATCTTATTCAAAATATCTTTGGATCTTTCAATTCTGCCCATTGAGTAGTCGGGACTTCATTACGTTCTGTTAATGTTCCTACCATAATTTCTTGTTTGAATGGATTTTGAAAATAATGTGCGAGCATTTGCTTTATTATGCTTGAGATATGTAAATCTTGTACTTTATCCTTATGTATCCAATAAACTTCTCCTTCATCAGAAGAGCGTACTTGATCCGATTTTAGTTTTCCGAAGTATACAAACTGCTGCCGGATCTCATCTTCCTTGATTCTGAACAATAAATACCTAAGTGATAATTCATAAATATTCTGCTCTTCGATTCCTGCTTCTTCGTATATCTCCCTTACACAAGCCTTCATTGGGTTGTTCAATTCATAAGGTTCAATGTGGCCGCCTACTCCACTCCAGAACTCAAAATCATATAACTTACTAGCTTGTTTCTTTATCATTAAGATGTTTTCATTATGAAAAAGAAAAGCAGTAACCATCTGCCTTATTTCCATATTTAAATCATTCCCTCGTGAAAATCATTTTTTGAGCAGATCTCATCCATTTCATATAACGTTCTTGCATTCACCAACCCTTACTTTGGCCCCGGGTCCGACGGACTGAGCCAGTGCAGGGTTGTCTGCTGATTCCATTTCCTTCGAAAACCCTCTTGCAAATCAAGGTCCGTAAGGCCCGTAGCGTGAATATGTGTTATCTGATGAACCTGCCTTCTTCAAGCTTGCTTAATTGATCTTTCCATTCTTCATTCTGATTTGTATGTTCAAGTGCTATCTTCAGCCAATTCAATTGCTTAATTGATAAGCTATAAATAATGTTCTTAAAATCCTCTTCATCGGTTAATCTGGGGGATTTTGATTTAAATAATAGCTGCCACTCCGGGGTAACGAACTTTCGACCCGCTCGATCCTGATGAACAAAATCATCCAATGACATTCTCACAGACTCATCTCTTCTATAAATTACACTTCCTTCAGCCACATCCGTAAAAAGAATTTCAACAAATTCATCACCTTTTCGTAGATGTAAACAATAATTAGGTTTCTCAATGTTCATCCCTCGACTTACCTGCTCAAATCTATCTTCTCCAAACACAACCATCTGAATATCCCAGCCGTGAAAGTGTTCTATTACTTCCTCTTTATATTGCCTAAAAATAACCAAATCCATATCTTTGTGCTCCCTAGTTTTCCTACCAAGAAACAAATCTATAGACCATCCGCCAGCAATATACCAAGGAGCGATGAAACCGTCCATGATTTCCTTTATCTTATCTAACTCTGGGCTCATTAGTGTATTCAACTCTTCACTCCTTGAACATATACATACCAGATTATTAAAACTCTACATAAACTGGATCTTGAGATACATGTAAACATGCTTCTATTCTTTCTCCTTTTGAAAAACCCCCTTATTTTTGTGTAGGTTTCACCTAACCTTCTTGCATTCACGACGTCACGGCAGCATAAGTCCGCAAGGACCTGCTGGCGGCCTTAGCCAATGGCTTCTAACGTTCCGGCATCACAAAATCCGGAGGGTTGTCCGTTGACTGTGCTTCCTCTAGTTCGTTAAAAATTCTTTCGGGATCTATAGGTTCAACAACTTTAAATAAGAAAGACCTATCATTTATATATTCTGTAATATAAGCCAAAGCATATTTTTGTTCTTCTATTAGACTAGGAATTTCTCTAATATCAGATGAGTGATGACAATAGTTTTCAATCATAAACATGATGAAGAAACATTCTAGGTCTCGAATATAATCCTTCCCTAGTTTGACTATTCTCTCATAACCTTGAATAAGTAACCGGCGATGTTTTGGATAAAGCTCCAGCAATGCAGCTGCCATATCATACAAATAGTATCCGTACCCGCATCTTCCAAAATCAATTGGGTATGGGAGTCCGTTGTTAAACACAACGTTTCCGGAATGCAAATCCGCATGAATTAATCCGTAATTCCGAGCATCTCTTTGCATGCTATCCAATTGTTGAATGATCTTATCGATGGCTTTTTGGTATAGCATCCATGATCCACCCGTTAGGAAACGTGGATAATAACGCTCTAATTTATTTATCTCTTGCCTGAAACTAGAAATCCCCCAATGAGGTCGAACAAAATTATGTGGTACATTTAAAGTTGCGGAAGCTTCATGAAGTTTCCCCATCATAACACCAATACTGAATGCATGACTTTCTGGTAACTCACCACTCCAACGCTCTCCCTCGACCTGGATCGTCTACACTTAGTTGGACAGAAAAAAT
>NZ_WTLI01000014.1 GCF_011421635.1 Paenibacillus turpanensis
CGAACCCCCGACCTACGCATTACGAATGCGTTGCTCTACCAGCTGAGCTACATCAGCACTCCTGACAAATAAGAACATTTTTGATTGTAAAAGATGCACTATAAATTGTCAATTAGACGTTAGACGGTTTATCTTTCGTCGTTTCCTTTACAAGAAATTCCTCCTCCGCCACGACCTGTCCGTTCACCAGTAAGACTGCTTGATGCAATCCCGGGTAATGCTTCCTCGTTGTAATAGGGCGAAACGATTGCTTGGTCTGCATACGATGCTCCCCAGGAGGCAGCGGCTTCTCCGACCACGCAAAAATCTTCCGTGAGCGCTGTCCGTTCGCCTTGACGAAGTCGATTCCGTATTCCACCCGCACCTTAAGGGGCTCAGCGGCATGGTTATGCAGGGTGAAGGAGAGCAGCACCTCCTCTCCCATAAGAAGCTCCTTCGGTGCCGCCTCAAAGCCTGCGGCTTCCAGGTGCGGTGAAGGAGGAAAGCCGAACAATTCGAGCGCTTCGGGCACGCTCTTCTTCAGCAGGCCGCGGCAGGCATGCCGAATGATCCAGTCGGTATGCGGATCCTTTCCCAGCCAAGAACGGGCAATGTCGAGCACAAGGCCGGGATGATCCTTGGAAATATCGTTCAAATTGTTGGCCACACTTCTTCGCACATACTCGGAGGGGTCTTGTTTTAGTTTCTCCAAAATCGGCAGAATGGGTGCCGGATCGCGCTTAAATAGCGGCAGGGCGCAGGCCCACGGCAAACGGGGCCGGCAGCCTTCGCTGGCCAGCCGCCGCACATGATGATTCTCGTGCTCCGCCCACGCTTCGAGCTGCCGCATCGTTTCTTTCGGTTCCCGGAGTATAAACGGGCGGATCGCAAATTCCGCGGTTGAAAACCGCGTAAACCATTCAAGAACCGAGAGAGAAAGCTCCGGCTGCTCCAATCCGTACACCTCGACGTAGTCGGGGAACACCAAGCCTTGCAGCCCCTCAAACTGCGGCGCCGCTTGGCGCAGCACGCTCAACGCATCGCCATAACCTTCCGGCAAACAGGCGGCCATGTTGATCGTAATGTGGCGGATGCGCTGCTTCAGCTCAAGCTTGTCCCACTCTTCGGTCAAAATTCCGTTCGTAAATTGATCCGGGTCGAAGCTGGGCTGGGCTTCACGCAGCGCTCCAGCCAGCTTTACTGCATAAGCTTCATCAAACAAGTTCTTTAAGGGCTCCATCGGAATGACTCCTCTACGGCATTTTCGATATCCCTATTGTACTATATTTCCTATATTTGGAACGACTTGCTGCGATCAGCTTTTTCCGAATTCATAGGTTCCCTCATTCGACTAAGGACATGAGCCGCTTTACAATTATTTCCGAATCAAGTAAGATAAGTGCATACTACGTTTTGAAAGCGAGGGATGTGATATGGCGATGATGATCTCGAATACACAGTCGTTTGGAAGCTTCTTCATATCGCAATCCACAGGCTCGCTCACTTTAGCATACGTGCGTATTTAGTGCGTTCATGAAATGAAAGTGCTTGCCTCCGAATGGGGTTTTGAATGAAACCGTGGGTTGCGTACACGCAGCTGCACGGTTTTTTTGGCATTCAAAACTTTAAACAATCAGGAGGGTTCCCCTTGAATCAATTACAATCTCATTCCTTACAAAACTTCGGCTGGAACGAAGCCTTAGAACGTCAATTTACGCCGTACCGCGCAGAAGGACTCGTCCCGGCGCGCGTCTGTTTAGAGCATAAGCATATGTATCGCCTGTTTTCCGAGCATGGCGAGCTTTTGGGAGAAATCGCCGGCAAGCTCCGATACGAAGCGCAGGGGCGTGCCGACTACCCCGCTGTCGGCGACTGGGTTGCCATTGCTGCACGAAGCGAGGAGAGCCGGGCAACGATCCATGCCGTGCTGCCGCGCACCAGCAAGTTTTCGCGCAAAGCGGCCGGCGCTTCGAATTATGAGGAGCAAATCGTCGCGGCCAATGTCGACACCCTGCTGCTCGTCATGTCGTTAAACCATGACTTTAACCTGCGCCGGCTCGAGCGCTATCTCACGATGGCCTGGGAAAGTGGCGCGAATCCTGTCATCGTGCTCAGCAAAGCCGATTTATGCGACGATTTGCCCGCGATGCTCGCTCAAGTGGAGGCCATTGCCTTCGGCGTCCCGGTCCACGCGGTCAGCGCAACGGAGGGCATCGGGCTCGCGCCACTAGCCGACTACGCGGAAGAAGGTCGGACGCTTGCGCTGCTCGGCTCCTCGGGTGTCGGCAAATCTACCTTGACCAACTTTCTGCTGCAGGCCGATCGCCAAACGGTACAAAACATCCGCGATGGCGATGACCGCGGCCGCCACACGACCACCCACCGCGAGCTGTTCCTTCTGCCGCGAGGCGGGCTGGTGCTGGATACCCCGGGGATGCGGGAGCTCCATCTTTGGGAGCACGACAGCGCGGAGCAAAGCTTTCGCGATGTGGAGCAGTTTGCCTCCCAATGCCGATTTGCCGATTGCGGCCACGATTCAGAGCCGGGCTGCGCCGTAAAATCGGCCATCGAAAGCGGCGCATTAGAGCAGGGACGGCTGCAAAGCTTCAAGAAGCTGCAGCGAGAGCTCGCGTTCCTCGAGCGCAAGCTGAACAAGCAGGCTGAGCTGAACGAGAAAAAGAAGTGGAAGAAAATTAACGGGGACCGCACACGGGTAAATCGGGAATAACCCATCAACGGACCCCCGTACAAAAGAAATCCGCCGAGCCATCCAGGGCCGGCGGATTTTTTACCTATCAGTAAGTTAGACTACTTGAGAACAATTACCTTTCCAATGGAGGTGACCGTCGCATGAAATGGCTGGTCTCCGCATTCATGCTGGGTGTCGCGCTGACCTTCATCATCGCGAATCTTACCGGCTCCCTTGGCTTGGCCGCTTATGTATTTGCAGCGTTGTTTTTCGTCGGCGCACTAATGGCATTCAGCCGTTCCCGTTAAACCTTCACATCTACGCTTTGACCCAAATGCGGCTGCGCCGATTGCTGCATCGCTTTGATCAGCTCTTGACTCTGCGTCATCGAAATATCCTTCGCCATCTTAAGCACGCTCAAGCTAACAGCTTGGCCGAGACTAGCTGTCGACATTACCGTGGACAATTTACCAACGTCCATCTGAAGCACCTCCTGTCTTGGAAGATACTACTTTTATCGGCATGGATACCACGTATCATGAGTCAGCCGCACAAAAAAACGCCCGGTTCCCAACATTCAGGAACACGGGCTCCGTTTGCACTCGAATTCTAAGACTCAATAATCTCGTCCAGCTCGGAGCTGCGGCGGTTCGCCGCCTCTTTCACTTCGCGGTCCGTTTCATTTAGACCTTGAATTTGCTCTGCGGCATTCGCCTGCTGGGAAAGCTGCTCCTCCACTTGCCCAAGACCATGCGCTTCCTGATGGTGTCTGCTTGTAGACATCGAACAATCCCTCCTTGTGCGTGTACTCTAACCGTTATCACTCTAGTACTATGCACAATAGGTTTGCTCTTTATGAACCCTACGGAGCAGAAAATGTGAAGTCGCCGGAACTGGTTTTAGCCGTAATATGCGGTCCCCCGCTGCCAAAAGACCCTACAATATGGTCCTCAGTCAGCGTTTTCGCTGAAAAGCCCTCCGCTTCGATCAAACCGGTACCCGATCCGCCTTTGTATTCAATATCCAGCTCGACTGGCCGCCGGTCAGTACGAACGACAATGTCGCCGCTGGACGCCTCCAACTCCACATCGTCCCGAATCTCTTCGGTGTCAAGGTATAGATCTCCGGAGGATGCTTCCGCCTTCAGCTCGCCCTGCCAATTCTTCAATATAATTTCCCCTGAGCTGGCCTCAACAACAATTTGCTTTGCCCTCACATCTTCGATGCTAATATCGCCCGAGGAGGACACCGCTTTAAAGCTGCGGTACAAATGAGGCGGCACCGCAACCGACACATCGACGTCGGAAAATTCAAGCCATCCCCCTTGCGGGCGCTCGACTCCAATTTTCAACTGATCGCCGTTCGATTCGGTTTTGAGCTTCATTTCCCCCCCGAACTTACGGCTTGCATAACCCTCCAAGCGAACGACGATGTCCGTACTCTCCCGATTCGGCACCACCGCAATGTCTGAGGAGGAAACCTCAATTTTCACGTCATTGATTTTCGACGGATCGATTCGCTGCTCCTCATTAATTTCGACGCGGCCAAACGGCTTCTGAACGAATGACCAAAGCTCCTGATCCGGGCGCCCCGCCACAAAGATTAGACCCCCTAAGACAATTAACACTACACCAAAGAACGCTTCTTTTCTCAACGCAGATTGCTCCCTTCGGACTTTCCGTCCACCTGATTCATTACCTTCAGTGTAGAGGTTTTTCGGCTCTCTTCCTACCAACCGGAGACGGTTTTTGCGGCTCGACTTTAGTCGGGGCTCCTCCCGGACTTCAACTCAACGACCCTCACCGCAGGTGCAGGCAGGTCCTGACGATTTCTTTTCCCATTCGCCGGAATGATCCGTCTAGGCCCCCATATATATGAGAATACGAATCGAACAATCCACCACAGCAGAAAGGAGGCGCTTTCAATGATCCCTGCGATTTTGGTGCAAATCGCGCTTATTGTGATGGTCGTGCGAAGCGCGTACGTGACGTTTTCCCTTGCTCAACGCTCCAAAAAACCTTGGCTGGACATTGCCTTTCATTTGTCGATCCTTATCCTGGCGTTATCATTTTTATTTTAACGGACCAGCGGATCATCGGCAGCAAAATGACTTAAGTCAACTCATTCCATGACGATTTCCACTACTCCCCGTTCCCAATATTTTCTATGCTTCCATTAGAACCTTTTCTAGGAGGCGGAAGCATTGGAATGGACCTTTAACTTTTTTAGATGGCTTCATATTATCGGAGGCTTTGTGGCGCTGCTCGTGTTTTGGATCCCCATTGTTACGAAAAAAGGCGGTAAAACGCATAACCGCATCGGCTGGGTGTATGTGTACGCGATGGCTACGGTAGCCGTGACGGCATTATATTTGGGGATCTATCGAATTTTCATTGAACAGGGCAACGATTTGGAACGTGTATCCTTTTCTTGGTTTCTCATTTTTATCTCGATATTAAGCGGAGCCAGCGCATGGTACGGCATCCGCGTGCTCCGCTTTAAGCAGCGCAAGGAACGCCATCGCAGTATTGTCGATCTCGGCTTTCCGCTGCTGCTGGTCGGCTCCGGAATTGCCATTTCCCTTTATGGCTTTCAGATCGGATTTCCGCTGCTGCAATATTTCCCGATCGTCGGTATCGTTGTCGGCACGACGCATCTGCTGTACTGGCTCCGCTCTCCGCGGCTGAAGGGCCACTGGATCATCGAGCATCTCGGGGGCATGCTGGCCTGCTGCATTTCAACCATTACCGCATTCACGGTATTCGGTGCGCCGCGTCTGCTCAATGTCGATTCTGTCGGCTTCATCCTATGGATTATTCCCAGCCTGGTCATGACCCCGCTTATTATCGGGTTCTCGACTTACTACGCACGGAAATACAATAGACCCCGCAGCGCGTAAGCTGGGGGTCTTTTCATTATCCATGCTTATCCGAATTGCGCTTGATGCAGCCTGCTGTAAACGCCGCCTTGGGCCAGCAGCTCCTCATGCCGGCCCTCCTCGGCGATGCCGTCTTCCGTCACGACGATGATGCGGTCGGCATGACGGATCGTCGCCAAGCGGTGCGCGATAACGAGCGTCGTCCGGTTCACCGCGAGCTCTTCCAGCGCCTGCTGGATGATCGCTTCCGTTTCTGTATCCAGCGCGGAAGTCGCCTCATCCAAAATCAGAATCGGCGGGTTTTTCAAGAACATGCGGGCAATCGCCAGACGCTGCCGCTGTCCGCCGGACAGCTTCAGTCCGCGTTCGCCGATTACCGTATCCAGCCCCGCAGGCAAGGACGCAATGAGCGACTCCAGATGCGCCTTGCGCGCCGCCTCGCGGATTTCAGCCTCGGTTGCGCCGAGCTTACCGTAGGCGATATTTTCACGGATCGTTCCGTTAAAGAGGAACACATCCTGCTGGACGATGCCGATTTGCGAGCGCAGCGAATGCTGCGTCATGCTGCGGATCGGAATGCCATCGATGGTTATCTCACCTTCATCCACCTCGTAGAAGCGCGGCACCAGGCTGCAAATCGTCGATTTTCCTGCGCCGGAAGGGCCGACCAGGGCGATCGTTTCCCCAGGGTGCACCTGCAAATTCATGCCGTTCAGCACCTTCTTGTGCCCTTCATAGGAAAAACCCACCTGATGAAAGGCAATGGCCCCCTCGAGCCGTGCAACCTCTACCGCATCCGGCTCATCCTGCACATCCGGCGCCGTATCCATCAGCTCGCAAAAGCGTTTAAACCCGGCCATCCCCTTCGGGTAGCTCTCCATAAAGGCGTTAATGCGGTCGATCGGCTTGAGAAAAATGTTCACGTAGAGAAGAAAAGCGACCAGCTCCCCGATCAATAGCTCATAGCGATAAGCGAACCATGCGCCGCACACCAGCACGATGACAGAAATAAGCCGCGTCAGCATATAGACGCCGGACGAGCTGAACGAGATGACCAAGTACGAACGCAGCTTGGCCAGCCGGAAGCCGCGGTTTTGCTCGCTGAACTTCGCAATTTCATGCTCCTCGTTCGCAAATGACTTCACCACGCGAATGCCGGAAATCGAATCCTCCACTCGTGCGTTTACCTCGCCGATCTGCTCAAACATCTTCGATGCGGCGATATGCAGCTTTTTATTAAAGTAAATAATGAGCCAGCCCAGAATCGGAACCGTCACGAAAGTAATAAGCGCCAGCTCAAGGTTGATGGTAGCCATAATACCGAAGGCGCCTGCAAACGTCATGATCGCAATAAAAATATCCTCCGGGCCATGATGCGCAAGCTCCCCGATTTCAAATAAGTCGTTCGTCATCCGCGACATGACATGACCGGTTTTCGTGTTGTCGAAGAAGCGGAACGACAGCTTCTGCACGTGGGAGAACAGCTGCTGGCGCATATCCGTTTCGATATTAATGCCAAGCTTATGCCCCCAATAATTGACTACAAAATGGAGGCCCATGCTGATCAAGTATACGATCGTCAGCACTACTGATGCCGTTACGATCGCCCCCCAATTTTCCTTCGGGAGCAGCGTGTCGATCATCCACTGGACGGCCATCGGAAAGGCCAGCTCCAGCAGAGCAACGACGACCGCACAGCCGAAATCCAAATAAAACAGCCGCTTATGCGGCCGATAATAGGCAAAAAATCGCCGTATCATATTTTTCCCCTCCACCGCGTCTTTGATCTTCTCATCTTAATGAGAAACGACCGGCGGAGTCAAGAGACGGTCTGCTCTCTGCCTCGCTTCGGGAAGAAAAGGGTAAAGACGGTGCTTCCCGGCTCGGAACGATATGTAATTCCTCCTCCGTTTTTCTCCATAATCTGCTTGCAAACTGGAAGCCCGAGCCCGCTGCCGTTCTTCTTACCGGTAACGAACGGAGTAAATACAGTGGAGGCCAGCGGCGGGGGGATTCCCGGCCCATTATCCTCTACGCTCAGATACTGCCCCTCCTGATCCTCAAAACAGCGGATGCATAGATGCCTGTCCCCTTCTACTTCACGCAGTGCGTCAATACTGTTTACCACTAAATTAGTAACCACCTGCAGTACCGCCTGCTTCTGGACGGTGACCTGCACCGATGCGTCCAGGTCCAGGACAAGCTCGATGTTTTCAACCGCCAGCTGGGCAGAGACCATTTGAATTACCGATTCAACGATCAGCGGTCCGGTTATCGTTACGAAGGGTTCATGGATCCCGCTGTTTTTCGTAAAGCTGAGCAGGCCGGCAATCTGCCGGTACAGCGCATCAAATTCTTCTTCCATCACACCTAGATAAGGCTCTACCGACTCAAGCGACGATGAGGGCAGCTTATTTCGAAGCAGCTTCAACAATCCCTCAATGGCGAAGAGCGGATTCCGCAGCTCATGCGCCATGGAAGCCGCCACTTTGCCGATCAGATTGAGCCGATCCTCATGCAGGCGAATGATCGCTCTTTCTTGATCATGCAGTATCTGCGAGGCGTAATCCCAGTACCCTTGGCCGATTAAGCAGCGGATCGCTTCAGAGCGCTCGTCCAATTGCCGAAGAAAGTGCTGCGCCTCATCGAGACCAACCTTTTTGTCCTTAAGAAATTGGTATGCATATTCAAACGTTATTTTCCGCCAAATATAGGAGATATGCAGCAAATGACTAATCGGGGTCTGACGAGCGGCATGGTACTGGCAAATCGTCGATACGATACTGTTTTGCGGATGGGTTTCCACAGGCTGTGTAAGATCGGAGAGCAGCTCATAGTAGATTTTCGCGTTCGCACTAACGGAGCCCAAATCGTAAATTTCAGGAAAATCGGTCTCCGCCGTATGAATCCATTCCTGGATTATTGGAGACCTCATCGTTTGAAAAAATTCATTCATCCAACGCTCGACTTCCATGTCGTTCGCCTCTCATTTTGGGATACATCCATTTTACTTGAAACACACAACGCTGGCGACAAAAATGAAGCGCGCAAACCCGAAAATTTGCGCGCTTTAACTCCACTTGCGAAACAACCTCCAGCCATGCTGCCGCAAGTGATCCGTTTCCTTCTTCTTATAACATTACCCGATGGAAATTTAGAAACGAACCGCCCGATTTGCATTGATTCTTCCGTACACCCAGTACACTCCTGTGCCTGGAATCTCTTCGGCCGTCGCCGCGATCACATCGCGAATCGTTTCATTTGTTCTGCCCTGCGAAGCCAGCAGCGCCGCTAAGCCGGCCACATGGGGAGCCGCCATGGAAGTGCCGCTCAAGAACACGTAACCGCCCGGATACGTCGATAAAATATCCGTCCCCGGAGCCGCTACCTCCACCCATGTTCCATAATTGGAAAACGTAGATTTGCGGTCGCTCGAGTCCGTCGAAGCGACTGCAAGAACGTTCGCATAATAAGCCGGATAGTTCGGCGTCGAGACACCTTCATTGCCGGCAGCCGCGACAAGCACAGCTCCTTTGCTCCATGCATAATTCACGGCATTTTGCAGCGTGTACGAGCCTGAAGTCGATCCCAGGCTCAGATTGATAACCTTCGCGCCTTGATTGGCGGCGAATACAATTCCATTTGCCACAGCGGAAAGCGAGCCGCCGCCGCTGCTGTCCAACACGCGCACCGGCATTATACGCACGAGCGGCGCCATTCCGGCAATGCCGCGCGCATTATTGGTGACCGCCGCCGCAATACCGGCAACGTGCGTGCCGTGCCCGTTGCCATCGTTCGGCAGACCACCATCCACGAAATCCGCACCCGGCACGATTTTCTGCTCCAAATCCGGGTGACCGATCTGAACCCCAGTGTCGACGACCGCAATCGTTATTTCCTCGCTCCCCAGCGTCACATCCCACGCAGCCGGAGCGTTCACCATTTGCGGTCCGTATTGATAATAAGAGAAATACGTGTCGTTCGGAGTGAAAAAAGCCTTGAAGCGATAGTTCGGCTCGCAATACTCTACCTCTCCAAGCTTGGAATAAGCGCGCATCATCCGCCGTACACTTTTCTTTGAACGGATATATTGAATACCCAAGGATTCGCAGCTCCCCGTTACTTCACAGCGCTGCTGTCGATGGATTTCTTCCATCCTTTCCGCTGCCGTACCGTCCCGGAACTTCACGATCAGCTCATTCGGCATGTGCGTTTCATCGTCTTGCGAAGACAAGCGGAACAGCACAACGCCAAAAGCCGTAAGGAGCACGATAATAAGTGCCGCCGCAACAAACCATAGCGCCAAGTCCATCTCCTCCTTCTTTTAGAGATGTCCACAGCATATGCCGGCTTGCTCCGAGGGGAAGCGGCCCCCGCCTCCTTCACGCAAAAACGGCCCCTCAATAAGAGGAGCCGCAGGGCTTACAATCATGCTGAATATTCAAATCCGAACATGTGACTTCCGGATAAATCTATCTTTTGGTTAAGCTTAAGCTCAAGATCATACTGAAACCCTACTGAAAATACGACACGATCTGCCCGTATACAGCGGACAAATGCACCTGTCGATCCGCCAGCCCCGCCTCCACCACGACCCTCGGCATTCCGTAAACAATGCACGACTCCTCTGCCTCCGCCAGCACGGTTCCGTTTCGCGCCTTTACAGCGCGGCAGCCCTCCAAGCCATCGCTGCCCATTCCGGTTAAGATGACGGACAGGATCCGTTCTTGAAACAAGGGAGCCGCCGATTCCAAAGTAACATCGATCGAGGGCTTATAAAGCGATGTATCGCTTTCGCTGGAAAAGACGAGGAACTTGTCCGTCTTCCCCTCACCGCGCTGGATGATCGTTTGAAAGCCGGCCGGAGCAATATAAATCGTTCCGGGCGTCAGCTCTTCGCCCGAAAGCGCCTCCTTCACGCGAAGCTGGCAGAGCCCGTCGAACCGTTCCGCAAGCGGCCGGGTAAAGCCCGGCGGCATATGCTGCACAACGACGATCGGCACCGGAAAATCACCCGGAAACCGCGGCAAAATCGTCTGCAGCGCCGAAGGGCCCCCGGTTGAACAGCCAATGAACACGAGATCGACCGGCGGCTTCGCGCTGCCGCGGATATTCCTCTGTTCATTGCCCGAAGCGGCCGACGCAGCCGAGGTTCCCACGGAGGTTTTACCGGGCGCGGATCCCGCCCCCGCTTCCTCTGCGCTAATTTCTCCGGCCCGCCTAACCTTCCCTTCCGCTGCAGCCTTCACTCGCTGTAAGAAATCATCTACAACGCCGCGTTCCTCGTTTTCCTGAAGCAAGCTCGCCTTGAGGAAAAAATCGATCGCCCCAAGCTCCAGGGCCTGCAGTGTAGCCTTAGCCCCCTCGACCGTATGGGCGCTGAGCATCACAACCGGCAGCGGGTGTTCCTTCATAATCCGCTCCAATGCGGCAATCCCGTCCATTTCCGGCATTTCCACATCCATCGTGACGACATCAGGCTGGAATCGCGAAATTTTCTCGAGCGCTTCAATTCCATTCCGTGCTACGCCGACAATATAAAATTGCGAATCACGCTCAAACAGCAGGCCGATGGCGCGCCGCATGTATGCAGAATCGTCAACGATCAGTACTCCGTACCGTTTCATTCGGCAGTTCCCCTTTCCGGTAATAGAACGTTCCCTGCTCGTGAACCGATTCGAATCCGGTCTCTAGCCCATTAATCGTTTCCGCATGCCCGAGGAACAAATACCCGCCCGGCTTCAGTCTCGAATGAAAGTAGGAAACAATGTCCCGAATCACCGGGAGCTCAAAATAGATGAGCACATTCCGGCAAAAAATAATATCAAGCGACGACTCCGGTGCCGGTTTGTCCCCGGGCCGCAGCAGGTTGCACCAATCAAATTGGACCCGGCTGCGGATCGAAGGCATTACGGCAAACCCATCTCCATCCGCTACAAAATATTTCTGCTTTAGCGGTTCCGGCGTTCTGCGAAAACAGAGAGAGTTGCGGTGATACCAGCCTTTTCTCGCAATCTCCAGCACCCTCCGGTTAATGTCGGTTGCCTGAACCGATACCGATTCCAAAGGAACGCTTCCCTGCTCTGCGATCGACATCAGCAAGCTGTAGGGCTCTTCGCCGGTGGAGCAGGCGGCACTCCAAATCCGAATGCCCCCGTAATTTACCGATGCGATCCCAGGAAGTAAGCGATTCATCTCCTTGAGCTGCTGCTCTTCCCGAAAAAAATACGTCTCATTAATTGTGATGCGCTCGGTCAATGTTCTCCACTCGTCCGGATTCGTCTTTAGAAGCTCCATGTACTGCATACATGTGCAGCCAAGCTCCTCCAGCCTGCCGGACACTTTAGAGGCAAGGGACGACAAGTTGTCCCCATACTGTATCCCGCAATAATCGGCAATCCGATTTGCCAATAATACGAATTCATGCTGCACTATCTCATGATGTTGATCTGCTGCCACTGCTTATACCCCCCGATATTGAAAAGGCACAGCCCTTCATATTACTTCCCATACCCAACTAAATTCGATTGAAGCGAAGCTGCTTGCGAGGAAAGCTCGCGGGTGACGGCCACTGTTTTGGATACATCTTTTTGTGTACGCTTCACAACACTCTCGACTTCCGACAATGCTTGCGACAGCTTCGCTACCTCGGACGCCTGATAACGGCCGGCAACCGTTACCTCCGCCGCCTGCTTCGTCATACTGCTTGACGACTGCTCGATTCCTTTCCCCTGCTTCGCCTGCTCGGAAACGGATACCGTAATTTGACGCATTTGCTCACGGGCGTTCACAACACCCTTCATAATTTCCTCTGCCCCGACTGCCTGCTCCTTCACCGCTTGACTCACCAGAGACGCCTGCTTTGTCACATTCTCCACCGCGCCGACGATCTCTGTGCCCTGCTTCGCCTGTTCCAGCACCGCCAGCGAAACCTGACGCATTTGCTCGCGAGAGTTTACGACACCCTTCACTACTTCCTCTGCGCCTGATGCTTGCTCTTTCACCGCGCTCGTGACCAGCTCCGACTGCTTCGTCACATTTTCCACGGCGCTCACAATGTCGCGGCCCTGCTTCGCCTGCTCTACCGTGGCCGCCGTGATCTGGCGCACCTGCTCACGCGCATTCACGATGCCGCGAACCACTTCCTCCGCACCGGCTGCCTGCTCCTTCACCGCCTGCGTCACCAGTGCCGCCTGCTTCGTCACACTTTCCACGGCGCTCACAATATCGCGGCCCTGCTTCGCCTGCTCTACCGTGGCCGCCGTGATCTGGCGCACCTGCTCACGCGCATTCACGATGCCGCGTAGGACTTCCTCCGCACCGGCTGCCTGCTCCTTCACCGCCTGCGTCACCATTGCCGCCTGCTTCGTCACACTTTCCACGGCGCTCACAATATCGCGGCCCTGCTTCGCCTGCTCTGCCGTGGCCGCCGTGACTTGGCGCACCTGCTCACGCGCATTCACGATGCCCGCAACCACTTCCGTCACTCCTGCTGTCTGCTCCTTCATCGCCTGTGCGACCAAGTCCGCCTGCTTCGTTACACTTTCCACGGCACGGACAATATCCTTGCTCTGCTTCGCCTGCTCTACCGTCGCAGCGGTAATTTGACGCACCTGCTCACGGGCGTTCATGACGCCTCGAACCACTTCCTCCGCACCGGTTGCCTGCTCCTTCACCGCCTGTGTTACCATGGCCGCCTGCTTCGTTACATTTTCGACTGCGCTAACAATCCCGCGGCCCTGCTTCGTCTGCTCCACCGTTGCCACTGTAATCTGGCGCACCTGTTCACGGGCATTCAAGATGCCGCGAATAATTTCTTCCGCGCCTGCCGCCTGCTCGCGCACCGCGTGCGCAACCATTTCCGCCTGCTTCGTCACATTTTCCACAGCACGTACGACATCCGTGCCCTGCTTTGCCTGCTCCTTGGTCGCTGACGTGACTTGACGCACCTGCTCACGGGCATTGATCACGCCTTTAATAATTTCCTCAATGCCCAGCGCCTGCTCCGAGGTCGCCTGCGTTACCAGTTCCGCCTGCTTCGCCATAACACTGACGGATTCAACGATTTGCTCGCTGCCCTTCGCCTGCTCCGAAGTTGCGACCGAAATTTGCCGGATTTCGCGGGTAATGCTGTCCACACCGGTCACGATTCGCTCGATCGCTTTCCCGGTTTCGTCCGCGAGGCGGCTGCCCTGCTCCACCTTCTCCGTGCCGATGGTAATCGCTTTGATCGCGTCCGTCGTTTCGCCTTGGATTCCCTTGATCAGCTGGGCAATTTCCTTCGTCGCCCGCGCGCTGCGCTCGGCAAGCTTGCGCACCTCGTCCGCGACTACCGCGAAGCCTTTGCCGTGCTCGCCGGCACGAGCCGCTTCAATCGCAGCGTTCAGCGCCAGCAGGTTGGTCTGCTCGGCAATATCGTCGATAACCTCGATGATGCTGCCGATTTCCTCCGAGCTCTTGCCCAGGCTGCCCATAACAACCGATGCTTGCTTAATAACATCGGAAATTTCCTTCATGCCTGTCAAAGACTGCACGACCGCTTTTTGGCCTTCCTTCGCTTCTTCCTGCACATTATTCGTCAGCGTGTTGACGTTCTGCGCATTGCGGGACACCTGCTCGATGGAAGCCGCCATTTGTTGAATCGATGCGGAGCTTCCCGTTACCGATTTTTGCAGCTGCCCGGCATTGCCGGCTACATTCTTAACCGACTTGCCCATCTGCTCGATCGATGCGGAAATTTGCTCCACCGAGCTGGCCGTGCTTTCACTGTTGCCTGCAACCTGCTGGATCGAGACCACCATTTCTTCAATAGCGGAATTCGCCTCCTGCGCCGAAGCGGTTAAGCTCTCGGCACTCCCGGCTACGCCCTTGATCGATTTGCCCATCTCTTCCATCGAAGCGGAAATTTGCTCCACCGAGCTGGCCGTGCTTTCGCTGTTGCCCGCGACCTGCTGGATCGAGACCACCATTTCCTGAATGGCGGCAGACGTTTCCTGCGCCGAGGCCGTCAAGCTGTCCGCATTACCCGCCACGCCCTTAATCGACTGGCTCATTTCCTCCACAGAGGCGGAAATTTGCTCCACCGAGCTGGCCGTGCTTTCGCTGTTGCCCGCGACCTGCTGGATCGAGGCTGCCAGCTCCTGAATCGCAGCCGCGGTTTCCTGAGCGGAAGCCGTTAAGCTTTCCGCATTACCCGCTACGCCTTTAATCGATTTGCTCATCTGCTCCATCGAAACGGAAATTTGCTCCACGGAACCCGCCGTGCTTTCAGAGTTGCCCGCAACCTGCTGAATCGAGGCTACGATTTCCTGAATCGCGTGAGCTGTCTCTTCCGCCGAGGAGGTTAAGCTGTCCGCGTTTGCCGCTACCCCTTTGATCGACTTGCCCATCTCTTCCATCGAAGCGGAAATTTGCTCCACCGAGCTGGCTGTGCTCTCGCTGTTGCCCGCGACCTGCTGAATGGATGCCACCATTTCTTGAATGGCGGCGGACGTTTCCTTCGCCGAGGCGGTCAAGCTTTCGGCATTGCCGGCCACGCCTTGGATCGAGCGGCTCATCTGTTCCATCGAGACCGAAATTTGCTCAATCGAGCTGGCCGTGCTTTGGGCATTGCCCGACACCTGCTGCGTCGAAGCCACCATCTCTTGAATCGCGTGCGAAACTTCCTGCGCCGAAGCGGTCAAGCTTTCAGCATTACCGGCCACGCCTTGAATCGAGCGGCTCATCTGCTCCATCGAAGCCGAAATTTGCTCAACGGATGAAGACGTGCTTTCACTATTGCCGGCCGTCTGCTGAATCGACGCAACCATTTCAGCGATCGCATCGGTTACCTGCTCAGCCGATTGCGTTACGCTTTCCGCGTTTACCGCCACGCCTTCAATCGATTGAAGCAGGCCCTTCACGGTCGCTCCTGTCGTCTCCACGGAGACCGCCTGTTCCTCTGCGCCCTGGGAAATCTGCTCTGTGATTTCAGACAAGTGCTTTAGCTGCTGCTCCAATTTCTCCGAATCTTTATGAGCCTGTTTGCCCTGGCGCTCCCACTCCGAGCCCTTAATCAACGATAAGCCTATTTTCTCCTTAAAAGTTCCCATTGCGATCTCCTCCGAATTCGTGGTTGTTCAAGCCGTAAAAAGTGAATAGTATATGGCATTAAAAACGAATGACTGCATATCATAACAAGCTCAGGACGCGGCTGAACACCCGCTTACTGTACCGAGCTGCGGACCGCCTCCAGCTCTCGGGGGTCCAAAACCCGGTCCATATCCAGCAGCACCAGCATCCGTTCTTGGATCGTAAACATTGCTCGCATATATCGCGTATCGATGGTATGAATCGATTCCGGGGGCTCCTTCATCTGCCCTCCCTGCGTGCGCAGAACTTCTGTCACTTCATCGACCAGCAGGCCCAGCTGGCTCCCGCGCGCTTCCGTGATAATGATTCGCTGCTTTCGCGAGCCTGACGCCGCCGACATTCGAAGCGCGATCCGCAAGTCGATAATCGGGATTACGCTGCCTCTTAAATGAATGACGCCGATCATCGCCATGGGCGCTTTCGCCACCGCCGTAACCTTCGGAACGAATATAATTTCATACACCTCTTGGATCGGCAGCCCAAATTCACTTTCCTCCAGCCGAAAGGTAACCAACTGCTCCACTGCTGCAATCATAAACCGCACCTCCTCTTAACCGCCTCATAAAGACGCCGCCGCATCAAGAGAGCGAGAGCTTTTTTGGGCATCGACAATTTTAAAAATGCCGGTTACATCAAGGATGAGCGCGATGCTCCCATCACCGAGAATCGTCGCCCCCGACACACCTTCCACCTTCCCAATAAACGACCCGGTCGATTTGACGACAATCTCCTGATTTCCGACCAGCTCATCGACGACAAGTCCAATCCGTTTGTCCGCAAGCCCGATCACCACGACCGACACCTGCTGCCTCTCCTGCTTCGTCTGCGGGATGCGAAAATGGTCGTGCATCCAAACGAGCGGAATGACACGCTCGCGCATTTTCATCACAGCCTGCCCTTTGATCGAGTAAATATCGCTTCGTTCCACCCTCACGATTTCGTCTACGCTGCTCATAGGGAGTGCATAGACGCTCTGATTCAGCTTCACGAGCAGCCCGCGTAAAATCGCCAAGGTCAGCGGCAGCTTAATCGTAAATTTAGTGCCTTGTCCAACATTCGTCTCCACATCGATCAGGCCGTTTAGCTTTTCGATATGACTGCGGACGATGTCCATTCCGACCCCGCGTCCGGACACCTCGCTAATGGCAGACGAGGTGGACAGTCCCGGCATAAAAATAATGCCCAATGCTTCCTGCTCATTCATCGCGTCCGCCTGCTGCTGTGTAAGAATCCCTTTGCTCACGGCCGCTTTTTTCAGCTTGTCCGTATGGATGCCGCCTCCGTCATCTTCCACCGTCAAGACGACCTGGTTGTCCTGATGGGCGGCACGCAAAGTCACCGTTCCTTTCTCCGGCTTCCCTGCAGCCAGCCGCTGCTCCGCGCTCTCGATACCGTGGTCGACGGAATTGCGCAGCAGGTGAATAATCGGATCGGAAATTTCTTCGATGACCGTGCGGTCAAGCTCGGTTTCCCGTCCTTGGATGACGAGCTCGATCCCCTTCTTCAAGCTCTGAGAGAGGTCCCGCACCATGCGCGGAAACCGCTGGAACAGCTGATCGATCGGCAGCATCCGTGTTTTCATTACCGATTCCTGAAGATCCCCGATCACTCTGGAGATGTGATTCGAAACCTGATCGAGGTCCTCCAGCATATCGTCCATATATTTGTCCCGCAAAAGCATCCCGATCTGAGCGATCCGGGTCTGGTCAATGACCAGCTCCCCTACGAGATTCATTAAATTTTCCAGCCGATCGACGTCAACCCGGATCGTTTGGACGGAGCGTTTGCTGTCATCACGAACGGCAGAGGCTGCTTGCACAGGCTGCGGCCTTGAAGGTGCAGCCTGCTCCGGTGCCTGGTTTGCCTGCTGCTCCGGCACTGCGAGAGCCTGCACTTGAACGGACGCCACATCGGGATGCTGTCCAACTCGGCTGAGCAGCTCCTCTCCTTCATAGGCCGAGGCGATAAAATAATGAAGAGTGTCGGCCATGTCCGCTTGATCCAGCGCAGGGTGCGTGCCGATCACCTCACCGTGCTCCTGCAGCTGGTTATATAACACGTACGCTCGCGCTACCTTCATCGTGCATTCCGGCACGAGCGCCGCACGATACTGCCAAAGCTTCTTGCCTTCCCGCCCCGCCTGCTGCAAACGGTGCAGCTGATCAGTGCTCAGCAAGGCTTCAGCCGATTGCCCTTGGGCCGGCATCTGTTCACCGCCTGCTCCAGCTCCGGCCGTGCGGAAACCGCTATCCGCTGCGTCAGTCCGACCTGCCGCCGCAGTTTCCAGCAAGGTATGAAGCCTTGTAACCAACGGCTTGCTGTCAGCCGCTTCCGTGCCGTCCGTAAAGCTCCTTTTAAGATGATGCAAATAGTCCAAGCAAGCGAAAAGCACATCGATAACATCTTGGGAAACAGCCAGCTTCTCATTTCGAATTTGATCCAGCACATTTTCCATTTCATGCGTAACACGCGTCATCGGATCAAAGCCCATCGCTGCGGAGGAGCCTTTCAGCGTATGCGCCGCGCGAAAAATCGTTTGGATCCCTTTTGGATCATCCTGCTTTTCTTCCAGCTTTAAAATCTCTTGCTCCAGCATCAGAAGCTGCTCTTCTACCTCTGCGATAAAGAGTCCCGTCAATTCCTGGCGATCCAACCTAACCCCTCCTAGCCGGACAATACCTGCCCAATATTTAAAATGCTGACGAGACCTTCCTCCGAATTGCCGATCCCGTTAAAGTAGGAGCCGTCCAAACCCGAAACGATTTCGCCCGACGGGTGGATTTCATGGAACTGTGTCACCCGGTTTACCGCGTCTACAATCATGCCTACCATCTCATCCTCATGCTTGACAATGACAATCCTCGCTTTAGATGATGGAGAAGCCTCCTCCAGCCAAAACCGCTTTCGCAGCGAAATAATCGGAACAATCTTGCCGCGAAGATTCGTCACCCCTTCGAGAAAATGTTTGGGATGGGGGACCTCCGTTATTTTTTGCAGCTTAATAATTTCATAGATTTCCGAGATTTCGATCGCATATTTCTCTACTCCCAGCTGAACGACAATAAACTGGTTTAGCAAAGCGCTGCTCAATGTTTGCTCACTCCTTGCCATTTACGCCCTAATATAGTTTCAATATACCAATAGTTCGCCTGTCGGTATCCGAAAATCGGTTGCGGAACCCCGCAATAATTCGACGTGATACCGCAAAATACGACATTTTATATTCTTATACGCACAAAAAAACACATCAAATGGTACAAAATACCCATTTGATGTGTTCGAAAATGTCATTCTAACAAAAGTGAAGCAGTCCCCCAGCATGCTCCTCATCAAGATACAAAATCACTGTCCAGCAGCATGCCGACCTGGCGCGCCTTCGTAACGGCCTCCACCCGCGATTTAACGTTCAGCTTCTGAAAAATCTGCGTTAGTGTATACTCCAACGACCGCTGACTAATAAACAGCTTCTCGGCAATTTCTTTATTGCTCCTGCCTCGGGCAATTTCACGCACAATATCAAGCTCCTTCAGCGACAAGCTTTCGCTCTTGGCGCCGCTTTCCGCCCCGACCTGCACCGCATCCCTGCGCAGCTCGCGAAGCAGCGAAACCGGAATTACCGACTCGTTCCGATGCGCGCAGCGGATCGCCGTGACCAAGTCCTTCTGCGCGGCGGTTTTCGGAACAAATCCGATCGCCCCGAGCTGAATCAGCGTATTGAAGTAAGGGGCTATGTCAAACCCCGTATAAATCAATATTTTCGCATCCGGCTTTTCCGCCAGCACCTGCTTCGTTAGATCCAGTCCGCTTATCTCCGGCATGTTCAAGTCAAACAGCATCACATCATATTCCCTCATTCGAATTACTTCCAAAACCGATGCCCCAGGCATCACAATGGACACGTCCATATCCCCTTCTTTTTCCAGCATCAGCTTGGTGCCTTCCATAACCGAGGGATGGTCATCTACCAGCAAAATATTCAGCATCGCTTTACAGGCTTCCTCCCGCCATAAATCCGCCGCCGTCCTCAGGCTGCGGAATATGAATATTTATTGATAAGCCCTTCATTGGCTTCGAATGAAATTCGATCGTACCGTCAAAGCTTCGTACCCGTTCTTTGATCCCATAAACCCCCATACTATGGTAAGAATCCTGCAGCATGTCAGGATCGATACCGATTCCGTCATCCTCGTACGTCATCAGCACGGCCCCGCCGGCGATGCTTTCGAGGCTAATCTGAACCAAGGTTGCATTCGAATGCTTCACGGCATTGGCGATCAGCTCCTGAATGATCCGGTATATCCCTATCAGCAGCTCCTCCGGCCCCCGCTCCTGAAAGCCATCCGTGTGGAAGTCGATGGAAAAGTCATGGCGAAGCTGCGTCGCCTCAAACAGCGCCTTCAAGGATGCTGCCAAACCTAGCTCCTTAATCATCGGCGGCCGAAGCTCATTACAAGTAATGCGGATTTGATAAATCACATCAAGCAGACCTTCGCTAACCTGCTTGAGCTCCTCGCAGGCCTCAGGCTTAAGTCCGGTCCGGGAGCGAATATCCTCCAGCCTCCGATACCAGATGATCTGCTCCTGCAATGCAGAATCGTGCAAATCCTGAGAAAGTCGTTTTCGTTCATTTTCGGCAAAATGAAAGAAGAAACGGCGCAGCCATGGCGTTGTTTCGGTATAAAAATGGACCTGCTCTACCTTTTTCGTCAAATCGGTAATCACCCGGAAGTTATCGAAAAGCACATAAACAAACCTGCTTACCGTCTCCAGCCATGCCTGCTCCGAGGACAGCGTCAGCTTATCAGCCTCGCTTCGAAGTAATAAATATACCCTAGTGCCCTCCGACTCTCCCAGGTTCACATAGTATACCCCATCGGCTGACCCTAGACTGCAGGCGGGCAGGTCGCTTCGCAGCAAGGAAGAGAGTCCCTCCTCATCTGCAAACCTAATGCTGCTGCCTCTTCGCAATCGGAGACCTCCGCTTTCATCCAGCTCATAGATTGCAATATCCTCGAGGTTAAGAACACTGCGAACCTCATTGATCAGCCTCAGCTCAATCTCGTCCAGCCGAAAGACACCGAACATCTCCATCGAAAACCGATCCAGGCTTTCATGCAAGCGGCTGTATCGCTCCTCGCTCTCCCGGATTTTCTGCGCGGCTACACGCTTTAATTCCTCGACCTGTTTGATCTTGGTTACATCGCGAATGACCAACAGATTCGCTTTATGACCATCATATCGAATCGGCGCCCCGGCAAGCTCAACATCGATGACCCCCTTGACCGTAACCATTTTAGCCTGATGAGGGACGGTATGACCTGCCGAGCTTCCAACTGCTTCAATCTCCGTGTGAGGCAGAACAATCCCTTCCTGCGGCAGCATCCAATCCATAAGCTCTTGTCCGACAACATCCTCCTTCGATGAGAAGTGCATTAGGCTTACAAAAGCAGGATTCGCATAAACGACCCTTCCCCTCTTATGAACCACGATCGATTTCGGAGAAAGCTCCGTCAGCATGCGGTACCGCTCCTCGCTTTCCATCAGCTTACTTCTGGACTCGCGGCTATCCGTCACATCCGTCATAATAAACTGCATCGCCTTTTTGTTCGGCTCGTAAACCCCCGTGACTTCCACAAGACGCAATCGCCCGTCCCGGGTAACCAGCTTCAATTCAACCTGGGAATAGTCAGCCACCTGATTTTGCTGCAGCCACTGCAATACCCGCCGCCTATACAGCGGATGGACGAAGTCAAGAAGGGAGATCCCTTCAACGGAATCCGAATCGGTGATCCCAAGCAGCTCCATTCCTGCCGGATTCAAATAAAGCAGCAGGCTGTCCCGGTAAAGCCCCATAGGCTGTGGAGATCTCTCTACTAACCGGCGAAAGTTCTGCTCATTCTCATACAAAGCGGCTTCCACGGCGCTTTGCTTGGAAATATCTCTTACCGTCACTAGGACGGCAGTTACCTCGCCCGATTCCGAAAGCAGAGGCGCCAGACTTGCCTCTACGGTTAAAACCCCTCCGCTCGAATGAATCATGCGGAAACGAAACAAGCTTCTTTGCTTCTCGTCTTGTATTTTTTGAAGCTCCGTACAGGCCAGCTTTACATCATCGGGGTGCACATGCTCCAGCGCAGAATGCTTATAGAAATACTCCGGGGGATATCCAGTCGCCTTCCGAATGGAAGGAGTGCAGTAGCTTGCCGTTCCGTCCTCATTTAACAGCATCACAACATCGCTCATATTGTCCGTAATTAGGCGGTAGGTCGCCTCACTTCTCGACAAAGCTTCCTGCGCCTGCTTTTGCAAGGTCACGTCCTGCGCAAGGACATACACCCCCGTAATTTCCCCTCCTGTATAAATCGGGGTATACGTACACGCGAAATCAAGCCGGCTGCCGTCGGCATGCTTGCCGAGAAAGCCGACCTCTCCGGATCCCCCCTGCAAAACTCCTTCAAATATGCTTACAGTGTCGAGTTTCGCTTCTTCTGGAAGGATCTCCGTATACGGACGACCGAGATACTCTTCACGTAAGCGCCCGGTAATATAGGAAAAGGCCGGATTAAGCTCCCGGATCACTCCAGTCTTATCGATTTCCACGATAATAGAAGAATTGTATTCAAATAACGAGCGGTAACGCTCCCGGCTCTCCACAAGCTGCATCCGAGACTCCTCTTCGCGGGTAATGTCTTGGCAAATAAAATGAAAGGAGTCGGTTCGTTCATCGTAAAATCCAGTGGCATCAATGAGGCGAACCTCGCCGTCCATGCGCTTAATCCGGAGCTGTACGGCTTGACAATACTTTTCGGCCAGCATAAGCGCTAAGCTTTCCTGAAACGTCGTCCGATCCTCCGGATAGATGACGTCCACTAAGGGCGTGCCGACATAAGGAGTGTCCGGCGGCAACGCGATTAGCTGCTGCGCCGCTGTATTCAAATAAGTAAAATATCCTCCCTTATGGATACCGATCGGCATAAGAGTATCTTCCACGAGTCGTTTATAATGCTCTGACAGCGTTTCGGTCGCCCGTCCTTCCAGCTCGCAAATACGCTGCTCCAGCCTTGCAATTTGTTCCTTAAGGCTGCGGTTTTCATTTTCCTGCCGCGAGTTCTGTAACATGCGGATCCCCTTCCAGCGAAATGTATATCGAAAAGTATACAATCCATAGCGGACAAGCGGGGGAGGGAACTGCTGGTTCTGCATCCAAATGAAAAAGAGCCCGTCCACCAAAGGTGTTCGGACCCAATAAGCGATTTATCCTATTCCAACCATTTTCCTTCTAAGCGCCTTCTACGGCCACTTCCAGCCCCATGGCTTGGTGTAAAGGCAATGCGACGACAATGGTCGTCCCTTTTCCAAGCTCACTCATGACCTCAATGGACCCCTCAAAGTAATCGACGAGCTTTTTGACCATAAACAGCCCGATGCCTTGACCGCCCTTCTCTTCGTTCAGCTTCTCGTATTTACGGAACAGCTTGCTAAGCTGCTCCTCGCTCATCCCGACGCCATGATCGGCAATGACGATGGTTAGAACGCCACGATGCTCGTTAGCAGTACATTGAACAAGGCCGCCCTCATCACTGTACTTTATGGCATTGCTCAGCAGATTAGATACGATCAGCTTAAACCCGGTGGAATTGCTAAGGATCGTCTCGCTGCCGCTCAAAGCAATGGCTCTTTCAAATGTAATATTTTGCGTTCTCGCCTTGATCTCCATAATGGACGTCACTTCCTGCAGCAATGCGTAAGGGCTGACAAGCTTTTTCCTCCATAACGCATCGGTAGACAGCATTTCTTCCGTTTCAATGACATGAGAGATTTCATTGTCGATCAGCGTGACATAATCGGAGATCGCTGCGAGCCGTTCCCGATCACGCCGATCCTTCGTATTATTTAGCACCATTTTCGCATAGGCGTTGATGACCGTTAACGGATTTCGGACTTCATGCGAAACGACATGAACGAAATCAAGCTTTTGCTTGTATAAGTCCATCTCCGTCTGCAGCTGGTCTTGAACCGAAAGCGTAGGAAAGATGGCAGCACTTGACTTGCATGTTTTCTTTTTATACAAATTGGAGATAACAAAGTCATCATCCGTCATAAAGTACTCATGGGTTTTCATCATTTCAAGCTGAACATTCGCCGATACCCGGTTGCCGTCGTAACAGCAAACCGTTAAATAGCCAAGTCCGCTAATGGTAATATCCGCTTGGCACTCGTAAGTAAACAGCTTCTCTTTGATTTTCTCCTGCTGGCGCCAATCGACATGCCCCCAAAGCCTTACATCGATATGACCATCCAAATAAGGCTGAATGACGGAGCTTAAATTGTACAGCACCTTATCGAAATGAAAATCGTCATACATCCGGTAGAACTCAAAAGCGTCTACGAAGTGAACATACATGTCCACCTTTTCCGGGGGCAGCTGTTCACCGAGCAGTTGGAGCACCTTCTTATATAAATCCTTCATCTCGATAAACAGGACATGCTGTCCGAGCTCAATGCCTTTTTTTGCAAAAGAAGCCGCATTTGCTAGATACTGCTCTTCCTGATTATAAAAATAAAGAATATGCGAGCCGCTTTGGACACTTAACGCGTTCGTTAAAGGAATTGTTTTTTTGCTTGACACAAGGACGTCCTCCGAATAATCTTAATCAGCTTCCTTGTACCTCATTGTACCCTACCTCCCGATCACCGTCACCTTATTCCTTGTCCTGCTCATATTCTGCTCATAAAAAAACAGGCTGCTGATCAGCCCGTTCCATGCTACAAATCGGTTGGAAAAAGCAGCCGCCCCATATCTTCGATCGATAACGGCCTGCTGAAGAAATACCCTTGGATTTCCATGCAGCCAAGCTCCCTTAAGCGATTCGCCTGGGATTGTTCCTCGACGCCTTCGGCAATGACCTCAAGACGCAGGCTGCGGGCCATGGCAATAATAGCTTTGACAATCGAATAATCGGCTTCGTCGGATATCATTTCACGTATAAACGATTGGTCGATCTTTAAGCGGTCAATCGGGAATCGCTTTAAGTAGCTTAACGAGCTGTACCCGGTACCGAAATCGTCGATTGCGATCTGCACGCCTAACGCCTTTAATTCGTTAAGCCGTCCCTTTATAAAATCAACATGGATCGCGGCGATGCTTTCCGTCACCTCAAGCTCCAGATGCCCCGGATGGATTCCGGTCCGCTGCAGCACCCGGTCGACCATCCGTAATAAGTTGCCGTCTTGAAACTGCCGCACCGACAAATTCACTGCCAGCCGAATCGGCGGCATCCCCGCCTTCTGCCATTCCCGGTATTGGCTGCAGGCCGTTTCCAGAACCCATTCCCCCATGGGAACGATAAACCCGGTTTCCTCAGCCAACGGAATAAATTCCGCGGGGGAAATATACCCGGACACCGGATGCTTCCAGCGCAGCAAAGCTTCCATACCGACGATGCGCCCCTCTTGCAAATCCCATTGCGGCTGGTACTGCAAAGTCAGTTCCTCAGCCTCCAAAGCCCTGCGAAGCTCCTTGTCCATAATCAGCTTGCGATGCATCCGAATGTTCATCTCGGAGCGGTACAGCCGGAAGGCGTTTTTCCCCTGCTCCTTCGCCCTGTACATCGCAGCGTCGGCATTCTTCATGAGAGCCTCAGCCGTCAAGCCATCATTCGGATAAACACTCGCACCAATGCTAGCGGTAATATAATACTCATTTCCATCCAGCGAAAAGGGAGCTGACAGCGCATCGATGATAACCGCCGCCATTCGTTCCGCTTGCATTCGCCGCGCACCGGGCATCAGCAGCGTAAACTCATCTCCGCCGATCCGCGCCAAAATATCCTGCTCGCCGATGCAGCTTTTAATCCGCTGCGCAATCAGTGTTACCAGCCGGTCGCCGGCGGAATGTCCGAGCGTATCGTTGATCCACTTAAAACGATCCAAATCAATAAATAAAACGACAGCGCTGCTGTCCGTTTTCTCCGCCTCCTCAATGCAGAAGCGCAGCTGCTCATTAAAAAATTGCCGATTCGCAAGTCCCGTCAACGGATCTTGATAGGCCAGCGTATGGACGAGCCTCTCCGCCGCCTTTCGCTGCGATATATCCTGCACAATGGCGTATATCCCTGTAATTCTGCCGCTTGTCACCATCGGAATCAGGGTTACCTGAAGGTCGATCAGCGGCTCCCTTCGCCCCCTGGCTTGCACCTCGAAATGCTGCGGCTTTCCTCGGGCCGCCCGAAAAAAATGAAGCACAGTCCTCCTTCGGAAGGAAGGCTCAACCGTTTCCAGTAATTGCTTACCCTCCATTTCCTTCCGCGTTAACCCGCTCACGCCTTCAATCGCTGCATTCGCTTTAATCAAATTCCCTTTAAGGTCAAACCAGCAAACGATATCCGGATGGTATTCGAACAGGGATTTGTAACGCTGCTCGCTCATCTCGAGACGCTGCTCCGCCCATTTCCTTTCGGTTATATCATGAGAAACGACAAGCCCGCCTGCCAGGCCCGAATCCTCTTTATAAATAGGAAAGCCATCAATTTGCAAAATATGCACCGGACCCTTTTTAGGCTTTAACCAATACGCTCCGTGAACCTGTTCTCCGTTCAGCAATAAGCGCGCAGGCCACTGCTCTTCCGGAACAAGCGCCTGCTCTTCCAGATAACAAAGCCGGTTTTCAAGCAGGTTGGTCAAGCCGAGCTTCTCAGCCGCGCGGTTAAAAAACAATAAGGAGCCGTTCGTATCATAAAGCAGGACCGCTTCCTGCATATTCTCTACGATCGAACTAATAAAATAATCGTTAAAAACCGTATTCGGCCGCATGGTTTCCATAAAGAAAGATCACCTTCTTTAGTCTTGGCTGCGTGAATTTCAATTCATTTATTCATAAGACTATATTCCTAAAAATGTATGTCTATCTTAATTGAAAACGATTATCAGTGTCAACGTCGGTATTGCATGCCTGCTCGAAAAGCAGCACAAAAAAATATTGACAACCATTCTCACTAGGCTTAAAATCAGAACTAGATGATAATAATTATAAAATCATACTAATTATTTTATTTTACAAATTTCATATCGAGGTGAGTCTTAAATGGATAACATTCGCAATTACTTATCACCAAACCAATTCGACTTTGTTCAAGCAGGGCAACAATACCGCAGCCTGAGCAAAGAGGAACAGGATCAGTTGATCCAGAGCATGGTCAATGATCTGCGCAGCTTAGACGACCGCAGCAAGCTTATTGGGATCTGCAACTTCTACCGTGCAGACGCCGAATATGGCCAGCGTGTTGCCGATGGCCTTGGCGTAGATATTTCGGAGTACGTAAAAAACATTCCAGTATAAACGAGATCCAGTTATGCCGAAGCAGCAACTGAAATTGATCTCACGGAGGTGGCTCCTTGGTTCATTGCGATATAGAGAAAGCTATGGATAAGCTAAAGCTTAAGAACATCCGAGTTACGCCGCAGCGCTTCGCCGTACTTGAATATTTGTACACTTATCCCGGTCACCCGACCGTGGAGGAAATTTACAAAGCACTGGTCGACAAGTATCCCAACCTAAGTGTTACGACGGTATATAATAACCTGCGTGTCTTCAAAAAACTGGGGCTCGTGAAAGAACTCACCTTCGGGGACGCATCCAGACGGTATGACGCTGTCACCACGGAGCACTACCACGTTGTGTGCAGCATCTGCGGAATCATGCATGATGTCGAGTTTTTGGAGCCGCAGCAAATCAAAGAATACGTGGAGCAAAAAACGAATTTTACGATCGCGCAATACCGCCTGGAGCTTCAAGGCATTTGCCCGGACTGCGCCAAGGAAGGCCGCCAGCTTCCAACAGGCTGACCGCATCATATAGCCGCATCGCTGCAGCATTGCAGGGTGCGGCTTCTTTTCAATATAACAGAGTGTACAAATTCTCCTTCTTTTACATAAAAAAGAACATTCATGGAGATTAGTATTAAAAAGCTTCCAAACATGAGGGGGTGGAACAGCTTGGAGCAGGTAACTATGGAACAGATTAAAGAGACGCAGCAAAAGCTGTCCGACCTTCGATGGATCTATTGGCAGGATCAGGTCCTGTTTACCTGGCAGTGGTGGCTGCTCTTGTTTGGCACCATCCTGCTGAGCGTCCTGTGGATTCGCTTTGTTTCTAAAGAGCGGCTCGTCCCCATCCTTTTGTTCGGCTCCTTAACTCTCCTCGTTGTCATATTTTTGGATGTACTGGGAGCGGAGCTGCTGCTTTGGGAATATCCGAAAATGGTGCTGCCGTGGGGCTCGCGAATTATTTGCATCGATATCATGATCGCTGTATTTTATATGTTTGTTTACCAGTGGGCACGCTCCTGGCCCATCTTCCTCCTTGCTATGACACTGCTTTCGGCGGGGTTTTCTTTTCTCTTTGAACCCTTTTCAATCGCTGTGAGCATCTATATTCCATATAACTGGAGCCTTCTTTATTCCTTTCCGATTTACATCGCGATCGGCGCCATCGGTAAAGCGGTCACCGATCGAGTCGTACACCTTCAGAATCAGGCACGTTACTGAATAAGCATCAATTTACCTTGTAGCCCTTTACGGTCTGCCCCTCGGGAAATGTATGGTACACTACTTTAGATATCATATTTTTCAATCAGAAAGGGCGGATCTAATTCATGCTTGTTGCAATAGACGGAAGCGGAGATTTTCAAACGATCCAAGAAGCCATTGATCAAGTACCGGCCGACAATGCCGAAACCGTTACCATTCGTATTCGGAACGGCGTTTATAAGGAAAAGATACATATCGATAAGCCCTTCATTCATCTTGTCGGAGAAGACGCAGAAAAAACCGTGATCACCTACGACGATTATGCGAAAAAAATACATGCCGACGGGTCGGAATACGGAACGTTCCGCTCGTATTCACTATATGTCGGCGGAGACAACTTCACGGCCGAGCGCCTGACCATCGCCAATGCGGCCGGGTCAGGCTCAATTGCCGGACAGGCGCTCGCCGCCTATGTTGACGCGGACCGGGCCGTCTTCCGGCAGTGCCGGCTGCTGGGCCATCAGGACACGCTGTTTACCGGCCCCCTGCCGCCGAGTCCGATGAAGCCGGGCTCCTTCGTCGGGCCAGGCGAAAATAAAGAGCGCCGCCTCGTACGGCAATATTACGAAGCCTGCTACATTGAAGGCGACGTGGATTTTATATTCGGCTCGGCTACCGCCGTATTTCAAGACTGCGAAATTTTCGCGAAGCGCCGCGTTTCTCCGGAGGATAAAGCGGCCTCGCCGATGCAGGTACACGGCTGGCTAACCGCCCCGTCCACTCCGGAGGAAGCCGAGTACGGCTATGTGTTCCAAGGCTGCCGCCTAACCAGCGATGCCCCGCGGCACTCCTATTATTTCGGCAGACCTTGGCGCAATGATGCCAAAGCGGCCTTCATCGATTGCTGGGTCGGCGAGCATATTCGTCCGGAAGGCTGGGATAATTGGAACAAGCCGGAGAGCGAGCAAACAACGTCGTTCTGCGAGTTTGGCAATCGCGGGCCCGGCGCACCCGCAGAGCAGCGCGTTGTTTGGGCGAAGCAGCTGTCCGCGGAGCAGGCCGCGCTGTACTCGCCCGCGCAAGTTCTCGCAGGCTCGGACGGCTGGAACCCGCTCCAGCGCTAGTCCGCTTTGCCGCAAAGAGAAAACCGGCCGTCGCAGGGATGCGTCAGCCGGTTTTCTCTTGCTTTCGCGGATAGAATAGCGATTCGCACGCCCTTACTTAATCTCTGCTGCCGGTCGATATCCCCGCCCCTCTTCCCAAATCGGAAAGCGGATCGTCACCGTTGTTCCCTTCCCCGGGCGGCTTTCAAAGCTTGCCTCCCCGTTCATGGCTTGGATCAGCTTTAACGAAACCATGAGCCCAAGCCCCGTTCCTTTTTCTTTCATCGTGTAGAAAGGTGTTCCCAAACGCCGAATCGTCTCTCCATCCATCCCGTGACCGGTATCCGAAACGGTAATAACCGCGTGAGCCTGCAGCTGGCTTGCCCGTATTGCAAGAACCCCATCGCCTTCCATCGACTCGATGCCATTCTTTGCAATGTTCAGCACCGCCTGCCGCAGCCGCTGATCGTCACCCCAAATCCACAGCTGCTCATCGACGCTGCACGTGACACGAATCTCCTTCGCAAGCGCATATTCCGCCGCCTCCCTTGCCGCCTCGGAAAGCGTTGCAGCCAGGTGAATCCCTTCCAGATTCTTCAGGTTTGGCTTAGCAAATTCTAAATACTCGCAAATAATTTCTTCCGCCCGCTTGAGTTCCACCAGCGCCGTATCAAGATAATTCCCGATCTTCATCACCGGTGTCAGCTCCTCGTCGCGGCTGAACGTATTCCCGCCAGCGCTTTCGCGGTGTTCGTCCACCTTTCTCCCATAAGCGATCGACGTCTGCTTGGCAAGCTGCATAAAACCGCCCGCCGCCGTCAGCGGATTGCGAATTTCGTGAGCGACGCTTGCCGCCAAATCGCCGATGATACTTACCTTCTCACTGCGCTCCATCCGTTCACGCAGCTTGATATAATCCCGCAGGCTCTCCAGCAGCAGTATCGACAGCATCATCCCGCTGACCATAATAACGGCTGTGAATGCGAGCATGCTTACCGAATACTGATTCCACGGGAAAGCGACTCCTTTTAAATGCAAATACATGTAAAAATTCAAAAGAATCGTGACGAAAGCAAATAAGGAGATTCCCGAGGCAGCCGCCATTTTTCTCCGTTTAGACATAGAAACATATCGCCTGAGCACCATAAACGCCGGAATGCAGTACATGACATGAGTGGTCAGTATGAAACAAACGAGGAGCGGCTCCGCCCCCTGCAGCAGCCGGGCCGCAAGTATCATTACGCTGGCGATCGAGCCCGATAAGAATCCGCCATATAATATGGACACAAACAACGGAATGCTTCGCAAATCCCAACGAAACGTTTCGAATTCCATCGGAAATAACGTACAAAGAACCGCAGAACCACCGCCCAGCAAACCGAGCATCACCCGGTCTTTATACACATTTTGAAACTTCCAGGTGGCCATAAAAAATGTTTGATACAGATGAATCGGAAATAAAATCATCAGCAAATGAAAAAGCAAATCCTTTATCATAGATCACCTGAAGGTTGTATTGGATACTTTAACGTTAGCATACCTTGTCCCCATTGCATACCCAAAAACAAACGCGCACAATTCCTTTTGATTTTTAGACGGAATATTTTGTACAATGGAAGGAACGTTGAAATCCGCAAAGGAAGGTCGCCGTCCATGCAGCTGCCGAGTTTTCTAAATCCGACCCTATCCATCTGCCTCGCGTTGCTCGGAGGAATCGTTGTTTTTCTGTTTCGCCTGCGAGCCTCAAATAGACCCGTGAAGCTGGCCAGCATCATCATGCCGCCGATTGGGATGTCGACCGGCTTTCTCATGTTCATTGTTCCTGACACCCATATCCCGCTTCTTTGGGCGCTGGGAAGTTTGCTGGTGGGTGCGCTGCTATTTTCTTATCCGTTGATCCGGACCAGTAAATTTCAGATCGTCGAAGATAAGGTGTATATGCAGCAGTCCAAAATGTTTTTTGTGTTTGTAGCCGTTCTTCTCGCAGTACGCGTCGTACTGCATGATGTGGTGGAGCGGTACGTTACGATTTTACAGAGCGGTGCCCTCTTTTATTTATTGGCGTTTGGCATGATCGTGCCTTGGCGGCTGTTCATGCTTCGCGATTATCTTGCGCTTCAAACGAAACGGCAGGAACAAAGCTAGCCATCTCTCCCCGTCACAGCCGTGCCGGTGGAGGGATGGTTTTTTTGCTGTGTCGACAGATAGGACGCCTTCGTCTTGCTGCCAGCAATCCTGAATTGACCAAAGGAAAATAATGATTCCGTTTGTGGAGGAAATCCGTTATTCTATAGTGCAAAGAACAAACCAATATGAATCCGGGGAAAAAACCGATGTCAGCCTTTATTCAGGAATGGAAGCAGCAGATCAACGGATACAGCTCGAATATCCGGTTGTTTTTACTATTCTCCTTTGTGTGGAACACCGGGCTCGGCATTTACCAGCTGATGTTCAACCTCTATGTAAAGTCGCTCGGGTACGATCAAACCGTCGTCGGGAACTTAATCGGAGCGGCCGCTCTCGCCTCAGCAATTGTGCTCATCCCTGCGGGGATCGCCAACGATAAGCTTGGACCCAAGCGGATGATCTCCGCAGGTGTACTGCTTGCCCTTATCGCGTTAACCGCACGCGCATTAACGGAAACGCCGGGCGGACTGCTGGTATCTTCCTTCGCCGGCGGCATGGCGCTTGCCATTGTATCCGTCACGTCGCTGCCCTACTTATCCGAGCATTCTACGCCGGAGCAGCGGGTCCACTTATTCAGCTTAAATCTTGCTTTGGTGATGTTCGCCAATGTAGCCGGGAACTTATCGGGCGGACTGCTTTCCGATTTATTTCACCACCTTCTCGGATTCACCGAGGCGGTCAGCCTGCGGATTACACTGCTGATCGGGATCGGAGTGGCCGCTCTCGGGCTGATCCCCGTTCTGCGTTTCGGAGGAGCCGAAGCCTCCAGTGAAGACGCACCGCAGACCAACCGGATATCGCTTCCCTTCACGCAGCTTTGGGGCAAGCATCGCTCGTCGCTGCGGATCATCGGTCTCTTTGCGATGCTCGGTCTTTTGTCCTCGTCAGCGGGCGGCATGGTTGTTCCTTATTTGAACGTGTATTTCGAGGACCGCTTCGATGCGCCCCATTCATTGATCGGTCTCGTCGTTTCACTAGGGCAAGGGGCTACCGCCGCAGCGTATTTGATCGGCCCTGTATTTGCCCGCAGGCTTGGGGAAGCCAAGTCCGTCATCGTGCTGCAGCTCAGCTCGATCCCGTTTCTGCTGCTGACCGCTTACACGATGAATTTTCCGCTTGCCTGCGGCGGATACCTGTTCCGGCAAGCACTCATGAATGCGGCCACCCCTTTCTACAACTCGATCAAAATGAATCGTGTGCATCGCTCGCTCCGCGGTCTGGCCGCCAGCAGCGGCGAAGCCGCTTTCCATCTTGGCTGGTTTTTGGCGGCGCCGGTCAGCACCGGGCTTGTTGCCCGGTTCGGGCCCTACCATGGTTACGCGTACGCATTTACCGTAACCGCAGTCGTATATACGCTGGTTTCTATCCTGTTTTATGTCTTCTTCGGGCGCAAACAACCGGATGAAGAAAATAGGGAAGCAGAAGCGGTGCGGCAGACGTAAAATGACGCCCTGCCCTGCTTCGCATAGGGAAGAGGGAGAAGCATCCCGTAACGGGTTCTTCTCCCTCTTCTTACTTTAACCTAGGATGCTCGCGCAGCCAAAGCAGCATCTCATCGAGCGTGCGTACCGGGACAATCGTAAGCCCGCTTGCCCCCTGCCTTGCCTCATCCTCCTGCCCGGCTGGAACAAAAAACACATCCGTATCCGTTCGCGAAACAGTGAATGCTTTCTGCCGGATGCCGCCAATGCTGCCGATTCTGCCGTCTCCATCAATCGTACCCGTGACAGCCACACGATTCCCGTAAGTAAGATCCTGCTCCGCCAGCTGGTTTACTAACGTGAGCGCAAGCGCTGCCCCATGTGACGGCCCGCCTTCATGCAGTAAATAAGACCGGAATTGGACATCGACGGGCAAATCCAGCTCCACGCTGTCCTCAATCTGGATGCCGAGCACAGCCTGTGTCGGCTTATCTTTCCGGGCACCCGCCTGCACCGTCACCCTCTCCGTCTTCCCTTGACGAATCAGCTCTACGACAACCGGATCCCCTGGCTTAACCTGACCCATCACTTCGGCCAATTGTGCAGTGGACAGCACACTTTGCCCTTGAAGCGCGATAATGAGATCTCCGCCTTGCAGCTTCCCATCAGCAGGGCTTCCGGCCTGCACCGCCAGCACCCGAACGCCCGATTTCACCGCTCCCTTGCCGATACCCGCTTTCCAGAAGGCGACTGCGCTGCCCAGCTTATTCGCATTCGCTTTCATGCTCTGAACGACGGCATGATATTCCCCGAGCGACATATCCAGCGTCTCCCGCGGCGCAAAGCGGTAGTGAGGGTACAGCCGCCCATACAGCCAATCCACCGGAAAGGCCGGCCGTTCAAAAACAAGCACGCCCTGAATCGTCCCTTTGGGCGTTCCCCCCTCCGCCTTAGCGTAGCTGTTCATATTTACCGTAAGTCCCGGATACATGACCAAATACGGTGTCGGCCAAAACAACAGCGCTAAGATCCCCGCTGAAGCGGCAAACAGCGTGAACGCCTTGCGGGGGAAGCGGCGGCCTATCCTTGCCTCCGTGACGGCCGCGTCCACACAAGCGCCAAGCCACGCCGCGCCCATTAACACACCAAGCCAAACCACGCTTCGCGGATTAACGATCATGAGCACAGCAGCCCCTGCGGAAGCGGCAGCAACAGCCAGCCGAAGGCTGGACGCAAGCAAGCCGTCTCCTCGCTCCCGCCAGCCGGTGACCGCCCCCCATGCCCATAACACCGGAACTGCCGCAAGCGCATAAACCATATATTGAATCGTATCGAGCCAATATATGGACCCCCACCGCAGCGGATCGGGAATCCAGATCAGCTCCATGAGCAATGCAAATGCTGTGAACAGAGCAAATCCCGCCGTATAAAAACGATGCTTCTGAAGCGCCATAAGTGGGACCTCCCTACGTCTACACAACTACAGCTTACCCAACCTGGTTCTTAGTATGAGGATATGCTTTGTATGCGTCCAGAATCAAGTCCAGAATCAAGTCCAGAATCAAGTCCAGAGTCAAGTCCACAAAAAAACAGCCCCTTCAGCGAAGGGGCTGTCTTTTTTTTAAGCAGATATTACAGCTTTACTACGTTTTCTGCTTGTGGTCCGCGGTTGCCTTGAACCACGTTGAATTCTACACGCTGGCCTTCTTCCAAAGTCTTGTAGCCATCGCCAGTGATTGCGGAGAAGTGTACGAATACGTCGTTTTCGCCTTCAACCTCGATGAAACCGAAACCTTTTTCTGCGTTGAACCACTTAACTGTACCTGTTTTCATGTGAGAAAACCTCCAAAAATTTGTTTTTACATGATCTTTATTTGCTTAGAAATAAAAAAATCACATATTGGACAGGGTTAGTATTTACCAAAATATTAACCCTCTGCAATATGTGAGTTCGGGTAAATTTCGATCTGTATTAATCATACCATATCCCTCCTTTCTAAGCAAATTTATTATAGTGGGGCCGAAGCCCCAATTTTAGCCTCGTAATGATAAAAGCCATTCCTCATAACAATTGTCACACAGTACTTCCAACCGGTCTTCTACGCCGGTTTTATCGTACAAAGTGATGGTGTGCGCCGATTCCGTTTCTTGCTCGCAATAGTGGCAGTCATACGTCATGGATATCGCTCACCCGCTTTTTTGTATGAAATTATGAAGGCAAGAATTATTATTGCCGCTTCGTTTTGTTTTATTCAGATTTTATTTTACATAATTAAAAAAATTGCAAAAAGCCCCCGCAGCGCCTTAACGCCGCAGGAGCTCCCGCATCTTTCTCGCTCTTAGTTGTTAGGGTTCCAGCCCTTCAACACATTCTCGATCGTGTACTGCTTCGCTTCCTCGTCGGTAAGCTGTCTTCTCGACTCGTTGACGACTGCACCCGGACCGAAGTTTTTGTATTCGAAGAACCGTGCATCCTTCGCCGAGAATCCGGACATATCCGTCCAGCCTTCCGGATTGATATGCGCGCCGAGGTACGTGTTCATGTACACAACGCTGGCAATCGCATCCGGGTTGCCGCTTGGGTGCCACGGACGGCCAAGGTGTACCGTTCCCGCAGCCGCATCGCTTTCCAGACGGCTGTTTAGGATCAAATAGCCGTAAGGCTCTGTAATCATCGTGCTAGCGGCCGTTACATAACCGTTATTCGTATCGGACCCGCGGTTATAAGAGTAAATTGTACACTCCTCAAATACCGCTCGCGCGCCGCCGAAAATAAAATCGACATCGCCTTCGATGTAGCACTGGTAGAAATACTGCGTTCCGCCGTTCGTGTACAGCGTATCCTGGTTTCCGATGAAACGGACGTTTTTGAACGCTTGGCGCTCACCGCGTGTATACACGGCTACCGCCTGCTTACCTTTGGTGTCCGTATTTTCGTCAAAGGAATTTTCAAACGTCAGGTTTTCCGCAGTAAAATCGTTGCCGTACAAGTACACACTTGCGCTTCCGCTTGTACCGAAGGTTCCGCCTTCTGGACGCTCCCTGCCGGCATAATTGTCAAACGTGAGGATCGTGCCCGTGCTGCTTTCTCCGATAAAGGAAATAAACGGCTTATCGGCAGGCACTGTAATCACTTCTTTATACGTCCCATTCTTGATGAAAATTTCCACGCGATCGGTATTGTCCTTCGGCACCGCGTCTACCGCCGCTTGAACCGTAGTGTAATCGCCCGATCCGTCCTTCGCTACCGTCAGCTTGCTCGGCAGCTGGTTCAATTGCTCCGTCAAATCATTCACCTGTCTTATCTCGCCGGACACAAGCGTTCTGCCCCGCTGATCTTGAGATTTCGGCGTCTCCGCCGCTACAGCGTAAATTTTACCAGCGAAATAACCGGTTGTCGATGCCGTTTCCAGCAGCTGCTTCGCGTAGCTTCCGCCCCACGAGTAACCGTTTCTGCGCTCCTCCTCGATCTCTTGGATGGTGCGCTTAATGACGCCATCGCGGCCGGAGAAAATCGGCAGATTCGTGCCAATTTCGTAGAAGCGGTACCAAGTGTCCGATTTCGTATCCTCGACGAAGTACTTACCTTCCGGATCGGCGCTCACATAACGAATACCCTCCAGCTTCACCTCGTCAAACCATTCCAATGCAGAGCGTACAGCCTGCTTGATTTCCGGCGTCTGGTCCGGACGCGACATCAGGTAACGAACGATGCCCACGGATTCCATTGTCGCGACAGACGGATGCTCGTAGATACGAGCGTACATTGCTTCGTACGTATACGGGTCATGCTGTCCGCCCCATGCCGTCAGCTTGCCATTTGCTTTGATTTGCGATTTCAAAATATAGTCGAGCCCGGATTGAGCCGCTTTTTCCAAGGAATCGTAGTACTTCGGATCAAGCCAATCTTGATCGAACGGATATTTTTTATTCAAAATGTCGTCGATCAGATCCAGCACCTTGATCATGGCGCCATCATTATACGTGACAAAGTTCGAATACTGGACGCGATCACCTTCAGCGCCACGCTTCGGATACACCTGCGGCCAGCCGCCGGTATCGTACTGCATCGTCAGAAGGAAATCGAGGCCCTTCTCAACGCTCTGCTTCAGCTGCTCCTTGCCGCTTTCCCGGTAAGCCTGGGCAATGAAGCGAATCTCGTTCGTCGTTGCGTTATTGTCGATCGTACCGAGCTCGGTCACGCCATCCGGTCCAAATTGCGACGTGCGTTTTTCCTTGCCGTCCCAAGCGCGGTCGTACGGCATGGATTTCGTCCAGCCACCGTGATCCATTTGCCACGAGACATAGTTTTCCGCCTGCTTTACCGCTGCTTCCAAATCGCCGGAGAAGGCCTGCTGCTCTTCCTTCGTTGCTTCCTCCAGCGGCTCAACCGTTTCAAAAACGACCACTGTATTGCCGTAACGGTTCGTTGCCAGCGCCGCTTTGCCTACCGCAATCTCTTTGGTAAGATTCGGCGTCAGCGTCGCCCAGCTTCCAGTCGGCACACGTAATGCGATGTCATTATAATCGAATTTGTCGAATTTGCCGTTAAGCGTAACAGCTACCACGCGATTCGATATTGCATGCACGCCCGCGATGTGCACTCCGCTGGCCGCTGCATCCCCCGCTGCCGGTGCAATCTTCGCCAGCAGCTCTTCCGCTTCGCCGCGCGTTAACGGCGCCTTCGCACCAAAGCTGCCGTCCGCCTTCGGCGACATCAGCTTGCCGCCAAGCACCGCGCCAACGATGCCTTTGCTCCAAAGCGGGATGTCTCCGCCGTCGGAAATCCCCTTCAGCGCGGCATCGTTCGCCTCCAGCTTCAGAAGGCTTGCCACCATCGCAGCTGCTTCCTGACGGGTCAGCTGACGATCCGGATATACGCCGCCGTCAGGCTCTCCTTGGATGTAGCCGGCCGCTTTCGCCGCCTTCAACACGTGAGCGTCCCACTCGTCAGCGGAAACTTCCCATACGCGGTCCTCGCCGGATAGCCCCTTGTACTCTTCTTCATAGTGGAAATTATACGCTTCGTTAATCATTGCCATGAAAGCAATCCGCGTCAGCGGCTGATCCTTCGCGAGCTCCGCCTCCGAAGCAATAATGCCTTCCGAAGTGAGCTTCTTCATCTGCAGACCGCTTAAGATTTCGGTCAGCTCAACAGGCTGGATCTCAATCTGAACCTCGCCTCCGCCATCAGGCAGATTGTGGATGCGCAGATGGTCGATGTTGCCGCCGCCGTTCGCCGCTACACCGGTTGCCCGGATGATGTTTGTACCGCCCTTCAGCACGGCCTTTGCCGCCGTCGTTTTGTACTCTGTCCAGCCGCCGGTCGGCAGGAAATCCAGCTTTTCCATGACAACTTCGCCATTAACCTTAATTTCTGCCGCACGGTTATCGGTACCGCCATGACCGTAACGGAATTCCAGTGTGTACTCGCCATCGGCAGGCACTTCAGTCGTCCATTCGATAAAACCACCCGGTGCGTTCGGGTTGTAATCAACGAACCCGCTTCCGGTGAAGCCCGGGTGCTTGTTATCGATTATCGCAGCGGAAATTTCCGCTTCTTCCGCCTCGTAAATCGTATCCACGACAGAGTAGACGTGCAGATGATCCACGTTCGCTCCGCCCTCCGGCGCGGTTGCCGTTAAGCGAATCGTATTTTCACCGGCCTTAAGCACAGCCTTAGCGTTCGTGTAAGCGTAATTTACAAAGTCTCCTGTCGATAAGAAATCCAGCTTTTCTACCGCGGTCTCGCCGTTAACCTTCACTTCGGCATGACGGTTATCCGGCTTGCCCTGCGAATAACGGAAGCCGAGTGTATACTCACCGTCCGCCGGCACGGTCACCTTCCATTCCAAGTATCCGCCCGGTGTGTTCGGGTTGTAATCGACAAAGCCTGTTCCCGTGAAGCCCGGATGCTTGTTGTCCACAACGGTGCCCGAGCCTTCGGCATCCTCCGCCTCGTAAATGCCCGGCTTCGATTCCGTAGACGCCTTCTCCGCAGTCGGCTCCTTCACTTCCTGTGCCGGCGCCTGAGCAGCCGGTTCCTTCGCCGGTTCCGCCGCTGCCTTCTCCACAACAACCCGTTCGCCCGTATACGCTTTTAAATTATCAAGATAATGGCTTTTGGCACTGGATCCCGGTGTGTAGGAAACGAAGCGTCCGATCGATGGAGCGCTTTCATAGAAAGCGGCATTGTCTGCCTTCAATTCGCCGTTTATGTAAACATCGGCCGTTTGCGCCGCCACATCCGCAACCACGGCAATCGTATACCATTGGTTCGCTTCAATCGGCAGCAGCTCGGTAAAGGTGTCATCCCCGTTCCGGTAGCTTAGGCCGTTATTTTTCGTTTCGATAATGACCGCAGTCTTGGAGCCATCCTCGCTCTCCAGTCGAATGACCTTCGCCGAGTTTCCAACTGCCGGCTGCATAAAGTCTGCTTCAAAGGTAACCGTTCCCGTTTGCGGCGCAAACGTTTTGGCAACCGTAATTGAGCTCTTGCCCGGATCTTCCAGCAGAAGGCTTGGATTTGATCCGTTCGGGGCTGTCGCCACCTTTACGGCGCCCTCTTCTTCCTTCACCGTAAAGCCCTCAGGCTTTGCCCCTGCGGTTGCGGAATTAAAATGCTCATCCAAAAGCTTAACGCTATCCGGTGCTGCTGCCAAAGATGCGCCTGGAAGCAGCTGACCTGCCATTGCAGCGATTAAAAATGCAGAAATAATGTTATTTTTCTTCAACGTTTTTCCACCCCTGGTTTCGTATTGTAACAAGCGTTCCTTGGAGTCTTACAAAGCTGCCTGACTACATGACGATGACGAAGACGCTGCTTTCACCCCCATATTCCAACTGTATTGGAAACGCTTTATTTTCCTGCTGTATGTTTGAGGTTACCCCACGAAAAACGGATCGTCAACACGTGTCAGCAATGACCTAAACAAATGATTATCGTGATTATGGCAGGAAAATTGCAGAGGCGTGGCGGTCCGTTCACAAGAAGGGAGTGAACCTTTAGGTCAGAACAACGACATTCGTTCACCTTAACGGGTTGGCTGTGATGTTGAATGAGGAACCCTGAATGATTGCCAAAAAAGGGGATGAGTAAAGTGAAGGCTGCATCGGGCCGAGTGATGGGAAAATAACAAAGAGACGCCGGCAGGGCGAGCCGGCGTCTCTTTGTTGATGCCCGGGAGTCTGCCCGGGCGATTTGGGTAAGCGGGCGAGGGGGAGTGTTCCTCGCCCGGGCTACATGAGGAGCATGGCGGCGAGCGTCGTCGCCAATAAGCCGATGACTACCGGCTTCAGGTTCCGCCGCGCCAGCTCGAAGGGGCTTACGCCGCAGATGGCGGCGACTGGGATAAGCGCCCATGGGATCAGCGTCCCGCCGCCTACCCAAATGGCGGCCACCTGTCCCAAGGCGGTAAGCGTCGCCGCTCCGCCGCCAACGGCTCCCGCAAACATTTGCGCGATCGATCCGGCCAATGAAATGCCCGAGAAGCCGGACCCGTCCAGGCCGGTAATCGCGCCGATCACGGTAAGCGTCACAGCGGCAACCGCCTCGTTGAGCGGCACGTTCTCGGCAAGGGCAACGCCCAGATCATTCACGATCCCATGCGAGCCTGCCGGAAGCTGCTCGCCGTATAACGAGGTGAAGGCGGCGTCCCCCAGATAGAAGAAGGCCGCGATCGGAATCACAGGGCCGAACACCTTAAAGCCGAATTGGAAGCCCTCGATTAAGTAGGATGTCGTCTGCTCCAGCCCTTGGCTGCGGTGCGCTAGCAGGGCGACGGCAATCAGAATAACGATTGCCGTCCCTCCGACTAAAGCCGTGGCGTCGCCTCCCTGCAGCTTAAATGCCAGCATGCATGCCACATCAACGGCAAACAGCAGCGGTACGAAGATCGCCGCAGCAATTTTCGCCCGCCGGGAAAGCAGCTCCGGCTGAACCTCGAGCTGCTGGGGTGCAGCGGCCGTCTGCTCCACCAGTCCGTCGTTCCATCTGCCATTCTTAATATCGCTGCGCATCATCCAAAATGCCGCAATCGTCGTGACAGCACCCATAATGATGACAAGCGGAATGCTCGCCTCCATCACTTCTCCGACGGGAATGCCCGCCGCATCGGCCGTCAGCTTCGGCGCCCCTTGAATAATATAGTCACCGGATAACGCGATGCCATGCCCAAATAAGTTCATAGCCACCGCTGCACCCAGCGCCGGAAGCCCTGCCCGAGCTGCAGCCGGCAAAAGCACGGCGCCGATCAACGCTACCGCCGGAGACGGCCAGAAGAACAGGGAGGTGATCATCATTAGGAGACCGATCACCCAAAAAGCCTGCCCCGGCGTACGTATGAAATACGTAAACGGCCTTACCATCATTTCATTTACACCGGTTCTTATCAGGACCCGACTCATCGCCACGACGATGGAGATGATGAAAATCGTGGCAATCAGCTCTTTTGTTGCGTAAATAAAGCTGTTAAAAATACCGGATACGGATCCGCTTAAGCTTTCCGTTGCAATAAACCCAAGCGCAAATATTCCGACAATGCATATCATGCTCGTGTCGCGCCTTTTGACCAGCAGCGCCACAATGAAAATAATAAAAATTAAGTATACCCAGTGCAGCGAGGTCAGTTGTACAACCAACAAAATCACCCTCTCGCGAGATGCAATATAGAAATTTCTATATCGTATGCTTGCGAGAGGGTGGGCGTTCGCTCATAAGGTCCGGCTTTCCTCTACCGATTTACGTTTATTTTCCCTTGGCAGCCATCTGCCACTGATTGTTGTTAAGAACAGGTAAGCTCTTCATGCTTTTCTCCATCGGCGATTGGCATCTCCAGCAGGTCGGAATGGTTTCGAATGAAAAATCCTCTCTCATCCACCCATTGCAATCATCCTGCGTACAAGACCAAACGGCGGTCATTTGGTTCGGAATTTCCTCAGCCTGATTTTTTTTCGAGTAATACATGTAGGAACGCCCCCTCTTTTAAGATCAATCCACCGCTGACCGAAAACGCCTAAAAACAAAAAATCACATACCGTAAAGTAACCTTAAAAACAGTAGTCCCTTTACTATATGTGAATTTATCCTGATATATGGTCACAGCTTCTTTATTATACCATGGCAAAAGGGTTAGGATCAAATGAAAAGGCAATGTATTTTCCCAGGAACAGAAGAAGCCCCGGACTAGCCGGGACTCCACTCCAAAAACCGCTGTGCCGCCTATCGATCGGATTGCAGCCTGCGGATTCTTTTCATATATCGGTCTACCTTCCGGTAACGTCCGCGATCCTGATGATGCTTGAACAAATCGTAAAACGGATTCGTGTTTACTTCAATAATCCAAATTTTTTTGTTCGTGTCAATCGCCAGATCAATCCCCAGCCGGCGGCAGTTTTTGAATTTACGGTTAAACTGCCGCGCAGTTGCAAATCCGAGCGAGCGCATTTCTTTACGAATCCGCCTAATATCCGCTTCATTCCAACCGATACTGCGCAGCGATTTGCTTAGCCCAATCGGCTCTCCGCCGTTATTAAAGTTCGTCACAACGCGGTTACCGGTCGCCATTTTCCCGATAATACCCATGAACTCCCATTTGCTGCCGGGCTTTAGCATAAGCAAACGGTAATCAATGGCACGGCCTTTCACGCGGATCAGCCGAATCCCCTTCTGGATCAAATATTTCCGGTTACCCGTATGCCGGAATACCGTTCGCCGAATGCGTGATTTTGAAACATGAAAAGATCGTCTTTCCTTTTGCACATAGTAGCTTTTCTTTCTGCGTGAGACCTTCATAATATTATTCCCAAACGACCCAAATACTGGCTTAATAAATACCGTGCGATACCGCCCCAGGTATCTTTTCAAACTTCTTCTTGTTAACATATTGGTTGGAGGGAGATGGCGGGAAACCTTCCGACTTCCAATTAACCCAAGGTGTCTTTTCCATTTGTTCTTTACATGCCACTGCTTTTTCCGTAACAAATCTATAAACCTCCCATCGCCTCTTCGGATTGGTTCATCCCTTTATGGATATTCCGCAACTCCGCGAAGCGTATGGACGGACTGTCTACTGCATTTGTCCCGATTTGGGAATCATTCGGGGATTTTCGACAACTCTTTTCATGGGGAAGAGCCAAGCGATTTCCGGCGGGGAAATTTTTGCCTATGATTTGGAACATTATTCGCTTTCGATTCGTATAGTAAGTAGCCGTTTCGTTTTGCCTGTTATTAACGAATGGGAGAGAGGTTTTCTTATGAGTCCGAAACGAATCGTCATTGTCTGCACACTAGCCATTATCATTACCATCAGCGCCGGCAACCGCGAGCTGGAAAATGGCGTGAGCGCATGGACGGCCCTCGGCATAAACGATAGCGCCAGCACCGATGAAGCCGATGCAAAAGCCAGAGCTAGCGGGGTTGCTTCCCCAGCATCCGAGAAAAACAATACGAACCATGAACATAACCTGTTTTATGAATTAGTAGGAAAAGCGACGGAAGAAGAGGTGCGGGATGCCCTATACAACGGTCATTCTTTAGCCGAGTTGGTGGAACAGAACAGTCAGGACCCGCGGCAGCTCGTCCAGCTGCAAGTGGCTCAGCTGCAGGAGCAGCTCATCTCGCGCGTGCGGCAGGGAACGCTTTCATTGGAGGAGTTCCGGGCCATACAGCCGGAGCTTGAGTCCTTGATTACGGAAAGCGTGAACCGGAAGATGGTCGGCTGAGTAAGTCAGCGACACCACATCAATTACATAGAAAACCCGGCCGATTGGGCCGGGTTCTTCTTGTCTTACGACCGTTAAAAATAGAAGCACCCAGCTTTAGAAGCTGGATGCTTTATGGTGAAGTTCAATTAAAATGCGAATACTGTACGGCTGATGATAACCAGAAGAATGAAAAGAACCAAGATCGTACCTGTATTTGTCCAACCTGCACCTACTGCTGACATTGTGCATTACCTCCTTGAATGTCTTTGTTTTTCCTTACGCTACATCCTATGGCGGGCAGCATTCGGGGGTATAGACGTTTGCACCGGTCCATCCGCCTAATTTTGTCAGCGGCCGACCTGAGCCTTCTCCTTCAGCAGAAGCGGCAGCTTCTTATAGCCAAATACAAAGGAGCCCGGGCTGCGGGTCAACGATTCACTTTCGTCCAGCGCTGCGGAAGGAACGCGGTCTAAAAAGCGGTTCAGCGCAATGGTTGCTTCCAGCCGGGCAAGCGGTGCACCCAAGCAGAAATGAACGCTTTGACCAAAGCCCATATGCGGATTCGGATGACGGTCAATGATGAACTGCTCCGCATTGTCAAATTTACGCTCGTCCCGGTTGACGGAGCCCAGCCATATGACGACGCCTTGTCCGGCTTTGATGCTCTGTCCCTCCACTTCCGTATCCACGGACGCTACACGGCTGATGCTTTGGATCGGCGAGCTGTAGCGCAGCGTTTCCTCAATGGCCGGCGCCAGCAGATTGCGGTCCTTACGCACACGCTCCAGCGACTCGGGATGCTCCAGCATCGTCCGCATAAAATTGCCCAGCAGATTGGTCGTCGTCTCATTGCCCGCCACCAACAGCAGCAGGCAAAACTCCAGCAGCTCCACCATATCCAGATGCTGATCGTCGATCTTGGCCCGCAGCAGCTCGGATACCAGGTCATTACCGCCCGGATTGGCCCGGCGCTCCTCAATGACATTTGTAAAATAGGCATACAGCTCGCCGATAATTTTCATTTTCTCCGATGCCAGCTGCGCCTGCTTTTCTAAGTTTTGATCGTCATTGCCCTCCACCAGCTTATCCGACCACTCTTTAAAAAGGTTACGATCCTTCGTCCTGATGCCAAGCATTTTAGCAATGACGATAACCGGCAGCGGGAACGCAAAATCCATGACGAAGTCCATTTTGGGCTGGCCCTCCAGCCGGTCCAGCAGCTCATCGGCGATTTGCTCAATCCCCGCAGATTGATTCTCAATGGATTTCTGGGTGAACGCTTGAGTTACCAGTGCACGGTAGTGCTTATGCTTCGGCGGATCCATGCCTAATAGGCTCAGTGTGCCGCCCGTCCCACCCTGAGAAGAAAAAGCCTTATAGTTGCTGATCACAGCTTGCGCCGTATCGTAACGAAACACATCCCAAACATTACGCTCCGGGTCAAAATGCAGTCCACCCCGGCTCCGCATTTCACGGTACCAATCAAAGGGGTTGCCTGCCTGACGCAGTCCCGTTGGCGTTGTAAACGTAGAAATCCCTTGCTGCTGACCCTCGTTGTTCATTCCATAATTCCCCCTTCAAGCTTCTATAACAATGTTAGGGTTCCCAAAACAGGGGATATTAACCAAACCGCTAAGGTTCAGCAGCATCCTCGGTACAGCAAAAGCCTAAGCTCTCCTGTGAAAGTTCGATGCTGGCGGCGTTCCCTACGTATCCAATTAACCCGTCAGGCCACTCGCCCATCTGACCCCATTCGAGGGATCCAAACTGCACCTTATAATAAGCCGGCCTCCGTGATATATTGCTCCTACAAGATCATTCAAGGAGGGCCTTTTCCAATGGCATTAGAAATGAGAACCAAATGCGAGCGCTGCAGCACTGCTCTTGAGAGTCAATCCATCGCCTATATCTGCGTTCATGAATGTACATTTTGTTTGCCTTGCACAGAAGAAATGGATACCATTTGTCCAAACTGCGGGGGAGAGCTTGTCCGGAGACCACGGAAGCCGGCAAATTCCTGTACGCTCTGAAAGCCTATGGGGGTAATCATATAATTTGCAAAGTTAAACATTCATGGTTTTAATCCCCAAACACATCATCCGCACTTAACTTAAGTCAAGGCAACATACGTCACCTAAATACAAAGGAGCTCACCAAGCCGCAAAGGCCATGGTCAGCTCCCTCTATCTTCGCAATCAAGCTCAAAAACACTCCTTATCACCGCCCCCCTCGCACTAACTATGCTGGGCGATTTTCAACCGCCGACCCGGCAGACTGTACATCCTCCAACTTCTTTCTGACGGTTCGCAGCTCCGCCCGGTTCACACTTCTGTACCTTCCTTTGAACCTGCTGATCATCCAAGAGGTCACTACGATCGACAGCGCCGAGCAGGCTGCTTTCATAATTCCGATCATCGAGAAGCTGATTAGCAGCACTATAAAATCGAAAACGAAATTTACAATACCGGGATTCCATTTATACTTTTGATGCAGGTATAGGGACAAGATATTGGCCCCCCCGAAAGAGGCTCCTCCCATAAATAAGACACTTACCCCTAATCCGATAAAGACACCGCCAATCACTTCACCCACCAGCATAGGCAAATGCCAGTCAGGCAGCAGCGAACCGAGACTTGCCAACCCGGACAATATAACGGAAGCTGCGATCGAGAGCAGTGTAAACCTAGCCCCCATCCGAACCCAGGAAAAAACAAAAAACGGGGCGTTGACGCCAACGAACAAGACACCAAACGGCAATCCCCACAAATACGAGAGACCGAGGGAGAGGCCGGCAGTTCCCCCGGTTACCGCCTGTGCTTGCTTCAAAAACAAGATTCCGACTGCTGTAAGCAAACAGCCTAACAGCAGCGTCAGCGGAGTTTTCAGCCGCAGCCTTTTCAGTAGTCTAGCCGTTGTAACGTTTACCGTTCTAAGGATCAGTATGACTTTCTCTCTCTTATCCATCTTCATCCACTCCACCCGGATTTCCGTTATACCACTATATCGAAGCCTCGCTCTTTTCGCCGGACGCCGAAGCCGTTTCTCTCGTTCCTCGGTACGTTTGCTTCAGCCGTTCGTAATTCGAGGCGATTTGCCAGTACATCGGATGATACTCCTTTATCCCTGTGCAATTGCCAATCGTATGATGAATGCCTTTCTTGCGGATTTCACTCTGGAGCTTCACCGCTTCCGCATCCTCCGAGTAATCAAAAAGCAGGGCGGCAGCCATCGCAGCAGCCAAATGCGAGCTTTCCAGCCCAAAACGGTCCGCTTGCAGCGCTGGCCGCACAAGCCGATCGTGATACGAAAGCTTACGGATCGGGGAACGGGCCACACGGACAATACGATCCGTCAACCGCGGATTCGCAAACCGCTCCAGCGTCTTTTCAATATAAGTTTGCTGCTCCGCTTCATCGAACCGATGCTTCCTCACGAGCACTTTTCCTGTTTCTTGGAGCACCTGACGAACCTTCCGCTTCACATCATCGTTCGTCATCGCCTCTTGAATCGTCTGATGCCCCTCTAAATAACCGAAGTACGCGGCACAGCAATGTCCGGTATTGACCGTAAACAGCTTCCTTTCCATAAAAGGCTCCAAAGCGTCTGCATACTGCACTCCCTTAATCCCCGGAAAGCCTTCCTTTATAGCGGAGCGGTGAATTACCCATTCATAAAATGGCTCCACCTTCACGGCCAGCGGATCCTCCTCGAAGGCTTGCACCGGCACAATCCGATCGACAATCGCGTTTGGAAAGGCCACGGAGGCATCGGCCTTCTCCTGCTGCTCCGGAGATAAAAAGCGGTATACCCACTCCTTTAAGAGTGAGCTTCCGCCCATTACATTTTCACAAGCAATCACATGAAGCGGACCGTTTCCGATTTGCACACGGAGGGCCACTCCGCCGGCTATGACCTCGGCGATATCCGAAAGCGCAGCCGCACCCACGGCCGTTGTAACAACATCGCTTTCCGCGATCCGCTTCATCACCTCCTCACGGTCATCCACATGCACTGCCGTTATATTGTTAACCAGCATTGTTTCGCCTTTTTCACTCGCGAGCTTTACCGTGTACTGCCGCTTCTTTTGCAAAAGCTGAATTTGCTTTTTATTGCGGGCCACAAAACAAATCTCGTAGCCGCTAAGAGAAAGCAGCTGTCCAATAAAGCCCCTCCCAATATTTCCTGCTCCAAAATGTACGGCCTTCATCATACTCTCTCCTCCCCTACCCGTTAATTACATCGATCAACGACTCCTATCTATTTCCGAATATTTTATCTATCTTCTATTTATCTTCCGATTGGATTTACAATCAGATCTTTAAGCTCCAAATCGAGCAAAGAGCTCAGCCTGCCCCCGCGCGGCTCAAATGGCAAACTGGCCGTAATCGTATTCGGGATATACAGGCAGTGCAGTCCCGCCGCCTCCGCCGCTTTAGCGCCGTTCGGGGAATCTTCAATCGCGACCGCCTCATTCGGCTGTACACCAAGCGCCGCTGTCGCTTGAACGTACAATTCTGGGTCTGGCTTTACCCTGCGGACATCATCCGCCGTGCGGATACACTCAAAGTAAGGCTTCAGCTTCAGCCGCTCCAAGTATTTTTCCACCCACGCTCTAACAGAGCTTGAAGCGAGCCCGATTTTCAGCCCGGCAGCCTTCGCTTCGTTTAAATATCGGACGACGCCCGGCCGGATTTCCTCTTTCTCCATCAGAAGCGAATGACGCTGTTGAACGGATTTTCTGAATTCCTCCCGATCGATCGGCAGCTTTAAATCAGTCATGAGGTACTCGTACGGGTTAAATTGGTGGAGACTCGTACCGATGCATTGCGAGTACATCTCTAGCGTCAAATCGACGCCATACTCTCGGTATGCCTCCTTAAAAGCAGCGTACCAGGCCGTTTCTGTATCAATAATCGTCCCATCGAAGTCAAAAATGATCGCTTTAATCATACTTTCTTCTCCCTTCTTGGCAGGCCCGTCGTGCACCCACCTCAGCAAATTTTTGTAGTGAAGTGTTACGGTATGCTGACCGCGGCGGCAAGGCAAGGATGGGGAGCAGCCAAAAGAAATCGCAAATAGGACCCTTGGAAAGAGGGTCCTGACTGGAAATAGAATGTGTTGGATGAATGACCCATCTTTGCCGACGGACAAAGCGGAGCGCCCAACTGCGGCACTTCCCGCCTTATACTGCTCTGCAAACATGCTCACGTTTTTTACCTGTGGTAAATTACGTTATAGTCATCGTAACATAGCGTAACCTTAATGTAAACATATATAACATAATTTTGTCGTATCTTTGTTGTTGGACCTTGTTAATACTACGAAACTAACGTAATAACAACATAAAATAGGCGGTTGTTGACTTGTCACCACATTAAAATAACATATATCTAACATAAAGGTCGGACTGCCATAGTATTTCTATTTTTTATCAGCCGCCACCCTGGCCGGAGTGTTGAAATTAAAAAACGAACGTGTAATCGCTCGCGATGAAACCGTGGCCTGCATTGTAACCGGACATCTTCTAAAGGATCTTGATGCTTTGCAGGAACTATACTCGATGGCACCCTCTGATCAAGCGCCCTTAAACAAAATGCGAATCGTAGAGCTGCTGGTGGAAGAGACGCTCTAGCCCCCTCCTTTTTATACCATCGAATTGTTTTCCAAAACTGCCATTGGGTTACTGGAACAATTTCAACCATTGTTGTATAACTATTGTATAAGGCTTGTACAATAATAACTACCCACTGGAGGAATAAAGATGTCTGCAAAATTATTAGATGAAAAAAACCGTATTATTGAAATTATTTGGGATGGGCTTGTAAGTCCTGAGCAGGTCGAGGCTGTCAACCAGCAGGTGGAGAAATTTGCGAAGCAGCTCGGCGGCCGATTTGACGTTCTTGTCGATATGAGAAGCGTAAAAGCATTTCCACAGGATACCAAGGAAAAGCTTGTGGAACACCAGAAGCTGCTCAAAGATTGGGGCATGTCTCGTGCCAGCGTAGCCGTAGGCGGAGCCATCGCCAAGATGCAGCTCAATAGAGTCGCCAAGGAATCCGATCATCAAACGGAATATCAGTGGGAGAGCTACGAGGAAGCTTTGCAATTTTTAAGAGGCTCCACTGTTCAGTAAGAAACGGGTCCAGCTTCGTCGTTACGGCGTTCTTTTGGTAAACCGCCATCCAAAAAATGTGCACTTCCCTTTAGTCACCTAAATACACGTCTGAACATATGCTGTAGCATAACAATTGAATGATCCTCAAAGGGGAGTAGCTGTACAGCAAAGTCGTCATTTCGTGGCGGAGATTATGCGCCTCCGGCTTTGTTGGCAACGATGAATACCATTGTTGTTAGCAAGACCTTTGCCTCATAGGTAAAGGTCTTTTTTGGCTTCATATCAAGCCTTTACCGTCCATGGTAAAGGCTTTTTTACATGATATCGGCCTCGATAGGGGCTTTCATTCTTCAAACTACACTAGCACGGGAGGACAATGATATGGATCTATGGGCGTTATTGGAATACACTTGGGTATTTCTTCTCCTTATCGGCATCGAGGGGCTTGCCGCAGCCGTACACGATAAAAATTTGAGAATAACGACGGGGCAGCTTATCGGAACCCATCGCAAAAAAGCTGTTTTTTACGGTGTAACCGGAGCGTTTCTATTTCGTCCTGCTGCCTTAATACTCGTCGTTTTTTCCGTCTCATGGTGGCAGACGCCGTTCATCGGCTCCGCTCTTCTGCTAATTTCGGCAGGCGCCGGCTTGGCCTTATGGCTCTACCAGCAAAAACTCACCGCCGGCCTTACGGAACAGAAAAGACCGTTAAGCTACAGGGAAATGTTATTCCGCTTGGATGTCCGAAATCTCGCCTTCGCCTTATCCACTATTTTCGCAGCCGTCGCGGTAACCCTTACCTTGCCCCCTTCAGGGTTTCCGCGTTTTGGCGAACAGGATACTCTTGCGCTTCTCATGCTGCTTTTTACGGGACTGATCGGGGCGATATGGGCAAGCCCAGCCGGAAACATGTTCCGAAAGCTGCTTCGTCATTACTCCAGTCTGCAAAACAGCTTCTATTGGGCATTGGGCTGGATCGGCTTCCACCTGCTGCTCACCGGACTGTCCAATCCGGCGTCCCCCCTTCCTCCGGGGGATTTCACCTTCGCCCATCAACCATGGTGGAAGCTTACCTTTTACTGCATTCTCCTGCTCATTCCAGCCGCAGGCATTATGCTTTCGAAAGCCAGACCGGGCAAATAATGCTGCTTGTGATTTATCAAGACAAGAGAACCTCTTAAAAAAAACGGCCGAAAGCCAAAAGAGAAAGATCCCGAGGTTTTTTGGCCGTTTTATTGTTATCTTACGAATGGCGGCAAAAAAGGGCCGGTCCTAGGAGCTCGAACATCTCCCACCGACCCGGCCTTTTTCATTTAAGAAGGGTTAATTAAGCACCGAAAAATACTGTGCGGCTAATGATAACCAGAAGAATGAACAGAACAAGAATTGTACCTGTGCTAGTCCATACGTTTCCAACTCCGCAGCTGCCAGCTGCACCTCCAGCGTATGCCATTATCGTTTCACCTCCCCCAACCATTGGAAAAGAAGCTCTTTAGTTATTAGGAGAAGAATACAGTGCTGCTAATGATAACTAACAAAATAAACAAAACTAAAATCGCACCTGTCGACGTAAATCCGCCGCCTACTCCACCTGCTGCGTATGCCATCCCATTCACCTCTTTCCTCGGACTACTTTATCCTATGTAACCGGTCTCCATAGGGTTTGGGCAAAGAAAACGGCAATCAGCCTAATCTTTTCCCCCAATCTCATCACGCATAGGGCACGGCTCCTGCACACACCAAAAACTGCCGTTCACGATTTCGACGATTTACCTTACGAGTTCCGTCACAGTTTTAACCGATCTGTAACAGTTTCACCTCGCTTAGCATGCTATCATCTTCTCCATGGAGATATAAATCACACAAACACAAATTTTTTTTGAACAACTTGTGAAAAAATTCCCAAGCAAGTCCCTTTGGGGTAAAGGAGATGAGACAAGATGAAATCCCGCAAGCTGTTATACCCATTAATCGCTATCGTTCCTGCTCTGCTGCTCAGCGGCTGCAGCACCGATATGGTCGTCTTTGAACCGCAGGGTCCCGTCGCAAGAAGTATTATGGAGCTGATCAACTGGTCTCTTCTTTGGATGCTGCTGGTTGTGGTCGTCGTATTTAGTCTTTTCGGTTACATCGTATGGAAATATCGCGAACGGCCGGAAAACAAAGACTACGAGCCGCCGGAAGAGCATGGGAGCACATTGCTCGAAATCATTTGGACCGCCATTCCGATCCTCATTGTTATTGCACTTACCATTCCTACCGTTCGGACACTCTATGAGCTGGAAGAGGTACCGGCGGGTTATGAAGATAAAAAACCGATTACCGTTCACGTGACCTCGGCCGACTGGAAATGGATTTTCAGCTATCCGGAGCAGGGCATCGAAACAGTGAACTATCTCAACATCCCGGAAGATACTCCGGTACTGTTTAAGCTTACTTCCGCAAGTACCATGCAGTCGTTCTGGGTGCCTGCGCTGGGCGGCCAGAAGTATACGATGGGCAAGATGGAAACCGAGATGTACCTTGTCGCCGACAACCCGGGCTCATACCTTGGCAAGAACACCAACTTCAACGGCCGCGGCTATGCTGATATGGAATTTGAGGTACTGGCACAAACACAGGCCGATTTCGATGAGTGGGTAAAAGAGGTTCAGCAAACCGCACCGAAGCTGAGCGAGGAAAAATATGAAGAGCTGCTCAAGCCGACGCATCTGGGCCGCTTGACCTTCTCGAATACGCACCTGGCATGGGTAAACCACGCCGAACCGGATTCCAAGTCGTACACCAATCCGGAGCTGTATCGTTACCACGGATATCAAGGAAAGATTTTTGAGGAAGAAGACAATTACAAGAACAAAGACAATGCGCAGCCAAACGGCACAACGCAAGACGGCCATAGCGGCCATGATATGAAGCAAACACAACCTAGCGGAGGTGAACACCATGGGCATTAAATGGGATGAATTTTTCATAACCGGCGATCCGCTTATTCTCGGCGCGCAAATTGCCATTCTGCTGACAATGGTCGGCGTCGTTGCCGGACTTACGTACTTGAAGCGCTGGAAATGGCTGTGGACCGAATGGCTGACCACCGTTGATCATAAAAAAATCGGCATTATGTATATTTTATCTGCCGTACTCATGTTTTTCCGCGGCGGCATGGACGGCCTCTTAATGAAGGTCCAGACGTCGCGTCCGGATATGGAATTCCTCAACGCGCAGCACTACAACGAAATATTCACGACGCACGGCGTCATTATGATTTTGTTTATGGCGATGCCGTTCCTGATCGGCCTGATGAACGTCGTCATCCCGCTGCAAATCGGCGCACGCGACGTTGCTTTCCCGCAGCTGAACGCACTCAGCTTCTGGCTGTTCTTCAGCGGCGCAATGCTGTTCAACATCTCGTTCGTCATCGGGGGCTCCCCGGATGCCGGCTGGACATCGTACTTCCCGCTCGCGGGTAAAGAATTTAGTCCGGGCATCGGTAACAACTATTATGCGGTTGCCCTGCAGATTGCCGGGATCGGTACTCTGATGACGGGGATTAACTTTATCGTTACGATACTCAAGATGAGAACCAAAGGCATGACGCTGATGAGAATGCCGATGTTTACCTGGACGTCGTTCATTACATCCATTATTATCGTCGCAGCCTTCCCGATCTTTACCGTAGCGCTTGCTTTGATGACCTTTGACCGCCTGTACGGAACGCATTTCTTCACCTTGTCCGGCGGCGGTATGGATATGCTGTGGGCAAACCTGTTCTGGCTGTGGGGACACCCTGAGGTATATATCGTTGCCCTACCGGCATTCGGTATTTTCTCCGAGGTCATCTCGACCTTCTCGCGCAAAACGCTTTACGGCTACAAATCGATGGTCGTTTCCATCGTTGGTATTGCTTTTCTTAGTATGATCGTGTGGGTTCACCACTTCTATACAATGGGCGCAGGTCCAGCCGTCAACTCATTCTTCTCGATAACGACGATGATGATTGCGGTGCCGACCGGCGTGAAAATGTTCAACTGGCTGTTCACCATGCGCAAAGGCCGCATCAAAATGACGACCGCCATGCTGTGGGCGCTCGCTTTCGTACCGTGCTTTGTCATCGGCGGCGTAACCGGTGTTATGCTTGCGATGGGCGCGGCGGATTACCAGTATCACAACACGCTGTTCCTGGTCGCGCACTTCCATTACGTGCTCATTCCAGGTGTAGTATTCGCCGTATTCGCCGGCCTATACTACTGGTGGCCAAAAATGTTCGGTCACATGCTGAACGAACGCCTTGGCAAATGGCATTTCTGGCTGTTCACGATCGGCTTCAACGTGACGTTCATGCCGATGTTCTTCCTTGGCCTAAAGGGCGCCGTAAGACGCGCATACACCTTCTCCGAGGAATCCGGCTTCGCGCCGCTGTTCTTACTATCGGCAATCGGATCGATTATTTTGGCCGCGGGCTTTGCGGTGCTCTGCTACAACATTTACTGGAGCATGCGCTATGCCGACCGCAACATCCCGAGCGATCCTTGGGACGCAAGAACACTCGAGTGGGCGACATCTTCTCCAGTGCAGCATTATAATTTTGCAAAGCTGCCGGAGGTAAAAACACTTGACGCTTTCTGGCATATGAAGAAAACAAACGATCCTTATTTAACGCTGAAAAAAGAAGAAATCGAAGAAATTCATATGCCGAGCAACTCAGGTCTTCCGTTTATCATGTGCGTTGTTTTTGGAATCGTCGGCTTCTTCCTCGTCTTTGAATGGCATATTGCCGCCCTGGTTGCAGCGGTCGGCATTCTGATCGGTCTGGCTGTCCGTTCGTTCGATTACAACGATGGATACCATGTACACAAAGAAGAAATTGAAGAGACCGAGCGTGAATGGAGAAAAGGAGAAAAAGAGGTGAATCGTTATGTCGGCTAATGTAAACACGTCGCTTCCCCTGGAGTACCAGACCGAGCAGAGCCGCATGAACATTCTCGGCTTCTGGATTTTCCTTGGAGCGGAAATTGTCCTCTTTGCCACATTGTTCGGCGTCTACGGCGTACTGTACGAGCGTTATGCAGGCGGCCCGACGCATCAAGATATTATTATGATCCGTGAAGTCCTGATCCAAACGATATTGCTGTTAACGTCCAGCTTCACCTGCGGCATCGCGATTTTTGAAATGCGCCGCCATAACCTGAAGGGCTTAATCACGTGGCTCGTTATCACACTGCTGCTGGGCGCCGGCTTTCTCTTCATGGAAATTAAAGAGTTCATGCACTATGTGCATATCGGTGCAACGATGCAAACGAGCGCGTTTTTATCCAGCTTCTTCGTTTTACTTGGAACACACGGATTGCACGTCACCATGGGCATTGGCTGGGCGATCCTAATCATCATCCAGCTGCTGCGCCGAGGCTTAACGCCTGTCACCGCTCGTAAAACGTTTATTATCGGGCTGTACTGGCACTTCCTTGACGTCGTTTGGATTTTCATCTTCACATTCGTTTACTTGAAAGGATTGGTGTCCTAAATGGAGCATAATCAAAAGAAATTTCCCATCGGCCACCTGTACGGATTTTTGCTGTCGCTGCTGCTCACCTTCGGAGCTGCGATTATTGCTTTAAAAACGTCGTTATCCTTCCAAACGATCATGTGGATTATCGGCTCTTTGGCCGTCGTGCAGGCGGCGCTGCAGCTGTTCATGTTTATGCACGTGAGCGAGGGCGAGGATAAAAAAGCGCAGCTTATAAACATCGCTTACGGTGTATTTACAGCCGTAGTGATCGTGGTCGGCTCGATTTGGGTCATGTCGTTCGGGAACCACATTCACTAACAACTTATCAACATTGAAAAAACACTTTCATAAGCTTGCATAAACTAAAAAAAACGAAAAAAGGAAGCCAGCCCGATTTGTTTTATGTCGGAGGCTTCCTTTTCCCATTTTAAACGGTATTCATTACGAATACCGCCTTCACGCATCGTTCGCGCGCCATTCATTCCATCATTTAATGCACCCGATGTCCATCCTCGCGCTTCGTATGTTCCGATCCTTCAATCAAGGCAAGGAAAATCCCGAACACGAACAAAAATGACGTACCGAACACAATTCCAAATCCGATACTGAACAAATATTCCGCCGTGTCACCGTTTCCAAATATACTGGCTGCGAAAAATGCAATACCGATCAAGAAGCTTATCGCCGAAATAAGGTTCGTTACCTTGATCGTTTTTCTCTGATGTGTATTCATGGCAACCGCTCCTTCTGCTTTTATTATCCATTGTATTCATGTTCACACTTTTGTCAATTGTTTTGTCAAAAAAACGCCACATTTGGGCATTGAGCTTGTCCGGATATTTTGCTTCCCGCAAGGAACGCTAACGTTGTTTCACATTCCAGAAGGGAAAGGAGCAGCCCCAATGCCGCAAAACCAGACGCAAAATCAAACGCAAGACCAGCAGCAACAGCAGCCTGTGATGCAGCAGCCTCCGCAAGTCATTACAACGAAGGATTACCTTTACTTGAAGGATCAGCTCTCCTGGGAATTGATCGCCATGAAGAAATGCCGGCATTTTGCCGCAGAATGCATGGACACCGAAATTCGCGATGCCATTGACAAAGCAGGCCAAATGCATCAGCGCCACTATGAGCTTCTGTTAAAGCATCTGCAGAATAACAACACTGCCGAAATGCAAAAAGTTCAACAGCTTCAGCAATAGAAAGGAGAGAGCGAAAATGAGCCAAAGCCAAAACTCGCAAACGATTAAAAATCCGAAGCCGCCCTATGAGCCAAAAGTGAAAGGCCCGGAGATGAACGACCGTGACCGCGTGAACGATGTGCTTGCCCTCGAAAAATATTTAACCGACAGCTTTAACGTCTCCGCCCGGGAAGCGAGCCACCCAAGCCTGCATGAAGACATCATGACGGTGCTGAACGAGACGCATCAATGCCAATATGACATGTACCAGCTCATGTTCCGCAAGGGACATTACAAGCTTGAAGCCGAGGACCAATCCAAGCTGGATCAAGCGCATAAGCAGTTCAGCAATTATTCGTCCCAATTCCCTTATCAAGGCTCTATGCTGCAATAACGGCTGGCTAGTTCCTAACAAACAAAAAGACGTGAACAAGGTGGTTTTCACCCGTTCACGTCTTTTTACGACGTTCCGCTATTCCTATCTCCTGGTTACGATCCAGGTCCCACAATGACATCACGACGAAACTTCTGTGTTCAGCCGCTTCAGCCCTGTCACCTTGTACTGCTTCGCATGACCCGGCTCTCCGCCGCAGCCGCCGGTCGGTACCGTACCGGAAACCGCAACGTCGGCCTCATAGACTCCTGCCTTCCCCCCATCCGGTGACCGGAAATGGAGACGGACAGAAGCTGAACCGTCTTCCTTCTTAACAATCTGCGCTTCCTTCTCATACTGGATCCAATCCCAGCCCTCCAGAAGAAAAGCCTCCCGCTCCACCGGTTGGGCCAGCGCACCAATCGCACCCCAGCCGCGATAATTGCGGAATAATTCCTGAAACGAGCCTTCACGCAAAATCAAGGCAGGCAGCTGGCCCGGCTCCACATGCGCCCAATAGCGCCCTTCCGGGAAATCGATCATCGTCGGCGCGTAGCGATGTCCTCCGATGTGGCTTGTGCGCCATACTCTCACCGCGCCATTGGACGTATGCATATATCGTTGCTCGATTTCCTTGTACAACGGAACCCCGAGCTTGCCGCAGCATTGATCGCGGGTCCCATGCGTACAAACGAACAAATCCCTCACACCGGAGTCTGTCACTGCGTACGCGTCGTATCCCTCAAGCTCGCTTCCCTCTTCTGCCAACGCTCGAACCAGCCCCTGCAGCTTTTCCTCGGGGATCACATATTCCCGCTTCTGATACGATGCACAGAGACCCGACACCGGCCTATGGAAATGAATCACTCGCCGAAAGCCGGCCGCCGTGGCCACTGCTTCCGCTTCCGAGACAAAGGCAAGAAATCGGAACGCATGGCCTTGTTCCGCGAGGGCCCCAAGAGTCTGCTGCAGTCCAGCCGGAAAATGTCTCGACTCCTCCACTCTGCTCAGCCATGGCATCGGAACCTCGACGAAGATATAGTTGTGATGAGCCGGCGCGCTGCCGACCGGATCCTCCTGGTTCAGCCTTGAAATCAGAGCGCATGAGCCGCTCACGCTGGGAGAATCGTTCTCCTTTCCTTCCAAAGAAGAGGGTTGAGGGTTTGTTTCCATGGATACCTCCTGCTGCTATTATAGAAGTTTTTTCACTGCGTCTTCGAGGACCAGCGTTTGCTTAGGATCAATAGAATGATAATCATTATCACCAAAATCTATTGTATCGAAAAAAGCATCCGCTGAGAAGCTAGAAGCCGAGGAGGAAGCTTCTATTTTTAATGGGCAGGCCCTCGCAAGTTCAAAATCACCACTCCCGCAATAATCAGCACGATACCGATTACTGTCGGCATACTCATCGTTTCCTTCCATACGATTACACCGATCACCGCGGTAATCGCAGTGCCGACCCCCGACCAGATCGCATACGCAATCCCGAGTGGAATTTGCTGCAGCGCAAGCGACAGCGAATAAAACGCCAAGCCGAAGCTTGCCGCTGTCGCCAAGGTCGGATACAGCTTCGTAAACCCTTCCGACGCCTTCAGCATCGACGTGCCGAAAAGCTCGCTCACAATCGCAATAGCTAAAAACAAATAGGATTTCACAGCGATCCTCCGTTCTTGGCCAGATGCGCGTTTAATCTGCCGCCTTTTCTAACGGAAACACCCCGTGCAGCAGCAGATCCACCATCTGGGTCAGCTTTTTTTCAAGCAAAAGACCGTTTGGATTGAGTGCTTCCTCTTCCATAAACTGATACAACGAGCCGACATACATTTGAATAAACACTTCAATATCAAAACGGCGGAACATTCCGTTTTCCATACCTTCCTGTACCATTGCGCGCACCCGGTCCCAGCCCTTATTCATGTAATCATCCATGACGACCCACTGCTCAGGGTACATCCGCTTAAATTCATTTAGCAGCTCCACATTGGCAAATGCGAATCCGCGGGGCATAACAACCAAGGCCTTTTTCAGCTTTTCCAAGGGGTTTAGTCCAGGATCTTTGACGACCCTAAGCTCCTTCTCCCTCATATCTAATATCGCGCGATCGACAATATAACCGACTAATTGCTCTTTTGACTCAAAATACTGATATAGCGTCTTTGTGCTGATCCCGAGACGAGCCGTCAGCTCGCGTATCGAAAACTTCAGGCCGCGCCTCGACATCACGTAGATAGCCGCCTCTGCGATCCGATCCCTCATTTCAATTCACTCCGATTAACCCTTTTTACAAGTCAGCATACCCTTTTCGCATCAGCTTTGGCAAATAAACGAGCGGATAAACCATGAGCAGCAGATTCGGTACCCACCACGTCAGATCATAATCGCCGCGGATACTCCAAAACGCGATCGCCTGCAGCCCCGAGCAAAAGGTTAACGTCAGCGAAATGATGCAGAGGGGCACCGCCAGCGGCCTCCTTTTATAAAAGAAATACATGCTTGCAAATCCGGTTATGGAAATAAACAAATCCAGCGGCAAAAACGAGACATTCCACGCAACGAGCAGCTCGTTACGGTAATCCTGATACTGGTATTCCTTCGGAATGACATCGAAAAACACAACCGCCCAATACAGCAAAAAGCCCGCATCGGTAATCCACATGAACGTTTTCAATCCACGATCCATCCTGTTTCTCTCCCTTTGTTAATGAAACATTCCTTGGTCAAAAAATAGAGTTCAGAAAACAAAATAAAACGTTTTGTTTTCCTTGGTTTCCAGAGTACAAAAAAAGGCCGCTCTCGTCAAGCGGCTTGTCAAAGCGGCCCCCTAGAAAGGGAATGCCGCTTTCATCATTATAAATCTTATAAATCCATTGATTTTAACAGCTCATGATCCTTATCGTAAAAGGCTTCCTTCACCGGTTCGTAGACGCCGTCTTCTCCCAAGCCAAAGGTGAACTCGATAAAGCCGATCCAATCCGGATGAGAAAAACCAATCACCGGCTGCTTCGTGACGATCTCCTGCTTCCCGTCCTGATCGAGATCCGTAATGGTGTATTCGATCATCGGATCGACCCACGTCCCGATGTGATTTAACCATTTTTGCAGATCCTGCTCGTCCATCCCCTCGTAGGTTTTCGGGTCCAGCGGCAGCATCGCGGTCAATCCGGACTGCACATCGGTCAGCTGCGCCTTGAAGCCGCCGGTCGGCGTAACGCGGAAGCGGTCTTCCGGGCTGTCGGACGCGGCATAGTCAAAAGGATTATCCACAGCGAATATCGGCTTCCAGACCACTCCCGTCTGGAATGCGGTTAACCCGACCGCTCCGGAAGTACCGGTGTTGTAACGGTACACCAGCACCTCCAGACGTCCGTCACCGTCCAAATCCTTCGTTTCCAAGGAGGCTCCAGCCCCATATACGCCGTCGTCCGGCTGCTCGAGTACCGCAAGCACTGCTTCTCCCTTGCGGAGGCTCCAACGCAGCGGCTCTCCCGTCGCCCCCTGCTCAAGCAGCAAATCGATCTGCGCTGCCGCACCGTTCTCTTCGTCAGGCAATGTAATCGATTGCAGGAGGCGCTCCCCTTGTTCGTTACGCTTCGGTTCTGCTGCACCATCGTCCGGCACAGAAATAGGCGCAGACACCGGCGGAATCGCTGCGGGAAACATGCTTCCGCTTCCGGACGACAGCAGTCCTACTGTAATCAACAGCCCCAAACCCGCTCCAATAAGCAATAACTTGTTCATGCTCCTCTACCCTTCTATCGGCTTTTCCTATTAGACGGTCTGGGTACCCGAAAGGGTGCAGCAGTCCCTTTAAAAATGTCACTGCCACAACCTCCTCCATGCGGATGCAAAAAACAGCCCCGTTCGAAGGAGCTTCCTCCGAAAGAGACTGTTTTCAACAGCTGGATTATGATAATTCGCGTAATCGGCTCTTACCAGCCAAAATCCAGCGTTTTCCCCGTTTCCGCTACCGTCTTGATATTGCTTAGGATCATCCACCAATGGATCTTCGTATTTTCAAAAGAAGGATGCTCCGGCGTCCACTGATCGTTCACGAGCGTCAGCTTCGTGCAGCCGCCGACCTGCTCCAGCCGAAATGTGACCCGCGATTCCAGCTCGGCATGATTCTCATGGTAAGACGGTCCCGGATGCTCCAAATAGCTGAGCTCTTCATTCGGTACAACCTTGAGCAGCCTGCCGTAGACATGAACGGTTTCATCTCCATCGGCACCCGGACCAACATAGGCGTAATCTTCCCCCTCTTGAAAGGAAGCACTGCGGATCACGCAGCCAAAAAACGTCTTCTTCGTCCCCTCCGGACTGACCAGTGTGTCCCAAACCACTTCCGGCGCTGCACCGATATAAAATTCATACTTCAGCTCCACTTTGCTTCCTCCCCGACTTCGTTTTTCAACTATTTCTTCAGCAATGACAACCAAACGCCACATTCCCAACTTCTGCTTTGCACCTATCTATTTCCAATTTATGTGCTACTATAATAATAGATTTTTCCTAGAGTCCTTGTATTGTAAAAACGCGACAAGAGGAGCGTTGATTAAGTTGAATATGCAGCATCCAAAGCCAAGCATGGGGGTCCTCCAGCTGCACGCGGCCGGAAAAGATAAATTTCAGCTTCGCCGCTATGCCCCTTCTGAACGAGCCGCTTTTTTCGTCAAGCATTACTGGGTCGTGCGGTGGGATTTATCCGGAGAAGAGCCGTACATGCAGCAGGTCATCCCGAACCCGTGCGTCAACCTGGTGGTTCAGCCGATGCGCACTGCGTTTTACGGTCCGGCAAAGCAGGTGTTTACCTATCCTTTGCAGGGCAGCGGCTGCGTGTTCGGCATAAAATTCAAGCCCGGCGCGTTCTATCCGTTCATTGGCCAGCCGATATCGGAGCTCGGCAGCGGGCCTCTGCCGGTTGAAGCCGTCCTGCCCGTAAGCGCTCAGGAGCTGGAGCGGCTGCTGCTGCCCCTGGAAAGTGATGAGGAGATGGCGGCCATAGCCGACGGCCTGCTGGTGAAGGCCTTACCGGAGCCGGACGATCACATCCTTACCCTGCAAGCGATCATCGATCGGATTGCCGGGGACCGGGACATTACCCAAGTCGATCAGCTGTGCGACTTGTTCCAGCTCCATAAGCGCAAGCTGCAACGCTTGTTTGAGCAGTACGTCGGCGTCAGCCCCAAATGGGTGATCCGGCTGTACCGGCTGCAAAATGCGGCCGAACGAATCGATCTGGCGGTTCACGCCGACTGGCTGACTCTCGCGGCCGAGCTTGGATACCATGATCAGTCGCATTTTATCAAGGATTTTAAAGCTTTCGTCGGTCAAACGCCCGAGGAATACGCAGCAGCATTTACCCGTAACTAAGCAGGTGAACCTATGGATACGATTCGGATTTTAATTGCGGATGACGAGAAAGAGATTCGTGATCTGTTAAAAAAATATTTAGAACGGGAGCGCTACGAGGTGGATACGGCCATCCACGGCGAAGAAGCGCTTCGTTTGTTTGCCCATAAAGCGTATCAGCTTGTCATTCTCGACGTCATGATGCCGAAAATCGATGGCATGGAAGCCTGCAGAAGCCTGCGCAAAACGTCCAATGTCCCCATCATGATGCTGACCGCCAAGGATGATGAGGTCGACAAAATCGTCGGGTTAACCGTTGGGGCCGACGACTATATTACGAAGCCCTTCAGCATCAATGAGGTGGTTGCCCGTGTAAAAGCGCTGCTCCGGCGCAGCCTTGTGCTGAATCCGGACAGCCGAGCTTCGGAAGAAGAGCGCTTCCACCTTCACGGCGTAACGCTGGATATGCGAAGCTGCACAGCTTCGGTCGACGGCCGCGAAATCGCTCTAACCGCCAAGGAGCTGCAGCTGCTGAAATTTTTCATGCAGCATCCCGGACAAGTATTCACCAAGACGCAGCTGTTCCGGCAGGTGTGGAATAGCGACTATTTGGAGGACGATAACACCGTGATGGTGCACATCCGCAAGCTTCGCAAAAAGATCGAAGCCGATCCGTCCGATCCGCAGTACATCCAAACGGTATGGGGCATCGGCTACAAATTTGCAGGTGAGCGTGAATGAAGCCGAACAAGATGACGCTGTTATTGCTGCTGCAGCTTGGCGCAATCCTCGGTTTGCTTTGGCTGGAGCTGATCCACGGCGAGCCTCAAGCGTCCCGGTGGATCCTGTTCACCATATTGGGCGGAAGCATCCTTCTTCTTTTCCAATGGCGAAGACGCGCTTCGAAGTTTCTGGAGCGCACCCGTTCGGAGCTTCGGCGCGTTCTTAGCGGCAATTCCAAAACTCGTCTGCTTGCTCCGGGGGAGCCGGATGTGGACGAGCTTCTATTCTCGATCAACGAATTAATTGAGCGCTTGGAGGCTGTTCAAATCGAGCATGTCCGTTCACAAGCCGCGAGGAAGCAGCTGCTCTCCGGCATCTCCCATGATATTCGTACACCGCTGACCTCCATCATTGGCTACATCGATGCGCTTAAAGACGATGTTTCGGCTTCGGAGCAAGAGAAACGGGAGTACCTCTCGGTAATTGAAGCTAAGGCGTCAGCGCTTAAGCTGCTGGTCGATGAAATGTTTACCTTGGCGAAGCTGGATGCGGATGAATTGACGTTAAACCCTGAGACACTGGACGCAGCGGAAATGACCAGAGAGGTCTTGATCGATTATTTACCACTGTTTAAAAAAGAAGGCATCGAGCTCGATCTCCGTCTGCCCGAGCATTCCTGTACGGTACTGGCCGACCGGGTAAGCCTCCTGCGCATCATTGGCAATTTGCTGAAAAACGCCGCTCAGCACGGAAAAGCCGGTCAATATGTGGGGGTCGAAATGGTTAAGCAGGAACAGGACTATCATCTTCTGATTTCCGATCGCGGGCCCGGCATTCCGCTGGGAGAGCAGGAACGCATATTCGAGCGGATGTACCGCGGCGAAGCCTCGCGCAGCGGCGAGCATGGCGGCAGCGGGCTTGGGCTTGCGATTGCCAAAGCGTTAGCCGAGAAAAACGGCGGCAGCCTGTCCGTCGAAAGCGAGCCTTGGGTGCGAACGGTATTTCGCTTGTCCCTCCCTAAGCAAAGCCGGCGTGCAGTTAAGAAATTGTTAAGAAATGAATAAGCAGTGGTTAAAGCTTTCTTTCTACACTGGTACTGTACCCAACGCATGAAGAAAGAGAGGACGCCCATGAGTGCAGTCATTCAAACCAGCCACTTAACTAAAAAATACGGGGAGCAGATCTCTGTTAACGATGTGAGCATGACGGTTGAAGAAGGCCAAATCTATGGATTTCTGGGCCGTAACGGCGCCGGAAAAACAACAACGATCCGTATGCTCGTCGGGTTGATCCAGCCTAGCTCCGGGTCGATTGAAATTTTCGGGGAGAGTCTGGCCAAACGCCAGAAGGACATTTTACGACGAATCGGTTCGATTGTAGAGGTTCCCGGTTTTTACGAAAATTTGACCGCCAAAGAAAATTTACAGGTCGTCGCTCGAATTATGGGCATGCACAAGCGGAACGCCCTTGAGGAGGCACTCGAGATCGTCGGCCTCCAGCATGAAACGAAGAAGCTGGTCGGCTCTTACTCGCTCGGCATGAAGCAACGGCTCGGCATCGCCCGCGCCCTCCTCCATTATCCGGAGCTGCTCATTCTGGATGAGCCGAGCAACGGGCTCGATCCGATCGGCATTAAAGAAATGCGGAAGATGATCACAACGCTTGCCGCGGAACGCCGAATCACGATTCTAATCTCTAGTCATATTTTGTCCGAAATCGAGCAGCTGGCTACCCACATCGGTATCCTGCATGAAGGAAAGCTTCTGGAGCAGGCTGATCTCGAGGTGCTGCGCCAGCGAAACCGCCAGTATGTCGAGTTTCAGGTCAGCAACGATAACAAGGCGGCGATGCTGCTTGAAAAGCATTTTGGCATCACCGATTATGAAGCGCATGGCGACGGGCTGCTGCGGATTTACTCCCATCAGGGAGAGCAGGGGAAAATCAACCGCGTTTTCGTTCACAACGAGATTGAGGTACTGAAAATTGCTCAGAGTGAGGATCGCTTGGAAGACACCTTCACCAAGCTGGTAGGGGGTGGCACCATTGGTTAACCTGCTGCTTGCCGAGCTGCTTAAGCTCAAACGCTCCAAAATGATGCTGATCAGTATGATCGGCTCTGCTGTCGCGCCGTTCATGGTCGTGGTCGCATCGTATATTCATATGACGACGAAGCAGCCCGCAAAGCCCGTCGTATTCGAACAGCTTTTCTTTGAAACGAATTTGTATACGCTGCTTGTCATCGGCGTCCCCTTATACGGCGTCGTTACGGCTTACCTTATTAACCGTGAGTTTATTGAGGACACGCTTAAAAGCCTGCTCACCATACCGGTCTCACGCTTCATGTTCCTTGCCAGCAAGCTGGTGCTGCTGCTCGGATGGATGCTGCTGTTAACGCTGCTCGCCTGGTCGCTCACCTTGGGGCTTGGCGCACTGCTTGGATTTGACGGCTTAAGCTCCGCGCTGGTCGCCGGATCGTTCCGACGCTTCGTGATTGGAGGCCTGCTGCTTTTTGCTCTGTCCACGCCTACGGTGCTGATCTGCCTTTGGATGAAAAGCTACGTGCCGACCATTATTTTTACCATTGTGATTACGATGATTAACGTGATGATGGCCAACTCGGAGCATCGCGGCCTGTTTCCGTGGTCCGCCGTGCGGGATATTGTTGACGGCACGCTTCCAGTCGAGCATCCTCCCGAATTCTCGTATGCGGTTATTGCTGCCACATCTGTCGTCGGGCTGATTGCATCACTCGTTTATTTTAAAAGGACGGATATTCACTGATTGTATGGGTGAATCGTCTAATGAACCAAAGGGATAGGCTGCGAATCCTGCTTTTGTGAGGTTATCTGTGGATAACTTTGGCTGTCCCATGATGGATTGCTGAACCAATTATCGTATAAAAAATTAAGCTAGAGCCTCCTGCAAAGGAAACTCTAGCTTTTCTTTTACTTCAGGGTCGCACGTAATTAACTACTAATAAACCGTGTAGGTTTGTCCGGTTTGCGCACCTTCTACGCTCTTCCGGTACGCTTGAGCGACGCGCTCGCCGGTCACAGGCACAAAGCCCGGAAAATACGGGCCATACTTCTCGATCGACTCCGCTAATACATTCGGGCTGACGTTATTGATCCGAATCCCGCGCGGCAGCTCAATCGCCGCCGATTGGACGAAAGCGCGGACCGCTCCGCTGGCCATCGCGGCGGAGGCTCCTCCAAAAATCGGGTCATCCATAATAATACCCGTAGTCAAAGTGAAGCTTCCGCGATCTCGAACATGGTTCATGCCGAGCAGGACGAGATTCACTTGGCCTTTTAGCTTGCTGTCGATGGAAAGCTCGTTTTTGTCCGGCGTCAGCTCCTGCAAAGGTCCGAAATGCGTTGCACCGGTTGTACTGATCACCGCATCCACCATCCCGACCGTCTCGTACATCCGCTGAATGCTTTCCGAAGATGTAATATCTACGGTTACGTCAGCTCCCTTTCGCCCGGCCCGAATGATTTCATGGCGACCGGTCAGCTCATTGTATACAGCCCGACCAATGGTACCTGTTGCCCCTACAAGTAAAACTCTCATCTATTTCTCCTCACCCTCAATTAAGCGTTTCCCCACTAAAAAAATTATTTCTCAATAAATTCTTATCGCTAACCAAGCCCGCCCATCTTTTTACTCCGGCTTGTTGCCTGCCTTCGGGTCAGCCTTGAATTGCGGCTGAAAGCCCTCATACCTTAGATGGGTGACCATCCCGGCAGCGGCATGATGGAGATCATGGCAGTGGAACATCCACTCTCCCGGATTGTCCGCGATAAAGGCTACAACGTATTCCTCGCCCGGCTTCAGGTTTAACGTATCCTTGATGATCGGCGAGCCCGTCATCGCCTTGCCGTTTTTGCTCAGCACCTGGAAGAAGTGACCGTGCAAATGCATCGGATGGTCGTCCGATTCCGACTTATTGACAAGACGCACCTTCACCTTATCGCCCTTTTTTACAGTGAGCATTTCGGTGTCTGGGTACGTCTTACCGTTGATTGTAAACAACTGGCCGCCCTTGTCCTCCGTCGTGCCAAGATTCATCGTATACTCTAGATCAAACTTTTGATCCAGCTGAAACGGGGCATCCGCCATTTCACCGTAGCTCATCAGATCGATGCGCGGCAGCTTCTCGCGTTCATTCGCCCGGTCTGCTCCGGATGCAGCGCCTTCATACACAATGGCCGCCTTCATGCCCACCGCGGCCGGGTTGTCGCTGTGCTCCTCGAGCAGCCAAACGCCGGGGTTGTTTGCCGTAAATTCAATGTCATAGCGTTCGCCTGGGGCAATCGCCAGCAAGGAATCCTTCGTTGACGGAGGATGATTGATTTTCTGACCGTCTGTTGCCGTTATCGAGAATTCATGGCCATGAAGATGGAGCTCATGGGACATATACCCGGCATTGATGAGGCGCAGGCGAACCTTTTCTCCCTCTTTGACGAGAAGGCGTTCTACAGCTTCACCCGTCTTTCCGTTGATGGTGAACAGGTTGTACATGCTCATGTCATGGCCTTGTCCGGGTGTTCCATGCGGATGGTTTGAATTGCCCGCATGTCCGCTGTGGCCCGTTTCCGCAGCACCGTGGCTTGCACCATGGCCTGCATCGTGCGCACCGTGACCCGCTGCGTTCGCTGCGTGACCCGTTTCCGCAGCAGGACCCGTCCCGCTCTTGCCGTGGCTGCCCTCTGCCATATCGTGACCTGCTGCACCGGTGCCACTGTCCGAGGCCGCAGCGCCGCCGCCCATCCACTCGTCCAACACAAGCGTATAATCGCGATCCACTTTGGAGTCTTCCTCTCCCTCCACAACGAGAGTGCCGTAGAGACCGCGATCCAGCTGATTTACACTGTCCTGATGAGAGTGGTACCAATACGTGCCGGCGACATCCGCCTTAAATTGATACGTAAACTGCTCCCCCGGCTGTACCGCATTTTGCGTCACCCCTGGAATTCCATCCATCGCATTCGGGACCGGATAACCGTGCCAATGAATCGAAACGGGCTCGGGCAGCTCGTTCTGCAGCTTCACCGTAACAAGCTCCCCTTGCTTGACCCGCAGCTGCGGGCCCGGCACGGAGTGGTTAAAGCTCCATACCGGCACCGTTGTTCCCTCCGCAGCAGCCAGCATTCCCGGCTTCGCCGTCAGGGTAAACTCTTTCCCGCGCAGCACCTCTGTCGCCTCGGTCAGCTCCGTCTTCCCTGATACAGAATCGCTCGAGCCCGCCGCCACTCCCGCATGCTGCGCGTGCTCATGATGTGCTTGGGAGCCCGTTTCTCTTGCCCCTGATGTACAGCCTGCTAGCAGAACAGCCGGTAGTAGCAGCGCCGCCGCTGCCCAATTTCGTTTCTGATTCATTTCCCTCCACGTTCCTTCCCTAGTATGGAATTGCAAATTTGAGGCGATGTTATTCCAAAGGAGTTACCTTATATCCAAGCTCTTCAATCTTGCGGGTGACATCCTGCACTTGTGCGGAGCCCGGTTGAACCTCGATACGAGCTGTTTTGGAAGGGAAATCGACGGTCCCCTTGACACCATCCATTGAGGCTACCGCCTTTTCAATTTTTGCAGCGCAAGATCTGCAATTCATTCCGCTAATTTGTACAACTACATGTTGGTTTTCCATAGAAACAACACTCCTCACCCTGTTTTATACCCCCAACGGGTATTTTTTATACTGGAGTAAATTTACCATACCCCTGTATCCTATGTCAAATATACCGATTTCAATTTCATATCCTCCTCATCTATAGATCTACCCGTCACACTTCATATTTTCACACCGAACCCGGATAAAACGGAAGTAGTTAAATTTATACGGTAAATAGCGCTGTAACCCTCGAAAGAATTTGACGTATTCAACTAGCCCGCCCTATGTACGAAAAAACGGCTGCCGCCGCCACGACAACCGTTCATGATCTTTTTTACTCCTGCAAAATGACGTACTGCCCCGTATTCGCCCGAATAAACTGGGCCACCCGCCTATGGCTATCTTGCGCCAATTCTACAAAGCGAGCATACCCGGCCTCAACCCTTTCCTTCAGCTCAGCATCCTGCTCCAAATCCTGAAAGGAAGCATCCGCCCATGTCCGCCCCAGCCTGCTGTTTCTCGACGCGAACTCCTCTTTGGTTTGTTCAAGGAAGTGTGCCATATTCGAAGCTTCGTAAAAATGTAACCCCTTCAGCACACCGTTCCAATAATCCGGCGTATCGAGCAGTGAATGGATCCACAAATAATACTCCAAAGGGGAAGACTTTGCGTGGTCATAGAGCACCCGAAACATACAAAGCGCGCGCTGTCCCTCCGTTAAGCGTGCGATCACCTCTCTTTTCACAGCTGGCGCCTTCCCCCGGATCTGCACAAAGGTCGGTTCCATACAAGCCCATCCGAGTCGTTCATCATCCAGAATTTCAAACGTCCCTCGTTCCATCGATACCAGTGTCAAACTCATCCCTCCTTGTTTTAGACTATCGCGAATGTCAACAATAAAACCAAAAAAATTTTACTTGCGGACTACCGATATCGCTGACTCAACGATCTGACCGACTGCCTTGGCCAGCTGCTCTTTTGTCTCTTGTTCAGGGATCCCTTTCGAACGATCATCCTGACGCAGCTGCTCCAAATAATTCATACCTTCCGATACCGCGCCCCAAAACTGCCTTGCCAGCAGGCTCGTATCACCGCTGCGGATTTCTCCTCGACTGATCCCTTTTTCGATGGCGGCCGCCATCGGCTTGATGTACTCCGTCATCCATTGAAACGGTGACCGCTCCTCGGACAAATACAAATAATGCACATCCAGTGGAATCCGATTGTAAAAACGGGAAACCTCCGGCTCGTCCAGCATCTGTCTGCATACCAACTGAGCGTATTCGCCAAACAGCTCAAGAGCATTCCGTTCCTGAGAAAAATGCAAGATTGCCCGCTGCTGCGTCCGTTCCATCATCGTCTCGTAAAGCTCCTGGAAAAGTGCCTGCTTGCTTTTGAAATAATGATAGACCAATCCTCGAGCAAGTCCGGCGCGCTCTGCAACCTCACCGATTTCGGAAGCAGCATAACCTTTCTCGGCGTAAACCAGGATGGCGGCCTGCATAATTTGCTGCATGCGCTGCCGGCGAATTTCTTCATTTTGTTCCTTCGTCCGTGGTGACAATCCATCCGCCTCCCTTCTTATGATTGACACCAATGTCAACGGAAAATATACCCCAGTTCAGTTCTATTGTCAATATATGGATTCCATTGCGATTCGCCCTAGAAAAAACGGCAGCCCTTGCCTCCCGAAAGGAAGACTTGGACTGCCGATATGATTAGATGATTAATAGGTTAATGAGAACAAGCCGTTAATGTGTGACAAATAACGAATGTTGCTCGCTTCCTTCATCGCCGAGGCCGGGAAGCCCTTCAGCTTCGTCTTGCGCTCGCCGATTGTCGCTACGCCGTCTTTTCTGCCGAGGCTCGCAAGTACACCGGAGAATACAGGCTTGAATTGCTCCAATTGGGTTTGTCCAAGGTACGCAAACAGGTTGTACCCGATTGCTTCGCCCATCTGCCAAGCCAGCTGCGCCGAAGGCGGATACGGTCTGCCGTCCTCACCCATGACGACTGCACTGTCGCCGGCAACAAACACGTTCGGATGCGAGGTAGATTGAAGGAACTCGTTGACCATCGCACGGCCGCGGTTTACTTCGATACCGGAATTAGCCACAACCGGGTTACCCTGTACGCCGCCGGACCAAATCAATGTGCCTGTCGGAATCGAGGTTCCGTCCTTCAGGAATACCGTTCCATCCTTAAACTCGGTAATCGGCACGCCTGTCAGGAAGGTAACGCCGCGCTTCACCAAGCTCGTTGTTGCGCGCTCGATCAGGTCCGCCGGGAAGCCGCCGAGAATCGAAGGCCCTGCTTCTACGCAGTAAATCGAGATTTCGCTCCACTCGATGCCGAGCTTGCGGCAAAGCTCTGGAAGCTCATCCGCAAATTCGCCTACGAGCTCAACGCCGGTCAAACCGCCGCCGCCCACAACAATCGTCGCGTCGGATTTATTGCGCGTCTTCGCGTACTGCTGAAGCTTCGCTTCCACGTGAGCGCGGATGCGGTTCGCATCATTCGTCGATTTCAGGGTGAAGCTGTTCTCCTGCAGCCCCGGAATGCCGAAAAATGCCGTTTCACTGCCAAGCGCCGCAACCAATACGTCGTAGGAAAGCGTGCTGCCGCCTTCAAGCTGGACGGTATTTTGATCCGGTGCAATGCTATCCACGCCGCGAACGACAAGATCAATCGATTTGCCCTTCAGCAGTTTTTCCAGCGGAAGCGCGATCGCTTGTTCCGAAATGTTGCCGGCAGCCAAACGATGAAGCTCCGTAATGATTTGATGCGTAGAAGTGCGATTTACAAGAGTAATGGACGCCTCACGTGGCGAAAGATATTTTCTCGCCGTTAACGCGCTCAGCAAGCCGCCGTAACCGCCACCAAGGATTACGATACGTTTCATAATTATTCCTCCGTCTTATCAATAAAAAATTCCGCAACGTTATTCACGTTTATCGATTGCTCTGACGCTCATTCTGAATCGCCAAAAATTCCCGCATAAACCGGAACATTTTTTGTGCCTGCGGATCCTTCATCATTTTCAGAAGGCCAAACACGCCAATCGTATCGGACTGTGTTTCCGCTCTGTCCTTTGCTTCGATCGCTGCAGAGGCAACACCTTTCGCACCTTCGACGACAGGCATCACCATTTCATTAAAGCCGCCCTTTACATCCTCAACAAAAACCGGGTCCGTCGCAAGCGTATTAACAAATTGGTAAGCATCCGCAAGCTTCGTTGCAGCTTCGGTTAGCTGTGGAAGATTCGTAAGCAGCAGCGTCAGCGATTGCTGAACCTCCGGCTTTGCAAGCTCGGCCAGCAGGTGGGAAAGCTCTTGTTTGTCAGCCTGATTTACTTCGGTAAGTGCCGACTGATTCGTTTCCGTTGCATTCATCGTAAACACACCTCGTAATTAAATGTAAAAAATAAGATCCGACCATGTGACGAAATTCACAAGTAACGATGTTCATAATACGCCAACTTATGGCGATGCGTCAATAGAAATATGCTTTTTTCGACATAAAAATTTACGATTTCCGTTAAATTTTGTTCGTTCGTCAGGCGTCACTACGGTTCACAAACGTTTATACATAACACTCTTTACTTTTATATGACTAAAAAATATACTTTAGTCACATAAATCAAAACTATAGTTGGCTATTCCAAAGGAGCTGCATCCTCTTGCCGATTTTATCCAAGCAACGCTCGTTTCATCTCGACGGCACTGTAACCCCCGGATTTGAAAAGGTCGCCGACGCATTTGTACACAACTTTTCCTCCCGCGGTGAAACCGGCGTCGCCTGCGCGGTATACGTTCACGGCGAATGTGTCGTCGACTTGTGGGGCGGTTATGCAGACCCGAAGCAGGACGCCAAATGGAGAGCCGACACCCTTGTCCCCGTGTTTTCCAGTACCAAGGGCTTTGCCGCCCTTGCCGCTGCAGATGCGCATTCGAAAGGATTTTTCTCATACGACGACCTCGTAGCCACGCATTGGCCCGAGTTTTCCGTCCATGGAAAGGAACACATCACCATCCGGCAGCTGCTCGGTCATCAAGCCGGCCTTTGCCGTTTGGATGAACTTGATCTGCGTAGCTTTGCCGATCTTGACACCGCCTCGGCCGCTCCTAAGCTGGCTGCCATGATCCCGGCCTGGAAGCCGGGGGAAGCGCATGGATACCACACGTGGACCATCGGCTGGTTTATTTCCGAGCTGATCCGCCGCACGGACCCGCAGGGGCGCCCATTGCGCGTGTTTTTTCAAGAAGAAATCGCCGCACCGCTGGAGGCGGAATTTTACATCGGCCTGCCCGCCTCGGTACCGGATTCCCGGCTTGCAAAGGTTAAGGGGTTCGACAGTCCGCTGCAGCTGCTGCTCCGTTTGCACGAGGTGCCTCCTTCGCTGCTGCTGGCTTTCGCCAACCCGCGCTCCTTAACCTCACGAAGCATGGTCGATCCGAAACGGCTCGTCGCGAACAATCATTTTAACCATCGGGAAATGCTCTCCATCGAATTCCCATCGGGAAACGGCGTCGGGCGAGTTCGGGATATGGCGAAGATTTACGGTGAATTCGCCTCCGGCGGCTCCGCACTGAAGCTTTCCGTCCATACGCTTGAGGAGCTGGCAAGACCTGCAATTCCTCCGGACAAAGGCTGGTTCGACCTCGTCAACCGCGCCGATCTTGGGTATTCGCTCGGCTTTTGGAAGCCGATCCCAGAACGGTCGTTTGGCACTAGCCGGCATGCGTACGGCCATCCCGGCGCAGGCGGTTCCTTCTGCTTTGCCGATCCGGACAAGGGCGTCGGCTACGCCTACGCCATGAATCAAATCGGCGGATATATGGATCGCAATCCACGGGAAAACGCGCTGCGGCGGGCGGTTTATGCGTGTCTGAGGCAGTAGAAGAGTTTTCTTGTGAAGCCTAGAAATAAAGAGGGACGACCTCGACGGTAAGTTACCTGCAATAGACGGAGGATTTGATAAAGCATGCCGAAATTTAACGAGCATGAAAAGCAGCATATTCGCGAACTGCTCCTAAACAAAGGAAAAGAGCTATTCGTCCAATACGGCCTCAAAAAAACGAGTATAGACGATATCGTCCAAGCCTGCGGGATCGCCAAAGGCTCCTTCTACCGCTTCTTCCCCTCAAAGGAGGAGCTTTATTATGAAATTCTGCGGCAAGAGGAAGCGTTCACGGGCGACATCATTGCCGAGCTCAAAGGCTTGGACCTGCCCCCCGCCCAGCTTATCGAGAAGCTGTTTTACGACAGCTTTCAAGCGATTGAGCGGAGTCCTTTTCTAAGCATGGTCATGCGCGGCTATGACTGGGCGCAGCTCATTCGAAAGCTGCCGCCTGAAGCAATGGAGGAGCATACCGAGGCCGACCAGCAGCTCGGACGGGAATTATTCGCCAAATGGCAGAAGGAAGGGAAGCTTGCCCCGCTTGACCCGGATGTGATCACAGGGATGCTGCGGGCGGTACTGCTCCTTTCGCAGCATCGGCAGGAGCTTGGCCCGCTGTTCGATGACATCATCGTGCAGCTGATCCGAAGTATTGCGCTGGGGATTTCGGCAAAGCCGGAAAAAGCCCCCCGATCATGACCATTGCATGACCAGGGGGCTTCGCGCAGCAGCTCTGCCTACAGCTTAAATTTTACCAGAAGTCCCTGCAGCTCTTCCGCTAACTGGGATAGAGACTGCGAGGAATGCGTCATTTCTTCCATGGATGCAAGCTGCTCCTGGCTCGATGCCGCAACCTCTTGAACACTCGAATTGCCTTCTTGAGATACAGCTTGCAGATGAGCCATATGACCGGCCACTTCTCTTGCGCTAGCTGCCGCTATGGAGACGGACTGGCCGATTTCACTCATTCTAACGCTTAACTGCTTCATCGATTCATCGATGCTTTCAAACGATTTGGAGGCTTGGCTGCTCAGCTCCACCCCGCGTTTTACACTCTCAGAGCCTCGCATGGTGGACTCGAGTGAAACTGAAATTTGCGATTGAATCGTTTCGACGACCTCGGTTATTTTTTCCGTTGAAGCAGCGGTCCCCTCGGCAAGCTTGCGAATCTCCGAAGCAACGACTGCAAACCCTCGGCCCTGCTCTCCCGCCCGCGCCGCTTCAATCGATGCATTTAGGGCGAGCAGGTTCGTTTGCTTGGCAATTTCCCGAATCGTAATGACAACAGCGCCGATTTCATCGGACAGCGAGCCAAGCTGCGACATCATCTCCTGCGTTTCCCGTACATTGCCCTCGATCCCGTTCATCTGCTGCAGGACGGAACTAATCGCTTGGACCCCCTCTTCAATGGCTAAACCTGAATTTACCGATAGCTGATTCATTTCCTCGCCGCTTCGATCGATCGTTATGATGGTTGTCGAAAGCTCCTCCGTAAGATCCGAAGAAGATGATACACTCTTCACTTGTTCCTCAAAAGCCGTAGCGAGCTCGCTGGCCGAAGAAGCGATTTGCTCCGATGCACGGCTCGTCTGTTCTGCACCGGCCATCATTTCCTCCGCGGAAGCGGATAAGGTTAAGGAGCTTTCATTCACCTTGCCTACCAATTGCCGCAGCCCGAAGATCATCGCATTAAAAGAGGACGTAATTTTGCCGATCTCATCCTTAGAACGATAACTGCCTTCGACCGTAAGATCCCCGTCCTTCGCCCTTTCCATTAACTGCGTCAAGCTCTTTAACGGCCTTGTAATTAAGAGAATGATCCAGAAGCCGATCACCGATAGAAGTGCGGCAGCCGCCACAATGACAACAAGGAAATACACTCCTGCAGTCTGTGCCTGCTGGGCTGCGCTTGCTTTTGCCGCTTCCGCCTTTGCCCCGACTTCGTTCGAAATTTCGGTCAAAAGCGCGGTCGTCTGATCCCTCATCTCACTAACCGAGTCCACAAAAATCTCATACGCCTCATCATCCTTGTTTTCTAACCCCAGCAAGCGAACCTTATCCAACTGGGCACGGTACTTAGGCAAAATCGCCTCATACTGTCCCAACAGCTCCTGTGCTTTTGGAGACAGCTCTTTCGTTTTTAAATCGTTAAGCAGCAGGTCATGCGCCCTGGTGCGTTCCACCGTTCGTAAGTTTAATGTATTATTCTTAATCTCGTTTTTATTCAAAATCATTTCCAGCACATTGGACTCAATAAACTGATTATGGGTTCGCATCAAATAGACCCAGGATACTGGAAGCAGTGCTTGATCATACATGTCTGCATTTCCTTTGCTCAGCGTCTTAATAGAGCTGTATCCGCTCGCCCCTACAATTAATAGGGAAAGTAAAGAAATAAAAAGCAGTATCGATACCTTGACTGAAACCTTAAGATTACGCAATGTTGTCACCCTATCCGATATGTATATTTTTTAGTTACAGATTGATTTCGACCATCAATGACAATTTCCTCCTGCATTCGACATTAAGATAGTGTAAATTTCATATAAAAGTTATTATTATATGAGATAAATATTTTTAATAAATTCATCATTCCTAACCGTTCACTCCTTCCAGATCTAGAAATCCTTCCGGAATCGACTGCATTTTTCTAGTTCAAGCTATGTTTATTGGATATTGACGAAAACTGTCGATGGTAATACGATAATTGGAAATCTATATAGAGCGGAAGAACGAGCCGGATCCCCTCTATCACCTTTGGAGGCATGCAGATGGACCTACACCTGATTCACGAGAGAAATAAACTTGTCGTCAAACTGCTATGGTTGTCCGTAGCTTTAGGCACAGCCGCTACGATTCTGTCACGGGCCAATACGAGCACCATTCTCGTTGTTTCCTTAATTGGCGGTAGCGTTTCGCTTTTAGTCACACTCTTGATCGTAAAAAAATGGCTCATTCGCTCCGTCCAATACATCACCTCAGTAGGTCTTACCGGAATGGTCTTTTCCTTTGCAGAAACGACTCCCAATGTAAATTCCCTTATCATGATTTTTTACGCATTCACCGTTATTACCCTGTATCACAACTACAAATCGATATTAAGCAGCGGCGCTATGTCTCTCATCCTCATTTTCATCCTATACCAGCAATATCCGGAAAAAATGTTCGGCGGAATTGGGGTGGCCGGCTTCATTTCGTTGAATGTCATCTTTATCCTCGTCATTTTTATTACGGCCATGCAGGCGAGAATCGGTCAGAAGCAGCATAAGGAAACCGTAGAAAAAGGAACTCAAGCCGTCAAAGCGCAGTCCGAGGTGGAGGCCATTTTAGCTGAGGTTACAACCACTGTGGATAAACTTTCGACCATGGGATCGTCGCTGCAGCTGCATCTAACAGAGTCCAAAAACATTTCGCAGGAGCTGACCGCTACGTTCGAGGAGGTGGCGAGCGGCATTGCATCCCAAGCAAGCAGCGTCGGCGATATCCGGGATTCGATTCAGGAAATCGACCATAAGGTGACCCAAGCGAACGAAACCTCGAAGAGCGTGATTGACATTTCCCACCGGACATCGGCGTTAACTAAAACCGGAAGCGAAGTGGTCGGAGCATTACAGAGCAACATGAAGCAGGTTTCCGGCACCGTTGATCAAGTGGCTGTTTTAATGGAGGAGCTGCAGCAGCAAAGCCGGAGCATTGCTGAAATTTTATCTCAAATTGAGGAAATATCGAATCAAACGAACCTGCTTGCTTTGAACGCATCCATTGAAGCCGCGCGCGCCGGGGAGCATGGCAAAGGCTTTGCGGTCGTTGCGAGCGAAGTGCGGAAGCTCGCTGAGCTTTCCGGTACGGCTGCGGATCAAATCGGAGAAAAAATCCGCTTGATGCTGGCCAAAACGAGCCAGGTGAGCACTTACGTACAGTCCAGCCAATCCGAGGTAAAAACGGGCGTACAAAGCGCCGAACGCACCGACGAGGTGTTTGGATCGATCTTGAACAATGCGCTTGATTCCGAGAAGCTTGCAAACCAGCTCATGGACATGCTGCAAAGCCTGCAGAGCGATTCGAGTGTGATCGTTAACGAGGCTGTCTCCATTGCAGGAATCACGGATCAATCGAGCGCCTCTGTCCAGCAGGTAACGGCTTCGGTTGAACTGCAAAACGGTCGGATGAACAGCCTCAATGAAAGCTTCCGTGAGCTTGCGGAAATCGTGCAAACCTTGGAGAAGTTAACCCATAAGGGCGGGGAAAAATAAATAACAGACGCCGGAGGTTCTACGAGCCTTCGGCGTTTTATTATGTACAATTTGCAGCAGCTGCGGGTTCAAGCACCAGCTTAATCCCGCGAGGAGTACTATGACTTAGTTAAAAGATGTCAGGTCCGAACGCTCAGTTTCCCTTCAATAAAAGTGCAGCGTCAAACTCGCGAATCCTTTTAGGGGCGGAGTCTAGAAGCGCAAGAGCCGCTGTATAGCCCGGGCCCGGATGAAGGTCGGTTAGCATGGCTCCAGCAGCGAGCTGCTCCTGAATTGCGCCCGATGATGAAACCAGCCGTGCGGGCTCGTTCGGGCCTGAAACCGATAGGTTTTCGGGGGGAATTGCTAGGCCTTTGCCCGTGGCCTTCAAGACAGCTTCCTTGCGGGTCCAGAAGGTGTAAAAACCTTCCCTCCGCTCCACCATCGGCATTTCCGAAAGCTTCGCAGCCTCGGCATCCGATAGGACGCCTTGGATCAGCTTGCTGATCTCCGCCCCGGTTTGGATTTGCTCTACATCGATCCCAACCGGCGTGCCCGTCGTAAACGCAACAGCCACCAGCTCGCCAGAGTGGCTTACCGAGAGCTGCTGCGGCATCGACCTGGGGAGGCGAGGGCGGCCATGTGCCTTGCCGCAGCCCGGACAAGTACGGTCCAGCGGCACCTGCTGCGGCGGGCACCCCAGCTCTGCGGCCAGCACAAGGCGGCTAATGGCACAGCCGACCATGAACCGGGCTCGGTCTTCCAGGCGACGGTACGCCTGCGCCCGGCCCTGCTCTTCTTCATTTAGCAGCTGTCCATGCCAAGGCTGCAGGTCGCTCCAGCGTGCCCACCAAATGTGGCACTCGCTCACATCAAGAAGGGGCGGAACTTCCGGCTGTGCGTAAGTATTTTTCATGTTCATAACAGTTCTCCCTCGTGACAGAAATGGTTGGCGCAGGTTATGGAACAGGAGGAGGGGAGCGTATCCGCCGCTCCCCCCAATCCGTTCTTATCCTATTTGATGTTAAGGCGTGATTTGAAGCGCTTATTTTCGCTTATGCTTTGCTCGTAGAAGTGACCGGTTGAGCCGTTGCGGACGTTTCCCGAGCCGGTTCGGCACTGGATTGTGCTGGCGCGGGCACTTCCCGAGCTGGTTCCGCACCGGATTGCGCTGGCGCGGGCACTTCCCGACGCGTTTCGGCACTGGATTGGGCAGGCGCTGGCGCGACTGCCCGCGGTGCCGGTTGCCCGGCAGGCTTAGCCCCAGGCTTCGGCTTTTTCATCGCGGCCTCTGCATCCTCGTCGTGGATTCGCCGTGCAAAAAACAGCGCAGCCAGCAGAAAGCCTGTGGAGCAAAGCAGCGCCACCTTATATGGATACGCCTCCGTCGTCGCACTGGCAGGCGTCACAGATCCCGTCAGCCCTGCAGACGCCTCTACGCTAGCCCCCGCTCCCGTCATGGCAAGCATCGTTGCGATGATGCTGCTTAGGATGGCCACGCCAAGCGCGGAGCCGAGACGATTTTGCACCTGAAACAGTGCCGTTGCCTGCCCCATAGAAGGCGGAGAGATCGTGGCAAACGCAGACGCCTGCACGACACCAACCGCATTTCCTAAGAAGAAGCCGGTGAAAAACAGCAGCGCACGAATGAGCCAAGGGTTCGTATCCGGTGTAACGAAGCTAAGCAGAATAAACATTCCGATTGCACACAGTAAAGCGATCGTCATCATGCGGCGCGGCCCCAGCCGGGTAAAAATCCGCGGCACAAGCTGCGACGACACCATCAGGCCGAGCGCCTCGGGGAACGTGGTCAGCCCCGCTTCCAATGCAGAGGCATGAAACGCATCCTGATACATGAGCGGAAACACGTAAAGCATACCGAGCAAACCAGCGGCAATACAGAACGAATTCAGTCCCATCGTCCGGTATAACCGATTGGAGAAAAGACGGACATCCAGCATCGGCTGCTCCGACCTGCGCTCCAGCACAACAAAATACACCAGCAGGGCCGCACCTGCGATGACGGAGCCCCATATTTCCGGCGAGCCCCAGCCTTTGAGCGGCCCCTGCGTTAAACCATACATCAGCAGCGCAAAGCCTGGCGTACAGGTTAAAAACCCCGGCAAATCGAAGCGGCGTTTCCCTGCTTCCTTGTAATTCTCCAAAAACAGCAGCCCAAACAGCAATGCAAGGATGCCTATGGGAAGGTTGACATAGAATACTGACCGCCAAGAAAACGTGTCCACCAGGAACCCGCCCAGGACGGGCCCCATCGCTGGCGCAAGCGCGATGGGGAGAACCACGATCCGGGCAATCCGCGGCCGCTCATGCGGCGGGAACGTCCGGTATAGAATGGCGAGCCCGACCGGAGTCAGCAGCCCGCCGGCTGCCCCCTGTACCATACGGTACACGTTCAGCTCCGTCAGGCTTCCGGCGAAGCCGCACATGGCCGAGGCCGCGGTGAACACGGCCAGTGCCAGCAAGAAAATCTTCCTCGACCCGAAACGGTCGCCAAGCCAACCGGATACCGGCAAGCATAAAGCCAAGCTGACGAGGTAGCCGACGTTGAGCGTTCCGAGCGCCGCTGCCGGGACTTGCAGCTCCTCGCTGATCGTAACAAGCGCAACATTAACGATCGTCGCATCCATCGCCGCCATGAACATGGCACTAATATAGACAATACAGACGACAACTCGCGTATTCAGCGACAGCTTCCTATTCACTGCGAGCTGCCCGAACCGGTACCGGAACCGAACCCGGTAAGACCTGCCCCTACTCGCTCCCCGCCGGAATTAACGGCATCCATATGCGCATGATCTGCGTTATCGCTGTTTCCAAGCGTATGTTTCGACTGGATGCTTGTTGGGCGCATATCTGTCCAGTTCGTGTTGATATACTCTTGGCAGGCCTCCCGGCTCTGCCGCTCGAACACCATGCTCCAGCCCTGCGGCACTTGAATGTAGGCGGGCCAGAGCGAATGCTGACCCTCATCGTTTACTAACACATGGTATTCGGCATCCTGCATTTCAAACGGATTCGGATGTTTCATCGCCTAGTTTCCTCCCCTGCTCAATTCGCCCTTGGTATGCAGCTCTTCTAGCTTCCGCGCAAGCACCTGCCCAATCTCCGCCAGCGGCCCCGGCTGACATAAGTCCTTATGCTTACATTCAATGTCATACTGTAAAATGTCCCCTTGCACATAGGGATTCCACGCCTCCGGATAAATCGGACCAAACCAGTCCGGAATCAAGGTCGAGCGGAAAAATAACACGTCGCCGCGTGAAGGCACCGGTACATATTCGCATAGGAGCCGAACCGAGTTCACATACGTATTGCGGAGCTTCACAATCGTCTCCTCATCCAAGCTGGCGAGTGCACTGCCGTCGCTGCGCAAAATTTGGATGACGCGCTGCATATCAATCGGTTGATCGCCCTGATCGCCCAAGCTGTCCGGGTCGTACCCGCCAAGCGCGAGCAGCGCATTCAGCGCCTCCTCCTCATCCGGCGACTTACTGATCGGCAGGAATTGCCCCGGGTACGCGTCCAGCATCACGATGAGCGGCACCTCGTCACCCTGCTGCTCAAGCAGACTGGCCATCGCCTGGATGACATTGCCGCCGAGCGACCAGCCGAGCAAATAGTACGGCCCCTTCGGCTGGACGGTACGGATATGCCGCACGTAATCGGCGGCCATCTGGTCCAGCGTCTGCGGCAGCGTCTCTTCCCTTGCGATGCCGCGCGCCTGGATGCCGTACAGCGGGTACTCCGGACCGAGCTGCTTCATCAGCCCGGCGTAGCACCAGCTCAGGCCGCCGGCCGGATGGACGCAGAACAGCGGCGTCCGCTCGCCTTTTGTGCGCAGCGGCAGCAGCACATCGAGGGCGGCTTGGCTCGTGCCCATTTCGAGGCGTTCGGCAAGCGCAGCTACGGTCTGCGCCTCGAACAGGATGCCGATGCCCGGGTCGACGCCAAGCGCCTCGCGCATCCGGTTGATCAGCTGCACCGCGAGCAGCGAGTGTCCGCCGAGATCGAAGAAGCCGTCGTCGATGCCGACGCGCGGCAGCCCCAGCACTTCGGCGAAGAGCCCGCAAAGCAGCTCCTCCTGCGGGGTACGCGGCGCGCGGCCGGACAGCTCCGCCGACAGGTCGGGCGCCGGCAGCGCCTTGCGGTCCAGCTTGCCGTTCGGCGTGAGCGGCAGCACCTCCATCTGCACGATTGCAGATGGAACCATGTAGTCCGGCAGCGACGCGCCGGCGAACCGCTTCAGCTCGGCGCCCTCCGGCGCGGCCCCCTGCTCTGGCACGATGTACGCCGTCAGCCGCTTGTCACCCGGCTGATCCTCGCGGACGATCACCGCCGCCTGCGCAACGCCGGGATGCTTCGCGAGCGCGGCTTCAATCTCGCCGAGCTCAATGCGGAAGCCGCGAATCTTTACCTGGTGGTCGGCGCGTCCGATATAATCGAGCGAGCCGTCCGCCAGCAGCCTTGCCAAGTCGCCGGTACGGTACATCCGGCTGCCCGGCGGGCCGTACGGATCGGCGACAAACCGCTCGGCGGTCAAGCTTGGGCGGTTCCAATAGCCGCGCGCCAAGCCTTCGCCGGATACGTGCATTTCACCGACGACTCCGGTCGGAACCGGCTGCAGGTACTCATCGAGCACATAGATGCGCAGGTCCGGGATGCTGCCGCCGATTAAGCTGCTGTTTCCGGCCTCGGCATGGCTGCGATCCAGCGCCATGTAGCTGACATGGACGGTCGTCTCCGTAATCCCGTACATGTTGACCAGCCGCGGCGCATCGTCGGCATGCCGCGTATACCAATCCTCAAGACGGCCCAGCTCCAAAGCCTCGCCGCCGTAAATGATATAACGCAGCGCAAGCTGGCTTCCGACCTGCGGATTCTCCCGATCGGCCTGCATCAGCTGATAAAACGCGGACGGCGTCTGATTCAGAACCGTCACCTTTTCCCTTGCCAGCAGGCGCAGGAATTCATCCGGCGAACGGCTTACCGTATGCGGAACGACGACTAAGCGGCCTCCATACAGCAGCGCCCCCCAAATTTCCCACACCGAGAAATCAAAAGCGTAGGAGTGGAACAGCGTCCAAGCATCCTTTTCGCCAAAATGATACCAGTGGTCCGTTTCCGTAAACAGCCGGATCACGTTGTGATGCGGGATAACAACGCCCTTCGGCTTTCCGGTCGAGCCGGAGGTATAGATGATGTACGCCGGGTGGGACGGCTTTAAAGGCTCAGTCCGATCGGAATCGCTCGGATTGGCCGATGGACTATATTCCAGCGCCTTCTGCGTATCCTTGTCGTCGAGAACGACGGCCGGCTTGCGGCTTTCCTGCGGAATCACCGAGGCCGCTTCGCTGCTAGTGATGACGCAAAGCGGGTCCGCGTCCTCCAGCATGTACGCGATGCGGTCAGCCGGATACGAAGGATCGAGCGGCAAATAAATCGCCCCTGCCTTCAGCACGGCCAGCAGCGCCACGACCATGTCTAGCGAGCGCGGCATCGCCAGCGCAACGACCTTCTCCGGCCCCGCTCCTTGGGCAATTAGCAGATGCGCGAGCCGGTTTGCTTTTTCATTCAGCTCGGCATAGCTGAGAGCCTCATTCTCATACGTTACAGCCGTTGACTGCGCGTACGTCTCCGCCATCTGTTCGAAAAGTGACGCTAAATTATGGCCGCCATGCGCCGCTTGAACAAGGGCTCCCAGAGTGGGGTTCGCTATCTCCGCGGATGCAGCAGCAGCTTCGAGGGCAGAAGCCGAGGGCGAGCCAGCACGTTTCCATTCCCGTTCAACTCGCTGCCACTCCTCCGGAAGCAGCAGATCAAGTCGTCCGATAGAGCGTTCCGGCTCCTGCACAACCGCCTCCAGCAGCTTTAGGAAGCGTGCAGCCATCCGTTTCACGGTACTCTTTTTAAACAAATCGGTCCGGTATTCAAACCAGCCGTGCAGCCCTTGCGGCGAGCCGTCTGCAGCCCGCTGCTCACTGAGCTCCAGCGTCAGATCAAATTTGGCCGAGCCGACGTTGTACAGCTTCGCGCTCGTTTGAAGTCCCGGCATGCTCATTTCGGCATCCGGGGTGCTCTGATAGGCCAGCATCACCTGGAACAGCGGGTTTCTGCCTTTGGCCCGCGCCGGGTTCAGCACCTCGACAAGCCGATCAAACGGAATATCCTGATGCTCATACGCATCCAGGTTCACTCGCCGCGTCCGCTCCAGCAGCTCCCGGAAGCTCGGGTCGCCCGAGGTGTCCGTGCGCAGCACGAGCGTATTGACGAAGAAGCCGACGAGCGGGTCCATCGCATCGTCATTGCGTCCAGCAATCGGGCAGCCGATCGGAATATCTTGGCCTGCCCCGAGCCGGGACAGCAATGCCGCCAGCGCAGACTGAACGACCATGAACAGGCTGGCATTGCATTCCTTTGCCAGAAGTGCCAGCTGCTGATGCAGCTCAGCGGAAATGGTAACATCCAGCGTACAGCCCTCATTCGGGTGATCCGCCTCAGCCGCGGCAACCTCTCCCTGGTCGGCGGTCCTGTGCGCGGAGGAAAGCCCTGCGTCAACGGGCAGCTCCAGCTGCTCCGGCACGCCGTCCAGCGCCTTGCGCCAGTAAGCGAGCTGCTGCGCATACAAGCTGTCCGGGTCGCTCTCGCCCCCAAGCAGCTCCTGCTGCCACAGCGCGTAATCCGCGTACTGCACCGGAAGCGGCTGCCACTGCGGCGCCTCCTCCCGGCTGCGCGCCGTATACGCTGCGGCAAGGTCGCGGCTCAGCGGATTCAAGGACCAGCCGTCGCCGACGATATGGTGCAAAAGCAGCAGCAGCGCATGCTCGTTCGGCCCGGCGGCGAACAGCTCGGCGCGGAACGCCGGCTCCTTCGCCAAGTCGAAGGTGTAGCGCACCGCCTGCGCCAGCCGCTCCTCCAGCTCCGCTTCGCTTACTTGCGTGACGCTTAGGCTCGGCTCCGCCTCGCTGATATCCAAAACCACCTGCCGCGCCGTACCGCCAACAGCCGGGAACACCGTGCGCAGCACCTCATGGCGCTGCACCACATCACGAAGCGCGGCCTGCAGAGCTTCCAATTGCAGCGGCCCGCTCATTCGGATCACCAGCGGAATATTGTAGGTCGGGCTCGGGCCCTCCAGCATATGCAGGAACCATAAGCGCCGCTGAGTTAGGGACAGCGGCAGTTGCTCCGGCCGTTCCACAGGTCGCAGCGGCGGCCGAGCCGCCTTCGCCTGATCCAGCCTGCCGGCCAGCGCGGCGACGGTCGGCGCCTCGAACAGCTGTCCGATTCCAAGCTCAACGCCAAGCACGTCACGAATCCGGCTCATCAGACGAGCCGCCAGCAGGGAATGCCCGCCGAGATCAAAGAAGCTGTCGTCGATGCTTACATGGGGTAGGGACAGCACCTCCGCAAACAGAGAGCAAATCATTTCCTCCTGCGGCGTACGCGGATCTCGCCCTGTTCCGGCCAAGGACGGACCCGGCGCAGGCAGCGCCTTGCGGTCCAGCTTGCCGTTCGGCGTGAGCGGCAGCTCCGGCATCAGCACAACGGCCGACGGCACCATGTACTCCGGAAGCTCTGCGCGTACGGCATCGCGCAGCTCGAGCGGATTCAGCCGCTCCGCAGCGGCCTCCGTCAAGGTCACATAGGCGACCAGCCGCTTATCACCCGGCTCATCCTCGCGCACAATGACAGCCGCTTTGACCACATCGGGATGCGATACGAGCACTGTTTCAATTTCACCAAGCTCAATGCGGAAGCCGCGCACTTTGACCTGAAAATCCGCCCGGCCGATATAATCGATCGAGCCGTCCGCAAGCCAGCGCGCCACATCGCCCGTCCGGTACATGCGGGCGCCCGGCGGCCCGTACGGATCGGCGACAAAACGTTCCGCCGTCAAATCCGGCCTTCCGTTATACCCGCGCGCGAGACCGGTTCCGGCGATATACAAGTCGCCCGGAACCCCGGCAGGAACCGGCTGCAGCCCGGAATCCAAAATATAAATCTGGGTATTCCATATCGGTTTGCCAATCGGCGGCGTACCCTGCTCCATACGCGGCAGCGTCACGGCCGTCGACCAAATGGTCGTTTCCGTTGGGCCGTATAGATTGGTCACCTCGCAGCGGCGCCCCTGCAGCGCCCGCAGCAAATGTCCCGGAAGCGCCTCGCCGCCGACCATGACACGCAGCCCATCGAGACTGTCCGGCTGGTTTGTAAGTAAGCTATGCCATAAAGCGGGCGTTGCCTGCATCGCCGTAATCTTATGTCTGGACAGAAGGCCAGCGAGCGCCGGAGGGTCCTGCACCTCTTCTTTCGCGGCGACGACAACACTTGCTCCGCTGAGCAGCGGCAGGAACATTTCCAGCATGGAAATATCGAAGGCTACGGTCGTCACGGCAAGCAGCCGGTCCTTTTCCCCAAGAGCAAACCGTTCCTGCATGGAGAAAAGGAAGTTAACCAGCCCTTCCATGGCAACGACGACGCCCTTCGGCTTCCCGGTTGATCCCGAGGTGTAGATCACGTAAGCTGGGCGCAGCAGTTCCGAGCGGTTCATTGCCCTTCCCGCTTCGGCTTCGCTCACCCGAAGATTGTTTTGCGGCGAAGCCGCCAAGGCATCCACGGTGTCCGGCGCATCGACCGCCCACTGCGGCGGAACCGCATCGCCAGCTGGCAGCAGGCTGAGCACTTCGGAAAGCCGTGCCGATAAACGGGCTGCCGTAAGCACACACACCGGCTTTGCATCCTCGATCATGTATGCGATGCGATCCGCCGGATAGTCAAGATCAAGCGGCACATAGGCCGCGCCGCATTTTAAGACGGCCAGCATGCCGACGATCAGCTCCGGTGAACGCGGCAGGGCGAGAGCAACGAGGCTCTCCGGCCCAACTCCCTGCTTCTGCAGCAGGTGAGCCAGCTGATTCGCGCGCTTGTTCAGCTTTGCATAGCTGAAGGTCTGATCCTGCCACAGCACTGCAGGAGCATTCGGCGTCCGGGCGGCCTGCGCCTCGAACAAACGCGGAACCGTAACGTTCGGAAGCGTTCGACGCGTATCGTTCCACCCCGTCAGCACCAGCTCGCGTTCTTCAGGCAAGATTAGCTCCAATTCACTAACATAAGCCGAAGGCGCTGCGCCGGAGAGCGAATCGAGCAGGCGAAGCAAACGGCTTTGATGCGCCGCAGTTACCTCCCCGCTGTATGCCTCCGGATTCGCGTCGACATCAATTCGAATCCCCTTTCCATCCTGTCGATCATGTACGTTAATGGACAAATCGTCCACCGGGCCGGCGGATAAATTATGGGAAACCCCGCGGTAACCGGCAAACGTAAGGCCATAGTCAAAAGGCATGATGTTCACCATCGGCCCGAACAAGCGCTGGTTATCCCCGAGCAGCTTCAAATCGCGCCGCATTTCTTCATGCCGGTATTTCTGGCGCCGCTTTGCCTCTCGAACTTCGCCGGCAATATGCCCGATCAGCTCCGCTACCGTCATATCCGCCCGCACCGTAAGGCGCAGCGGCACAATGTTCATCACCATGCCGGGGACATTAATCGCGGCCGAGCCCATCCGGCCCATCATCGGAAGCCCGAGCACAATGTCCTGCGAGCCTGTGATACGGTGCAAATAAATCGCGATGGCGGCAATTACCGCGTCATGCCAGCTGCCCGCTGCGCTCTTCGCCAGCTCCTCCAGCCGGGGAGCCGCCTGCGGCAGTAAATGCCCGCTGCGGCGGATAAATGTTTCCGAAGTGCGGGGAGCACGCTCCGCCAAGCTCACCACCTCGGGCCGATCCTCAAACCGATCCAGCCAAAAGCGGCGGTCCTGCTCATATTTCTCCGAAGCCCGGTATGCCTCATCCTCCTGCAGGACACGCTCCAAGGAGCCGAAGCCGCCTTTTTCCAGAGCACGGTTATCCACAAGGGCTGTATAAATTTTAGCCACCCGCTGTGCGATCAGGGCAAAACCAAACCCATCCATCACCGCATGATGAATGCGCTGGTACCACAGGTACCGGCTTGGCGTCACCTGAAGCAGCGCCTCGGTGAAGAGCGGATCGCGCGTAAGGTCAACCGGCTTCGCCATATCGCGGCGCATCCACGCCTGGGCCGCCTCCAGCGGGTCGGCTTCCGAGCTCACATCGATCCGATGCAGCGTCCACTCCGGCGCTTCCTCCTCCACCGTCTGCCACGGACCCTCCGCATCCTCGCCAAAACGTATGCGCAGCGCCTCCGTCTCTTGGATCGTCTGGCGCAGCGCCTGCTCGAACCGGACAGCATCAAGAGGCCCGTCGATTTCGATATATTCCGCCGCATTAAAAATCGGATTGCCGGGGTCCAGCTGCTGCGCAAACCATATTCCGGCCTGCGCGCCGGACAACCGCCAGCGTACCGCTTGAGCCGTTGCCATATGACGCCCCCCTTTCTACCTCAAATAATCTGCGTTCGGCAGTACCAACTGCGCCTGCCCCGATAACAGCTTCCACCAGCGGGATAATGTCGGCTCTTCCGCAAGCTCCACGAAAGTAACCTCCGCGCCTTCGCGGCGCCATTTTTCCACTAGACTCATCATCCGCACCGAATCTAATCCCAAATCCATCAAGTTATCCTCGTCGGCGATGACCTTGCTCTCCACTCCGAGCAGCTCGGCAACCTGCCGGCGAATTTCCGGCTCCGAAAACGCCCCTGCCTCCGAAGCCACCGCTCCCGCCTGCACCGCAGCATTCCCGAGCGCTTCCAGCACCTGCGATGTCGTTGTCACGACGGCACAGCGCTCCGCCGCATATTTCAGCGCCATTAGATGGTAGTCCTCAGAGAAATCGGCCAAGGCATCCGCGATGAAAAACGGCTCGATATCCTTCATAAACGCCTCGGATGCGCTCAATAAGCAGCCGATATGCGCGTACACCCCGCACACCATCAGCTGATCGCGGCCTTGTTCAATCAGAAGGTCATGCAGGTTCGTTTTTTGAAAAGCGCTGTAACGCCATTTGGTGAGCAAAATGTTCTTCTCCGACGGCTCGAGCGCCTGCACGATGGCCTTCGGCTCCTCCCCGCCAGGGATGCCGTTGCCCCAGAAGTCCTGAAGCAGTCCACGCTGCTCCAGTGTCTGCGCACCCGGCTGCGCCGAGTAAATGACGGGGATGCCCAGCTCGTCGCAGCGCTGCTTAAGCGCTTGGATATGTACAATTAATTCGTTTAAGGGTGATGCATCCGGCGTGAATGCCGCCAAAAAGTAGTTTTGCATGTCATGTATTAAAAGAGCTGCACGCTTCGGATCGGGTGTCCAATTTACTTTATTTGCTGGCAGCTCGGATGCTTTCGGCATTGGATACGGGGTAATTTTTGGAATCGCCATGGACGAGTCACTTCCTCTCTAAAGTTAAAAGCTCCGTTATTTTTCTGCGCAAATCCTTTTTGCTGACCTTGCCGAACGCGGTCTTCGGGAACGCCTCCGCGTATTCGACACGGTCGGGAATTTTATATGCAGCGACGCCGCGTCCCCGCAGGAAGGCTCTCAGCTCGGCGGCTGACGGCTTCGGCTCGCGGGCGATGACGAAGGCGCAGGTGCGCTCGCCGAGAAAATCATCGGGCATCGAGACGACAGCCGCATCATGGATGGCCGGATGCGCCAGCAGGTGATTTTCGATTTCTTCGGCCGCTACCTTTTCGCCGCCCCGATTGATTTGATCCTTCACGCGGCCTTCCACGATAATGTATCCCTGCGGCGTCAGGCGAACGACGTCGCCCGTGCGGTAAAAGCCGTCGCTCGTAAACGCCTTGGCGTTGTGCTCCTCCGCCTTGTAGTAGCCGCGAATCGTATACGGGCCTCGCGTCAGCAGCTGCCCCGTTTCACCCGGCTCGACCTCGCGGTCGTCCTCATCGACGATCCGCAGCTCGTCATACGCCGACATCGGCCGGCCCTGCGTATGGATCACGATCTCCTCCGGGTCGTCGAGCCGCGTATAATTGACGAGCCCTTCGGCCATGCCGAACACCTGCTGCAGCTGGCAGCCGAGCACCGGCTTCACGCGGCGAGCCGCTTCGGCGCTGAATTTGGCTCCGCCGACCTGCAGCACCTGCAGGCTGGACAGGTCCGCCGTGCGCGTCGCCACCGCCTCCAGCCACATCAACGCCAGCGGCGGAACAAGCGCCGTAATCGTTACCCGCTCGCGTTCGATGAGCGGGAACGCTTCGTCGGCGCTCGGCCCCGGGCTGAGCACGACGGTGCCGCCGGCGTACAGCGTCCCGAGCGCTCCCGGGGAGCTGAGCGGGAAATTATGCGCCACCGGCAGCGCCGCCAGGTATACGCTGGTTTCGTCGAGCCCGCACACGTCGACGCTTGCCTTGAGGCTGTAAATGTAGTCGTCATGCGTGCGCGGAATCAGCTTGGGCAGGCCGGTGCTGCCACCGGACAGCTGGAACAGCGCCACGTCGCTGGATCTCACTAGCGGCAGGGCTTGCCCCGGGCTAGAGGCCTCCGCAGCTTCCGTTACCTCCACGCTCATATCGCTTAGAGCCGCTGCGGTTTCCCCAGCTGCGGCATCGCTCCGCTTCCCTGCGATAACAAGCGCCCCAGCCCCTGCTCCAGGCTTCGCGGCTTGTTCGGCTGCGGCCCCTTTCGCATACACCTCATCCAAGCCAACCTGGCCGCCCTCGGGCACCCCCGCTACGATGACTTGCCGCAGCTGTGGTACCTCCTGCTGCACTTCAGCTGCGAGCTTGCGGTAATCGAAGCCGCCAAATTTATCGGGAATCACATAAGCCGCAGCTTCTGCGAATTGGCTGAAATATTTGATTTCACTGCTTCGATGCGAAGGAAGCGCCATAATCGGTTTCGCTCCCAGCCGAAACAATCCGAAGACCACTTCAATAAAGGCAGAACGATTGGGCAGCTGGACCACGACCCGATCCTTCGATCGAATTCCCAGCGCCGCAAAACCATACGCTAAACGGTCCGCTCTTTGATCGAGCTCCTTATAGGTCAGCCGCTCGTCACCGGAGACGACGGCTGTACGCTCCCCGAACCGCTCCGCGCGATCGCGCAGCAGCTCGCCAAACGTAATCCCCTCCCAGCAGCCGGTCTGCCGGTAATAGTCTGCTAGCTCTGCCGGCCAAGCCGGACAATCTGACAGCATGAATTTCCCTCCTATAAACTCGTTCCATAAGCCGCCCCAAAAGGGCTTGATATGTACTTGCTTGCAGTACATCCCATTCACTTTTCCAGTTACCATGCACCACGATTTCCTGGGCATGGCCTGGATTCGATTCGATTCGTTGTATTTTCCGAAACCTTTCGTCGGTGCCCACACTTCCTGCCTATCCCGAAGCATCCCGCGCCCTTCAAAGTCTGTCGCGGGCTCTCTCTATTTTCTATCCATGGCTTTTCAGCCGTTTCTCCTAAATGCGATCCAGCCCCATAGCGTTCAGCATCGTGCGGAATTTTGCCGACGTTTCCTTCAGCTCATCCTCCGGCTTCGATGCGCCGACGATCCCCGCTCCGGCAAACAGCCGCAGAAACCGCCCGCTGACCTCGGCACAGCGGATCGTGACGATCCACTCGCCATTCCCGCTCGCATCACACCACCCGACCATCCCAGTAAAAAAGCCGCGGTCAAACGGCTCGATCTGCTGGATCGCCTGCCTTGCCAAGTCCGTCGGAGTCCCGCAAACGGCCGGTGTCGGATGCAGTGCTGCAGCAAGCTCCAAGGAGGTCGTCGCCGGATCAAGCAAATCGCCCTTAATCTCTGTGGATAAGTGCCACATCGTCGGTGTTTGCAGCAGCGACGGGCGATCCGGCACATCAAGCGTCCGGCAGAAGGGCCGAAGTGCTTCGGCAACCGCCTGAATGACGACGGCATGCTCATGCAGGTCCTTTTCGGAGACGAGCAGGGCCACTGCGCGGCGCTGGTCCTCCTCAGGGTCCGCACTGCGAGCCGCCGAGCCGGCCAGCGGATTCGCCACGACCTGAAGGCCTTTCCGCGAGACAAGCAGCTCCGGACTCGCGCCGACCAGCGTGCTTTGCGGCAAAGGAACCGCAAAGGTATATCCGCGAGGGTTGCTGCGCGCCAGGTTGCGCAGCAGCACCGCGGGGTCGACGGCCGCCGCCGAGGTCAGCTGCAGTGTCCGCGAAAGCACAATTTTGCTGAACTCGCCGTCTTGAATACGGCTGACCGCCTCCGCTACGCCGCTCATGTATCCTTCCTGCGCCGGAACCTCCGCGATATCAATAACGGAGCCCGCCGATTCCCGCTTCGACGGCTCCTCACTAGAAGTCGACGGCTCCGCCCGGCGAACACTTACCGGCACGACCAGCTTGGCCGGCTTCGCCGGATCAAAAGGCACGGCACCCACCACAATCGGGTTGGTCACGCCTTTCCGCTTCGCGTCATCCCACGCTTTGGCCACATCCCGCGATAAAGCGGCGAGCTTATCCGGCTCCTCTGACGCTGCCACCGCGACAAGCTCACCTTCCGTAAGCAGCATCCCTTGAGGAGAAGACAGAAAAAAACAATCGTCCGGCCGATAGCCATCAATCAAAGATTCATCCGAGGAAGTAAGCACTACTTGACGCTGCACCATGTTCCCAACCTCCAGCTCTATTTTTAGACGCCTAACGTTGCGCCTCCATCTACCCGTAAATCATGCATCGTAATATGCTTTGCTGCGTCGGACAGCAGAAACAGCACCGCATCCGCAATATCGTCCGGCTCTGCCAGCCGCCTCAGCGGAATACCCGTCTTATACGCCTCCAGCGAGCCCGCAATCGTCTGCTCCGGTCCCCCTCCATTCGTCCACATGGAGCGAAGCATGTCCGTATCCGTGGAGCCCGGCGACACGACATTACAGCGAATACGGTACTGCGCCACTTCAAGACCTAAGCATTTGGTAAAATGGGTCGCCGCCGCCTTCGATGCAGCATAAGCGGCCATCCCCATGCGCGGTACAGCGGCAGCATTGGAGCTGACCGTGACGATCGAGCCTTCTTCACGGGTGATCATTCGTCCCACGACAGCCCTTGATACGTAAAAAACGCCCATGGTATTGACCGCAAAGGTTGCCGCCCAATCCTCATCACGGTACGCCGCGATGTCCCCCATACGGAGCACGCCCGCAGCATTGACCAACGCATAAATCGGTCCGAGCTCGTTCTCGACTCGTTCTACGGCAGCATTCACGGAGGAGCTGTCAGTGACGTCCACCGCATAAGCCCCGCATCGAAGTCCCGCCGCAGCAAGCTCCGCCTGAACCTGGCGAAGCCCCGATTCCTCACGGTCCACAAGAGCGAGCACTGCCCCCTGCTTGGCCAGTTCGACGGCCACCGTTCTACCGATGCCTCGAGCAGCCCCTGTAACCAGTGCAACCCGATTATTTCGATTCAGACCCTTCACCTGCTTCCTGCCTTTCTCGCAAAAAACGACAAATAATAATGAATTTCATTCTCAATAAAAGAAATAAAAAAAAGTTGTCGGCTATTCAATCGCTACATTACCCCAACCTGTCGGAATAAAATTTTATAAAAGGCGCATCACCTGTACCTCCGCTTGATCCTCCTGTCTTCGAATGTAAACATAAAGGCATGCCAAAATAAGGCCCAGGCCAAGCACCTATCATTTCATTGCTTGCACTTCCCCCCATCCATCCGATATTATATTGATAATGATTCTCAACACCAATTATAGAAAATGGATAGAGGAAGAAACATAGACAATTTCCGGTTTTATTTTGGACTATATCCAGTTTTTAAAAATAAATAAGCAGTCACCTAACACCTTCTAGGCGTTTTCCCCATAATGTGTAAGTGTTCAGTTCGATTTACTTAAAAAATGGAGGAATTTGAATGTATTCAACATACCCTGGGGGATTACAGTGGAGCCACATGCAGCCGACTTATCAAGGTGTTCAAATCACGCCGCAGCCTTATCAGCAACCTTACCAGCTAAAACAAAACGTGCTGTCGGCTGTAGAGCCTTTTGTTCAGTACGGCTTGAGAGAAGCCAAAGTAACCTCGGTTCAGCATGCTTTTAGAGAAGTGGCGGCCATTGCTTATTTAATGGGGGCAGGAGTAAACCCGAACACAGCTTATCGCATCGTTGAGTCGTGGGAAATAAATGAGGTTTTTTAACGCCGAGAAGATTGCTTCTCACTAGGATTAACACCCGGAACCCCGGGCTTGGAGAAAATGTGTTCATGGGCTGTAATGGCGTCTTGAACAAATCACCCCAGGGCAGAGTATCTGCTTTCACCTAATGCAAATCTAAAATCCAAAGCAGCCTTGCCCTCCAACTGGGATAAAGCTGCTTTTTTTTCCTCTCCACATTTAAGGTCGCAGCTCTCCCTCCTCCTCGATCCATTTTTCAATACGCTGAAGCCTTCTTCTTTCCTTCCGCTCCATTTCCTTAACCTCCTCCTTCAGTGCTTTATTGATCGAGATGATCATTAAAATCATAATCACGGAAAAAGGAAGCGCCATAACGATGGAAGCCGTCTGGACGCCGTTCAGTCCCCCGCTTAGCAGAAGCACCGAGGCAATCGCCGATACGAGAATCCCCCAAATGAATTTGATGGACTTCTTCGGATGATCGGAACCGTTAGAGGTCAGCATTCCTAAGACAAAGGTGGCGGAATCCGCTGACGTAATAAAGAACGTAATAATCAGCAGTGTTGCCAGAATGATAACAATGGAGCTTAACGGAAGCTGCTGAAGCATCACAAACAGCGCTAACGTCATGTCCTCGTTTACGGCTTCCGAAATTTTTCGCCCCACGAACATTTCATGTTGTAAGGCAGTCCCGCCAAACGCAGAAAACCAAATCATGCTGAGAAAAGTCGGAACGAACAAGACGCCCGTCACGAATTCGCGGATGGTCCGCCCTTTTGACACCCGAGCAATGAAGCTCCCTACGAACGGGGACCATAAAATCCACCATGCCCAATAGAAGATGGTCCATGCGCCGACGAATGTACGCTCCGTAAACGGGGTCATCCGGAAGCTCATCGGAATCAGATTCCCTATATAGGATCCAATCGTCGTCGTTAAAGCCTCGATGATAAAGAAGGTCGGTCCCATCACGATGACGAAAAGCAGCAGCAGCGACGCGAAGCCTAAGTTCAGATTACTCAAATACTTAATTCCTTTATCGAGACCCGTCGATGCAGAAATAAGAAACAGCACGGTGACGACAAGCACGATCAGCAGCTGGCTGCTAATCGTCCGCGGCACACCAACCAAAAAATGAAGGCCGCCGTTAATTTGCATGGCCCCGAGGCCCAGAGAAGTGGCGACTCCAAACACCGTCGCGATGACGGCAAAGCTGTCGATTGCTTTACCTAATCCGCCATTGACCCGATCGCCCAGTAACGGATACAGCGTGGCGCTGATTAGATTAGAGCGTCCCTTGCGAAAATTTGCATAGGCCAGACCTAATGCACTTACTGTATATATCGCCCATGGCTGCAGTCCCCAGTGAAAGAAGGAATACCGAAGCGCGGCCTGAGCGGCCTGAGGGGTACTGCCTTGAATCCCTTCCGGGGGAGATAAATAATGGTAGACCGGCTCGGCCACCCCCCAAAACACCAGACCGATGCCCATTCCTGCAGAAAACAGCATCGCCAACCATGTAAAGTAGGAATATTCGGGCTCATCATCATCCTGCCCCAGTCTTATTTTGCCGTAGCGGCTAAAGGCCAGAATAAGCGCAAACACGAGGAACAGAAAAGTCGTAATGAGATAATACCAGCCAAAGGTTTTCGTTATGAAGGCCAGAGCTTGGGCGGCGACGTCGGCCAGTTGATCGGGCATCAAAAATCCCCATAATACGAATAAGGAAGCTACGGCTACGGAGACGTAGAACACTACTCCAACTTTACCTTGCTGCATGAAATCTCCCCCATATGGTTTTATAAGGTTACTCTTCCATTTCTCCTCTCTGTGTATTCAAAAAAATAAACCCCTCGAGTAAAAACTCGGGGGTTGGGGGTTGGTAAGCAAGGTGCCGTACCTCGCGATTTTATTTGCCTTGTCAAGCTGGCGGGGCGGAGCTGTTTTTGTACCACTTATAAAAATCTGCCGCTTCCGTATCGGAAACGCCGAATAATTCGATCTCGACCGGCGTCTTGCTTTTATTCGCGATCACGAGGGTCGCTACGCCGAATTTACGCTGGAGCCAGGTTTGTTTCACGGTAATTTGCTGAATGCGGCTCCGCCGGGTAACCGTGGTGTAGTTCCATAGTCCGCCTGTTCGAACCTGCACAATCTCGCCTCGGCGCACATAACTCGTTAACCAATAATCCAATACCCGAGCCAGAACCGATAAAATGAATACCGGAGCGGTGATCCACAACCATTCCCTTTTGAATATGAACAGGCCGATAAACGTTATTACTGTAAGATAATAAGGAAGAAGAAGCTTTAACCACAGCACCTTCAGGGGGAAGCGCATCATTCGCTCTTCAATAGGATAGCTCGGAAGCAGGTTTTGCAGCACCCGGTACGCCTCCTGCTTCGGCATGAACGGATATAACGATCCCCCCTCTTTATTCGAATCCCCGCCGGAGCCTGCGCTAATAAGCTTCACCGAAGCAATGCCAAGCAGTCGTTTCAGCACGGATTGCTCCACCGTCACCGCTTGAACCCGATGCTTCGGAAGAGAGTAGCTCGCGGAGTGGCCGACCCCGCGATCGATATAGATCCGCTCCTCGTCATCACCAATTACGAAATTTCCATAGGTGACTGAAGTTTTGATGTAACCGATCGTTACGGCCAGCACAATAGCCAAGACCGAGAGAAGGACAAGCATCCACCCATGGGAGAGCAGATAATTCAGCCCCTCCCGTGCCTTATCGTCGATCGGAAAGAAGTCCGACAGATTGGAATAGAGCGCGCTGACCAGCGGGATAATTGCTAGAAAGCTTAGGGACGTAAAAGATGCTTTGAAGATATCCTTCTTTGTTGATCGAAAATGAATCGTACGTTCGGGCAGCGTTTCGACGACCGCTTCTTCTGGTCCGCGCTCCAATTGAGCGATGATTCTCCGTTCCTCTTCTACCGAAATTACCGGGAATTTGTACGCCTCATTCTCTCCGCTCGTCTCTAACGTAAGGGATACGAGCCCAAACCAACGGTGCACGAACGTGGCGTTCGACTTGTGACTGTCGATTCGGGATAACGCAACGGTGCGCTGCTTCTTAACGAAAGTTCCTTCCCGCACCACGAGGGTGTCACCGTCGATGTGATAACGCGTGGAATACCACTTAAGAACGATCGAAATCACTGTCCAGGTTGAGGCCACAAGAAGGAGGCCCCGCCCCCAAACAACCCAATGTGCCTCGGATTTCGCCTTTAGGATGAATAGGAGAAGATAAAAGCCCGCGTAGCTCTTTATTGCAGAAACGAGCTCAACAGCGATGAAAGCCGGATGATACCGTTTAAATCGCTTCATCATACCGTTTCCTCTTCGTTCGAATCGTTTGCTTTCACATTCGCATAGGCAGCAATGAGACCCTTTAACCGGTACGCTTCCTCCCCTGAAATCGCTGGAATGACATGCTTACTGGTCGTCGTGCCAACCCAGATGTTATACAATCCGTATCGTTTTAGGATTGGCCCCTGCTCGGTTTTGACGTATTCTACTTTTTCCATAGGAATGATCGTGTGCCGCACTTCCCATGTCCCATGCTTCAGTTGGATGTAGCGGGAATCAATACGAAAACGCCAGGAGCGCTGCCGGTACGCAGGTAAAAAGGCGACCGAAATGATGAGTAAGACCAGAAAGATCGCTCCAAGAATATAGAGGGTTGTGGAAATCCATGAGTACCATTGGAATTTCACGGCACAGCCTGCTAAGATGGCGATAACCGCCAAGGCCGAGCCATGGTCCAGCGCGCCTGTAATCCGCCATACGTTCACAGCGTACGATGAAATGCTTGACGTCGGTTCTTCGATTTCAATATTCATTTCATTCACCTCATACACCCTATACGATAAACCAAATCATCGGTTTCCTATCCAAGGTTGGGGGAATGGACGCTGATGAACTTGTACATTTTTCAACTTTGGGTGGGCAAGTAGGGGTCATCAAACACGGTTTCAAGCGAAACGAGCGCCCGGTAAAATCCGGAACGCTCGTTTCATTGGAGATCACGATTTAATGACTGAAGAAGGCCAGTTGGATAAAGAAAAGCACCGCGAACAAATAAAAGATCGGATGTACCTCGCGCCACTTGCCGCGAATCGCCTTCAAGATCGGATAAAGAATGAAGCCTACCCCGATTCCGGTTGCAATGCTGTACGTCAGCGGCATTAAGACAATAATGAGAAATGCCGGGAAAACGACCTCGAAATCGTTCCACTCGATCTTTTGCACCACGCTGATCATTAAAAATCCGACAATAATAAGCGACGGTGCGGTAATCGCCGGAATCGACGCCAGTACGCCGACAATCGGCGAGAAGAACAGCGTCAGCGCCAGCAGCACGCTGGCTGTGACCGCCGTCAGCCCGGTTCGGCCGCCAACGGCAACGCCTGCGCTTGATTCGATGTACGCCGAGGTCGGGCTTGTGCCGAGCATCGCTCCCGCACTCGTTCCGACCGCATCCGCCAGCAGCGCGCCGCGCGAGCGCGGGAACTTGCCATCCTTGAGCAGGCCTGCTTGTTCGGCTACGCCAAGCATTGTGCCTGTCGTATCAAACAGCGTAATCAGCAGGAAGGTGAAGATTACGGCGTACAAGCCGTGCGAGAAGACTCCGGCAATGTCCATCTGCATGGCCGTTGCGGCAAGTCCGGTTGGCAGCGCAACCACCTTCTCCGGAAGCTGCAAAAGACCCATAAACCAGGCAATTACCGCCGTTATAATCATCCCAACGAACAAATAGCCCTTAACCCGGTAAGACATGAGAATAAGCGAAATAACGAGACCGATAATGGTCAGCAGCGTCATCGGCTCTGTTAACGTGCCAAGCTTCAGGAGTGTTGAAGGCGAAGCAACAATGATTTTCGCGTTTTGCAGCCCGATAAATGTAATAAAAAGTCCGATACCTGCTGTAATGGCATGCTTCAAGCTTGTCGGAATCGCATCCAGCAGCATGTACCGGAACGAGGTTAGGGAGAGCAGAATAAAAATAATCCCGGCGACAAAAACTGCGCCAAGCGCCGTCTGCCAGCTTACACCGCCGCCGGCGACCACGCTAAAGGCGAAATATGCATTGAGCCCCATCCCCGGTGCGATTACAATCGGGTAGTTCGAGGCCAGCGCCATAATTAACGTGCCGACCAAGCTTGCCACAATCGTTGCAATAAACACGCCGTTAAAGTCCATTCCAGCCTGACTAAGAATCCCCGGATTCACAATAACAATATAAACCATCGTAAAAAACGTCGTGACGCCCGCCAATACCTCCGTACCGACAGAGGTACCCCGTTCTTTTAAACGAAACCATTTGTCCATCCACACATTCCTCCATTTTTGTTATCCAAGCCGCTTGAAAACGGCTTTTAACGCAAGCAATAAAAAAAACCTAACCCCGAGTATAAGTAGATACGCCGAAATAGACGCATACTCATACTCGTAGTTAGGATTCTTTGGCTCCTTGTAGAAACCCTCAAACCATATTATTGAGGATATACGAGTTTACTGCCTTAGATAGAATAAAGGACAGAAAGCTCGCTTGTCAATGGATTTTTAAACGATATCGGGCGTTTTTCCGAACATTATTGATTATACAACCTATAATGTACGTCTATAGGTCTCTTAATAAACCAATCGTTCCCGGCAGGTTTGCTCCAGCCTCCACCGGAGCTGCGGTCACGCCTTATCCAGAATGGACTGGAACATGTGCTGGTGCAGCGTCAAGAAGGTGCATGGCGTCAGCGCGCGGACCGTCGCTGTCCGGGGCAGGGACAGCATCAGCGAAATTTCGGTATCAGAAGGGCTTCATTCATGCGAAGACGATCATCATCGACGGCTTCTTCGCTTCGACGGGCACCGCGAATCTGGATTTGCGGAGCTTCTTCCCCCCCCCCGCGCACGATTCATCCGACGGCTGCAGCGAGTGGCAGCGCGAGCAAATTTCGAGATCAATTCGGAGATAAAAAGCGAAAACATGGAAACTCTACAAGTGATGAAGCATCGGGAACGATGCATGGAATGGAGTAGATTTCCATGGAGTTAAACCAACTGATCATGATGGGCGTCTTCGGCCTGTCTTGGATCACTGCCCTATGGATCGGCGGCGCAGCCTTTCGGCGATACGTGCCGGTCGCCTTGTTTTCGACTTTGGTCGTCTCAATCGTCTTTGAAACAGCTTATACGTTACGTTGGTGGGAGCTCGAAAGCTCCATGGTGCCCTGGAATCGAGTGAACAACCTCTGGTTCGTCTTCGGTCCCTTCTTCGTGTTTACCCTGTGGATCTTCAAGCTGACGTTTCGCCGATTCGGCTTGTTTCTCCTGGTGAACGTTGGGTTTGACGCCTTCCAGATGTTCGTCTTCAGCCCTTGGCTCGAAGCGCGGAAGCTCTACACGTTGGTCAACATCGAACGGTGGCAGGTGTTCCTGCTTATGCTGGCGATTGCAATACTGCTCTACCTCTACCAGTTGTGGTTCGAGCACACCTTCTCCCTTCAATCCGGTCCGAGAGGGGACTCGGTTAAGATCGACCTTCCGACATGGAGAGGTCGCCGGAAGGCGCGATAAGCCGCACATATAAAAAAACGGCGCGAACGCTCGCGCCGTTTTTTTATGTCAGTCGCCTCTGTCCTATTCGCCGGATAAGCCGCTGTTGTCCTTCAGAATGACGTCGTGCGCGCCGCCTTCGACGAGGCTGGTCGCCGACACGAGCGAAATGCGCGCCTTCTTCTGCAGCTCGGCGATCGTACCCATTGAACGATCCCCTTTCCTTTGACGTAGATGCAGAACGAAGAAGCGCGGCAGACTTATTGTACCCTAAGCGTGCGCAGCCGGTTTAACGCGGCAGCCAGCTCAAACTTTCGCGGCAGCGCCAGGTCGCCGGGATGCTTTCCGTAGAACGGGGAGACCGCGTCCAAGCCTTTTTCCGCCACAAGGGCATAAAGCTTGTCCACCATCTCAGCTACTGGCGTCTTTCCGTCAGCCAATCGATTCGCAAGGACTACCAGCATATTGGAAATCGCTCTCGTTTGGCTCGGATCGATCAGCTGCTCCACATAGGTCAGATCAATATCGTGCGTGCCGTAGACGATCTTGGCGAGCCCCTTGGCATCGACCTTCTCTCTTGAGCCGCGCGACGCGTCAAAGCTGTCGCTGCGAACGCTCCGTGAAGTCAGCCTCCCGAACGCGCGGCCTCCCTCCGGGCGTCTGCCATGCTCGATCTCCCGGGCGATCCGGTGCGCCTCCGCTGTCACATTCGCAGGCCGGTATTCGTCCATCATAATGACCGTGTCCGCCACCGCGAAATAATCTCCTGATCCGCCTAAGACCAGAATCGTCGAGACATGATGCTCCTCGTAAAGCTGGCGAACTTTATCCACAAAGGGTGTGATCGGCTCCTTCGATTTCGCGACCAGCGCCTGCATCCGGGCATCGCGGATCATAAAGTTCGTCGCACTTGTATCCTCGTCGATCAGCAGCAGCTCGGTGCCAAGCTCCAGCATTTCCATAATGTTGGCCGCCTGAGAAGTGCTGCCGCTCGCATCCTCCGTCGAAAAACGCTGGGTATCCTTATCGAAGGGCAGGTTCGTAATGAAAGCGGAGATGTCTACCTTCTCGACCCGGCGTCCGTCCTCTGCTCGTATTTTGCAAGCCGAATCGTCCGTAATCACATATTCTCGTCCATCCCCGGCAACATGGTTGTATACGCCTCGTTCAATGGCTTGGAGAAGCGTGCTTTTGCCATGGTATCCGCCGCCGACAATGAGCGTAACGCCCTTCGGGATCGCCATCCCTCGAATGGGGCCGCGGTGCGGCAGCGTAATCTCGACCTCCAGTGAGGCGGGAGACTGGAACGGGATCACTTCCCTCCCACGCATCGGACGGCTGCTGACGCCGCTCTCCCGGGGAAGAATCGCGCCGTTGGCGACGAAGGCCGCAAAGCCGCGTTCCTTCAAGAAGGCGCGAATCGCCGCCTGCTGGTCGGCGAGCTCCAAATGAGCGAGCAGCTTCCTGCGGTCAAAGCCCTGCGCCGTCTGGCGTGCGATCGCGGGGATTTGTTCGCATAGCAGCTTGGCGGCTGCACGGCCTAATACCGTGCGACCTGCCGCCGGTAGTCCGACGGAAAGCCGGAGCTCCAACGTGTCCGGCGATACCCTAGCCGCGGTTCGCGCAAGCACCGCCTGCCCCGGGGCGTCCACCATGATCGCGCCGCTCTTGCCGGAGCCGCCGTTGCGCGCCTGATTGCTGCGAATCATCTCCGCCGCATACCGCGCAAAAAAGTCCTCAATCGCCGTCCGCCGCCAAGGCGTTGCCAGCCATTCTGGCTCTATCACCATTCCTCTAACCTCGATGCGAATTCTCGACGGCGCGGCAAAGGGATCCGACTGAATATGATCCATATGCAGCAGCAGCTCATTTTCACGGTACGTGCCAGTCAGCTCCTTATACGCCTTATACCCCTTGCCGTCCAGCCGTTGAAGCATCTGTCGTAACTGGTTCATCGTTTAATTTTCCTTTCCATCACTTAAAAAGATTGATTCAAAAAAACTGCTTGTACTAAAAAAGGCGATGGATCACATATACAAAAGGCATATAAATAACCCCATTTAAAAGAATAGCCGAACAAGCCATGATTTTAGCCGCCACTCCTTGATCCCGAAAAAAGCCGATGACCCCAAGAATCAAGCTCGCGATCGATAAGACTAGAGAGTACTCCATCATTTGATTGAAAAAGGCTAACGACCTAACGTCTAGGAGCAGAGGAACAAAAAATAAAGACATGCCTCCAAAAACCGCGATAACACTCATCCAAAGTGAAATTTTAGATATTCGTCCATTTCTATTCAAAGAAAATACCCCTTTTCTCATATTATTCAAATATTATTCCATAAATCTTCACTCAGGTAATCTATTTATATTGATACGATTATATATATGGTAATAAAGTAGGAGGTTTTTTAGGTCAAGCCACTGCATAAGTGATAATGAAAATTATTTTCAAAAAAATTTCAGTTGATTTCTGTCCGAAATAATATTATATATTGTATTAAGGTATTTATTATTTAATAATAAATCTAATCTAAATCGTTAGGAGATGTTGAAATGAACGCTATGGACTCTACGAACTCCGGAAAGTGCCCGTTCCTGCACGGCAGTGTCACCACTAACAATTCTAGCCGCACGACAAACAAGGAATGGTGGCCTAACCAACTTAACTTGAACATTCTTCATCAACATGACCGTAAATCCAACCCTATGGGAGAAGAGTTTGATTATAGAGAACAATTTCAAAAGCTAGACTATCAAGCTCTTAAGCAGGATCTTCGCGATCTGATGACAAACAGCCAAGATTGGTGGCCAGCCGACTACGGTCATTATGGTCCCGCATTTATTCGTATGGCATGGCACTCCGCCGGTACATATCGTACAGGCGACGGCCGCGGGGGCGGTAACACCGGCTCGCAGCGTTTTGCTCCGCTGAACAGCTGGCCTGACAACGTTCTTATCGATAAATACCGTCGCCTGCTGTGGCCGATCAAGAAAAAGTACGGCAACAAGATTTCTTGGGCCGACTTATTGATTCTTACAGGTAATGTTGCCATCGAATCCATGGGCGGCAAAACCGTTGGCTTCGGCGGCGGACGCGCCGACATCTGGCATCCGGAAGAAGACATCTACTGGGGCTCCGAGACAGAATGGTTAGGAGATAAGCGTTACAAAGGCGATCGTGAGCTGGAGAATCCGCTTGCTGCCGTTCAAATGGGTCTGATCTACGTTAATCCGGAAGGTCCTAACGGCAACCCGGATCCGCTTGCAAGTGCGCGTGACATTCGTGACACGTTTGGACGTATGGGCATGAACGATGAAGAAACCGTTGCGCTTATTGCCGGCGGCCACACGTTCGGTAAGGCACACGGTGCGGGAGATCCTTCTCATGTAGGTCCAGAACCGGAAGCTGCTCCAATCGAAGCACAAGGCTTAGGCTGGGAAAGCACACATGGCTCCGGCAAAGGCCGTGACTCGATCGGCAGCGGTATTGAAGGCGCTTGGACGGCGAATCCGACACAGTGGGACAATGGTTTCTTTGAAATGCTGTTCGGCTATGAGTGGGAGCTGACGAAGAGCCCTGCAGGCGCACATCAGTGGAAAGCTGTAAATCCTGCTGAGCAGCATCTTGCACCGGACGCAGAGGATCCATCCGTCCGTGTTCCAACCATGATGACCACTGCGGATTTGGCATTGCGCTTTGATCCGGTATACGAAAAAATTTCCCGCCGATTCTACGAGAATCCAGAGGAATTTGCAGACGCATTCGCTCGTGCATGGTTCAAGCTTACTCACCGTGACATGGGACCTCGTGCAAGATACTTGGGTCCAGAAGTTCCGGAAGAGCAATTTATTTGGCAGGATCCGATTCCGACTGCGGGTTATGAATTGACAGCGGCAGAAATCGAGGAGCTGAAGAAGAGAATCCTCGATTCCGGACTCACAGTCAGCGAGCTTGTGACAACAGCTTGGGCTTCGGCCAGCACCTTCCGCGGCTCGGATATGCGCGGCGGCGCGAATGGCGCCCGGATTCGCCTTGCTCCGCAGAAGGACTGGGAAGTAAACCAGCCAAAACAGCTTGAAAAGGTACTTACCATTTTGAGCGCGATTCAAGACGAACTGGATAAGAAAGTCAGCTTGGCTGATTTGATCGTACTCGGCGGCAGCGCTGCAGTCGAAAAAGCTGCGCGTGATGCAGGCTTTGATGTAACGGTTCCGTTTGCTCCTGGCCGCGGCGATGCTACACAAGAGCAAACCGATGCAGAAAGCTTTGCCGTACTGGAGCCGATTGCCGATGGCTTCCGCAACTACCAGAAGAAGCAGTACAGCGTAAGCTCTGCAGAGCTGCTGGTTGACAAGGCTCAGCTGCTTGGACTTACTGCTCCGGAAATGACTGCGCTGATCGGCGGTATGCGTGTTCTCGGCACAAACTACGGCGGCACGAAGCACGGCGTATTCACCGATCGCGTAGGCTTGCTCTCCAACGACTTCTTTGTGAACCTGCTTGACATGGGCATTCAGTGGAAGCCAGTAGGCGACGACGTTTACGAAGGACGCGACCGCCAGACCGGCGAAGTGGTGCGCACAGCGACAACCGTAGATCTCGTGTTTGGTTCGAACTCCGTTTTGCGCGCTGTTGCAGAGGTTTACGCGCAGGACGACAACCAAGAAAAGTTTGTTCGTGACTTTATCGCCGCTTGGGTGAAAGTGATGAACGCAGATCGTTTTGACCTGAAATAAGAACTTACAAAGAACTTATCTTTCTTTTATTCATGATTCTAGCTTCATCAGGTTTGTCACTCTATGGCATAATGCTGCGCAGGGCAAACCTGACGATTTATGTAACAAATTCAAAAAGAGCGATGTGGGTGTGTCTAACGGCACTACCATTCGCTCTTTTTCTTATACCTAACCCTCATGAATGAAATCAAATTAAAATGATTTGCTACGAATACCCTCTATAACGTGCTACTATAGCTTAGAAGAATCTGGATTTTATAATAAGGATGTGGAATATGATTAAGAAAAAGCTCGCAATCGTACTTTTGATTTTGGGATTAGTGACGGGAACCTTATCCGTACAGCCGACAATCAGCGCTGCAAGCACAGCTTCGGACTATTTATGGTTCGACGGGGTTGACGATGAGATAAAAATTACAGGCGTCCCCGTCAATCTAGAGCCCGGAGGACAAAATACAGTCCAGTTTTGGATGTATTGGGATGGAAGCAGCGGCCGAATGCCATTTTGCTGGAGCAGTACCTATTGTGTTGAAATGGTGAGCGGATGGCTCGGACTTACCACAGGAAATAATGAGGTCTTCGGCATACCGTTCCCCGCCTCAACGTACTACAATAAATGGATCCATATCGCTGTCGTCTTTCCGAATGGTGTTATTAACAATACCAATACAGCGATCTACATTGACGGAGTTCGTAAAGCTCCTCTTAATTACGGACTGGGATCAAGCAGCAATTCTAAGTCTGCCAGTTCGAATTTCACGATTTCAGGTTTGGGAACCAACAGCGGTTATAACAACGGCTATAAATTTAAAGGTAGAATCAAGGATTTATCCATCCATAACCGCGCTCTGACGGCCGATGAGGTGGCCAGCAGCATGACTTCAAATTACACAGAGGATGCTTTCCCACAAAACGGTCTGGTCGGATATTGGGTGCCTGACCATCTCTCGACCGCGATCGTTAACGATCAAACCTCGAATAGAAACCACGGAACGGTTTTGAACGTCACAACATCGATTTCAAATTCCCTGCAAATCAACAACAATGCCGGTTACCGGGCCGATCTCAGCTGGAACCCGGTTTCAGCCCCTTCCATTACATACAGCATAAGTCGCGGGGGGAGCGTTGTCTATGTAGGTTCGAATCCGTCTTTTACGGACTGGGGACTGGTCGGTGGGCGAACGTATCACTACCAAATCAAGTATTCAACACCAAATGGGGAGACTGCCTTCCAGTCGCTTGGTCTTCTTGAAACGAATCAACCTTCCATTCCAAACCCAATCACTTTGGACGGCATAGATGACTTCGTTCATATGGATAACCTGCCTTCAGGAACCTGGCTAACAGATTCGAATACGGTAGAGATGTGGTATTACCTTGAAGGTTCGGGTCCCTCTTCCTTATTTACGTGGGAAGGTACCCCGTACGGTCTTCAATACACCGGACAATATATGGGCATTACAACCGGTAATGGCGATCTGCTTGGTTTTGATGCGACGGAACACCAGAACTCTTGGATGCATATTGCCGTCGTCTTTCCAAACGGGGTACCTACCCCCTCAACAGCAGCCATTTACGTGAATGGAATAAGTAAAGGGCTTTCACTGGTCGCAGGGAGTTCCTCCGTCTCTCAAACGGCATCCTTGGGAGCCTTTATCTCCGGATCAATGGATTCTAAAGATAGAAGGGCCCAAGGACGTTTAGCCGAAATCGCGTTATGGAATTACGCAAGAAGTTTGCCGCAAATTCGCAATGACTCTCTCGGCTTAACCGGAAGTGAACCCGGTCTAGCGGGCTTGTGGAAACCAACCGATCAAACGACAGGCCGTATCTACGACCTGTCCTCAAATAAGAATGATGCGGTTGTTCATGGCTACCCCGCTCCAATATTTAACCTCCAGGCAACCGCGGTAAGTAACACTGAAATTTCACTGAGTTGGAACGCGGTTCCGGGTGTGTCCGCCTACGTTTTGCGTGAGAAGACCACCAACACTAAGCTATTTGAGGGATTGGACACTAGCTTTACTGTGAAAGATCTAACTCCTGTGACAAGCTATCGATTCGAACTCTCAGCAGGCTCTTCCAAGGGGGAGAGTGCCGTTGAGGCCCTAACTGTCGGCACGGTTCCAACGGCCCCAAATGTGTCCGCTGACGATGCCAACAACGTTATCGTCGGGCTGACCACCGCGATGGAGTATAAGGTAGACAGCGGCAGTTTCGTCCGATTCGACGGCACCAACGCGCCCGATCTGTCGGGCACGCACGTTGTCGCCGTTCGTTACGCGGCGGACCCTTCTTCCGGCGCGCCGGCCGGGGCGGAGGCGCTGCTCAGCTTTACACCGAATCCGCCACCGCCGCCTGCGCCGAATGTGTCCGCTGACGATGCCAACAACGTTATCATCGGGCTGACCACCGCGATGGAATATAAGGTGGACGGCGGCAGCTTCGTTCGCTTCGACGGCACTAACGCGCCCGATCTGTCGGGCACGCACGCAGTCGCGGTTCGTTACGCGGCGGACTCTTCTTCCGGCGCGCCGGCCGGGGCGGAAGCTCTGCTCAGCTTCACGACTAACCCGCCGCCGCTAACCTATTTGGTAGATGTCATTTCGGATCAAACAATGACAGATCTGACAGCAGGCTATGAGTCCGGCACGCAGGAAACCAAAACAATCACGATCACCAATACCGGTACAGGTGATTTGCAGCGGGTAGAGGCGGCATTGCAAGACGTCCATGCCCAACATTTCACCATTACGCCGCCCGATTCATTTTTACAAAGCGGAGCTTCAAGCACCTTTACCGTTAGAGCAGTCGACGGCCTACCTGCCGGAACATACACCGGCACAGTGACGATATCCGCCGACCATTTACCTACTGTAAGCTTTACCGTAACGCAGGTGGTAAACGTACCGAATGCACCTGCAAACCCTCAGCAGCTTGTCGCCGAGGAAGGAAGCGGCCAAGCCACACTGACCTGGGACACCGTAACGGGTGCAACCTACTACAACGTGTACATGTCAACCTTGTCCGGCCATTATCCTTTCGAGCCCATCGCAACAGTGACGGATACGGTTTATACCATCCCTGGTCTCGTCAATGGAAATACCTATTATTTTGTGGTCAAGGCGGGAAATTCGGGCGGCTTGAGTGCTGAATCCAACCAAGTTGAAGTGACGCCTGCGGGCGTACCTGGCGCTCCTACATTAATCACTGCGTCTGCAGGTGACGGACAAGCAACGATTTCCTTTACGGCTCCTAGCGATCATGGAGGAAGCCCGATTACCGGCTATGAGGTGAGCTCATCTCCTGGAAACGTTGTCGTTACGGGAGCGGAAAGTCCGATTACCTTAACCGGTTTAACGAATGGAACAACATATACCTTTACTGTGAGAGCCATCAATAAAGTGGGGAGCGGCGTTTCTTCAGCACCCTCGAACGCCGTCACTCCTAGCGTGAAAACAGACGACGACGATGAAGACACTGACCATAGTTCAGGATCTGCCTCGGGGTCAACCGCTCCGTTAAAAGCGCAGAATGATTCATCTGTGAATATCCTTGTGAACGGCAAGATCATTGACGCAGCCCGCTATGAGGAAAGCATGCGTAATGGCCAAACCGTATTGACGGTAATTCTTGACCCCAAAAAAATCGAGGCGTTCCTTAGAGCGGAGGGACAGTACGCTGTCGTTACGATCCCCGTGGAATGGAAAACGGACATTCTCATTACCGAGCTGAGCGGACAATTAGCGAAAATTATGGAATCCTATCAAGCCTTCTTGGAAGTCAAAACCAACCAGGCAACCTACAACCAACCGGCCGCAGCAATCGGGATCGACTCCATTTCGCAGCGAATGGGTGCAGCAGTGCCGTTGGAGGAAATTGTCGTACAGATTGAGCTTGCTGTCCCATCCGTTGAAGCGATGAAACAAGCTAAAATCGCAGCTACCAAAGGATCCTTTACTTTAGTCGGTTCACCGATTGACTTTACTGTTCGTGCCGTCAACGAGGATAATATCCTGGACGTATCAAAATTCAATCAATTCGTGAAGCGCTCCATCGTAATCCCGGACAGTGTGGACCCTGCACAAATATCGACAGCAGTTGTGCTCGAAGCAGATGGGACCGTCCGCCATGTTCCAACGAAGGTGATTTCGAACAAAGGCAAGCATTACGCTGAAATAAACAGTCTGACCAACAGTATCTACTCGCTTATTTGGAATCCGGTGGAATTCCAAGATGTAGAGGCGCATTGGGCGAAGCACGAGATTAATGAGATGGGCTCGCGTATGATTATCGACGGCACATCGCAGGGCGTCTTTAGCCCTGATGACGATATTACACGTGCTGAATTTGCCGCGATCCTCGTTCGGGCACTGGGCTTGAAGCCTGCAAATGGCACCGGTGTCTTCTCAGATGTTCAACCTTCAGATTGGCACTATAGTGCCGTTCATACGGCTTATAACTATAAGCTGATCAGCGGCTTCGAAGACCAAACCTTTCGTCCGAATGATAAAATCACCCGAGAACAAGCCATGGTGATTTTGGCCAAAGCAATGGAAGTGACAAAGCTCCATGAAAAAGGCTCGAAGCGGTCGGCGAGCAACGTCCTTGATCCGTACCTAGATAGAGAGAGTATATCGGAGTGGGCTGAAGCCGGCGCTGCTAATAGTGTTGAAGCCGGCATTGTTTCAGGCAAAGACGACACTCAACTTGCACCCAAAAATAATATGACACGGGCTGAAGCAGCCGTCATGATCAAAAGGCTGCTGCAGCAATCGGATCTCATCTAAATGAATCCGTGAAAAAAAGAGCGGTATGACAGAATCCACGCGGATCCTTCATACCACTTTCCTTTTTCAAACGCCCAGTCAGTAGATGTAATTGATGGAAATAGAAACAGCGGCGGTCAAAGACGTTTAGCAGAATGTCCTTGTCCTCCGCTGTATTTTGTATTCACCATTTCCCGTCCTCATACCCTGCTGGCGACATTGAGCCCGATTACCCCGAAGATGATCACCATAATAGAAGCGATTTTTAGGGCAGTCAGCGTTTCCTTAAAAAGAAACACGCCCGCTGCGGTGATCAGCAAGGTTCCTACACCGGACCAAATCGCATACGCGACGCTGACATCAATCGTCTTGATGGCTAAATTCAGCATCGTGAAGCTCGCCGCGTAGCAAACGAACATCATGATGGAAGGGAGCACTCGAGCGAAGCCGTCCGAGTATTTCATCGACAAGGTGCCGGTTAGCTCCAGCACAATGGCAAACAACAACAGCAGCCAGCCTTTCACTATTCCTCGTCCCCTTCAGGTCTCGTTGATCGTACAGTCAGCTCGGTAAAGTCCATGATCCAGGCATCCGGAATGGCAGCCCTTGCCGGACGCGGGCTCGCAGGCTGCAGCGGAAGCGCTGCAATGCCTTGGTTCGGCGGCAGGCTGTCGGTGCAATGCATTCCTGCTTCCCGCCGGTCTGCCGCTTCCGGCTGGGTCTGCGCCGCCGCCTGCTGGGAGCCGTTCTTTCGGCCGCCAACTAATATTGCCGCCCGCAGGCCCGCCTGCCTGCCCATCATGATGTCTCCGCTCGTATCTCCGATGACGAGGGCGCGGTTCGGTTTAACAGCAAGCCGCTGGCAGGCCAGCAGTGCCATGTCCGGGTTGGGCTTGCCCCGGGCCACCTGATCGGTACCGATGACGGCCTGAAAATACGGACGCAGGCCTGACCATTCCAGATGCCGCTCGGCCATGAGGGTATCATCTGCAGTCACCACCGCCAGCGGAAGACCGGCAGTGCGGCAAGCCTTCAGGAAGGCTTCAACGCCGGCTGTCGGCTTAACCGGGCGGAGCGTATTGATGGTTTGATTGACCTTCTCAAACTGCTCCTGGACCTGCTGCACCGCCTCATTCCACGCCCAGCCCGATTGGTACAGCTGCCAAGCAAGAATGGCCTCCAGCTGCGAATTCGAAGCCATGGCCAGAGGCCCGGCTGGGTCATGCACCGGCAGCGGCTCCTCCAAGAAGCGGACGCCCAGTGCCGCAGCCCAATCGACACGCGGCTCGATTCGTTCGAGCTGCTTTGTCATCACCGCTGCCCACGTGCCGTACAGCGCTTGAAAATCGAGCAGCGTGCCGTCTTTATCGAACAGGATCGCTTCGATATCCCAGCTGCCTTCGCCTGAGCATATCCATGCGCATGCTTGATTCGTCACCCGCTCACCTGCTTCCACACCGTGGCAAGCGGCTCGATGGGATAAGCGTACACCGGATTCACGAATGCGAGCAGCTCCCCGTCCTTCGTGCGCACTTCAGCCCGCAGCCAGCGATACTGACCGGCCGGCCAGCTTGCAGTGAAGCGGCAGGCAATGCCTGTCGCCGCCTGATCAACGCGCACGGCGCGGCCGCTCTCGATCCAGACGACACGAAGAATGTCGTCCGGCTTCACCGCCGATGCAGCGGCAAACGATTCGATCGACAGCGTGTAGTCGATCGCAAGCTCCCACAACCGGGCCGGCTCGGAAGCGTCGTCTCCGGGCCGCAGCTCCCGGCCGTTCGCGCGAATGTCGAGCGACAGCACAGGCCCTCGGCTCACGTAGCAGCGGCGGCGGCGCACCGCATCGAGCAGCGACTGCGGGCTGAGCCCGTCGCTCCAGACGTACGTCGCCGGATCGCCGACGATCGACGGCGTACCTCCCGGCGTATAGCTGTCGCCTGGAAGCATATGCGTATCGCTGCCGCCGATCCCGGCGAGCCGAATGCCCCGCGCCCAGCAGCGGTCCCATGCTTTCAGCGCCTGCTCGGCCGCTTCCGCATTACCCTCGTACGTCGGGTCATTCCAGATCTCCATCGCGGCGAATAAACTCATATCCGTGTCGGTGAACCGCCAATCCCATGGCGCCAAGTACGGATGATTCAAGCTGCAGACGGCGCCCTGAGCATTCGCTGCGGCCAAAATCCGGTTCATGCCCGCGCCGTCCTCCAGCGTCAGCCGGCCTTCTCGGTCATAAATATTGATCCACTCGCGGGCACCCAGCACATTAAAGTGACCGCGAGACCCGGTAATTTCTACGCCGGGCACGGCAAGCAGCCCCTCCTGCCTAGGCCACGCCGTATGCACCGTGTTATGCTCCGTCACCACGATAAAATCCAAGCCCTGCCGCTCGGCCGCAAGACGACTCAGCTGGCCCGGCGTCTGCTTCCCGTCGGACAGCAGCGTGTGCATATGAAAGTCGCCCTTGTACCAGCGCTGCTCTCGGTGGGCTGCCTCGCTAACATCTACGGCCACCTCGCCCGTAGACGTTAGCCACGGCACGCCCTCCGCAATCGGCAGCGTGCTCTCGGGCGCTTCCGCCCCGGGCCCGCCCCCGCTCTGCAGATCGATATCGATCTGCAGCCAGGCGCCCGCCTCGCGCGGCGGATACACAACCGCCTCCACCGACCAGGTGCCGGCGGAAATCGCTCCGGCCGGACAGCCGATCGTGCAGCGCTCGCGCGCCTCGCTCAGCACGAGCCGCTCCGGCCGGTGCTTGCCAAGATACTGCACCCGCACCTGACCCTGCGGGTCGCGCACAAACACATGCATCCACGGCAGCTGCTCGTATGCAATATGAAGGACGAGCTCGCGCACGCCCTCGCCTACCTCTACAGAATAAAAAAGCGCCCGGGGTTCGGGAAGAAAAGCTTCTTCCCGAACCGTTACGCGCTGTACATCCGCAATACGCTGCATCATTACTTGGCTCCCGTCACTTTATCCAGCTCTTTTTGCGCCTTCTCCTTCGCTTCCTTCAGCGCCTTTTCCGCAGGGATATTCTCGATCTGCACCTTATCTGCGGCAATCTTCAGCGCATCGGTAATCTTCGCGCCGGTCGGATCAATAAACGCGCTGGACGCCGTCTGCGCCTGCTTCAGCGGCACCTGGCTCTGCGGATTTTGGGCCGCGAACGCTTTATATGCCGGGTCCTCCATGGCCGAGCTGCGAACGGCAATATAACCCGTGTTCATCGACCAGAACGCCGTATTTTCCGTCTTCGAGAAGAACGTCAGCCACTTGTAAGCCGCCTTCTGCTGCTCCTCGGATACGCCGGCCGGAATGCCCGCCATCAGCGCTTGGGCGATCGGTGCCGCAGCATGGCTATTCCAGCCCGGCTGCGGATACGCCGCTACAACCGAGAAATCAAGATCGCCCTGGTCGCCGCTGGAGCCGGTATAGCCTGCCGCACGGCCCTGCATTACATCGTCAATCGTTTTGTACCAATATTCCCAGCCCTGCCCGCCGGAATGAATGCCCATAATCTTATCCTCATGAATCCATTTGCGGAACTGATCCCATGTCTCAATCCACTCCGGGCTGTCAATCAGCAGCTGCTTGCCGTCGTCGCTTACAAATTTGCCGCCGCGGCTCAGCGTCGCATCGGCCATATTTTCCCAGCCCCACATCGGCATCCAGCCGTACACCTTCACCTTGCCATTTTCCACAACATTCATCTTCTTGGCCGCATCGGCCAGGCTTTCCCACGTCTTAAATACGTCGGTCGTCAGGCCCGCCTTCTCCAGCATATCCTTGCGGTAGTACAGCACCTGCGTCGTTCCGTACATCGGCAGGAAATACTGCTTGCCGTCAACGACCCCCTGCTTCAAGAAAGCCGGAACGAAATCGTCCGCCTTAAAATTCGGGTCTTCCTTTATCATGCTGTCCATCGCTACGAACAGGCCTTTTTTCGCCCAGTCATTCTCCTGCGTAAGCACAGCCGCCGGCGGCTTTTTGGAAGCGATCGCGGCCTGCAGCTTCTGCTTCGTTTCATCGTATTTGCCCTGTACGACGCCTTTGACCACAACCTCGCTTTGCGACTCGTTAAACTTTGTAATCAACGTCTCCATATTTTCCCCAAGCTTGCCGCCGAGGCCGTACCAGAACTCGATTTCAACCGGTTGCTTCTTCGGTGCTGCCGCCTCTTCCTTGGCCGCCGTCGCCTCCGGCTTCGCATCGCTTGCCGCCGGCTTGCTCTGCTCCACTCCGGAGCATCCGGAAACCAGTGCAATGATAAAGCTGAGAAACAGTAAAATAATCCCCTTCACTCTCGTACCTTGAACGTAACGCTGCATCTTCGTTCCCTCTCCTTTTTTACATCGAATTCGGTTGAAAAATGTTATGTATAAACGCTTTGTCTTTCTATGCTGTTTGCCGCCGGTTACCCTTTGTTCACGCCGAAGGAGTGACTCACCCCCTTCATCAGCAGACGCTGCGACACCGCAAACAACAGCAGCAGCGGCAATATGGTCAACGTGCTGGCTGCCATGACCAGCGGCCATTTCATCCCGTACGCGCCGCCCTCTACAAAAAAGCTGCGCAGCCCCGCCGACACGAGATGCAGGTCGGGATTTTTCGTAATGAGCGACGGCCAAAAATAATTGTTGTACATCTGAATAAATGTAATCAGACCGAGGATGACGAAGCTGGACCGGGCGAGCGGAAACGCCATCGTCCAAAGGATCCGCCAGTTCGACGCGCCGTCGATCTTTGCCGCCTCCACCAGCTCCTTCGGCAGCTGCAGAAACGCCTGACGCACGAAGAAAATCGAAAACACGCTGACCGCATTGGAAACAATCAGCCCGGCGTACGTGTCAATAAGGCCGAGATTTGACAAAATCACATACGAGGGCAAATACGTCGCCGACACCGGCAGCATGTAGCTCACCAGAATAATTAGGAACAACGCATTCGCCAGCGGAAAGCGCATATGCGTCAAGGCAAACGCCATCATCGCCGAATTGATCGTTTGGATGAGCACGATGATCGTCGCCACAAACACACTGTTAAACAAATACAGCCCAAACGGAGCCGCCGTCCACGCTTCAGCGAAATTGGCCCACATCGGCTCGGCCGGCCACAGCACCGGCGGGAAGCTCCAAATTTCATCATTCGTTTTTAATGAGCTGGTAAGCATCCAAAGAAACGGAAAGGCCATGACGATCCCAAGCCCCAGCAGTACGATATGCCGAAGAGGAAGCATCAGCAGGCGAGCATTTTTCATAGACGGTACAGCCTCCTCCTACTGCAAGTAATGAACGTAGCGTTTGCTGACCCACATCGAAAGCAGCGAGAACAGCGCGGAAATGCCGACAAGCACGAGCGCAATAGCGGATGCTTCCCCTACGCGGAATCCCTCAAACGCCGACTGATAATATAAGTAGAGCAGTGTCCGTGTCGAGCCCGACGGACCCCCTTGCGTCAAAATGCTAATTTGGTCGTACGCTTGGAACGCTTCAATCCACAGAATGATAAACAGAAAAAACGATGTCGGCGATAGGAGTGGAAGTGTAATGCGGGTAAAAATCCGCATCCGCCCCGCTCCATCCAATGAAGCGGCTTCCTTCAAGTCCTGCGGCACCTGCTGCAGCGCAGCCAAATAAAATATCATTGCCCAGCCGATGCTTTTCCACACCGACACGATCATGACCGCGGGCAGCGCCCAATCCGAGCTTTTTAGCCACTCGATGCTCGGGATGCCCATCATTTCTAAGAAAGCATTCGCCAATCCAACCCGCGGCTCAAAAATCCACGACCATACAATTGAAATGGCGACCGTCGTCGTGATCCACGGGGAAAACAAAACCGCGCGATACACGCTGGACCCGCGCAGCTTCCCCTGCAAAAGACAGGCTAGGGCAAGACCTCCCAGCATGACCGGAATGACCGTACCCGCGCCGAACATGAACGTCACCCGCAGCGCTTGGTAAAAGTCATCATTTTGCAGCAGCTCCGTGTAGTTTTCCAATCCGACCCACAGCTTGTCTGGGCTCATAAAATCCCAATCGGTAAAGCTTAAATAAACGACATAGGCCATCGGTGCGAGCCAAAATACGGTCAGCGGGATCATAGCAGGCAAGCAGAACAAGTATGCGGAGGGCTCCCCCAGCCGTTTGCGCCAATTCATCGACACGACTCCTTTGTTCAGTTTTTATTGAATACTCGGGTATTTCACTTTAAAATCAACAAAATATCTCCTAACGTTCAAAAAATATTGTACACTCGAAAGTGTGAAAAAGCGTAAACGCAGTGTTAACGCGGTTTTAAGATTTTTTTAATGGACAGCATCCGGTATAATAAGAGGTAGTGTTCAATTTTTTTTGAAAGGAACATCGAGGGTGAGCGGATTGCATGAACCAAAACCGGGAAAGCCGTCGTTAGAAGAGCTGAAGCAGGAAATCATTGAAGCCATCGCGGAAACGATGGATTTATACGGCGCCACACCTTCCGTGGGACAGCTGTACGGAGTTATGTTTTTCGAGGACAAGCCGATGACGCTTGAGGAAATGAAAACCATGATGAGCATGAGCAAGAGCAGCATGAGCTACGCCGTGCGTACGTTAATGGATTCGCGGATGGTGCACAAGCTGGAGGAAAAGCAGGAGCGCAAGGATCTTTATGTCGCGGAACATGATTTCTACAAAGCGTTCCAGTCGTTCTTCACGACCAAGCTGCAGCGCGAAATCGACGTCATGACTGCGGCTGTGCACCGCGTACTGCCCGCCGTGAGGGACATGATTCTAAGCCTTGAGACGAGTGAAGAGGAACGGAATAAAGCCCTGCTTATCCATCATAAAATGGCTCACGCCCTCGACTATTACGAATGGCTTCAGCAATTCGTCGATCAGCTGGAGCAGGGGACACTGTTTGCCCGCCCGGAGGAAAAATAGCCAGAAGGAAAGCTCACGCCTGCATCACCTGCGCAAACCAATAGTAAAACGGAATGCCTGCAATTAAATTGAACGGCAGCGTAAGACCGAGGGCGGAGCCGATATATATGCCCGGATTCGCCTCCGGGATCGCATCCTCAATCGCCGCCGGCGCTGCAATATAAGAGGCGCTTGCCGTGAGCAGTCCCAAAATAAAAGCGCCGCCTAGCGACAGCCCGACCACCTTGGCCGCCACGACAATCCCCAGCATCCCGCCAACCAAAGGCAAAATAAAGGCAAAGAGAAACGAGGCGATGCGGTATCCCCGCAGCTGACGAATACTCTGCGTCGCAATCATCCCCATGTGAAGCAGGAAAATACATAATATACCATAAAACAAATCGCCGAAGAGCGGTTTTATTTTCGCCAGCCCCTCCTCATTTGCAACCAAACCGATAAAGATTCCACCCAGCAGAAGGAAAATGCTTTTACCGAAAAAAGCCTCCTTCACCGCATGCCCTAGCCCCGCCGCCTGCTTTCCGCTGCCTTTATGCTCCAGCCATTTATAGAGCACGATTGCCGAAATAATCGCGGGCCCTTCCATCACGACCAGGATCGCTGTCATGAAGCTTTCATACTCTATCTTCATTTTATCTAGAAAAGTGAGTCCGGCGACAAAGGTAACCGCGCTCACCGAACCGTAATGTGCCGCGAGCGCAAGCGCGTCCGGGCGCGAAAACCGGAACACCTTTTTCACAAGAAAATACGTCAGCCCCAGCATGAGCAGGCAGAGTGCCAATGCAGCAATCCCTGTAACAACCATCGCGGCAAAAGAGCCCTGTTTCAGCTGGGTTCCTCCCTTGATGCCAATTGTAAACAAGATAATCATCGTATATCCGGTGTAAAATGCCTCCGGCACCTTTAGATCGGAATTGACCACCGTGGCCATGATCCCGATTAGAAAAAACAAGATCAGTGGAGATAGCAGGTTCAAGGTTGCGATTTCAATAATCAGATTCATGCGCTTTGTCCTTTCGTAATCCCACCATATCGGCAGGTCCCTCTCCCTATTATGGGACTCCACTCCTTTTCCCATAACCTGTAGAACCCTTTTCATCTATTGCGGTTCGACAGCGGATTGCGACTGACTTTGATAGTGCCCTTCTGGTATCCTAAAATCCCAGCAGACTGAAAAAGCACGATACCGCTGATGAGGGCTGGCACTATGGAATCGGGATGTGGTTGCCATGAGAAACAAATTGATCGCACTTCTCTTTGTATTTGGAATCGTTACCCTAACCGCCTGCGGAACGTCCTTGCAGCAGGATCAACTCGGAGCCGCCGAGCAGCAGAAGTACTATGAGGCTTTGGAGGACATGGCCGATGCTGCCTCAGCCATCGTCGAGGTTGAGCTTACCGGAAAAAGCGACACCGTCAAACACCGCGAGGCAGATTTTAAAATAACGGAAGCCACGGTCAAACGGGTCATTAAAGGGGACGAGCAGTTGAAATCTACCACCGTTCGCATTTTGGAGGTGGCCGCCTTCGGCATGGATGATCATAAGAGAAACGTGCTGTTCTTGGAAAAATATGCAGGACCGGTCATCGACGACGCTTATATCGTGGCAGGGGTTTATCAGGGGAAGTTTAAGCTCGACAAGGATGACAAGCTGGTCTATGACGGGCATCGCAATGGCGGTTTAAAGAGCTTTCAGTCCCAAATCGAAGGACTGCCTATGGCGGAGGCGGAAGCCAAAATCCAGCAGGCGATGCAAAATGCAAAGCAGCCAAAATCGCTGCAATAAGCTGGAAGGTAACGGGGCAATCGCGCTGATTACTTCAGTTCGAAAACATGTGGTGCCAGATGGAGAAAAGGAACGGTGGGTAACCCGCTCATCCATGAGGCATTAAAAAAATCGCCAGTCCGCCCTGCTTTGCAGGGGGCTGGCGATTTTCGATTTCGGGATGTTACTTCGCTTTGTCCAGCTTGGCAAGCAGCTCGTATAACACGGCTGCGCTTTCCGCACGGGTTGCGCTGCCTTCCGGCTCGAAGCGATGCTGCTCACGGCCGTTCACGAGCCCTAATGCTTTTGCTTTAGCTATGGCCGTCTGCACCCATTCCGGCGCGGACACAACGTCCTCGAACGCATGGGCCGAGTCGCCGGCTACCTTGGTTTTACTTGCATATTCGTAAGCACGAACGATCATAGCCGCCATTTCCTGCCTAGAAATTGCCGCTTCCGGTGCAAATGATTCTTTGCTCAGTCCGTTAACCAGACCCGCTGCTGCGGCACGTGCAATATCATCCGCATACCAAGCCTGTGCCGGCACATCCGCAAATGCAGGCTGGGATGCTTCTCCTGCAACCCCCAGCTTCAAGGCCCGCACAAGCATCGCGGTAAACTCCGCGCGAGTCACCTTCCGGTCTGGGCTGAACCGCCCTGCCTCACCCTGTACCAGCTGCTTTGCAGACAGCTGAAGAATGACGTCGTGCGCCCAATGGCCAACCGGTACGTCACGGTATTCCGCCGTATATTCCAGCACCGCATAACGGCTAAAATGAGTAACTTCCGCCGTCAGCATGCCATCTTCCCAGCGCCCGCCGACGTACTCAAGCGTTCCGCGATCCGAGATATAATAAATTCCGGTAAGCTCGCGATCCGCCTGCGAATTCACCTTAAACGAAATCTGCAGAGGCTGTGCAAACTGCGTTAGCTTCATGATCTCCCCGCTCTGCGTCGTAATCGAGAGGGTAAAGTTATAGGCCTCTCCAACCGAACGCAGCCCGGCGCTATAACGTCCTTCTGCATTATCCAACAGACGTGCTTCTTCTTCCTCTCCAATCGGAGCCACGGTCAGCCTGATCAAGCTGCCCGCCAATTCGTCTTCACCAACAAGCCCGCTCAGCTCGTGTAGAACCGGAATCGGAATGGACACATGCAGGTTGTCCGCCTCCACCCGCAGAGGAGACCCGGACACTTGAGTAACATTCGCCGGAATTACCAGCTCCCGCAGCGGCTGCTTCAATTGGATCGTCTTGCCTTCCTTCAACTCCAGTTCGCTAACCTCATACTGCCCGTTTTCTTCCGGTTTCACAGAAGGAGCTGGGGCCTGCGGGGTCGTTGAAGCCGTATCCCCGTCGCTATCCTCATCTTCGTCGTTCCCGTTGTTGCTGGTGGTGGTTACGGTAAGAGAGAATTCATCACGCTTTCCATGATAAACCGCCTGAATCACAGTCGTACCAGCCTTTAGCGCCTTCAGTTTACCCGCCTGATCCACGGTCGCCACCGCCGAATCGCTGCTGCTGTAGGCTACGCCTTCCGGCAGTGCCACTTTCGTGCCGTCGCTGTATACGGCTTTTGTTACCGCTTCGCCTGTTTCGCCGACCTTCAGCGCCTCCGGCCCACTCACTTCAATGCCGGTCAAAGCCACGTCCGGCGGAAGCACCTTCAGCGTGTACGTATCGCTAAAGCCACTGTACACCGCCGTGATAACGGCTGTGCCCAGCTTCAACGCTTCCAGCTGGCCTTTGTTGTCTACGCTTGCCACTGCCGCATCGCTGCTGCTGTAGGCTACGCCTTCCGGAAGTGCCACTTTCGTGCCGTCGCTGTATACGGCTTTTGTTACCGCTTCGCCTGTTTCGTTGACCTTCAGCGCCTCCGGCCCACTCACTTCAATGCCGGTCAGGACTACGTCATGCGGAAGCACCTTCAGCGTGTACGAGCCACTTACGCCTGCGTACACCGCCGTGATAACGGCTGTGCCCGCCTTCAACGCTTCCAGCTGGCCTTCGCTGTCCACGCTTGCCACTGCCGAATCACTGCTGCTGTACGTTACGCCTTCTGTAATCGTAACTCTGCCGCTTAACGTATACACCGCTTCAACGACCGTTTGTGCCGTCTCACCCACCTTTAATTGGGCTGCTCCCTGAAGCTCCAGCTCCTCGATGACATCCAGCTTCTTGAGCTCGAACCGGTCGACCTCGCGTCCGTCCACCGTCTTGGCAATAAACGTCAAGGTGCCGCCTTCCACCTCAACCTTGGAATAAATTTGGGTGCTCTCCTTAAACACAACTTCCTGCCAAGGCCGGACATAATGCTCATAAAACTTCGGTCCGGTGGAGCCGCCGATTACATATACCGTACCTTGACCGCTCGGTACTGCGAAGCCATTGCTCATCGGATAGGTTCGCAAATAAATATGATCATGCCCATTCAGCACCATATCCACCTTAAATTCATCCAGTACCGGTGTCCAATGCGTTTTTACTGCTTCCGTGCTGTAATAGCTTCCATAAGGGCCGCGGTGGAATACAACGATTTTCCAAGGCTGATCCGTATCCGCCAAATCCTGACGAAGCCAGTCTCTTTGCTCGGCAAATTGATACTCGCTGTTCAGAACCGCTACGTGGACCTTGCCGTAATCAAAGGAATAATTCATGCCCTTCAGCTTGTCGATTCCATTCTCCGGGAAATTGAAGTGCGAGGTGAAATCCTTCCCTTCATCCCCTTCAACATCCGGATTTTCCCCGGTAACCTCGTGGTTGCCGACCACCGCTACCAGCGTCGTTTTCAACAGATTTTGCTGGGCAGCGTCAAACCACATGTTCCACTGCTCTTCCTCATGCCCATGGTCGACAATATCTCCGGCATGCACAATAAAATCGGCATCCGGCATATCGTCCAGGCCTGTTTGCAGCGTTTCGCCCCACATGTCAAAGCCTTCCTTAGTCGTGGCCTGCGAGTCGCCGAAGAACAAGAACTTCGTTGAATCGCCGCCCACCGCAGCCGTGCGGAACTGACCAACCTCACTGTAGCTGCCTTGGCCGTCACCGACCCGGTACGTATAGGCGGTATTCGGCTGCAAACCGTCTGCTGCCGCTTTGTGAACCCGGATCGTACCATCGTTATTCGTATGGTAGATACGGCTGCTTCCGTGATAACGGCGCACCTCCGCCCCCGCGTCCTCGAAGCTCGTAAACTTTGTGGTTTCTACGACGTCAACCACCGTTCCCTGTACATCCGGATTCGTGTTCCAGGAAAACCTGCGTGCCGTAGAAGGATCTTCGGCCATAGCCGCGCTAATATTGTAAGGCGTCATTTTTCCAGCCAGCTTGGATACTGTAAAGACCATAACCGGGCTGTACTGCGTATCCTTTACTGCCTGCAGACGGTAGCTCTTCACACTTTGCGTCAGCTTTCCCGTGGAAAGCATTCCGTTCGCATTGGTCTTCACGATTTCCGTTCCGTCCGTTAGCTCTATTCCATCGATAAGGAGAGCTGCGCCTTCCACCGGACGACCATCTTGGTCCTTGATCGTGAACTGCGTCTCGAAGCCTTCTGTCACGCCCTCATAATTCCAATCCAGCGTAAGCTGGGTTTCTATCGTCGATACGACAGGCTCGGCAAAAAGACGAAGCGGCGTGCTGCGGCCCTCAAACGAAACCTCTCCCGACCGCAGTTCGACGGTATGCGTCCCTTCTGCTTCCGGCATCACACGGAACGCAACCTGCGCCAATACATCCTCATCGGTAACGTTCTTAGCAGACGCCAAATCCGCAAATTGTACACGCACCGTTCCGGAATCCTCCTGCACGACTCCGGTCACCTGTGCAGCGCTCAGCTTCGGCCCCGGAATGACCTCAAAGCCGTCCGTTTTTGCAGGATCGAAACCGAATTCCAAGTATCCTCCGGTTAGTTGATCCGCTTGGTCCCCTTTGATCTCAAACACCGCCCGGTTTCCGGCCAAAAGCTTCTGCGGCACGGTGTACGTCAATTTAGGCGACCCAAGGTCTACGTAGAAGCTCCATTCTTTTACCGTTGGATTACCCGCCATATCTCGTACGGAAAGCTTCACGGTGTGCGGCCCCTCTTCCAAAGGGTCATTCGGAATATACGAGATTTGCCCTTTCGGCGGATACAATCCATGATCCACCCGCTGGCCGTCAACATAAAGACGGATCGTCTGCGGATCGATCAGCGTTGTGCCCGGCGAAGTAACCGGATCATAGCCTGCGTCCTCGGCTACGGCCTTAATTTCCGGCAGAGCTGTTTTTATTCTTTGCTTATCGGCCGGAGCAATGTTTTTGATGATCGGCGGTGTGCGATCCTCCGTCAACGGACCATAAACGGCACGGATTTGATCGACATAGATCACGCCCTTGGTCTTGTTGTTATTACTCGTTTCCATATACCGTACCGGTAAATCCAAAGAAAGAGGCAGCGACTTTCCTTTCGGCACTGTCGCCTCAACATAGTTCCAGCCGACCCAATTTACGCCGTTCTTACTGTCCACAAAATCAATCGGAGCTGCCTTATTGTCTCCATCACGGAGCTGTCCGCGAAGCCAGTGCTTCTGGCCGTCACCGTACACCCACATACTGATTTTTTCCGGGTATCCGGGGATTTGAATGCGCTGGTCCGTGCTTCTTGCAGCCACGTACGCCCCAGAAGTTCCGGTTTTACCGACGAAATCATATTCAAGACGCAGCGATTTGCCGCCAAAACGAACCAAATCCTCATTCGTCTCCACATCGATGGACACCGAATTATAAGCTGCTCCCGTTGCGCGGTAGTTGTCTATTCCCGCTTCGAAATCCTCCAGCACGACAGGAGGCGTACCTACCTCCACATCCATTGACGTTTCCACGTCTCCGTGCTTGACGTAAATTTTCCCGCTCTTGCTGTTCTCGCTCGTCGCCGTAAAAACCCCATCCGCATCAATCGTACCGATCGGCCCCTCAACACGCCACTCCAAGCTGCTGTTATTGGCTTGGACCACTTGGCCGCTGCGCAGCGCTTGAACCGACAGCGCGACCTTCTCTCCAGAGTTAAAGGCCTTTAGCTCATCCGGAAATTTCAGCTGCGTCAGCTCGCTGACCACCTCGATCTGCCCGGTGCCTTTAAGCGCTCCTGCCTGAACGCTCACCTTGCCTTCACCTGCGGCTTGACCCGCCGTAAAGCGGCCCTCGCCGTCGATGCTGCCAATCGCCGAATCGGCGCTCCACGAGCGTGCATCGTTATTCGCAGCAGGATGTCCGTTCGCATCGACGGCCGCTGCTTTCAGCGGGATCGTTGCTCCGGCAAGAACACGCTCAAAGCCCGGCTGCACGACTAGCCTCGCTGCCTCCCCTTCCGGCGCTTTATTGACGAGCAGCAAACTATTCCCCGTTTTGCGTTCCCCGCCGTCCGAGCCGCGATTCAGCATCCTGCGCGTCGTCTCTCCCGGAAGCTTCGCCACGAAGGTAGACGAACCGCCGCCGTCCAGGTTCATCGCTTCCACCACGCCAAGGTCTCTCAGAATCGTGGCCAGCTCTTCCACCTCAACCCCTTCACTGAAGCCCGGTGCGCGTCCATCGATCTCAAACAAGACGATCGTACCGTCTGCCTTTGTTCCGATTGCAGTACGCGGGTGGACACCGGCCGGGCCAACTCCCGCCTGTACCACGCCGTCCTTCACAATTGGGCCTTGTCCGCCGACCGCGACCATAACGTCGTTCCATTCGCCTTCCAAGGCAAGGTTGACCATAACTTCTTCCCCTGCTTTAAGCCCGGATAATACCGGCCTCATGCTGCCTGAGGCGGAAAGAACAACATGCCCTGCGGAGAGCGGGGTATCTCCTGCATTTTTGCGGACCTCCGACACCTTTAGGCGCAGCGTTTGGCCGCTTTTTATTTCTCCCTCCAAAATCTCCAGCAGCACTTCATCCCCGCTCGAGCCTGTATTGGTCGATGCCGCATAATGCACCGTATACATCACCAACTGATCGGCTCCGCGATAACGGTTAATATGCGTCAGATTGGTCGTTGTTCCCCCAATCGTTACCGTCTTGGTCAGCTTTGGGCTGCCGTATATCGACGTTCCGTCAGGCTTCAACCCGAAGGCATAGGAGGAGGAAGCACTGCTTAGGATCGTGCCCTCCGAAATAAACAAGCCGTTCGGAACTCCCGTCGCGTGCCCGCTAATATCGTAAAAATCGGCATTAATGCCGGCAATCACCCGATTCCCCGGGCGATCGGCCTCATTCGCCATTTGGGTTACCCCTTGGAACCCGGTGACCTTGCCGGACTTGGTGCCCGCCTGCAGCTCTAAGTTGGGGTTCTTCGGATCAAACTCGACTGCATGCATCTTTTCTGGTCCACGGGGAGTGGACATGTCATACCAAGAGTACACAGCCCCGGGGGCAAGCTCCATTTGCCGCATGTCGACAACTTGTCCGAATTCGCTTACCGGAACATCCGCTGCTGCCGCCGCAGGAATGGACGGCTGGATCAGCGCCACCATCATAAATAAGGTCATCCATATACTGAACCATCGTGATTTTCGATGCACTTGTCCTTCATCCTCTCCATTGAAAATCAGTGAATATGTTTACGTGTCTACATCGTCTCTATAAAAATAGTTGCGCCAGTGATACCCGTCGATGCCCCCTCTCTATCCATTTCTAGCAATCTAGTAAATCCGTCCGCTAGTAGACCCCTAAAATTATCCACAATATTTGTAAACTGTGCTTCATCCCCGCTTAAAGATTTGGTAAACGATTTCGGGAACATTGTCGATCCGACGGGAATGGTAGGGGAAAATAAGAAAACCTCTATCGAGGACCCTTCAAGGATGAGTGACCGCAACTCAGAGGTAGGTTTTCTAGTGATAAAGAATGTGTTCAACTCCGCTGAAAACTTATACATTCTTTATCGTTAAAAAAGGACCGTCGGCACTATGCCATACGGTCCAAGGTTTTCGGTTCCATTCGTTCTATTCTAAGTTTAGATGCCGTAATTTATCGGGGTTCCGAATGAGATAGATCTGCTGAACGCGGCCTTCACGAAACGCAAGACTAACGACGGTTGGATAGGCTTCGGATGGGCTGCTTAACATAAAGCCAAGCTGTCCATTAACTTTGACGAGCCGTACGCTTCCTGTGCCATTCCCTTTGGAAACTAGCCCATGAATGAAGGAAAGGACCCGCTGGCTGGATGTAATCGGACTAATGGCCGCCACAACCTTGCCTCCCCCATCACTGTACAGCACGATATCATCAGAGAGCATGGCGAGCAGGCCTTCCATATCGCCTGTAGCCGTTGCTTGGAGGAAGCGAAGTACGAGCTGCTCGGACTGCGCACTGGGGACCAGCTCCACAAGCGCCTCCTCTTGGATTTTCCGTTTCAGACGGCTGTAAATCTTGCGGCACCCAAGCTCCGTCTTGTTTACAAAGTCTGCAATATCGTCATACCCATATTCGAAAGCTTCCCTTAGGATGAATACGGCACGCTCAATCGGAGTTAGCCGTTCAAGCATGACAAGGAAGGCGTACGAGATGGTATCTTCCAATTCAATGGTTTGGAGTGGGTCCTGTCCTGCTGAGCCTGACGCCGCTTCATAGTCTTGCAGCAGAGGCTCCGGGAGCCAGGGACCGATATACACTTCTCTTTTATTCTGCGAGGATTTCAAGAAGTCGAGACAGCGGTTGGTTACCATTTTGCATAAATACGATTTTAGGTTGCGGATACTGCCGTCCTGGACATGTTCGTCCTTTTGCTGGATCGTGACAAACACGTCTTGCACCAAATCCTCCGCATGTGTGACAGAGCCTAACATCCGATAGGAAATGGAAAGCAGAAGCGGTCTATAAGTCCGATACGCAAGATCAAGCTCCATCATCATTCCCGTCCTTCTCTTTTGCTCGTCCTTCTATAATATGCCGGGCAGCCTCTTTCGCACTGGCCAAGGATGCACTGACCAGCACCCCCGCTGACCCGACCCAATCACCGGCGACGTACAATCCGTTACGCCCTTTGACTACAGTCCCAGGCCTGCCTTGGGAACCACCGTTCGCGGCGGTAACCATCCCGTGTGAGACGAGCATTCGCGGAAGGAAACGCTGCTGAATGACGTGTTTGCGCCAACCGGGTTGAATACAATCCAGAAAGCCGGTAAGCTCAAGCTCATCACGTTTGGGGTCCGTTTCTTTTGATGATGATAAATATTTCATGACATGCACCACTTCTTGTGTTGGATCATCGGATAACCTGGCCGCGGCGGAATGATTGGAATAATACCATGAATCCTCTACACCTAATACAAATTTCGTTTTTGGCCGGGGCATTCCAGATACAACGAGATCCAAGCATGCGGCACGAACAGGAATGATTTGCTCATAAATTCGGCTTTCCTCCGGAGTAAGAGCCAGCTGTAGAAAAGCCAGTGTTTCCTTTGGCCCTGCAGTAGAGATAACATTACGAGCTTTCAGCTCCACGCCATCTTTCAAAGTGACCGTCATCTGCGGGAAGCTTCCCTTAATTTCTCTAACAGTCGAGCTGATGCGGATCGATACACCCGCTTGCTTTGCCTGCTCCGTCAATCGATGGACAAGAGATCCCCAACCTCCATCTACATATAACACTTGACTCTGCTTGAGCTGCTCGACTGCAGCGCCTGCGCTCAGCAGATCCGCGTCATCGCAGTACGTGGCCAGGCGAACGAGCGCAAGCACAATGCTCCGAACTCGTGGACTGGATATTTCCGCTTCCAGAAGAGCCTGCAAACTAACCCCTTGAAGCGCATGAGTGTCTGTTTTGTAGAGTGTCCGATAGAATCGCAGCAGCTGGATTTTTTCATGCCATTTTAGTAAGGAACCTAGCAGGAGCTGTGCAAGCGGAACCGCCCTCATCCCGCCGCCTGAATCTTGGAAGACGAATGTGCTTGGCGGTTTCGGTGCTGCTCCTGTAGGGGTAACACCTACCTCTTGTAAAATAGAAAGCGCACTCTTGTTAAGAGCATGCGCGCCCAAGTTTACGCGTGCACCGGATAATTCTGTGGAAACAGAACGTCCTCCGGGACGGTCCCCTTTTTCGAGCAGAAGTACTTTGTGACCCGCCTTAGCCAAGAATATGGAGGCGGTTAAACCAGCAATGCCTGCTCCAATAATCGTAACATCCCAGATCGTCCCGTTGGTATTATTCGTCATGGAAATCATCCCTTCCTTCTGATACATACATGACGAGGAACGGCTCACTTTTGTGACCATGGGAGTCGTATCGCCGGCTGACCCCAGAACGACAAACGAAAAAGACTGCCGACATCGTTGTCAGGCAGTCCACATTCTAACCGAGGGGGTACAATTTTGAGGTTTTCCATCGAGTCTTCCTTGCGGGGCGGGGGATGTCGGTGAGCGGCGCTACTCTTACCGAGGCTTGTGCGGCTTAACAACCTTTTCCTTCTTTTTGTTTTCTGGAATCGGCAGCGGCTGCGCGCTTTGGTCGTTCGCCGTGAGGTCGATGCCGTAATCCTTGGCAAACACCATATGCGTATCAACGAGGACGTTCGGATCGCGCTCGTCCAGCTGAAACACGCGGGCACCGCGCAGCCGGTTCCGGTCCTCGCCCGGCAGTCCGTATGCGCCAAAGCCCGTGCTTCCGGCGTAACCCAGCAGCACGCCAAAATAATTGCCATGATACGTGTTCACGTGGTCATGCCCGCAAAACACGCCCTTCACATCGCCTCTCGCCAATATCGCCGAGAACAATCCGCTGTTGAACGGGCCCGGGCACTCATCCTCGTTTCGCTCGCCTACGATATTGTGCTTCGCCAGCGCCCGGGCATGATCCGCCTCCGAACGGCCGTCGATACTGTCAAACCACATAAACCGGTGCTCCCATAACGGGATATGAATAAACATTAAGGACGGAATTTTCGCGCCGTACTGCTGCTCCAGCTTCCTGGAGGTCTCCTCATACCAGGCCACCTGGTCAAAACGCAGCCAATCCCAGATCGGATACCCTTCAAAGTTTTGCCCTGCGATCGTATCCGGGGCGTAGCGTCCGCTGTCCATCAGCCATATATTAAATGCCGGCTTGCCGCCCTGTGAGCCCTTAATCAACAGGTTCATATTGCCCGTACCGGTTAGGCCCCTTGCTCCCGGCTCATTCACATTATGCTTGTACTCCATATAATATCGAAGCATGTCTTCTTCGTCGAACCCGCTGTTCGGCGTCGAATCCTCGTCATGGTTGCCGAACGTTACGGCCCACTTGATGCCCCGTTCCTCCATCGGCTGCGCGACGTTGTTCATCGCCTGCTTCATTTCCAGCTCGGTGTCGCAGCCTCCGGTAATGTTATCGCCGTTCAGCACGACAAAATCCGGCTGTTCTGCGTCGAGCACCTTCTCCATCAGCTCAATCGTCCGTTGATCGATGTACTCGTCGTCCTGCGTGTCGTTGAACTGGACAATCTTAAACTTCCCGTCCGGGTGAAACTGCAGCTTCGTTTGATGATTCGGCTCGGGCTTCTCTTTGGCTTGGGCGATCCCGCCAAGTGCATCGATTGGAATTCCCGCAGAGCCAAGCGTGAGAGCCAGACCGCTCATGCCTCCAAGCTTCAAAAACTTTCGTCTGCTTAACATTTTGCCTGCATCCTCATGACTCATCAACCGAACCTCCTGCAACGTTTGTTTACTAGACTCTCCTAAAAGGTAAACAAATAATGTAAAAGGGCGGTTATGCAGGTCTAAATTGTTTGTAAATCGAAAGATTCAAGAATGTTTGTCGCGGTATTCCTGAGGGGTAAGGCCGTACTGCTTTTTAAAGGCATGATTAAACGAATGCGGGCGCTGGTACCCGAGCCGCACCGCGATTTCATATATTTTGTCCTGCGTATGCGTCAGTAAATATTCCGCCTTCTTCATGCGGACACGGTGGGCATAGTCGCTAATGTTTTCGCCGGTCTCAACCTTGAAAATCTTCGAAACGTAGACAGGATGCAAGTATACATGTTCGGCGATCGTTTGAAGCGACACGTCGTCCGCGATCCGCTGCTCGATAAAAGCCCGAATTTCATTAATCAGCTGAATCCGACTGTCCTTCGTTTCCTGCTCCATGTCCTTCTGAATGGCGCTCAGCCCCTGCACGGCCCACTCGCGGAGCTGATTTACGGTGCGAAACGCTCCGCCCTCCGCCATCCGATTATAGGCCGCACCTAACAGCTGATGCATCTGCCGGCCATTTTTGTGACAGATATAAGTGTACGCCGAGGAAACGGCGAAGAACACCTCGAGCAAATGCTCCTGTGAGCCAGTATACTTCGCTTCAAGCTCGAGCAGAATCGCATCCAGCTTGTCACGGGCCTCCTTCCAGCGCGCCGCCTCCAGCAAATGATGGATTGTAGGCGGTTCATACAGCTGCTGGAGCGTGGATACTTGCATATTTGTATAATCGTCGCCGAGCCGGATGAGCAGTTCATGCTCGTTGCCTATACGCTTACGAAACGTACTCAGTGCCCGGTTATAAAGCGAAGCGACATCGTCAGGGAACGTCCCCCGGCTGCTGACGAGTATCGAAATTCTTCCCTTTAAGAACGTATTCACCGCCGATTGGAGCGACGAAGCCGTTCGTTCCAGCTGAACCGTATCCAGCAGAGCCTCATCCACCCCCTTCTTTGGCTTCAGGAGGAACAAAAGATAATCATGCGGCTCCTTCGTATGCCAGCTGTCAAACTGATTTCCGAACAGCTCCTCCACCATATTGCCGATTGCGTATTCCATAAGAGATAAATCCTGAACACCGTATTCCAGGAAATTGGACTCCAGCCGAATCATCAATATCGCGAAAGAATGGCGATCATAATTGGATAGCTTTAACATGTCCATTTTACTGCGTAAGGTTTCAGCGGAAATGGTACGGCCCTGAAGCAAATCATTCAGCAGACTGCCGCGAAGCTGAGGCAGGTTTTCATTAAACGCGTAGATCAGCCGTTGCTTGGATATGACTTCTTCCCAATCCCGCCTGAGCTTCTCGATGACATTCCGGACACTATCCAGCAGATCGCCTTCCTTTACAGGCTTTAGCAAATAGTCCTCCGTCTGCTGAACGATCGCTTCCTTCGCATATTGAAAGTCGGAATGCCCGGACAGCAATATACATCGCGTGCGCAGCCACCTGCGATTGATTTGCGCAATCAGCTCAAGCCCTGTAATCCCAGGCATCTGAATATCGGTAAGAACGATATCGATTGAAAGCTGCTCGAGCAGCTCAAGCGCCTCTTTCCCCGAATAGGCTTTATACACCTGCTCGACGCCGACGGACTCCCACGGGATCGTTGAATAAAGTCGATCGACTACGTGATCCTCATCATCTACGATTAAGAGCTGCACCACCCTCTATCCTCCTTCCGCCGGCAGAGTTGCGTTCATCGTTTTTCTGCGCCATGAAAGCACAACTCGCAAGCCGCCATTCGATCCTCTCTCAAATGTGAGCCCCGAGCCTTGTCCATATTGATAGCTTAACCGATGGTGCACGTTCCATGTACCGCAGCCGATATCCTCGGACATCGGAGCCTCAAGCTGAACACGAAGCAGAGCTAATCGCCCCTCCTCTACTCCAGGGCCGTTATCCTCGACAATAATCCGGTTATACTCTTCACCCTGTTCTCCGGTGATGACAATCCGATCGGCCTCTAGGCTTCGCTCGATCCCGTGGACGATCGCATTCTCGACGATAGGCTGCAGCGTCAACCGCGGAAGCTCCTCAGCCAGCAATTCATCAGGAATCCGAATCTCGAAATGCAGGCGATGAATGCGGAGCTGCTGTATCGATAAATAATGCCGGACCAGGTCGAGCTCCTCCTCCAGCCGTACAGTTTGTGTCTCCACCCGCGTCGTATAACGGTAAAATTCCGCTAAATGATGAGCCATCTCAACGACGGATTCCTTGTCCTCCAGCTCCGCGGAGTTAATAATAAAAAACAGGGAGTTATATAAAAAATGCGGTTGAATTTGCGACTGCAGCTGCTTAAGCGTCGCTTCCCGCGAACGTATTTTCTCCGCATACACATCCTCGACAAGCACTTGAATTTGCTCTGCCATTTCATTAAACCGAACAATCAAATAATCGAACTCGTTATTGGGAAGACGCTCGATACGAGAAGACAAATCCCCTCTTTTTAACCGCTGCACGCTTCGAATCATCGTAACGATCGGAATTTGCACATTTCGATAAAGCAAGTACGCTCCGAGCACACAAATCAACAGCAGCAATGCGATTGACGCATAAAATAATTGCCGTGATGTCAAAATCGGAGACATGATTTTCTGCACCGGAACATAATCGACTAGATACCAGCCCAGCTGCTCCGTTTTCATGTAACTGACAAGGTACTCCTCATTTTCGATCAGCAGCTTCTCCTGCCCGGAATGGTGCAGGCTTCGTTCCTGAAGCTCGTGCACAATAAGCCCTACAATCCATTTCTCTACCGTCGTGTTCACAATTGGATCAAAGCTTGGATGATATAAAAAAGGATCGCTGTTACGATCCTGCTTAAAAGCATTTAGAAAGCTTACAATATTTTCATTCCCAAAACGGACCTGATACATAACGCGCGCTTCCTGAACCTTCTGCGATTTGGTTGGATCACCGACCTCTCGAACAAACCGGCCATTTCCTCCAATGCTCTTCGCGTCTTCATAAGTCCAAGTACGATATATCGGTTTATCCCAAGGCCACACCGTCGTACCGTTCACAAAAATACTGGAGGACAAGATCTGCTTCTCCTTCGGCAGCACAATCGTTAACTCATTGCGCCAGCCGCTGGAAACACTTTGCAGGCTCAGCTTTTCCGTGATCCTCGACTGCGCCTTCAACACATCGTAAGGCTCCGGGGAAAAACGTTCTACATATTCTCTTATGTATGGATCGCTCCCCAAGATTACGGGAAGCATCGATAAGCGCTCGACATTCGAATCCAGACCGTGAACGGCGAACGAGAGCTGATTCATGTTCGCCGTTTCAATCCGCTCCTGCAGCACTTTGTTTGTGATTTGATTCGTGTATGCATAAAGCAGCAGGATCGGTATCAAAAGCAGAATGAGCATGATCACGATTTTGCTGAAAATGTTCAATCTCGATACCATCCGACCCGCTCCTTAAATTTATGACTTCATGACAGAATGCCCGCCAAATTCAGCACGCAGTGCCGACACCACTTTACCATGAAACGTATCCGATTCCTGTGAACGGTAGCGCATCATGAGCGACATCGCCATAACGGGCACTGCCGCCTGAAGCTCAAGCGCCGTCTCCACTGTCCACAAGCCTTCGCCGGAGGAGTGCATCACGCCTTGAATGCCGTCCAGCTTGGCATCCTTCGAAAGCGCGCGCTCCGTAAGCTCCATGAGCCAGCCTCGAATCACGGAGCCGTTCGACCATACTTTCGCTACATTCGGCAAGTCGAATTCGTAGTCGCTTTTTACAAGCAGCTCAAAGCCTTCCCCAATGGCCTGCATCATTCCATATTCGATGCCGTTGTGGATCATTTTAAGAAAATGTCCGCTGCCGCTTGGTCCCGCATATAAATAACCGTCCGGCACACACAGGTCCGCAAACAGCGGCTCTAGCGGCTCGAAAGCGGCCCGGTTTCCACCGATCATCATACACGCACCGCTTCGCGCCCCTTCCATCCCGCCGGAAGTGCCCACATCAAGGAAGTGGATATTCTTCTTCGCGCATTCACCGCCCAAACGAACAGAATCCTTATAAAAGGAATTGCCTCCATCGATGATCCGGTCTCCCTCGGCAAGCAATTCCGCCAGCTCGCTAACCACGGATTGGACCGCCCCCGAAGGCACCATAACCCAGACGGTACGCGGCCGGGGCAGCGCATCAACCAGCTGCTCAAGGGTTTCAGCCGACTGTCCTCCCCGCGACGTAAGCGCTTCAGCAAGCCGCTTGTCTCGATCCATTCCAACTACCTCGTGCCCATGGTCACGCAGATTGAGCGCTAGATGTAAGCCCATTTTCCCAAGACCGACCAGTCCGATTTTCATCGCTCCATCACCCTTTCACTGCGCCGGCAGCGAGACCGCTGACGACATATCGCTGGGCGAGCAGTGCAATAATGAGGACAGGCAGCGTAATAATGCATGCCGCAGCCATCAAAGCGCCCCAGTTGATTTCGGAGTAGGACATAAAATTAAACACCGCAATCGGAAGCGTCTTGGTTTTATCGCCGGCCAAAATGATAGAAAACATGAAGTTGTTCCAAGAGAAAATAAAGGACAGCAGAGACGCTGTAATGACACCCGGACCCGAGATCGGCATAATGATGCGCAAAAACACTTGGTGATGGTTACAGCCGTCGATCAAGCCGGATTCCTCAATTTCCTTTGGCAGCGCCTCAAAGAAGGAAATCATAATCCAAATAATAAACGGAAGTCCGACGAGCATATGGCTTAAAATCAATGCAAGATGCGTATCCACCAATTTAATTTGCGAGAACAATATAAACCAAGGGATGAGGAACGTAATCCCCGGGATAATCCTCGCAACCAGAATGAGCAGGCCGAGCTTATGCAGATGATGTCGAGCGATTGCATAGGCCGCAGGCAGGCCGAGCAGCAAGGAAAACAGCGTCGAGCCTAGTGCAACGATAAAGCTGTTCGAAATATATTTTAAGAAGTTGTATTCTTTAAACACACTCGTATAGTTTACACTTGTCGGATCAAAAACGAAAAACGAATCCGTGGACATAATTTGCGATTGTGTTTTGAAGGAAGCGACCAGCATCCAAATAAATGGAAAGGCGAAAACAAGAAGGACGAGTGCCGTCATTGCGGTTTGAAACAGACGAAAGCCCCATTTCTTTCTCATGATGCCGCCTCCAATCGTTTACGCATCCAAATCATTACCAACGTTAACCCCATCACAAGAAGGAAGAACAGAACAAGCAGCGACGATGCCATCCCTAACTTAAAGTATTGGAAGCCCAGCACGTAACCATACAGGTTCAACGTTTCTGATGCAAAGTTCGGTCCGCCCTGTGTCATCGCATAGATAATATCGAAGGTTTTCAAGACGTCGATCAGTCGCAGCATCGCGGCTACCAAAATCGTTGGGCGCAGCAGCGGGAGCGTGATCTGCGTAAACTTGGCCCATGCGCTTGCACCGTCGACATCGGCCGCCTCATACGGATCGGATGGAAGCGTCGCAAGCCCCGCCATAACAATAAGCGCGATCATGGGCGTCCACTGCCATACGTCTACGATGACAAGAGAAGGGATAACCTGGCTTTCAGAAGCGAGCCAAAGCAGCGGCTCAAAGCCCAGCGACTTCAAAATCATGTTGGCCACGCCAATCGTCGGCTCATAGATCAGCATCCATACGAGACCCATGGCAACCGGTGTAGCAACCATCGGGAGCAGGAAAACCGTTTTCACGAGATTTTTTCCGCGGAAATCTCGAGCCAGCAATACTGCAATTGCAACGCCCAGCACAATTTCTATAACGAGAGCGGCAATCGTAAAATAAAAGGTTGCCCCGACCGCATGCCAGAAGCGTTCATCCTTCAACAGCGCAATATAGTTATCAAGCCCGACCCACTTGGGCGGCGTTGTCGCCGACATGCTCCATTCGAAGAAGCTGATCCTTACCGTGTATATAATAGGAAACAGCATCATTATCAGCACGAAGATCACCGCAGGAAGCGTGTAAATCCACTTTAAATTTCGATCAAACCAGCTGTATTGCATTGAATCATTCACCCTTCCTATCGTTTTGTTACTGTAGAGAAAAAGCAAGAGGGTCATCGCTAAATGACCCTCTTGATCCTAGCTTTGAAGATCGATTACTTCCCTTTCTCTTTATCAATGATCGCCTGCAGCGCTTGATTCGCCTTATCCGCTACCGGCTGAATATTCGTTTCGCCTGCCATAACCTTCTGCACAATCTCACCAACCGCATCGCGCGCTTCTCCAACACTGATTACTGTAGGACGGTCGTGGTCAACGCCGATTTTAGCGCTTTCCTTCGTAACCGCTGCCAGCTCGGCTGGGAAACCAGCAACCCCCTCCGGCGTTTCCCATACAGATGCACGTGCGCCCGGATTGCCTTTTTGCTGTGTCTTGGTCACAACATCCTTGCTCGTCGCCCACTTAATAAATTCCCACGCCGCATCTTTATTCGCGGTTTTCGTGTTCATCGCAAGGCCCCAAGAGGTGATGTTGTAAGGCTTAGAGCCAGCCTTACCTGCAGGGAATACCGCAAAGCCTACTTGATCAGCGATCTTCGATTTTGCCGGGTCGGTAGCATTCTTATAAATCGAGTTCGCGTCGGTGTAGAACGCTACTTTCCCTTGAGCAAAAATTCCGATGGCTTGCGGCCAGGACATGTTCAGCACCCCTGGAGGTCCATAGTCTCGCAGCAGCGTGCCATATGTGGTAAACGCTTTCAACGCTTCCGGCGTATTCACCGTTGCTTTGTCCCCAACCATGAAGTCCGCTCCCTCAGAGAAAAGGAAGGAGGAAACTTGTGTAACAAGGGGCGAACGCTGTCCGCGCGCAACGAAGCCGTACATTTCATTCTTCGGATCGTGAAGCTGCTTAACGGCAGCCGTGAGTTCATCAATTGTCTTAGGAACAGCGATGCCCGCCTTTGCCAGCAGATCCTTGCGATAATACAAAATTTCCTGCTCCGTAATTACCGGGATGCCTGCAAGCTTGCCTTCTACTGTGGTACTGCCGATTGCCGATTTGGAAAAATCGTTAAAGTCATATGCTGCGTCCTTGTCCTTATATTCGTCCAGCGGCTGAAGCCAACCGTTCTTATAGAACAGCTTACCTTCCTGCAGTGGGCGGAACATAAACACATCCGGAGTAGCCGAGCCGGAGGTGAATTGAACCGTCAGCTTTTGCGTAAGCTGATCCTCAAAAAAGCTTTCGACGTTAACCTTCATCCCGGTTGCTTTCTCAAAATCAGGCAGCAGCGGCTTAATTGCATCCGCCCAAGGATGATTTGCTGTAACAAGGTTAAGCGTCTTGCCCTCAAAAGGCTTCGCCGAAGCGCCTGGCGCTGCCGTTCCCGGAGCTGCCGTATCCGGCTTTTGCGTATTATCATTTCCACCGCAGCCTGCCAGAAGACCGGCAACCAAGGTCAATGCTGTTCCTGTGCCCACCCAGCGTTGTATTGTCTTTTTCATCAATTGACCCTCCTGTTTAGGAAATCGTGTATTTGTTTTCTACATCTCTAAGATTAAAGCATCCATATCTTTTCCTAAATAACGAAGATTAAACATTCATAACTACAAGTTAAGATTGTTTAGAGTTAAGTAAAGCAAGATTTAAAAGCGGATACATTTTTTTTGGTAGAATAACGAACTACGGCGGAAGCCGACTAGCTGAAAAAGAAAGGGATAACATAAAAACAAGGAGATGTAAGGTTATCCTTACATCTCCTCATATTAAGAGTGGCACAAAATTTGCCGTCAGGCAGACTTATTACAAAATAGTGGGTCTGTTCCACTCCCAGTACTTTACGCCTTGGGCAACGATCAAGCGATCAAGCCAAGTCTCAAAATTTAATCGAATTTTATCGGCCCATTCAAATTTGCTGCTGGAAATCATCCAGTAGAGGTAACCATCTGAATTGTCCTTTTCTTGAAAATCAACAAATAGTAAATCACCTAAATGAGAAGCAATAGGATACCAATTAGCTGGAGCGTCAGAGTTTCTCCAGCGTATGATCTCATCGAGCGTAAAAAGGTTGTAGCCTCCCCCGTATTTGCTTTTAAACAATTTTGCTCCGTTATGCGTTAGGAGGAATAATCTGTAATCTTCGGGTAACCGCCACCCTGTCCTCGATATAAATTCATCGATTTCGCTTTCAGTCGCAGGTTCATGAAAGATAAATTTTGCTTGGTAGCAATACCCTTGCTCTTGTTGAACTAGGAGCTCTCCATTTGGTGCTATCCTTTCTTTTAGTGAAGAAAGGGTTTGAGACAATAGTTCACCACACTGGATGTCAACCACCCTCTTTTAATAATTATTCCACCATGCAGAGACAGTATAATGGAAATTCCGTTCCAATGGAATCAAATTGGAGAAATCATTCGTTCCACCGTAATTTCGTGGCTTGATATGATGGATATCGTAGTCGTCCCAATCCCATGGGGGATTTCCATAGGTACTAACGTATTTTTCAATATAGTTGTCTCGATCCTTTTGGGTCCAATCTATAGATGTGGTCTTGCTCCAGTTTGTTGATGCGGGCAAACTCATGTGCATACCAGTATGCGGACTAATGTAACTCGGGTATTCTACGGCTTTCTTATTTGCAAGTCCAAGATACCCTTTCCAAACAGCTGGAGTATAAGGTTGTCCGTTTGAAGCAAATGCGGTTACAGTATAGGATCCTTCCCAGAACTTCGTATTTACAACATAAAAATCTTCAAGGACTTGTTTTCCTGCCGAAATAGATGTGGTTGTACCCGAATCGGAATCGTAAGAGGAGTAAGTTCCATTTCGTGAAGTTGCAGCATTCAAATTAAAAGAGTGGACGATTGAGGATGGTTTTGTACCGATTACAGAGCTAATATAATAACCGAAATAGACGTAGCTATCCTCCCCAAAAGCATAAATTGGATTGATAGTAACCGCGGACGTAGAGGCGGCTGCAATACCTCCCGTAGAGTTGTTTAAGAATAAGGTAACCGGGGCAAGATGCTTGACTTTCATCTCTTTCCCCTTAATTTTTTCGAACGTGATTTTTCTAACTTCAAGATGCTCGTTTGAGGCGGTAGTAATTGACTCCTCTTTAGCTAATGATAGGACTGGTAAACTCACAAAACAAAGAACGAGTGAAAGAATGAGCGCCAATTTTTTGTACATCGCGGACATACTCCCCTTAATAAGATTTGATGCCGGCCAGCAATCTATCTTAATGTTAGTTTTTATTACATGAAATGGGAATAGTAAAGGGTGACTATTTTATTGGATGTAAATAAATCCCTACCCAATTCAAACTCCCTATAAATTCCTTCTTTTTATATTTTTACTAGTATGGTAGAACTATATAATATTTGTTGATATGTTATGATATGTAACAAGGTTTTCTTCAGTTGAAAAAAATACATGCTGCAACACACACATCCATAGGACCATGGCCGCCTATTTCCATACCAACCATTGACTTCCACGTTTCAAAAAATATAATGCTACCCATAAACCGGCATCGACCAAAGACATGATTTCCTTCACGGGCTGCCCAGAGAGAGAAGCGATTATGCGGCGGTGCCGCTTGGGAAAAGTCGGGCCAAATGAGGGTTGAACCACGAGCTGAACGCACTCGTCCCTTAGTGGATGAGAGGCGTTTTTTGCGTTCATTGCTTTTTGAGCGGAGGGTTCCCCATGTTAAAGCAACTTGAAATTACACTGCCTGTCGGAATGAAAAAAGAGGTTCCGATGAACACGACGATCGGAGTCATTGCCCAATCGATCAGCTCCAGTCTGAGGAAAAACGCCGTTGCCGGCAAAGTCGACGGAGTGCTTGTCGATCTGGAACGCCCCGTCTCGCAGGACAGCGCGATCGATATTGTGACGCTCGACTCCATGGATGGCTTGGAGGTTGTATCGTCACAGCACAGCTCACCTGATGACCCAGGCGATTCGCCGCACTCACGGAGCGAAATCGGTGAAGCTGGGATCGGGCCGGTCATCGAGGACGGCTTTTATTACGATATTATCTATCTGGAGCGATCGTTGTCCACAGAGGACCTTGCAGGATCGAAAAGGAAATGGAACGCATCGTGCAGGAAAATGCGCCGATTGTTCGCTGGGTCTTCACCCGCGAGGAAGCTTTCACGGTGTTTGAAGAGCTGGAGGATTCGCTCAAGCTGGAGCTGATTCGCGATTTGCCGGAGAATGCCGTCATTTCGCTATACGAGCAGGGCGAGTTCGTCGATCTGTGCCGCAGTCTATGACCTTTTCGCTGGAGCCCCCTTCCGCAAGCAGATAAACCATCATGCTGTGGTTCTCAAGGTTTTCCCGATCCTCGCTGCGAAACGAGCCATTGCCTGCGATCTCAAATGCCTCCGGCACATAGGGGTTATGTTCGCTGATCTCCACCTCAAAGAAACGGCCCAGAATTCCCAAAATGATTTTCGGAGCTTGCATTATATCCTCACCTTCACTTTTCACCACATAAATTTATACTTATCCACATATACCCTATAAAACTGAATCACGCTTCAAATCTAAAAGATCAACTTCAGACCACTCAAATAGATCTTCCAGTGCGTCGCTCCCATGCTGCTCAGCATAGTTATACTCCGCTTCCGATATGGGGACAGCCTGCAGCCACGAAACATATTTATCCTCGAAGTCAAACGGGGATAAGCGATCCTCCCACAAAAATGGACTGACAAACATCACATGCTTCATCGTCAATCCAGAATCATACATCGCGACGATATTCGGGTAAATCGCACCCGGCGAGCAGGAATAACCGGAATTGATGATGTTAAAAGCACAGGTGCTTAGTAAATTTCCAAACCATTCGTACTCATCGATGCACGCTCCTATAAATTCAACCCTTAATGATTTGTCCTCTAGGGAATACCCGATATCGTAATTATGCAAACCTACAGTAGCAAATGTAGTCTCATGCTCTGAAGGATGATGATCCATTACAACGATATCGATCATGCTTTTTTTATGATCATCATGAAACCTTGAAATCTTTGGCCGGCTTCCGTGTAGCTCAGCTAGATGCTTTGCAATCTCTTTCATTTGCTCTGTAATTTGCATGTTTATTCACCTTTGGTCATAATGTCCCTTACATTTTATCTCTCTATATTAAATTACTTGGAATTTTCTCGAAATAGGTATTATCATACCTTTATTAAAATCTTAATTTCTACCATTTTTTCCTTGACTACGGTTTGCCATAAATTTAAACTGTAATAGTAATATATTTACATAAATTGATTATATGAGGAGGATTAGTTATGAAGAAGAAAGTCGTTACTTTAATGGTGGCAGTTCTTACACTTACTAGCGCAACAACAGCATTTGCAGCAAACCAATCTCAACAAGTATCTATCGCTTACGAAGGTGATGGCAATACTCAAATTTCTACTACTGGTTCTGTAACAGGGCAGCATAAATATGGTAGATGGACGGTACAACATGTAGAGGGAACAACAGGTGCCGAGGGTGTATTACAAGAAAACTGTGATGGTAGCTGGGAAGACGTTGATTATTTAACAGTTCCTTTTTTCGATAGCGATAAGTCCGCATCAAGTGACTATTATATGGCTGGAGCTTGTTCCTACAGAGTGAAACTTTATGCTATGGATGGAGATGGTGCCAAAGCATATGTAAGAAATTACAAATAAATCTTTTTGAAGCTGACATCCATAAAAAAATGATGTCAGCTTCTTATTTTATTTTTTATAATCTCACGATCAGTTTTACCATTTCATTCTTAAATCGACGAACTTTATTGTATTACCATCGTTCAGAAATTCTACTTGTAATTAACCCTCAGTGCCCTTTTCTCATGGACTACGAACGCATGAATTATTATAAATTCCGTGGAATGGAGATATCTATCCCATCACATTAGTACTATAACTAGGCAATCGACGCTCATGCATTTGACAGGAGAGAGCTTCCTCGATCCTTTCCTTATAAAAAGATGCCAAATGCACACCCAAAACCTCATTCTCGTCATCACCAAGCGCGGATTCAAACACGTACAGGGTGTCATTTTTCCAAAACATCGTCCAGGCTGGATGATGTGTGCTTTCTTTGATCTCATCACTCAGCTTCCATAACGTTAGGTAATCAGTTAATTGCCATGGGCCCTCCTCAACAAAAGCCCAGTAAGGCAGTCTGCCTTCCACAGCAATCTGTACCAATGCCTTACATACTAAAAAATTGCTCAACGAATCATTTTCAAAATACCAGTTTGGATCGCTCCATGCACAGAGGTATACCGGCGGGTCTACCAAATGCAGCTCGCTTAATTTGATTCCGCAGTAGATCACGGATTCAGCACATTGATAGAACACGAGATAATCTTTATCCGTTGTAAAAAACTCGGCATCCGGGATAAAGACATCCTGTAACTTGATCGGTTCATATTGGTTATTACAGTTTTGCGTTATATACTTGCATTTTCCATAGGCAGCATAATAGCTTCGAAGAACGTCTGGAAATAGGATTCGTAACTCCCTTTCCTTTTGGCTGATCTCTTCATGCGAGTAGCCACCATCCTTTTCCACGCTTGGAGCTAAAAGAAGATCCAATAAATTGAAGGCTTGGCTCAATTCAATCAACCCCCATGCATGTTTCAAGACTTTCGTACCATCATAATCCCCTTATTGGTGATCGTATAGTTGTCTGGAAGACAGGTTGTCCCCGGATGATTTCTGCAGCGTGCATATTAATCTCGTAGGTCCAATTGAAAATCGCCGCGCGGACGCTTCGGTTCTTTAATCCCCCATTTCTCCATGCATTCTAGAATGAGACTTTGTGTTTGCGGGTACTTTTGGGACGCTTCCAGAAGGCACCCTACAGCTCCAAGCCGTGTCGTTTCCTCATATCTAGACCTCAGCTTCGTGACACAACACGTTACTAGAGACCAGAGCCATACGTTGTACGTTTTTTCACTGTTTGGAATCGGCGAATCAAAAAAGCCCCCGCGAACCGCTGCCCATAACGCCAATATACAATTGTTCGCAAGAGTCGGAGTTTCATCGTTTTGCACAAGAGTAATGAGCGTTGGAATATGACGGGAAATATCAATTCCCCGATCGGCCATTCTCCACCAGATTTGACTGTTTACTTCTTCGGTCGGAACATCGCTGATAAAATAATCCTTCTGCAGCAGACTTTGAGCTTCCTCTGACAAGGGAACGTCCAGGGCTAGCAGCTCATCCATAAGCGCGGCCGCCCGGTACTGTACATACAGCTCTGCTTTCGATTTGTCCCTTTCTTTTCGCTCGATAACGAGCAAGCGTGCCAGCGGGGGCATATAAGCCGTGAAGTCAGCTTCTGCATGTAAGCTTCCATAGGCGATCTCTAACCAGTCCGCAACAAGATCCGGGTCGTCCAAGGACGCGGCGAAGCCTTTTTCACCTATGCTCTGTACTGCATTCGTCAAACAATCCACTATGTAAGAAGCTACCGTCTGCGCTTCTCCCGAAGATACTATGTTACTGATTAGCGCTTCCTTTTGCCCTTGTCGCACCTCTAGGTTTTTCTCTTCTGCAAAGGCTTGCAGCTCCCGTAGTATCAAACTCTCCCCTGGCATTGCTATTTTGCCTCCTTGGAAGTAAATTACCTGTTTCTAGATCATAATGGTTTTATACTAAAAAAGCTGGAATTGGTTTCATACGTCCACCGTTACCGTAGGTTCTTGAGAAGAACAGGAAAAGGCCCTCATCGCTTGAAGGCCTTTTCTGATCAGGTCTACCCATTCATTATTCAATTAACCCATTTCCCCGTGACCGTCCTCTAGTTGAGTTTCTTCTAAAACTCGATTTCACTTCTAGCTTATAGCGGCCTTATACTCAGGTTTCTTATTACGAACAGCACCATAACTATCGAAATGACAATAAATCCAGCTAATGATTGAATATCATCTTTTCAAAAAAGAAATAGCCAAATTATTGATCATTAACCTAATTAATGCTAACTTTAAGATACCTGCCTAAAAGGAGCATGGGCACATGTTAACTTATGAAATGAAAGATAACACTCTCATTCAAATGAAGAAGCCTATACCAATCATTTGCACACATACCCAGGAGCAAATTGGAGTTATTCAGCGAGTATATAAGTTTAGATTTCAACCTGTCTTGGAGATGCTTTTGGGATTTAGCCTTTTTGAAAACGTTGTTGCTAAGGATATGTCTAATAAAGTGATGGTTCAAATCCGTACCCGTTATAAAGAAAAATATGATTTTGTCCGTAAACGTTGGGAAATGATCTCTACTTCAAACAATCGAGCTACCCCAATTTTAATTAGCGACCACTCCGTCATTAAAACCAACCCGCGCATTACTCTCGAACTTCCTGGCAAACTCGAAATTTCCAGAAATCTTTTGAATTCGAAAACATATTTTAAATATAACGGTGAAATCATCTCCGTTACATACCCCGACAAATCTCCTTTATCTCTAAACCTATTTATTGATCTGGAGGAGGATTCCATACTTACCATTTATGAAGTCGCATGTATTTATTATTCCTTAAAGATGAGCGGCGTATTGTAGGATCCAAATTTAACATTTCATCTTTTTAGCCGAAGGGTCGTAATTAATCCTTCAACACTCTCTGCGATATCTTCAAATGTATTTCTTTCAAAGTCCTCAAGTTTCACGGAACCATCTATATTATTCATCGAGAGTATGCTTTTTAAACCTGTGTTATTATTTTGTTTGGGATGGATCGATGAAATGATTTGATAGATCCATTGTTGTTATTTTACCAGCTTGGTCTACTCTAAAAAACAAATATGGATGGTATACCCCTTCTGTATGAGTGGAACCTGTAACCCAGTAGTTTTTGAAGGGTTTCCCCTCATAATCCGTATGAGTTTCAATCATCTTTTCATAGCTTTTCTGGAGTTTTTCTACTGTATCACCAATCCTAATGTTGTCATTCAATTTCAATGTGGAGGGCCCCTCTAATACTATCCATTCTACTCCGCCTGTTGGTTCATTTTCGCCTGTTCGATAAAAACGAACTCGGAGGTTCTCCTTCTCATAATACCATTCTACTTCTGGGGTACTATGTACACTACCTATTTTAGTAGGCTCCCCCAATAAAGATCTTACTTTACCTTGACTGTCGCCTATATGAATCCCACCAATAGAAGTGTTTTGTTTATTTAGAGGTCCTGGTCCTCGTTCAATTGGCTTTCCATCTGAATTCTGGTTTTGAGGGGCAGTACCGACTGTTTGCGAATGATCATTGGAAGCGGGAGCTTTAAATGCATTATTTTCTTGAGTTTCACTACAGCTGCTAAATAAAACACAAGCTGCGATTAGTACGACATATTTAATTTGGAAGTTCATCAATTCCCTCCTTTAGTTAATTATTTTACCGAAAATCGCATAAAAACTATAACACAAATTTCTAATAAATACGGAAAGTTCAAAATGATACTTGGTTTAGTATAGGGGACTAATTAATATTCCCCGAGCCAGCAGCAATTTCCTTGATGTTCATCGGCCTATCATGCAGTTTTCGGTAATCGCGGAAATAAGCCTAATAAGGTTGGGCGGTAATGGCAGAGCCTTAGTTTAATTGTGTGTAAAATGATAGGTTCCAAAAAAACTAATAGAAGCCATACTAATAACACTCAGTTAGAATATTATTATCGAGACAAAATTCTACATATACGAGGTGTTATGAATAAATGGCTCAAATACCCTTTTCGCCAAAAAGCTAGCTAGTGAATATAGTTATACAATAAAATTTTAGGTGGTATTATATGAAATTTTATAAAATAAACATCGATGAAGGAAAGAGAAAAAAGTATGCTCAAGGAATACCACTAGTGAAACCTCTTGAGGAGAATATTTGCTGCAGCGTTTGTAGACGTCAATGGAGGAGAGCACATTATCTTGAAAACCCTAATTTTGTTATGGCTCTTTCAAATCAAAATTTCCCTGACTTTTTATGGTTTTTACATTACAAAATCATTTCAGAAAATGCTCTTGAAGTACTCATGCAAAAGGTTGTTAGGAATTTACTATTTAAAGAAATTTCAATTGTATCCGTAAATGATCTCTCTGAAGCACAAGTAAAGGACCTTAGATTCAGAGGAGAGAATGTGAAAAAATTAGCTTTGAACCCCCCGAAGTATTATACAGTTATTGTGGAGGAAGGCGCTGAACTTCATAAGGAATCTGGGGTGTACGTCGAGGAATGTGACTCCTGTAAGTATTTAAAAGTTCATTCTTATGGTATGGATTTTCTCCATCCGTCACAAAAACTTTATCTACATAAGAGGAGTTGGAACGGTGAAGACTTGTTTACGTTAAAGTATTTTCCGGCAACATTATATTGCACGGAGAACTTTTTGAAACTGTATAATGAGTACCGTCTCACCGGATTAAACTTTTCAGAAATAGATGTAATAGAATAAGAAGACGATATTCATACAAAGGAAGAATATACACTGCATTGCCAATAACTAATCCACCTTCAAACCTAAAATATACTCTACTCTAGATTCTGCAGAATCGCTTGTTTCCCTGATTTTATATTCCCCTTTATCATCAATTAACTTTTTACATATTTGAGTGTCTCTCGTCAGCATTTCAATGTCATTTTTATCGATATGCTCTTCAAATTTAGTGTATTCCAAATAACTATTCAGTTTAGAATATATAAAATCAGCAATTTCTTTGTATTTCAAACTCTCTATTGCAATAGAAACAAAATATAGTGTTTTAGTAAACAAACTATCGTTTACTATCCTCCAATCTTCCTCAAGAATTTTTGCTGAAACCTGTGCTACATTTAAACCTTCTTCCTCAATATATTCCTCAAAGTCTAGCACTATAGATGATTTTATTGATTCATAACTTGCCAAGTTCATTTCCATCACTCCTTATTTCATACTATTAGAATAGACATTCAACTCAATATTTGGGAACTTTCGTCTGAATTCCAGGATTAGATTGGAACAACTTTGACATGCATCTAGTTCTGTAAACAAATCAATTCGCCCTTTAACATTAGGGTCTTTTATTTGAGAAGCAATATCTTCGAGAATTTTTGCCTCCGTGTCATTAAATCATGGAAATTCATCATCAACATAACTTTCCAATGACTTATCAACTTTAGAATAACTGAAATCCCTAGTAGCATATAGGGCAAAAGAAAAACCTTGACTGAGTAACGAGCACTCAATCAAGTTTTTAAGTATTACTTTTTCCCATAGAAAGCCATAATATTGCCCTCTTCTGGATAATTTCCATTCCAACCGCAAGGAAATCCTCCACTTTGATAAATCTTATAAATTTGATCGTAAAAGTTATTTTCTGTGCCGTTTATTGCACGATTGACTGCACAGTTTCTTAAGTCAACAACAACATTTTCAAAAAAGTCGCTTAACCAGTCTGGAATATGTTCCCCTAATTCATTGGATATTCTTTCTGTCAAATCTTCTAAACCTTCAGGTTTTTGACTTTGATCTAATCTATAAAGTTTCCCTTTTACCTTTCCCATCTCAAGTTGCCTGATATCCGACCATGTAAATTCGTCCTCACCAAAAACCTCGACAAGGGATGTTTTTTTAGCCTCGTCTATACTATTGACAACAGTTAAATTTTCAGGTGCCTTTACCTTTGGTGACTCTTGCATGGTAGTTACGAACTCGATTACTTCTTCCACTAATTTTGCATTTAACCCGTACTTCATAGTTTATTAAACCACCTCTCCCATAAATCTACGGTTGCTCCTCCGCCTCTGTCCCAAACAGGTTTTAATTTTTCTTGTTATTAATCCTGTCAAGTATGTAATCGTCTAATCCTTTTGATTTGAGTTTTCTTAGTTCCTTGTTCAGATAATCGTCAGCCATATACAGAGGCAACCCTTTTTCTTGAAGTTTTCTTAGTTTTTGTTGGAGTTCAAATACTTGTTTCTCAATCCAACTGCATCATCTGCGAATCCGATATATTATTCCAACTTGTATAAAAAAATATTTTGTACATGAATTTCTCGTCTTTTTTTGTCATCCAATGACCTGACTTAGAATATTTCCAACCACTATCTATATACTTTTCTGATATTAAAGTACATACATTATCAAATACTTCATTTGATTTCATACTTTCACCCAAATTCAAGTAATCTAGGATTCTTCATATATTTTAAATTCGATTCTTAAATCTTGCATATTTTTTAGCCATCCCAATAAAAAGAAAAGAGGCAGAATTGAATTTACAATTACCGCCTCCTCGTACTTTTCCCTATAAGAACCTTAGAAAAATCATTTTTTTGTCTATCTAAAAAACGCCTCATGAAAGAGAATGTACAATAGATACTCCCGCTTTGTGGTACTTCCGCTTGTACTATTAGTTTAAGTTTAAAATGTCATTAATAGGCCCCATTTTTTCTCATAAGCTGCAGAATAAAGTAATACTAGCTCATTATAAGTCTCTAGCAATTCTGATTTAGTTAATTGATAGAGAACAGCGTTAGGATCTGGCAGTCCATTATGATTAAGAGCCGACTTTATTGAAACAAGGTCGTTATACATAATAGCAATATCCTTGGAGTAAACGAAACCTAAACCTAATCCACCAGGGTCTAACTGAAAGGATCCATATTCTATTGATTCGCCCAAGATATAATAATCGGAAGGAAACTTAATTGAAGTCATACTTAACGCTTCATTTAGTGCATCCCAACCATAAGACAGACCCATATCTTCATCTGGAGAATAATAAAGAGTGAGTGCTATATCACACAATTCTTGAATTCCACCATTCTCCAAACTATTTTTCCAATCAATACCTAGTAGCTCGCCAGTATAGACAGATCGAACTTCACCAACATGACTTGATATAAAATCCTCAAGTCCTTTTGTGTCACTTAATAAAACAGAGGTATTTATTACTGGTTTTAATTCTCTATCGAAACGATTAGTATCAAATAAATATGCCTTATGCTCCATCCCCATATCTAACTACCTTTCCTTCTGCAAAAGGATTTGAAGTGATTTCTCAAGTTCTTTTTTCAGATCTCCTTTTGCTCGTCCATTCATAATTGGTTCTAACATCTCATAAGCGTACTGTGTCGGTAGATGTTTTGAAAAGATTGCTACTACTTCTTTCGCGTAAGGATCTATTTTTGACTTTAATATTTTCGAACCAATTATTGATATCTTTTCAAAGTATTGGTTTGTCAACATGTTTAACACTGAGTTTTGCTCGGATGCAATCCAGACTGCCTCTAAACCTTTTATCACAACATCTTCCCAATCATCCTTGCCGATATTCTTCAACCAATTTTCATTCTTCTGAATACACGCATCAAGCGCATCAATAATAAAATACAAATCATCTTCAGTAATTAAAAAATGATCGGAGTAGTTGTACAGAAGGCCAATCTTAATTTTCCAGTTTAGATCCTTTTCAAAAAAATATTGCTTTAAACTCGAAGCTCCTTTTTCAAATCGGATTAAAACAGAATTCAAAATTGCCTTCTCACTAAGTCCATTCAGATAATCACTTTCTGGAATATCCTTTTCCATTGCCTTTAGTTTTTCTATTGAACCACTTTCACCAATATTTAACAAACTGTAAATGGATTCAATTCTCACTTTTTGATTACTATGGCGCAATGCTTCTTCCAGTTTGGGGGAAAATTGTTTATTTCTTGATGCCCCCATAGCAACCACAACCTCCACAGTTAAATCAGTACCCGGTTTGTGTAATGCATTTATTAATTGCTCATCTGTAACTATTACCCTAACATTATTTTCGTTATAAACTTTATATTCCATATTACCTCCAGCTATTAAGGGATTTTAAAATCATTGGGGTCATAAATTTCCGTCCCTGCGGCCTCCCCTGTCTTAGGGTCATATCTTTCTATAACAATTTGCTTCGGTGGCTCCCCATACTTCTGAGTATAAGCATCAATGAATCTACGTATCTCTTGCTTATCCTTTGAAATTGGTCTGCCAACTGGCTTATCATCAATTATTCTACCTTTTGGAGGACCCTGAACTGCATCAGGAATAGCCCTCTGGTATTTCTTGGACGGCCTACCTTGTTTATCAATCCTTTTCGGAACCTCAATTATATTACCTTCTTTATCTTTTAAAGGTTCATTAACCGTATCATATTCACCACTTCTTCGACGTTCATCTGCATTTCTCTTATGTATTTCTTTCCCGGTTTTAGTGCTACTCGTTTCACCAACTATATTGTTTTCCTTACTCTTATCCTTTTTCTCATCGCTTTCTTCCTGCTCGCGTTTTTCGCGTTCTTCACGTTCGCGTCTCTCACGCTCTTCACGTTCACGTTTCTCCCGATCACGATCTTCATCGCGCCTATCGTCGTCACGGCGACCGTTGTTACCACTGGCGAACCCATCGTTATTGCCGTCCCGGCCCTTACCCTTGCCGCTGCCGCCAGAGATAATGGTTGCCATCATATTGGCAGCAAATTTCATGTTGTCCGGGATCAAATCGGAACTCAGCAATTGCGATGCGACCTCGTCGAAGGCCATATCCCCGAGGAAGTTCATACCCATCTTCATGCCGAGGTTCGCGAATTGCAGC
>NZ_WTLI01000015.1 GCF_011421635.1 Paenibacillus turpanensis
GCAGGGTCCCGGAAGAGTAGGACGCCGCCAAGCAAATGAAAACACGCTTCACCATAATGGTGAAGCGTGTTTGTTTTTTTATAACAAGGCTGGTGTCATTTCAGACTTATGATTGCAGGTAAGCCGCTTCATACTAATGCCTAAGGAGGTGTACCGTATGAAGCGGTTTTTATTATATTGTATGTTATTCCTTGTCACTGTCGGCTTATTCGGGTGTGCAGCTGCAAACGATCGGCAGGATGAAGCGGCACCATCGAAGCCTGATTCCTTTACTGCGCAGGAAGAGGAGGGGCTTGCAGATGGGAATGAGAATAATGAAGCGCCCCACAATTTAAATGCTCAAGCGATGGATGGAACCCATTCCAATCAGCAAAATTCAATGAATCAACAATCGAAGTCAGAGCAAGCCAATGATGGGCAGCAAGCCGAAACCTCAAAAACGGAGGTTAACGATACCCCAATTTCCCCACGTGTACCTGATGTTCCACTTCGCCATGACATTAAAGGTATTTATGTGTCCGGTTATGCAACACAGGAAAAAAACTTTGAGAAGCTACTGAAGCTTTTGGATGATACCGAATTGAATGCAATGGTTATCGATGTGAAAGACGATAGCGGTCGAATTACGTACGATTCCAATATTCCGCTTGCTGGCGAGATTGGTGCAGACGAAAAAGCGAAGATCACTGATGTCAAAGCCTTGCTTCAAAAGCTGAAGGATAAGAAGATCTACGCCATTGCACGAATCGTTACGTTTAAGGATCCCTTTTTAGCAGCGAAAAAGCCTGAATACGCCATCCATACGAAAAAAGGCCAAGTGTGGCGTAATAATAAGGGGGTTTCCTGGGTAGATCCGTATATCCCGGAAGTACAGCGCTATAACCTTGAGATTGCGAAAGAAGTGGCTGCGCTTGGATTTGATGAGATCCAATTCGATTACGTTCGTTTTCCGGAGAATGGCGCCAAATTGGATCGTGAAGCAGCGTTCCGTAATGAGAATGGCTGGACAAAGGAACAGATGATCGCTAATTTTGTAAAGCTGGCCAAGGAAGAGCTTCATGCTGCTGGAAAGCCGGTTTCTGCGGATGTATTTGGATTAACGACGACGGTAAATAACGATATGGGAATCGGGCAAAATTGGACCGCGATCAGTCCTTATACCGATTTTATTTCCCCAATGACTTATCCTTCCCACTACGGGAGTGGGCATTACGGAATTAAGCACCCTGACTTAGAACCGCATCGGCTGATTGAAGAAGCCATTAAGGATGCACAGGAAAAGAACAATACCTTAAAACAGCAGGGGAATACGCCAGCCTCGATCCGTCCTTGGCTCCAGGATTTTACGGCTACCTGGGTGAAGCCGCATCAAACGTATAAAGATAAACAAGTGAAAGAGCAAATTAAAGCGTTAAAAGAGCTCGGAATTGAGCAATATTTATTATGGAACGCGAACTGCAAATATTCGTTAAAAGGCGGTTGAAATCCGTCTGGTTCGGTCTGACCCCTTTGCTTGACAGCAATAGGGGTCATTGTTAAGATGGCAATAATAAATTTTGGAATATGGAACCATGAAAGGTAGGGTGCCTCCACGTGTGGGAGTCGAAATTTGAGAAAGAGGGCTTAACGTTTGATGACGTTTTGCTTGTGCCGCGTAAATCGTCCGTGCTTCCGAGAGAAGTTAATGTTTCAACGAAAATTGGACATCTCACGCTCAACATACCACTGATGAGTGCAGGGATGGATACGGTAACGGAATCGAAGCTTGCGATCGCAATTGCCCGTGAAGGCGGAATTGGCGTTATTCACAAGAACATGTCTATTCAGCAGCAGGCTGAGGAAGTGGACCGGGTAAAGCGTTCCGAGAGCGGAGTCATTACCAACCCGTTTTCCTTAACTCCCGATCATCATGTGTACGAGGCAGAAGCATTAATGAGCAAGTACCGGATTTCCGGTGTTCCGATTGTGGATGCGGACCAGCGTTTAGTTGGAATTATCACAAATCGGGATTTGCGTTTTGTCCATGACTATTCGATTCGGATCGATGAGGTGATGACCAAGCAGAACCTCGTGACGGCACCAGTGGGGACAACCCTCCAGGAAGCCGAAATCATTTTACAAAAACATAAGATTGAAAAGCTCCCCTTAGTGGATGAAGAAAAACGCCTCAAGGGCCTGATCACCATTAAGGATATCGAAAAAGCGATCCAGTTTCCGAATTCGGCGAAGGATGCGCAAGGCCGTCTCGTTGTTGGTGCGGCGATCGGCATTTCGAAGGATACCTTTGAGCGCGCCGAAGCCCTTGTTAAGGCTGAGGTCGATTTAATTGTGGTGGATTCCGCTCACGGCCATCATATCAACATTATTGAAACCGTAAGGAAGCTTCGCCAGAAGTACCCAGAGCTGCTCATTGTCGCAGGCAATGTGGCCACGGGAGAAGCAACACGCGATTTGATCGAAGCCGGAGCATCGGTCGTTAAAGTGGGCATTGGACCTGGTTCCATCTGTACAACGCGGGTTATCGCCGGTATTGGGGTACCCCAGGTTACGGCTGTTTACGATTGTGCGAATGTGGCAAGACAGTATAATGTACCGATTATTGCCGACGGAGGCATTAAATACTCGGGTGACGTTGTCAAAGCTATCGCGGCCGGCGCAAGCGCCATTATGATTGGCAGCTTGTTTGCAGGTACGGAGGAAAGCCCGGGGGAATCGGAAATTTATCAGGGTAGGCGCTTTAAAGTGTACCGTGGTATGGGCTCAATCGGTGCAATGAAAGAAGGCAGTAAAGATCGTTACTTCCAAGAAAACGAGAACAAACTGGTACCGGAAGGAATCGAAGGCCGCGTACCGTATAAAGGACCGATCGTTGATACGATTCACCAGTTGATTGGCGGATTGCGTTCCGGTATGGGATATTGTGGTACAGGAACGATCACTGAGCTGCAAAATGATACACAGTTCATTCGCATTACTGGTGCCGGTTTGCGAGAGAGCCATCCTCATGATGTGCAAATTACGAAAGAGGCGCCAAACTATTCCTTATAAAATGACGTCGAAGGTACACCAAATTAATGGTGTGCCTTTTGTATTATTTTTTTATGTAGGAAAGCTATGGTACAATGGATAAGCGAAAAAACAGATGGGAAGTGAGAGCGTTGTTCATCAAGCCACGAGCTTGGAAAAAGCGAATTTCGACGGTCGTTGCACTGGCATTATGTATAAACATCGGTTCTACATTCATTTCTGGCTCTATGGCAAAAGCAGCTGAAGACCCGGCATTGCAGCTTGATGTGCGCACGGCCATTTTAATGGATGCGGGCACAGGTCAATTTTTATATGAGACCGAGGGTGCGGATAAGCCGCTGCCCCCGGCAAGTATGGCGAAAATGATGACAGAGTTCATCGTCATGGAAAACATCAAATCGGGTAAGCTAACTTGGGAAGAGCTCATAACAACGACACAAAATGCTGCGGACGTTATTGGTTCCCAAGCATTGCTGGCAGTAAATGAAAAACTGACCGTTCGTCAAATGTTTGCGGCGGTTTCCATTTACTCGGCAAACGATGCTGCTGTTGCTTTAGCAGAGCATATTGCCGGATCGGAAGAAGAGTTTGCCAAGCTGATGAATGAAACTGCGAAGCGGCTCGGATTATCGGCAGACGCTCATTTTATCAACGCAACCGGTTTGTCTCGCAAGGATATGGGTAAATATGTGCCAGAAAGTATTGAAGGGGAAACGCTGCTAACAGCGCGTGATGCGGCGTTACTTGCTTATTATATTATTCGTGATCATCCAGAGGTTTTGGAATTTACGAAGCAGCCGAGCTTCAAGCTCCGTGAGCGGGATAAAGATCCTATGGTGAACTGGGATTGGATGGTTGAAGGCAACAAGGATAATGTGTATTTGCGAAAGTATGCTTACGAGGGCTTGGATGGTTTAAAGACAGGTAGCACGGATGAGGCAAAGTGGTGTTTTACCGGAACGGCTGTGCGTGACGGAATGCGTTTGATCAGCGTTGTCATGGGTGCTCCTTCTGAGCCCAAGCGGTTTGAGGAAACAAGAAAGCTTCTCGACTACGGCTTTAAAAATTTCGAAAAGCGCACCCTTCTGGACGCAAAAGTAGAACTTCCCGACGCGAAAACGGCAGAGGTGAAAAAAGGCAAGGAGCCTGAAGTTCCGGTCGTAACGGACGGTAAGGTTGAGCTCATTGTAAAGAAATCGGACAAGGTGGAGCCGGAAGTAAAGGTTGAGTGGATCGAAGAAACGAAGCGGGTAGCGCCAATTGAAGCGGGTGCAGTAATGGGCACAGCTACAGTGCTTTATAACGGCAAGGAAGTTCAGAAGGTCAACCTTGTCGCAGCGGAAAAGGTCGAAAAGGCTAATTGGTTCGCACTGTTATTCCGTTCCATCGGTTCATTCTTCGGAAACTTATTTTCCGGTGTGAAAAATATGTTTTAATTTCGTTGTATCTTGAAAATGAATCAGGTAAAATAATCGGATAGAAGTCATTGGCAGGGGGAAAAGCAAATGGAAACAGGTACATCAAGAGTTAAGCGCGGTATGGCTGAAATGCAAAAAGGCGGCGTCATTATGGACGTCATGAATGCAGAGCAAGCGAAAATTGCCGAAGCTGCGGGCGCATCTGCGGTTATGGCTCTGGAGCGGGTTCCTGCAGATATCCGCGCAACCGGCGGAGTAGCGCGTATGGCGGATCCGACGATCGTTGAAGAAGTGATGAAGGTCGTATCGATCCCGGTTATGGCGAAGGCTCGTATCGGTCACTTCGTTGAAGCCAAGATATTGGAATCTCTTGGCGTGGACTATATCGATGAGAGCGAAGTTTTGACGCCTGCGGACGAAGTGTTCCACATTAACAAGCATGAGTTTACGGTGCCGTTCGTTTGCGGCGCGAGAGACATCGGCGAAGCATTACGCCGTATTGGTGAAGGCGCATCGATGATTCGGACGAAGGGCGAACCGGGAACAGGCAATATCGTTGAAGCGGTACGTCATATGCGTTTGATGATGAGCCAAATCCGCAAGGTGCAGAACATGTCCAAGGACGAGCTTATGGCGGAAGCAAAGAACCTGGGAGCGCCGTATGAGCTGCTGCTCCAAGTTCACGAAACCGGTCGTATGCCGGTTGTAAACTTTGCTGCAGGCGGCGTGGCCACTCCGGCAGACGCTGCATTGATGATGCATCTTGGTTCGGACGGTGTATTCGTTGGTTCCGGTATTTTCAAATCGGACAACCCGGAGAAATTTGCAAAGGCGATCGTTGAGGCGACAACTCATTATACAGATTATGGCTTGATCGCGGAGCTTTCCAAAAATTTGGGTACACCGATGAAGGGCATCGAAATTTCCAAAATCGCAGCTGCAGAACGCATGCAGGAGCGCGGTTGGTAAGATGAAGATCGGAGTACTGGCTCTGCAGGGAGCCGTAGCTGAGCATATCCGCCTTATTGAGAAGGCCGGCGGTCAAGGCATTATCGTGAAGCGCAAAGAGCAGCTGGACGAGCTTGACGGTCTTATTATCCCAGGCGGGGAAAGCACTACGATCGGGAAGCTGATGCGTACGTATGACTTCATCGACCCGATTCGCACGTTTGCCGCTGCCAAAAAGCCGGTATTCGGCACCTGTGCCGGGCTGATTGTTGTAGCGAAGGAAATTGCCGGACAGCCGGAGGCTCATTTAGAGCTGATGGACATGAAGGTGGCACGGAATGCTTTTGGACGTCAGCGCGAAAGCTTTGAGGTGAATCTGGACGTCAAAGGGATTGCCGAGGACGTGAGAGCGGTCTTTATCCGTGCTCCGCTGATTGAGTCGGTTGGCGACGGGGTCGAAGTCCTAAGCGAATACAAAGGACAAATCGTCGCCGCTCGCCAAGGGCATTTGCTGGCAACCTCCTTTCATCCGGAATTAACCGACGATGAAAGAGTTCATGCCTACTTCCTGCAGATGGCGAAGGAACAGCAATCTGCGAAAGCTGCATTATAATGAATGTAACGGCACCTCAGCTCCGCTTGCGGATGTCTGCAGGTGCTTCCATTTTAGTTGAGTTGCGGAGGGATTGGGCTTGTTAGACGTCAAGTTATTACGTAACGACTTGGAAGCCGTGAAGCAAGCTTTGAAAAAACGCGGAAAATCGCCGGAAGAGCTGGATGGGTTCACCGAACTGGACATCCGGCGCAGAGAGCTGCTGCAGGAAAGCGAGCAGCTGAAAAACCGTCGTAACACGGTATCTCAAGAGGTGGCCGCCAAGAAAAAAGCCGGTGAAGATGCGGAAGCGCTTATTTTGGAAATGCGCGAAGTATCCGACCGGATTAAGCAGCTGGATGATGAAGTAAGACAGACGGAAGAGGAGCTTAACGGCCTGGTGGTCGCGATCCCGAATATTCCGCATCCTTCCGTTCCGGTAGGCGCTAATGAGGATGACAACCAAGAGGTCCGCCGCTGGGGCGAGCCTACATCGTTCGGCTTCGAACCGAAGGCTCACTGGGACTTGGGTCAGGAGCTTGGTATTTTAGATTTTGAAGCGGCGGCAAAGGTGACCGGCTCACGCTTTGTATTCTATAAAGGTCTTGGCTCGCGGCTGGAGCGGGCGTTAATCCAGTTTATGCTGGATACGCATGTCGATCATTTCGGGTATGAAGAAATGCTGCCACCGATGATCGTAAACCGCGACAGCTTATTCGGAACCGGACAGCTTCCGAAATTTTCGGAGGATCTGTTCCATTTGTCGGATTCGGAGTATTATTTGATCCCGACAGCAGAGGTTCCGGTCACGAACTATCATCGTGACGAGATTTTGGACACTGATCAGCTGCCGAAGTACTACGCGGCTTACAGTGCGTGCTACCGCTCTGAAGCGGGAGCAGCCGGCCGTGACACCCGCGGATTGATCCGCCAGCATCAATTCAATAAAATTGAGCTGGTGAAGCTGGTCAAGCCGGAGGAGTCCTACGAGGAGCTGGAGAAGCTTACGGCGCAGGCAGAGAAGATCTTGCAGCTGCTTGGCCTGCCATACCGTGTGATGCTGCTCTGTACGGGCGATATGGGCGCCAACTCGGCGAAAACCTACGACCTTGAGGTGTGGCTGCCTTCGGGCAATACGTACCGCGAGATTTCGTCCTGCAGCAATTTCGAGGATTATCAGGCACGCCGTGCAAATATCCGTTACCGGAAAGAGCCGAAAGCGAAGCCAGAGTTTGTCCATACGCTTAACGGTTCGGGTCTTGCCATTGGCCGGACGGTAGCTGCGATCATGGAAAATTATCAGCAGGCCGACGGATCAATCGTCATTCCAGAAGTGCTTCGACCGTATATGGGCGGCAAATCAGTAATTGCTAAAATGTAGAGATTGAATATAGGTTACACCTGTGATACAATGCAAATTGTCACCGTTCGGAGAGGTGGTCGAGTGGTTTAAGGCAGCGGTCTTGAAAACCGCCGAGGTGCAAGCCTCCGTGGGTTCGAATCCCACCCTCTCCGCCATAACATCTTCTGCAGATTCGACCCCCAGGGTTCGTCGGAGGATCAGCAACGGTAGCAATAGCTTCGCAGTCTCGCCGAAGGCGAGGATCCCACCCTCTCCGCCATAACATCTTCTGCAGATTCGAACCCCAGGGTTCGTCGGAGGATCAGCAACGGTAGCAATAGCTTCGCAGTCTCGCCGAAGGCGAGGATCCCACCCTCTCCGCCATAACATCTTCTGCAGATTCGACCCCCAGGGTTCGTCGGAGGATCAGCAACGGTAGCAATAGCTTCGCAGTCTCGCCGAAGGCGAGGATCCCACCCTCTCCGCCATAACATCTTCTGCAGTATTCGAACCCCAAGGGTTCGTCGGAGGATCAGCAAACGGCAGCAATCACGCATCGTAAAGGTAAAACCTTAATACATATACAAACAGAAAGAGCGCCGCGATGGACGCTCTTTTTTTGTTGCAGCTTAACCACATATTCGATGGTTCCTATCTCCCTTACTGAACCTCGATCGAATGGATAAGCTCCTTCAGCTTGTTCGCCGATTTATGCAGAAGCGCTTTTTCGTCCTCGGAGATATCCAGCTTCATAACCTCCCGGACGCCTTGGCGGTCCACGATGCACGGAACCCCCAAGTACACATCAGATACGCCATGGTAATCGTTAAGCAGGGTCGATACATTGAGCACGGCACCCTCGTCACGAAGGATTGCTGTGCAAATACGGTCCAGCGCAAGAGCGATCGCGTAATAGGTCGCCCCCTTGGCTTCGATGATTTCGTAAGCGGCATCCCGCGTGCTGACAAAGATTTTATCCCGCTGCTCCTGATTCAGCTGAACGGGGGTGCCTGCAACATTAGCCAGGCTCCATAACGGAAGCTCCGAATCGCCATGCTCCCCGATGATGTGGGCATGAACGCTGCGAGGGTCAATATTCAGCTCTTCCCCGATTAAATACCGGAAACGTGCACTATCCAGCAAGGTTCCCGACCCGATAATCCGTTGAACCGGCCACTGCGACTTTTTCCAAGAGAAGTAGCTCATAATATCGACCGGGTTTGATGCAATGAGCAGAATCGCATCTTGGTTAACCTTTAACACCTCATTGATAATGCTCTCGTAAATGGCAACATTGCGCTTTAGAAGGTCGACCCGGGATTCTCCCGGTTTCTGTGCAGCACCCGCGGTGATGATGATGATCTCCGCGCCGCGGCAATCCTCGTAAGTTCCTGCCCATACTTTGGTTTTGCCGACGAAAGGAAGGCCATGATTCATATCGATCGCATCGCCAATCGCTTTTTTCTGATTAGCATCAATCAAGACAAGCTCATCCGCTCGTTCGCGCAGCAGGAGTGTATAAGCCGTTGTTGCACCGACCGCACCTACTCCAATAATGACTACTCTTGATTTATTATTCATGCTCTGCACCTTCCTGTTCTTCATAATAAGGTTTATTGACATAGTGATACATATAAGCCATAAGAATTGCTCCGCCAATCAGGTTACCCAAAGTGACAGGAACTAAGTTATGGAAGACGCCCTGCATCGAAATGGTCCCAGGATGATTAAGTACAAGTGCGATGGCGAAGGTGCACATGTTGGCAATACTGTGTTCGTAGCCGGAAATAAAAAAGCAAAACACAAATAGCATCATGGCAAACATTTTGGCCCCATCATTTTTCATGGACATCGGGATGAAAAAAGCGAGACAAACTAACCAGTTACAAAGAATGGCTCGAAAAAACAGCTCCATGCTGGGTAGGTTCATTTTTTTATCGACAACACTTAATAAGAAGGCATTGACCGATTCTTCGGCAAACAATCCGGTGGTAAAAATAAGAGCTGCAAACGCGACCGCACCGAGGATATTACCTAGGTAACTTAAGACCCACAGCTTAACGACCGTAAGCCAGCGCATTTTACGTCGTAGCGCCGTGTAGCTGTAATAAAACGTGTTTCCCGTAAACAAATCGCCGCCGCCGTACGAAATTAAGATAATGGCCGCACCGAAGGTGAGGGCCGCCATAGGATACGTAAATGGGGAATGCACCGCGTAAAAGAAGCTTCCGGTTTTAAAAGCAACGATGACGCCAAACCCGATGAACATGCTGGCTAATGCGGAACGCGCTATGTAGCGAAGCCAACTGCTTTGGTACACTTTTTGTTTTTTGAGGGCGAGCTGCTCCACTTTTTTTAATGCTTCGACTTCCATCCTGTTTCCCCTATTCTTTCAAAGGTTCGCAATGCAGCTGAACACTCAGAACTAAACTTTTACTTCCAAAATTCCATGTTTTACCCTTTTAAATATAGCTTATCAGTTCGGATCCGCATACATCAATGGTTCGATATTAACAATTTCTTTATTCATCCCAAGGAAGTTCCCTGAGGAACGAAATTACCATTCATGGTGCTGTACCAAATCGGGCATTGTAAGCAGTAGAGGAGGTGCTGTACTATGACGAGAATTGCGCAGCCAAGCGTAAGCCAGCAGGAGCTGGTACAAGCATGGGAAAACACGCTGCCATTGCTGTTGAATCCAGGGGACAAGTGTGTGGTTCGTCCTGATGAGCGGGATCCGCAGGCCCTTATGGTCACGATTGAAACCGAAGGACGCAGCATGTATTCGTTTGATTTTCGCTGCACATATGTGGACGACCGTGAGGTTCAAGTCGAATTCCTTGATGTTGAGCGTGGCGGAATCCATGTCGCGGAAAATACGGAAATTATTCAAAATTTAATCGAGGATTATGTACGCCATTTCCACGAGTGTGCGCAGCGTCTTCATGCGCTGACGCATCGGTAAAAGGAGGGATTGGGGATGACGAAGAATCATTCCGCAGCCGACAAAAACCTGCAAAACGTGGTTGATGACCTGAACCATGCTTCTCCGGTGGCTTTAGAAAATCAACAAATCCAGCAGGACAAAAATGACCGCCGCCGTTATGCGCAAAAAAATCATGACGATAAGCGGGACCAGCATTTGGCCCGTCATTAAAAGGAGGTTCATCCGATGGCAAAGCATATGACGCAAATTCAGAATGAACCGAATCATGACCGTGAGCCGCTCGGGAGAAACCCGGCGCAGCCGAACGAACCGTTATCCGGCTCGAAAGCGGTCAAAAACGGCCAGCATTCCCGTGATAAACACGGCGAAGGCCACTAAATAACAAGCAGCCAGTGCGGTCCACACGGATCGCACTTTTTTGCTGAATTTAGATAGGGTTGTGATCCTTTTAGGAAATGGAGAGATTTTTGGGACAGATCTTACATACATTGATAAGGGACAAGAAGAACAAATCCGAACTGACTTCAAGGAGGCTCTTTACCCTTATGAATAAGCCGGTGATCCTGACGCTGATCGGTCTTGCAATCTATGCGGCCGCAGTCATGCTATATTTGAATGCACATACGCCCTTTGAGGTGCCGGAGGCGTTTCGCGGAGGCCCGGGAGACCCGTCGATGTTTATGGAGCGGGAGCACGTTCAGACGGTCCATCACTATGCGAAGGAGCGTTGGTTGGCAGCGCTGCTGCCGATTCCGCTGGAATGGATCGTGTACATTTTATTGATGACCTCTGGGGTTTCCTTATGGTTTCAGCATAAGGCCAAGCAAATCAGCGCCAAGCCGTTTCTCCAAACGGGCGTGTACGTGTTTTTGCTATCTGTTGTTATGGGGCTGGTCTCGCTGCCGGCCGATGTTTACTTATTTAAGCTGGCTCAAAGCTATGAGATGACGGAAATGACCAGCATGGAGTGGGTATCGCTGCAGCTGAAGCAATTTGCGTTAAGCTTTCTGATGTGGCTTCCGGTGATTTGGGGATTGTATACGCTGCTTAAGAAGGTGCATCGCAGGCGCTGGTGGCTGTGGAGCTGGCTCGCGACAATCCCGCTGACCTTATTCTTATTGTTTATTCAACCGGTCGTCATTGACCCGATGTTCCATACCTATGAGCCGCTTCAGCATGCGGAATTAAAAAAAGATATTGAGCTTCTAGGCGGTCAAGCGGGGATTCCGGCGGATCGGATCTTTCAGGTGAACATGTCGGAACAGACGAATGCCTTAAACGCTTATGTTAACGGTATCGGCGGAAGTGCGCGGATTGTGCTTTGGGATACGCTGATCAAGGCGCTCTCGGTGGACGAAACGACGTTCGTAACGGCACATGAAATTGGCCATTACATTAATCATGACATATGGCGGGCCTTTGCGTTTACGATTATAGTGGCATTCTTCGCATATCGGCTTATCTTTCATTATTATTTTCGGATGCTGCTGCGTTGGGGAAGGAAGTGGAAAATACGGACGTCCGCTGATTTGGCGGCGCTGCCGATGCTCCTGCTGGTTGTTTCCATCGTGAGCTTTACGTTAACTCCGATTCATAACGCGTATTCACGGCATTTGGAACGGCAGGCAGATGAGGTGGCCGCGCAGCTGCAGCACCCGGAAGCGGGAATCCGGGCTTTGCAAAAGCTGGCTATCCATAGCAAGGCGGAGGTAAACCCCCCGCTTATCCTTCACTTTTGGTTTGATTCCCATCCGCGGTTGGTGGAGCGGATTGCCGATTTACAGGAAAAGCTCCCTTAATCCTTAGATACGGGGGAGACCGCGTTACCAAGGCCTTGGCGCATCGCAGCGATGGCTTGATGCAAATATTCGACGTAGCTTGCTGCGCGGTCTTCTTCAAACCGTTTCGGAATAGACCGGATCAACCGTTCAAAATTGTCGATAAGATGATCCGGCTTCATTCCGAAGCGGACCAGCATCCCATTTAACCATAACGCATAGTCTGTGAAAATATTGCTGCTTCGCAGTAAATACGCGGTGTCTAGATGGCGGAAATGATGGCGATTGTCCTCCCGGCATTTTTGCACGCCGCGCTCTCCGTAACGCTCTAGAAGCTCCGGAAACGCCTCGTACATGCCTTTTAACGCATCCTCAATACAAGCCTCTACTCGATCCTCCAGTCTCATGTCGCCACCACCTTAAACTTACGGACGGTTGGAACAATGGAAGCGAGCTCTTGGTCGGGATATTTTTTCTCGAGCTCATGAATTCGTTTGAAATCCTCCGAGGTGACCCAGGCCAAATAATGCTCTTTCGTATCCCACTGCATTTGGACGGTCAGCTCTTCCGGATCGGTCTCGGTCTGCAGCAGCTGAAACGATTGAAAGCCCGGGGCCTGGTCGACGAGCCGGGAACGGTTCCGATACAATCCGATCACTTCATCCGCCTTTTCATGCGGAACGCGCACGATCGAATGGACGATGTACATGAGGGCACTCTCCTTTTTCCTAGTTTACGAATGTATTGGTATTGTACCACAAGGATAAAGGGTGGAAGCGGGAAGCAGGGGAAATCGAAATGATGCAAATCTATCTCCCTTATGGGCAAATTTAATACTAGATTAATATAGTGCGAACTTTGCGTTTACATTCTCCTCCTATAATGAACTAGGCGAATACATATGGAGGTGTACGAATGAAAAAGCAAGTGTTCAAAGTGATTTCAAGCGTAGCTATTACAAGCTCACTCGTAGTGGGTTCGTTTGCAGCTCCGGGCCTGCCCGTGCAAAAGGCTCAAGCGGCAGAGCAAGCAGCAGAGGCTTCGATTTACATTGCTCCGATTAACAAAGCAAAGTTTTTGGCAGGAACCAAATTTGACTTCCGTGTCGAATTGAATAATTTGAAAGCGGTTCCGCAGAACGTAACGATTACGATTAACGGAAAAGCAGCGGAAGAGTTCTTTGGCAAAACGTTTGAGAAAACACAAACGGAAACAAGCCGAGAGTTCACCATCCGTGATGTTTCGATTAACGAAGCGGGAGCTTTTGAAGTAAAGGTTCAAGCGGACAGCATGAGCCATTCTGTAAAATATGATGTTGTTTTGGCTGACCAAAGCGGTAAAAAAGCGAAAAACGTGATCCTGTTCATCGGTGACGGCATGGGCTACCCGGTATTGACAGCAGCTCGTTTGATGTCCAAAGGAAACGTAGAGGGCCGTTACAACGGTCTGCTGGAAATGGAAAAGATGCAAACGCGCGGCACAGTAACTACTTCCGGTATGGATTCCATTGCAACCGACTCGGCTAACAGCGCGAGCGCGTATACAACGGGTCACAAAGCAGTTGTTAACGCACTTGGAACGTATCCGAACAATACGAAGGATTCCCTGGACGACCCGAAGGTAGAAACGATTGCTGAAATCGTGAAGCGTGCAGCAGGTAAGGCGGTAGGCGTTGTTTCCACAGCGGAAATCGAAGACGCATCCCCGGCTTCTGCGGTAGCTCATACACGTCTGCGCGGCGACAAAGCAGAAATCGCGGAGATGTTCTATAATGTCCAGCCAGAAGTTATTCTGGGCGGCGGCTCGGCATACTTCCTGCCGCAATCGACCATCGGTTCCAAGCGTAAAGATGAGAAGAACCTGTTTGACATGTTCCAGCAATCCGGGTACAAGATCGTTGAGAACGGAACGCAGCTGAACGAAGTATCCAAAGAAAACACGGACAAGCTGCTCGGCCTGTTCCACACTGGCGATATGAACGTGTACTATGACCGTTCCACGAACAACACAGCTGCGCTGAAGTCGTTCACGGATCAGCCGACGCTGTGGGATATGACGCAAAAGGCGATCGACGTCCTGAGCAAAGACGAAGACGGCTTCTTCCTGCTCGTAGAGGGCGGCAGCATCGACAAGCAGCTCCATCCGCTGGACTGGGAGCGCGCGATTTATGACGCAATCGAAATGGATAAAGCAGTAGGCCTCGCGAAGCAATTTGCCGACCAAGACGGCGAGACCCTCGTTGTTGTAACGGCTGACCATGCACACTCCATGAGCATCACCGGTACGTATTGGGAAGGCGACGGAAAATCCGGCAAGGATGCAGTCCGCACGTACCAAAACGCAGGCTTCCCGACTTACTATGACGGCGATGGCGACGGTTTCCCGGATAATGTAGATGCGGATCGTAAGCTTGCTGTGCATTTTGCAGCCCACCCGGATTACTATGAAGACTACAAGTTCGATCCGGTTCCGACTGCTCCAGCGGTAAAAAATGAAGCAGGCGATTATGTTGCAAATCCACAAAAGCTGCTTAACCCGGATGACCCGAACAAAGACCGCTTCCTGCAGGTGGGTCCGCTGAATGCAAGCACTGGCGTGCACACGGTAGACGATATCCCTGTTATGGCTCATGGTCCAGGCGCGAACTACTTCCGCGGCACGATCGACAACACGGAAATTTTCTTCGGTATGATTCATGCCTTGGGCTTGAATCTGGTAGAAACAGAAGCAGAGGGTCAGAACTGGGTTCAGCTTCGTGAATTCGTCAACGTTCTGGGCGGTACTGCAACATACAATGCTCCAAAGCATGAAGTTACGGTTGACGTAAACGGCAAGACGATTGTACTTAGCCTGAATTCGGGCAAAGCTTACGCGGCTGGCAAAGAAATTGCGCTGGAATACAAGTTTGAGAACGGCAATACGCTTGTTTCCGCTCAATCGTTGATTTCTGTACTGGCATCCAACTAAAACTTATCTAGACTATGGAGGGATCGTTCATGTTTGTGAATAACAAACGATTGATCGCTTCGGCCATAGGCTTGGCAATCCTCGCTACAACAACTGCAGGCTGTAACCAATCGGCTTCTCCTCTACAGGAGAAGCCGGTTGTTTCTAACGCAGGCAGTGCCGGGAACCAAGCCGACACCAAAGCGGCTGCAGCGTCCGTGAAGCCGGAAAGCAGCGATAAAGAGGAGCCGGCCAAGAAAGCACAAACGTCACCATCGAAGGAAACGGCCGCCGCTCAGCCAGCAGCTGCCCCAGTGAAAGAGGAGAACTCTGCCGCCAAGGATACGGCTCAGAAGCTAGGCGAGCAAGCTTCTGAGGGCGAGTCGAAGGAGCAGACCGCGCAAGCGCAGGCATCAGCAGCACCGGCAGCGGCGAATGGGGCTTCTCAGCCGACACAGCAGCCGTCAAGCCAGCCAGTGGCAGCTGCACCTGAGCAGGCACAAGCGGCGGAAGCCGGCACGACTGTACCGCAGCTAGAGGCAAGCCCAGTGCAAGCAGGCGCAGGAGGGGAAACGGCGAAAGCGGAGCCCCAGCAGCAGTCGAAACCTGCGGATAAGCTGATTAAGCCTTATGATGACGACCGGACGCTGACTTTTGACGGCTTATATTCCAAAATGACGGTTCGCGGTATGGAATTTTCCGAAAAACTGAAAGCATTGGATGGAAAAGAGGTCGAAATGACCGGTTATATGGCGCCGCCTCTAACTGCCGACGTAACGTTTTTCGTATTGACGAAGGTACCAATGGCCACTTGTCCGTTCTGTTCCAGCGATGCCGACTGGCCGGCGGATATCGTTGTCATTACGATGCCAGAGGGGGAAGATATCAATCCTACCGAGCATCAGGTCAAAGTAAAGGGAACCTTAAGCATCGGTTCGGAAACCGATGAAAACACGGGGTTCGTCAGTTTAATTCGGATTCATGCGGACAAAGTTGAGGTGTTGAAATAATGCTTTCCTTGCGTGAGGTTACGAAAACCTATGAAACCCCGGATGGCCCGATGACGGTGCTCACCGTGGATGAATTTGACATGGAAGCAGGTCAAGCGGTCGCCCTCATCGGCCCGAGCGGTTCAGGAAAGAGCACCCTGCTCAACATTATCGCTGGGATCTCTAGGCCAACAACAGGAAATGTTACAGTTAAAGGCATCGACGTAACCGGTCTACGGGAATCGCAGCTTGACCGGTACCGTGCCGAGCATATCGGCTATGTGTTTCAAAACTTTAATTTGCTTCAAGGTTATAGCGCATTGGAAAACCTCATGCTCGCCATGCAGTTTGGCGGCGTAGTCCCGAAGGCGGAACGAAAGCGTAAGGCGCTGCGGCTGCTTGAGCAGGTAAATCTGGGACACCGGGTCAACCATGTACCTTCAAGAATGAGCAACGGGGAGCAGCAAAGAGTGGCGATTGCAAGAGCGTTGATCAACGCACCGGCTCTTGTGCTTGCCGATGAACCGACGGCCAGCTTAGACCCCGAGAATGGGAAGCTAATTGTCAGTATGCTGACTGATTTATGTCAATCCAGCGGAGCGGGACTGCTGCTCTGTACGCATGACATGACAATAGCCGAGTCTCTAGGGAAACGTATGACGCTTGGAAAAAGTCAAACGCCGGTCCGTCAAGAGGGAGCAGTGAGCTAACGATGAACTTATTTGCGATGGCATGGCGCAACTTGATGAACCGCGCCGTTCAAAGCTGGATAACGATGATTATTGTTGCTGTAGGCATTGCCATGGCGCTTTGCGTTCTCATTTTGGCCTCCGGCGTCAAACAGGGAATTAAAACGGCGACCGAACCGTACGGTATGATCGTCGGAAGTAAGGGCAGCGCCAATCAATTAGTGTTTAACACGATTTTCCTTATGGATCGTCCATTGGGGAACATTCCGCTTCATGTATATGAAGAGTTAAAAGAGGATCCGCGGGTGAATGAGGCCGTTCCTTTTGCACTCGGGGACAATTACAAAGGGTATCGCTTGGTGGGGACATCGGAGCAATTTTTCAAGCTGAAGGCGGCTCCGAAGGATCCGGATTTTTTTCAAATTGGTGAAGGACGTGTTTTTCAAGCTTCTTTTGAAGCGGTGATCGGTTCGGAGGTCGCCCAAAGAACCGGATTGAAGGTAGGGGACAGCTTTGTGTCCGGCCACGGTGTGGTCGCAGCTGTCGGAACAGGGAATAGTCATGCCGAGCATCCCTATACGGTTGTCGGAATTATGAAAGAGCTTCAGGCGCCGGCGGATCAAGGCATTTATGTCGATATGAATAGCTACTGGGTAAGCCATGGTCAAGCTCCGCATGAGGAGGGTGAGCATGCGGAGGAGCATGAAGGTGAGGCGCATCATGACGAGCATGGCGATGCTCATGCAGGCGAAAAGGCCGATGAGCATCCAGAAGGCGCGGCTGGACAGCCGAATGCCAGCAGCGAAGGGCATGCCGCTGGAGAGCATGCGGAGGAGCCAGGCGTAACCGCCGTATTGGTAAAGCCCAAAACTTACATGGATTTAATGAAAATGTATCAAGAAATCAATGCATCCACCGAAGCTCAGGCCGTATTTCCTGGACAGGTCGTGGCCAAAGTGTTTGACATGATGGGTACGGGTGAAGAAATGCTGAAGGGCGTAAGCTATATTGTCCTTGGCATGGCGATGCTGACCATTATTCTCTCGCTGTACAGCTCCACCTTGGAACGCAGGCGTACGGTCGCTGTCCTCCGGGCAATTGGGGCGCACAAAAGTACTGTGTTCTCTATGGTGATGGTTGAATCGTTCCTGCTTGTGTGTGCCGGAAGCGTACTGGGCTTAGGCCTCGGTTATGGCGCTGCCGCCGCACTTGCTGCTCAGATCGGTACGGAAAGCTCGATTCATACGCCGATCGTGTTCGATGCGGCCCATCTCGGAGTAGCAGGAGCCTTCAGCTTGATCGGCGCAGCTGCGGGCATTATTCCTGCTGTTACTGCGTTTCGTACCGAAACCGCCAAGTATTTGAACGGCTGATGGGGACGAGGCACAATTTATAGATGTTTTTTGCAGAAAGCTTTGTTAAAATGTAAGAAAAAGAGGCCCCGCTATACAGCGGGGTTTGCTTGTAAGCAAACCATTTTCGGAGGAGTTGGGACTATGCCGTTCGGTAACATTGGTATCGGAGGATTAATTTTAATCCTTATCATCGCCCTCATTATTTTCGGACCGTCCAAGCTGCCTGAGCTCGGCCGCGCATTCGGCCGCACGTTAAGCGAATTTAAAGACGCAACAAGAGGCTTAACCGGCAACGACAAGGAGAAGGACGATAAGAACGAAAAGGACGAGCCTACTCAAATCGGAACATCCGATAAAAAATAAGGTGGGGAAACGATGCCGTCGGAGGAAATGAATTTAGTTGATCATTTGGCGGAGCTTCGTAAACGACTTATCGTTACCTTGCTTACGTTTACGGCGGCTTTAGCTATAAGCTTTATTTTTGTCAGAGATATTTACCTGTGGCTCGTGCGGAACTTGGATCAAAAGCTGACCATTCTCGGGCCCTCGGATATTTTATGGGTGTATTTCGTCATTTCCGGCGTCTGCGCGATTGCAGCGACGATTCCGATGGCCGGTTATCAGGTGTGGAGCTTTGTGAAGCCGGCTTTGAAGGAAAACGAGCAGAAGGCGACGCTCAGCTTCATTCCGGCGCTTGCAATTTTATTCATTGTGGGCCTTGCTTTCGGCTATTTTATTTTGTTTCCGATGGTTCTAATGTTTCTTCAGGGAATGGCCGGAGATTTCGAAACGATGTACACGGCGGAGAAGTATTTTACGTTTATGCTGTACATGACGCTGCCGTTCGGTCTGCTGTTTGAAATGCCGGTGATCGTCATGTTCTTAACTCGGCTCGGCATTGTGAACCCGGTGCTGCTGTCCAAGTCGCGGAAGCTGGCATATTTTATTTTGACCGTTGTTGCCGTGCTGGTGACACCGCCGGACCCGATGTCGGACATTCTGGTCATCGTACCGCTGTTCGGGTTGTATGAAGTGAGTATTTGGTTGTCCAAAATCACCTATAGAAAAAAGCTGTCCCGAGAGCAAGCAGAGCTCGGTCAACAGCTTGGAGCGGAGTAGAGGGCTAGTGCAGCCCTCTGCTTTTTTTTATGCGATATGAATGTAGCGATTTCCAAGTCGTGCGATTTGAGGAAATGTGACATTCTGTTACCGTGATAAGATAGCTGCCCGTTCCCATCGGTGGTCTCCAATGAATAAGAGGAGAAGGGGGCGCTATTTCAAGTGTATGGAATAAATAGAGGGAGAAAAGGGTGCTATTTTCTCATAATAAAAAATTTAAGGGAATTATGGGGCCTAATCGGTTGGTTTTCCGTAAAATAGCGGAAGAAAATTCGCTTAACCATTGGAAGAGGGATCAAACTCGACAGCCGACGATAAGGCAGAACTTACGAGCCCAGTTGTCAAAAGACACCTTACCAGATGACATCGGCTGCTATTGATAAACGGTTGCTCATTATTAAAAGGCATCGATAGAGGTATTCTTAATTTTTGTGGCGAGCACTATCCCGGTCGATGTAAATTTGAGATATCCATAGATATTCTGGCACACCGGAAAACCAAAGCCTCACCGGGTCACCGGTCTGAAGATCGGAAAGTCGGCCGCTGGCATCCCGGAATGTAACGAGGGTATACGGGACAACGTTATACTCGATTCCGTCGACCTCAAGGGTGTAGGCTTTGGTTGCAGCTTCTCCCGTTCCGTACCAAGCTGTTATCGTTCCTTTCTTTTCACCGCTTTGAACCTCACCCATCGATATCACCTCTACATACAATCCAACGGTCTGTCCGCAAAAGAACACTGATGGCAAAAACATAATCAGGAAGAAACGGAGTTGATTCCTTTTCGCCAATAACAAACTCTTTATTTGTAAAATAGTGTATTTAATGTTGTACCTCTACAGAGAAAGAGAAGTTGTACCATAGGCACAATCGCTGTTGACCCTGACATTGATGTTATGGTTTATACTGGAACCATCCCCGAAGGGAGGCAGAGCAGCATGAAGATCGGGGAGTTATCTTCGCGCACCGGTGTTAGTGATCGTTTTTCGAAATAGGGAGCCGATGGAAAAGCTGGTTGGGCTGCGGCCAAAAGAAGTCTATCAAAAGACGTTGGATCGGTATTTAGAGTAGAGGATCAGAGGAATGATAGTTGTGGTAACGTGTTAAAAGCACAAAAAAACCTGCTGGGTAAAGACCCGGCAGGTTATTTCCGTATGAATCTGCTGCACAGATTATATGAAGTATCGGGATGACACGATTCGAACATGCGACCCCCTGGTCCCAAACCAGGTGCTCTACCAAGCTGAGCTACATCCCGTAAATAAGATGCTTTCGAAACGCGCCACGGCGGGATTCGAACCCGCGACGCACAGTTTAGGAAACTGTCGCTCTATCCTGCTGAGCTACGGGCGCTTAAGCAAGATATAATATAGCACACAATTTTTCATAGTGCAACAAGCGAGTTGGGGGTAAATATTGTCTATTGTGTGATAAAAGAAGATTAAAAAAAGAATGATAGCGGCGCTCCACCTGGTCGGAGCGTTTTTGCTGCGAGAGGCCTACGCTTTCCCCCGCAGCTTACGGAAAAACGAGCTCAGCAGCTGGCCGCACTCCTCCTGCAGCACACCGCCGATCACTTCGGTGCGATGGTTGAACCGCTCCTCCTGGAGCAAATTCATCAGCGTTCCGGCGCAGCCCGCTTTCGGATCGGGCGCACCGTACACAACGAGCGGCACCCGGGCTTGTACGATGGCCCCGGCGCACATCGGGCACGGCTCCAGGGTGACGTACAGCGTGCACTCCAGCAGCCGCCACGCGCCGATGACCCGGCTCGCTTCGCGAATCGCGATCATTTCCGCGTGCGCCGTCGGGTCATGCGCCGTTTCGCGCAAATTATGGCCGCGGCCGATAATTTCCCCGTTGCGCACGACGACCGCTCCGATCGGTACCTCACGGATCGCCTCGGCTTTATTTGCCTCTTCAATCGCTGCTCGCATCCATTGTTCATATGTGGATAACATTTTTACATCCCTCCCGCCCAAAACTGTGGATAACAAATGGTGAAAAAGCTTATTGTTGTTAACAGCATGTGGATAAGTCTGTGGATATGTATGGCATTTACGCACAACTGCGAAATAGACATGTGTATAACCGCTATTGTAAAGGGTATCCCCAGGGATGGCAATGAGGTCTAAAAGATGACATTGACCGGGCACTACTATATAATAGGCATGTTAAGCGAATTTTTCGGACCAAGGAGTGTCAATTCAATGGCGTTGAAAGCAGGGATCGTCGGGTTGCCGAATGTGGGTAAGTCGACTTTATTTAATGCGATTACTCAGGCTGGGGCGGAATCCGCCAACTATCCGTTTTGTACGATCGATCCGAATGTGGGGGTCGTCGAAGTACCGGATGAGCGGCTTCAGAAGCTGGCCGACATTGTCGTGCCGAACCGGATCGTGCCTACGGCATTTGAATTTGTCGATATTGCCGGTCTTGTTAAAGGGGCGAGCAAGGGCGAAGGTCTTGGCAACAAGTTTTTGGCGCATATTCGTGAGGTGGACGCGATTGTACATGTCGTCCGCTGTTTTGAAGATGAGAACATCACGCATGTGTCGGGCGGTGTAAACCCGATTGACGATATTCAGGTGATTGAGCTGGAGCTGATCTTGGCGGATGTGGAATCCGTGGAAAAGCGAATCGAACGCTCCAAGAAAAATATGAAGGGCGGCGACAAGAAATACGCGGAAGAGGTAGCCATCCTCGAGCGTGTGCTTCAAGCCCTTTATAATGATAAGCCGGCGCGCAGCGTGGAGCTGACCGAGGATGAGAAGCTGATCATCCGCGATCTTCACCTGCTTACCATGAAGCCGATGCTTTACGCGGCGAACGTGAGCGAGGAGCATGCCGGCGATGCGGACAACCAGCCGCTCGTGCTGAAGGTGAAGGAATATGCCAAGGCGGAAGGCGCCGAGGTCGTAGCGATCAGCGCGAAGGTGGAATCTGAAATCGCCGAGCTTGAGGGCGAGGACAAGGAAATGTTCCTGCAGGAGCTCGGACTGGAAGAGTCGGGCTTGGATCGGTTGATCCGCGCGGCCTACCGCCTGCTTGGCCTGTACACGTATTTCACGGCGGGTGTGCAAGAGGTTCGTGCGTGGACGATCCGCAAAGGCATGAAGGCGCCGCAGGCAGCGGGCGTTATTCACTCCGACTTTGAGCGGGGCTTTATCCGGGCGGAGGTTGTCGGTTACGATGCGCTGGTGGAGTCGGGCTCGATGAACGCAGCGAAAGAAAAGGGTTTGCTTCGTTTGGAAGGCAAAGAATACGTCGTGCAGGACGGCGACGTGATGCATTTCCGTTTTAACGTATAATTTCCGCTTGTTTGAATGGTTTTCCGGTTGACATTCGGCCTTCCGGGGGCATAATGATAATACAGAATATTTTTTGGGAAGAAAGGTAAGGGGTGAGCGTCATGTTGGATCGTTTGCAGGCGCTGGCAGACCGGTACGATAAGCTGAGCGAATTGCTCTGTGATCCCGATGTGGCGAACGACACGAAAAAGCTTCGGGAATACTCGAAAGAGCAGTCCGATCTCCAGGAAACATACGAAACGTACCAGGAATATAAAACCGTCAGTGAGCAGCTGAGCGACGCTAAGGCCATGCTTGGCGAAAAGCTCGATGATGAAATGCGTGAAATGGTCAAAATGGAAATCGACGAGCTGTCGGAGCGTAAGGAAGAGTTGGAAGCGAAAATCAAAATTTTGATGCTTCCGAAGGATCCGAACGACGACAAGAACGTTATCGTCGAAATCCGCGGCGCGGCCGGCGGCGACGAGGCGGCGCTGTTTGCAGCCGACCTGTACCGGATGTACCAAAAGTACGCCGATGCTATGGGCTGGAAAACCGAGGTGCTCGATTCTAGCGTCAACGATTTGGGCGGCTTCAAGGAAATCGTATTTATGGTGCAGGGCAAGGGCGCGTACAGCAAGCTGAAGTACGAGAGCGGCGCGCACCGTGTACAGCGGATTCCGGCGACGGAATCAGGCGGACGGATTCATACGTCGACCTCGACGGTTGCGGTGCTTCCGGAGGTAGAGGACGTTGAAGTGGAAATTCGCGAAAGCGATATTCGCGTCGATACGTTCTGTTCCAGCGGTGCGGGCGGTCAGTCCGTTAACACGACCAAATCGGCGGTGCGTGTGACGCATGTGCCGACGGGCATCGTAGCGACTTGTCAGGACGGCAAATCGCAAAACTCGAACAAAGAGATGGCGCTGCAGGTGCTGCGTGCGCGGATCTTTGAGAAAATTCAGCAGGAAAAAATGGCGGAGTACGACAGCGAGCGCAAGAGCAAGGTTGGCACAGGCGACCGCAGTGAGCGCATCCGTACGTACAATTTCCCGCAAAGCCGGGTAACGGATCATCGGATCGGCCTTACGCTGCACCGTTTGGATTCAGTGTTAAACGGCGATCTGGAAGAAATCATCTCGGCACTTACCATCGCAGAGCAGACGGAGTTAATGGATAAAGAGAGCCAGTACGCAGGCTGATGGGAGAGAGAATCAATTGAGCACGAAAACGATGCGAGAAGCCTATGCAAGGGCTTCTTCTTTTTTACTGGAGCGCGGAGTGGAGGACAGCGGGCGCAATGTCGAGCTGCTTCTGATGCATGTTGCAGGAATAGGAAGGGCGCAGCTGTTTTCGCGCTGGAGCGAACCGATCGCGGAGGAAGTGGAAGAGGAGCTGGAGCGCCTGCTCATGCGCCGCGCCTCGGGGGAGCCGCTTCAGTATATTGTGGGCGATCAAGAGTTTTACGGCTTTCCGTTCGCGGTATCGCCGGCGGTGCTCATTCCGCGCCCGGAAACGGAGCTGCTCGTTGAGCAGCTGCTGGCCCGCGGCGATCGGCTGTTCGCCGGGGAAGCAGGGGCGGGCGAAGCCGGATCGACGGGAGCGGTGCGTCCGCAGGTGCTGGACATCGGCACGGGCAGCGGCTGCATTGCGGTGACGCTGGCGAAGCTGCGTCCGCAGTGGGGCGTGTCCGCCGTCGACATATCGGAGTCGGCGCTGGAAGTGGCTAAGGGCAACGCCGAGCGTCTTGGCGCGCCGGTGCGGTTTCTACACGGAAGCTGGCTGTCGCCGGCGCTGGAGGAAGGGCTGCGGGTCGACATCCTCGTGTCGAACCCGCCGTATATTCCCGCGGGGGAGCTTCCGTTTCTGCAGCGGGAGGTGCGCGATTACGAGCCGCGCGGTGCGCTGGACGGCGGCATCGACGGAATGGACCCGTACCGCGTGCTGGTCGAGCAGATGAAGCAGCTGCCCGGCGGCGGTCCGCGGCTGGTCGGCTTTGAAGTGGGCATTCACCAGGCGGAGCAGGTGGCAGGGCTGCTGCGCTCAAGCTCCGAGTGGGGCGGAGTGGATATTGTGAAGGATTACGCAGGGATTAAACGTCATGTGCTTGCGTGGCGGTAATTTATAAAGAAGATTGGAGAGCGGGGACACAGGTTCCTGCTCTTTTTTCGTTTAGGCAAGAAGCTGCATTTACAGCGCTCGAAGGGCGAATACGACAAACAAAATCACATGGATGGAGAGCGCTGCCTGAAAGAGGCGGGGACTTTTGGCCTTCGCTTTGTTTAACAACCAAAAGGAAAGCAAAGGCATAAAAATAACGAACACCGGACCAATGCCGGACAGCAGCAAAAACATCAGGGCAAAATAGGACGGCGGACCGACGCCGTGCTCCCGATTTACGGCGAGCGCTTCCGGGGTATCGACGACGGTAATCGTGATCACCCAAAGGAACACGAAATAGTAGAGATATAGGCCAAGGAGCCAGAGTCCTTTTAACAACCGTTGTTTAACCTGCAAATAGAACCCTCCTTAGGAAAGAGAAGATTGCTCGATAGGCGGATCTAAAGGGCGCTGCAGGTGTGCCGGACCCGCTTATTTTTTCGAGTGAGAGGAACGCGTACCCCGTTTCATCCACTTTTTTCGCACAAAATCGATGATGCTGCCTGCGGCCCACCAAAAGCCAAGATGCAGAGCATAAAGAATGACGTGAAACAGCGGTTCAACGCCGATGGAAGTGTTTAGCTGCGTAAGCGGACGCTCAAACGCCATGTTAATAGGGTTGGTCAAAAAAATGACGATATTATTATCATCTTGCCCCAAAAGATGAAGGGCACATACGGACGCGGAAAAAGTGACCAGCCAAAAGCTGCATCGGTGATGTATTTTCATGAGTGAAGACCTCCGTAGAATAGACTGAGCTGCCTTATAAACAGTGTAACGGCGCGGAAAGACAGGTCATAGTACTGAGTTTTTCTAGTACCTCAAAAAAATTACTAGATTACTAGGTTTAGATCTCCTACTCGGTGTCCATACTAGGACTATAAGAGAGAGGAGATGGATACGATGTTTCATTCCAACCGGACTTCTAATCATACATATAATAGTGTTGAATTTTATCCGCGCCGCCAAAAGGTAAGCTCGAAAATGGTTACCTATCTCGCATTTCTGCTGGTCCTTCTGATCATGAGCTGGGAGTCGCACAAGGTAAATGCAGCGGTAGCCGCACCGAGCATTCCGCAGGAATCGATTCGTTTGCGCATTCTTGCCAATTCCGATTCGCCGACGGATCAGCTGGTGAAGCGGGCCGTGCGCGATGAGATCGTGAAGGAAATGAACCAGTGGGTGAAGGGACCGGAAACGCTGGAGGAGGCAAGAGCGATTGTTGCTGCGCATCTTCCGGAGCTGGAAGCGGCGGTCGCTAGAGTGCTGGAGCAGCGCGGCTTCAATTACACATATCAAGTGGAGCTGGGGCAGATCGATTTTCCGACGAAAATGTACGGCAACGAAATGTATCCGGCAGGCAAGTATGAAGCGGTATTGGTGACCCTCGGCAACGGGGAAGGGCAAAATTGGTGGTGCGTGCTGTTTCCGCCGCTGTGCTTTGTCGATATCGTTTCGGGCGACAAGAAGAAGGAAGAGGAAACGAAGGTCGAAAAGAGCGAGGAGCAAACACCAGCAGGTGAAAAAGGCTCAAAGACTGCTTCGGCAAAAGGAGATTCCGGTAAGGTTGTAGTTGCTTCTGCACAGGCCGATGCGGAGCCGGAGGTTCGGTTTTTCGTGGTGGAGCTGTTTCAAAAGCTCGGCGGTTTTGTAAAAAGCCTGTTCGCGTAAATGTTGGCGGCGTCAAAATTTTGGTATAATCGATGTCATTGATTAACAATGAGGCGCAGATAATGCGATACATATTACCTGAAACAGAGGGCGGCAGGCATGACGAAGGAATGGATAATACAGTTCGGCGAAATCGGAACGGATGGGCAAGATGATATAGGCAGGAAGGAACGCGTCGAGAGAGAGAAAACGGCTCTGGAAGAAGCGGCGGACATTCTCCGTGCGGGCGGCGTGGTCGCCTTTCCGACAGAGACGGTATACGGCCTTGGGGCCGATGCGACAAATACAAAAGCGGTGGAGCGGGTGTTCGAGGCGAAGGGGAGGCCGTCGGACAACCCGCTTATTGTCCATGTTGCGAGCATACGGCAGGCCGAGGAGCTGGCGGTGGAATTACATGAGCTGGAGCGGCAGCTGATGGAAAAGTTTTGGCCGGGGCCGCTGACGGTGATTGTACCGGTGAAGCCCGGAGCGGTGTCGGAGCGCGTGACCTGCGGGCTGGCGACGGTCGGGCTGCGCATGCCGGACCACCCGGTGGCGCTCGCGCTGATTGAAGCGGCGGCGCTGCCAATCGCCGCGCCGAGCGCGAACCGCTCGGGCCGGCCGAGCCCAACGCGCGCGGAGCATGTGCGCGTCGATTTGGCCGGGCGCATCGACGGCCTCGTCGACGGCGGCGCGACAGGCGTCGGCCTGGAGTCGACCGTAGTCGAGGTCACACGCGGCGAGGTGCACCTGCTGCGGCCGGGCGGCGTGACGCCGGAGATGCTGCGCGAGGCCGGCTTCCGCGTGGCGGCGCCTGCTGCGGCTGACGCGGGCGGCGGCGATACACCGCCGGAGACGGCCGCCGGTAGCGGCGCAGCGGGGCCGGGCGCGATGGCGGCCGCGGAAGCGCCGCGCTCGCCCGGCATGAAGTACGCGCACTACGCCCCGCAGGGCGAGCTCGTGCTTGTCGAAGGCGGCGCGCCGGAAGCGCGGGCGCACCGCATCCGGGAGCTGGCGGCCCAAGCGGCGGCCGCCGGAGAGCGCACCGGCATCCTCACGTATGCCGAGCATGCCGGTGCCTTCGCAGGCGCGGCCGACGTCGTCGCGCTTTGCGGAAGCGTAAGCGATCTCGCGCGCACGGCTCGCGAGCTGTTCGCTGCCCTTCGTCGCTTCGATGACGAAGGGGTCACGCGTATAATTGCCGAAGGCTGCCCGGAGGAGGGGCTCGGGCTCGCCGTTATGAACCGCCTGCGCAAGGCCGCCGGCGGCCGCATCGAGCGGCTGGAGCAGCCGAAGTAACATGGCGTGAACCGAAAGATAGCGATTGTCGGAAGAGTACAAGCTCATGCCGGTCGTCCACAGCATGCTCGCACGAACACGGAGACGGCCATTCCGTATTTCAGCATTTTACGAGGACTCATCATCCGGCTTGCAGGCTGTAATGTATAACTGTATCGCAGTCCGTATCCTGCTCGATTCGGCGATACCATGCTGCCGTGAGCATGCGACCGTATCATTTTTCCTGGAAAGCCTTGATCCCGTCCACTTCTAGAGACATGTTTCCCAGCTTGTTCGCATATTCTTGAACAGAATACGGACAAGGGGGAACCGGAATGCACGAAGTCAGTGCCCATCTGGGGCAAATGCTCACGATCATCATTATCGCAATTGCCCTGGGCATGGATGCTTTTTCACTCGGTCTCGGGATGGGCATGAAGGGCATTCGGAAGCTGGATGTGCTGAAGATCAGTACAGTGATCGGTATTTTTCACATCATCATGCCGTTAACGGGAATGTTTATGGGGAAATACGTCAGCTCCTTGCTCGGCGATGTAGCGACATTGACGGGGGGCTGCCTGCTTATTTTGCTTGGGGGGCACATGATTTACAGCTCGCTGCGGGGAGAAGAGGCGGCGTCATTCGATCATTCATCGTTATGGGGCCTGCTGCTTTTTGCGCTGAGTGTGAGTGTGGATTCCATGTCGGTCGGCGTTTCACTTGGGTTGTTTGCTTCCGATCTGGTGTTCACCGTGTTAACGTTCGGCGCTTTTGGCTTTATCATGTCTGTGATGGGTCTAATGCTTGGGCGTCATGTGGCAGGATGGGCGGGCGACTACGGCGAGACGTTCGGCGGCGTCATTTTGCTCGTGTTCGGCATTATGTTTTTTATTTAAGCGCGAATTTGGGTTACAATAAAAAGGATAGCAACGATAGGGGGAACGACCATAACGATGCATATCCTGTTCGTTTGTACCGGCAATACTTGCCGAAGTCCGATGGCGGAGGCGATGTTCCGCCGCATTGCGGAAGAGCAGCAGCTGGATGCCGAGGTGCGCTCGGCGGGGGTGTCCGCTTGGGATGGAAGCGCCATTTCCGAGCAATCCCGTACGGTGCTGGAGCGTAAAGGCATTCGGGCCACGATGCAGTCGACGGCGCTGCGCGGCGATCTTGTAGATTGGGCCGACCTGATTCTCACGATGACGATGAATCATAAAAATGCGATTATCCGCATGTTTCCGCACGCACTGGATAAGACGCATACGTTGAAGGAGTACGTGATGGACTTCGGTGATGCGGCGTCGGATACGCTTGCCGAGAAGCAGGCGCTGGCAGCCGACATTCAGCTGAAGCAGGCGCTATCGCAGCCAGCAGCCGAAGAGATGCGCCGACTGGCGGAGCTGGAGCGCAGCGGTCCGGGCCTTGATGTGGCCGATCCGTTCGGCGGCCCGCTGCATTTGTATGAGCGGACGGCGGAGGAGATTGAGGCCGAGCTGTACAAGCTTGCGCGAAAAATAAAGTTGCAGAATGGGTAGCTGCCATCTTTACAGGCGGCCTGCCTCTGCGGTAAGATAAAAGTAATTCAACAGCCCCGGTGTAACTGGCGACGAACGGTGGGTTTACCACAAGTGGAGCACTGGGGAATACGGCCGGTCGCCTGGGCAAAGAGCAGATACGCGCATATATGCGCGGGTTGCTCTTTTTTTGTTTTGCAGGCGCTCTTCGGGGTATAATGAGGGCAAAAAGGAGGCGTTCGTCTATGAAAATTGCAATTGGCTCCGATCATGCCGGATTCCGGCTGAAGCAGCAGTTGAATGAAGTGATTGTGAAGATGGGACATGAAATTGAGGATGTAGGCTTTAATGGTACGGAATCGGTGGATTACCCGGATTTCGCATCGGAGGTTTGCAACCGTGTCGTTGCCGGCAAGGCGGACCGGGGGATTTTGATTTGCGGAACAGGCATCGGCATGTCGATTGCGGCGAACAAAATTCCGGGCATTCGCTGTGCGCTGGTGCATGACGTATTCTCGGCAAAAGCAACCCGTGAGCATAACGACACGAACGTGCTGGCGATGGGCGAGCGTGTGGTTGGGCCGGGTCTTGCGGAAGAAATTATCGCAACCTGGCTGGATACGCAGTTTTCCGAAGGCGAGCGCCACATCGGCCGCATTAACAAAATCAAAGCGTTGGAAGACCGGAACGCGCTCCATCCTTAATGGAAGGGGGCTGCGAAGATGGCAAATACTGCAGCAGAATATAAAGCGAACGCTCGTTTGGCGGCGGCTGAGCTGCTGGAGGCCGGACAAGTCGGCCGCGGCAAGCTGCTGGTCATTGGCGCGAGCACGAGCGAAGTTATCGGTAAGAGGATTGGCACGTCCGGTACGTTGGAAGTCGCGGCCGCCGTGTATGAAGGCGTGCTGGAAGCGGCTGCGGCCGCCGGCTGCGACGTCGCGTTCCAGTGCTGCGAGCACTTGAACCGCGCGTTAGTGCTTGACCGCGCTGCCGCAGCGGTGTACGGCACAGCCGAGGTAAGCGCGATTCCGGTGCCCGGAGCGGGCGGCGCGATGGCGGCTTACGCGTACGCGAACCTGCCGCAGCCATGCCTCGTGGAGGCGGTGCGCGCGCATGCCGCGCTCGACATCGGCGAGACGCTGATCGGCATGCATCTGCTGCCGGTGGCGGTGCCGTTTCGGCCGAGCGTGCGCTATATCGGCGAAGCGCGGGTGACGGCGGCGTATACGCGGCCGAAGCTGATCGGCGGCACGCGGGCAGTTTATTCGCCGGAGATTGCGGCGGAGAAGCTGCTTGAAGCAGGGTTTAGGAAGCGGGAGCAGGACTGTTAACGGAATGTAGAGAGCTTGAAGCAGGCGAATACGCCTGAATATAGGATATGTGAGGAGACGAAGAACATGGAACATTTGCGTAATGCGGATCCTGAAGTTATGAAGGCAATGGGTCTTGAGCTGGAGCGTCAGCAAAACAACATCGAATTGATCGCTTCGGAAAACATCGTTAGCCGCGCTGTCATGGAAGCAATGGGTACGGTACTGACGAACAAGTATGCAGAGGGCTACCCGGGCAAGCGTTACTACGGCGGCTGCGAGCACGTGGATATTGTCGAAAATATCGCGCGCGACCGTTTGAAGCAGCTGTTCGGTGCGGAGCACGCTAACGTACAGCCGCATTCCGGCGCCCAAGCGAACATGGCAGTTTATTTGGCTGCACTCAACCCTGGCGACACGGTTCTTGGGATGAATCTGGCGCACGGCGGTCACTTAACACACGGCAGCCCGGTTAACGCATCCGGTATTCTGTACAACTTCGTGCCTTACGGCGTAAACGAAGAAACGTTCATGATCGATTACGATGAAGTGCGTAAAGCGGCGTTCAAGCATCGCCCTCGCATGCTCGTAGCCGGCGCCAGCGCTTACCCGCGCATCATCGACTTCGAAGCGCTTGCTTCCATTGCCAACGATGTGGGCGCAATGTTCATGGTCGATATGGCGCATATCGCCGGTCTTGTTGCGGCAGGTCTGCACCCGAACCCGGTTCCGCATGCGCATTTTGTTACTTCGACGACGCACAAGACGCTTCGCGGTCCGCGCGGCGGCGTGATCCTGACCCGCAAATCGTGGGCGCAAGCGATCGATAAAGCGGTATTCCCAGGCTCGCAGGGCGGCCCGCTGATGCACGTGATCGCCTCCAAGGCGGTAGCGTTCGGCGAAGCGCTGTCTCCGGAGTTCAAGACGTACGCGCAGAACGTTGTGACTAACGCAAAAACGCTGTCCGAAGCGCTTCTGGCGGAAGGCTTCACGCTCGTTTCCGGCGGCACAGACAACCACCTGATGCTGATCGATTTGCGCAGCGTCAACCTGACTGGTAAAGTGGCAGAGAAGCTTCTGGACGAAGTCGGCATTACTGCGAACAAGAATGCAATTCCGTTCGATCCGACAAGCCCGTTTGTGACAAGCGGCATCCGGATCGGTACCCCGGCGATTACGTCCCGCGGCATGGATCAGGACGCGATGAAGACGATCGCGCAAATTATCGGCCTCGTGCTGAAAAATCCGGAAGATACAGCGGCGCACGAAAAGGCGCGCGGCATGGTTCGCGAGCTTACGGCAAAGTTCCCGATTTACGAAGGACTGTCCTACTAAGAGGGAAGCCGCCGCATTGGCGTAATAACATCATCGAGCCTCTGCCCTTGCAGAGGCTGCACATAGACCAGATCAGGCCGTCCTTCGGGACGGCTTGTTTTGTAGGATGAAAGGGGCAGGGCATGTAAACTTGTACCTTAGTAGAAGCCAGATGATATCGTTACCTATACAGCGATCCGGGAGGTGTAACGGGTGAGAGGATGGGAGCATTGGAACAAGCTCCGACGGTTCATCGGCAAATGGCTGTTCCGTGAGGGGAGGCTTATTCGCGGCATATACCGCGTCGAGCGCGTACTGGGCGAAGGCAGCTACGGCGCCGCCGCTTTATGTATTGATGAGCGCAACGGGCGCCGCTGTGTGCTGAAATGGATCGCCCCGGAGCACGGCAGTCCGCAGAAGGCGCGCAGGGTGTACGAACGCGAGACCGGCCTGCTACGGCGGCTGCGGCACCCGGCGATTCCGGCGCTGTACGATACGTTCGCTGCGTGGGGCTTTCTGTGCTTTACGATGCAGGTGGCCGAAGGCAAAAGCATCGAGGAGCTTTTGTTTGCCGACGGCATCATCTTTAGCGAACGGCAGGCTTTGGAGCTGTGCGCCAAGCTGCTTCCGGTGCTGGCGTATCTGCATCAGGCGAGCGTCATTCATCGTGACATCAGCATTGCCAACGTGATGGTGCAGCGCGGCGAACCGATGCTGATCGATTTTGGCCTTGCCCGGGTGACGGGCAATTCCGCCGAGGAAGTCACTGCCGACGACATCGACTTGCGGGATCCTTCGGTCAAAAAGGAGCGGCGCCGCATTCATCCGACCAGCGACTTTTATTCGCTGGGCCACCTTCTGTTGTTTTTGCTGTACAGCGATTTTGATGAGCCTGAAGACGAAGTGGACGATGTGGAGGGTGTCATCGCCAAGGAACAATCGTCAGCGGGAACACAGCCTTTTCAAGCCGGTGTGGACTCAGTTCAACTTGACGTTCTTCGTGTTCCGGAAGATGAGGAAGAAATGGATCGAGGCTGGGAGGAGGAGCTTTCCCTGGCAGAAAGCACAAAAAAACTGCTCCGCCGATTGCTGAGGGCGGACCAGCCTTTTGAAACAGTGGAGGAAGCAGCCAGGGCCTTTCAGGATGCGCTGCAGCAGCTTCCTCCAGATAAGGCTTCCAAAGGTCCTAAGCAGAAAAAGGCTGCGATAGGAGGCCCTTAGGAACAAGTCATATTTGCGATCATGCGATCGAGAGTAAGGCTTGAGTAAGGTTATGGTACGGTAACCGTAAGATGAACGAATTCCCCAACCGCCGTCTCCGTCAAAATTAGCTGCTGAAAAAGCTGGATTTCTTCTTCTTTTTATAATAAGAATGTCCGTATTGGTTGTGGTGCTGATGCGGGTGGCCGGAATAACGATCGCTGCTGCTGAATTTCTTATACACATTGCCGAACGGCTTGCGGTCACTGCTATAATGCGGTTTGTACGAAGAGCCGTGAGGACGGCGTTTGGAGAGCGCCGATTTGGCTAGTTGCTTTAACAAGTCTTTAAACATGGTGGACTGCTCCCTTCGGTGATTTTTCTAGTATTCCAATTGATACGTTTCTCATGAAACGCGGTTTCACAATGGGGCAATGGGTGCGATGGGGGCAATAGAGGCGGTGACCTCCATCACATTCGGCCGTGGGCTGATTCCGTATAATAAACCCCAAAGTCAAAATGGACGGAGGGGTTAGGATGAAGCCGGTCATACCGCATGAGCATGGCGGATGGGCGATGGTTACCGTACCGGTTGTTGTCGGGACCTGGGCGGGTGGAGCAACCGCATGGCATATTCTGTTGTTCCTGGCGTGGTTATTCATGTACTTAGCTGCATATCCTGTTCTGCAGTCGCTGAAAGCTAAGGCGGATCGCCCTAGACTGTTTAGGTGGGCCGCGATCTACGGTGCAGCAGGCGCCCTGCTCGGGGCTCCGCTTCTCGTGCATGAGCCTCGGCTGCTTTGGCTGGGGCCGCTCATTGCACTGCTGCTGGCGGTAAATGTGTGGCATGCCAAGCGAAAGAAGGAGCGGGCGCTCCTGAATGATCTATGCGCTGTCGCCGCCTTTAGCTTGGCGGGGGCAGGGGCTTTTATGCTGGGTATGACCGAATCGAGCCGTCTTGCGGGGATGGTGGCGCTGCTTGCTTTTGCCTATTTTGTGGGGAGCATCTTCTTTGTCAAATCGGTGTTTCGACTTCGCGGCAATTCAGCCTGGCTGATAGTTGGACTCGTGTTTCACGGGCTTCTACTCGCGCTGCCCGCAGCGGTCGGTTATCCTTGGGTTGGCGCGGCCTTTCTCTTTTCGCTCTACCGTATGGCGAGATACGGCGGCCGGACGATCCGTCCAATGAAAGCAGGAGTGCTGGAAATTATCAATTCGGTTCAATTTGCTCTGCTGGCGGGCTCTCTGCTTGCTGCGGCTTCGTGATCCTGTTCCTTTGGGATTTACCGTTCTTCAAGCTTTCGATACAATGCGTCGCGTTCAATTAAGATGTGACCTTCTTTGCTCGTATCCAGCACACCTTCCTTTTTTAGTTGGGTGAACAGTCGGCTGACGGTTTCACGGGCTGTACCGATCGAGTTGGCGATTTCTTGATGAGTCAGCGGAAAAGGCACCTCGAATATTCCGCCGCTGGCTGCAACGCCATGATTTTCGATTAACTCCTTCAGGAAAGATAACGCCCGGGCCTGCATATCGGAGCCGGACAGCTCCTGAAGGCGGTCCTGCAAATCCTTCAGCTTTTGCCCCATAACCCGAAGCAGCTTCACCGAAAGCTGCGGTTTCTCCAAAAGAAGCTTTTCAAATTGTTTGACCGGCATGACAATGAGTCTGGTGTCGACCAGGGTCTCGGCTGTAGCCGGGTATGGATACGGGAGAAAAAAACCGATATGCGGAAACATGGAGCCTTCTCCAAGGAGAGATACGATATGCTCGTTTCCGTTCATATCGGTTTTATACGTTTTTACCAATCCGTTCACTAAAAAATAAACCGCCTCAATTTCACTGCCCTCGACAAAAAGGATCGATTTCCGCTTGTAATCCCGCTTGCTGCTGATCTGCGTGATCCATTCCAGTTCGTATGGCTCAAGATCCTCAAACAAAGGAATCTGCCGCAGGGATTGCTGAATGATACTGCTCATGAGAGCTCCTCCTCGTACATCCGATAGTCGCTGTTTTTCATTTTACCATGCAGTTTACGGTTGTGATATTATGGAAATACGACAATTTGGAAAATAGAGGGGAGTAATGCCAATGCTGGTTTTTTTCGTGATTTTGGCTATTGCTTTTGTGGGCCTAATGATAGGCGTTTCCGCGTCAGGAAAGGGCGGCAGCAGACAAAGAAGAAGCCGCGCAACACGTCGTCCTGCAGTTGATTACTCCGCTGCTACACCGCCAGTGAAGCTCGGGCTTAGGCAGGCGGAGCCATACCAGGCGCTGGCCGATCGGCTGGAGGCTGCCATTCCTGCTGCTTACGCTGACCAGATCCGGCAAAGGGTTCTTACCGAGCACCCCGAAATTACCCCTGAAGCTTACGATTGGTACTGGTTTGAGCTAAAACGGTATTTTGCCATGAATGCAGTGCTTCCGCATGTGCCGATGTTTAGCGAGCGTGTCGATGTGCTTTGGCATGAAATGCTGATGTTTACCCGGGAGTATCAGCAGTTTTGCGACAGGTTTGTCGGACGGATGATCCACCATGTTCCGAATACGGCCCCGACGCCGATCCCGCACGAACGTGCATGGTTTGACTGGGTGTATACTCGCATGTTTGAGGAAACGCTGTATGTTTCGCATATTTGGGGGCCGATGTTTCGGCATCCGCTTTCCCCGGATCGCGTAAAGGCGCTGGAGACGGAATCTGCCGACCAGCTTGAAATGACACTTTTTAACCGCCAGGCGGCGGAACAATACCCCGAAGTCCGAGGAATGATCAGGAAGCTAATTGCCGAGGCTAAGGAGCAGACATCCCAGGCGGCGGCGGAGCGGCAGCTGGGGCACACCCGTCCGCGGCGTGCGGAGGGGGCAATAGCGACGGATTTTGCGGCGATGGCACTTGTTTTTTATGCTGCGGATTCGCTAAGTGAATATGAATCCTTTGCCGAGGAAGAATTCATGAATATTCCGCCGGATAAACGCGATGCATCCGGGTGCTCATCTACATTTTATGCCTGCGGCTCCGGGTCGACCTCCAATGATAACGGAGGAGGCTCAGGAGATGGCGGTTCCGGAGGCGGGGACTCCGGCTCCGGGTCATCTTGCGGTTCCTCCTGCGGAGGGGGATGCAGCAGCTAGACTGCTTCGGCTGCGGGCTGCTGTATTTAGAAGGAAAGAATTCGCAATTCGTTGGCCAGTACGCTATAATAATTGATCGAACATACGAATACAGCAGCCGCAGCAGCATGCGGTCAGGAGGCACAAATGGGCAAGGTATTTATTTGCGATCATCCGTTAATTCAGCATAAACTGACGTACATTCGCGACCAGAACACAAAGACGAAAGATTTCCGTGAGCTTGTGGACGAAGTGGCTACGTTAATGGCATATGAAATTACAAGGGATATTCCTTTGGAAAGCATTGAAGTGAAGACGCCTGTTGCAACCACGCAGGGCAAAGTCATTGCTGGCCGCATGCTTGGCTTGATTCCGATTCTGCGCGCAGGCCTCGGCATGGTGGAAGGAATTTTGAATTTGATTCCGGCTGCAAAGGTCGGCCATATCGGGTTGTACCGTGATCCGGAGACACTGCAGCCGGTTGAATATTATGTTAAGCTGCCTACCGATGTACAGCAGCGGGAGCTGATCGTGATTGACCCGATGCTGGCTACAGGCGGCAGCGCGAATGCAGCGATTGACGTGCTGAAAAAGCGCGGCTGCACTCAAATTAAGCTGATGTGCTTGATTGCGGCGCCGGAGGGCGTACAGTCGGTGCAGAATGCGCATCCGGACATCGATATTTATGTGGCGGCGATCGATGATTGCCTCAATGATCACGGTTATATCGTTCCGGGGCTTGGAGATGCGGGCGACCGGTTATTCGGTACGAAATAAGGAGAGGCAGGAGCCTTTATCATGAAAAAAGTTAAAGTGATGACGATCTTCGGCACAAGGCCGGAGGCGATTAAAATGGCTCCGCTAGTGCTGGAGCTGCAAAAGCATGAAGAGCAGATCGAATCGCTGCTTTGCGTGACCGCGCAGCATCGCCAGATGCTCGATCAGGTGCTTGACGTGTTCAAGCTGAAGCCGGACTATGATTTGAATGTGATGCAGCCGAACCAAACCTTGAACGAAATGTCGATTCGAGTGCTGCAGGGGTTAGAGCCGGTATTCCGTGAGGAAAAACCGGATTTGATTTTGGTGCATGGCGATACGTCGACCACGTTCTTGGGGAGTTATGCGGCATTCCTGCAGCAAATTCAAATTGGCCATGTCGAAGCAGGGCTGCGTACCTGGAACAAGCTTTCGCCATATCCGGAAGAAATGAACCGACAGCTGACCGGGGTATTAAGTGACGTGCATTTTGCTCCGACCTCGTGGTCTGCGGGCAACCTGCTGAAGGAAAATAAAAGTGAGCAATCTGTATACATAACAGGCAACACGGCCATCGACGTGTTCCCGCACACCGTAAAAGAAGGCTTCACCCATCCGGCCTTGGATTGGGCGGAAGGCAAGCGGGTCATCTTAATGACGGCGCACCGCCGCGAATCGCAGGGTGAGCCGCATCGTCAAATTTTCCGGGCCGTGCGCCGGATTGCCGATGAGTTTGAAGATATCGCAATTATTTATGCGGTGCATCTGAGCCCGGCAGTGCGTGAGCCGGCCCATGAAATTTTGGGCGATCATCCGCGTATTAACTTAATCGATCCGCTGGATGTATTTGAATTCCACAATTTTTACCCGCATGCCCATTTGATTTTAACGGATTCCGGCGGCATCCAAGAGGAAGCGCCTTCGTTCGGCGTTCCGGTTCTGGTGCTTCGAGATACGACGGAGCGTCCGGAGGGCATCGAAGCGGGGACGCTGGAGCTCGTCGGAACGGATGAGCAGAACGTTTACGAGCGGACGAAGGCGATGCTGATGGATCAAGCGCTTTACGAGCAGCGCAGCAAGGCGTCCAACCCATATGGCGACGGACAGGCCTCCAAGCGGATCGTTCAAGCGATCCTGCATCACTTTGGCAGAGGCGAGCGCCCAGAGCCGTTCGGACGATAAAAAAACCGTACAGCATACAGTGACACTGTATGGTTCGCTAAACCTCGAAAGCCTTGATCTATAAAGGTTTTTGACAATTTTGTTCACACAATATTTGATTTTCTTTGAATTGACAAGGTCGTTTCCATTCCGATACAATAGGTGGGGATTATTGGAGTCTGAGTCGCAGTACATATCTTGGAGGATTTCATGAAGCAGAGAAATTCGACCGATACTCCTTGGCGTGCGGCTGGTCTTGTTTCCGCAATCGGCGTAGACCTTGTGGTTTGCGTGGTTGGTGGCTTTTATCTAGGCCAGTTTGCAAGAGACCGGCTTAACGGAAGTCCGCTCTGGCTCGCTGCTGGAGTTGTGCTGGGACTGTTGGTCGGAGTTGTGAGCATTGTGTTCATGATCAAATTTCATCTGAGAGGCTCGCGATAACATGACTGAGATTTCCGTCTATTTGAAAACGGTTTACAGAATCGCGTTGGTCTTTGCAGCATGCTGTTTTGCAGTTTGGGCAGTTTTTCCCGAGCTGCGGGGTATTGCTGCCGGGCTTGTGGTTGGGATCGTCGCTTCCCTTATCAATGCATGGTTTCTTGCTTCTAAGGTCCGGTACGTTACGGAGCAAGCCTTGCAGCAAGGACGCCGCCGAGTCAATTTTGGTTTTTTGACACGGGCGGCTGTTGCTGTGCTCGCGGTTCTATTTGCGTTAAAAACGGAAGGGATAACAATTTATGCGGTAATTGCTGGATTGTTTTTTTCTCCCTTGGCAACACTCCTATTGGGTGTTGTTTTTAACAAGAAAGGCAAGTAAGTGTATTACTTTACATTCGAAAGGGGTGATAAAGCAGAATGCATCATTTGCCGGTTTACAAGCTGGATTTGGGCGGGTTCATTCTTAACATCGATATTTCCGTGTTCCTGCCGATTATCTTAAGCTGCGTTATTGTCTTTCTAATTGCGAAGCTATCGCTGCGCAACCTGTCGGTCGATAAGCCTTCGAAAGCACAGAACTTTATCGAGTGGGTTGTTGACTTCATTTCGGGTATTGTGAACAGCACGATGGACTTCAAGAAAGGGAAAGCTTTTGTTTCTCTCGGTATGGCGCTTATCATGTTTATTTTTGTAGCCAACATGCTGGGACTTCCTTTCGCAATTGGAACGATTCATGACAAACCAATGCCTGAGATCGGTATTACACAAGAATTAATTAATACGACCATGGAATCGACTGGACATGGTGTACATACCGTTTGGTATAAATCGCCGACAGCCGATGTATCCGTAACCATGGGTCTTGCGTTAATGGTAATTGTGATTGCCCATCTTAACGGCATCAGAAGAAACCCTAAGTTTTATTTCAAGCATTACTTCGAGCCGTTCCCGTTTTTCTTGCCGCTTAACATTCTTAAGCAGGCTTCGAAGCCAATCACACTGGGCATGCGTCTTTTCGGTAACATTTACGCAGGGGAAATCCTTATTTCGGTATTGATTGGAGCCGGGGCTTTCGGTATTCCGGGTCTCGTGGTATGGCAGGGCTTTAGTATTTTTGTCGGCGCGATTCAGGCGTTTATTTTCGTCATGCTTACCATGGTATATGTTTCGATGGAAATACAAGACGATCATCACTGATCGCCACTTATTGTGTAGTTGAAGCTTGCCTTCGAAAAGCTCAACAAATAGAAGATAAAACCAAATCTGAGGAGGATTTTTCAATGGAATTTTTAGCAGCTGCAATCGCGGTAGGTCTTGGAGCACTTGGTGCAGGTCTGGGTAACGGTATGATCGTAAGCAAAACAGTTGAAGGTATCGCTCGTCAGCCAGAAGCAAAGAACGCTCTTCAAACAACTATGTTTATCGGTGCGGGTATCGTCGAGGCGATTCCAATTATCGGTGTCGTACTTGCATTCTTGTTCTACGCAGCAGCTTAATCTACATAATTAAGCGGAATTACCTAGGCGGGGAGACGACGTCATCCGCGCCTTCCTTTTGCATATTTGTGTGATGGAAAATGCGTAACGAAAGCATTGCGTTTTAGGACACTCAGTGTTCCTGATATTTTTATAGCCTCTCTGAAGGGAGTGACCTCAGTTGCATTTTCATTGGGAATCGTTTGTGTTTGCTGTTATCGCATTCGCGATCTTATATTGGCTGCTAAGCAAGTATGCATTCGGCCCGCTCTTCGACGTTATGGAGAAGCGCAGACAGAAGGTAATGTCTGACTTGAACCAAGCGGAAGAGCAGCGGAAGCAGTCTACTCAATTGATCGAAGAGCAGAAGCAAGCTTTGCAGCAAGCCAAGACGGAAGCGTACGAGATCATTGAACGCGCCAAGGTGGCAAGTGTTCGTCAAGCTGACGAATTGTTGGGCAAAGCCAAGGACGAGGCCGCACGTTTGAAAGAAGAAGCGGCGAAAGAGATCGAGAACGAAAAGAACAAGGCGGTTGCAGAACTTCATGCTCACGTTGGAGAGCTTGCAGTGCAGATCGCTTCGAAAATTATCGAAAAGCAAGTCGATGAGGCTGCTCACAAAGATATGATCAACAGCTATCTCCGCAAGGTAGGTAATTAATCATGAGTGGCGGTACATTGGTTGCAAAGCGTTATGCGAAAGCGTTACTAGAAGTGGCGCAGGAGAACGGAAATATCTCTGTCGTGCGCGATGAGCTGAAAGCGGTCAGTGATGTTATTGCAAACGATGAGCAAATTCGCTCCCTTTTGGAGCATCCGAGCTTTGGGAAAGCCAGAAAGCATGATTTGATTAAGCAAGTATTCGAAGGCAAGCTTGTACAAGAGACGTACAACACGCTGCAGGTCCTTGTTGAGAACGGCCGTGAGCAATTGATCGACCAGCTGGCAAAGCAGTATGCGCTGTTAGCGGATCAAGCGGTTGGCAAGGAAGAAGCTCTTGTGTACAGTCCGATTCCGCTTTCGGAAGCGGATCAAGCGTCGGTTGCCGAAGCATTCGGTAAAATTACCGGCAAAGCTCTTGTAGTGGATAACGTTGTAGACCCGTCCCTTCTCGGGGGGATTAAAGTTCGCATCGGCGACCGGTTGTACGACGGCTCCTTATCCAGCAAGCTATTGGGTCTTCAAAAGCAATTGACAAAATCTCAAGCACTGTAGATAGGGGTGAGGTTCGTTGAGTATTAGACCCGAAGAAATCAGCACTCTGATTAAACAGCAAATTTCGCAATACGTTTCCGATATGCAAGTTGTAGAAGTCGGTACTGTCATCCAAGTCGGCGACGGTATTGCCCGTGCTCACGGCCTGTCCAATGTAATGGCGGGCGAGCTGCTGGAGTTCTCCAACGGCGTATATGGTTACGCGTTTAACCTTGAAGAAGACAACGTGGGTATCGTTATTCTGGGTCCATATAAGGACATTAAAGAAGGCGACCAAGTCAAGCGTACTGGCCGGATCATGGAAGTACCGGTAGGCGAAGAGCTTTTGGGCCGCGTCGTGAATACACTCGGTCAGCCGGTTGACGGCAAAGGACCGATCAATACTACACAATTCCGTCCGGTTGAATCCCCGGCACCAGGCGTTATGGCCCGTAAATCGGTACATGAGCCAATGCAAACAGGGATTAAAGCGATCGACGCGATGATTCCAGTTGGCCGCGGCCAGCGCGAATTGATCATCGGCGACCGTCAAACCGGTAAAACCTCGATCGCTCTTGACACGATCATTAACCAAAAGGGTAGCGGCGTAATTTGTATCTACGTTGCGATCGGTCAAAAGCAGTCCACGGTAGCACAGCTTGTTGAAACGCTTCGCAAGCATGGCGCTTTGGATTACACGATCGTTGTTAACGCAAGTGCTTCTCAGCCAGCACCTTTGCTGTTCCTGGCTCCTTATGCAGGCTGCGCGATGGGCGAGTACTTCATGTACCAAGGCAAGCACGTTCTGATCGTATACGACGATTTGTCCAAGCAAGCTGCGGCATACCGCGAGCTTTCCTTGCTCCTTCGTCGTCCTCCGGGCCGCGAGGCATTCCCGGGCGACGTATTCTATCTCCATTCCCGTTTGCTTGAGCGCGCAGCGAAGCTGAGCGACGAGCTGGGCGCAGGCTCCTTGACGGCGCTGCCGTTCATCGAGACGCAAGCGTCCGACGTATCTGCATATATCCCGACGAACGTAATCTCGATTACAGACGGTCAGATCTTCCTGGAAGCAGACTTGTTCTACTCCGGTCAGCGTCCTGCCGTTAACGTCGGTATCTCGGTATCCCGCGTAGGCGGATCCGCACAAATCAAAGCGATGAAGAAGGTTGCCGGTACGCTTCGTCTTGACCTGGCGCAATACCGCGAGCTCGCGGCATTCGCAGCGTTCGGTTCCGACCTTGACCGTGCAACGCAAGCCCGTTTGAACCGTGGTGCGCGTACGGTTGAAATCTTGAAGCAAGGCGTGAACCAGCCGATGCCGGTTGAGAAGCAGGTTGTGTCGATCTACACTGCAACCAAAGGCTTCCTCGACGACATCCCAGTTAGCGATGTGCTTCGTTTCGAGCGCGAATTCCTCGAGTACGTGGAATCGAACGCACCGGAAATTTTCCAATCGATTCGTGACACGAAGGATTTGACAGCGGACAATGAAAAAGCGATTACCAGCGCTGTCGAGAAGTTCAAAAAAGGTTTCGCCACTTCGGCATGAAGGCGGTGAGCAGCGATGGCTAAAGGGTTGCGCGAAATTAAGTCCAAAATCAAAGGCTACCAAAATACCCGGCAAATTACGAAGGCGATGGAAATGGTCGCGGCTTCTCGTTTGCGCCGTGCCCAAAACAACGCGGAAGCAGCACGTCCTTATGCGGACAAAATCCGCGAAGTGGTTTCCAGCATTGCATCCGGCTCGAACGACGTTCGCCACCCGATGCTTGAGAAACGCCAAGTAAAGAAGACGGGATATTTGGTCATTACCTCCGACCGCGGATTGGCGGGCGGGTTCAACGCGAACCTGCTTCGCAGCGTCGTAACGACAATTCGCGAGCGGCATAAATCGAACGATGAGTTCGTGATCTTCGTCATCGGACGTAAAGGACGCGATTACTTCCGCAAGCGGGGCTTCCCGATTGTAGAAGAAATCACCGGCTTGCCGGATGCGCCTACGTTTGCGGATATTAAGAAAATTGCTTCGGCAGCCGTCGGCGGCTTTACGGAAGGCAAATTTGATGAGCTGTATGTGTACTACAACCGCTTTATCAATGCTTTGACGCAAATCCCGACGGAAAAGCAGCTGCTTCCGTTAACGGCTGGCGATTTTTCCAAGGACGAGAGCAAAGAACCGACAGCGGCGTACGAGTACGAGCCGTCGGCGGAAGGTGTGCTTGAGGTGCTGCTGCCGAAATACGCAGAGGCCGTCATTTACAGCTCCATGCTCGATTCCAAAGCAAGCGAATTTGGCGCGCGGATGACCGCGATGGGCAACGCGACCAAAAACGCGACGAAGCTGATTCAAAAGTTGACGCTGGAATACAACCGGGCCCGTCAAGCGGCGATTACGCAAGAAATTACGGAGATTGTCGCAGGCGCAGGCGCGCAAGTATAACGGTTGAAGTTAGAAGTACTGAGGAGGGTAACCATGAACAAAGGACGCGTAGTTCAGATTCTGGGTCCGGTTGTTGACGTTGAGTTCGAACGTGGGCAGCTGCCAGAAATCCTGAATGCGATTCGTATTCAAAACCAATCCGAAGGCGGTCTTACGATCGACCTGACGGTTGAAGCGGCGGTTCACCTTGGCGACAACCGAGTGCGCTGCGTCGCTATGTCTTCCACGGACGGACTTGTTCGCGGTATGGAAGCAGTTGATACGGGCGCTCCGATTTCCGTACCGGTGGGTGCGGTAACACTTGGCCGTGTATTCAACGTGTTGGGCGAGCCGATCGACGAAAGCGGCGAAGTAGACCGTTCCGTTGTACACGCGATTCACCGTCCTGCTCCTTCTTACGATGAGCAGTCGACAACAGCAGAAATGCTGGAAACTGGTATCAAGGTTATCGACCTGATCGCACCTTACGCAAAGGGCGGTAAAATCGGCCTCTTCGGCGGTGCGGGCGTAGGAAAAACGGTAACGATCCAGGAATTGATCAACAACATCGCGCAAGAGCACGGCGGTATTTCCGTATTCGCCGGCGTAGGCGAGCGTACTCGTGAAGGGAACGACCTTTATCACGAGATGAAGGAATCCGGCGTTATTTCCAAAACGGCGATGGTATTCGGCCAGATGAACGAGCCGCCGGGCGCGCGTCTTCGCGTAGCCTTGACGGGTCTGACGATGGCGGAATTCTTCCGCGACGAAGAAGGCCGCGACGTTCTTCTGTTTATCGATAACATCTTCCGCTTTACCCAAGCGGGCTCCGAAGTATCCGCGCTTCTCGGTCGTATGCCGTCTGCGGTAGGTTACCAGCCTACGCTCGCAACGGAAATGGGCCAGCTGCAGGAGCGGATCACTTCCACGAAGAAGGGCTCCGTTACTTCCATCCAAGCGATCTACGTACCGGCGGACGATTACACGGACCCGGCACCGGCGACAGCGTTCGCGCACTTGGATGCAACGACTAACCTGGAGCGTAAAATTTCCGAGATGGGTATCTACCCGGCGGTTGACCCGCTGGCTTCCAGCTCCCGGATTTTGACGCCAGAGGTTGTTGGCGAAGAGCATTACCAAGTCGCTCAAGGCGTGAAGCGTATCCTTCAGCGCTACAAAGAGCTTCAAGATATTATCGCGATCCTCGGTATGGACGAATTGTCCGACGAAGACAAGCAGACGGTTGCCCGCGCTCGCCGCGTACAGCGTTTCTTGTCCCAGCCGTTCCACGTTGCCGAGCAATTTACAGGTATGCCTGGAAAGTACGTACCGGTTAAAGATACCGTACGCAGCTTTAGAGAGATCCTTGACGGAAAGCATGACGACCTGCCGGAAGCGGCGTTCCACAACGTGGGAACGATCGAAGAAGCGGTTGAAAAGGCGAAGACTCTCTAATTTTCTGGCGTAACCCTGAAGAAGGGGAGGAATCGATATGAGCACGATGCTGTTGGAAATCGTAACCCCCGAACGCAAGGTGTTTTCCGAGCCTGTTGACATGATTTCGGTCAAAGGAACGGAAGGTGAGCTCGGTATTTTGCCGAACCACATTCCTCTCGTTACGCCTTTGCGTATTGCACCGGTGAAGGTAACACAAAACGGACGGGAGAAAACGTTCGCCATCGGCGGCGGTTTCATGGAAGTCCGTAAGGACAAGGTGTCCATTTTGGCGGAAAGCGCTGAACTTCCGGAGGAAATTGACATTGATCGGGCGAAAGCAGCCCGTCAGCGTGCGGAAGAGCGTCTGCGGCAGAATCAGGAAGCCTTGGACTATAAACGTGCCGAACTCGCTTTGCAGCGCGCAATGACGCGGATCGAGGTTTACGAACGGAAATAAGAGCACTGCAAAAAGCAAAGGAATTTCCGACTCGAAGGAGAAGGAAGTATCCTTTGCTTTTTTGTTTTTTGTAAGGGGCAGTTGCACGATACATGACATAAAAAGGGTTACACATATATCCAACCAAAATTTTGTAAACGATTACAAAGATATCTTTTAAATGATAAAAGAAAGGGATCATCATAATATTTGATGGTTAGTATACTAGAACTATAAAAACTATCGAAATATGTTGAAAAAAGAGAGAAATGGTGGTAATATCTCTTTGTCTTTGATTGATTTACATCTCGGGTTTTGACGCAGTGCTACGATCGTCGTAGTCCATAAGTATAACAGCACAGCAGCAATCTTTCGATAAAGGCAAATCTATTGAAAAATAGAGACGCAAAGCCAAGGGTCTAAGGCATGTACACATGCTAGGACAGCCGGTTACCGAAAAAGATGGAGTGGAAGTAGAGTCCATCTTTTTGATGGGCTTTTTTTATCATTTCTGCAGTTTTGGTAACGAAAAGCAAGATAGCAAAGGAAGGAGCTTCAAGTTGAGCGAAGTCGTCAAACTAAGAGGGGTCAGCACCTATCATCCCGCACAAGCCTATGACAACCAATTTTTCGTTGAACACTTTAACGCAATGGGATTGGAGTCAGAGGGTCTGATGAACCATTTGGGCCGAAAAACTCGTTATCTAGTAAGTACGGAAGATGAAAACTCGTTGACGATGGCCATCGAAGTATCCAAGCGGTTGCTTCAGCAGGAAAATACATCGGCGGCGGAGCTGGATATGATCGTATTTGTATCGGACACACCGGAATACACGTACCCCAGCAATGCACTTATGGTGCATCAAGCATTAGGCGCAGTAAATGCGAATATGGTCTATGATTTGAATACGAACTGCATCGGCATGCTGACGGCAATTGATCAAGTTAGCGCAGCGCTACTGGCAAAAAAACATATGCGCCGAGCTCTCGTGGTAGCCAGCGTGCATGTCAGCAATATCGCGCGTAGTGACGATACGATCGTATATCCGAATTTCTCAGACGGAGCGGCGGCCGTCATTCTTGAAAAGACGGAGGGAACAGGCGGCTACATTGATGCTCACTATAAGACCGACTCCAAGCTGCATCAGACCGTAATGTTCCCGGCAACCGGCTTTTCCAAGCTGTTCCGGAACGACATTCAACTGGAAGAGAAGCGGCTGCGCTTTGAACCACACGATGTAAGCTATTTTTCCGATGAGTGGAAAAAGCTGATTCTAGAATTGCTAGAGCGGAATGGATTGTCTGTTCCGAATATTGACCATTGGATATTTTCACAGTTTTCACGACCGGAAATCCTGGAGACCCTGGAAAAGCTGGAGGCCGGCTATGACAGCTACACATTTGTCGGAGAACAGTATGGCTATACCGGTGTCACAAGTCCGATCTTCGCTCTACAGGCTGCAATGCAGCAGGGGAAGGTTGTTCCCGGAAGCACCGTGCTGTTTTGCTCGGTTGGCATAGGCTACACGATGTCCGCAGTATTGTATCAATTTTAAATAAATACATAGAGAAGCGAAATTAGGAGGAGAAACAAACATGATTACATTCGACAACAAGGCAGCAGAAAAAAAATTGGTGATTACGGTATCCGGCTTTATTAGAGAAGAAGAAGGGGAAGCGTTCCTCAATGATTATAACCGTCACATCGGCATGATTAAGCCTGCGGAATATACGCTGATTGTCGATTCGACAGGCCTCTCCGCTTCGAAGCCGGAAATGCTTCCGGTGCTTGAAGGCTGCTTCCGTCTTTATATGTCCAACGGATTTAAAAAGATTTTGATGGTGCGCCCATCCTCGACCATTTCTAAAATCCAAATGGAAAAGCTCGCAAAATCCATCGATTACACCGGCATTTTTGTCGATAAGCTCGAAGACGCGTTCAACCACGCATAAAAATCCCGAATCCCTCGAGATCGGGAAACGGCATGCTCACACCCAAACAGTCCTTCTAGATGAAGAAGGACTGTTTTCCTTTTCAAGGAATAAGCCTTGGTAAAATTGAGTACCCTATAAAATTGAGAACAATTCAACACAGAAAGGGTCAACTTCCAGTGGTTACAATAGACTAAAAAATCCCCGTTTGTTATAATGATTTAGGCTATGGAAGCACTTTATTTGTAATTTCCGACCGTTTCCAGAGGAGGCTGCTAAATGGATTATATGAACAATTACGTTGTCGTGGCAATCTTTATTGCGCTCGGCATTTTTTTGCCGGTCGCCGCACTTACGATGGGAAGACTGCTCCGTCCGAGCAATCCCGTTGAAGTCAAGCTGACAACGTACGAGAGCGGCAACGAACCCGTTGGTGAGGGGCAGGTTCGTTTTAATATCCGCTACTACTTGTTTGCTCTGATGTTTGTTATCTTTGATGTCGAAACCGTTTTCTTGTATCCGTGGGCTGTCGCATATGACAAACTCGGATTGTTTGCACTTGTCGAAATGCTGATCTTTGTGGCGCTTCTGTTAGTGGGGCTTATTTATGCTTGGAAGAAGAAGGTGCTAAAATGGACATCAATTTAAGCTCGATTACCCCGGAAGAGCAGCAGGAACTGGACCGCAACGTCTTTATGACGACGCTTGAGGAGCTGAAGGCTTGGGCTAGAAGCAACTCCTTGTGGCCGTTAACGTTTGGGCTGGCATGCTGTGCGATTGAAATGATGGGAACAGGCGCATCGCATTACGACTTGGACCGCTTCGGCGTTATTTTCCGTACGTCGCCGCGTCAATCGGACGTGATGATTGTTGCAGGTACGGTTACGAAAAAAATGGGGCCGCTGCTTCGCCGTTTGTACGACCAGATGCCGGAGCCGAAATGGGTCATTGCGATGGGCTCTTGCGCAACAGCCGGCGGACCGTATGTGAAATCGTATGCTGTTATTAAAGGTGTGGACCAAATCGTCCCGGTTGATGTGTATATCCCTGGCTGCCCGCCGAATCCGGCTGCCTTGATTTACGGGATTAACAAGCTTCAGGAGAAAATCCGTTATGAAGCAAAAACCGGAAAGCGGGTGACCAACCGATGAGTGAGGAACCGAAAGACGCAAAGAAAACCGACGAAAGCATCAATGAAGATTTAAAAACGAGCGCGGCTGAATCGCCGGATGATGTAAAAAGCGCGGAGGATGCCGAGAAGGAAGCCAAAGCGAAGGCAGCCGCAGAAGCGCGGGCGGCAAGAGCGCGTGAACGCGCCGCCAAGCAAGCGGCATCGGCCGAAGGCGGGGAAGGCGAAGCAGAAGCAGCGCCGAAGGAACCTTCGCCGAACCAGCCGAAGCTGGATCGTTTTGTGGAGCTGGTAAAGCAGCATATTGCAGAGGATGCCGTGGAGTCTGCTCATATTAACGAGCTGGACCGTCATCTGCCTTATATCATCATTAAGAATGAACACTGGTCAAAAACGGCTCGTTTTCTAAAATCAAATGATGAACTGCAGCTAAACTACCTTCGAAACGTTTCCGGTGTAGATATGGAAACGCATCTGGAGGTTGTTTACCATTTTCTCTCCTTGACGCATAAGCATGAGTTTTGTGTGAAGGTGAAAACCGATCGTGACCAGCCCTCTATTTCATCGGTTACGCCGATTTGGGCGACGGCCAACTGGAATGAGCGGGAAATTTACGATCTGCTCGGCATCGACTTCCCGGAGCATCCGGATTTGCGGCGGATCATGATGTCCGACGAATGGGTCGGCCACCCGCTGCGTAAAGATTACGAACCACTGGACCCGGAGGTGTAACCGATGACGCTGCGCACAGAAGAACTCTTATTGAACGTAGGACCTCAGCATCCAAGTACGCACGGCGTATTCCGTATCGTGGTAAAGCTGGACGGCGAGGTGATCCGCGAGGCGATTCCGGTGATGGGTTATCTTCATCGCGGAACGGAAAAGCTGGCCGAAAACCTGACGTATACCCAAATCATCCCATACACCGACCGGATGGACTATGTATCGGCCATGACGAACAACTACGTGCTTTGTAACGCCGTAGAGACGCTCATGCAGCTGGAAATCCCGGAGAAGGCGGAATATCTTCGCCTTATCGTCATGGAGCTGCAGCGGATTGCCAGTCATCTCGTGTGGTGGGGAACGTACCTGCTCGATATCGGGGCAATGAGTCCGTTTCTATATGCGTTTCGTGACCGTGAAATCATTATCAATTTGTTTAATGAATTATGCGGCGCGCGCCTTACGTATTTCTACATGCGTGTCGGCGGCGTAAAATGGGACGCGCCGGAGGGCTGGATTCAGAAGGTTCGCGAGTTCATTCCTTATATGAGAGAGAAGCTCGAAGAATACAACACACTGGTCAGCGGCAATGAGATTTTCTTGGCCCGGATCAAGGGGATTGGCAAGTACGATGCGCAAACCGCAATCGATTACGGCTTGAGCGGGGTCAACCTTCGCTGTACCGGCATAAACTGGGATTTGCGCAAGGATCAGCCGTACAGCATTTATAACCGGTTTGATTTTGATGTGCCCGTTTCCACGAATGGAGATTGCTATGACCGGTATTTGCTGCGGATCGAAGAAATGCGGCAGAGCCTGCGCATTCTCGAGCAAGCGGTTGAGCAGTTCCCGCATGAAGGCGAAATTATGGGCAAGGTTCCGCGCGTCATTCGACCGCCGGAAGGGGAAGTGTACTCCCGCATTGAATCGCCGCGAGGAGAAATTGGCTGCTACATCATTTCCAAAGGGAAAGATAAGCCGTTCCGCATGAAATTCCGTCGTCCATCGTTCGTAAACCTGCAAATCCTGCCGAAGCTGCTCGAGGGCGAGACGATGACGAACCTGATTACGATTTTGGGCGCCATCGACATTGTCGTCGGGGAGGTTGACGCGTAATGGATAGCTTATTGCAAGGAAGCTTGACGCTTGGCAAGTTTTCGATGTTTCTGCTGGTCGGCGTTGTACTGCTGATGCTGGTGCTGGGCTTCGTTACCTACGCCATCTACTTTGAGCGGAAGGTCATCGGCTGGATGCAGCTGCGGATCGGCCCGAACCGGGTAGGTCCTTTCGGCCTGCTCCAATCGGTAGCGGACGTACTGAAGCTGCTGCTCAAAGAGGACACGATTCCGCGTAAGGCGGAGCGGACGCTGTTCATTCTCGCTCCGGTAATCACATTTGTGCCATCTTTCGCGGTGCTGGCGACGATACCGTACACGCAAAACTGGTTTCCGGCTGACCTCAATGTCGGTCTGCTCTATTATGTCGCATTATCGGGCATTTCTACGATCGGCATTATTCTTGGCGGCTGGGCGTCCAACAACAAATACTCGCTGCTTGGCGGGATGCGTTCTGCGGCGCAGATGATCTCGTACGAGGTGCCGCTCGTCTTGTCGACGGTCGGGGTCGTACTGCTGTCCGGCAGCTTGAGCCTGCGCAGCATCGTAGAAGGCCAAGGCGACAACTTCTGGGAGTGGAATTTCCTCCCGCAAATTATCGGCTTCGGCGTCTTTATTATTGCCGCGGTTTCCGAGCTGAACCGCACCCCGTTTGACCTGCCGGAGGCAGAGTCGGAGCTGGTTGCGGGCTACCACGTCGAGTACAGCGGCTTCCGCTTTGCCTTTTTCATGCTTGCGGAATACGTATATGTTTACGCGATTGCCTGCTTGACGACGGTGCTCTTCCTTGGCGGCTGGCATGCGCCGCTGGCGATTCTTGATTTTATCCCGGGGATCATCTGGTTCCTGCTGAAGTTTACGTTTGTGGTATTCTTCCTGTTCTGGATCCGGGCAACGATGCCGCGGATTCGTGTCGATCAGCTCATGAGCTTAGGCTGGAAGTGGCTGCTGCCGCTGGCCTTGATTAATATTTTTATTACTGCGATCGTGAAGCAGTTCATCTAAAGGAGGGGTAGGTCCATGAAAGGATTGGTCAAAGGCCTCGGTGTAACATTTAAGAACATGACCAAGAAAAAAGTGACCTATGCGTATCCCGACGTTCCGCTGGATTTGCCGGATCGGTTTCGCGGCGTGCAGCATTTTGACCCGGAGAAATGCATCGTGTGCAACCAGTGTGCGCGGATTTGTCCGACAGAGTGCATTACGCTGACCGGTAAGGCAAACCCTGACCCGGAGAAAAAGGGCAAGGTTATCGATACGTACGATATCAACTTCGAAATTTGCATCCTGTGCGATCTTTGCACAGAGGTTTGCCCGACGGAAGCGATTGTAATGACGAACAATTTCGAGCTCGCGACGTACAGCCGCGACGATTTGTTCAAAAACCTGGAATGGCTGAACGACAACAACACGAACGTCCGGAAGGATCAGAACGGCCAGGCTGCTGCAATGGCGGCTAAAGGAGGTTCGAAGGCGTGACGTTTACGGGAGAGTTTTTTATGTTTTTTATCCTGGCGTTGTTCGCCATTGGTGGAGCGATCTTTACGATCAGCTTCACCAAGGTTATACATATGGCGGTATCGCTGGCATTTACGTTTCTCAGCTTAGGCGGCTTATATGTCATGCTGGAAGCGGAGTTCGTCGCTTTTGTACAGATTTTGATTTACGCGGGCGCGGTATCGATTTTAATGATTTTCGGCATTATGATGACGAAGCATCAGGGCGATGAGGAGCAGCCGAAGCGTAAGCTGCATAACGGACTGCTGCTGGTGGGCTCGGTGGCACTGTTCGGGATTTTGTTCTATGCGATTCAGCAAAGCGTGTTTCCAGATCAGGATTTGCAGATCGCGGACAACACGAGAGCAATCGGCGAGCAGCTGTTTACGAAATATGTGATTCCGTTTGAAATTGTTTCGGTGCTGCTGACGGTGGCCTTCGTCGGCGCCATTATTATCGCAAAGAGGGAGGAGGAGTAAGATGGCGAACATCGCCTCGTCCTATTTGACATTGGCTGCGATCCTGTTCTGCGTAGGGCTCTACGGTGCTCTATCCAAGAAAAACGGGGTCATCGTGCTGTTCTCCATTGAATTAATGCTGAACGCGGTGAACTTGAATTTGATCGCTTTTGCCAAGTACGGTCTTGTCCCGTCCATTACCGGTCAAATCTTCTCGCTGTTCAGCATTAGCGTAGCCGCGGCTGAGGCAGCGGTTGGTATTGCGATTTTGATCTTGCTCTATCGGAACAAAGGAACGACTAACGTCCCCGAAATGGACGAGATGAAGCATTAGGAGGGTTCGCATATGAGTTCCGTTTACTCCCAATACGCTTGGCTCGTTCCGATGTTTCCGCTGCTGGCGTATTTGATATTAACTGCCATGGGAAGGCAGCTTCGGCAGGCCGGAGCCTTCGTGGGAATCCTTGCATCGTTCGGCGCGTTCGTGCTGTCCGTGCTCATTTTCATGGAGCGCCTGGGCGGTGCACAGGACTACACGTGGAATGGCTGGAGATGGATTGAAATCGGCGAGTTCGCCGTCAACATGGGCTTTGAGATTAACAACCTCAACGCGCTCATGCTGGTGGTGGTGACGCTGGTCAGCTTCTTGGTCAACTTGTATTCAAAAGGATATATGGCCGAGGATGACCGCATGACCGTATTTTTCAGTTATATTGCGCTGTTCACGTTTTCGATGCTCGGTCTCGTTATTTCCGTGAATTTGTTTATGCTCTTTATCTTCTGGGAGCTTGTCGGTGTCTGCTCGTTCCTGCTTGTCGGCTTCTGGTATTTCAAGCCGGAGGCAAGAGCGGCGGCGAAAAAAGCGTTTATCGTTACGCGCATCGGCGATCTCGGACTGTTCATCGCGCTGCTCATGCTCTTCGTGTATATGCCGGGGCATGCTCTCGATTTCAGCTCGATTCACAACGCGTTTAGCGGCGGAGCCATCGGGGGCAGCATTGCTACGACGATTGCGCTGCTGATCTTTGTCGGCGCGATCGGCAAGTCGGGCCAGTTCCCGCTGCATACGTGGCTGCCGGACGCGATGGAAGGCCCGACGCCGATCTCCGCGCTGATCCACGCGGCGACGATGGTTGCGGCCGGCGTGTACTTGATCGCGCGGACGCACAGTGTGTTTGTCGCATCGGAAGACGCGCTGCGCGTGGTCGCGTATCTTGGCGCGTTTACGGCGATTTTCGCCGCGACGATTGCGATTGCGCAGAACGATATTAAGCGCATCCTGGCGTATTCGACTGTCAGCCAGCTGGGCTACATGGTGATGGCGCTGGGCCTTGGCACGGAAGCCGGTTATACCGGCGGTGTGTTCCATCTCGCAACGCATGCGTTCTTTAAGGCGCTGCTGTTCCTTGGAGCAGGCAGCGTAATCCATGCGGTGCATGAGCAGGATATCCGCAAGATGGGCGGCGTCGGCCGGCACATGAAGGTGACGGCGTGGACGTTCGCCATCGGGATGCTGGCGCTCTCCGGCATCGTGCCGCTGTCCGGCTTCTGGTCGAAGGATACGATCCTTTCGGCGGCGCTAGAGGTGAACCCGCTGCTGTTCTGGGTAGGCCTTATTACCGCGCTGTTTACCGCGTTCTACATGGCGCGTCTGTTCTTCCTCGTATTTACCGGCAAACCGCGCAGCGACATGCATCCGCATGAATCGCCTGCGGTAATGACGGTTCCGCTGCTTGTGCTGGCGGTACTTGCTGTGGTCGCGGGCTTTGCGTATACGCCGATGAACCCTTGGTTCGGCGAATGGCTGACCGGCGTGCATGGCGGCGAGAAGGTGCATTGGGACGTGATTCTGCTGTCTACCGCAGTGGGCTTAGGCGGTCTGGCGCTTGGTTACTTGCTTTACGGCCGCAAGTCCGGAGCCGACGAAGCGTTCGAGGGCGGGGCGCCGGGCTTGTACCGGGTGCTCAACCGCAAGTATTACATCGATGAGCTGTATCAAGCGGTAATCGTTGCGCCGCTGCGCGGACTAGGCGCCCTGCTGGAGCTGTTTGACCGCTATGTGGTGGACGGCGTTGTAAAGCTGGCATCCGGTCTCATGTTCGGCATCGGTCGTGCCGGTGCTCGCGTGCAGAACGGTCAGGTGCAAACCTACGGCCTGCTGATGCTGCTCGGGTTCCTTGTATTTGTCGTCGTGTTTGTGGGAAGGAGGCTGTTCTAAATGTTTGGAGATTTTCCGATCTTGACGGTGCTCACCTTCTCCCCGCTGCTTGGCATACTGGCGCTGGCGCTGATTCCGAAGGATAAAGGCCGTGCGCTGAAAATGGTGTTTCTCCTGGGCGCATCGCTGCCGCTCGTGCTGGCGGTGCTGCTGTATCAGGATTTTAATAAGACGTCCGGACTTTCGCAGTACGAGGAAAGCTACCGCTGGATTGAGATTGCGCTGAATAAGGAAGCGGGAGTCGTCAATCAGTTCTCCGAGTACGTGCTGCAGCTCGGATACACCCTGGGCATTGACGGCTTGTCGCTGCCGATGGTGTTTTTAACCGCGCTGGTCGGCCTGATGGCGGCCATTGCCTCTGTGCATATCAAGAAACGGTGGAAGGCGTATTATATTTGGTTTTTGCTGCTGCAAATCGGCATGCTGGGCGTGTTTATGGCTCGCGATCTGTTCCTGTTCTTCGTTTTCTTTGAAATTACGCTGATCCCGATGTTTTTCCTCATCGGCATTTGGGGCTACAACAACCGGGAGCGTGCGGCAAATAAATTTTTGATTTACAACGGGATCGGCTCTGCGGCGATGCTGCTGGCGTTCCTTATGCTGATCGTGACCGCAGGCTTTGTAATCGATGAAAAGCCGGGAGCGCCGACGATCAGCTATACGGCCAACTACGATGTAATCGCTAAGAATTTAACGGATCCGGAAGCGCTGGTTAATATCGGGCCGGAGCAATTCCCGAACAGTCCGTTCTACGCTTCACCAGAGCTGAAATGGGCGATGTTCATCCTGCTCGTGGTCGCCTTCGGCATTAAGCTGCCGATCTTCCCGTTCCACACGTGGATGCTGCGCGTACATACCGAGGCTCCGCCTTCGGTCGTCATGATCCATTCCGGGATCCTGCTGAAGATGGGGGCCTACGGCTTGATTCGGTACGGCGTGCTGCTATTTCCGGAGCAGGCCAAGGCTTGGGCAATGCTGCTGGCGATTCTCGGGGTGATTAACATTTTGTACGGCGCGGTGCTTGCTTTTGTGCAAAAGGAATTCCGCCTCGTGCTGGCCTACTCCAGTATCAGCCACATGGGCATTTGTTTGCTCGGGATTGCGGCGCTGAGTGAAATCGGACTGCAGGGCGCGGTGTTCCAAATGGTATCCCACGGGCTTATTTCCGCGCTGATGTTCCTGCTTGTCGGCAGCATCTACGAGCGTACGAACACGACCAGGCTGGATGAGCTGGGCGGATTGGCCAAAGCGGTACCATTCATGGCGGGGATTTTGCTCGTTGCGGGGATGGCTTCCCTTGGACTTCCGGGGCTGTCCGGCTTTATCAGCGAGTTCCTCGCCTTCTTGGGACTGTTTGAAGTCATGCCGATCATTACTGTGGTTGGTATGATCGGGATCGTTCTGGCGGCCGTCTATGTGCTTCGCGCGGTCATGGCGATAACATACGGGCCGATTGCGGAACACCACAAAGGCTTAAAGGATGCGCGATTCATCGAGACGATTCCGATGATCACGCTGGTTGCGTTTATTTTATTGATCGGGATTTATCCGGCGGTGCTGAGCGAACCGATCCGGCAGACGATCCTGACGCTTGTCGATACGATTCAAAGCTCAGGAAAGGTAGGGGGATAACGTATGGATTCGATGCAAAGGCTGAGCGCCTCCGATCTCGTTTATCTGCTTCCTGAGCTCGTTCTTGTCGGAGCAGCGGTCCTGCTGACGCTGCTGGACCTGTTCCTGCCGAAATCGGCCGGTCGGCACACGATTGGTGTGCTGGCGCTGGTCAGCTTGCTGGTGTCGGGCTTCTTCGCCTTCCAGCAGCTTGGCATGGAAAATCCGGTCTCGCTGTTGTCGGGAAGCTTCCGGGTGGATGATTTTTCTGCGCTATTTAAGCTAATCCTGCTTGGCTCTACAGCGTTCATTGTGCTGCTGGGCTTGGGGCAGGAGGAAAAGCAGGGCATTGTGCATCGCGGGGAATTTTATTATCTGCTGCTGCCGGCCGTCCTAGGCGGGATGGTGATGGCATCGTCGGCGGATATGATCACAATGTTCGTCGGCCTGGAAACACTCAGCATTTCTTCTTATGTGCTAGTCGCCCTAGCGAAGCAGAAAACCGTTTCTAACGAGGGAGCGTACAAGTATGTTGTAATGGGCGGGATTTCGACCGCGTTCATCCTATACGGCATGTCATTCCTCTACGGGCTGTCCGGTTCGACCCATCTGGGGCAAATCAATGCGGCGTTAGCGCAGCATGGCGGCTCGTATGAGTTGCTTATCTACGTGAGCTTTTTCCTGCTGCTGACGGGCTTTGGCTTTAAAATCGCGGCAGCGCCGTTCCATGCGTGGGCGCCGGATGTGTACCAGGGGGCACCGACACCGGTGGCTGCATTCCTTGCGGTCGTATCCAAAGGAGCCGCTATCGCGCTGATGTTCCGCTTCCTGTTTAATGTGTACTATGGAATTGTCGATCCGAATGTGAGTGCGCTGGAGAACGACTTCTTCTTGGCGATTGGCGTGCTTGCCGCCGCAGCGATGATTATCGGTAACGCGATGGCGCTCAAGCAAACGAACGCAAAGCGGCTGCTCGCCTTATCAGGCGTAGCGAATGCCGGTTATTTGCTAGTGCCGATTGCCGCGCATTTTAACACGATTCATTTCTCCAATGCGGCGGAAATGATGTATTATCTCATCGCTTACGCGCTTATGAATATCGGCGCCTTCGCCCTGCTCATGATCGTCAGCTCATCGGCGGGTCATGAGGAGCTGCGCGGCTTCGCCGGATTGTATCACCGTGCGCCTTGGACGGCCATTGCGGGAGTATTGATCGTCATTTCGCTGGCGGGCCTTCCGATTTCCGGCGGATTCTTCGGGAAGCTGTTTATTATGTTCGGCACGATGCAGGTGCAAAAATATTGGCTTGCCGCCATTATGATCGTCACGAGCGTAGCTTCCTTCTACTATTACTTTGGGCTGATTCGCCAAATGTTCATGCGGCCGGGGGATGATGCGCAGGAGGTGCGTGTACCTTGGAACCTTGGCGCCGTGCTTTGGATCATGGCCCTCGGGGGGCTGCTGCTAGGCTTATTCCCGCAGTGGGTGCTTACAGCACTGAATGACTTGATCGCTTTAAGCGTTGATTTATTTGAGAGATAAGTCACGAGTTGGATTTTTCTTTTTGACTTCGGCTCCATGCTCCGGCATGGGGCCTTTTTTTATGCAGTCGATCGACGGGCATCCCATCATTTACAAGGACAAGCCCACACATAATTTAAAATTTGAAAGAGGAAATAAAGGCGGTCTGGAGAATATAAATATTTTCGGAAGAACGTGAGAATGGGGAAACAGGAGAAATTTTCGCGATGCAAAAGCTTTTAATATATGTCTGTTTATTTGCGCTGTTGTCGGTCATCGCTGTACCCGCGGCCAACGGAGCGGAGCCGCACGCGCAGCGCGGGCGGGCGAACCTCCCGGATACGTGGATTGTGAAGTGGAAAGAGAGTGTGCCTGAGCGTTTTCGTGCAGAAAGCGAAATTGTTCGCAGCTATGAAGACAGATTAATTACGGTTGTAAAACCCAAGAAGGGAAGAGACCCGGCGGCTTGGGCGGCTTATTGGGGGCAATCCCGCGAGACGGTCTATATGCAGCCGAACCAAGAGGTTCGGATTCAAGCTGGAGTGAAGCCTAACGATACGTATTACAGCAAGCAGTACCATTTGCAGCAGATTCGGGCAGAGGAGGCGTGGTCGGAGGCGACGGAAAACCCCCAATTGATTATCGCTGTCGTGGACACGGGCGTCGATCTGGATCATCCCGATCTTACGCCGAATCTTGTCAAGGGCTACAACCTCATTGATCCGTCCGAACCGCCGGAGGATGATAACGGTCATGGAACGAACGTGGCCGGGGTGATTGGAGCGGTAGGCAATAATCGTCTTGGGGTCACCGGCTTGCTGTGGCGCACAAAAATTATGCCGATCAAGGCGGTCGAGGCGAATGGCCGGGGGGAAGAGGATAAGCTAGGAGAAGGGATTCGTTATGCCGTTGACCACGGCGCCAAAATTGTGGTGCTTTCTCTTGGGCTCAACCGTTATACCCCATATTTGAAAGAAATTGCGGATTATGCGGAGAAGAAAGGCGTCCTGCTCGTTGCCGCTTCCGGCAATGAGGGGACGGATGTGAAATACCCGGCGGCGTATCCGACCGTTGTGGCTGTAGGCGGCGTAGGGCTGGACAACACCGCGGATTACCGTTCGAACCGGGGACCGGAGCTGGATATCGTCGCACCTTGGTTTGTGTACACGACCGCGAAAGACGGCGGGTACGAATATAATGAAGGAACGTCGATGGCAGCGCCGCAGGTAGCCGGTGTGGCCGGATTGATATGGAACAAGTATCCGTATATGAAGCCAGTAGAAATTCGCAGCCTGCTGCGCCAAACGGCGGAGGATCTCACTTCGTCCGGCTGGGACGCGGCCACAGGCTATGGCCTGCTGCGGGCCGACTTAGCGCTGAAGGAGCAGCTGATGGCCGATCCGTTCGAGCCGAATGATACGAAGCTGACCGCGAAGCCGCTGCCGATTACGAATGCGATCAGTGCGCAGTTTGCGGATTCGTCAGATGTGGACTGGTTTTACTTTGATGCACCATATGACGGATATATCCAGCTGCAGTATCAGCCGGCGATTGCCGAATCGGTGGAGCTGACCTTCGAAGGTGCGGGCACGCCAACCGCTTACGAGCTAAAGTCCGGCGGGGTCGGGAAGTTTCCGGTGCGCAAGGGGCGTACGCAGCTGCGGCTGCGGTTGATGAATCCGACTGTAAAAGCTGCGGTTCCATACACGCTGACCAGCTCCTTTGAGATGGGGGCCGATCCGTTTGAAAACAATGATAAAAAGTATCAGGCATTTACGCTCCCGGGGCGCAGCGGAGTGTATACCGGATCGTTTCACAAAGTGTCGGATGTTGATTGGTTTGCGATCGATTTTGAAGAGACCGGCTCGCTGCAGGTAAGAGTGTCAACGAACACACCGCGGATTGATCCGGAGATTTTGATAGAACCGCAGAAAGCGGAAAAGGAATTGCTTGTCGATCAGTACGGAGAGGGCATCGAGGAGAGTACGCCGATGATTGATGTAACGCCGGGCAGGTATTACATCCGCTTACGAAACGTCGTATCGGCGATGCCGTACCCGGTCGTGGGTGAATACGATCTGGCAATTGAGTTTACGCCGCGGTTCTTTGATCCGAACGAGCCGAACAATCGGGCGTATCAGGCTGTGGCGGTAAGCGACGGAACGCAATACGAGGGTGTATTCCACAATGCACAGGATGAGGATTGGTTTTCGTTCCGCGTTCCGCAGTCGATGGTGACGGATATCCGGTTGGATGGAGTGCCTTATGAGGCCACGGTCGGAATGGAGCTGATCAATGCCAGCTTGAAACCGGTCGGTCATTATGTAGCGGCCGGAACCAGCGGAGGCTCGGTGCGGGTTCGCAGTCAGCTTGAACCGGGAACCTACTATATTCAGCTGAAGTCCGACCGAACGTTCCATCATCAGAAATATACGCTGAAGGTAGAGAGCTACCCGCTGCTGAGCGGATTTATGGACATCGGCGGTCACTGGGCAGCGCCGCAAATTCAAGAATTGACGCAAAAAAGCGTGATAAACGGCAAAGAGGCTTATTTATTCCTTCCGCAATCGAAGGTGACCCGGGCGGAAGCCGCCGCCATGATCGTAAGGGCATTTAAATTTACCAAGAGATCTTCGGAATCGTTTCATGATGTAGGAGGAGATCATTGGGCGTACGAGGTCATTCAGAAGGCGCTGCAGGCCGGGGTCGTCAGCGGTTATCCTGACGGGACGTTCCTCCCCGATCAGCCCATTACGCGGGTGGAAATGACGGTGATGCTGGCGAATGCCCTCAATATCCGGGGGAAAATTCGCGGTCCGAACCCGTTTGCCGATGTGACGGAGGAATGGGCGATTCCGATCATCAAGCAAATGAATGCCGAAGGCTGGATTACCGGTTATGGAGACGGGTTATTTTATCCGAAAAATCAAGCCACCCGTGCCGAATTCGCTGCATTGCTGTACCGGGTGATCAGCGGGAATAATCGATAAAGGGGGCGGCTTGTAAACGATGGATGATTTATCGCAATCGTTTTTAGGGTATTCGGGTATTGTCTATATTGTTTTGAATCTAATTTGTATCGCAGCTGCTTGGTGGGCGCTCCAAGCCGTCCGTGTAGATGTTTTGCTCTTCCGTCCCAACGGGGCCAGAGCCAAAGCGCTTCTCATCATGGTTTCGATTGTACTCGGTCACGGTCTGGCCGGATTTTTGATACAATATATGGGTTGGACCTCTCTTTTAAAATGGATGTTTTAGATTCGCAGCAGAGAATAACATCGGTGGATGTTGTCAAAAATGAGTAGTACAACCACATCAAACCGGCAGTACGCTACAATCCTTTGTTAACCCATCAGAACAGATTTACATCTAATAACTGAAGCGCGGAGGGACCGAAGGAATGAGCAAAATCATCGTCCGCGGCGGTAAACGTCTAACGGGTAATGTAAAAGTAAGCGGCGCAAAGAACGCCGTTCTTCCGATTATTGCAGCGTCGATTTTAGGCTCGGAAGGGGAAAGCGTGATTTTAGAAGCGCCAGCCCTTGATGATGTAATGACTATCAGCAGTGTGTTGGAAGCAATGGGAATTAAGATACGTTACGATAATGAAACCATTACAGTAAACGCAGAGCACATTGAACGTTTTGAGGCGCCGTATGAGCTTGTACGCAAAATGCGCGCATCCTTCCTTGTCATGGGGCCGATGCTTGCGCGGGTAGGCCGGGCACGCATTTCCTTGCCTGGCGGCTGCGCCATTGGAACAAGACCGATTGACCAGCACCTAAAAGGCTTTGAAGCAATGGGGGCGGAAATCGGGCTGGGCCAAGGCTACATTGAGGCGAAGGTCGACGGACGGCTGCAGGGCGCAAAAATCTACTTAGATGTCGCGAGCGTTGGAGCGACGGAGAACATTATGATGGCGGCCACGATGGCTGAAGGGGTAACCTTTATCGAAAATGCCGCCAAAGAACCGGAAATCGTAGACCTGGCGAATTATTTGAATGCGATGGGGGCAAAGATTCGCGGCGCCGGCACCGGCGTGATTCGCATTGAAGGCGTCGATCAGCTGAAAGGCGTGACGCATACCGTTATTCCTGACCGCGTGGAGGCGGGCACGTATATGATTGCTGCCGCGATCACCGGCGGAGATGTGCTTGTCGAAGGCGCGATTTCCGACCACCTGACTCCGGTGATTTCCAAGCTGGAGGAGATGGGGGTTACGGTGCAGGAAGAGGAGCTGGGACTGCGTGTAATTGCCGATCGCAGCAAGCTTCGCTCGGTGGATGTGAAGACCCTTCCGTATCCGGGCTTTCCAACCGATATGCAGTCGCAAATGATGGCGCTGCTGCTTGTCAGTGAGGGGACGAGTCTCGTGACCGAGACGGTGTTTGAAAATCGGTTTATGCATGTGGAAGAATTCAAAAAGATGAATGCGCAGGTGAAGGTGGAAGGCCGTACCGCTGTAATCAGCGGCGGAGCCCAGCTTGTCGGCGCCAAGGTTTGCGCAACCGACTTGCGCGCAGGAGCTGCGCTCGTGCTGGCGGGTCTCGTTGCCGATGGCGAAACCGAAGTAACCGGCCTGCATCATTTGGACCGCGGCTATGTAGACATGGAGGCGAAGCTGGTGCAGCTTGGCGCCGATATTCGCAGAGTGACGACGGAGGAAACCGCGGCATCCGCAGATTTGGCTGCAGCGGAGCCTGATGCTGTACCTGTTAAGGCAAAACAGAACAAGCGTAACACAAGGGAAAAACGGGAAGGCAGCAGCGATGCGTTTAGCGTCAATGCGGTGCAGCCGACCTTAGCATAAGCAGCACCACAGCAGGGAGACGGCCCAAGAGGCGTCTCTCTTTTTGTTTGCTCGTTCTACTCGGTAGAGGGTTCTCATAGAATAATAGTGTTCCAAACGAGAATCGACGGAGTAAAGGAGCAGACAGCATGAAAATGAGGTTAAAGGTGCGGGCGAAGCCGCTGGCGGCGGTGGGGCTCGGAGCGCTTTTTTTGGCATCCTTTTTTATCCCCTTCATTCTAGCATCGCGTGAAGGAGACCGAGCGATAGGGGCCCAGACTCACGGCTTCGAATCGATAGAGGCTGCGGCGGAATGGTCATTTTTAAACCAAGGGCCGGTCATTCCGGTATATCGTACCCGTTCCCATATGGTAGAAAACGTCCCTCTGGAAGCGTACGTCCGCGGCGTGCTAGCAGCGGAAATGCCGGCCGAATTTGAGATGGAGGCGCTGAAGGCACAGGCCATCGCAGCACGGACGTTTATTGTGAAGCGAATTGGCGAACGGAATAAGGGGACGCTGCCCGTACAAGGGCTGGGACCGCAGGCTAACGAAGCGGAGAAGAAGGCTGCGGATTCGGCGGGAGAGCAAGCGGCTGTGGAAGCCTGGGTCAATGATACGATCGAGCATCAGGTGTATCTTTCTGTAGAGGAAATGAAGCAGCGCTGGAGAGGCGGGGAGTTTTCGCAGTATCTGACCAAGCTTACCCGTGCCGTGAAAGAGACAGAGGGCAAGGTCATCACCTACGGCGGTCAACCGATTCAAGCTTCCTTTTTCTCCACGAGTAATGGGTTTACGGAAAATTCGGAGGAATACTGGAGCAATGCCTTTCCGTATTTGCGCAGTGTGGCAAGTCCTTGGGACAGCGAGGTATCTCCGAAATTTTCGGCGGTTACCATCTTTACGGTCGATGAGTTTACGGAGAAGCTCGGGTTAGGGGCAAGCGCGAAGGCTTCGTTTATCAAGAGCGGGGTGAAGGTGGAGGCTTACTCTACCGGCAAGCAAATCGCTAAGCTGAAAATCGGCGGCCAAACCTTTACAGGAAGAGAGCTGCGGGAGAAGCTGGAGCTTCCTTCGGCAACCTTTACGATTCGGCGCAGCGGGCAAGAGGTGCGGATCGAAACGAAGGGCTACGGACACGGAGTCGGTTTAAGCCAATACGGCGCGAACGGGATGGCGCTGGAAGGCAAAACGGCGGAAGAGATCATTTCCTACTATTATAAAGGGGTTACGGTTGAAAACGCAGCAGCCTATCTACCAAAATAAAACCGTGTGAAAGTCTTAAAAAATTGTTTTCAGCCTCAGTATAAAAGTGCGCAATCTGGCAACAATGGCTACTGAGGTGATAGAATATGAATCAAGAAAATCAAAAGAATCAAACGCAGGACAACGCTCCAAAATCTATCGATGGAGCAGCTTCTGCCGACACTTCCACTTGGAAGAGAGCGTCCGGTAAAAAGTGGGTATTCCCAGCGGTTTACATGGCGGCAGCGGCAATTATTCTAGCATTGATGTGGGTATACCAGGATGCCGGAACAAACACGAATTCCGAAACGAAGCCGGGATTGGAAGTTTCCTCGAAGACCAACAACCCAGCTGATACGACCGGTATGCCAGCAGTGCCCGTAAATGCGAACAAGTCGGAAGCTATGCAGTGGCCAGTAGCGAAAGAAGCAAATGCTCAAATGAGCATGCCTTTCTTTGACAGCAACGCATCCAACGATGTGAAGCAGGCGGCAATCGTTGAGTACGGCGATTCCTTTACGCCTCACATGGGCGTGGACTTCTCCCGTGAGGACGGTCAAGCTTTTGAGGTTGCTGCAGCTATGAGCGGTAAAGTTGTTCGTTCCGAGCAGGTGCCGCTGGTAGGCCATGTCGTTGAAATTGAGCATGAAGGCGGATTGAAGACGGTTTACCACAGCTTGGCGGAAGTGAAGGTTAAGAAAGACGACCAAGTGGCGCAAGGCGATATCATCGCAACTGCAGGCCGCAACGAGCTGGAAAAGGGCGAAGGCACACATCTTCACTTTGAAGTGCTGCTCGACAACCAGCCGGTAAATCCAGAAACATACTTAATGGAAAATCAACAATAACATAATCACGACAGAGCCCGGGCGATCGTCCGGGTTCTTTTTTTATCGCTACGCTCTGTTGATCGGCGTAAATGCAGCACAAGAAACACGAAAGGAATGAGATTTTTCTATATAGTGCAAGGCGGATTCGGTTTTCCCGGGAAATAACTTGGCTGCCCATTTTTGTCCGCTCTTTGGACATTATTTCGTGCCGCTTGGGCGATCCTAGATGGACAAATAATCAAAAAATGTAGCTAAGCTAAGCTTGTCATGCTTGGAAACAAAGAATATAACAGTTTGCCCCTCATATAATGTACCAAACTATCTCGATTAGGGAGGCGAGGGGCGTGCACGATTACATCAAAGAACGAACCATTAAAATTGGTCGCAGTCTTGTGGAGACCAAAAACACGGTTCGTATGATTGCCAAAGAATTCGGTGTTTCGAAAAGTACGGTGCATAAGGATTTAACGGAACGTTTGCCGGAAATTAACCCGGAGCTGGCCAATCAGGTGAAAACGATTTTGGAATACCATAAATCGATTCGTCATCTGCGCGGCGGGGAAGCAACGAAGGTGAAGTACAAAAAAACGCGCGGCCGTTCGTCTCAGGCAGCAGCACAGCAGCAGACGGCAATGGTGTCTTCTAAAAATTAGAAGCACACTCCTCCTAAATTTTTGTGACGTCCTAAAGGATTTTCCCCCTCCACGTCGAAATAATAGTTAACTTATATATTGCGCGTCGATAACCCTTTAGGGTTGATGAAATTTAGGAGGAACTGTCCGATATGTTCAGCAAGGATATAGGCATCGATTTGGGAACGGCAAACGTATTGATTCATGTGAAAGGCCGCGGTGTCGTTCTCGATGAGCCTTCAGTAGTCGCAATTGAAAGCGATACGAAACGAGTTTTGGCCGTCGGTGAGGAAGCACGCCGAATGGTAGGCCGTACGCCGGGCAATATTGTGGCGATTCGTCCCCTGCGGGACGGAGTTATTGCCGACTTTGAAATTACGGAAATGATGCTCAAGCACTTTATTAACGTAGTCGGAGGCAAGAAGTGGTACAGCCATCCGAGAATTTTGATTTGCGCACCGACGAATATAACGTCCGTTGAACAGAAAGCGATTCGCGAGGCTGCAGAACGCAGCGGGGCGCGCGATGTGTACTTAGAAGAGGAGCCGAAGGCTGCTGCGATCGGCGCAGGAATGGATATTTACCAGCCTAGCGGGAACATGGTAGTCGATATTGGCGGCGGCACGACGGATGTGGCGGTACTGTCCATGGGGGACATCGTTACCGCCTCCTCTATTAAAGTTGCTGGGGACAAGTTCGACGCGGCGATTATGAAATATATTAAGAACAAGTACAAGCTATTAATCGGGGAACGCACGTCGGAAGATATTAAGGTAAAGATCGGTACAGTTCTTTCCAATTCTCGGAATGAAGTGATCGACATCCGCGGCCGCGATATGGTCAGCGGTCTTCCGCTGACAATCAGCATCAGCTCGGAGGAGGTTCGCGAGGCGCTTTGGGAGCCGGTTTCGTCGATCGTGGCGGCTGCCAAGACGGTGCTGGAGCGGACGCCTCCGGAGCTGTCGGCGGATATTATTGATCGCGGAGTCATCTTGACCGGCGGCGGAGCGATGCTGCACGGCCTTGATCAGCTCATGGCGGAGGAATTGAAGGTTCCTGTGCTCATTGCTGAGGACCCGATGCATTGCGTTGTAAAAGGCACTGGCATTATGCTGGACAACCTTGACAAGGTGACCAAGCGAAACTTTGGTTAATGATCGGAGTAGTAATATAGAAGGGTTATCTTTTGAAAGAGGTGAATTCCTTTGTTAAGAGGATTGGGAACTGCGGCGGCTGGCATGATTTCGCAACAGCGCAAGCATGATACGATCACGAATAATATTGCGAACATTAACACGCCCGGTTACAAACAAGGGAATAGCGTAAACCGCTCCTTCCCGGAAATGCTGATCGCATTGTCCGGCGGCGGGAACGGTACGAACAACGATGTAAAGCAAATCGGCCGGCTGAATACCGGTGTGTTTGCCGAGGAAGAGCCGTTTACTTTCGTCCAAGGCGAGCTTTACGAAACCAAAAACCCGAGCGATTTTGCGATTGCTTCGTTTATCGAGGTTCCTGGCGTTCAGTTTGATGCTTCCGGCAAAGCAGTGCAGGAGGACGGAACAAAGATCTTCCGGCCGCAGGCATTTTTCACTGTAGCAGATGCGAATAACGAGCTTCGGTTTACCCGTAACGGCAAGTTTACGGTTGACTCGGCTGGACAGCTGGTTACCGGCGATGGACTGCGTGTCGTAGACCAGAATATGCAGCCGATCGTGATTCAGGGACGTTCGATCAGCGAAGTAAAGGCCAATGAACGCGGGCAGTTGTTCAGCGCTTTTACAGGGGAGCCGATCCTCAATGCGGCTGGACAAGCTGTACAGCTTCGCATTTCCGTGCTGGACAACCCGAACGATCTCATCCGGGAAGGCAACGGAAATTTCCGTTTGGCTAATGCGGACGATATCCCGGAGGAACTGGGAGCGAATGACCGGGTACAGGTAAGCCAAGGCTTTATTGAACGTTCCAATGTGGATGCAAATCAGTCGATGGTCGATATGATGGCTGCTCTACGGGCTTATGAAGCCAACCAAAAGGTCGTGCAGTTTTACGACCGCAGCCTAGAAAAGCTTGTGAATGAGGTTGGTCGAGTATAACCGCAGAGAGGTAGGAAACGATGAATCATTCATTAATCACGTCCAAGGTATCGATGAACGCTCTCCAGCAAAAGCTGGATATGATCGCAAATAACATCTCGAACGTAAATACGAACGGATTTAAGCGCCGCGAAGCGACGTTTCAGGACGTGTTGACGAATGTGAAGGCGCAGCCGGAAGGCTTTATGCAGCCGGGCCGCTTGACGCCGAGAGGCTTGACGGTTGGCTGGGGCGCCAAGCTGAGCCAGACGCAGGTCGATCTGTCGCAAGGGTCGATTAAGCCGACCGACAGACCGCTTGATGTTGCCATTGAAGGAGACGGGCTGTTTGAGGTTGTGACCGACCAAGTTGGAACGGACGGCCAACCGGTTATCGCTTATACGCGTGACGGCAACTTCCAATTCACAGGCATTCCGGGCGATAACCAGAGAATGTTCCTGACGACGAGCCAAGGCTATTTGGTTCGCGGCGAGAATGACCAGCCGATTGCCGTACCTAACGGCTACCAGGTGGAAATTAACGAGACCGGCCGTATTATGGCTCGTGACCCGTTAAATCCGAATGCGCCATCGCAAAAGCTGGGCCAGCTAAAGTTGGTGCGGGCGGTGCGTCCACAGCTGATGATCAGCAACGGCAACAACATTTACACGATTCCGGATAACGTGAATCGTCAAGACGTGGTTGCGAACTATAACGCGAATGCCCCAGAAGCCGATCAGTACAAGATTTCCGTCCGCCAATACCATTTGGAAGAATCCAATGTAAATTTGGCGGATGAAATGACGGAGCTGATGCAGGTACAGCGGGCTTATCAATTGAATGCAAGAGCCATTACGTCGAGTGATACGATGATGGGTCTGGTTAACAATTTGCGAGGATAATTTCAATGACGAATGAAGCTAAACCGGTCCGCCGCGTGAAGCCCCGCGGGCTTAGGATCACCCTCCGCATCCTGCGTGTGCTGGCCGTCCCGCTTTTATGCTTGATCTGCTTCATCGTAGGCCTGTCGATCGGCTTTGTGACGATCGGCGGAGGAGAGGCTGGCGACGTTTTCCGCTGGGGAACGTGGAAGCACCTGTATGATTTAGTTTTTGCCCCCTAAAGGCCTTGGAAACTCCCGGTATAAACCGGGAGTTTTCTTTTTGGAGGGGTTAACGTTATAATAAATGGGTGAATATGACAACCAGGAGAGATGAACGTTGAATATGCCCAATCTGTTGACGTTCGGGCGTTTTGCACTCGTGCCGGTCTACTTGGCGGTGTTTCATTCCGCACATCCGTTGTGGGCACTCGGTGTGCTGCTGTTGGCGGGGCTTACGGATATCGCCGACGGCTGGATCGCTAGATCACGCGGCATAACGACGGCGCTCGGCGCCATGCTTGATCCGCTTGCAGACAAGTGCATGATGCTGGCCGTCATGCTATCGCTGCTGCTATCCGGGCAAATTCCGTGGAGCGCTGCAATCGTACTTGCCCTACGGGAAGTTTGCATGATTGCGGGATCGGCCTATTTTACAGTAAAAGGGTGGCGAACGGTTCCGGCGAATCAAATGGGAAAGCTGACAACCGTACTATTATACATAAGTATAGTTTTAATCTTTATCCAAGCCCCGTTTCGCAACGAATTTTTGTGGGGCACGATTTTCTTTTCTTTGTTTACATCGTGGAACTACATTGTGCAGTTCCGTCATTTAAATGATCTGCATGGAATGGAAAAAGAGCATATCGGCAAATAAGTTCATCGCGCGCCGAATATGCTCCTTTTATATCAACCTTCACGTCTGCAGAACCGCGAAGGATGTTCCTATTATCATGCTGAAGGCCAAATTTTATTCAAATTGAACTGGAGGACCGAATATGTTAAATGTTACCGAGATTCAGGACATTATCCCACACCGTCATCCCTTTTTATTAGTGGATCGGATTTTAGAGGTAGAAGAAGGCGTCAGGGCGGTCGGCATCAAAAATGTGACTGTAAATGAGCCTTTTTTTTCAGGTCATTTTCCGGGGTACCCGGTTATGCCGGGCGTTCTGATCGTGGAAGCATTGGCGCAGGTCGGCGCTCTGGCGATGCTGAAGGTGGAAGGGAATAAGGGCAAAATCGGATTGTTTGCCGGTATTGACGGCTTCCGTTTCCGCGGGCAGGTTGTTCCGGGGGATACTCTGCGTCTTGAAGTAGAAATTACCCGCCTGAAAGGGCCGGTGGGCAAAGGAAAGGGAACGGCATCCGTAGACGGGAAAGTGGTTGCGGAAGGAGAACTCATGTTTGCGCTAGTCGATCCGCAGGAAAAGAAGGCGGGGGAAGCATAAGATGAGCCAAAATTCGAACACTACCTATGTACATAAATACGAGGCTTGGTTACATGATCCGTCCATTGATGAGGCGACAAAGCAGGAATTGCGGGTCTTGGCGGGGCAGGACAAAGAAGTGGAAGACCGGTTTTACCGCGACCTTGAATTTGGTACCGGCGGCTTGCGCGGGGTGGTCGGCGCAGGCACGAACCGGATGAATATATATACGGTTGGCAAAGCGACACAAGGCTTGGCGGAGCACTTGCTGGCTAAAGGGCTGGAAAAGCAGCCGGCGGCTGTTATCGCTTATGACTCGCGGAACATGTCCCCGGAATTTGCGCTTGAGGCGGCGTTGGTGCTCGCGGGCAATGGAGTAAAAGCGTATGTGTTCACATCGCTGCGGCCGACGCCGGAGCTTTCCTATGCCGTTCGCAAGCTGGGCGCAAGTGCCGGTATTGTCGTTACGGCGAGCCATAACCCGCCGGAATACAACGGGTATAAGGTGTATGGCGCCGACGGCGGCCAGCTTGTACCGGGTGAAGCGGAGCAGGTAATCGGCCGGATTCAGTCGATTCCTAGCTTTGATGCGATCCGCAAAACGTCGAAGGAGCAGGCGGAAGCGGACGGGTTGTTAGTGTGGATCGGCGAAGAGATAGATCAGGCGTACCTGGATGAGGTAACGGCGGTGAGTCCGATTGGCAAGCTGCCGGCGGAATGGGCTGACCAGGTGAATGTGGTGTATACGCCGCTGCACGGGGCCGGCAATTTGCTGGTGCGCGGGGCGCTTTCGCGGCTTGGATTTACGAAGGTTTCGATTGTGGAGGAGCAGGAGCTGCCTGATCCTTCATTTTCAACAGTGGCTTCGCCTAACCCGGAGGAAAAAGAAGCCTTCACGCTGGCGATGAAGCTGGCGGATCGTGTGGGTGCGGATATTATTGTTGGAACGGACCCCGATTGTGACCGGATGGGTGCGGTTGTACGCGATGCGCAGGGCGCTTATGTTGTGCTGTCGGGGAATCAGAGCGGAGCGATCCTGATCGAGTACCTGTGCAGTCATTTGCAGCGGACCGGCACGATGCCGCTGAACCCGGTGGTGATTAAGACGATCGTGACCAGCGAGATGGGCGCAGCGATTGCCACTCATTACGGCGCAGAAGTGATGAACACGCTGACCGGCTTCAAATATATCGGGGAAAAAATGACCCAGTTCGAGCGCACGGGCTCGCACTCCTTCGTGTTCGGATACGAGGAGAGCTACGGCTATTTAGCAGGCACGTACGCACGCGATAAGGACGCGGTCATCGCCGCGATGCTGATTTGCGAAGCGGCGGCTTATTATAAGCAGCAGGGCAAGACGCTGTACGATGTGCTGCAGGAGCTTTACCAGCGCTTCGGTTATTACTTGGAGGCGCTGCAATCGCGCACGATGAAGGGCAAGGACGGTATGGAGCAAATCCAGTCCATTATGAACGATTGGAGACAAAATCCGCCGAAGGCGATCGCTGATATCGCTGTGGAGACGTTCCTGGATTATGCTGAAGGCATCGAGGGTCTGCCGAAAGAAAACGTGTTGAAGTTTATTCTTGCGGACGGGTCGTGGGTTTGTCTGCGCCCATCGGGCACAGAGCCGAAGATTAAGTTTTATTTTGGGGTACGCGGGGAGAGCGGGCCGGATGCGGATGCAGCGGTCAAGCGCCTGGTTCAAACGGTAATGGATCAAATCGACGGGAAATCGAAGTAGGGAGTTGTTCGGATTGCTTCAAATGATTAACGCTTTGAACCGGAAGTCAGGCTTGGTTCTTCGTTTGCTGGTGCTTCTTGGGATTTTAGCTTCCATCCCGTTTGTGTTTGTCCGCCATCAGGCGGAGCAGACGGGAAAAACGGTTTCCATCGTATTCGATTATCGCGACGTCATGGAAATTGCCAGCTATAAGCCCGATCCGGAGGCGTTTTTAAACAATCAGTTGGATAAAATGCAGCAGGCCGGCGTGAATGCGCTGGCCATTTACGAAAGCTCCTTAGCGGAGCTGGATATGAATCGGAGAATTAAAGTATTCTCCGCTACGGAAGCAGCCGTTATGACGGGGTATGCCGTTTCTCCATCGGAAACGGCAGCTTACGTCTTGTTTACGGATACGGAGCACGCGGACTTGTACCGCAAGTTGATTACGGATACGTTTACCGGTTTGCATCAGGTGCGCGCGGAGCCGTGGAGCTTTAAGGAAGTGAGCGGACTAAAGCTCCATATTTCTAAGGACGAGGCCATGATGTATGCCTTGGATCCTGATCCGGTCCTTATGGAGCAGGTGAAATCACGCGGCTTCGAGATCATCGCTCGTTTAAGTGATCAGCGCCAGCCTTATCCGACCAAGCATATGGAATCACTGTTCGGCCGCCTGCAGGCTGCTGGAGTGAAATGGATTTTATTTGAGGGACAAGCCGTAACCGGCTTTGCCGACCAAGGCACGAAACGTTCACTGAACGCAGTGGCGGAGCTCTTGAAACGTTACGGCATTGGAATAGTCGCGATCGAGCAGCTGGACCAAAAGGGCTTTAACCAGCTGGCCTTCCAGACGGATTACCAAGTCATACGCCTGCATTCCCTGAGTGACCGCGAATCGGCGATCGCGCCGGAGACCATGTCGGACCGTTTTCTGCTGGCTGCGACGGACCGCAACATCCGCATGATCTTCTTGAATACGAAGATTGCCCGGGATACAAGCAGTGCCAAGTATATCGACACGTTGGACAATATTTACAAGGGTTTGTCCGGTCCAGCGGGAGCGGTAAGCAAGCTTCAAAAAGCTGGGTTTACTTTAGGACTGCCTGAACCGTTTACGATTGAACGCTACAGCTGGCAGACGCCGTTAAAAGGCTTGCTTGTCGTTGGTGCGGTGGCTCTCATCGCATTAATGGTCGGAGCCTTCATTCCGCAGCTGATCGCTGCCGCGTTTGTGTTCGGCATGGTTGGGTCTGCAGGACTGTACGTCATATCGGAAAAGCTTCTATCGCAAGGTCTAGCTTTGGGCGCTTCGATCAGCGCACCAACGCTCGCGCTGGTTTGGGCGTTCCGCAAGCTTCGGGAATGGCAGTCCCAAGGTACTGCCGCCACAATGGGCAGCCGGATCGGCTTCTCGCTTCGAACGTTCTGGACAGCTCTTGCCATTTCGGCCAGCGGTATCTTCTATATTATCGGGCTTCTGAATCATGCGACTTATTATTATGTAATTGAGCAATTCCGCGGGGTGTCCGCACTGCATTTGATCCCCATCGCGTTGACGGCGATTTATGCGCTTCTGTACACCGGATTGCTGCATTCAGAGCAAGGTGCGTCAGAGGCTGGGGCAACGAAGGATCGTCACGCAAAGCAAGGCGTTCACTCCGCCTTGTCCGGAGTGAAGCGCGTGCTAAATACGAACATAACCGTATTGTGGGTTGTGCTGGCCGGTTTGTTCGGCGTCGTCATTATGTATTATTTATCCCGAACGGGCAATGATGCGCAGGTATCTCCATACGAGCGGGCATTCCGCGCATTGTTGGAAAACACCTTCGGTGTGCGTCCGCGTACGAAAGAATTTTTGCTGGCGCATCCGCTGTTTATCTTCGGGGTATACCTTGCGGCACGGTACCGGATTGGCCTGCTGCTGCTAATCGGAGGCGTAATCGGGCAGTTGTCCATTGTGGACACGTTTGCGCATCTGCACACACCGCTCCTGATTTCGTTGATCCGTGTGGTGCTGGGTGCAGCACTTGGCACAGTGATAGGGCTCATCGCGATTATGGTCTGGGAGATTGCTTCTCGCATTCTAGTAAGGGGTTGGAAGCTGTGGAACGAAGCACCAAGAAAATCGTAATTTCCGGTTATTACGGCTTTAATAACAGTGGAGACGAGGCCGTGCTGTGCTCGATTTTACACGCTCTGCGGGAGCAGGGGGAGCAGGCCGGAGTGTCGATCCAGCCGCTTGTTCTTTCGGCTAACCCCGCGCAAACGCGAGAGATGTACGGGGTCGAAGCCGCGCATCGGATGCGCCCTGCGGAGGTGCTGCAGGCGATTCGCGGCAGCGATGGCCTGATCAGCGGGGGGGGCAGCCTACTGCAGGATGCGACAAGCGCGAAGACCATCCCGTATTACTTGGCTATACTAAAGCTGGCGCAGTGGTTCGGCAAGCCGACGTTCATTTATTCGCAAGGCGTAGGGCCTGTTCAGCGCCGGTGGTTTTATCCCTTAATTAAGGGCACGTTTGCCCGTTGCAGCTATGTTTCGGTTCGTGATCAAGAATCGGCGGCGCTGCTTGCTTCGATGGGACTTTCCCGGGAGCGGATTGCCGTCGTCCCGGATCCGGTCATGGGCATGCCGCTGCCTCAGGAACAGCCTGTGCTGGAATCGGCCGCGGATAACGGACGCAAAGAGGAAGCCCCGGGCGAAGCTTATAAGGGGAGCTCCACTTCCACGGTAGGGGTATCGCTCCGCTTTTGGAATAAGGATCGCAGTGATATGCTGCATGCAGCGGAGGCACTGCGGAAGCTGGCGGCCGAGCAGCCGGAGGTGCATCTTCGCTTCCTGCCATTCCACGAGCCGCATGACACGGAGGCTTCTCGCTTCGTCATGGAGGAATTGCGGAAGGGCGGCGTGGCCGAGAGCCGGATGACGCTGACGCAAGGAGTTACGAATCCCCAAGAAATGCTGGCGGTCACAGCGTCCTGCGACCTCTTGATCGGAATGAGGCTGCATTCTCTGATTTACGCGGTATCGCAGTTCGTGCCGGTAATCGGCATCTCGTACGATCCGAAGATCGATCATTTTTTGGCGAGGATCGGAATGAAGGCTGCGGCGCATACGAGTGCGTTTCAGCCGGAGCGGGTCGTAGAGGAAGCGCGGAAGCTGCTTTCGTCAAAATCCGAATGGATTGCCGAAAAACGTCCGCATATTGAGCAGTTAATTTTAAAATCGCAGGAACCTGCGCAACATATTGCCACTTTTTTTCGTAAATAAAGGGTGAGGACATGAATATTCCAACAGTATCCATTTACGGCATACCAGTCAGCAAGCTCAATATGAAGGATACCGTGCGTTTGCTTTCCGACATCATACGCAGGAAAGAGAAGCCGCACCAGGTTGTAACGGCGAATCCCATCATGGTTATGGCCGCTTTGGAGCAGCCGGAGTATATGGCCATGATGAAGCGGGCGGAGCTCGTCATCCCTGACGGTGCAGGGCTTGTCTGGGCGACAGGCTACGTTGGAAACCCGGTTTCCGAGAGGGTAGCCGGCTTTGATCTCGTACAAGAGCTCATGAACGTGGGTCGCCAAGAGGGCTGGAAGGTCTATCTTATCGGTACAACGGCGGATGCCATCGCCAAAGCGGCGGATAAGTTTCAAGAGCTTTACCCCGGGATTCAAATTGTCGGCGCGCGAGACGGTTATTTTGGGGAAGCGGAGGATGCGGAGGTCATTGCTTCGATTCAGGAGGCAAAGCCGGATATTTTGCTCGTCGGACGCTCCGCCTCTACACAAGAGCCCTGGATCGGCAAATATAAGGAGCAGCTTGGCGTGCCGGTGATGATTGGGGTGGGAGGCACCTTTGACATCATGGCTGACAAAATTAAGAGAGCTCCCCTTTGGATGCAAAAGCTCAGCTTGGAGTGGTTGTTCCGGCTTATCCAAGAGCCATACCGCTTCCCAAGAATGCTTGTGCTTCCGAAATTCGCCGTGAAAGTGATCCTTGAAAAGAACAAGGTGAGAAACTCTTGAAAATTTCCTTGAAAATGAGTGAAAAACCGTCGTTTTTTTGCTGAAATGAGGATTGGTTTTGCTTCATAAAGGGAGTATAATGTGATCCGGTAGCGAGAAAAGAGGGTGGTCAAAGGAAAATGGAAGCTTTATATGGGATTGGATTTGTGGCGGCATTAATTTTGGCATTAGTCTTGACGCCGGTTGTAAAAAGGTTCGCGATTCTGGTAGGTGCCGTAGATGCGCCGAATCACCGTAAAGTACACACACGGATCATGCCGAGGCTTGGGGGATTGGCGATATTCCTTTCCTTCGCGGCAGCGTTTTTTATCATTTTGCCGGTGCTGGAGCAGTACAACGCTAAGGTGGCTTGGGGGCTGCTGTTAGGCGGAGCCGTTGTGGTCTTGGTCGGAGCGCTTGACGACAAAATGGATTTGTCTCCGAAGGTGAAGCTGCTCGGTCAGCTGATTGCAGCTGTGATCGTGGTTAGCTTCGGAGTAAAGATAGAGCTTGTCAATTTACCGTTCGGGGATTACATACCCGTCGGCTGGCTAAGTATCCCGCTTACGATTTTCTGGATTGTCGGCGTAACGAACGCCATTAACTTGATCGATGGTTTGGACGGGTTAGCGGCGGGAGTATCGGCGATCGCAACCGGAACAACGCTGGTGCTTGCTCTCATGATGGGCAATTTCACGGTAGTCTTGTTATGTGCGGTGCTGCTCGGCAGTATCCTTGGCTTCTTATTTTTTAATTTTCATCCCGCAAAAATCTTCATGGGCGACTCCGGGGCGTTATTTCTCGGTTTCAGCCTTGCGACATTATCGGTATTAGGCTTCAAGCAGGCAACCCTGTTTTCCTTCGTTGTACCGCTGCTGATTTTAGGCGTTCCGCTTTCGGACACCTTCTTTGCCATCGTACGGCGCAAGGTAAACAAACTGCCGATTTCCGTGGCCGATAAAAACCATCTGCACCACTGCTTGCTGCAGCTTGGGTTAAGCCACCGCAATACGGTGCTTGTGATCTACGGGATTGCCTTGTTTTTCGGGGCGATGGCAGTATTGCTTTCGAATATTCCGGGGGATGCAACATGGATTGCGCTCGTCTTTATGGCAGCGATAATCGTTGTGCTCCAGCTTGGAGCAGAGGCAATCGGTATTGTCAGTAAGCAGCAGAAGCCGATTATCCATCTGGTTCAAAAGCTTCGCATGAAAACAACGCGGCCGGCTGCTCGCTCGCGTATGAAATAATATGTTCATTGGAGTCCTCTTGCCTTCGCGGCGGGAGGACTTTTTTCTTGTCGATATTTCCAGAATTCCACCAATTCCATCATTTTGAAGGATGCTCTAAAACTTTTGTCGTTTATTGCCGATAAAACATATACAAGCGACATTTTTCTGCCATTCCAGGTGGAATCAAACCAAAATGGTTTGGGTGCTCTACTACATAAACAAAGAGGAGGAACAACATTGTTAACGAGAATGCGCGCATCATGGTTAAGCTTTCTTCTAATCGCAGCTCTTCTCGCGGCTTTACTGCCACCAGTTCAAGCCAAAGCAACGGCGGTTATTAGTTTTTCGAACATTTCCACCAGTCAGAGCAATCCGACGCAGGTTACGTCTAACTCCATAGACATTGAGTTTTTAGTTTCTGGTGTTACGATTGACTCCAATTTTATTAACAACCTGTATTACAGCGTTGGCAACTTGAATTCAGGAACGGCTGGAACGCCGATCCGCAACAACAAGGCGCTGCAGAACACGACCAACGGCTCGATGACGTTCTCGAGCGTGAAGCTGACTCAAGGCCTCAATGAAATCTACATTAAATATGGGGATCCGAATACGGTTGCTTCATCGGCCGCGTATGTGTATTACACGCCGACCACCAACATCACCAATTTGAAGTTTAATGATGCTGACTTTATCGGGGGCACCACGGACATTTATCCAAAAACCGCCCCGGCAACTCCTTATATTTCTGGTATGTCTCCGAACGCCGATTCGATCACGGCAACTCTCGTAGGCAATACAACGAAGCTGGAAGGACCGAAGGATACGCAGGGTAATTTCAGTATCTTCTTAAGTCGGACAGGCAGCCCGATCAAAGCGGGCGACAACCAAATTAAGATCGTAGCGCAGAATCCAACGAATTCAAGCTACGTAACTCGTTCTTTCGTCTATGATGACGGGGATGCGTTTGCTTTTGAAGGACAGATGGATAATGTGCTTGGGGCGACAGATCCGGCGGCCTTTTCACCGTTGTTTGGGGAAACAACGCTTCAAGTGACTTCTCCTTCGGTACGGTTTAAATCGTATCTGAAGGTTCCGCTTGAAACGAATGCTGGAGTTACGGAAATGAAATACAACTTCGTAGAGGTTTCCGTTAAAGGCGGTAATACGTACGAGTGTGACCTTACAGCGTTGACTTGTACCGACCAAGGATCCGGCACGACATTGAGCCTTACGGCAGTAAATGCTTTGTCTACTGCTGCTTACAAGGTCTTTAGCTTGCCGGAGCTTCCAATGACACTTGACCCAATGGTTAAAGAGCAGTCCATCGTTGTTTCGTTCGTTTCCGGGTCGGGCAGCGTTCCGCCGCAAACGGTGTACAGCTTCGACTATGTGAATCCAAACATCCCTTATGTGAACCGGGTAGAGGATTTGCTGTCGGGAGTAAACCTGAGCAGAACCCCGGCTTTGAACGGAGTGACCCGTCAGCCGATTACGCTGCGCGCACATACAACAACGAATCCGGCTCCATCCAAAGTGGAATTTGTAGTGGATGGAATGGCTGCGGTAGAAGCAACCCAAGTGCTTAACGGCACGACACCGGTTGCGGGACAGTACGAAGTAACCTTAAAAGATATTCCGGACGGAATTAGAGCGCTGAAGGTTATCCCTTATGATGCGGGTGGAATGCAGCAGGCAGCCGGAATTCTTACATTCCAATTAAACGTTTCCTCCGCGCCGTTTTTCAACCCACTCAATTTTACGGATGGAACGATCATCAACGATTTAACGAAGTATGCAGTGGGCGACAATTACGATCACGATCCTACGTCCGCGACAGAGTATAACCATAAATACGGATTCTTGGGTCGACTGTTTAACATGCCTTCGGCCGATACGACGAATGTTATTGCCAAACTGGATGGGGTATCGTTAACCACACCGCTTTACAAAGTGTTTAACGATCCAGCAGTAGAGAATGACGAATATGTAGCGGTATATCTGGACCGACCTCAAGCTACCAAGCTGAAGGATGGACGTCATTCCATCTCGCTTGAATTCTATGTCGGTGGTCAGCTCGTATCCTCGGCTTCCTACAACTTCTTCTTGTTTGAGCAGCCGACGCCTGCCTTTGGTAATGTGACGCCAGGACCAGACAATCAGGACTTCATCAAAGGACAAAGTGATGAATACTACGCGACGACAGAATCGATGGTTCAGTTTACAGGCGAATTGAACAACATCGATACGCTCAAGTTTAAAATTACTCGTGCAAAGCCGGATAATACGACGCAAGTGATCGAGCAAATTTATAAGTACAGCAACGGCGCGATGACCTTATTTTCGTCCGATCCAACAGGGACTGCGACGCAAATCCCGACGATTAGCTGTACGGGAGTGTCTACCAATCAATGCGCATCTTCCGTTTTTACAACGATAAATATTCCGATCCTTCATGCGGATAACCAATCCGGCAAGGGTCAATCGTATTTTGAATTTACGATTACCAACAACTCGGGAATTACCGTACAAAAAACAATTACGATTGCCAAAGAGCCTTTGCCTTATAAAGTGTTAAGTCCGAAGCTGGTGAAAAACTCCGAAGGCAAAGAGCATGTCAGCATTAACAGCAACTTCTTAGAGATTTTCCTTGTGGCCGATGGTGCCACCAGCGTCCTGTTCGGCAAAGAAGAAGTGCTGCCGAAGGTGGATAAGGGCGGTACGATTACCGGAGAAGTTGATAAAGAGTACTTCTATTATGTACTCAAAGAAGTGAAAGCAGGAACATCCACTGTAAAGTTCACGGTAATGCGCGGCACAGAGAAAACGAACGGCAGCTTTACGATTTACAATGCGAATGCATCAATTGAAGGCGCGTCGCTTCTTATGCCGATTAACTCGACCATGAAGGTGTTTAACAGCTTTGCAACTATAAAGTTCCCGAAAAACACGCAGCTAATGCGTAATGACCCAACAGCGCCGGAAAAATACTATACCACCGACCGTCAAATTTATTTCGGTTTGGCGAACGTAACGGACGGCCGAGTCAACAAAGTCAGCGACAGCAGCAGCGTCGCAGACGGGAACGCAACATTCTGGCTGCGTGAAGAAAGCGGACGCTTCCGTGCAGCAAGCCCGCATATGCTTTGGGTTGATGCCGGTTCGATTGAGCAGGATGTGTACAAGGATCCGGATCTGTCCAAGCTCAAGGAAGCGTTGAGCGGAATGGGCGGCGATCCATACAATTTGAATCCGGGCAACGGAACAGCCGTTAAATTTTATACGCGCAATTCCACTTCGGATTTAAAGAACTTGGTTGTCCCATCGAAGCGTGGAGAGCTGACGCTGCAGTATGATCCTTCGATTCGTTCGGAGGCATGGAAGTACGTGACTGTGATGCAGTTCGGCGTATACGAGACAGCGGATGGCTACTCCACGCTGGGCTGGAGAAACATCGGAGGCGTAGTGGACCAGAAGAAAAACACGATTACGGTGCCGATCGACAGCTTCGGTTATTATGTTCCAATGTATATGTTCGACAGCTTTGACGATGTGATCTCGCACGATTTTGCTAGAAATGATCTGGATATTTTGTATTCGAAGGGTATTATGAAGAATAAGGTTCAGGGGCTGTTTGTTCCGAATGATCCGATTAGCCGCGGCGAATTCGCAACGGTATTGGTTAAAGCGTTTGATATTCCTCTGAATTATGAAGGGACAGGCTCTTTCATTGACGTCTTCCGTTATAATTCTTCAACGGGCTCGATGTACGATTACAAATATATCGAGACAGCGGCAAGAGCAGGTATCGTCCGGGGGAATGCGGGAGGACGTTTCTCACCGAATTCTACAATTACAAGAGAAGAAGCCGGTGTGATGATCGCACGTGCGGCAGAGCTTAAGCTCAGCACGAGCGAAACCAAGACACAGCAGGCGCTTCAAAAGCAGTTCACCGATGCTACCGATATTGAGTTTTACGCACGGCCGTCGATTGAAGCCATCGTCAAGGCAGGCTTTATCACCGGCAGAGAAAACGTGCTGCAGCAGGGCGATGAGAAGAAGACGTATCGCTTTGATCCGAAAGAGAATATCACAAGAGCAGAAACAGCGGTAATCATGATTCGCGTCATGAAGTCGCAGAAGAAGATCCCGAAGTGATAAGGGAAAAAGGGCCGTCGGACTTGATCCGGCGGCTCTTTATTTGTAAATTTGACTTGGAAAAAGTTATGGCGTGACGATGGTGATATATCATAGTATACTAGGTTTCGTAGACGAGGCGTACACACAAGAGTATAGCAAATGAGGCAACAGGAGCTCGTGAGTACGTCGAAAAAAAAGTTTCAGCAGCCCCGCAACTTTTCGAAACACTGAGCGTTTAATTAGATGTACTTAACAACAGCGACATTAACGACGCAGGCGACAAGGTCAAGTAGAACTTTTTGCCAAATAGCACTTGTATAATGCTAGACTTGCGTTGTATAATGTTAAAGTGGTCTGCGTGTCTACTCTATCATTTTGTTTACTAGTTTCTGTAGTGCTTAAGTGCTATAGAACCCAAAATAGCTAATTTGTGCTCAACTTCGGAAAGGGGGTGACTCGACAATGAGGGAAACGAGCTCCACTTTTATTAAAGAGAATCCTATACAACCGAAAGATCCCCAAGGAGGAGAAAAAAAGGTTATGAAGAAAAGTTTGTCCGCAATTTTAGCAGCATCCATGGCGTTCAGCATGTTCGCTTCCGTTGCATTTGGTGCAGAGAAAACAGCTCAAGAGAAATTTGACGAGCTGAAAGCAGAAGGCTTCTTCACAGGTTACGCTGACGGCACTGCAGGTCTTGACAAAGAAATGACTCGCGCTGAGTTCACTGCAGTTATCGCTCGCATGATGGGTCTTGAAGAAAAAGCTTCCGCAAATGACTTCAACGACGTAGCAGCTGGCCACTGGGCAGCAGGTTACATCGGCGCAGTTAAAGAAGCTGGCGTAATCAACGGTGTTGGTAACGACAACTTCGATCCAGAAGGTAAAGTAACTGTAGAACAAATGGCTAAAATCCTTGTTGAAGCAGCTGGTCTGACTGTAGACAACACTGCAACTGTAGAAGGCGCAACTGAGTGGGCGGCTCCTTACGTGAAAGCAGCTGTTGCAGCTGGTTTCATCGCTGAGCAATCCAACTACGCTGTGAACGCTACTCGTGACATCCTTGTAACTGCTTCCTATGCAGCAGCTGACAAGCTTGCTCCAACTCCAGACAAAGTTTCTGTAACAGAAGCTAAAGCAACTGGTGTGTACACTGTTGAAGTTAAATTCAACAAAGAAGTAGACACAGCAAAAGCTGTAGTAACATTGAAGAAGGGAACTTCCACAGTTACTACAACTCCAACTTGGTCTGACGACAAGAAATCCGTTTCTTTGAAGACTGGTGCAAGAATTACAGCTGGTGAGTACACTGTTTCTGTAACAGGTCTTGATGCAGCAACTGTTGACGTTACTTCCGCTAAATTCACTGCAGAAGACGAAAAAGTTTCGAAGATTGACTTCGTAAACTCCAATGATACACTTGCTTACAGTAAGAGTGTTGCGATCAAGGTGAAAGCAGTTAACCAATACGGGGAAACTGTTTCCACAGGTACTTCTAACTTTACTGCACTTGTATCCGGCAAAGCGCCTGCAACTTTCAAGAAGCAAGATGATGGTAGCTTCTTGATTACTGCTGACGTTGTAACTGACAAGAGCGTTTCCCAAGGAAACGGTATTGTGCCGGTTACTGTATACATGAACAACAGCCCAGTTAGTGTTTCGAAAAACTTCAAAGTAGGCACTGTTCCTATTCTTACTAAGATTGAATCTACAGGAGTTACTTACTCCAACGCTAACAACGCTTTGACTAACGGCGACGACACTGCGTCTATTGCTCTTACGATGCTTGACCAGTACGGCAATGAAATCGTTAAAAAGCAATTCACTGATAAGGAAATCAATGCGAACAACCTGAACCCTGTAATTACTCCTTACGAGGAAGAAATTAAGGTTGAAAAGGCTGATCCAGACGGTTCCCTTGCAGCTGAAGACATCTTTGATGACAACGACAAGCCGCGCATCAAGATTAAGTTGACAAAAAAGATTGACAAAACAGCTGATTACACTGTAAACATTTACGGTGGTACTTCCTCTGCTTCCGCGGTTATTAAAGTATCCGCAGCTGCAGTTCCAACAAAAGTAGAGTTTGAGCCTTCCGATATTACCATTGCATCGAACGATGATGATGTGTTTATTCCAATCGTCGCTTATGACGCTAACGGAAACAAACTTTCCATTGAAGATGTCGTTGATGGCGTAGCTCGCTTTAAGTTTGATAGCTCTGCTGGTGTTGCAAGCCTTCAAGAAACTGGCAAGCACAAAGGTAAAGTTAAGATTGACTTCACTGGTGAAACTTTATCCGCAGGCTCCCGTATTTCGGTGACCGGTCAAATTAAAGATTCCCAAACTAATACTTTTGTTCAGTCATTCTTTGATGTTCAAGACCCACGTTACCCAGATCAAATCAACGTAAAAAATGAAGCTGAGAAAAAAGGTCTTCCTGGTTCCAGTGACGACGTTGAATTCCAGCTTGTAGACAACTACGGCAAAAACCTTGACGATATCGAAACAGTTGTTAGGGATCGTAACGGTGAATCCTATAATCACCAAGTTAAGGTTAAAGTAACTACAAGCGGTACTGGTGTTACTGTTGCTGCCAAGAATGCAGCTGTTGAAGCACTTAAGAACGTGATTTCTGCAACAGAAAGCGAGTATGTTGTACCTGCAAACCTGTTCAAAGAGTTCAATGCTGGTTTTAAATTCAGCGTAGCTGAAAATGCTGTTGACACAGGAAAAGCTACAATTAAAGCAACTGTTGAAAGAAAGAAAACATCTGATACTTCCTTTAATGAGCAGGCTTCCGTTAGCCGTTCCTTTGAATCGGTTAAAGCTGATGCTAAGTTGACTTACTCGATCAAGACAATCGGTGATCTGTTTGCAGCTAAAGACAAATTGGGAGATGACGCTGGCGCAGCTGCATCCAGCCCTTATGACAAGAAGATTTCCGTTGTAGCTAAGGACGAAGGCGGAACTACAGTTAAACTTCGTAACAATGCTGTTAAAGGTGTATCTGCAGACGCTAACGTAATTACTACAGCTATCAGTGGTAACGATGGTTACATTTTGGGTAACAAAGCTGGAACAACTACTGTAACAGCTGTTGTTTACACAAACAAAGGCGACACTGTTTCCTTCTCGCAAAGCGTTACAGTTAAAGCAGACTCGATTACTGTTGCTTCGATGGAAGCTGGTAAGTCCGATAACACTTACGATCCAGCTAACCTTCTGAATGCATATGACTACTTCACAGATGGAGAAGACGGTCTGACTGTTAAAGACAACTACGGCGTTTCCTATGAAAACCAAGCTATTGTCGATGCATACAAAGGTTTGGGTGTTGTGTTCACAGCTAAGAGAACAAACGGAACTGGCACAGTTTACGTTGATCCACAAACAGGCGTATTGACAGTTAACGGCGATGTAAGAGAGTTCGTTCTTACTGCAACTGCACCTAACGGTCAATCCTTGAGCGTTGTAGTTACAAAGTAATACAGCAAGTTCTTTTTAAAAAAGAACCCCAAAAGGGGTTCTTTTTTTTATTTCATGCAACTATTGTTTCCATTATTTCGTTTATATATACAAGAACTTGAGGAGGTTGGGAAATGGATCGGAATAGGTGTAGAGTTAAAAGAACCGTGTCATTACTTTTAGTGCTTTTCGTTTTATTAGGAGGATTGTCTCCTACTGTTACTGCATCAGAAGGCCCTTCTAATGCCAATGTATTAGGGCAAGTCGTAGTGAATAACGAAATTACGTTTGCTGTTGAAAACCTGATATTGATGGATGCAGAAAATGAGGGGATCTTAGCCTTTCAACTGAACGTACAAAACAACAGTAATTCTGAATTGAATTTTATCGATTATTGGGTAAAGTTAAACGATAAGAAAGGGAATAATATTACGGTTAACAATTACACCGATACCCAATCCAACAATGAGAAAATTGCAGCCAAAAGCTTTAAAACATTTAAGTTTTATTCAAAGATTAATAAAGATACGAAAATTAATGACTTAGTGTTTAGTATGATTAAATGGGACTTTTCAAAGGGTGATTTTGAGACGGTATTGGGTAAAATCGAAGTGCCCGATCAATATAACAGTATTACACAACCCGGTACACATAAGACGGTTTCATTCAGTAATGCTAATTTAGATACGTACATAGAACGTGTGAGCCTTAACGCGAATGACAAATACAGTCTTCCATTTATATATTTTGAGTTAACCAATAAAAGCTCGCAAAGCGTCAAACCCAATGGTATTGAATTTATGCTAAAAACGAAAGATGGACTTTTGTATCCACTAACCGTGAATGGAATTACAGAAAACACCGTCATCCAGCCACTTGAAACCAAGGAGATTAGTCTATCTGGTTCAATCCCTGTTTCAGCGGGGACAGAAAACTGGGAACTGCTAATGACTCATAGTATTAAAGATAAAAATGATGTTAAGATCAGCCTTCCATTAAGTCATTACGATTTACCTGCTATGTCAAAGCAGGAAGTCTCGATTGGAAACACCTACGATTTTTCCACAAATGACGGAACGTATACGGCAGTTCTAGAGTCGATTCACCGTTTGCCTTGGGAAGATGATGATGTCTTGTCGGCTAAGATCAAGATCGCAAACCTTTCAACTACTACTGTTCCTGTCCCGGATTTCGACGGGTACTTCAAATTAAACGATGTAATTCGGGTAGAGGCTGATGCACTAATCCAGGACAGAGTAGTAGGTATTGCACCTTCACAAGAGGTCACTCTTCATCTCTATGGGAAAATACCTTACACCTCACAGTTTGAAAGATTAGAATTAAATCTGCAGCATAAAACAGCAACTGATGGATCGACCAGTACGACTGAAGCCAAGACGAAAACGGAAGATTTAGTTCAATTTTTCCATACTTCAGAATTAACAAAGACAGAAGAAATACCAATAGGAGGTCAGTACCAAAAAGCTGCCTTAGGTTCAAGCGCAAATTATATGGTACAGAGCTTACGAGTATTTGATGGAGCATTCTCAAAAAAAGTCGCTGTAAATTTGATCATGGAGAATGCGGAAAAACGCTCGACGAATGTTGGTGTTCTTTTTGCACAGTTTAAGACCAATAAGGACTTAATGATACCAGCTGAAGTAACTGAAATAAAAAGCAAGGTTATGCCGGGGGGAAAAGCCCATATTACTTTACAGGGTACTTTACGTAAGGATGTAGCTGTTGAAGACATGAAACTGATTATTGGTGATGCAATTAGCTTAACGAATAATACTGATTCAAAAACCACTGATGATAAGAAAGCGGATGGATATATTAATGCTGTTTCATTCCGTTTAAATACAAAACAAGAGGAGCCTAAGGATTCTTTTAAAGAATTAAATTTATATCCTTACACGTTGTCTTTAAGTCGAATCGGAACTAAAGTTGAGTTTACTGGAGCCGGCGTAAGTGAAAAGGTTGAACTCACCTTTGATTATGAGTTGACTAAAGATGACACCATAGAAACCGCTGGAGACCGAAAAATCATTGTAGAGATGAAAGATAAAGAAGGTGTTTTCACCTTTGAACAAGAATTAGGTCTTGAAAAAACTACATTAGAAAAAGATAAAACGGCGACTTCTGATTCACCGGAAGACAAAACTCTAAAAATCGGAAAACACGACATTACGCTCTCAAAAGTGGATAACAACTTATTAACACATGTACGATCCTTAAAAACATATCAGCTTAATGTGTATGAGCAAATTAGTACTGGCTACAAACGACTGATTGCTACGAAAGAATTAGAGTGGTTTATTTACGGCGAATAAAGGTTACAAAAAACGATCCTGTCGAATCTACTTCGTGAGGATCGTTTTCCATTTCAGTCATATGACCCGCGGTTCAAATTGTTACTAAATTGTTCATACGTTATGACTATATTCACCTGCCATTTTCGGCCTCCCTTGTTATAATAATCTACGTGGGCAAAATCGTGACTCGTGGTCATATTATGTCCTGTGGGGAGAACGGCTTAATAAAATATTTATGATTTCAATGAAAACTGTTCGTCCTCATTTACGTAGAAGATGTAGAACAAAGGAAAAAGGATGGAGGAGTGCGAGCCTCATGAACAAACTTACAGATTTTTCAATGAAGAACGTCGCAGCGGTATTTATTATTTTACTGCTGATTTTGGGCGGCGGTACCTATGCGGCTACCTCATTGAAGATGGAGAGCTTTCCGGATATTTCGTTTCCGGTAGTGTTGATTCAAACCCAGTATACGGCTCCGCCGAAGGATGTACTGGATCAGATTACGAAGCCGATTGAAAAGGCGGTCGCGAGTGTAGAAGGGCTCAAGAATATGACCTCTACCTCCAGTGATAACTTCTCCAGCGTTGTCATTGAGTTTGAGCAGAGTCGGGATACCGAGGATGCCAAACGCGATATTGAAGGGCTGCTGCAAAATGTAAAGCTGCCGTCCAACGCGCAAAACCCAAAGGTTTTAACGTTTGGTATGGCGTCTCAGCCGGTTTATTATTTGGCGGTGTACGGCGAAAACGGGATGAACCAGGCAGAGCTTGACAAAATTTACAAAGATACGATTTTACCTGCATTCAACTCGTTAAACGGCATCGACCACGTAGAGTCCATCGGTAATCAAGATGCGGTCTTAAGTATCCGCTTGGATGCGAATGCGCTGCTCACCTATAATATGACGCCGCAGCAGGTTGCGGGATCGATCAAGGCAGCGTTGTCGTCAAGCCCGGCGGGAAGTGTAGAGCTGGACGGCAACAGCCAGATGGTGCGCGTCACAGGAGAGTTTAACACGATCTATAGCCTCGATAATATGGTCATTAGCAGACCTGACGGCGGAACACTGCTGCTCAAGCAGATTGCTAAAGTTGAGGCAATTAATGAATCTACATACATCGCACGCCTAGACGGTAAAGCTGCGATCGGAATCAACCTTTATAAGGCGAAAAGCGCGAATACGGTTAACTTCGCGGACGAAACGGATCGTTTGATTGAGGGCTGGAAACAGACGCATCCGAACGTTAAGTTCCATACGATTTATAACTCTGCAGTCGATATTAAACACTCGATCGACGGAATGGTGCGTGAAGGCGCGCTCGGAGCGCTGCTGGCTTCGATCATGATTTTGTTGTTCCTGCGGAACTTCCGCATGACGATTATCGTTCTTGTATCGATACCGTTATCGATTCTGATCACATTGCTGGTTATGGCTCCTTTAGGAATAACCTTGAACATTATGACGCTCGGCGGCATTGCGATCGCGATTGGCCGTGTCGTCGATGACAGTATCGTTGTAATCGAGAACATTTACAGTCAGCTCGTGAAGCGTCATGAGCGGGATGAAGGCGTTATTCGATATGCAACAGCGCAGGTTGCAAGTGCCATTACGTCGTCCACAATTACAACCGTCGGCGTTTTCGGTCCGATTGCCTTTGTTTCTGGGGTGTTGGGAGAAATCTTTAGACCGTTTGCGATTACGCTTGTCGTAGCGCTGATGTCGTCCCTTTTAGTGGCGGTGACGGTAATCCCGATGCTTGCAAAGCTAATGGTTCTGAATCAGAAAAACTTGAAGCATGAAGACGAATCGAAAGGTAAAGTCGTTACGTTCTACAAGAACGTGCTGAACTGGTCCTTAAAGAATCGTTTAAAGACATTATTAATCACTATCATTATTTTCGTATTGTCGATTGGCGGTACGGTTCCATTTTTGGCTGTTGCATTTATGCCGGAGAGCTCCTCCGACAAATCCATCATGTTTGATATTGAAATGCCGCGGGGCACAACGCTTGAGATGATGGATGCCAAGATGAAAGAAATCGAAACGAAAATGATGGAGGCTAAAGATGCGCAAGGTAATTCAACTTTTACGTATGTTGAAGGTTTAGTTGGTTATGAAATTGGCAACGAAGAGCGCATCACGCATCGGGCGACGTTGTTTGCAGAAGTAAACGAAACGACGGATGCAAATGAAGCGATTAAAACATGGACCGAAGAAATGCTTTATGAAATGCCGAAGGAGTCCGAGGTTGAGGGTACTTTGCTTGGTTTTGGACCTCCGAGCTCGGGTGCAGATTTCCGGTATAACCTAAAGGGCGATGACCTCGTTTACCTGGAGCAAGCAGCGGCGATGATTCGCGAGCAATTGAAGAATTATCCGGAGCTTTCGGAGGTCAAAGACAGTCTTGGGGAGAAGAAGAGCCAGATAGAAATTACGGTTGATCAGAATAAAGCGCGGCTCTATGGACTTTCCTCCGCACAAGTGTTAGAAGCGGTGTCCAGCTGGATCCGTGAGGATGACCTGGGAGAGCTTCGTTTTGATAATGTGCTTTATGAAACCAAAATTGAGCTTCACCCGGATGATAAAAACTCGGTTCAAAAAATTGAACAGTTCCGCATCAAAGCAACTACGGGTGTAGATATCGCACTAAGCGATATTGCGAAGGTTCTTCAGATCGACGCACCGGCATCGATTCAACGTGAGATGCAATCGCAAACCTTATCGGTAACGGCGATGGTCGATAGCGTCGATAAGGCTGGAGTTATTGCAAAGATTACGGCTGACTTGAATAACCTGGAGCTTCCTCCTGGAATCAGCCGTGAGGTAAAAGGGATTTCAGATGATATCGAATCGAGCTTCCAGCAAATGTTCTTGGCTATGGGGGCATCCGTATTCATTGTTTACCTGATCATGGTAATTGCATTCGGAAATGCAAGTGCGCCATTTGCCATCTTGTTCTCCCTTCCACTTGCAGCGATCGGCGGCTTGTTCGCACTGTTGATTACCAATGAATCGGTAAATATCACATCGCTTATCGGTTTCCTTATGCTGATCGGTATTGTCGTAACGAACGCGATTGTATTGCTTGATCGGGTACAGCAGCTTCGTGAGGAAGGGCAAGATGTACGTCCGGCCCTGATCGAAGCAGGTATAACACGTTTGCGTCCAATCATTATGACAGCGGGAGCGACGATTATAGCCTTGATGCCGCTTGCTTTGGGGATGTCCAAAGGGGCCCTCATTTCCAAAGGGCTTGCAGTGGTCGTTATTGGCGGTCTGATAACCTCCACGTTATTGACGCTAGTTGTCGTACCGGTAATCTATGATATCATCGAGTCAATGAAGCGAAGAATCACGCGCAAACGCGGCGGAAACCAACCGATCGAGAAGACGACAGTATCGGTCTAACAGATAGATGGGGAAAAGGAGAGACGGACGATGAAGATATGGAAGCAACCGAATCATGTGCTGCAGCGCAGCGCCTTAACCGTCGGTACAGTAGTTCTAGGAGCGGCCCTGATCGTGGGCTGCTCCGCCCAACCGCCGGCGGGGGAAGGTACACAGGCTGCGCAGGAAAGCCAGATCAAGACGGTAAAAACCGAAAAGGTGCAGAAGCAGAAAATTGGTGATCCGCTTGAGCAGGTCGCGGATGTAACCGCATCGGTGCAAATTGATGTATCAGCAAAAGTAGGCGCAGAGGTTCAAGAGATTTTGAAAAAACGCGGCGATTATGTGACGGCGGGTGAAACGATTGTTCGGCTCAAGCAGGATGACGCAGCTTTATCGCTTCAGTCCGCTGAGCTAGCGCTTCGCTCGGCACAGCGTTCGTATTCTACGAGCGGTCAAGAAATCGCCAACCAAAAGAAAGAAATGGCGAACAATGTAGCCAGCATGGAGCAAAACTATAAAACGAAGCTCGAAAATTTAAATAAGCAGCGCAATGATTTTGATCTGGGTCTTATTGAAGAACGTGAATTACAGCAAGCGGAAACGGAAGTCGCTTTGCTTGCGGACCAACTGGATCTTTTGAAAAAGAAGCAGGCGACCTTGAATGCGACTCTTTCCCAAGAGACTTATGAAATCCAACTAAAGCAAGCCCAAATTCAATATGAGCAAGCCCAGAAGTCTATGGAACATTACAATATTGAGGCGCCAATTAGCGGGTTGTTGACGGATCTTCCACTTGAAGTCGCGATGACGACCCAGCCGGGCAGTAAGGCGCTCACAGTCCTGCAGATGGATCCTGTGAAAATCAAAGCGGACTTAACCGAATCATCGGCGAAGCTGATTCAAGGCAAGTCTGAGCTGAAATTTTATGTGCCGGGAACAACGGAGGTTATGACAGGTAAGATTTCTTATTTGTCACAAGTAATGAATCCGTCGACCAAATCGTATGCGTTAGAGCTGGAAGTATCGAATGCAGACGGCAAGTTAATCCCTGGCAACAAGGTACAAATTCTTTTAACCGAAGAGCAGGATCAAATGGTCGTTGCGATTCCTACTTCCAGCGTCGTTCGGGAAGGCAGCGAAAACTTTGTTTTTGTTTTGAAAGGCGATACCGTAGAACGTCGCAAGGTGGAGCTTGGCCGTTTGAAGGATACAATTCAAGAAGTGCTATCAGGGGTAAGCGAAGGGGAAGACCTCGTTATTTCCGGCCAGCATCAGCTTGTTGATAAAGAAAAAGTTACCGTGAAGAACTAGCAGAGGGAGGAATACATCTATGAATCATTGGAAAAAAACCGCACTCACTGTCGCCCTGTCCACATCACTGCTTGTTACTGCTGCACCGTTTGCTCTCGCCAATGAGGCTCTGCAGACGACAGCTGCCATCTTTAACACAACTCATAACCTGAACGAACAGCTTCAGGTTCAAGTAAAAGCCCTTTACAATGAGCGCACTTCGGACGGTGTTCGTATTGCCGCAGTTGTTAAAGTGAACAATGCTGCAAATAAAATTACCCGTATCCCTACATACGAGCTTCGGGTAAAAACTGCTGATGGGGTAGAGTATACGCTCGCTGGCAGTACGACTAACGAACGCTCGGTGAAGCCTCGTTCCCAATCCGAATTAAGCTACTACACGATGATTGATTCGACGGAGCCTGTAGAAATTGTCGAGCTTCAATGGGTCGACGTAGATTGGTATACGTATCCGAAGACGGAAACGGTAAAGCTAAGCTTGCCTGTGGCCGGTTCTGCTTGGACCGGTTTTGACGGTGAAAACCAAGTGCCGGTACATAAGTGGGGAGAGTCCTTCACCATTCCGGGAAGCCGCTCGCCGCTCAAGTTCACACCGGTATCGTATTCGAAGCAGCTGACAGGGGAAAAACCGGCTACCATCGTAAAGGTACTGGTTGAAAACCCGACAGCACAGCGCGAAACGGTTCCGGAATTTACTCTTTATGGCCGCGATAATAACCAAACCTTTGAAGGAAGCCGTGTGGAACAGTCCCAAGTTGCTGTCGAGCCGAATGAGAAAAAATACATTCATTTCACGATTGCTACCGAGCAGGAAACAACGCTTTCCAGCGTTTCCGTAATGACTCCGATTCAGCATGTAACTGCTGCGGGAGCTTCCTCCTACCAGGTTGGCAGGTTAAGCCTCTTGCTGCCGCAAATGACCTTTGGCAGCAACGTCACACCTACGCCATATAAGCTTGGTGAAATCATTGCGGTTGATGAATTAAGCAAGAGCATCAACAAAGATGTGGATGTGTCACTCGTAAGCTTGACCTTGCACGAGAATCAGGGTTCGGGCTATAAAACTGCGGTAGCGAAATTCAAGCTGAACAATAAGAACTCGAAGCCTGTCATTCTTCCGAATTTCGAAGCAGAACTTCAGAGCACAGATGGTTTCTCTTATAGTGGTGTACGTCAAACGATAAGCCGCACACAAATGGTACCTGGGCTATCTAATGTGGTATCGTATGCATTTACGTTGCCAGCTAGTGAAACAGGAGAAAACCTGATTTTGAAGCTGCAAGACAGTATCGGATCTTACCGTACGGATGTTGCGGCAGTAAAGACGTCGGTGGTTGAACTGAGGTCGGATACAGAGCTGGACTTATATCCATTCAAGGTAAAAGTCGACTACATGGTGCCTGAGATGAGTTATGCTCTAACGACCGGATACAGCTATAAAGTGAAGTTCGATGCCGTTGTCACTTCTGATGAAAAAGTGATTGCCGATCAAGATAACTCTTTACTAACTATAGAGATGATTGATCGTAATGGCCATGTCCTTGCACAAGAAGATGTCTCGCTTGTTGGACCGACTGAAACCCAAAATCAATTAATCACAGGTAAAAATACGGTTAGCTTTACTAAGCTGAGAACAGAGCAAGTTGAAACGGGCACTTCTTATAAAATCTATGAGAAGGTTAATACACCAAATGGCCCGGTCAAACGTTTGCTGACTACATTGAAGGGTTTTTAAATTTATACCTCATTCCCCTCTGAAAATTTCAGGGGGGATTTTTTTGTCCTAGAATGATAGAATGGGAGGAGCAATTCTCGAATCTAGCAGGAGGTTTCAAAGAATGAGAGCATCCTATAAAAAAATGGGCGTAGCCCTGGTTGTCGGCATTAGTGTATTTTGCGCTTCGGCGTACATTATAAAGGCAGACAATGTGCTGCAGACGAATGAACCGGGATCGGTGAACGATCCGGTTGTAACGAAAAGCTACGTGGACGAGCAGATTCAGAAGCTGACGGGCATAAAGCCGTCGACTTCGACTTCCTCGGGCGCTGGGGCTTCGACGTCAACGTCCGGCCTATCGGCGGCCGAAGTACGCAAGCTGATCCAAGAAGAGCTGGCCAAGCTGCCAGCTCAAACCAATCCAAGCGGGTCGGCGGCCGCTCCGGTCGCGGCACCCTCGACGTCAGGCTCTGACGAGCTGAAGGTCGTGCAAATGTCGACCGGCCAAACGCTGCTTGCCGGAGCCGGCAGCGAATTTATCGTGCGAAGCGGCAAGGTCTACGCCTACAGCAATACCGAGAATGGCATCCCCGATGTAACGGGGGGTAAGGATTTGTCCAGCGGTACGCAGGTTCCACACAACCACCTGCTGATTTTCCCGCGTGAAGGCCGGGGAATTAAGGCTGACGCGAAAAACGCCGGGGACGTTTATGTCATGGTTCGCGGCAGCTACCTTTTACAAAATGCGGATGGAAGTACCGTCTCGCCTTAATATTTCCCCGATAGGCAACATCTTATGAAAGTAAAATGCGTGCCCGAGACCCAAACTAAACGTACATCTTCGCAAGGGAGGTGAACGTCAATGGGTAGCGGACAAGCAAACAAACGCAACATCGTCGTGCCGGAAGCGGAAAAAGCGCTGGACGCGATGAAGTACGAAATTGCTGCGGAGCTGGGCCTTGCAGTAGGCAAGCAAATCAGCGGCATCGCGGGCGATGTCGAATTTGCAACAGAGCTCGGCGCGATCCCGGCATCGCAGATCAAAGAGGATTACTGGGGTCATGTGGCTACACGTGACGCAGGTGCTGTCGGCGGTCATATGACCCGCCTGTTAGTGCGCAAAGCAGAGGAAGCATCGTTTCAGCTATAATTAAAAAATTGTAAATTTCGCTTCGCTGCAGCAATTGACAGCCTTCGGCAACTTCTGTAATATAGGGACGGAAGGTAACGGATAACCTTTTCCAATGGAAAAGGTTCCTTTTTTTGTTTTTCGTGCTTTTTACATAACCTAGGCATAATGAACTTTATTGATCATAGGAGGGTGAACCCCAATGGCAAATCAAGGCCGTCGTTTGTTTACATCGGAGTCCGTAACGGAAGGGCATCCGGATAAAATTTGTGACCAAATCTCCGATTCGGTGTTGGACGCGTTTCTGCGTAACGATCCGAATGCGCGCGTAGCTTGCGAAGTATCCGTAACTACGGGTCTCGTGCTCGTCGCTGGTGAAATCAGCACACGTTCGGAATATGTAGATATTCCGTCCATCGTTCGCAACACCATCAAGGAAATCGGTTATACCCGTGCCAAGTACGGCTTCGACTACCAAACTTGTGCAGTATTGACTTCCCTGGACGAGCAGTCCCCGGACATTGCACAGGGCGTAGACAAGGCGCTAGAAGATCGTGAACGCCAAATGTCCGATGACGAGATTGAATCCATCGGTGCCGGTGACCAAGGCCTCATGTTCGGCTTTGCCGTTAACGAAACACCGGAGCTTATGCCGCTTCCGATTTCGTTGTCCCACAGACTGGCACGCCGTCTTTCCCTGGTTCGCAAAGAAGGCATCGTAGAATACCTTCGCCCGGACGGCAAGACACAAGTAACGATTGAATACGAAGGCGACCGTCCGGTTCGCGTGGACACAATCGTTATCTCGACACAGCACGCAGAAGAAATTACGCTTGAGCGTATCAAGCGCGATATCCACGAGCATGTAATCAAGCCGGTTGTTCCAGCTGATCTGCTTGACAGCAATACGAAATACTTCATCAACCCTACAGGCCGTTTCGTTATCGGCGGACCGCAAGGCGACGCGGGTCTGACAGGCCGCAAAATCATCGTTGACACCTACGGCGGTTACGCTCGCCATGGCGGCGGCGCGTTCTCCGGCAAGGATCCGACAAAGGTTGACCGTTCCGGCGCGTATGCAGCCCGTTACGTAGCGAAGAATATCGTTGCTGCAGGCCTTGCTTCCAAATGTGAAGTTCAAGTTGCTTACGCAATCGGTGTGGCACAGCCGGTTTCCATCGCGGTTGACACGTTCGGCACGGGCACGATCAGCGAGGACAAGCTGGTTGAGCTCGTACGCAAGCATTTTGATCTTCGCCCGGCAGGCATCATTAAGATGCTCAACCTGCGTCAGCCGATCTACCGTCAAACGGCAGCTTACGGCCACTTTGGACGCAACGATCTCGATGTTCCTTGGGAGCGTACGGACAAGGCAGAGCTCCTCAAGGCAGACGCTCAGGCATAAGCACCAAAAAGTACGAATCATACAAGCTGCTTGTACGAGAAATCGTGCAGGCGGCTTTTTTACTTTTCACACAAAGGATAAACTTACCGAGAAACTTTTTTGGCAGGAAAAGGGTCTAATAGATAGAGAGATGAACAAGGGAGAGAATGTCTACATGAAAAAAGCGTTTTACCTGTCCAAATGCTTGCTTGCGGCGAGTCTCGCGGTTGCCGGTTGGTCTGCAGTGATTCCGTCCATTCAAGCGGCGGAAGTTCAATCGGAAGCATCCTTAAAGCTAGTGAAAGAAGAAGCCATTTCGTATGGTGTGATTCTACGAACCTATCAATATAGCACCACACGTGACAAAAAGCCGGCGTATACGACGGTGCGGGTCATCCAGGCGGATTTGCAAAATCCGCATGTGCGAGTCGATGTGTTGACAGGGGTAAACAATCAATTTACGAAAAAAGCAACCACGCTGGAAATGGCGACGGAACGCGGGGCCATTGCGGGTGTGAATGGCGATTTTTATAATACGCAAGCGGAAGGCGTGCCGGTTGGCCCGCAAATTTCCAGCGGTGAGCTGATGGCGACGCCGCCATATTTGCCGGGGTTTTATACGTTTGCGATTACGAAGGATCGCCAGCCGGTCATTGATTTGTTCACTTTTAAAGGGGAAATGAAAACGAAGAATGGCGCCTCCTATCCGCTGGGCGGCATTAACAAGACCTATTACTGGTACGAGCCAAGCGGCCAGCACAGCATGATCGACGGCTTGTATATGTACACCAGCGCCTGGGGACAGGTCGACCGTTCCAATGACGGCGTCACCTACCCAACGGAAGTGCTGGTGCGCAACGGCATAGTGGAGCAGGTGCTGGATAACGGCATCGTCGACATGATCCCGCCTGAGGATGGGTACATTCTTCGTGCCTCCGGTAAAGCGGCCGAGTTCGTGCTGCAGCAGTTTAAAGTAGGCGAGCCGGTCATCGCGGAATATGAGATTACCCCGGCCGACCCGAACAAGACGCTCGACTGGAAAAATATCGAGGTCATGATCGGCGGCCATACGATTATGGTGGACGAAGCCAAGCCGACCGCCTTTGCCCGTGAGGTGGCAAGCTTAGCCGGTTTCCGCGCCCGCACAGGCGTAGGTTATTCGCAGGATGGCCGTTACGTGTACATGCTTGCGGCAGATCGTCGTGGAGACAGCGCCGGCCTGTCGATGAAAGAGTTCCAGGATGTTATGATTCAAGCCGGCGTTTGGCGCGGGATGAATCTCGATGGCGGCGGTTCGACGCAGATGGTGGCCCGTCCGCTGGGAGATTTTCAACCGCAGCTGGTGAATGAAACGGAATATGGAACCCAACGTAAAATAGTTAATAGTTTGGGTGTATTTTCCGATGCGCCCCCTGTTTCTTTGCAGGGGGTTGAGATTAAGGGAGCTAAAGCTTTGTTTATGGGCGAATCGTCTGAGCTTTCTATTAAAGCCTACGATAATTACTATAATCCGGTTGATCCGGCTTCCTTACTGCTGAAATGGGAGCTGCCGGAAGCCGGAGCTATTGCGATGGACGGGATGAAGGTAACCGGCCTGAAGCCGGGCAAGGCGAGCCTTGCGGTTTCGGCTGCGGATGAAGGCATTGGCGGCAATCCGCCGGCAACGGTGCGGAAGGAGTCGCAAATTGAAGTGATCGGCAGACAGCAAATTCAAGCCCTGTCCGTATCAGCGGTAACGAACGGCTTCCTCGAGGGCGGTTCGTATCCGTTGAAGGTAACGGCCGTTTTGAAAAACGGCGAGACTCGCACGGTGCCGCCGAAGTCCATCCAATGGGAGCTTCGTGGCTTGAAGGGCAAGGTTGAAGGCGACGTGCTGACGATCGAAAACTTTGAACCGAACACGGTAGGCCGTGTCATTGCGAGATACGATGGATTCAGCGCTATGCTGTCGATCGAAAGAGGAACGGAAACGAAGTTTACCGATTTCGATACCACCCCATTCATGATTACCTTTGAGAGCTACCCTGATTTCGTTAAGGGTGCTGTGGCATTGCAAAAGGGCTACCAAGGCCAAGAGCCGAATAACCAAGTGCTTAAGCTGGCGTATGATTTTACCGAAGGAACGGGTGTAAAAGCGGCTTACGCTGATTTTGCGGACGGAATTTCTGTCGCAGGCAAGCCTTCGATTTTGAAGGTGCGCGTATTCGGGGACGGCAGCAACCACCGGTTGAGAGCTGAATTTTTAGATGAAAACAACAAGTTCCAGCGTGTTGATCTCGCGCCGCAAATCAATTGGACGGGCTGGAAAACTGTTTCCATGAGCCTTGAAGAGAACAAAATCAGCTACCCGACCAAGCTGCATCAAATTTACGTGGTAAATAATGCGGAAGGTCAAGATGAGCGCCCGATGAAGGGTGAAATCGCGCTGGATACGGTAAGCTTCGTCTATCAGAAGCAAGCCTCCGATCAAAAGGCCAAGCCGGTGGTTAAGCTCACGGTGGACAAGAAGGAGCTGACCGTAGACGGAAAGGCGATGAAGCTGGATCAGGCTCCGGTCATTCGTAACGACTTAACGCTTGTGCCGATCAAATTTATCGGGGATGCGCTGGGCGGCGAAGTGCTGTGGACGGCGGATGAGCGGAAGGTGACGATTTTCAGGGACGGTCATATGATCGAAATGTGGGTAGACCAGACCGACTTGATCGTGAATGGCCAGGCGGCCGTGAGTGATGTAGCGCCGACGATTATCGGAAACCGGACGATGGTGCCGCTGCGCCTCCTGTCGGAAAAGCTCGGATGGAAAGTGACCTGGGCGCCTAAAACGCGTTCAATCACGGTGGAATAAGAGCGTTGGCCTATGGGGATGGGCAATTAAGCCCATTTACGAGTATAATATGAAATAGCATACTATATAATGTCAGACATGGAAAAGAGGGCCGCCGTGGACATCAGCCTTGATTCGATTGACCGTGTCATAAAAAATGCGACACAAGTCATGGAAAGCAGCAAGTATCAAATCTTCGAAATTACAGAAGGCGCACGGAAAGAGCTTGCTGCACTTAACCATGAGCTAGAGAACGTCATTCAAGAAACTTATGCTATTATTGATAAAGTGGATCAGTTGGAAACCGAGTTTAAACGGGCACGCTTGCGATTGATAGAGGTAAGCCGGGATTTCCAGCGTTATTCCGAAAATGATATCCGCGATGCCTATGAAAATGCGACGCAGCTGCAGTTCCAAGTGACCATTCACCGGGAGAAGGAATTCGCGCTGAAGGAACGGCGAAACGAGCTTCAGCAGCGAATCCGCAGCAGTGAACGTACGATTGAGCGTGCGGAATCGGTGGCTTCGCAAATCAATGTTGTTCTCGAATATTTGTCGGGTGACCTGAAGGAAGTCCCGAAAATTATCGAATCGGCGAAAAATCGACAGCAGCTTGGGTTCAAAATTATTTTGGCCCAGGAGGAGGAACGGAAGCGGGTGGCGCGGGAGCTGCATGACGGCCCTGCCCAATCGCTGGCGAACTTGGTGCTGCGAGCAGAAATTGCCGAGCGGATGCTGGCGAAGGAGCAGTATGCTAATGTAAAGGAAGAGCTGAGCGATCTAAAGAGCCAAATTCGGCTTGAGCTTGGTGAGGTCCGCAAAATCATGTTTAATTTGCGGCCGATGGCGCTTGATGATTTGGGTATTGTTCCAGCTCTCCGTAAGTTTGTGGAGGATTTCGAAGAGAAAACGAAGCTTCGCACCAAGTTCGATCTCATCGGAAAAGAACAGCGTCTGCCTTCCGCGATGGAGGTGGCGATTTTCCGGTTAGTGCAAGAAGCGTTTTCTAATGTTTATAAACACGCGGAAGCGTCTTTCTTGTCGTTGACGGTAACCTTTCAAATGCACATGGTGAAGATTGTGGTGCAGGACAATGGGGTTGGTTTCCGTACGGACAAGCTGGAGACCTTGCCGAAAGAGCGATCTAATTTTGGGATCGTCGGCATGCGGGAAAGGATTGAGCTATTGGAAGGCCGCATCGAAATTGAATCAGAGCCGAATGCGGGAACCAAGATTTCCATGCTCATTCCAGTGAACATCCAATCCAAGGAGGATCCCAACGATGACGGATCAGAGACCAGATAAAGTAAAGCTATTGCTCGCGGATGACCACCAGCTTTTTCGGGAAGGTCTAAAGCGTATTATTAATATGGAAAATGATTTAGAGGTTGTCGGGGAATGCGGCGACGGCATTCGTGTGGTGGAAATGTGCAATGAGGTACATCCGGACGTCGTACTGATGGATATTAACATGCCGATCGAGAACGGGGTAGCGGCCACCACGAAAATCCGCGATTTTTTCCCGGATATTAAGGTCATTATTTTATCGATCCATGATGATGAAAGCTATGTATTCGAAACGCTTCGTAAAGGCGCGACAGGTTACCTGCTGAAGGATATGGAAGCAGAGGAGCTGCTCAACGCCGTTCGCGCGGTTGTGGCGGGACAAGCGTATATTCATCCGAAGGTAACAGGCAAGCTTATTAACCAACTTCGCCGGATGACGTACCTAGATGAGAAGGGCTATGCGGGCGAACGTCAGGCGGCCGTTACCTCCGAGGATGCCGGCGTGAAGTATATTCATCACGATAACAGCCCGCTGACTCGTCGTGAGGCGGAGGTGCTTCGGCTCATGGCTGAAGGCAAAAGCAATAAATCGATTGGCGAGTTCTTGTTTATTAGTGAAAAAACGGTGAAAAACCATGTGAGCAGCATTTTGCAAAAGATGGAGGTTGACGACCGAACGCAGGCCGTTATCATCTCCATTAAAAATGGCTGGGTCACTTTGTAGTGCAGGCACCTTCCCCCTCTGTGCGGCATATAGATGAAGTAAGCACAGCTTACGAGGCAAGTCCGGCTGATCCGCAAGGAACGCGTCGGGCTGGCCGCACCAGAGGAGGTTTGCCGCATGGTGGAGAGTTTGTTAGTCATTGTCGGCGTATATGGGTTGTGTGTCGCATGGGTGCACTGGATACACGCTCGCAGCCGGGGAGAGGAACGAGTGCCGCACTACATCCTTGTTACACATAATAATCAAAGCTCGATAGAATGGGTGCTGCGTCTGTTGACCTGTTGGTCGTGGATGCATGGTACGGATGTCAAGGTAACGATTTTGGATGCTGCTTCCGAGGATGACACACTCTCGATTATTGAGAAGCGGAGTATTCTTCAGACGGTGGAGGTGCGCCGGATGCGGAATGAAGAGGATGTCGAGACGGTGGCGGCGGCTTACGAAGGTCGAAAAGATGTCGTCATTACGCGTCTGTCCCAAGGTGAGTCCCTTCAGCGATCGGCGGCTTGGTAAGCGTTCTGGAGCGTCGGTGAAAGCCGGAATGGAATCGCTTGCAAGGGCGGAGGCGGCAAGGGAGCAGCCAGGGAAATGCATAAGTAAATATGATGACGGACGCAAAGCATGCGCCGCTCTTCACAGGTAGGGGATTCCTTATTTCTGTGGAGAGCGGTGTTTTGCGTTTCTGGGGGTGTAGGGGTGTATACGGCTTGTCGATCAGGGAGTGGGAGAGTGAAGAATTTGGGCGGGGTGGTATCGAAGGAATGAATGAGGAGAGGGATAACAGCTGTATTGGGGAGATGTGAGATACTTCTGAAAATGGCTTGGAAGGGGGCGTAGTGATGAAGGCGGTCGTCTATGGCGTTGGTAACGGGAAAGGAGCCGAGAGCTCTGGATCTTGGAGAGTGTCGCTGCATTGGGCGAGCACGGTGGCATTTTTGGTGGAAAAGGGGGTAAAGGAGGTAGTGCTGCTTCCTGCGGCAGTATCGTTTGGGCAGGCTGTATTACTGAGTGAAGCGCTTGAGAAGCACGGAAGGCTGGGCCGGGCCGTTCAGCAGCTGGAACAGAGGGGGGTTCCTTTACCGCAAGCGGCAAGGGAGTGGAAATTGCGCCGTGTACTGCTGGATCGGGACATGGATCGGCGGTACCGTGAAGGGGGGGTTGGCATTGATGCTGGCGGGCTTTCGAGGTTCGGAGTGAATGTGGCATCGGGTGAGTTATCAGAGTTGGTAGGGGGCAGGTCGCTGCTGATGGAGGAGCTAATGTCTTTTCTATCCGCTTGCGGTGTGGAGCTGGAGATCCCAGTCGAGGTCATGCTGGAGAAGGCTTCGCTAAGGGGGGAGCTGAGAAGCTTGAACGGCCTGGAGCTGGCTGAAGAGAAGGGCCGAGGCTGGCTCTTCGGGCTTGGAGGCAGTAAGACCAAGGGCTGGAGCTTCCGGTGCCGAAGATGTGGAAGCGGGATGGACAAGCTCCATTTTACATGGTGCCCGACTTGTGAGGCGGAGTGCCCTTATTGTGAGGCGTGCTTGACGATGGGGCGGGTTCGTCTTTGTTCGGTACTGGTGGAGGGCACAGGAACGGGGATGCCAAGTGACGAAGGAGAGAGCTGCAGTGCGCAGCCGCTGGATTCGTGGGGGCTGAGTCCTGCGCAGGAGGCGGCAGCCAAAGAGGGCATGTGCTTTTTGCGCCAGTCTTGGCAAGGCAGAAGCAGGAAGGAGGATCGCCGCTTTCTCATCTGGGCGGTTACCGGAGCGGGAAAGACGGAAATGATTTTCCCGCTCATCGATGATGAGCTTGCTCGCGGCGGAAGGGTGCTCATAGGTACGCCGAGACGGGATGTCGTTATCGAGCTTATGCCGCGGATTAAGAAGGCTTTTCCGTCACGAAGGGTAGTGACGCTTTACGGCGGAAGCGAGGAGCGATGGGAAAGCGGAGAGATTACGCTCGCCACGACTCACCAGCTGCTGCGCTTCTCGCAGGCTTTTGATTTAGGCATCATCGATGAAATCGATGCCTTTCCATATCACGGCGATGCCATGCTGCATCATGCCGTGCTGCGTTCGCTGCGGCCGGAGGGCCGGATGCTGCTGCTGACGGCGACGCCTCCGCCGGAGCTGAGGCGCCAAATGCGCCAGGGAGCGCTTGCGCATGTGAAGGTGCCGGTGCGGTATCACCGCCATCCGCTGCCGGTGCCCGTGTGGATCGGGCCGGAGGGGATCAGCAGCATGCTGAAGCGGGGCAAGCTGTCCCGGAAGCTGGCGGATCGCATGCGCCGATCGGTAGACCGCGGGGCGCAGCTGTTTGTGTTTGTGCCCGAAATTAGAGTAGTGGAACCGGTAAAGCGGCTGTTGGAACGGAATTTCCCTTCCGTGCGTATCGAGGGCACGGCATCTGTCGATGCAGAACGAAGCGCCAAGGTACAGGCGTTTCGGCAGAAGGAGATCCGCATTCTGGTCACAACGACAATTTTGGAACGGGGGGTGACGGTGCCGATGTCGGATGTCTATATTTTCGATGCGCATTCCTCCTTATTTGATGAGGCTGCGTTGGTGCAGATGGCGGGACGAGCGGGGCGGTCGGCACAGGACCCTGCGGGCTATGTCGTCTTTGTCGGAGCGGATCGAACCCGAGGGCAGCGCGGTGCGATTCAGCAAATATGCACGATGAATAAGCTTGCAAAGAAGAACGGCTTTTTACGGGGAAAGGAGGAGCAAGGATGAGTGGCAGCTTCCTGCTGGAACGCTGGGAGCAAGTGCTCCAATGGCTCGGAACGAAGCCCATTCCGTGCCGTGTGTGCGGTGCTGATGCAGCAGGCAGCGGCCGTCCGGATGTGCTGCGACACTCTGTATTAGATCAGCTGCTTTGTCCGGCGTGCTTTACGCGGATCCCTTGGATTCATGAGGTGCAGTGTGAACGCTGCGGCCGGGGGGAATGTTGTCCGGATTGTGCCCGGGCTGGCGTGACGTTTCATTATCATAGGAATCGGGGGGCGGTTCGTTACGACGGCGAAATGAAGGAGTGGCTGGGGCTGTATAAGTACCGTGGGATGGAAAGGCTCGAGCCGGTATTTTACGGGATGCTGCATCACGCATATCATCTGCTCCTGGAGGCGATGGAGAGAGAGGGTGCAGCGGTTAGCAAGCCTGTCCTTACCTTTGTGCCAGTGAGTGAAGAGCGGCTGCAGGAGCGGGGATTTAACCAGGCTGAGCGAATGGCTGCGGGCTTAGGGAAATCAATGAAAATGGACGTTTTCCCTCTAATAAAACGGGTGCGGCATACCGATAAACAAAGTATGAAAAGCCGCGGAGACCGTCTGCGGGATATGGAGCTTGCCTTCGCGATGGACTCGGAAGGCGCCCGCCAGTTTCAAGCGATGGTACGGTCACGTCTAATGACAAGTCAGTCAGCGTCGCGGAACCGAGTGAAGGAGCTGCATCAACTGATTCCCCCGATCATCCTGATTGATGACGTTTACACGACGGGGAGCACCATGCAGCAATGTGCCGGTTTGCTAAGGTCACAGCTTGGTGTGGACGTGTACGGGTTGACCTGGGCGCGGTGAGAGGATCACTATTTTACAAGATATACAAGCTTTGTGGTTATAAAGTAAACTAGGATTACAAAGACTAAATAGAAGGGGTGTCCCCGCGATGAGTATGAATATAGGCAATTGCAGCCGTTGCGGACGAGTGTATGCGAAGAATCCTTTTCACGACGTTTGTCCAGCTTGTGTAAAGGATATCGATAAAATGTACGAGGTCGTATCCAAGTATCTGCGTGAGAACCGGGGCGCCGGGATTCAGCAGGTGAGTGATGAGACGGAAGTGCCGGTTCGGCAGATTGTGAAGTTTATTCGCGAAGGCCGCATCTCCATTATGAATATGCCGAATATGAGCATTCCCTGTGAATCCTGCGGCATTTCCATTCGTGAAGGCCACTTGTGTGATGATTGCCGGAAGAAGCTCAGTCGCGATGTGCGTCATTTAAGCGAAGACGAGAAGCGGGAGCAGGCGCTCAAGCAGCAGCAGGATAAGCGCAGTAACTATAATATAAATGACAAATGACGGCCAAGGTCGCTGAGAGGGCTAAACATTAGACCGCAACGTGCCGATAATAGTTATAGACTATTATCGGTTTTTTAATTGAATCGCAAGATATGAGGTGACGACGATGAGAATTAATGATTCCTCGCGAATTAACGGTGTAAACCCTTATAGGAAATCAAACGTTGGGCAGACATCTGCGTCCGATATGAAGAAAGGGAAGAGGGATGAAGTCCAGATTTCAGCGGAAGCGAAAGAAATGCTGGGCAATGCCTCGAATACAGAAAAGCTGGAGAAGCTGAAGGACCAAATTTCCAGCGGCACTTATCAGGTGGATGCTTATAAACTAGCAGATAAGCTGTATCCTTACTTTAAGTAATGCTATGAAGAAAAGAGGATGAATGACTTTGGCGATCCAGGAATTAATCCAAGTGCTGCGAGATATGAAGGACATTCATCAAAGTTTGCTCGATATAGCTCAGTTGAAAAAAGAAACCCTGATCAACAATCAGGTTGATCAGTTAAACGGACTTGTTATTAAGGAATCCAAGCTGGTGAAGCAAATCGCGGAGCTGGAGCAGAAACGTGTTTTTGAAATTGGTAGGTTCTTGGTGGGAAAAGGCTACAAACCGGATCCTGCTGTGACGGTGAGCGATCTTTCGCGAATTGTGTTTAAAGCGGAGGATAAGCAGGCGCTGCTTGATGCCCAACAGGAACTCGCCGTCGTATTAGGTCAGCTCCAAAGGGCGAATCAGGTGAATCAAGAGCTGGCTCGGAATTCTCTTGCTTTTATAGATTACACGTTAAACCTCCTAATAGGAGCGGAGGATGATAGCGTATACCAACATCCGCAGCAGCAAGCGGGCGGCTATAAGCGGAACAGCTATTTTGACACGAAAGCGTAAGCTTTTCGATAGGAGGCGTATTCATGAGATCAACGTTCCACAACCTGGAAACAGCCAAGCGCAGCCTTTTTACCCAGCAGGCTGCTCTTAGCACGACAGGGAATAACATCGCAAACTCCAATACGGAGGGTTACTCGAGACAGACGGTAAACATGGTTGCTTCCCGTCCAATGGAAGCCGTAGGGCTAATGCGTTCGAATGCTCCCGGGCAGATCGGAACGGGTGTCGAATACAGCTCGATTACTCGTGTCCGCGAGCAGTTTTTGGACGCGCAATTCCGCAATGAAAATAAGACCTATGGCAGCTGGTCGATTCAACTGGATACGCTAGAAAAGCTGGAGACGATCGTTAATGAACCGTCGGAAGCTGGATTGAATAAAGTTATCGATAAGTTCTGGAAAGCATGGCATGACTTAAGCGAATCGCCAGAAGATATTACCGCCAGAAAACTGGTTCGGGAAACAGCAGCAGCTTTAACCGACGCTTTTAATCAGACGAGCAAACAGCTTGAAGATCTAAAAACCGACATTAGCGAAAATATCGAGGTAAAAACGTCGCAGATTAATACGATAACCTCCACGATTGCGAATTTAAACGGACAAATTATTCGTATTGAAGGACTAGGCGACAACGCAAACGACTTGCGTGACCAACGAGATCTTTTGGTGGACCAGCTTTCGAAAATTGCCAATGTGAACGTGCAGGAAGCACAGGGCGGCTATCAGGTTACTTTGGCCGGAGTCAACGTAGTGAATGGGCAGCAGGCGACTGAGGTTACCGTGGACGGACTGCAAGACAACTATGAATCCGGTACCCTTATCGGCGGCGAAATTCATGGCATGTTTCGATCGCGTGATGTGTATGTCACGGATTATCAGAATCAACTGAACACGTTGGTTAACGGATTGGCTAATGGAGAGATAACGGTAACGCTTCCGGCAGGAGCCGTTATTCCGGATGGCACAACACTCAATGGAGTTCCGTATCAAGGCACCGTAAAGGACAGAACGCTAGCCAATGATTTACCTGTTACGGTTCAAGGCTTCAATGCTCTTCATAAGCTTGGTTATACGATGGTTGGTGATCAGGCTCAACAAGCAGGAAACTTCTTCGTTGCAAGCAATGGGGGAGTTCTTACGGCTGGAAATATTCAAGTAAGCGCGGATATCTTGAGTGACGAATCCTATATTGCTTCTTCCATGAGAACGACGATGGATGGGACCACAGAGAAGGTTGTCAAAGGGAACAAGGATCTAGCGCTGCTCATTTCGCAGTTCAATGATACGAAAATTGACTTCTCTACGGTTGGCGGAGGAAACGTTCAAGGAACGATCAGTGACTATTTCCGCTCCGTGGTTGGACAGCTCGGTGTGCAAACCGAGGAAGCGCAGCGACAAGCGGATAATGCTAAGCTCGTTGTTGATCAGGTAGATTCCCGTCGTCAGTCTGTAAGCGGCGTTTCCTTAGATGAAGAAATGTCGAACATGATCAAGTTTCAGCATGCGTACAATGCAGCGGCACGGGTCATGACATCGGTCGATGAGATTTTAGATAAGATCATTAATGGGATGGGTGTCGTAGGAAGATAAGATAAGGCTCCCGTTTAAGAAGGTGAGGATAACGATATGCTGGGCCGTGTAACCCAAGGAACGATGACAAATCAATTGCTTCGTAATATCAATACGAATCTTCGCACAATGCAAGGACTACAGGAGAAAATGTCGACCGGTCGGATGATTAACCGTCCCTCCGATGACCCGGTAGGTATCACGTATGCTTTGCGTTATCGCAGTGATATCTCTATTAATGAGAGATATCAGACGAATGTTGATTCGGCCAGCTCCCAGCTGGAATTCACCGATACGGTGCTTACGCAAACGAGCGATGTCTTGAAGCGTATCAAAGAGTTGGCGGTTCAAGGCTCGAACGGGACGAACCCTGATGTAGCTTTGAATAACATTGCAGGAGAAATCAAAGAATTAAAAGATCAGTTGATTGATATTGCCAACAGCCAATTTAAAGGGAAATATATTTTTAACGGTCAATTTACTGACAAAAAGCCGTACGATCCTTCCACAGATGTGAAGAAGGCGATTACCGATACCGGAAAAATTGAATATGTGATCAATAGCGGCGTCGAATTATCCGTCAATTTGAACGGTAATGATGTTTTCGGGTATCCGCCTCCGGGAACGCCGGCAGATAAAAATGAAGATGACAATATTTTTAATATTGTAGATCAGTTGGTTACGGAGTTGGTGGCAGGCGAGTACGACAAAGTAAGTGCACAGCTTCCTCTTCTGGAAACCCGCATGAACAAAGTGTTGACGCAGCAAGCGGAGATCGGGGCTCGCGTAAACCGGATTGAGCTGATGCAGCAGCGTTTAGAGGATTTGAACTACAATTTGACATCGCTGCAATCGAAGACCGAGGATGCGGACTACGAAGAGCTCATCATTCAGTCCAAAGTGAATGAAAACGTCTACCAGGCCGCTTTATCGGTAGGTGCGAAAATTATTACTCCGTCACTGGTCGATTTTCTGAAGTAGTTGCGGAAAAGGAGGGAACTGAGTGGTTCCACAGTTATCCATTCAGTCACAGCGAGGTTTAATTGATATTCGAACTACGCGAGGGCATTATGAAATTGAACGCCCTAAGCCAGACGTTCAAGTCGAATCCTCTCCTACTGTCGTTACTGCGAATAATCGGCCGGGACAGCTGCGGATTGATCAAAGCTTAACCGAAAACGCCTTAACGGGCGGCAAGCCGGAAGCCTTCTGGCAGCGGCTCTACTCGCAATATAAAGAAGTGGCGCAGCAAAATTTAATCCAAATTGTCGAAAAGGGCAATCGAGTCGGCGATTTGAGAGTACAGGGAAACCCGCAGGCCGAAATGGCTCTTGATGAGTTTATCGAAGGGCCGCCGGACCTTCAGGTATACGGACCTGCATCTCCCGCGAATATATCGTTTGAGTACACGCCGAATGATTTAAATATGCAGGTTGAAGTAGGCAAGCGCGATGTGAATATTCAAGTGCATCGCCCGCAGATTACGTATCATCGCGGCTCAGTGGAAACGTATATGAAGCAGTATCCGTCGGTGACAGTCACACCGCCGGTTATTAATACGATTGTGTAAGAGGCTATAGGCGTAGGAATCGCTTATAGCTTTTCCTATTTCATTCAGGAGGAGAGAATATGAAGCTGGATACAAGCCGTTTTGGTGAAATTGATGTCAGTGATGAGGCTATTATTGAGTTTAAAGAGGGTATTCCCGGATTTGAGGATCAACGTTATTTTACCGTAATTACAGTTGAGGATCATGAACCGTTCTCTTATTTGCAATCCATTGATAACGGCGAACTTTCCTTCATTATAGTTGACCCGTTTGAATACTTCCCGGACTATGACTTTCACTTATCGGAAAGCGATGTAAAGCAGCTGCAAATCGAGGGACCTGAGCAAATTATCGTGCGGACCATTGTATCGATTCGGGGTGAGCTGGATAACGCAACGACGAATCTCGTCGCGCCGATTGTGCTTCAAGTGGATACGCGCCAAGGGAAACAGATCATTCTGACGAATACCGAATATACGACACGTCACCGCCTTTTCCCGGCTGTGGTTGAGAAATAGAAAGGGGCGAATACGATGCTGGTGCTATCGCGGAAAAAGGGGCAAACCATAGTCATTCAAGACAATATCGAAATCACGGTACTCGAAGTCGATGGAGAGACGGTTAAAATCGGCATCTCAGCGCCAAAAGAAGTTCAAATCGTCCGAAAGGAGCTGCTTTCCTCGATTAAAGAAACAAACCAGGAAGCGGCAGGTATTCAGGTGAACATAGGGCAGCTGGCGAATCAGCTAAAATTAATGAAAAAAAAGTTGTAGATTGCTATAAACAAATCGTTAACTCTGCCGATATATATAATATAGCCAATCAGGGCGGCCGACCTGAGTCCGGCGATAACCACATGGATGTGGAACTTACCTAATTTCAAGGAGGAAATTTAACATGCGTATTAATCACAACATCACAGCTTTGAACAACCACCGCAACATGTCTTTGAACAACAATGCAACAAGCAAGAACATGGAGAAGCTCTCTTCCGGTCTTCGCATTAACCGTGCGGCTGACGACGCTGCAGGTCTTGCAGTTTCCGAGAAGATGCGCGGTCAAATCCGTGGTCTTGAGCAAGCTCAACGTAACGTTCAAGATGGTATTTCCTTCGTACAAACAGCAGAAGGCGCATTGAACGAAGTAAGCGCCATGCTGACTCGTATGAAAGAGCTGAACGTTCAAGAATTGAACGGTACGTATTCCGACACAGATAAAGCTAACATCAATACCGAATTAGAAGCTCTAGGTGACCAGATTGACTTGATCATGTCTGACACAAAATTCAACGGCATCACAATTACTGCAGGTGCATCCATTCAATCGAACGATGCATCACAATCGATTTCAATTGGTGCAATCACAACTACTAGCTTTGTTGGTTTGACTAGTGGATCCGGTCTGAGTAGTGTTGAAACTGCTATCGAAGCGGTTGCTACAGAGCGCGCGAAGCTCGGTGCTCTTCAAAACCGTCTGGAGTACACTTCCAACAATCTGGGCACTACAGTTGAGAATTTGACTGCAGCTGAATCCCGTATTCGCGACACAGATATGGCGAAGGAAATGGTGGAACTTACAAAGAACCAAATCTTGCTCCAATCTTCGCAATCGATGCTTGCACAAGCGAACTCCGCTCCACAAGGCGTTCTGTCGCTTCTGCGTTAATCGATACCGGTTTACTAGAAAGAGATCCTGTTTTTATCAGGGTCTCTTTTTTTATAATACATTTTCATGGAATGTCTAAAGTTTTCTGCTGAGGACGTCGATATAATCTATATATCATATATAAGGGCGGAGTGATTGATGTGAGCGTACAGTCTTCGGGTACCTCAGGATTCAATACCCCCACTTACTCCTCTGTTTCAAAGATAAGCAGCGGAGTTGCACCGTCAGCAAACTACGAATCGACATCCAGAGTGGTGAAAAGTGGGCTTGAAGTTAAACGGCTTCAGGAACAGGGAGTGCCTTTATCCATCGGTGAAGGACAACTGGTGAAAGCAATCGATAGAGCGATTAAGGCATTGGAGGGACCTTCGACTGCTTTTGAAATGTCTTACCATGAACAAACTCATGCCATTGTAGTAAAGGTTCTGAATAAGGAAACCGGGGAAGTAATCCGGGAAATCCCCCCGGAGAAAACATTAGATCTTGTCGCAAAGATGATGGAGATTGCTGGGATTTTAGTCGATGAAAAAGTATAAGGGGTGATTGATAGTGATGAGAATATCAGGATTCGTATCGGGCTTGGATATTGACAGTATGGTTAGCGAGTTGATGAAAGCAAGGCGCGTTCCGCTCGATAAATTAAACCAAAAGAAGACGACGATGGAATGGCAGCGGGACCAGTATCGCGATGTAAATATTAAGCTGGTCGATTTTCGAAATAATAAGCTATTTAACTACGGATTGACTTCATCGATAAGCGCAAAACAAGCGACGGTTTCAGGTAACACCTCAGCTGTCTCTGCGAAAACGACAGCAAATGCGGTAGCGGGTACGATGACCGTTGAAGTGTCCTCGTTAGCGACTGCAGCTTATTTGCGAAGCGGAGCAGGGACTACAGATGGGATCGGGGCAGTAGACTCCACCAAATCGCTTTCGGCCCTTAAGGCCGCAGGACAAATCAACTACACAGCGGATGCGAGTGGTAATGTTTCGTTCGATGTAACAAATAACGGGGTAACCTCAACCATTACCGTCAATGAGGCAGATTCCCTTAGCTCGGTTATCTCTACAATAAATAATAACAGCACGGCAAATGTAAATGCATTTTTAGACAGCACGACGGGGCGTCTATCCTTATCTTCGAAGACAACTGGTGGTGGAACAGGAATTACGGTTTCCGGAGACTTTTTAGCGAACTTCGATCTCACCAGTAGCCACACGGGATCTGACGCTCAGCTGACGATCAATGGACTTGCAACAACTCGGAAAACAAACACCTTTACGGAAAATGGCGTCGAAATTACGCTAAATGCAACGACAGCTTCCACGGGCGGCACTGCGAGCACAATTACGGTGAACTCCAACGTGGATAAGATTGTGGATACAATCAAATCCTTTATTAAGGATTACAATGACATTTTCGATACGGTGAATAAAAAACTGAATGAAGAACGATACCGATCCTTCACCCCGCTTACTTCTGAACAGAAGGAAGATATGAAGGAAAGTGAGATCGAGCTGTGGGAAGGGAAGGCAAAGAGCGGCCTGCTGCGTCGAGATTCAACATTAACTTCCCTCGTAAGCAACATGAGGCTCGCATCAGTGACCAGTGTTACCGTTGATGGACAAGCCGTACACATGAATGACTTGGGGATTGCAACCGGCCAGTGGCAGGATCGGGGGAAACTCGTTATTCAGGACGAAGCCAAGCTTCGTGCGGCGATTGAGGCTGATCCGGATAAAGTAATGGCATACTTTACTCAACAAACGACATCAACTGACCCAACAGTAAAGACTAGTCCTACAAATCCCGATAATGGGTTGTTTAACCGGTTGTCGAATTCGTTAAGCACTGCACTTGATGAACTAGCGAAGAAGGCGGGTACATCGAGATACAGTACAGATTCAACTACAGCTTTTATAGCCTCTAGTTCTATGGGAGAACAGCTTCGATCGCTAGATTTAAGAATTTCGGATATGGCTAGACGCATGACCATTATCGAAACAAACTATTACAAGCAATTCACTGCTATGGAAACTGCAATGAACAGATATAGTGCCCAGTCGTCTAGTTTATTTGGTTCCTAAGAATTGAAAGAGGAGAGATTACTTCATGGCTTACTCACCGCTTCAGAAATACCAACAATCTTCCGTACAAACGGCTTCTCGTGGTCAATTAATTATCATGCTCTACGATGGTGCAATCCGTTTTGTAAAACTAGGCATTGAAGGAATAGCGGAGAGAAACATTGCAAAAGCAAATATTAATTTGCAAAAGGCCCAAACCATCTTACATGAATTAGTTGCATCTCTTGACTTTACTTATCCGATTTCAAAGAATCTACTTTCCATTTACGAGTACATGATTTATCGTCTCATTCAATCGAATATAAAGAAGGAATTATCGTTTGCTGAAGAGGTTTTGAATCATCTAACAGAGTTGAGGGATACTTGGCATGTAGCATTGAAACAAGGACCAAAGACAAGTGAATCATAGCATGGAAGAGATTCTTCAATCTATTCTTTCTATGACCATTACTCTTGCCAATAGTAGTGAGCATGGATTCGAAGATTACTTGCTTCTTATTGACTTGAGACAAGAAGTAGTAAACAATTTAGAGGCGGGGTATGTGCTTAGCGCCTCTGAAAAAAATATTTTGTCAAAAATAAAACCATATGAAGATTTGGTTTTCCAAAGAATGAAACTCTTAAAGGATGAGGCTGAGCAGGGATTAGTTCGTATACAGAATTCAAAACGTCAACGTAAAGGATACAATCAACCAGGTCTTTCAGAGAGCATTATGTTTGATAAAAGAGAATAGTAAAAAACTATCCCCTTTGATAGAGCAGTGATGAGATTCAAGTAAATTGAACTCAGAACTGTTGATCAAAGGGGATTTTTTATTCATAAAGGGTAACACTTAGAGATAGAAAGTGGTTTATGATAAGGGAATATTGTGAATTAAAAACGGCGATCTTTCCATTGTTTCTGGATTGATCGCCCTAATAATGAAATTTTAACGTAGCTACTGAGAGGCTACCTTTGTAAGCTACTAATTAAGTAGTGATTTATATAACGGATCGATTGTACTTAAGATTTCTAAGGAAGACTTTTTCTGTATGGGGTCATCGCTTAGTTTATATAGTTGAACGTATCCTTTCGTCCAATCTGGTTGCAGTTCTAATGCTTTTGCTAAATACGTAATCGATTGTTCTGTATCCCCTATATTTTCGAAATATTGAGCAAGATTACTGCAATTTTGAGGACTAAGTTCATTGTTATTAGCTAAATATTCTAGATATACAAAGGCAGTTTGCTGCTGATGTTTAGAATAGAAAAAGTTAGCTAACTGATTAATAATGGCGGGTACCTCCATTCGAGATAACAATTGGTCGTAAGTATCGTAATAGCCGAGAATATAAATGCCGCTCAATAATTCGAAGGCTTCATTATAATACTGCTCAGTCAGTAAGTATTCCTGGTCGGATAAGAGTTTTTCTGCAAGACAGAAATAAGAGTATCCCTCATTATTTATTTCGGGTGTTACCTTTATCAGATAATCGTAGCGGTTCCAAACGAGAGATCCGCCAACCAGAAGCTTTAAAACGATAGGATCCTTTTGTTCTTCCTCTGACAAGCGCCCGACTAAGGCTTCAAATTTCTCTTGATTATTACAAAGTAGGGAATAACGCAAGGAGTCTTTCGTGTTTAACCGAGACTCCAGATTTCCTGTGTTAACATAGTACTTGGCTAATTCCGCTAGTCCTAGAAGGATTGCAATTCTTGCTGTTGAAGCCATTTTTTCTGAGCTTGAGTTAACCTTTAGTAATTTATCTAAAAATGTAACGATGCTTTCCGTGCTTTCGACTAAAGATAAAATCTCGGTTAGCTTAATTTGAGCTTTAATATCGCGTTCATTACTTAAAATAAGTTTAGTTAAATAATAAACGCATTGATTGTAGTTTTGTTCCTGTTCATAAAGATGGACGAGCTGCCAAAGAGGGAATTTTGTCCCGAGGTCCTGGCTGAAAAGGGCGATATCCTCATTATTTGAAGCCTTCTCTTCGGAAACCTCCAAAGCCTTAAGAAATAGTTCTTTTGCTTTATTGGAAAGCCCAATATTAAGGTAGACAAGTCCTTTCATGGACAAAAGGTCGGGAAATAAATAATATTCTTTAAAATATTGCTCTGAAAAGTTCCAAGCTTTAAGTTGCTGACCGCTATTGATGTAGTTTTGCATAATCGAAAGGCAGTTATAGCGATACCAGACCTCATTTTCATTGCCATTTTCCAGTGCAGATAAGTGGTGCTCAAGCGCTTTATCCGGCTCATTCATCATGGTATATTGATTGCCAAGCGTAAAGTGATCGTAAGGAGTAAGGTTCTGCTTCTTTTTCATCTCCTCAAAGATGGCCATATTTCGATCGTGTTTATTCTTCTCATCCAAGGCCACATTTGTGTAACCAGAATGATAAACCTTAAATGGTAGCTTAGAGCTTTTGGTCTTTCCTTCTTCGGAGCATACGATTTGCTCGTGAAGCGGGCGCACGTACTTATAGCCCAAATGGTTAGGGAATACACGTCCTACTAAGCCTTGTGTTGTAGTAGAACTTTTTTGATCCCCTAAAAAGCTTATGATCGATAGCATATAAACCACATTTGGATCAGGGGTTTGCTGCAGGAGCGCTTGGCGCAGACCCTTGATTTCTGCTTGATCCATATATTCATCTGCATCCAATACTAGAATCCATTTCCCCGTAGCATACCGCAGCGATTCATTTCTCGCGGCGGAGAAGTCATTAATCCATTCGAAATTGTACAGTTTATCCGTATATTTCTTCGCAATGTCGATTGTTGCATCCTTTGAACCGGTATCGACAATTATAATTTCATCTACATAGTCTTTAATGCTGTTCAAGCAGCGGTCCAGCACTTTTTCCTCGTTTTTTACGATCATACATAACGAAATAAGTTTATTCATAGAAAGGGTCTCCCTGATTTTGCAGTATATATACTTTTTCGACATAATCTCTGATTGTTATTATACTTATTCATTAAAAAGAAATGTTAATTAGATTTTGCCATTCACAAAATCAATCCGCATCCCGATATATTATCAAAAGAGGTTAAATTTCATACTACTCTTCGTTATATAAGGGAATACTGTTTTAGAAGGCCAATGTGCTATCGAATAAAGGGGCTATTGCGATGAACGCATTTTGGAATGGAAAAAAAGTGTTAGTTACGGGGCATACCGGATTTAAGGGGAGCTGGCTTTCCCTATGGCTGCATCAGATGGGGGCTGAGGTAATTGGTTTTTCACTTTATCCGGATCAAAAGCCAAATATGTTCGAAGCCTTGAAAATGAATCAGCTTGTAAATTCGATCTACGGTAATATTTGTGATAGAGATAAAGTGATTGAGGTCATGAATGTCTGTAAACCGGAAATCGTTTTTCATTTGGCAGCACAGGCGCTTGTTCGGGATTCATATGAAAATCCCTTTGATACTTACCAAACCAATGTGATGGGGACTTTGAATGTGCTGGAAGCAGCAAGACAAAGCGGAAGTGTTCGGACATTCATTAGCGTGACAAGTGATAAATGCTATGAAAACACTGGAGAGCGAAAAAAGTTTGTGGAGACAGATCCGTTAGGCGGCTTCGATCCTTATAGCAGCAGTAAGGCATGTGCGGATATTCTAACAAGCAGCTATTATAATTCCTTTTTAAAAGATGAAAACATCCATGTGGCAACAGTCCGGGCGGGAAATGTAATCGGAGGTGGGGATTGGGCAAAAGATAGACTTGTACCTGACCTAATCAAGTCGATTACAAGCGGTAGACCCGAATCCGTGGTCATTCGCAATCCAAACGCAGTTCGACCTTGGCAGCATGTATTGGAGCCGATTAGCGGGTACCTGATCGTCGCTCGTGAGATGCATGTAAAAGGAGGAGAGATTTCAGGGGCCTGGAATTTTGGACCGGGCGATCAAAGCTTCGTAACGGTCGAAACGCTCGTTAAAATGTTTTATAGTCAATTTAACATGGAATACCGTGGGGGGGTTGGTGTCGGCCACAATCCATACGAAGCGCAGTGGCTTGGACTGGACAGCTCTAAAGCGAAGAGGCGTATAGGCTGGAGGCCCGTTTTAAATTTGTCGGAAACAGTTGAATGGACGTCAAATTGGTACAAGACGAACAAGGACTTATTGGCACTGAGAAATACTACACATTCTCAAATTTCGCAATACCAAAAGTTAGTGGGAGAGAGATGAAACAGCCTGTTCAGGCTGTTTTTTCTTTTTATGGGAAACGTTTTGCATAATATACTTTATTCCATATGCCGATATATATTTCATAACTATATTAAAGTCTGCGGAGGACTATCTTGTGAAAATATACTCGATTAGTATGGTAAAGAACGAACTTGATGTAATAGAATCGTTTGTTCGATATCACTGTAACATTTTTGATGGAATGGTCATTGTTGATAACGGAAGCTCAGATGGGACCTTGTCGATATTAAACAAGCTTGCAGATGAGGGCTTACAGATCCATATCTACAGTGACCCGAGCACAGAGTACACGCAAGACAAGAAAATGACAGCAATTATGAACGACACCTTTCAAAAATTCAATCCTGATCTCATTGTGCCTTTGGATGCTGACGAGTTCCTCATTCAAGCGGGTCAAGGGAATCCCCGCACAATCCTCGAGCAGCTGAATGAGGATTGTGTCTATTACGCCCGCTGGAGAACCTACATTCCGAAAAATATGAATGTAGAGAATTCTTTTCTTCCCCATAAGATGCCGGAAGCGCGATTAGAAGAGTACGATGTTTTTCCTAAAGTAATCATTTCTCGCAAGGTAAGAGACCGATATAAAGCTGGAATTGCCATGGGAAATCATGATGTCGTTGTGGATGCCAAGGATCGAGCGTCGATGAGGTTTGAGCTAGTTAGTGATCTCCGGATTGCACACTACCCTGTACGGTCAGTGGAACAAATTACGTCCAAGGTACTTGTCGGCTGGATCAATTCCTTAAGCAGACCGGATCGCAAGCCGGGTGAAGGTTTCCAGTGGCAGTATATGTTTGAGAAGTATAAGCAGAATGGCGTTTTGTCGGAAGATGATCTGATGAAATATGCTGTAGAGTACGCTGGGAATACGAAAGGTACAGATTCTTTAAAGATGCCGATTGATACCTCTTTTTGCGGTTCCTTAGAGATAAAGTATTGCAACAACAAGCAAGCAGACCCGATGAAGAGTTTGCTGGAAAATTGCGAGACTCTGGCACTTCAGTATTCCGAGTTGCAGAGAAATTGGGCGGCTGTCTTGGAAAGCGGGAAGGTTCCAACATGTGAAGAGGCAAACCAAGCGAAAGTGACCAGCATTATCCTCGTTACCTACAATAAGCTACAGTATACTAAAGCTTGTATTGAAAGTATCCGTGCGCACACCGCTCCTGGGACTTACGAGATCATTGTCGTAGATAACAACTCTACGGATGATACAGTAAGCTGGCTCCAGATGCAGGAAGATATCAAATGTATCTTTAATCAAGGCAACGCCGGCTTCCCGAAAGCATGTAACCAGGGTGCAGAAATCGCGACAGGGGATTATATTTTATTCCTGAACAATGACACCCTTGTTACGAAAAATTGGTTGGATCTGCTAATTGAGTGTCTAGACAGCAGTGAGGACATTGGTGCAGTTGGACCTGTATCCAACAGCTGTTCTTACTATCAAAGCATTCCTGTGCCGTATAAGAACACGAAAGATATGTATGCATTTGCCGAGGATTACAACAAGCAAGATTCGTCCCTCTGGGAGCAACGGATTAAGCTGATTGGGTTTTGTATGCTGATTAAGAGTGAAGTGTTGGATGTTGTCGGGCTTTTTGACGAACGCTTTGGTGTAGGAAATTACGAGGATGATGATTTGTCATTCCGTATTGTACAGGCGGGATATAAGCTCTTTCTTTGTAAAAATGTATTCATTCATCACTTTGGAAGTGTATCCTTCTCTGAGGATATTGCGATGTACAGAAATGTCATTTCACAAAACAGCAAGGTATTTGAAGAAAAATGGGGCTTTAATTCCGGCTACTCATCCTTTATTCGAAACGAAATCATACAGCTTATTCAAGAGCCTATAGAGAAACGAATGCGTGTGTTGGAGGTCGGTTGCGCATGTGGCGCAACACTCCTTGCAATTAAAAATAAATATCAAAATACGAAGCTGTATGGAATTGAACTGAATCCGGGGTCCGCAGCCATTGCAAACCAATTTGCCAGCGTGTCTTCGGCCAACATTGAACATGGCTTTAATTACCCAGACGAGTATTTTGACTATATTATTTTTGCGGATGTATTGGAGCATCTCAATGACCCATGGGCTGTCATTGAATATGCCAAGAAATGCTTAAAGCCGGACGGCAAGCTGCTGGTCAGCATTCCGAATGTCATGCACTATTCGGTGCTTAAAGATTTACTGAACGGCAAATGGACCTATACCGAAGCGGGTATACTGGATCGAACACATCTCAGATTCTTTACGCAGCATGAACTGGTCAAAATGTTCGATAACGCAGGCTTCCAGGCGCAATTTTCTGCAACTCAATTACCTGCAACTGATGAGAGTGAGAAGCTGATTGAGGCACTTAGCAAAATCGCAGATATTGAAGTTTCTCATCAGATGCGTGTTTATCAATATATTATTGCGGCGGAGAAAAAGGCTGAAGGGTTGGAAGGGCTGCTTTTCAAGGCACAGAAAAATAACGAGCTCTACTCAGAAGTTATCCAGTCGCTTCATGCTGAAGAGACTACGCTGGAGCAGGTAATCATCGCGGTGCAGGCGACTTCCGCAGATACGCAGAAAGTACTAAATACTCTTGTTGCATACATGTACAAATTAGGAGCATACGGTTATATTCTTCCGACATTGCTCGAATCATACGAGATGAATCATGGGCATGCCGATACTCTCTACAACTTAGGGTTGATCATGTATAACGTCGAAGAATACGAAAAAGCCTTGTTCTACTTGGAGCAAGTCAAGGATAAGGATGAAGATATTATACAATTAATGGATCAAGTGAAGGCGAAGGTATCTTAAATAACATGGGGGATTTAGGAAGAAGATGAATCATTCGAAGGTTAGTTATCAACCTTTCCCGGTTGAGCTTAAGGCGAATCCGAACTGGAGATTTCTCGTGGTATCAAGGGTAGGGGACAACTCTCTCCATAGACAATGGATAAAGCCGGCTTCATACAAAAATTACGATTTATACCTAGAGTATTACGGTGAAATGCCTGAGCAGTACAAAGGAGAATCCGAATTTTACGGCTGGGAGAAAAAAGGCACGAAATGGCCTAGGATGCATCAGATTATCTCCCAAATGGGTGAAGCTATTTTCGAATATGATGCTGTTTGGTTTGCAGATGATGACTTGAGCACGAACGCCTACGCGATCCAAACTATGTTTCAAGTGTTTATGGATAATGAACTTAAGCTGGCTCAGCCTGCCTTGACACAGGATTCTTACTTCTCTCATTTGATCGCGATCGAAAATGAAAATTTTGTGCTGCGCTACACCAATTTCGTTGAAGTTATGGCCCCCATTTTTTCGAGAGAGGCGCTTCGCGAGTGTTGGCATTCCTTTGTGAAAAGCCAATCGGGATATGGGTTGGATTACGCGTGGCCGCAAATTCTTCAGTGTGAGAAGCATGAGATCGGTATTATTGATGCGGCTCCGGTTAAGCATACGAGATCGATCGGCAAGGGAGATATTTATAAACAGCTAACGGTGTCTCCTCAAGATGAGGCGGCGCGTCTCTCGAAGGAATATAACGTGCAGATCCCGTTTCAATACGGTATTTATGGTGGTGTGATTAAGGAAGGAAGGGGCTATAATTCCCCTTCCGTCGCAGCTCATATTCCTTCTGATGTATTGACTGGGATTAATTTATTATCAGGAACTCCCCAAGCGCTGCTTCAGAATGGTTATTTTGTAACGAATTATTTAGTAAAAATGGTTAATTCGTTCCTTACCGGGTATGAAGTAGAATCACAGAGCTTACTGTCAGGTAAGGAAGTGGATGTAGTTTATCGGCTTTTGCAGATGGCCCAGAAAGATAGCGAGGCTAGTGTAGCGGTAATGGATCAGCTCTTACAATTTAATGATGATGTGATTTTAAACGCTGTCCAGAAATTTGAAGATTCCGAGTTACATTTATTAAATCTAGTAGCCGTACACTTTTTCATTAATAATATAGCGGATAGAGTGCTTGTTTACTTAACCAGGGCGCTTTCCCTGAATCCGAAGGACACGGACACTCTGTACAACCTTGGCTACGTTCTTTACAAGTCAAATGAAAGTGAACTCGCTCTGTCTTATTTAAATCAAATCGAAGAGAAGGATCAGGATACCTTGGATTTGATCGCGCTTATTGTTCAATAAAGGGGGAGCCACAATGAAAGTTGTTATACTCGCAGGGGGCCTAGGCTCAAGGCTTAGCGAAGAAACTCAAATAAAGCCAAAACCGATGGTTGAAATCGGCGGGAAACCGATTTTATGGCATATTATGAAAATTTACTCCAGTTACGGGTTAAATGACTTCATTATTTGTTTAGGTTACAAAGGGTATGTAATTAAAGAATATTTTGCAAATTACTTCCTCCATATGTCTGATGTGACCATCGATATGACGACCAATCATGTAGCGGTTCATCAAAATAATTCGGAACCTTGGAAAGTCACGTTAGTGGATACGGGGGATGAGACGATGACTGGGGGACGACTCAAGCGAGTTCGTCATCATCTCGGGCATGAAACCTTTTGCTTCACCTATGGGGATGGCTTAAGCAATGTGAATATTACAGAATTAATTGAGTACCACAAATCACACGGGAAAAAGGCGACGCTTACTGCAATTCAGCCCCCGGGTAGATTCGGGGCGCTAGATATAAACGAAAATTCAGTAAGGTCGTTTATGGAAAAACCGAAAGGCGACGGCAGCTGGATTAACGGTGGATTTTTTGTTCTGGAGCCGGAAGTCGTTAATCTAATAGAAAATGATTCAACAATTTGGGAGAAAGAGCCTCTTGAGCTATTAAGCTCGCAGGGGGATCTGGAGGCATTTAAACATTACGGGTTTTGGCAGCCTATGGATACACTTCGCGATAAGAATAAGCTTGAGGAGCTGTGGATGAATCAACAGGCTCCTTGGAAGGTTTGGTGAAGAGGAAACAGGGGGCGAAGGAATAATTCGCCTCCATCTTCTGATACTAAGGGTGTTACTTGTTGTTAATAAGGAGGATGTGCGTTGTCTGAAAATGAGATTGGTGAAGAGCAGCTTCGAGAGAAAATTTTAGAATTAACAAAGCTGTATTATCAAAAAAAGTTTAAACCGGTTCCGTTCCAACCGGGTGATCGAATTACATATGCAGGACGTGTATTTGATGAACGTGAATTAGTTAATTTAGTTGATTCCTCCTTGGAATTCTGGTTGACCGCAGGCCATTATGTGGATCGTTTCGAGAAAGAATTTGCGAATTTCTTAGGGATTAAACATTGTTCGTTGACTAATTCCGGGTCATCTGCAAATCTGTTGGCATTTAGTTCATTAACTTCACCTTCCTTGGGGGACAGACGTATCCGCAAGGGAGACGAAGTAATCACAGTTGCCGCAGGTTTCCCGACAACGGTTGCCCCTATTATTCAATATGGAGCGATTCCTGTTTTTGTCGATGTAACATTGCCTACATACAATATTGACTGTGAGCGGCTAGAGCTTGCTTTATCGGATAAAACGAAAGCGGTCATGATTGCCCACACACTCGGAAATCCTTTTGATCTGCAAAAAGTAAAGGATTTCTGCGATAAGCATGGACTGTGGCTGGTAGAAGACAATTGTGATGCTCTCGGGGCTAAGGTTCTTTATAATTCAGAGTGGCGTTTCACTGGCACGATTGGCGATCTCGGCACGTCGAGCTTCTATCCTCCACATCATATGACAATGGGCGAAGGCGGGGCTGTATACACGAAAAACACCAGATTAAAAAAACTGGTAGAGTCCTTTCGTGATTGGGGACGGGATTGCTGGTGCCCTTCAGGGAAGGACAATACGTGCGGCAAACGATTTGATCAAACGTTCGGCGAGCTGCCACCTGGATATGACCATAAGTATGTATATTCTCATTTTGGTTACAATTTGAAGGTTACGGAAATGCAGGCCGCGATTGGTTGTGCTCAACTAGAAAAAATCTCATCGTTTATCGATGCAAGAAAACGAAACTGGAACAAGCTCAAGGAGGGTCTTCAGTCATTAGAAAAATACTTTATTCTTCCAGAAGCAACGCCAAATACGGATCCTAGCTGGTTTGGTTTTTTATTAACGGTAAGAGAAGACGCACCGTTTACTAGGGATACCATCGTTAGCTACCTGGAGGAGCGCAAAATTCAGACCCGTATGCTATTTGCTGGTAATCTAATCAAGCACCCATGCTTCGACGAGTTCCGTGAAACTGGTACAGGGTATCGTGTGGCAGGAGACCTAGCCAATACGGATATAATCATGAATCAAACATTTTGGATTGGCGTTTATCCTGGCTTACAGGATTCAATGTTGGACTACGTCATTAAACAAATATATAGCTTCTGCAATAAATAAAAACTAGTCACATATCGGACCTCAGTCCTTTATGTGACTTTTTTGGAGTGGATAATATGGAATTTTTACCGACAATATTCGAGGGCTGTTACTTAATCAGGCCAAAAAGCAGCAATGATGCAAGAGGTCAATTTGTGAAGACATTTCATCATTACGAATTCAATCACCATGGTATTGACTTTCAGTTGCGCGAGCAGTTTTATTCAATTTCACATAAAAATGTATTAAGAGGGCTTCATTTCCAGATTCCTCCCTGTCAGCATTTAAAGCTAGTTTCTTGTATTCAAGGAAAAATTTTGGATGTAGTCGTTGATTTAAGAAGAGGCACTTCTACATATGGGCAGCATCAGCTTTTCGAACTATCTGGGGAAAATAAAGAAATGCTTTTGATCCCAATAGGGTTTGCACATGGTTTCTTGTCGTTAGAGGACAACAGCGTGATGCTCTATAACGTCTCTAGTGAATATTCTCGTGACCATGATAAAGGAATTCATTGGCGTACGGCAGGGATTGATTGGCCTGCGGACAACCCGATCGTCTCTGAACGAGATGAAGGCTTTCCGGCGTTAAAGGATTTCGAATCACCATTCGTAATGGAATAGAAAGAGGGGCTTAATATGAATTCAGTATTGATTACAGGAGCGACCGGTTATATTGGCTCTCATGTTGCTGAAAGATTCGCGAAGGAAGGCTGGAGAGTGCATGTATTAACACGGCCTACTTCCTCCTTGGACCAAATAGAAGGAAAGAAAATAAGTTGTGAGATTCACCAGTGGGGAGGAGAACATAGGCAACTTATTTCAATTTTAGAAGAAGTCTCTCCCGCGCTAGTAATTCATTTAGCCTCCTTGTTTATAAGTGAGCATCGTACGGAACATATTCATCCGCTTGTGGAAAGCAACGTTTTATTTGGATCGTTTCTGCTTGAGGCGATGAAGGTCACCCGAATAAGCAGGCTTATTAATGTTGGAACGTCTTGGCAGCACTTTGAAGATCGGGTCTATGATCCTGTTTGCTTGTATGCTGCGACGAAGCAGGCTTTCCAGTCTATTGTCGATTTTTATAGCAATACCTATGACTTTAAAGTAATTACTTTAAAATTATTCGATACATACGGACCGGAGGATCCAAGAAATAAGGTGATGAGTCTTATTAATAAATACAGTTATAAGGAAGATTCATTAGATATGTCGCCCGGAGAGCAAATGCTCGATTTAGTGTATATTGATGATGTGACCGAGGCATTTTATGTGGCGGCGTTACGGCTCATGAGCATTGAGAACACGACTAATGAACAGTTTGCAATCTCGACAGAAAATCCAATAATGTTGAGGGAACTCGTTGAGCTATTTAGATCCGTTACTGGTAGAAGAGTAAATATAAATTGGGGAAAAAGGCCATATCGGAAGCGAGAAGTGATGAAACCGTGGAAAACGGGGGCCCGACTTCCCGGTTGGGAAGTAAAAACAACGCTAAAAGAGGGGATTCGGAAAACATACGGTTAAAGGTTCAAGCCAAACTTGTGTTCAAATACCCCCCCCCTTGTGGATAATGTGCATAACTATGTGGATATCCAATGAAAACAAGCTTTCAGCTGTGGTTAACATCCTTAATAAAATGTTTATACTGAAATTTTCACACAATTCAGCACTATTCGACACTTTATCCACATGTGAGTATATTTTGTGTCGAGCGAAGCAAATTGACTTCTCCACAGCCCAGTGATATCATTTTTAGTGTAAGCGCAAACGTTTACACGCGCGATCTGAAGATGAAGGGATGTAAATCGAATGCAAGGTAAAGTGAAATGGTTCAACGCAGAGAAGGGCTATGGTTTCATCGAAACAGAGCAAGGCGGAGATGTTTTCGTACACTTTTCCGCAATCCAAACGGATGGCTTTAAGACGCTTGAAGAAGGACAGGATGTAGAGTTCGACATCGTCGAAGGCGCTCGCGGTCCTCAAGCTGCCAACGTTGTAAAAATGTAATTCCAAAAATCAACTACACCGCACTCCGGGTTCCCCGGGGTGCTTTTCATTTTTCATCAGGGATATTAAAGAGTGTTCCACACGAATCGCACGCACCACAGCACTGCACCCAGTCAAAAAACGGAGGCTGGCATGGGTTGTGGAGAGTTTTCTGGAAAAGTTAAGATTTTTTAAAGGGGCTGGGATGTGGATAACGAAATAGATGAAAGATCAGTCATTCCCCAACTTGAATTTACAGAAAATTTGAACTATACAGACTTTAATGATATACTAAAGGCATAGTAAGTGAAGGAGGAGTTCAGCATGGAATATATTATTCGAGGCGATCATTTTGAGGTAACGGAAGCACTAAAGGATTACACTCAGAAGAAGATCAAGAAGCTGGAACGTTTTTTTAACACTCCCCTGGATGAAGCGAATGTGACGCTGAGCGTCGTGAAGAACAAGCATGTGGTTGAGGTGATGATCCCGCTTTCCGGAGTGATGCTGCGGGCTGAAGAGCGCAGTGAAGATATGTACGCATCCATCGATAAGGTTCTGGACAAGTTGGAGCGGCAGGTTCGCAAATATAAGACGAAGATTAATCGTCAATTCCGCCAAGATCGCGGGAAGGGCGCACTTATTAAAGAAAATTTCGATAACATAAATTCCCGGGCCGCCGAGCAAGCTATAGAGGAAGACGACGAGCTTGAGCTGGTGCGTACGAAGCGTTTTACGCTGAAGCCGATGGATATTGAAGAGGCGATCCTGCAGATGAATATGATCGGGCATGATTTCTTCGTATTTTCCAACGCGGTCTCCAACCAGGTCAATGTCGTATATAAACGGCAGGACGGGAAGTACGGACTGATTGAACCGGCAATATAACCGACCCGTGAATACAACAACCGCATGATGCGGCAGCGGCCTGCTCCTTCTCTGAAGCGAGCGGGCCTTTTTACGAGGATAGGGGATCGTCCGTTTGGTTGATTCATCCAGTGGAAAACTGGTACAATGGTATGAGGTTTATTTTCTGTCGAAAAGGAAGGGGTCGAGCCATGCTTGGATTGGTAAGAAAGATTTTTGGCGATGCCAACGAGCGAGAGATCAAGCGGATGTTGAAGACGGTCGACCGGATCAATGCTCTGGAGCCGGAGTTTCAGGCGTTGACGGACGAGCAGCTTCGGGCGAAGACCGATGAGTATAGAGCAAGGTTGGAACAAGGCGAAGCGTTGGACGACCTGCTGATCGAGGCTTTTGCGACGGTTCGCGAGGCTTCGAAACGGGTACTCAACAAACGCCACTATGATGTACAGTTAATCGGGGGTATGGTACTTCACGAGGGCCGGATCGCCGAGATGAGAACCGGTGAAGGGAAGACGCTTGTCGGAACGCTGCCGGTATATTTAAATGCGCTTGCAGGAAAGGGCGTTCACGTCATTACGGTGAACGACTACTTGGCCCGCCGCGACAGCTCGGAAATGGGTCAAATTTATTCCTTCCTCGGCATGTCGGTAGGCGTGAATATGAACGGCTTATCGCATGAAGAGAAGCAGGCGGCGTATGCTGCCGATATTACGTACGGTACGAACAATGAGTTCGGGTTCGACTACCTGCGCGACAACATGGTTCTGTACAAAGAGCATATGGTACAGCGTCCATTGAACTACGCAATTATCGACGAAGTTGACTCAATCTTGGTCGACGAAGCGAGAACGCCGCTCATTATTTCCGGACAAGCGCAGAAATCGACGGATATGTACTTCGCTGCCGACCGCTTCGTGAAGAAGCTGAAGGAAGAAGAGGACTACACGATCGACATCAAGCTGCGTAACGTTAGCTTAACGGAAGCGGGCGTAACGAAGGCGGAAAAGGCGTTTAACATTGAAAACCTGTTTGATCACGGCAACGTTTCGATCAATCACCACGTACAGCAGGCGCTGAAAGCAAACTTCATTATGAAGCGCGATGTCGATTATGTGGTACAGGAAGAAGAGGTCGTCATCGTTGACGAGTTTACGGGGCGTCTTATGGTAGGCCGCCGTTACAGCGAAGGACTCCATCAAGCGATCGAGGCCAAAGAAGGCCTTGAGGTGCAGAACGAGAGCATGACGCTCGCGACGATCACGTTCCAGAATTACTTCCGGATGTATCAGAAGCTGGCCGGCATGACCGGTACGGCGAAGACAGAGGAAGAAGAATTCAAGAAGATTTACGCATTGGACGTTGTCGTTGTTCCGACGAACCGTCCGACGATCCGTATCGATATGCCGGATGTCGTGTACAAGACGATCAACAGTAAGTTCCGCATGGTTGTTGAGGAAATTGTAGAGCGACACAAGAAGGGCCAACCGGTGCTGGTCGGCACCGTTTCCATCGAGAACTCGGAGCGCTTGTCCGATATGCTCAAGAAGAAGGGCGTAGCCCATAAAGTATTGAACGCGAAATACCACGCGGAAGAAGCGGAAATCGTCTCCCGCGCGGGTCAGCGCGGTGCCGTTACGATCGCGACGAACATGGCGGGTCGCGGTACCGACATTATGCTCGGAGAAGGCGTCAGTGATTTGGGCGGTCTCCATATTATCGGTACGGAGCGCCATGAAAGCCGCCGGATCGATAACCAGCTCCGTGGACGTGCGGGCCGCCAGGGCGACCCGGGCTCGACGCAGTTCTACTTATCGCTTGAGGATGAGCTGATGCGCCGTTTCGGTGCGGAGAATATCATGGGCATGATGGATCGCCTCGGCTTTGAGGAGGATCAGCCAATCGAGAGCCGCCTTATCACGCGTGCGGTGGAATCTGCACAGAAGCGGGTAGAAGGCAATAACTTCGACGTTCGTAAAGTAGTCCTGCAGTATGACGACGTGATGAACCAACAGCGTGAAATTATTTATAAGCAGCGCCGTGAGGTATTGAACAACGACAACATTCGCGACATCGTTGTAGGCATGCTGATGTCGGTAGTGCGCCGTGCGGTCGATACGCATTGTCCGGCCGAGCAGGTTCCGGAAGAATGGGATCTGCAGGCGATCATCAGCTACGGCGAGAGCACGTTCCTTCGTGAAGGAGCGGTAACCGAAGAGCAGCTGCGCGGTAAGGAACGCGAAGAAGTGCTTGAATTCCTGGAATCCGTTGTGACGGCAGCCTACGAGGAGAAAGAAGCTTCGATGCCGCCTGAGCTGATTCGCGAATTCGAGAAGGTTATCGTGCTTCGCGCGGTCGACAGCAAATGGATGGATCACATCGATGCGATGGATCAGCTTCGCCAAGGTATCCATTTGCGCGCGTACGGCGGTACGGACCCGCTGCGTGAGTACCAGATGGAAGGCTTCCAAATGTTCGAGGAAATGGTCGAGAGCATTCAAGAGGAAGTCGCAACGTACATCATGAAGGCTCACGTTCAAGCGAACCTGGAGCGTCAAGCGGTGGCCGAAGGCCAAGCGGTTGCGCCGAATGGGGAGCCGGCTCCGAAGCGTCCGGTACAAGCGGGCGATCGTGTAGGACGGAATGACGCTTGCCCGTGCGGCAGCGGCAAAAAATATAAGAATTGCCACGGGGCTTAATCTAAGCCCCGCTTTATTCTGTTGAGGGGAGTATTGCCAATGGATATCGCGGAAATTAAACATGCGATGAGAGAAATGGGCAAAACACTCGACAATCTCAGGGGGTCTCTTTGACCTCGATTTGAAGCTTGAGCAAATTGCCAACTTTGAGCAAAAAATGGCCGAACCGGACTTCTGGGACGACAACGAACGGGCTCAGAAGGTGATCGGGGAATTAAATGCTTTAAAAGGGGTTGTCGAGCAGTTTCAAGCGCTGAACGGAGAGTATGATGACGCGCAGGTGATGCTGGAGCTATACGAGGAAGAGAAGGATGAGAGCTTCATCGCTGATTTGGCTGAAAGCTGTACTTCTCTGAAATCGAAGCTGGAAGTGTTCGAGCTTCAGCTGCTTCTCAGCGGGCCATACGATAAATTAAACGCCTATCTGGAGCTTCATCCGGGTGCGGGCGGCACCGAGTCGCAGGACTGGGCGCAAATGCTGCTTCGCATGTACACCCGCTGGGCCGAGGATAAAGGCTTTAAGGTCGAGATGGTCGATTTCCTGCCGGGTGATGAAGCGGGGGTAAAAAGCGTTACGCTGCTGATTCGCGGCTACAACGCCTACGGGTACCTGAAAGCGGAAAAAGGGGTGCACCGTCTGGTGCGGATTTCTCCTTTCGATGCTTCAGGACGCCGTCATACTTCATTCGTATCCTGTGATGTTATGCCGGAAATCGAAGATGATACCGGCGAAATCGAAATTCGTCCCGAGGATTTGCGGGTCGACACGTACCGCTCCAGCGGCGCGGGCGGCCAGCACGTCAACAAGACGGAATCGGCGATCCGCCTGACGCACTTGCCGACCGGCATCGTCGTAGCCTGCCAAACCGAGCGCTCGCAGATTTCCAACCGCGATAAAGCGATGAAGATGCTCCGTTCCAAGCTCTTCGAGCGGAAAATGGAGGAGCAGGCGAAGGAGCTGGCGGAAATTCGCGGCGAGCAAAGCGATATCGCTTGGGGCAGTCAGATTCGCTCCTACGTGTTCCATCCGTACAGCATGGTGAAGGATCACCGGACGCAGGCGGAGACGGGCAACGTGCAGGCGGTCATGGACGGCGAGATCGATTCGTTCATCGACGCGTACCTGCGTAAGCAGCTGCAAACCGACAACGATGAATAGGACGCAGCAATGCGCCGTAAGCTAAAACCTGCATGGCAGCAATTGGGCTGCGATGCGGGTTTTCTTTTTAGGTTAAAAAAAGACCGGTTCCTTTAAAGCTTTAAAGGAGCTTGGCTTTTTTAACGGGAGGGCGCTGCACATGATGATGACGAATAATAAACGAAGGCAACCGCTGATCCCGTTCGGAAGCAGGTTGTATACCGCGATGGAATACGGCTTGCTGTTGGCGGGTTCTTTTATCGTTGCGATTAGCTTTAATCTATTCTTATTTCCGAATAAAATCGCCTCCGGCGGGGTTTCCGGCATTTCCATTCTCGTGCAGGAGCTGCTCGGCGTAGAGCCTGCGTATACACAGTGGCTGCTGAATATTCCGCTGTTTATCGCGGGGGTGATGCTGCTGGGAAAACGGTTCGGCATCCGCACTTTGGTGGGCTCGGTGGTGCTGCCGCTGTTCGTTTGGCTGACGAGGGGCGTCGAGCCGTGGACGACCGATGTCCTGCTTGCCGCGCTGTATGGCGGGATCGGCGTCGGTCTTGGCCTTGGCATTGTGTTCCGGGGACGGGGATCGACCGGCGGGTTAGACTTGGCGGCGCAAATTATTCACCGATACACGGGGATTGGCCTAGGCTTATCGATTGCGCTGCTGGATGGCCTTGTGATCATTACGGCGGGGCTTATTTTTTCGCCGGAGCGGGCCTTGGTAGCCTTGATCGGTCTCTATGTTACCAGTAAAACGATCGACATTGTCCAGCTGGGCTTCGGCACCTCCAAGGTGGCCTATATCATTTCGGAGCAGGTGGACCGTGTGAGCAGCACCATTTTGCATGACCTAGACCGGGGATTGACGAAGCTTACGGGGCTTGGCGGGTATACGGAAAAGGAACGGATTGTGCTGATGGTCGTCGTTTCGCAAAATGAGGTAAGCCGGTTGAAGGCGCTTGTGCGCGAGGCCGATCCGAAGGCGTTTGTCGTGTTGACGGATGCTTCCGAGGTGCTGGGGGAAGGCTTTAAGCTGGAGCCGGGCAAGTAGGACGGTTGGAAAGTATTTAGAACGGAATTGCGGGAGCGATCACAGTTTTCTTGCCAAACAAGAATACATACATACAACGAACACAGACCGATTTGCAGCCTGCAGGTCGGTTTTTCTTTTGGATTTGGATTTTCCCCTGAATTCGATAAAAAGAAGACAGCAGTTCCTGAATGGAGCTGAGCTGGCATATTCATCGCTTACTTTTCAATAAACCTGGTAAAAGGAGCGTTCGAGAATATACGGAGAAATAACTGAAATTTCAAGTTTTTTGGCACGAAACGGGATAAAATATTTTGGTTGAATTGTGGAATCAGTGAACGTATAATAATACAATGACATGCATGAAGATACGGAACCGAATGCGTAAAGGAGGAATACAATGTGGCTGAACTTCTAAGGGCTGCTGTCATCGGATCGACAGGTTACGGTGGCGTGGAGCTTATTCGTCTTTTGGGAACACACCCTAATGTAGCAATTACCTCGGTGGTGTCCTCGTCGCAGGCGGGGCAGTCGATCGCTGACGGGTATCCGCATTTGCAGAACGTGCTGGAGCTGCCGCTTGATGCGATTGACCCGGCGTTGTTGAAAGAGAAGGCGGATGTGGTGTTTTTGGCTACGCCGCATGGAATCAGTGCGGAGCTGGCGCCGAAGCTGCTGGAGCAGGGGCTGAAGGTGATTGATTTGTCCGGCGATTTCCGCTTGAAGTCGGGAGCGTTGTATGAGCAGTGGTATAAGCATAAGCCAGCGGACGCGGCGCTGCTCGAAAAAGCGGTGTACGGCTTGGCCGAAGTGTTCGGTGATCAAGTGGTCGGAGCGGACTTTATTTCGAACCCGGGCTGTTATCCGACCGCAACGCTGCTTGGTTTGATTCCGGCGGTGCAGGCGGGCTGGATTGATCCGACAACGATCATCGTTGACGCGAAAACAGGGGTGTCCGGAGGCGGGCGCGGGCTTTCCCAGCTGTTCCATTACTCTGAAATTAACGAGAATTTCCTTGCATACAAGGTGAATAAGCATCAGCACACGCCGGAAATCGAGCAGGCGCTGTCGTGGGTGAGCGGCTCGCCGGTGACGATGACGTTTACGACGCATCTCGTGCCGATGACCCGCGGCATTATGGCGACCCTATACGCTTCGATGGTAAGCGGCAAAGCAGGGAAGTCCGACGAAGAGTGGGCGGAATTATACAAGCAGTATTATGAAGGAAGACGTTTTGTGCGTGTTCGCAAGCCAGGCAAATACCCGGCGACGAAGGAAGTGTGGGGCTCGAATTTTTGCGACATCGGCATTTCGGTGGATGCAAGAACGAACCGCGTAACGATTATATCGGCGATTGATAATTTGGTGAAAGGCGCTGCCGGGCAGGCGGTGCAAAACTTGAACTTAATGATGGGCTGGGATGAAGGGCTCGGACTGCAGCTTACCCCGGTTTATCCATAATGGACGGAGGCGCGAGAAATGACGCGTGATGCATTTGTGACGGTGGCGGACGGAACGGTAACGACGCCGCGTGGATTTAAGGCTTGGGGCTTGTACTGCGGCCTCAAAAAATCGGGACGCAATGATTTGGGCGCGATCGTTTGCGAGGTGCCTGCGGCGGCGGCCGGCGTGTTTACGACGAACGCGTTTCAGGCGGCGCCTCTCAAGGTGACACGCGAAGCGCTTGCGGTGGACGGCCGCATGCAGGCCATCCTCGTGAACAGCGGCAACGCCAACGCCTGCACGGGCGCGCAGGGTGAAGCGGACGCTCGAGAAATGCGCGATTTGTTCGCGAAGGCGATCGGCGTCAGCGAGCATCTCGTCGGCGTGACGTCGACGGGCGTGATCGGCGAGCTGCTTCCGATGGATAAGGTTCGCAGCGGCGTAGCGGAGCTCGCTCCGAAGGTGGTTCCTTCCGCCGAGGGCGGCGAGGAATTTTGCCAAGCGATCCTGACGACCGACCTAGTGAAAAAGGAAATCTGCGTACGTGTTACCGTGGATGGCAAGGAAGTCACCATTGCAGGCGCGGCCAAGGGCTCCGGCATGATTCACCCGAACATGGCCACGATGCTCGGATTCATGACCACGGACGCAAACATCGAACCGGCGGAGCTGCAAAAGCTGCTGAGCGGCGTGACCGATCAGACGTTCAACATGATTACGGTGGACGGTGATACGAGCACGAACGATATGGTCGTTGCGATGGCGAGCGGCCTCGCGGGTAACGAAGCGCTATCGGCGCAGCATAAGGATTACGAAGCGTTCAAGGAAGCGTTCAACTTCGTCGCTGAGGTGTTGGCGAAAGCGATCGCGAGAGACGGAGAAGGCGCAACGAAGCTGATTGAAGTGACGGTCACGGGCGCGGAATCCGATGAATCGGCGCGTGCGATTGTAAAAACCGTCATCGGCTCGAGCCTCGTGAAATCGGCGGTGTTCGGCGCCGACGCGAACTGGGGACGCATCATCGCGGCGGTGGGCCGCGCAGGTCAGCCGGTGAATCCGGAAACCGTCGATATCCGCATGGGCGATATTCAATTCCTGCAGCAGTCGAAGCCGGTTCGGTTCAGCGAAGAAGAAGCGGCGGAATACTTGAAGCGCGATACGATTCAATTTTTCATTGCATTAAATATCGGCAGCGGTAAGGCGACAGGCTGGGGCTGCGACCTTACGTATGAGTATGTGCGCATTAACGCCGCATACCGGACATAGAGAGAACAAATAAGGGGAACTTGATCGGATGAACCAAACGTTTGTATTAAAATGCGGAGGCAGCACGCTTGCGGCGCTGCCGGATTCTTTTTTCGAGGATATGGCGGCGCTGGCGGCTCGCGGCGTGATGCCGGTCATCGTGCATGGCGGCGGTCCGGCCATATCGGGAACGCTGGAGAAGCTCGGGATTCCCAGCGAATTCGTGAACGGCCTGCGCAAAACGAGCGACGCGGTGCTTGACGTTGTCGAGATGGTGCTTGCGGGCCAAATCAATAAAGAGATCGTCCGCAAAATCCAGCGCTTCGGCGCGAATGCCGTTGGACTCAGCGGCGTCGACGGCCGACTGCTCGTGTCGGAGCCGGTGGAGAACGCGGCGGAGGTCGGCTTTGTCGGCAAGGTGGTCAGCGTCAACAAGGAGCTGCTGCAAACTGTGGCGCAGAGCGGCTTTATTCCGGTCGTTGCGCCGGTTGGCATTTCTGCGGACAGCTCGCAGCGCTACAACATTAACGCCGATACGGCGGCAGGCGCTGTTGCTTCGCAGATTGGAGCCTCTCAGCTGCTCGTCGTCACCGACGTGCCGGGCATTATGAAAGAAGACGAGAACGGCGTAAAGCAGGTGCTGCCGGTTGTGACCGTCCAAGAAATCGAAGAGATGATTGCCAGCGGCGTCATCTACGGCGGCATGATTCCGAAGGTTCGCGCAGCGATCGACTGCATCCAGGGTGAAGTAAATGAAGTTGTCATTGTCAGCGGCAGCGATCCCCGCGTGCTGAGCCGCGTATTAAGCGGTGAAGCGATCGGTACGCGCATCCATAAACCAAACTAAAGGAGAACGAAAGGAGGCACACTCATCATGGCACAGACGCAAAGCAATCTTTTTCCCAGTTACGGCCGGTTTCCGATTACTCTTGTTAAAGGTGAAGGAAGCCGATTATGGGATGACCAAGGCAAAGAATATATCGATCTGATGTGCGGTCTGGCGGTAACGAATTTGGGGCATGCGCCGGAGGCGGTCAAGGAAAAGCTGAAGCTGCAGCTCGACGAGCTGTGGCATGTTTCGAATTTGTACCACATTCCCGGTCAAGAAAAGCTGGCATCGCTGCTAACCGCCAATTCCTGCACGGACCGCGTCTTTTTCTGCAACAGCGGCGCGGAAGCGAACGAAGCGGCGATCAAGCTCGCCCGCAAATATCATCAGAAGGTGCTCGGCACCGGACGTTACGAGATTATAACGTTCCAGCAGTCGTTCCACGGACGGACGCTGGCGACGCTGACGGCCACCGGCCAAGACAAAGTAAAGGAAGGCTTTACGCCGCTGCCGGATGGGTTCGTGCATGTTTCGTTTAACGATATCGAAGCGGTAAAACATGCGGTCAACGACCGTACGGCTGCGATTATGCTGGAGTTTCTGCAGGCGGAGGGCGGCGTGCATGCGGCCGATCCGGATTTCGTCTCCGGCATCGTCGAGCTTTGCAAGGACCACGGCATTCTGCTCATTGCCGACGAAATCCAGACCGGCATGGGGCGCACCGGCAAGCTGTTCGCTTATGAGCATTATGGCATCGAGCCGGACATCATTACGCTGGCCAAAGGGCTTGGCAGCGGCTTCCCGATCGGTGCAATGCTCGGGAAAGAGAAGCTCGCCGAGGCGTTCGGCCCGGGCAGCCACGGCTCAACGTTCGGCGGCACGCCGCTTGCCTGCTCCGTTGGTATCGCGACGGTGGAAACGATGGTCGAGCAGGGCATCCCGGCCCGCGCGCAGCAAATGGGCGAGCTGGCGGTCAGCCTGCTGCAGGAGCGTCTTGCCGGCAATCCGCTGGTGAAGGACATTCGCGGCAAAGGGCTGCTGATCGGCATCGAGTGCGTGCACGCGGTGGCCGACTATATCGCCGAAGCGCAGAAGCGCGGCGTGCTGCCGGTTTCGGCGGGGCCGAATGTAATCCGCCTGCTTCCTGCGCTGACGATCCCGGAAGCGGATTTGAAGCAGGGAATTGACATCGTTTGTGGAATTTTAACGGAAGCGGCTTCGCAATCGACAGCCAATCGATCATAAACGCAAGTAAAAATACAGACAGCCAAGATGAGAAGGGAGAGGGAACGGTGAGTGAAGCGGCAATGAAGCTCGTGGGGAACGAGGAGCTGGCACACGGATTGAAGGGGCGCGATTTTCTGGCCCTGGTCGACTATACACCGGAAGAAATTCAATACTTAATCAATTACGCGATTGAACTGAAGCGTAAAAATAAAGCGGGCGAGGTGTACCAGCCTCTGCGCGGCAAGTCGCTCGGCATGATTTTTGAAAAGTCATCAACGCGCACACGCGTATCCTTTGAAGTAGGCATGTACCAGCTTGGGGGTCAGGCGCTCTTTTTGAGCAAAAATGACATCCAGCTCGGACGCGGCGAAACGGTCTGGGATACGGCGCAGACGATGTCCCGTTACTTGGACGGCATCATGATCCGTACCTTCGGCCACAAGAACGTAGTTGAGCTGGCGAGAGGCGCAACGGTGCCTGTAATTAATGGCTTGACGGATCTGTCGCATCCGTGCCAGGCGCTGGCGGATTACCAGACGGTGCTGGAGCACAAAGGAAAGCTGAGCGGCCTGAAGGTCGCTTATGTGGGCGACGGCAACAATATGGTACACTCGCTCATGATGGGCGCTGCAAAGCTCGGCATTCATTTCTCGGTGGCATCGCCGGAGGGCTATGACCCGGATCCGGAAGTGGTGGAGCTGACACGCGAAAATGCGAAGAAAACCGGCGCCAGCCTAACGCTTTGCCGCGATCCGAAGGAAGCGGTCGCGGACGCCGATGTGGTGTACACGGACGTATGGGCAAGCATGGGCTTTGAAGCGGAGCAACAGAAGCGCGAGCTGGCGTTTGCGAGCTACCAGGTCAATGACGAGCTGATGAAATATGCGAAAAAGGATTACCTCTTCATGCACTGCCTGCCGGCACACCGCGGGGAAGAAGTGAGCGCAGAGGTAATCGACGGAGCGCATTCGATCGTATTCGATCAAGCCGAAAACCGGCTGCATGCGCAAAAAGCGGTTATGGCCGCGATTATGTAAGGACCGATTGAGGGGAGACGAACCGATGGCAAAGCCGAAAATTGTGCTCGCGTATTCCGGCGGGCTGGACACATCCGTAATTTTGACATGGTTAAAAGAAACTTACGATGCAGAAATCATTACGTTCACTGCGGATATCGGGCAAAAGGAAGAGCTCGACGGTCTGGAGGAAAAAGCGAAGGCAACCGGTGCATCGAAGGTATACATTGACGATCTGCGCGAAGAATTCGCACGCGATTTCATATATCCGATGTTCCAAGCAGGCGCTTTGTATGAAGGTCAGTACCTGCTCGGCACGTCGATTGCCCGCCCGTTGATTGCGAAGCGGATGGTCGACATTGCCCGCGCGGAAGGCGCGGTAGCGATTGCGCACGGCGCGACAGGCAAAGGCAACGATCAGGTGCGTTTTGAGCTGACCGCAGCGGCGCTGGCGCCGGAGATCGAAACGATCGCGCCTTGGCGCATTGAAGCGTTCCGTGAACAGTTCCCGGGCCGCGCGGAAATGATCGCTTATGCAGAGAAGCATGGCATCCCGGTTCAGGCTTCGGCATCCAAGCCGTATTCGATGGACCGCAACCTGCTGCACATCTCCTTCGAGAGCGGCATGCTGGAGGATCCGTGGTTTGATTCCTCGGCGGACGACGTGAAAAGCATGTACGTGCTGAGCGTTGCGCCGGAGGATGCGCCGGATCAAGCGGAATATGTAGAGCTTGATTTTGAAAAAGGCGACTGTGTCCGTGTGAACGGGGTTTCGATGTCTCCGCTCGAAGTCATGGAGAAGCTGAACGAGCTGGGCGGACGCCACGGCATCGGACGGATCGACATGGTCGAAAACCGCTTCGTCGGCATGAAGAGCCGCGGCGTATACGAGACGCCGGGCGGCACGATCCTGTTCACGGCTCATCGCAAGATGGAGTCGTTGACGATGGACCGCGAAGTGATGCACCTTCGCGACTCGCTGATTTCGCGTTACAGCACGCTCGTGTACAACGGCTTCTGGTTTGCGCCGGAGCGTCTTGCACTGCAGGCGCTCGTGACCGAGAGCCAGAAGAACGTAACCGGTACCGTGCGCCTGAAGCTGTACAAGGGTAATGTGATCGCAGCCGGCGTAAAGAGCCCGGTCAGCTTGTACAACCCGGATATCGCGACGATGGAAGCCGATCCGACGAAAGCATACGATCAGGGCGACGCTACCGGCTTTATCCGCCTGAACGCGCTGCGTTTGAAGGTTGCTTCCGGCGTCGAGCAAAACAAGAAGTAAGCCAACTCACGGCGTTGGCCGGTTTCTCGGCTTCGGACTAGGCGACTTTCGCCGCTTAGCAATAGACGGTATAATGAGAGCATTGCGAAGAAGGGGACGTGCGGATGGACCGGCACGCTCCCTTTTTTCTGAACGGGCAGGAACTTTCATTTTATAACTTAAAGGTGGTGCGATCGTGTCAAAGCTTTGGGGGGGACGTTTTACCAAGAATACGGATCAGCTGGTGGAGGAGTATACGGCTTCGATCCTGTTCGATAAGGAATTAGCCGAAGAGGATATTCAAGGCAGCCTTGCGCATGTGACGATGCTGGGCAAGTGCGGCATAATCCCGGAAGAGGATGCGGAGACGATCCGCGACGGGCTGCACCGCGTGCTGGGCAAAATCCGCCGCGGCGAGGTGGAATACGCGGTTAGCGACGAAGACATACATATGAACATTGAAAAGCTGCTGATCGAGGAGATCGGTCCAGTCGGCGGAAAGCTGCACACCGGACGCAGCCGCAATGACCAGGTAGCGACGGATATGCATTTGTACCTGCGTAAGCGGGTTGTTGAGTTTGTTGGATTGCTGCACCGTCTGCAGACTGCGCTGATCGAGCAGGCGAAGGCGAACCTGGATACGATTATTCCGGGATATACGCATCTGCAGCGGGCGCAGCCGATTTTGCTCGCGCATCACTTGATGGCGTACGTGTCGATGTTCCAGCGTGACGCGGAGCGTTTGATGGACAGCTATAAGCGGATCAATACGCTGCCGCTCGGAGCGGGTGCTTTGGCGGGAACGACGTTCCCGATCGACCGCCATTTTGTGGCGCAGCAGCTCGGCTTTGACCGTGTGTACGAAAACAGCTTGGACGCGGTGAGCGACCGCGATTTTATTATTGAATTTTTGGCCGATGCGTCGATGATCATGATGCACCTGTCCCGCCTTTGCGAGGAGCTGGTGCTGTGGTCGAGCACGGAGTTCCGTTTTGTGGAACTGGACGATGCGTTCTGTACAGGCAGCAGCATTATGCCCCAGAAGAAAAATCCGGATGTAGCCGAGCTCGTTCGCGGCAAGACTGGCCGGGTGTACGGTAATCTGGTCGGCCTCTTGACGGTGCTTAAGGCGCTTCCGCTGGCGTACAACAAGGACATGCAGGAAGACAAGGAAGGCATGTTCGATACGGTTCGCACGCTGCAGGGCGCACTGCGTTTGTTCGCGCCGATGATCGAGACGATGAAGGTGAACGGCGAGCGCATGCGCGAAGCAGTGAACCAGGATTTCTCGAACGCGACGGACATCGCGGATTATTTGGTCGGCAAAGGACTGCCTTTCCGTCAGGCGCATGAGGTTATCGGTAAAATCGTGCTGCACTGCATTCAAAACGGCGTGTTCCTGCTCGACCTGAAGCTGGAGGAGTTCCAGCAGTTCTCGAAGCTGTTCGGCGACGATATTTATCATGTGCTGCAGCCGGAAACGGTCGTGAACGCACGTAATGTATACGGCGGTACGGCGCGTCCGCAGGTGGAAGGCGCAATCCAGCGGGCGGAAGCGGCAACGGCGCAGACGCTGGCATGGTTTGAGGAGCTTTCCGCGAAGGCGTAAGGGAAGCTTGCACGGCTGCATTGTTATGGTTTGGTAGGGCTGGGGCTGGATAAAGTCTGGCTAGGATATCGTATGAATAGGTGAATAAAAAGCAGCTCGAGCCCGGTTGGGTAGAAACTGCTTTTTTGCTGTGGAGCTGTGATGTTGTTGGGATGCAAAGGAATACCTGTTAAGGTTACTGATCTCTGTTAAATGTACTGTTGCCTACCACGATTACTGTACCTAACAAGTTTACTGACTTAACAAGAACACTGAGCTTAACAAGAACACTATATCTAACAAGCTTATTGTATCTAATCAAGATTACTCATATTTATCAAAATCCTGTTTTCCATCAAGCGCTGCCGCTGCTTCTTCCCATTGATCCTGCGGTATTCCGTCCAATGGCCCGGAAACACCGTCTTCAATCATTAGGGGAGCCTCCTGCCCGGGTGCCGGAGCGTCGGTTCTGTGATCGGCGTTGCTGGCGTAGGTGGAAGGCTGAGGCTTATAGGTGTCGCGGGAAATTTTCTCTTTGCTTTCGATTTTGCCGTTAACCAGCTTATAGCGGTACGTTTCTACGATGTACCCTGTTTTACCGGTTTTCAGTAGCTTGACGCTGCCTTTTGGGAGAGAGTTGTCTTTGATGTATTTCACCGGAGGCTGCAGCGTTTCGACAACCTCTGATTTGATGCTGTAGCTTACCGCCGGGTCCATTCGTCCGAATAGCTTCACGGTGAGCACGTTGTGGTTGGACTGCGTTCGGATTAACAAATGCGAGCCAGTATTGTTGCGGAACCGGAAGTTAATCCAGCCGGATGAAAAGGTAGCGTCTTGACCTTTGGGCACATAGGAAATCGGTAGGGAGTGGTTTTTGCGCTCCACGATTTCAAGTCCCGCACGCAGGACGGCGCCGTATAAGGTGGTAGACACTTGGCAGATCCCGCCGCCGACACCGGGGGCGAAATTGCCGTCAATGATGACGGTGGAGGAGCGGTAGCCGAATTTTTTCTCCGTCTCGCGGACGGCTTTGCCGTAATCGAATACCTCGCCGGGCGCGAGCAGCTGGTCGTGAATGACCGAGGCTGTCGATTCAATATTATGGACGCGGCCCTCGCTGCTTGTGCGGTACGCAGTAGAGAAATGGGCGATGCGCCGGTCGATGCCCTGAGCTTTCAGGGCATCGGTCGTGACTTTCGGCTGCACGATGGTGATCGGCAGCTCGAGGCGCAGGGTGCCGTCAGCGGCGGGGGCATCCGGTGCGGCCTCGGGATGGGCGCTGGCCTGCGTGCCGTCGGCGTCTTCGCTGCCGGCGGTGTCCGCTGCCGGCGCCATCGCGGCAACGGCGGAAGCGAGCACGGAGGCCCCGTGCACCGCCGGGTCGCCGGCGAACGGCGAGGCGAGCGGCGGCGCAGCGGCATGCTCCGGCGCGGCCGGGCCAACGCCGAGGGCGGCTTCCGTCGGAGGGGCCTCTCCGGCTAAGGCGGCGGCCAGCATGGCGGCCCCGTGCACCGCGGGGTCGCCGACGAACGGCGACGCGGTCGCCCGCTCGCCGGCCAGCTC